>NZ_CP051236.1:1269618-1597108 GCF_017794765.1 Nitratireductor sp. | reverse complement strand
GATGCAGACGCCGATGCGGATGCAGATGCCGACGCAGATGCAGATGCCGACGCAGATGCAGACGCAGATGCAGACGCTGATATTCAGGCCTATGATGATTTTGCCAGAGCAGAGGTGAACATCCTCCCGACGTCGTCATCCGTCGACCACGGCAGCGCAAATTATCTGGCACTGGTTTCAATCGGTGTGCTCGACCTGCAGGCCGAGGTTCTGGGAACATCCACCGTCGACTTCAGCGTAGAAGAGAACCACACTCTGGAAGCGGACTTCGATTACAGTGCTCTCGCCTCTCTCGGTGTGCTCAGCGACTATGCACTGGTCATCCAGAAATGGGATGGCACGCAATGGACCGGCATTGACGGCACGGGTGAAGCGACGCTGCTCGAGCTTGGCTTGTTGAGCGGAAACGAGTACCGCGTTGAGCAACTGCTCGAATCCGGCCAGTATCGGGCCTTCATGACCTTCGAAGGTGTCGGGGCGGGTGTGCTCGGCGACCTGCAGGTGTCCGGCACTGACTACGATTACACCGAGATCGGTGGTTACGATCCGGTTCCGGTTTCCGGCAATGTCATCACCGACGTGAATGACGACGGGCAGGTCGATGATGTCACCCCCACGACCGTGATCGCACAGGTGAACGGTGAGGCCGTGGCCGGACCGGGAACGACCATCGTCGGCACCTATGGCACGCTCACCATCGATCCCGACGGCAGCTACACCTATACGCCCAATGCAGCGGGCGATGGTATCGGTCAGGTGGATGCGTTCACTTACACGCTGAACGATCCTGCGACAGGAAATACCTCGACAGCCACGCTCTATGTGCAGATCGACAGTGCCGGGCAAGGCCTGGTGTGGAACGATCTCGATCCGACCCAAGCCGCCACGCTCGACATGACTGCTGTGGACGACGCCGGCACAGCCGGGATCGACACGACCTATGTCGTGACCACGCAGCAGGTCGACAATGCCATCCAGTACACGAACGTATTGGGCGGTGGCGAAGGGAGTTATGATTTCAGCGTTGCGGATCAGGTCGAGAGCGACCTGTCCATTTCAGTCAGTTCTTCCAGTCTGCTCAATCTTCTTGAGTCCATCGAGTTCTCGCTGGAACAATTCATTGACGGTGCCTGGGTGGAGATCGCGAACAGCAGCGAGGGCGGGCTGATCGACGTGATCGGTATCGTTGGCGAAACAATCGAAGCGACGATTGATGACCTGCCGACAGGTCAGTATCGCCTAAATGTCTCCAATAGCGGGATCGCCATCGGCGTCACCGTTAGCGCCGACCTGACCTTCGAGAACAGCGATCTGACACAGATCGTTGCCGAAGGGGGCGTATCGACACAGGGCAATGTGCTCGAGGACGACACGCTGGGGTCAACCTATACGGTTCTGAAAGTGGCGCCTGACGGGGTGACCTATGAAGAACCTGCACAGGCGGGAACGCAGATTGTGGGCTCCTACGGCACACTCACGATCTTCGCCGATGGCGGGTACAGCTACGAGCCGGATCCGGACACGGCCTCGATCGGCCAGTCAGACGTCTTCATCTATCGGTTGGAGCATCCGAACGGCACGACTGCCGAAGCCACGCTCACCATTGATATCGAGCATGGCGCCGGGCCCGGCACGTTTGTCGCAATCGCATCGACCCAGCCGCTGTTTGCCACGGAGGATGTGGTCGGGCTCGAAGGGCTCGACCAACCGAACGAGGAAGAGAGCGGCCCTGGCCAGGCCACACTTGCGGACGGCGCAAGAATGCTCGGTCTGCTAGATGAGGAAGGCAGTCCGGAAGTGCCGCTGGACAACATCGAGACGCTTTCGCGGGACACGGAAAGCACTACTGCCAAGGACACGGGCAACGATGGCGGATCCGTCCTCGGCGAAAGCGAGCCTCTCGATCCGTTCGGCCACCTGGTGCAAGAAGACGACCTGGACGACACCGGCTCGGCGGGCGTGTAGCCCCAGACACTTCGTTGCGCGGTCACGAGATCGCGCAACCGAAACATACCGATTGATCAACCGAAGGGGATCGCATGATCGGCCCCGACATGGAGCAGACGGAACTACCTGATCGAGATGGGCCAGATCTCTGGGCCTGGATCGAGGCGCTGGAGCACGTGGCGCGGCATTACAATGTGCCGTTTTCCGCACAGGGTGCCCGGCAACTGGCGCAAGCCCTCGAGACGCCCGACAAAGCAGAAGGCATCGTCAGGGTTTCCCGAAAACTGGGACTGCAGGCAAAGCCGGTGCAGTTTCGCAAGCTCCATACCTGGCGCCTGCCGGTTCTGGTCGAGCTGGAAAGCGGACTTGTCGGCGTTGTGACCGCACTCAGTGCGGACCGTCACGCATCAGTGGTCTTCAGCGGTGATGCCGGCCAGTCCACTCCCATTCCGCTCGACGACCTGTTGGCCAAGACACGGCTGATGGTGCTCGCCCGTCCAGAACGCGCAATCGCCGATGAACGCGTCGACGCCTACATCGCCCCCTATCGCAAACACTGGTTCCGGCGCATTGCTCTGCGTGATCTACGGCCCTACGCCCATGTGATGCTGGCCTCGCTCATGGCCAACCTCCTCGCGCTGGCGGGTATCATCTTCTCAATGCAGGTTTATGACCGGGTGGTGCCGGCAAACTCGATGAACACCCTCTTCGTTCTGTTTTCAGGCGTGTTGCTGGCGGTGCTTTTCGATTTCATCATACGTCGGCTGCGAACGGGCATCCTCGACACGGTGGGCAAACGCGTCGACCTGCGGATGTCTGACGTTCTTTTCGGCCATGCATTGCGGGTGAAGAACAGCGCCCGCCCCACATCCACGGGAACGTTCATTGCGCAATTGCGTGATATGGAGCAGGTCCGCGAATTGCTCACGTCAACAACGGCGTCGGCCGTCACGGACCTTCCGTTCTTCTTTCTCTTCCTTGGCATATTCTGGCTCATTGGCGGACCGCTGGTGATCATTCCAGCAGCAGCCCTCCTGCTGCTGATCGTTCCGGGCCTGATGGCTCAAGGCAAGCTGCGCGCCAGTGCGCGCGAAGCCATGCGGGAGGCCTCACTGCGCAACGCAATGCTGGTCGAGGCGGTGCAGGGKATAGAAGATGTGAAAGCACTGCAGGCCGAGGAGCGCTTCCAGCAGCGCTGGAACCATTTCAACGCCGTGGCAGCCGGCGCCCAGTTGCGCCTTCGCTCGATCACCAGCGCACTCACAGGGTGGGGCCATACGGTGCAGACAGGTACGTTCGCCGTCATCGTTTTCTTCGGAGCGCCGATGGTGATGAATGGCGACATGACCACGGGCGCGCTGGTTGCCTGTTCCATTCTGGGCTCGCGGATGATGGCGCCGATGGCGCAGATCACCCAGGTTTTCGGCCGTCTCCAGCAGGCGAAAGTCGGTTTGAAAAGCCTCAACACCATTATGGAAATGCCGGTTGATCATCCCGATGCGGAGGTGCGAGTGCCAGCAGCGGCCCTGCGCGGCTCATACCGCATGCGCATGGCGGTTTTTACCTATGGCGATTTCAGTATGAAGCCAGCGCTGACCGTTAAGGACCTGGACATTGCGGCTGAGGAGAAGATCGCTGTTCTGGGCAAAAACGGCGCCGGAAAGTCGACATTTCTGCAAGCCCTTTCGGGCATGTTGGAACCGCTTTCCGGAGATGTCACGCTCGACAGTCTTGCGCTCGGCCAGATCGATCCGGCAGATGTCAGGCGTGATGTCGGGCTGCTCACACAGAACGCGCGGCTCTTCCATGGCACGATCCGGGACAATGTCACGCTTGGCGCGCCGCACGCTTCCCACGAGGCGCTTTTTGAGGCCCTTGCCATGGTGGGTGCTGACGAATTCATACGCCGCCTGCCGAAAGGTCTAGATCACCCCATCCAGGAGGGAGGACTGGGACTTTCAGGCGGTCAGCGCCAATCCCTGTTGCTGGCCCGCCTGTTGATCAGACAACCGACGATCGTCCTTCTCGACGAACCCACGGCTGCCATGGATGAGGCCACCGAGCGCCAGTTCATAACACGCTTCCACGATTGGGCGACGGACAGAACCGTGGTGATTGCGACGCACCGTATGCGCATCCTCGAACTGGTCGAGCGGATCGTGGTTTTCGACAACGGTCACGTGGCGCTGGACGACAGCAAGGATGCGGCCCTGAAGGTACTGCAGGGCGTCAAAAAGGTCGTGCCGGCCAACCGATCCGGGAATCGTCAAGTCGCGAGCGAGGGGAGCTGATCATGGCGCTGCTCCGCAAAGACGAAGTGACCGGCTGGGAATATGGCGATCACGACGATGTGCGGCTGTCACGGTCCACGCGCATCGTTCGGGTTCTTTGCCTTCTGCTGGCGGCAGCACTTGTGTGGTCTTATTTTGCGATGCTGGACGAGGTGTCATCGGGCAGCGGGCGCGTCATCCCGACCAAGCGTGAACAGGCGATTGAATCTTTCGAAGGGGGCATTCTCGCCGCGCTTCACGTTCGTGAAGATCAGGTGGTGAATCCGGGCCAGTTACTGGCCCAGCTCGATCCTACGAAAAAAGAGTCCGACGTTGAGGAAAGCGCGGCCAAGTACCGGGCCGCTCAGGCTGCTTCCGCAAGGCTGCAGGCGGAGGTCAACCAGACACCGCTCCAGTTTCCTGACGAACTTCGCAACTATCCCGAATTGATCAGATCGGAACGAGAGCTCTACGAGGCGCGGCGGCGCTCACTGCGCGAATCGTTGCGCTGGATCGAAGAATCGCTCGTTCTCGTCACCAAGGAGCTGGAAATCAACAAATCGCTGTCTGCCATCGGCGCAGCAAGCAATGTCGAAATCATCCGCCTCCAGCGTCAGGCCGCCGAGCTGGAACTCAAAAAGGCCGAAGTCCAATCCGAGTATCTCGTTCGCGCCCGTGAGGAGTTGACCAAGGCCAACGCCGAGATGAGCGCCCTTTCTCCGGTTGTTCGCGGACGCTCCGACAGTCTCGCGCGGCTGACCCACCGCTCACCTGTGCGTGGCATCGTCAAGAACATCGAGGTTTCCACCATCGGCGGCGTTGTCCCCCCCAATGGCAAGCTGATGGACATCATTCCGCTCGATGATCAATTGCTCATCGAAACACGCATCTCGCCACGCGACATAGCTTTCATTCATCCGGGCCAGAGAGCGAGCGTCAAGATCAGCGCCTATGACTACGCGATCTACGGAGACATTGACGGAGAGGTAACGACGATCTCACCGGACACTATTCAGGACGAGGTGGAAAAGGACAAATACTACTACCGCGTCTTTATCGAGACCCAGGACGACGCGCTCGTCAACAAAGCTGGCAAGCGCTTTCCCATCGTGCCCGGCATGGTCGCCACCGTCGACATTCACACCGGAAGCAAAACCGTTCTGGACTACCTCATCAAACCTTTCAACCGTGCGCGCGAAGCACTGCGCGAACGTTAGGGCGTACACCATGCGACACGAGAAATTCGACGATTTTTCTGAAATCAGAACGGCTCTGCGCAAAGGTATCGTGCCGCTTGGGGCGCCGTTTCCACCGGTTGTGCTGTTTTTCTCCGTTTCCGACGGGGAAGCACGTGCGCGCGTCGTCAACGCTGCAGGCGACACTCTGGAAGCTGCGTGGCAAAACGGGTTGTCGCAGTTGCGGCAGGTCATGCGGGAGAACAGGCTGGAAGGGCGCTGGCTGCGGGTGGACTGGGTTGATCGGGCCGAAGTCAGCACATGGAAGAACCTCAGGGAAAGCCTGGCCCGGACCAAGCGGAATTATTTTCGGTGCGGCGTGGCGCTTGATGCCAGCTTTGACAGGGCCTTTCTCGAGCAGGAGCTGAACGCAAACGCGATGCTCTATGGCGGCAATCGCGTAGCGCATGCCGTCCTCAACGAAAAGAATTTCGCACGGTATGCGGGGTCGAAATACCCCGGGGGGGCCGCCGTGGAATTCAATGAAGAACAGCCAGTTTTCATATTCTCCACGAAAGGCGTGTTCCGCGATGTCGATGGCGGCCTGTATCCACTGAACGAGCTGGGACCGGACACCGGGCGGCGGCATATCGAGGTTCTCGACGGACCCCTGGTCGAGCATCTGGTGCAGTCTGCCTCCGGATATCTCGCCCGGCAGGTAAAGGATGACGGCGCATTCGCTTACGGATTTCACCCCTGTTTCGACCGTCGAATAGAAGCATACAACACGCTGCGTCATGCAAGCACCACCTACGCCATGCTTGAAGCATGGGAAGTGACGCGTGAAGCGACACTGAAGAACGCCATAGACCGCTCGCTCGCACGTATGAAAGGAGAGTTCATTCGCGAAGCGGAACTTCCGGATGGCCGGCGGGCTGCGTTCCTGGTGGATGTCGGAGACGAAATCAAGCTGGGGGGCAATGCAGTCGCTTTGCTCGCGCTCAGCAAATACACAACCACCACCGGCGACCGGACCCATCTACCATTGATGGAGATGCTCGCGCTCGGCATCCTATACATGCAGGATCAGCGAACCGGATCGTTCATCCATGTGCTGCACTATCCCTCCCTGGAAGTGAAGACGGCTTTCCGCACCATCTATTACGAGGGCGAAGCCGCCTTCGGTCTGATGCGTCTCTACGACATCACCAGGGACCCTCGCTGGCTGGACGCGGTGGAGAAGGCATTCGACCACTTCATTGCCGAAAACCACTGGCGCCATCACGACCATTGGCTGAGCTATTGCGTCAACGAACTGACCCGCCATCGACCGGAAGAGCGCTATTTCATCTTTGGACTGCAAAATGTCGCCGGTCATCTGGACTTCGTCCGGCAGCGCATCACCACTTTTCCCACGCTTCTTGAACTGATGATGGCTGCACGCTCTTTGATCAGTCGGATCGGCGACATGCCCCAGATGACGCATCTGCTGCGCAGGATCGATCTTGTCGCATTCAGCGAAGCGCTCGAGTTTCGCGCCCGATACCTGTTGAACGGCTTCTTCTGGCCAGAGACAGCAATGTTCTTTCGAACGCCGAACCGGGTGGCGGGGAGCTTCTTCATTCGCCACCATGCGTTCCGGGTGCGCATCGACGATGTGGAGCACTATTTGTCCGGGTTCGTAGCATACCGGAATTATCTCGAGCGGCGCCCCGGTTTCCAGTCACTGGTGGCGCTCGATTCACGCGGTGCCACCGGCCACAAGCCTGCCATGCGCACGCCGACCGCCGCCATCTGGCACGCCTCCAGCGTTGCCGAGGCAACGGGTGGCCACTGGATGGTTCCGCCGGCGCCTGACTGGACAGCCACGGGACTGTGCATCCACGCGCCCACGCGCAAACCAGGGCAGATGGTCACCATGCGTGTTGGCAAGACAGGCAGAGGAATTCCGCCAAAGGTGATTGCCGGGATGAAGCCTCCACCGGCCGCGATCATTAGCGACGATCCACAGGCACCATTCCCCGACAATATTCCCGTTCTTGCGGTGAGCGATACCGGTGCAGCCATTCTCGCCCTGGGGCGCCATGCGCGCCAGTGCATGAGCGGCAAGCTCCTCGCCATCACGGGCAGCGCCGGAAAAACGACATCTGTCGCAATGCTTGCCCACGCACTAACTCCATATGGAAGCGTCGCCCAGACCGCGCACAATGCCAATCTTCCACACGGTGTCGCCTGGAACCTTGCCTCGATATCTGCCGATACGGATCACGTGGTGCTCGAGCTGGCGGTCGGCCGCATGGGTCAGAGCGCGCGCATGGCGAAACCTGATGTCGCCATTTTCACCAACATTGCGCCAGCGCACCTTTCCGAGACCACCACGCCGCGCGACATCGCCGTGACGAAAAGCGCGATCTTTCAGGGCATGAGCTCCGGTGGCGTGGCGATCCTCAACCGCGACATGCAGGAGTGGGATGTGGTCCACGCCGCCGCCCAGGCCCGCAACCTGAAAATCCTCCATTATGGCGCCGGCGAGGACTGCGAATACCGGCTCCTCGATTACGATGCGCCAAACGGGATTGTTGCTGCCTGCATCAAAGGGCAGGCGGTGCGCTATGCGCTCGGTGCCGCCGGCGAGCACATGGCGCTGAATAGCCTCGCCATCCTTGCTGCTGTGGCGGCCCTCGGGCACCCCCTTGATGCGGCGCTAAACCAACTGCCCAGTTTTTTGCCTCTTCCTGGACGCGGCGCAGAACATAGGCTCACCGTCAACGGACGATCCATCGATCTGATAGACGACGCTTATAACGCCAACCCGGCCTCCATGAGAGCCGCCTTCGCGAATCTCGGCAAGCGGACCGGCGATGGTCGGCGGATCGCCCTTTTGGGAGAGATGGCAGAGCTGGGTACGGACGCCCGACGCTTTCACACTGATCTCGCCCCCCTGATCGAGGCAAACGGCATCGACCGCGTTCACGTTCTCGGCTCTCTCTACGAGGATTTCTGGGCCGCACTACCCGATGCTCGCAAAGGGTGTCGTGCGGCAACACTCGAAGAGATGCACAAGGCGTTCCTTGCCGACATCCGTGACGGTGACATGGTGCTGATCAAGGGATCCAACAGCACAAAGCTCCATACGCTTGCAGCCGCCATGGCGAACGGTCCCAGGACGACACCAGCGGCTGCGAACTGACAACTCCAGCTCATATGCGGTTTTGCATCTTGGGCATCATAGCGAGAATGCTTGCCGCGATCTCTTTCCGCTACGGGAGCCGGAGCCGAAAATCCGCCCCTCCGGGAGCATCAGCAGAACAATTCCCGGTCCCGAGGGCAAATAAGCGTGACATTTGCGGCATTCATTAAGCCAGCCTGCTACTGGAACCTGTTCAAATATGATAACTGTGAGCAAATAAGACCGATTCAGCGGGGCCATAGGTGGCAGAAGAGCATAAAAATGAAACAAAAGAACCCCTTTATGTGGTTCCCCCGGTAACCCGAGCAATTGCGCTGCTTCGCTATATCGCGGCAGGCAACCGGTGCCGCAACATCAGCAGTGCGGCAAAGGCGCTCAACATCAACCGAACGACGCTCATTCGGCTCCTTGCAACACTCGAGGCCGAAAGCATCATCGAACCTATTGCTGATGATGGCGGGTACCGTCTCGGGACCGGCCTGATCGCCCTCGCCTCGGAAGCGTTGAACGAGCGCAGCATCCTGCATGTGGCGCGGCCTTTCCTGAAGCAACTCGTCGATTCACTTAACCTGTCGGCCCACCTTGGCGTTCTTGAGGGGCGCGAGATCGTCTACCTGGCGCGTGAAACACCAAATTCCCACCTCGCCAGTACGGTGCGCGAGGGAACGCGGTTGCCTGCGCATGCAACGACGATCGGCCGTATACTGCTGGCGGAACTGCCGACTGCCTCACTCCGGTCCTTATATGCCGGTCAGACGATGGAATCCTTCACAACCAAGACACGCACGACGCTCGCCGATCTGGAACAGCAACTACAGGCGGACCGGGCCCGTGGAATTGCGTGGAGCGTTGCAAACTTTGAACGCGAGATCGGGTCCGCCGCCGTCGCGATCCACGACCATCAGGCACGCGCCGTCGGCGCCATCAATGTGACCGGTCACGCCAGTATCTTTGATGAGAACGGCCCCCACGCAGGAAAAATCGAGCGGGAACTCAAGACCGTTGCCCGTTCCATGTCAGAAGCTTTGGGCTATCGCGGCTGGTCAGCCGATCAATTGTAGGTGTATCCATACGAAAGCGGAAAGGCGCTGCTTTGCAGCGGCCTTTCGCCGAGGAGTGCATGCCGCAGCCACAAGCGGCCGTGTACCTGGGTATCAGCAAAGTCGGTGTCCTCGGGCAGTTGCGCTGCCTCGCACCACAAGCCACCCAGCCATTCGGCTCCCTGAAAATTCGCCTGTTTGCGCATCCATACGCCTTGTAGCGAGAAGTTTCCGTAGCACGCAACGCTGCGAAAATTCGCCCCCGCCACAAAATCACCGCGGTCGAACCGGGCGATGCCGCGGAACTCGGCGCCTTCGAATGACGTCTTCCCGGAAAAGACTGCCTGATCGAACCGCGCATCATTGGTGAATACCGACTCCACGAAGCTGGCCGCCCTGCCGAACTGGCTGTGGCTGAACCAGCTGACGCCAAGAAAGCGCGCGCCTGTCGCATCGAACCCGTCCGGAAAGAAGGCACCCGTGAAATTCACGCCAGTGACGTCGCAGCCGGCAAGATCAAGCGGGCCCTCACAGATGACGCCCGTGAGATCGACGCAATCCCCATGACGCCATGGTGTGCAGACCAGCGCCCGAATTTCGGCGGCCTTCATCACACGGTCTCGCCGATTTTTTCCTCAGCCAGCGCCACGATTTGCGCTGCCCAGGGAAACGCCAGATCCTCGGCCATGTCGCTACCGGAGGCATCATGCGTGATGCGCTCGCCAATCTGCACTGCCCCCCTTGCACTCAGAAGTTCGGAGAGCGTCTTGCTGCCGAAGCCGAACGTCTCTTCGTACTCAGTGTCACCGAGACCGAAAATGCCGAAATGAACCCCCGTCAGATCCGGCATGTTTGCCTGCAGGGCGTCGGCAAAGGGCTGGGCCGAGGCCGGCAGTTCGCCGTCGCCATAGGACGAGCAGACGATCAGGTACAGCCGCCTGGCATCGAAGGCATCCGGCGCAAAGTCCGATAGATTGCTGCACTCGACATCATGCTCGCCTTCAAGCTCGGCCATGACGTCCTCGGCCAGCATTTCGGCATTGCCGGTCTCGGTGCCGTAAAGAACCGTGATGTTCATTGTTGAGGCTCCTCTTGATGAGTGGCGAGCGCCAGCATGGCGTCGCGCGAGGCAATCTTGGCGCGGCAACGGTTTTCCGGGGCCGCAGCGAGTTCAGCCGCGTCAATACGTTTCCAGCCCTGATAGTCAACCGCATCCGCCCAGTCCGGAAAGGCGCTCCGACCGGGTTTTGCAGGCGATCCATCTCCCGCCTGTAAATCCGCAAGGATGCGCTCTGCCAGACGCTGCGCATCAGCACGGTTGTCCGGGATCGTTCCGCGCGGGCCGCGGCGGAACCAGCCCGTCGCGTAAAGCCCCGTATCGAGAACCCCGAGTGCACCATCCTTCGCCGCGCCAATCAGCGCATCGCGTGGCAAGCCTTCCTGGGCGCTGAAACCAATGGCGGTGATAAAGGCGCTGCATTGCAGGGACACCCTGTTACCCTGCCCGTCCTCGAACTGCGCTTCCTTCAGATCACCATCGATGCCCGAAAGCTCGACTGGCGTGAGACCAAATCGGAACGTGATACGACGCGGGCCGGAACCATGACCGTCAATCGCTTCTAGGGCTGCGAGCTTCTTTGCCGCCTCCGGATCGTCGCCCTCGCCCGCAGCGATGACGCGAATGCTCACGCCTTCAAGCTTTGCCAGTTCCTTGATCATGACGGGATCGAACTTTGCCGCTGCTGCCGGCGAACGACCGACAATCTCAATCTCCTCGATTGCAGAACCGGCAAGCCAGGCGGTCGGTCGGGCACCAAGATCGGAGCCCGCCAGTTCTTCCGGGGTCTTGGCAAGGAGGCGCAGAATATCGATGGCAACATTGCCATTGCCCATGATGACCACGCGCGACCCCAGTTCGGGGAGAGGCTCGGCATCGGGATGTTCATAAAGCGCGCGTGTCAGGCGACCGGCACGATGGACCCCCTTGAGCGTTTCGCCGGGAATGCCAAGCGCGCGATCGGCAGACAGGCCGGCAGCGAGTACCACGGCATCGTAGGCCGTGCGCAGCTCATCGAGGCTGACATCTTCGCCGATAGTGACATTTCCGATGAACCCTGCCCCCTGTCGCTCGAACAGGCGTTCAAACTGCCGGATCACCCCCTTGGTGCCCTGATGATCGGCCGCCACGCCATAGCGCACGAGACCGTAGGGCACGGGTAGACGGTCGATCAGATCGACGCTGAGATCCGGCTCCGCCTTCAGGAGCGCCTGCGCCAGATAGCAGCCGGACGGACCTGACCCGACAATGGCGACCGCCCGGCTCATTGTTCTTTCACCATGGCTGCCGCCCAGGGATGCGGCGCGCCTGAAAGGTCAGTGTAGAAGGACTTTTGGGCCATATAGGCGCGAATGCCGTCGCGACCCTTCTCGCGCCCCATGCCGCTTTCCTTCTCACCACCGAAGGGCGTGGAGATTGAAAACTGCTTGTAAGTGTTGATCCAGACCGTGCCCGCCCCGATGGCATTGCCGACACGCCAGCTTTTCGGAAAATCGCGCGTCCACAGGCCGCACGCCAGACCATATTCATTATCGTTGGCCTGCGCTATGACGTCTTCCTCGCTGTCAAACGGCAGGACTACGAGAACCGGCCCGAATACCTCTTCACGGCAGATGCGCGCCGTGTTGTCGACGCCGGCAAGAATGGTGGGCAGATAATATGCACCCTTGTCGAAAACCTCGCCTTCGGGCGCTTTGCCGCCCGTCAGGAGTTCGGCTCCCTCCTCGACCGCCCTTCTGACATGCTCCGCGACGCTGTCGCGATGATCGAAATGGACCATCGGCGCAACCTGTGTCTCAGCCTCGAAGGGATGTCCCACCTTCAGACGCCCTGTCGCCGCGACAAGGCGCTCGACGAACTGATCATAAATCCGCCGCTCAACGAAGAGGCGCGCGCCGGCAATGCAACTCTGGCCCGTTGACGAAAAGATGCCGAACAGAACGCCGGCGAGCGCCTGCTCTATATCGGCATCGGCGAAGACAATGGTCGGAGACTTTCCGCCAAGCTCCAGCGACACCGGCATCAGTTTCTGTGCTGCCTTCACGGCAAGCGCACGTCCCGTCGCCGTGCCACCAGTGAAGCTGATCTTGGCGATATCGGGATGCTCGACCAGAAGGTTTCCGATCTCTCGTCCCGAGCCCGGCAGCACCGAAAACAGCCCCTTGGGCAGGCCCGACGCCTCGACGATCCGCGCCAGTTCCAGCGAGACCAGCGGCGACCAGGAGGCCGGCTTCAAGAGCACCGCGTTTCCGGCAGCCAGCGCCGGAGCGACCTTTTGCGCATCAGAGGCAATCGGCGAGTTCCATGGCGTGATCGCGCCCACAAGACCGAGCGGTTCATGAACCGACATGGTCAGCGCGTCGCCGCGCTGGACCGTCAGTGCTTCATCAGAACTCTCCAGCACCGCGCCGAAATAGCGGAATGTACCGGCGGCGGAAGCCGCCAGCGCCCCCGTCTCCCGCAGGGTCTTGCCCGTATCACGGCTCTGGATATGGGAGATACGCTCTGCATTCGCCTCGATCCCGTCGGCTATGGCGTAGAGAAAGCGCGCCCGCTCATGCGGTTTGAGATTGCGCCAGGCAGGATCTGCCTGCGCCTTCTTCGCGCGTTCGATGGCACGCTCTCCGTCGGCGATGCTTGCACCGCGAAGCACGCGGTTGACGCTCCCGTCGGCCGGGAAGATCGAGGTGATCTCGGCACCGCTTCCCTCTTCCCATTCTCCACCGACGAAGAGCCTGTTCTGCGGCAGTTCGATCATCTTTGTTTCCCTCTCAGATCGCCACCGGACCGATCCGGTTCCGGATCTCGCGCAAAACGCTGTAGACCGTTGAAACGGATGTCTTGGCATTGCCGGCCGATGGCAGGTTCTCGATCCGCATCGAGTATTTCGCCAGCGGTGAAACGACCGAATATTCGTGCACATTGCCGGATGCGGAGGGATCGGCGACCAGCTCCACATGCGTCGCCTCGAACCCGGCTCCCGCCAGTGCCAGCGTCGCGGCGACATTCGCATTCTTTGGAAAATCGCGTGCGGCTTCACGGGCATTGCCCGTGAAGAATGTGGTTGCTTTGGTCAGGTTCGCCAGATCGACGGTGTTTTCGGCGGGTGTCCCGCTCCAGGCGTGCGGCGGTTTGGAGCCGCGATAGCGCACCTCAAGCCCGCCTGCCGCTCCCAGAGCAGAGAGCAGGTCGATACCGCCAACCGCACCGGCCGGCAGAATGAGACGTGCGCCGCCGGCGCTGGCTGCCGCCCGAAGATCGGCCTCGAGCGCCGCATCGGATAGCGCGCCGATGGACACGATGATCACATCCGTGCCAGCGCGCAAAACCGGCGGCACATGTGCCACCACGGCCGCATGACCGGCACACTCCACAACCAGATGCGGCTTTTTGGCGAGCAGCGCTTCGGCATCACCGGCAACGGAAATGTCCTTTGCCAGGGAACCAAAATCCGCCCGCAGACGCACCTCCGTTTCAGCGGCAAACTCCGGTCGCGTTACCACGCACAGATGAGCGAGCGGGGTATCGAGCGTTTTCGCCAGCAAATCAAACAGCGTCCCGGCAATGTTGCCAAAGCCGATCAGTCCGAGCCTCATTCCCTACGCCTCCTTGCCTGCAGCACCCGCCGGCGGGCCGGCAAAGGCTTCGTTGAAGGGGCCAATGGCGCACATATCGATCTCGATGAGCTGCGGCCCTTCAGCGGCGACAGCTTCATCAAAGGCGGCAGGGAAGTCTGCGACATCGCTAATCACCCGGTGGGGCATGCCGATCGACTTGCAGAACCCGGCAAAGTCCGGCGTCGCCAGTGCCGAATAATGGCGGCGGCTGTCATACTGTGCGTCCTGGATGTTCTGGATCACGCCATAGGCCTTGTCGTTCATCAGGAGATAGACGAGCGGCGCATTCTCTTCGACCGCGGTGATCATCTCGGACAGACCGAGCATGGTTCCGCCGTCGCCCAGAAGCGTGATCGCCTTCGCCCCCCTGGAGGCAACCGCTGCCCCGACGCCCATGGCGACGCCCTGGCCAATGCCGCCACCCAGCGCGTGAACGCCGAGATTGGGTGCGGCAATGCGCACATAGCGGTTGCCGAAGGTGGAGTTGGAGATGGTGACGTCCCGTACCCAGGCATGGCCATTGGTGAACACCCGGTCAGCCAGCGTGTCGGCCACAACCCGGTAGGGTCCAAGCACATCGCGCATCCGGCCTTCGGCCTGTGCCCGTGTGCGGGCGATATCGAAGGAAAGGTTGGTGTCGGTGTCGAGTGTGTCCGGCAGGCGCTCAAGCAGGCGCGCCAGCGTATCTGCGGCGTCGCCATGGGCAAACACTTCGACCGGATAGTTGCGCCCGCCCTGGGACGCGTCAGCGTCGATCTGCACCAGTGGCCGGGGCAGCGGCATCTTGTTGTTGCGCGTTTCATTGCCGCGAAGGCGCGAGCCCACCACGATCATCAGATCACAGCTTTGATATAGCTCGACGGCCTCCGGCGTCATGTTGAAGGCGCCCAGGCTCGCTGGTTCCGCTTCCGAAACGATGGCGCGGCCATTGGTCGAGGTAACGATGCCAAAACCGCGACGCATCAGCTCGGTTGCCTCCCTGCCGGCTTCGCTGGCACCACCGCCAAGCCACAGAAGCGGGCGCTTTGCCGCCTTCACCAGCTCGGCAATCTCGTCAATCACGCTGTCGGGCGCCACCGGTCGGATCGGCTGCGGTTTGTGGATGCGTGCTGTTGAGCAGGCTACCGATCTTTGAACGTCGACCGGTATTTCCAGACTGACCGGCCCGCTCGGAGCCGAAAGTGCTGCCGAAACCGCGGCGGTCAACGCGCCTACTGCGCCGTTGGCGTCCCACATGCGGAACACCGCCTTGGAAACGCCACGCAGCATTTCCGGCTGGCGCGGGACATCGTGGATGGCAGCACGGTCACGGTCGGCGAATTCCAGATCGACCTGCGTCGTGATATGCAGAACACGCGAACCGGCGGTCAGGGCTTCGGCCTGTGCGCCCGCCGCATTGCCGGCAGCGGTGCCGGTGGAGGTCAGGCAGACACCCAGCTCTCCCGAAACACGCGCATAGGCATCGGCCATGTTCATGGCGCCCGCCTCGCCGCGCGCCGGCACGAACCGGATGCGCTGCTGTCGCGCGATGGCGTCAAGGATCGGCATGTTGTGAATGGAGATGACCCCGAACACGGTGGTAACGCCGATCTCTGCGAGATAGCGGGCAATGAGATCCCCGACCGTCTCGGTGGCTGTGATTGTCTCGAGTTTCATCCCGTGTCCTTCAAATGTAACGAGACAGGCCGCCCGAAACTTCGAGCTGGGCGCCTGTGATGTAGCTCGCCGCAGGCGAACCGAGAAAAGCGATGGCGGCAGCCGCTTCCGCCGGATTGCCGAGGCGGCCGAGCGGAATGCCCTTCTTGGCCGCCAGCGCGCCGTACCATTCGGCGCGGCTCTGGCTCTGGTCCTCGCGTTCTGCAAAGCGGCGCGACCACTGACCGGAACCTACGAGCCCAAGCAGGATCGAGTTGACCCGAACATCGGGAGCCAGTTCAACGCTCAGCGATTTGACGAGGTTCTGCACCCCGGCACGCGCCGAAGAGGTGCAGACCATGTGCGGCTCGGGCTGGTAGGCCAGAAGCGAGTTGACCGCGACGATGGCACCCTTTGCGCGGCGCAGCATCGGCAGGAAGGCGCGGGTTGGATGGATCTGGCTGAAGAGCTTGAGTTCGTATTCGGCGCGCCAGTCATCGTCCGATGTGTCTTCAAAGGTGGAAATGCGTCCCTGCCCGGCGTTGTTGACCAGAAGGTCACAGCCACCAAAGCGGTCTTCCACCACCCTGGCGAAATCCTTTACCGCCTCCGGTTCGAGAACCGAAAAGGCCTGCGCCATCACGCGTTCTTCGCCGTGATCGCGAATGAGAACCGCGGCCACGTCGTTCAAGCGGCTTTCGGTACGGGCGCAAAATGCGACGCTCGCGCCCGACTGAAGCAGTGTTTCCACCGTTGCCAGACCGATCCCGGACGAACCGCCGGTGACAACCGCGACTTTGCCGTCATATCCGTAGTGCATCAGACATTCCCCCCGGCTGGTGCGAGTTCGGGGAAGCCGGGATCGGGCCTGCCCTGCATAACTGCGCGTTGGGCAGGTGTCGGCGGGCCCGCCGTCATCCAGCGGTCCATCGCTTCCGGCTTGTCGCGTGGCCAGACCTGGGCCTCGTGCGTTTCCTCATCGATCTGCTGCAGCTCGGAGGTGAACTCGATGACAAAGCCCGAGGGCGAGACAAAATAGGCGAAGGGGTTGTTGCCCGGCCCATGCCGCCCTGGCCCCCAGGTCGGCACATGACCCTTCTGTTTCATGCGGCCGATGCCGCGCATGAACTCGTCGATCGAGGGCATTTCAAACGCGACGTGATTGACGCTTGCATAATTGCCCCGCACGAGAGCGATGGAATGGTGATCCGAATTACACCGCAGGAAGACCATCTGGTCGGCGGAGTAATCGGAAACGCGGAAACCCAGAACATGGGTATAGAATTCCTGAACGCCTTCCATGTCCGGAGTGTTCAGCACCACATGGCTCACCTTGCGCGGCTTGGCCCATTCGGGTTCCTCGTCAAGGCTCAGCGCATCGGTGCGGAACCGAAGGCGCCTGTTGTCCGGATCGAGCATCTCGAAACCATAGCCACCGGCATAATCGTCGAATGGTCCCGGCTCACCAAGCACCACACCACCGCGCTCGATGACCTGGGCGTGGAGCGCGTCCATCGATGCCCGATCGGGCATCGCGAAATGCACATATTCGATGCCGTAGACCGGCCCATCCTTCAGTCCATAAAGGAATGGCTCGCTGCCGGTGCCACGCAGAAGCGCCACGCCGTCTTCCCTGTGGGCGAGGCTTAGCCCCCACATATCCTCATAAAACGGCAGCGTGCCGGTGATGCCAGGCCCGCGCATCATGATGCCCCGAAGGCTGCCGACGCGAACTGTATCTGCCATGCTCGTTCCTCCTGCCGGCTTCAGCCGGCTGTTTCCGCAAACGCGTCCAGCGCCGCTGCAAAGGCGGCGGGCGACTGTTGGTAAAGGGCGTGCCCGGCACCCGGCACCAGCGTGAGCGCACCACGCCATGGCTGGCGCAACGCCGCATGGGCACGGCGGGCAGAATCGGGCGGCGTCACGACATCCTCCGCACCGACGATGACGTCTGTCGGCACCTGCAGGCGCTCCGCATCATCCAGAAGACGGCCGGACGCCAGCATGCGCGCTGCCTGCGGGTAGCCCGGCACGCTCACCTGCGCCATGCCATGGCGCACACGGTCCACGATGTCGGTGTTGGCTTCAGGCTCGAAGACCAGCCGCGGCGCACGCAGCGCGGCGAATTTCTCCGCGCCCAGTGCCTCAAGGTCGTCAATGCGCGCCTGAGCGGCAGCACTCAGCGTGGCACCCCGCGGGACGCCATGGCCGAGCGCCGGCGAACTCAAAAGAAGATGGGCAACGCGGTCGCGGTGCGTGCTCGCGAAGGACGCCGCCATCAGGCAGCCGAGCGAGTGGCCGGCAAGAATGACCCGCTCCAGCTCCAGCCGGTCGAGAAACACCTTCAGCGCTTCGGCATAATCGCTCGCCAGCGGCCATTCGGCATCGAGCGGTGACGATCCGCAATAGCCGGGCGCGTTCCAGGCGACGATGCGCCAGTCGCGCGGCAGATGCGGCAGGAGCGGCACGAAAGAGGCCGCATTGGAGCCGACCCCGTGCAGCATCACCAGCGTCGGACCGCCCGCACCGGGGCGCTCGAGATAGGCGATATTGCCGGATATGTGCTCTTTGAACGTCATGACCGCCTCAATTGAAGACAAAACCATTGTTGACCGGCAGGACCTGCCCGGTGAGCGCGAGCGCGCCCTCGCTGAGCAGAAAGGCAATGGTTTCCGTGATCTCGCCCGGGGCCTGTGCTCCGGGCACCGCCCTGCCCTCGGCATAAAGCCGGTGGCGGGCTTCCGGCACGTAGTCCGTGGATTCCGTCGTCAGGATGCCCGGGGCAACCGCCGTCACGCCGATACGGTCGGGACCGAGTTCGCGCGCCAGCGACCGCGTCATCGACATCATGGCGCCCTTGCTGGCGACATAGGACATCAGGCGCGGCGCGCCCCAGAGCGCCGTGTCAGACGCGACATTCACGATCCGGCCTGAGCCCGCAGCTTTCAAAAGCGGCGCGACCGCACGCGTCATCAGCCAGGTGCCGCGCACATTGACCCGCATCACCCGGTCCCAGCTTTCGATGTCGATTTCATCGAAGGGAATACCGCCAATGCCTGTCGCGATGGCGCCGTTGTTGACGAGCCCATGCAGGGTGCCGCCATTCACCTCGCCCAACGCCTTTGCCGCCGCATCGATCGATGCCGGCTCGCCAAGATCGAGCGGGATAAAGCGCGCGCCGATCTCTTTTGCGACCGCGCGGCCCTCCTCCTCGGCGATGTCGGCAAGCACGAGATCCGCACCGTGTTTCGCCAGGCATCTGGCGATCTCGGCGCCAAGCCCGCGTGCGGCTCCCGTCACCAGTATGGTGCGTCCCTGAAGCATCATTCGGCCGCCATCTCGGCTTCGATCTGGCTCTTGGCCGCGCGGGTCAGGATCTGCCTGACGCGGGAGACGCCGAGATCGTGCTGATAGAGCATTTCGCGTCTGCGCGCGTCATCGGGCATGCCCTCCAGCATCACCCGATCCTGCTCGAGCACGTCCCAATGGGTCTTTTCCAGACGCGCCCGATAAAGGAACCGCCAGCTTTCGCGGGCAAGCCCCGAGACCTTGCGCATGCGCCAGAAGAAGACCTTGCAGGTGGTGGCATCGACGGGCGTGACAAAGCCGATGATGCGGAACACGCCGCCCGGACCGGCTGCCGGCGGATAGGGGATTTCAAGGAAACAGAACATCGAGCCGGGATGAACCTCGAACTCTGTCCAGTCGAAATTCTCGCCGACCTGGCCGACGCGGCTGACCCGGAAGCCCGTGTCGGTCTTGTCGAGCTTCATCAGGTCCTGCTTGGAGCCGAAGGCAAGCGTGAAGCTTTCCGCATGCAGGTAGCAGCCATGCATCGGGTCTGCGAGATTGTCGAGCGCGTAGCGGTAGTTGGTCTTCCACTCGCCGGTGCACAGAAAGCCCGTCCAGGCCTCATCGGTCAGTTCTTTCGGCAGCGCCAGCGGCGGCGCTTCGGGCTGTTCTGCGGAGGGTATGTAGACGAATACGGCATCGCCAGCTTCCGCCACCTCAAAGGATTTAAGCGCCTTGCGCCCTTCCAGCGCGCATTCGGGCATGGCCGGAACCCGCACCACCACACCCTCGCCATTCACGACAACACCATGATACCGGCAGCCGATATTGCCCTCGTGAATTTCGCCGTAGGAGAGCGGCGCGCCGCGATGTGGGCAGAAATCCTCCACGCAGTGCAGCCGGTTCTCCGCATCGCGCCACAGGACAATCCTGTTGCCGAGCACGCGTGTTCCATAGGGTCTGCTCGCCTTGACCTCCACCGATTTGGCCACCGGGTACCACTGGCCATGCAGACCGGTGTTCACCCGCTCCTCGATCAGCGATTTCTTGTCGATGCCTGTCATGTCCGTCTCCGTACTGGATCCCGGAAGCCTCCCGCCTCCGGTGGTCTTGTTTGTTCAAAGCCAGCTTCGGGCCACTGTCTTGCGCCGGTCTAATGCTGGGCTTTCGGCAGATAGTGCAGCACCCGTTCCTCGATCCGCACGAGCACCGTGTAGAGCAGGAAGCCGATCACGGTCAGAAGCACGATGGCGTTGAAGACCATCGCCGCATTCGCCTGTCCGCCGCCGTAGGAAATCAGGAAGCCGAGCCCGGTGTTTCCGCCCACCAGTTCGCCAACCGTCACACCGATCACCGCAAGCGTGGATGCGATCCGGAGCCCGGCCATCAGATTGGGCAGGGTCGACGGCATCTCGACCTTCATGAAAATGCCCCAGCGGGAAAGGTTGTAGGCACGTGCCAGATTGACCAGATCACGGTCGACCGTGCGCATGGCCTGCAGCACATTGACCAGAACGGGAAAGAACACGATCAACACGGTCACCAGAAGCTTCGGCATGGCGTTGTAGCCGAACCACATGATGAACAGCGGCGCGAAGGCAACCTTCGGAGCGATTTGCAGCGCCAGGATGTAGGGCGAAAGCACCTTCTCCCAGAACTCCGACATGCCGAGCAGATAGCCGATCACCGCACCAAGCAGGCTTCCGATGGCAAAGCCGAGAACCGTATAGAGCGCCGTCGAGAGCGTGTGGCCCACCAACCCTTCCTGAAGCAGCATGCGCTTCATCTCGATGAGGCAGTCCGTCACCGTCGGGATGATGAATTTCGGCACCCCGAGCGCCGGTGGCAGGAACTGCCAGGCGAGCAAAACGAGCACCAGAAGCGCCAGACTGGCCAGATATGTCTTACTCTGCGAACTCATAACGGGCTTTGCCACCTCGGCCGGGGCTTTCGCCCCGGTCTCCATCGAACCGACCTGTGTCATTGGACGAATTCGTTCGTGTAAAGATCATCGATCGGAACGGCGGTCTGGACGATGCCGTTGTCGACATAGAATGCCTGCACCTTGCCGATGCGTGTCGGATCGAATGCCCCGAGCGGCTGGTTCTCGCCTTCGGGATAAACCAGCGTGGCATAGGAGCGCAGAATGCCCTCGATCTCGGCTTCCTTGCCCGCATGCTGCGGAACGGCGGCGACATAGTCCTTTGCCGCCTGTGCCGGATCGGCAGAAATATCGGCAACCGCCTTCAGAACGGCACCGACGAAGCCGCGCACCACCTCGGGACGCTCCTCGATGGTCTTGTCGGAAGCGATGATGGCCTGCGCCATGGCCGGGAAGACCTCGTCGACCGGCATTTGCTCCATCTCGACGCCTGCTGCCTCGATGGCGGCAATCCATTCCGGCACACCGGACATGGCGTGCAGCTTTCCGGCAATGGTCAACTGAATGATGCCGCCCGGGCCGACCGCCTGGATATCAGCATCCGCCTTGCTCAACTCGACCGAAGCCAGCACGCCAAGCAGGTTGTAATAAGTGGTGTCCTGGAAGGCGAGAACGCCGATCGACTTGCCCTTAAGATCTGCAGGACCGGTGATGCCGCTGTCCTTGCGCCAGGCAAGCTGCGTCAGGCCGCGCCCGCCGAGCAGGGCAACGCCACGAATGTCGAGCCCGTTGGCACGCACGATGATCGGCGTGTCGCCAATGCCTCCGCCAAGATCTGCATTGCCGACCGCGACCTGGGTGGCCACATCGGCGCCGCCCTTGCCCACCTGAAAAGTCACATCAAGGCCAGCATCGCCGAAATAGCCTTTGCTCTTGGCGAGCTGGAACGGTGCAAAAGCCGGCAGGAAGTCAGGTGCCGGGAAGAGATAAGTCACTTTTTCGGCAGCGATCGCACTCACGGCCGAGGCCGTCAGAATGGCAGCGGCAAGCGCCGATTTGAGCATGCGTTTCATCGGAATTCCCCTTTGTTTGTGGCCAATCAGATGGCTTTTTCTTCCAGCTTCAAATGCTTGAATATCTGCGCCGCGTAGTCGCTGACTTCGGGCATGACGCGGCGCTGCAGCGGCTCGTCGCGATGCGGCAGATCGACCTTGATCTCCGCCACGACCGTGCCGGGGCGTTCGGACAGGACGAGAATACGGTCGGACATCAAAACCGCCTCGGCCAGATCGTGGGTGATCAGAAGCGTCGTCTTGCCGGTCTCGGAGATCGTTCGGGCAAAGCTGTTTTGCAGCAGGAGCTTGGTCTGCGCGTCGAGCGCGGAAAAGGGCTCATCGAGCAGGACGATTTCCGGCTTGATCGCCAGCGTCCGTGCCAGGGCCGCACGCTGACGCATGCCGCCGGAGAGCTGGTATGGAAAATGGTTCTCGAAGCCCGCCAGATGACAGCGCTTCAGCTCCGCCATGGCCCGGTCGCGACGCTCCGACCGCGCGACACCCCGTGCCTCCAGACCGAACTCGACATTCGAGACAATGTCCCGCCAGGGCAGAAGCAGATCTTTCTGCAACATGAAGCCCACATGCGCATTGGGGCCGCTGACAGGTTCGTCACTGACCAGAACCTCACCGCGCGTCGGCTGGTAGAGTCCGGCGGTCATGCTCAGGATCGTGCTCTTGCCGCAACCGGAGGGGCCTACCACGGAAACGAATTCGCCCTCGTTCACCCGGAAACCGATATCGTTAACGGCAACAAGGTTCTGCCCCGCTCCGGTGGTGAACTCCTTGGTGACAGAGCGAAACTCAAGCGCCATAGCCGTGAGCCTCGTATGCCGCGTCCAGTTCCCTGTTCGTCGCCACGAGCTCTTCGTTAAGCAGCTCTTCCGTCCAGTCTGTTCTTCCGGAGCGTGGCGCAACCACGCCCTTTTCGGCCAGTTGCTGTGCCACGGCGGAAAAGTCGTGCTCGCCGGTGGCGTAAATCGCCATCAGGGCGTCGGCGAGCGCGTTCTCGCGTTCATCCAGCTCACGCCCCCGGCATTGATGCTCCAGCCCGGGACGCCCCGTGTCGAAGGCACGCTGTGACAGGCGATCTTTAAAGGCGTCCATCTCATTCTCCCGCATCATGTTCAAATAAGAACATATTGTTCAAAATTAGAATGACGAATCCCGCAGCCCTTGTCAACTGCCCCTTCATGAGCGGCACTGGCCGCTGGAAAGCGTTTCATCTTCGGTTCTCCTTCCCAGTGATCTTCCGGCAAGGACCGCGTGGCAGGGCTGTGCGCAAGGCTTTGTGCTGCGCCAGGGGAGAGCTCCGCGTTGACACCGCACACCACAGGGAATACCGTTATTTATTGAACTATAAGTTCTTATTTGAACATATCGGGAGTGAGCTGGATGAAGATCGGCATAGCCGGTGGCGGCGTCGGTGGAATGGCAACGGCAATCGCGCTGCAAAAACAGGGGCACGACGTCACGATTTTCGAGCGCGCCCGCGCCTTCGGACGCATCGGCGCCGACGTCAACCTTACGCCTAACGCGGTGCATGCGCTCGACGGGCTTGGGATTGGCGACGTCTTGCGCAAGACGGCAGCGCGCCCTGAATACCGCATCAGCCGCATCTGGGATAGCGGCGAGGAGACCTCTCGCCTTCCCATGAGCACGGCAGCCGAAGAACGCTATGGCGCGCCGCAATTGACCATTCACCGCGCGGACCTTCTTGCCGCACTCGAAGGCGCACTTGCTCCAGACACGATCCGTTTTGCCGCGCAGGTCGCCGGAGCCGAAGAGACCAACAATGGAGCCGTGGCAATCCTGACGGACGGAACGCGGTTCGAGGCCGACCTCCTGATCGGCGCGGATGGCATCCATTCGGCCGTCCGTCTCGCGCTCTTTGGCGAGGACCATCCCCGCTTCACCGGTCTGGTGTCCTACCGGGCCGTGTTCCCGCGCGAGCGCGGTGAAGGCATTCCCAATCTCGATTCCTTCACCAAATGGTGGGGCCCGACACCAGATCGCCAGATCGTCACCTTTCCGCTCAATCTGGGGACTGAAATCTTCGTCTTTGCCACCACACCGCAGGATGACTGGACCGAGGAAGGCTGGACCCTGCCCGGAGCCATTCAGGAGCTGCGCGACGCTTATGCGGATTTTCATCCCGAGGCGCGTGCCCTGCTCGACGCTTGCGAAACCGTGACCCGTTCAGCGCTGCATGTGCGCGACCCCATGGAGCGCTGGTCCCGAGACACGATCACACTTCTGGGCGATGCCGCTCACCCAATGGTGCCCTTCATGGCGCAGGGTGCCTGCATGGCAATCGAGGACGCGGTCGTTCTGGCCCGGGCGCTCGAAGGCGCCACCCCGGCCTCCATACCTGAAGCCCTGCGGCGCTACGAAACCGCCCGCATACCACGCACATCCGAGGTCCAGCGCGGATCGCTCGCCAATGACTGGTTGAAACAGGGCACGAATGCCGACTGGGTCTATGGTTACAATGCGTGGGCGGTCGAGATTGTCGAAATGGCCTGAGTGCTGCCGACAACAATGACCGCAATATAAAATGCCCCCGGCTTGCCGAAGCCGGGGGCATTTTCATATCTCGCGATGGGTGATCCTACGCCGCTTCGTAGACAATCCCGTCGGGCTTCGACGAACCGATAACCGACCACACCGTGGCAGGCGCTGCGGCGTTGTTGCGGAACCAGTGCTTGCGACCGGCCGGCGTTTTGACCAGATCGCGCGGGCCGAGCTCCACCTCCACGGTCTCGCCATTTTCTTCCCAGCCGACAATGAGCGATCCTTCAAGAACCAGATAGGCGTCCTCTACGTCGCGCACGATCGGCTTGATGCCAACCTTGGAGGGTATGCCAAGCATTTCCTTGCGGCATGTGTCATGCTGGATGCCGCCCTCGCCCACATAAACCTTGCGGGTAAAACCCGCCTTCTCCCAGATCGTTGGCAGTTCGCTGTGGCGCACCACATACTGCGCCATCAGCTTCTGCAGCGGGTGGCTGCCATTGCGATCGAAGGGGAGCGTCTTGCCGGGCTCGGCGCCGAAGCTGCGCGCCAGCTCCGCCGGATGCTCCTTGGGATGATAGTGATAGACCGGCGGCAGCGGCTTGCCCACATCGACCGAAATCGACATCAGCACCGGCACCACGCCGTCGTTGCGGAAGCCATGGCCGATCTCACGGGCGTTGAGGATCATGTCCCTGGCGCCAAGCTTGACCTCGACCACCTCGCCATCCTTCTCCCAGCCAACCACCAGAACACCATCAATGATGAGAAAGCTCTCTTCGATCTCATGGCTATGGCAGGCTGCATATTTGCCGGGCTCTTTGTGGATCAGGCTCAGCGTGAAATGATCCGGCTTCAGGGTCGATGTGTCGCCCACTTTCGGCGAGCCGCCGGCGCCGATATAGCGCATCTGCGCACGCGCCAGATCGTCAAAACCTGCGTTCGACGGAAAGGCATTCCAGTCAAACGTCTTGTCGGTGAAACGTCCCGTATGGGCGGCAAGTTCCTGAGCAAGCGCCGAAGCAGCAGTGGTGTGTATGGTCATCGGTTTTCCTCTCCTGTGAGTTGACCGCAGGCTAGGACAAGAGTGTTTTACCTGCTAGACAGCGTTTTATGGATAAAACACCCACACCTTCCCGAGACACTGTACTCTCCGACGACAAATACATTGTCCCCGGCCTGATCCGCGGCCTTCAGGTCTTGCAGGCCTTCACCCCCAATAACCGAGAAATGACGCTTTCGGACATCGCCCGCCAGCTCGGCACCACCCGCTCGGCGGCCTTTCGGACGGTCTACACGCTGACGCACCAGGGATACCTCCTGCACAATCAGCAAACCGCACGCTACACGCTTGGGCCCGCCGTTCTCCGGCTGGGCTATGGGTATCTGGCAACGCGCGAGCTGGTGGAGGTGGCCCTGCCCGAGCTCGAAAAACTCCGCGACGCGACCGACTGGTCGGCGCATCTGGGCGTGCGCGATGGTCGCTTCGTGCTCTACATGCTGCGCGTGCCCAGCCATATGGGGCTTGCCAGCATTGTTCATGTCGGCAGTCGCCTGCCTGCCGCCGGCACCACGATGGGCCGCGTCCTGCTCGCGGATCTCAGCGAGGAAGAGCTGATCCGGCTCTTTCGCGACGAGACCTACCAGAATGCGCCAGGCCAGACGCCGCGCAGTCTGAGTGAGGTGACCGCACAGTGGAAGCGTGACCGGAATGCGCGGTCGATTGTTCAGATCGGCAATTTCGAGACCGGCATCGTTAGCATCGCCGCGCCCGTGCGCGACATTGAGGGCAATGTCGTTGCTGCCATAAACGCCACTCAGGCAGCATCGGCCGACCGGGTCGACAGCATCGATGAAACAGTCCGGCACGAGGTCGAACGCACGGCAGATGCCATAACGCGCCTTTTGGGAGGTTTGCCAAAACCTTCTTCCCCAATCACGGACACATGACCCCCAAACGCTTGTTATCCGGCTAGCCAAACCGCTCTTGCCAGAGCCGCCGATTTACGATTAGACTTAATTGAACACTGAGTTCAAATTTGAACAGAGGGGCGCATAAAATGAAACTGACAAGACGAAACCTGATGCTGGGAGCGATGGGGAGTGCAGCGATGCTCTCGTTCCCCATCAAGGGACACACCGAAGAGACCTTCAACTTTATTACACCCTTTTCGCTTTCGCTTGCGTTCGCGCCGGTCATTTATGCGGATGCTGCGGGCTACTACGCCGAAGAGGGTCTTTCCATGAACCTTCAGGCTGGCAAGGGTGCGGCACTTGCCGCGCAGATGACCATTGCCGGGCAGATGGATTCGGGCCGTACCGGTGGCACCAACTACATCGTTTCGCGCGTCAACAATGATGCACCGCTGATTTCCATCGCCACCATCGCGCAGCGCTCCCCCTTCTTTGTTCTTTCCTCCACGGACAATCCGGTGAACGAAATCAGTGATCTGGAAGGCCGGACAGTCGGCATGGCATCGCTCGGCGGTTCCATGGAAGGCACGCTCGATCTGATGATGTCCGGTGCCGGTGTCTCGCCCGACACGGTGGAGAAGGTCAAGGTCGCGGACTCGGCTGCTTCCTTTGCCCTGATCGAGGCCGGTCGCGCCGGTGCCTTCCTCGGCAACACGTCCTCGATGATCATCGCCAGTTCGGCAAGGGATGATGTGAACGTCATGCCGATCGACGATGGCATGCCCGGCCAGGTCTATGTGGCGCGTCCCGATCAGATCGCGGAAAACCCGAAGAAGTTCGTCGCCTTTCTGCGTGCGACCCATCGCGCAGCCAGCGAGATCGTCACGACCGGGGATCTGCAGCCCATTCTCAGGACCATCGGCGAAAAGCACGAGGTCACCGGCCTGAACAATCTCGAGACGGCACAGAAGGATCTGCGTACCAACGCGGAGAACTGGGCTTCCAAGGGCAATGACAATATTCTGCGCAATGTACCGGAGGTCTGGGAAATGGCCGTCGGGCTGCTGGCCGATGCAAAGCTGATCGACAGGAAGGTCCCGGCCACGGAGCTTTATACCAACGAGCTCCTGGACCAGGCCCTCAAAGCATGACCACCGCAAATACCGCCGACATCCGCATTCTGGGTGTCGGCAAGACCTTCGGACAGGGCGAAAGCGCTGTCCGCGCCATCGGCGATGCCACGCTCGACATGCAGCGGGGGGACTTTATCTCCCTGCTCGGCCCATCGGGCTGCGGCAAGACCACGCTTCTGCGCATCATCGCCGGCCTGGAGCGGCCGAGCGAGGGCGAGATCATCGTCCGAAACCGCTCCGTCTGGGAAAATGGCAAACGCTCTGCGGAAGCCACCCGCCCGATCTCCATGATGTTTCAGGAAGCGCGGCTTTTTCCGTGGTTCACGGTCGCGGAAAATGTTGCCCTGCCGCTGCGGCTGCGCGGCGTCAGCAAGGCAGAGCGGGAAGAGCGCGCCCATGTCCTTTGCGAAACCGTTGGCCTCAAGGGCTTCGAGAAAGTTCGCCCTTCCGCGCTCTCCGGCGGCATGCGCCAGCGGGCCTCACTCGCCCGTGCCCTGATCACCGAGCCTCAGGTTCTGTTGCTTGATGAACCCTTCGGCGCGCTGGATGCCATGACGCGCGACACGCTCAACATGGAGCTGATGTCGGTCTGCGCGAAGGCAAATGTCACGACAATTCTCGTCACGCACTCCATCACGGAAGCGGCCTTTCTTT
The DNA here is from genome assembly GCF_017794765.1 of Nitratireductor sp. Taxonomy (GTDB): domain Bacteria; phylum Pseudomonadota; class Alphaproteobacteria; order Rhizobiales; family Rhizobiaceae; genus Nitratireductor. Next base: position 1,568,734 of record NZ_CP051236.1, on the reverse strand, counting down.
CTGACCGCGTCGTGGTGCTTGCGGCCCGTCCGGCGCGGATTACCGAAGTGGTCGAGATGCCCTTCGAGCGTCCGCGCACGCTCGATCTGCAACGCAACGCCGAATTCCAGGACATGCTCCTGCGCCTTCGCGCCAGTCTGACAGGAGACCACTGATGGGCACCGACCGTTTGATCCGCGTCGCACTTCCTGTTGCGACGGTAGCACTCTTTCTGATCGCATGGACGGTTTATGTCCGCACCGCCGAGGTTTCGGCCTTCATTCTGCCGACGCCCTTTCAGATCGTCGTCGCCTTTATCGAGCTCGTGAGCGATGCCGAGGTCTGGCGTCATGCGATGGTGACTGTCATCGAAGCGGTTTCAGGCTTTTTGATCGCCGTCTTTCTTGGCATCACGCTCGGCATGGCGATGGCGCGTGTGCAGATGCTCGAATGGGCCTTCAAACCCTTCATCGTGTGCCTGCAGCTCATTCCAAAGATCGCGCTCGCTCCACTTTTCATCCTGTGGTTCGGCTTCGGGCTGGAATCGAAAATCGTCATCGCCGCGGCACTTTCCTTTTTCCCGGTCTTCTCAAACGCGCTTGTCGCCTTCCGCTCCGTCGAACCGGGTGACCGCGACGTGTTCGTCATGCTGCAGGCAAATCCGATCCAGCGCTTCACCATGCTCGACCTTCCCACTGCCCTGCCCGTGGTTCTGGCCGGCATGGAAGTGGCGGTGGTGATGTCCATGATCGGCGCCATTGTCGGCGAATTCATCGGTGGCAATGAGGGCCTCGGTTATCTCGCTGTCGCCATGCTCCAGGAGCTTCAGGTCCCCGGCCTCTTCGCCGTCATCGTGCTCCTGACGCTGATCGGGCTAACGCTCTACACGCTGATCGCCCAGTTGCGTGGCTGGCTGACCCCTTGGCATGCTTCCGTGGCAGGCAAAACCCGGGACGCCTAGCCGCAACGGTTTCGCACAGGCTCGCATTCGTGGAAGTCCGACCCTTTCACGCCTGCGGGTTGCCCTCCACCGTGGTCCGGTGGCCAGCCGTTCCTTGCCAGGGCCTCCGGCAGCGGACTTTTCCCAGAGCCATAACGGCTTTGTGAAATTCCCCTTGCAGCGCTATACCGCTTCCCATGCGTTCGCCGCTGCCTGATCTCCTCGCCGATCTTGTCGACCTGCTTCCCCGGGACGAGCGGGCGCTTCTGCTTCGTCTGCATAGCGGGAATGAAGGCTCTGAGCTGTGCACGCTTTTGGTCGGAAGCCATGAGCGAGGCGCGGCCCGCAGGCTGGCCGGCAAGCTTCCCCGCACAATCCGATATCACCATGAAGAAAACACACTTGTGGCAAGGCGAAGCGCGGTAGAACACTTGTCGGGAACCGTGGCGCAAGAGGAGCGCTCGCAATCGTCCATGGACGATCCCGTAACGCAGATTGTCGCCGCTCAGGAGAATGGGGACCACCAGCGTGCGCTGACACTGTTTGAGGAAAATGGTGGCATCTACTTCATCCACTTCCATGGAAACGACGCCTGTCTCGACGTCCTGAACCGATTTCCCAGGGCCATGGTGGACACCGAAGAAACATTGACCATGGCGCTTGCCATGCACGCGCTCAAGGCTGGCAACGTCACCCATGCACGCTATCTCATGGCCCAGCATTTCGGCAACGAAATGCACAGTCTCGAAGCTGTCATCTCCGCGCGCGGGCGCTACCCGCTGGCAGTACGGCAGTTCCGGTTCCTGATGGCGATCTATGAAGATCAACCCATCTCCAATCAGCTCCGCGAAAAGCTCTTCGACATGCTCGCCGAACTGCCGATTGACGATCATCTGCATCGCGGCAGTTTCTACAACGCAATGCTCGCGGTCTGCCTGCAGCGGCGGGAACTGAACGAGGCCGAGGAGATCGCCAAGCGCGCGCTTTATCACTATCAGCAGGCACAGGCCCATCTGCTCGTCTTCTACATCGAACTGCATTGTGTCGTCTTTTCGCTGCAACGCGGCATGCTCTCAGAGGCGGAACTGCGCGTGCAGGCAGCGCGGAAGGCCCTTGAGCGCGTGCCCTTCGACGTCCCTGCCGATCGTCGACTTATGTCCTTGCTGGAAGGCGTTCTGGCCTACGAGAAGGGCGACGCCGAATATCTGGTCCGCTTCGTGGCCGAAGAGTTTGACAAGTTTGCCTATGGAGAAATCTGGCCCGCGGTGGTCGAGCTTGCGCTTGTCTATTGCTCGCAGGTGGTCAGCCGCCAGGTGGGGCTTGGCGCGGCGATCAGTTTTCTCGACAAGTGGCGCGTACAGGAATGGCGTTCCCGCCGCTTCAACACGGCGATCACCATGCGCGAGGTCGAGCTTCTTCAGAACGCCAATCGCTGGCAAGCCGCCGCCGACCGGCTCATGGCCGTGCAGTCGCGCATCAACCTGACTTGGGTGGAAACGGCAGAAGAAGCACTCTCGCGCCTGGTCGACCCCATCGAAATCGAACTAGCCATGGCATGGTTGCGCCATCTCATTCAACACCTTCCCCGAAGGCCTCTGCTGCGTGCCCAGATCGAAGCGCTGCTGCGCAATGAACATATTGGCGAGAGAGACAGGGGCCGGTTGCGGCTTTGGGCCGCCTACCTGGCACGGGTTCACCGCGACATGACCCGGGCCCGTCACCTGTTTGCAGAGCTTCTGGACGAACTGGCCCGCATCGGTGTCATCACCCACCTGCTCGGCGACATAAGCCTGGTGGACGCACTCGTCGATGACAAGCGGGTGGGGTCACAAGTGGTATCGACCGCCGAACGACGCGCGACACTACGAAAACTCCACGGGTTTTCTCCTGGGCGTGAAGCCAAATCCACGGTGCTCACCGCGCAGGAACTACGCGTTTTGCGACTTGTGGCCGAAGGCGGCACCAACAAATTTGTCGCGCGGCAACTGCGGCTTTCAGAGGTGACCGTCAAGTTTCACCTCACCAATACCTACCGAAAGATGGGCTGTCGGCGTCGTTCTGAAGCGGTCGCAGCAGCGCGATCACTTGGCTGGCTCTGAGGCAAAAACCTATACCATATTAATCAAAACCTAGACTCTTGAGGCGTTGCGACGGGACGCCTCACAGCCGCAGGATAACCAGAACAAAGATCGCACCGATACAGGTGCGGCGGTTCGGGGATCGAGGCTGCATGCAGGAGAACTATCTCTACACCTTCGCCAAGCGCATTGCCGGTTTCGTCGGCGTGCTGTTTGTTCTGTCGCTGATGATTTTCGTTCTCGCCCGCGTAGTGCCGGGCGACCCCGCCCGCATCGCACTCGGACCGAGCGCCTCGCAAGAGCAGGTCGACGCGATGCGTATGGAAATGGGGCTCGATCGTCCTCTGCTCGAACAATACGTAACTTACGCCACCAACGCGCTGCAGGGCGACCTCGGCCGCTCGCTTATCTCTGGCCGGGCTGTCAGCACCGAAATCGCGAGCCTGCTTCCGGCGACCCTGGAGCTTGTCCTTGTCACCGTCATCCTGATGGCGTTGCTGGCCATTCCGCTTGGCGTCATCACCGCGCGCTATCGCAACACCTGGATCGACAATACGGGACGGCTGTTTTCGATCGTCGGCGTCACCATGCCGAGCTTCCTCTTCGCCATACTTCTCCAGCTCTTTGCAGCATACTTCCTCACGGACTGGCCGATCATCGGCCGGATCGACCATTCGCTGGCCGCACCCACGGGGCCCACAGGGCTGCTCTTGGTGGATTCCCTTGTTCACGGACGCTTCGATGTGTTCCTGGACGCGCTTCAGCGCATTCTGTTTCCCGCGCTTGCGCTCGCCATGTCGGGTATCGGCCAGATCACGCGCATAACGCGGTCCGCAATGATCGAGAACCAGCGACGCGATCATGTGCTGACACTGCAGTCCTTCGGCGTGCCCGATCGCGTCATTGTCTTCCGCTATCTCCTCAAACTGTCTTCCATCGCACCGCTGACGATTATGGGACTGGAGTTCGCCTCGCTGATCGGCAACGCTTTCGTGGTCGAACTCGTCTTCTCATGGGGTGGCTTTGCTTCCTATGGCCTCAACGCCATTCTCCAGAAGGACCTCAATGCGGTGATGGGCGTTGTCCTCTTGTCAGGCCTTTTCTTCATCGTCGCCAATATCGCTATCGACATTATCCTGCTCATGCTTGACCCGCGTCTCCGTCTGAAGGAGGCGCGCTGATGCCCTCCAGCAGGCCTCTTGAACTCGAAGCTCTAACACCGCGCTACATGGCGTGGTACCGCTTCACGCGCAATCCCACCGCCATCATCGGCGCAGCCATGGTGCTATCGGTCATTCTGCTGGCGATCCTCGCACCATTGATTGTGCCCTATCCCGAACATGTGGGAGCGGCCGTCAATTTCCGGGCGCGACACGCCGCACCAGACCTTACCTACTGGCTTGGCACCGACAAGGTCGGACGTGACATTCTCACCCGGGTCATTTTCGGGTTCAGGGTTTCCCTTCTTCTGGTTGTGGGTGTTCTTGCCGTGGCGGTTCCGCTTGGAGCAGCACTGGGGCTGGCGGCCGGCTACTTCGGCGGCTGGACAGAGCGCCTCATCACCGGGCTCACCAATGTCATGCTGGCCATCCCGCCGCTGGTCATGGCGCTTGCGGTCGGCAATGTGCTTGAACCCAATCTCGTCAACGCGATGATCGCCATCACCCTTCTGTGGTGGACCTGGCATGCGCGTCTTGTCTATCGCGTTTCCAAGTCGATCGCGGCTGAAGATTTTGTCGAGGCGGCGCGGCTTGCCGGCGCAAGCCACTGGCATATTCTGACCCGCGAGATCCTGCCGAACTGCATCTCCGTCATCTCTGTCAAGACGACCCTGGATGCCGCCTTCGTCATCCTGTTCGGTGCGACGCTCTCCTTCCTGGGCCTCGGGGTCAAGCCACCGACGCCAGACCTTGGATCCATGGTGGCAGACGGTCGGCAGTTCCTGCCGGAGATGTGGTGGGGCGTTCTGGCACCCGGCTTTGCCATCTTCTACGCCACCCTGGGTTTCAACCTGCTGGGCGACGGGCTCCGCGACATGTTCGACGTGGAGGTTTGACGATGACCGCACTTCTCGATGTCTCGGGCCTTAACGTCGCCTTCCAGACCTATGGACGCCGGCACCATGTGTTGCGGGATGTTGCTCTGACAATCCCGCAAGGTGGTCGTGTCGCCCTGATCGGGGAAACGGGGTCCGGAAAATCGGTCACCAGCAAGGCCATTCTGGGAACGCTGCCGCGCAACGCACGGGTGGAAAGCGGATCGATTAAGTATCGCGATGAGGATGTTCTGAGCATGCCGACAGCCCGGCGCGACGCGCTCAAGGGCACCGCCTTTTCCGTGATCATGCAGGACCCGCTTTCCTCGTTCAACCCGGTGTTCAAGATCGGCAGGCATCTCGATGACGTCCTGTATCATGCCGACCGGCGTCTCGGACGCAGAACGGGCGCGGCGGAGCGTCAAAAGCGGATTTTCGAAGTCCTGCGCCGCGTTCAGCTGAATGATCCGGAGCGGATTGTCTCCGCCTATCCTTCCCAGCTTTCCGGAGGCATGCGTCAGCGCGTTCTGATCGCGCTTTCCCTTCTGCACCAGCCGGATCTCCTGATCGCCGATGAACCGGGGACCGCGCTCGACGTGACGACGCAGGATGAGATCATGAAACTCATCAACCGTCTCGTCGATGAAAACGGCCTCTCCCTGCTGATGATTACTCACAATCTCGGTGTCGTGCGGCAGATGGCGGACGATGTCTATGTGATGCGTTATGGCGAGATCGTTGAGCACGGACGTCTCGGCGAGATCTTCTCCACACCGCGCCAGGACTATACCCGTGAACTGATCGATGCGATCCCGCCCCTTTATGGGAAGAAGGTGGAAGACCAGAAGCCCGCGACAGCTGCGCCCATCGTGGAGATGCAGAACGTTACAAAGGTTTTTGAGCAGAAACCCCTGATCGGCCGGCGAACCAGACATGTGGCCGTTTCGGACGTGTCGCTATCGGTGCGGCGCGGAGAAGTCTTCGGCCTTGCCGGTGAATCGGGTTCGGGAAAAACCACCGTTGCGCGCATGGTCATGGGGCTGATCGATGCATCCCGCGGTACGGTGACTGTCGATGGAAAATCGGTCGCAAGCGAACGCGGCAGCGATGCCTTCCGGCGAAAGATCCAGATCGTTTATCAAAACCCCGGCACCTCTCTCAATCCGAAGCGCACCGTAGGTCAGACGCTTGCGGTCCCGCTCACATTTGCCGGCATGCACGGCAAGGCGCGAGACACGCGGATCATTGACCTTCTCGCGCAGGTCGACCTGCCGGCCAGCTATGTCGGAAAATACCCGCATGAACTATCCGGCGGCCAGAAGCAGCGCGTCGCCATTGCCCGCGCCCTCGCCGCCGATCCGGAAATCATTGTACTGGATGAACCGACATCCGCGCTCGACGTCTCCGTGCAGAAGAATGTCATCGCGCTTTTGACGCGGCTGCGCGAAGAGCTCGGCCTGACTTATCTCTTCATCTCTCACGACCTGTCACTGATGCGCAATTTCTGCAGCCAGATCGCGATCATGCTGCGCGGAGAGATAGTCGAGGCCGGCGAACCGCGCACGCTGTTCCAGGCGCCACAGCACCCATACACCCGCGCGCTCATCGCCGCCGTTCCGGTGATCAGCGACGAGGAAGAAGCCCACAAACCCCGCGTGAGCGATGAGGAGCGGCGACGCTACCTCGTCGACACGGCGGCCTGAGAACCGTTCAGAAAGGCAGGACCAGAAAAATGTATCGTCTAGGGATCGATGTTGGCGGCACGAACACCGATGCGGTGATCATGCAGGGCCGCAATGTGCTTTCCGGCGTCAAGGCCTCGACAACCGAGGACGTCACCTCCGGCGTGCGCGAAGCGATGGAAGCGGCAATTTCCAAGGCCGATATCGACCGTTCGAAAATCACGACCGTCATGATCGGCACGACACACTTCACCAACGCGGTGATCGAGCGCCGTCATGTGAATCCGGTTGCTGCGATCCGACTTGGCCTGCCGGCAACCGCCTGTCTGCCACCGATGGTCGACTGGCCGGACGACCTGCGCGAGGCAGTCGGGGGCCATGGCTATCTCGTGCGCGGCGGCTACGAATTCGATGGCCGCGAGCTTGCCGCACTCGACCTTGAGGAGATCGACCGAATTGCCGACGACATCAACGCCAAGCGCATCGGAGCCGTCGCGATCACATCCGTATTCGGTCCCATCAATGCGCAGATGGAAGAGGAAGCCCGTAAGCGTCTCCTGACAAAGTGCCCTGACATCCCGGTGGTCCTCTCCAGCGAGATCGGTCGTATCGGACTCCTGGAGCGCGAAAGCGCTGCCGTCATGAATGCAAGCCTGCTTCAGCTCAGTGCGCGTACGGTTGAAGCTTTCGCAGAGGCCCTGAAATCGGCCGGCCTTCACTGCCCGTTCTTCATCACCCAGAACGATGGCACTCTCATGGGCGCGGAGACGGTAAAGCGCTTCCCGGTGCTGACCTTCGCGTCAGGCCCGACCAATTCCATGCGCGGGGCCGCCTTCCTCACGGGAGTGCGCGACGGCATCGTTGTGGATATTGGCGGCACCACCACAGATATCGGTTCGCTCCAGCACGGCTTTCCGCGCCAGGCGGCCACTGTGGTCGACATCGGCGGCGTGCGTACAAACTTCCGCATGCCCGACGTGTTCTCCATCGGTCTGGGCGGCGGCTCGCTTGTGCGCCAATCGGGCGACCGGGTCACCGTTGGCCCGCAATCCGTGGGCTACCGCATCACGCGGGAAGCACGTGTCTTTGGCGGTGACACGCTCACCACGACCGATATCGCCGTAGCCCGGGGTGAAGCGGAGGTGGGTGACCGCGCCCGTGTCGCCGATCTCGATCCGGCCCTTCTGGAAGCAGCCCGCACCGAGATGACCAGCATGCTGGAGCGCGCCATCGAGCGCACGCGCCTTTCTCCTGACCCCGTCCCTGTCATTGCAGTCGGTGGCGGCTCGATTTTGATGCCGGAGCAGATCGGCGACCTGAAAGTCATGCGGCCGGAAAATTTCGCCGTGGCCAATGCTGTTGGCGCTGCAATCGCGCAGATCAGCGGGGAGGTCGACCGCATCTTCTCGCTGGAGAAAGGACTGACGCGCGAAATCTGCCTCAAACAGGCCGAGGACGAGGCGCGCGAAAAGGCCATCCGCTCCGGTGCCGTGGCCGAAACGATCGAGACCATCGAGCGCGAAGATGTGCCGCTGGCCTATCTGCCGGGAAATGCGACCCGCATTCACGTCAAGGTCGTGGGCGAGATGGGAGGTCATGATGCTTGATCGCCTGGACGGCCGCTGGCGCCTCGATGAGGCGATGGTCGACGCGCTGGAAATCGGCTCGGGCATTCTCGGCACGGGCGGCGGCGGTAATCCCTATATCGGCAAACTGCGGGTGCGCCAGGCTTTGCGTGATGGCCATGTCATGGAGATCATCCCTCTGGAAAGCGTTCCTGACGAGGCACGCATCGTGGCGATGGGCGGCATTGGCGCGCCTCTCGTTTCGCATGAACGCATCAAGGAGGGACGCGAAGGGCTGCGCTGTGTCAGGGCGCTGGAAGAGCGCCTGGGCATTAAGGTGGACGCGATTGCCTGTGAGGAGATCGGCGGCCAGAATTCCATGGAACCCCTCATCGCCGCCGCCATGGCAGGTCTGCCTGTCGTCGACTGCGACGGCATGGGCCGCGCGTTTCCTGAAATGCAGATGACCACCTATGCCATTTACGGGCATCGCTCGACGCCAAGTGTCATGTGCGATCCGCACGGCAATGTGGTGATCTTCGACCATGCGATTTCAGAACTCTGGCACGAGCGGATGGCAAGAGCCTGCGTCGTCTCCCAGGGCGGCGCCTCGACGCTGGCAAGCGCTCCCATGTCGGGAGAATTCATCAAGCGCTACGCCATTCCGCACTCCTACAGCAAAGCCATTTCGCTCGGGAACGCCGTACTCGATGCCCGACGCGAGCACCGCGATCCCGTCGAAGCGATCTGTGAGAGCGAAAACGGCGAAGTGGTGTTTCGGGGCAAGATCGTCGATCTCAAACGACACCTGGCCGGTGGCTTCGTCCGCGGCGAAGCAATCATCCAGGGTTTTGACATCCATGAAGACGATCAGGCCTCCATTCACATTCAGAACGAGTTCCTGATCTTCTCGCGCAACGGCGAGATCGAGGTCATCGTGCCTGATCTGATCGTCGTTCTGGACGCCGACAGCGGCGAGGCGATCTCCACCGAGATGCTGCGATACGGCCAGCGCGTGGCCGTGCTCGCCCTTCCCTGCCATCCGCTCCTGCGCAGCCCCGAAGCGCTTGATGTGGTGGGCCCGAAAGGGTTCGGCTTCGGAGACATCGCCTTCAAGCCGATGGACATGAACGACAAGGGAGGCGCGGCATGACATCCTTCTCCGTGAACGCGGATGACATGGACGCCATTGCGTTGGGTGGCGCATTTCTGGGTACCGGCGGCGGTGGCGATCCGTATATCGGAAAGCTGATGGCAAAGCAGGTCATAGCCTCGCACGGTCCTGTCACCGTTATTTCCGCCGACGAACTTCCCGACGACGCCTTGTGCATCCCCGTCTGCATGATGGGAGCTCCGACCGTGATGGTCGAGAAACTGCCCAATGGCGAGGAAGCGCGCGAGGCGCTCAGCCAGCTCGAGACCTTTCTGGGTCGCAAGGCCGATGCCCTCATCTGCATTGAGGCCGGTGGCCTGAATTCCACCATCCCCTATGCCGTTGCAGCCGCCACCGGGCTGCCGCTGGTCGATGGCGACGGGATGGGCCGGGCATTTCCGGAATTGCAGATGGTGACGCTGACGATCCATGGCATTTCGGCAACACCGATGGTGCTGGCCGATGACAAGGGCAACAGCTCGGTGATCAATGCGATCTCCAACCGCTGGACCGAAAGACTGGCGCGCTGCCAGACGGTGGAAATGGGCGGCGCGGCACTTGTCGCACTCTACCCCATGAGTGGAGCAGAGGTGAAACGCGGCATTCTTCACGGCACCATGTCGCTGATCAAGGAGATCGGCGAGACGATGGCGGCGGAGCGCAAGGCAAGCCGCAATCCTGCGGCCGCCCTTTTGAAGCGCCTGGACGGCAAGCGCCTGTTTACAGGCCGCGTCGTCGACATCGACCGGCGAACCGTCGGGGGCTTTGCCCGCGGCAAGGCTCTTTTCAAGGGGATCGACGAAGACGAGGGACGCAGCTTCACCGTCGAGTTCCAGAACGAGTTCCTGGTCTGCCGCGACGATGATGGCCTGCTGGCCGTCACACCCGATCTGATCTGCGCGCTCGATGCCGATGGCGGCCTTCCCGTCACAACAGAGCAGCTTCGCTACGGGCTGGCGGTCAATATGATCGGGCTTGCCTGTGATCCCCAATGGTCGACCCCCGAGGGACTTGAGCTCGTTGGGCCCCGATACTTCGGCTACGAGCATGACTACGTGCCGCTGAACCAGATGTCCCGGTGAGAAGGACGCAACATTGATGGAACCAGAGAAGAGGAACAGGACAATGAGACTTTTGAAACATGCGCTGGCCGGTGCGGTTCTCGCTGCCACCACAGCGTTGACTGCGCCGGCTATGGCTCAGGACAAGCTTTCGCTTGTCGTCAACGTGGTGCAGATCTTCGGTACGGTCGACCCGGCCAAGATCACCGACTACACCGAATATATGGCTGCCGTGAATCTCTATGACGGTCTCACCACCGTCAGCAGTGGCGGTGAGGTGGTGCCCCAGCTCGCGGAAAGCTGGGAGGTCTCCGACGACAACCAGACGTACACGTTCAAGCTGAAGCAGGATGCGACTTTTCAGGATGGCAGCCCGGTGGAAGCCAAGGACGTTGTCTATACCCTGCAGCGCCTTCTTTCGCTGAACGAGGGTCCGGCCTACCTCTTCTCCGATCTCGTCGATCCGGAGAACGTCAAGGCGCTCGATGACCATACGGTTGAAATCCGGATCAACCGCGTCTACGCGCCGTTCATTTCCATCACGCCGCTGGTTCTCGTGGTCAATTCTGATGTGGCCAAAGAACAGGACGGCGAGTGGGGCGAGGATTACCTGGCCGAAAACAGCCTGGGCGCCGGCCCCTACAATCTCAGCGGCTGGACCCGCGGCGCCGAGATGATCATGCAGCGCTATGAGGGCTACCACGCCGGCTGGGCCAAGGATCGTCCGATCGACGAACTGCGTTTCGTCGTTACGCGCGACGAAGCCACGGTGCGCGCGCTCGCCCAGCGTGGCGAGCTGGGTCTCTCCTCCCAGTATCAGAGCAGCGAGACCTACAAGGCCATCGAGGCGCTCGACACCTACAAGCTCATCGAGGCAAGCACCGCGACGGGCTTCTACCTCAAGGTCAACAACCAGCTCGCACCCACCGATGACGTGCACATCCGCCGCGCCATCGCCTATGCGCTGGATTATGCGACCATCCGTGAGGTCATCTATCCCGGCGGCGAGATGAAGAGCGTTCTTTCCTCGCTGTTCTCCGAGGCGCATCTGGACGAGCTCCCCTCCCCCGAATACAGCCTTGAGAAGGCCGCCGAGGAAGTCGCCAAATCAAAATATGCCGGCGACAAGCCGATCAAGCTCGGCCATGCCTATGTCGCCAACACGGCGTTCGAGGAGGAGATCGGTCTGCTTTTCAAATCGACGCTGGAGACCATCGGTTTCGAGGTCGATCTGCAGCCGGAGCCGTGGAACCGCATCACCGAGCTCGCCACCAAGGTGGAGACGACGCCCAACACGGCACAGGTGTTTTATGGTCCGACCTATCCTTCGCCCGATTCCGTGTTCTTCGTGCAATACCATTCGCGCGCTGCGGGCACCTGGTCCTCGATGTCGTGGGTGAACGACCCCGAGGTCGACGCGATGATCGACAAGTCCCGTGCAACGGTGGATGAGGCGGCGCGCAACGCCATCTACAAGGACATCCAGGCGCGCCTCCACGAAAACATGGCCGAGATCCCGCTTCTCACCCAGTTGAAGCGCATGGCCGCTCACTCCTGCCTCCAGGGCTATGCGGAAGTGCCCATGCAGAGCTGGGACTATGACTTCTCGCGCATGTGGTGGTCCTGCGAGGGCTGAGCCTTAAGCGGCTCATCCCACCGCAACCGAAGCCAGCAGGCCCCGAAACCGCTCGGGGCCTGTTTTTGTTTGGCCATCAGCTTTTCTGCCGGTCAGGATCGGGCCGAGGCTTTTTGCGCGTGCGAAGGGGCGCCGCCTGCCGCCGCCTCCGGCAGGCCCGACCACGCATCGTCGCGCGCAATGCGCCGCGCCTCGCGCATGCCCCGCGTGATGCTTCCCATCCCCTTCAACCGGCGCTCCACTGCCACCAGCCGCAGGATTTCCTTGAGGGCGACGAGCGCCGTACCGAAGGCGAAGGGTATCGGCCTGTAGCAGCCCTTTGCGCGCAGATAGTGCACGAGCAGCCCGCGATTGCGCATCATGTAGAAGCGCGAGAGATCCGATGCCTCGGCCAGATGCCGCACGCCCAGGCTGATCTGCCGCTGATTGCGCAGGCGCTGCAGCACCACCCCTTTCACACACACGACATCGGTCACATGCGAGGCCAGCCAGCCATAGGCGAGATCGTCCCAGGTGATGAAGAAGCGCGGATCGGGAAAGCCGATCGCATCGACCACCGAGCGGTGCACGAAAAGGCCCTCGAACGTGGCGAGGTTCGTGTGCCACACATCGGCGCGTCGAAAGAGATTGCCGGGGCGCGGCAGCGCCACGCCAAGGGCGGGAAAAAAGACGTTCTGGAAGAAGAACGGCCTGCCGTCGCTGTTCTCCCGCTCTCCCATCAGGCAGCGATATCGGCCGGCATGGGCAAGCAGCGTCTCGAGCCCGGAAGGGGCGAGCGCCACATCGTCGTCCATCAGCCACATCCATTCCGCGCCGGCCGCGTGGGCCAGGCGAACCCCCTCGTGAAAGCCGCCTGCTCCGCCCAGATTGCGCTCAAGCAGGCGATAGTCGAGCTCGACCGGCCCAAGGGCAGCGCGCGCCGCCTCCACCACGGCGGGCGTCTCGTCGCCGCTGGCATTGTCGATGATGACGAGGCGCTCCGGCAAAAGGGTCGAGCCCGCCACGCTTTCCAGCAATTGCGCCAGCATGGCGGGCCGCCGATAGGTGACGACCACCACCGCCACGCCCCTGGCGATCCGCCTGCCTTTGCCCTTTTCGACGCCGGTCACGGGTTCAGATGCGGCGCGCGGTCGAAGCGATAGGCCAGTCCGTCGCGGAAGGCCCGCCACCAGAAAGCGAGCCCCGCCCAGTCGAACCGCCGCTTGACGATATAGACAAAAGGATAGAGCACCAGATCTCCCACAAAGCTCTTCAGCCGCCGGTGTCGACGCGCCAGATAGCCGCGATTGCGGAAGAAGTAATAGCGCTTGAACTCGGTTTCGGGAATGAGAACATTGACGCGGCCGGAAATGATCGGGACGATCTCGCCCCAGCCCGGCGGGTGGGCCACCACGGCATTGGTGACCGTGCCGAAGCGGATGCCCGCGCGCCTGAGCCGCACCATGAAATCCACCTCATCGCCGCGGATGAAGAGCCGCATGTCGGGCAGGCCGACCTTGAAGAAGACATCGCAGTGCACAAGCGCACCATTGAAGAACTGGGCCATGGAGGGGATGAAGTCCAGCGTCTCCACCGCCGCGCGGTCATGCGTCAGCTTTCCGCGCACGCGGAAGGGAAAGGACAGGCGCTGCTGGTCCTCTGGCGCGACGATGATGGGCGAAACGACCTCCAGCCCCCGCGCCTTCGCCTCTTCCAGAAGCGTTTTGAGGCAATCCTCACCGACCGGAAAGGCATCATCATCCATGATCCAGACCCACTCGGCCCCGCCGGCCAGCGCCGAGAGGATGGCATAGGAAAACCCGCCGGCACCGCCCATGTTGAGGCGGGAGGGGATGGAGTGCAGCGCAAAGGCCGCGTCCTCCTGCGCTTCCGCTGCCACCACGCGGACCACATCGCCGGCCAAAAGCCCCTGCTGCCGCGCAAGCAGGCGTTCTTCTGGCAACGCGGGATCCATGGAGACGACCGCAACGCGTATGCGCGAACCGGCTGTGCTTTCACTCGCAATCAAAATTTTCGACACTTTCCAACGTGGATAAAACAAAATTTGAGTTGGTTCATACATAAACCTGTTGGATTTTGCGACCGGATCGTTCAATACACCTCATGATTGTAAAGTCAGAATCACATTATCGAACCCGGTAACGAGCACACAGCCAACGCGAAAAATGATAGGTTGAATCGATTCAGAATGCTGCAAAGGACTGGGGCTCATTATGCTTAAAAAACAAATAAATGGCGTTAAGCTGGAAATATCTGAAGATGATATTTCCACAAAAATGGCTGACATTCTCAGATCAAATGAGTATGAAACCACTGAATCCAAGCAGATTCCGAGAATTGTTCAGAACGGTGATATTATCGTCGAGCTCGGTGGTGGCATTGGATATATATCTACACTTTGTCACTTGCAGAAAAAAGCGAAGAAAATAGTTGTCTTCGAAGCAAACCCTACTCTTATCCCAATAATTGAAAAAACACACTCTCTGAACGGCGTTACCGCAGAAGTTATAAACGCCGTCGTTCTCCCCAGGAAGACAAGTGAAACGGTACCATTCTACGTTCGCGATGATTTTTGGGCATCCTCACTCAGCAAAGAACCGTGGGGGTATAAAGACACGGTGGATGTTCCGGTCGTTTCAATGAAAGAAATTTTGGCACGGTATAAGCCTACAATGCTTATCGTGGATATTGAAGGAGGAGAGTCACAGTTGTTCAATGAAAATCCTCCTCTTACTGGCGTGAAAAAGATTTATATGGAGCTGCATCAGAACCTTCTTGGAAGAGTAGGGATGAAGAGAATTTTCGACTCACTATCAGAAAAAGATTTTCATTACGATGCATGGCATTCTGAAAATAATGTAGTTCTATTCAGTCACGTCCTTAGGTAGTTACAATGAGTATATTTGATTCATACCCGAGACTTCGAGGCTTTATTGTCATTGTAACATACGGCCGCTCCGGTTCGACACTCTTGCAGAGGATTGTGCAAACGATCCCCGGTTCTTGCATCAGGGGGGAAAACAACGGGGCCATTAATCCTCTGTACCGAGCACACCAAAGAGCAAGGCGGGCACGCTTTGAGTTCGGTAGCGCCCCAACCAAATCACGCAACCCTTGGTTTGGGGCAGAGTGCATTGAATTGGATAGCTATAGCCGTAGCTTGGCTGACACATTCATCAAGCATATCCTGAATCCTCCAGTCGACGTCCGGTGGGTAGGGTTCAAGGAGATCCGCTTCTCAGAGTTGGGTGATAATTTTGATGATGCACTCGACTTCCTGCATGCATACTTCCCCAATGTTCGCATTGTCTTCAATACACGCAATGCGGAGGAAGTTTCCCAGAGCGCCTGGCACAAGAACAGTCCCAAAGATCAAGTGCTCTCAATGGTTCGCCAGATGGACGAACGTTTCGAAAATTACTCACACAAACATCCGGAGAGAACATTTCTCGCGAACCATCAGCGCACACTAACTGACTATCGCTACCTCAAGAAATTCTTCGACCAATGTGAAGAACCCTTCGACTCGAAGAAGATCAAAGCAATCCTGTCCGAAAAGCTAACGCATTGAGCAACGGTTCATGAAGCCAAAACGCCCCGTATCCGTCTCCGTATTGATGCCGGTATACAATTGCGAAGTCTATCTAAGTGAAGCAATAAAATCTATTCAGGATCAAACTTTTAAAGACTTCGAGATAATCATTGTTAATGATGGCTCAACTGACAAAACACGAGAGATAGTCGATCTTTTTGCGGAGGCAGACCCCCGTATCATTCCGCTTCATACCGAGAATCAAGGCATCGTTGATGCTCTCAACCACGGAGCTCAGTACGCATCCGGCAAGTATCTGGCGCGGATGGATGGGGACGACATTAGCTATGCTCATCGTTTCGCGCTCCAGGTAAAAGCGCTCGACGATGACGACGAAATCGTCGCTGTATCGAATTCAATCGTGGTAATCGACGAGTCCGGCTATCCTAAGCATGGTGGCATCAACATAGCAGAGAACCGGGTGAGTGATCTTTATTCGGTCCCGGCACGCGAACACTACTTAGTGCATCCGTTTCTCATGATGCGGCGTTCAGCGTTTGATCAGGTGGGAGGGTACCGTCACATACTCCACTCCGAAGATGCCGAGCTGTATTTCCGGCTAGAAGAGGTGGGAAAGCTGAAAAACCTGCCCCAGGTGCTTGGCGAGTATCGAGTACATACCGGAAGTGTCTCCGGAAAGGATGCGCAAAATGGTCGGATCCAGAGTGTTTCGGCGCAGCTAGCTGCGATAAGCGCACGACGTAGAAGATCAGAGAGAGAGGACATTCTTCTCACAAAAGATTTTGCGAGTGAAATGAAATCTCACGCATACGATATCATTTCACTTTGTCAGTGGTGTATCAAGACGCTCTCGTTAACCAGAGAAGAATCCGAATGGCTCAGGGCGGCTTCGGTTGTTAAATACCTGCAGCACGAGCATTGGAGGCCATACACTATCAGCAATGAAGACGCTGTCAGAATTAAAAACTTTGTAAAAACCGTAGACTCAACCACGATCGGTGAGGAAGCTACCAAAGACGTTCTTAGGCATTATCTGTGGGTGATCAAGACGAAGTGGAAATGGAGACATTGTGATAACAATTTCAGCGTCTTGAAAGACCTCATATCACCAAGTGTCGTATGGAGAGCTGGTATGATCGCCGCGAAGCGTCGCTCGGCAAGACGATTCAACCGTCTCGTTAAGTCGATCCAAAGACGGCTGGCCTGAGTTCATAATTTACAATCCCCAATCACCCCCTGAAAGCCAAAACGACCCTATACATCCTGACACTCAGCATCATTATTGTATAATGAAATACTTCTTTCATTCGTCTTCTGGCCATCGTCTTCGTATTGAGACAAATACCGCTTGCTCCGCTAAGCTTTTTATAGAGCTTTACTTGCCGTGTTAAAATTTTACGAAACCCTGGCATCTCCCACTGGCCTCCCGCATGTGCCCTCCTTGCGGCCCACAAGAGGCACAGTGCGCGGTACAACTCGATCTCCTGGAGTGATCTTCCATCAAGTCCTCCTTGAAAACGCGCGGCACGCAATCTCAACCGCTCTCCTGCGAGCATCAAATCGATGCAGCTTTTCATGTTCACATTGTGCATGATGCTATCTGGCCGCAGCAGATAGTTCACTACCGCCTGCGAGGCATATTTCACAGAATGGCAGGAGGCGAGAACCATAGGAATGGTCGGAATATCCTCAAACAGTCTGCCAGGTGGAAAGAAGTGGTTTTGGAAGGTGCCTTTCCGCGCTATCAGGCCCCAGGCGTAAACATTGCGATCCCTCAAACAGGAGATCATGGCCCCGCGCCCATCGGACGTTGAATGCTCGGCTGCGTGCGACCGCCTCACCACACTCAAATATCTCATCTCCCCGTCTTCGAGACGGCACTCGCGATGGTCGAAAATGACGGCGTCAAATCGCCTTGTCTGTACAATTTCGTAGACTTTCCGCAACGCTTCCGCGTTGAAATGATCGTCCGAGTCCAAAAACCAGATATACTCACCGGAGGCCCGTTCATATCCTGATCGACGCGCCACAGAGAGCCCACTGTTTCTCTGGTGAACAAGCAAATGCGCGTTCAACCAGGTGTGTTTCTGGATGAAGCGCTTCAGATTTGCCGATGAGTCATCCCGAGAAGCGTCGTCCACAAAGATGAATTCGAGGTCGATCCCTTGAGTCCTTGAAATACTCTCGAGCAGCCATTCGAGAAATTCTGAAGTGTTAAATACCGGAATTACAACACTTATCAGACACATATAACCTGCCTGATCTCGTTCTCGAAGCATTTCAGCGCAGCCCCGATCGCCTGATGCATGTCGAGATAGCGATAGGTGCCGAGGCGGCCGCCGAAGATCACATTCTCTTCCGCATCCGCCAGTTCACGATAGGCCCGGTAGGTCTCCTTGTCCTGCGCTGTGTTGATCGGATAGTAGGGCTCGTCGCGGCGCTCGGCAAAGCGGGAGTATTCCCGCGTGATCACCGTCTTTTCCGTCTGGTAGCTGCGCTCGGGGTTGAAGTGGCGGAACTCCAGAATGCGCGTATAGGGAATGTCCTCATCGGCATAATTCATCACCGATGTGCCCTGGAAGTCGCCCATATCGAGCACCTCTTCCTCAAAGTCGATGGTGCGCCATTTCAATTCGCCCGCGCGATAGTCGAAATAACGGTCGATGGGGCCGGTATAGACAACCGGCGTGCCCGCCGGGATCTGCTCCCGGATCTCGAAATAATCGATGCCCGTGCGCACCTCGATCCGTTCATGGTCGAGCATGCGTTCGAAGATCGCCGTATAGCCGTCCACCGGCAGGCCTTCATACGTGTCGTTGAAATAGCGGTTGTCGAACGTATAGCGCACCGGCAGCCGGGTGATGATCGACGCCGGCAGCTCGCGCGGGTCTGTCTGCCATTGCTTGGCCGTATAGCCGCGGATGAACGCCTCGTAGAGCGGACGGCCGATCAGCGAGATTGCCTTTTCCTCCAGATTCTGCGGATCGTGGCCGGCCAGCTCACCTGCCTGCTCGGCTATCAGCGCGCGCGCCTCGTCCGGGCTCATCCGGCGGCCGAAAAACTGGCAGATCGTGCCGAGATTGATCGGCATCATATAGGCCTGCCCCTTGTAGGAGGTGAAAACACGGTGGCGATAATCCGTGAACGCGGTGAAGCGGTTCAGATAATCCCACACAACCTTGTTGGGCGTGTGAAACAGATGCGCGCCATATTTGTGGATCTCGATGCCCGTACGCGGGCAGGTGTGCGTGTAGGCGTTGCCGCCGATGTGATCGCGTCGGTCGATGACGAGAACGCGACGGCCAAGCTCGCTTGCGGCCCGCTCCGCGATGGTGGCTCCGAAAAAGCCCGCACCGACAATGACCAGGTCGTACTGACTGAAATCCACGTTTGCTACCCTTGGTAGATGAAGGGGACTTTCCGGTACAAAGAATCATTGCCGATACAACGGCGAAACCGGTGCTTTTCCTATCGCGCCATGCCGCGCATCTCAAGGGTTACAGACGGAAATTGTTCGTGACCATCCATTGGGCAACACGCCGTTGCAGGCAGACGCGTTACACGCTAGGCGCGTTTCTTCTCCAGCGGCGCGAATTTCTTTACCCGCCCCTTCTCCAGCACCAGAACCTTGTTGCAGACACGCTGGATCAGCTTGTCGTTGTGGCTGGCCAGCACCACGATGCCCGCCTGCCCCGTCAGCGCGTTCATCCGCTCGCCGGCCTTTTTCTGAAAGGCCGCGTCGCCGGCGCCGATCCACTCGTCCATGAGCAGGATTTCAGGCGTCAGCGTCGTTGCCACGGAGAAGGCCAGCCGCGCGGCCATGCCCTGGCTGTAGGACTTGAAAGGCATGTCGATGAAGTCGCCAAGCTCGGAGAACTCGATGATCTCCGGCATGGCCTCCTCGATCTGCCGCCGGGTCCAGCCATTGATCAGCCCGCGCAGCTCAATGTTGCGCCGGCCGGTGGCTTCCGGCCTGAAACCGAGATTGATGTTGAACAGCGCATCGACGCGGCCCGAGATCGACAGCGTTCCGGATGTCGGCTCCATGATGCCGTAGAGCATTTTCAGCAGGGTCGTCTTGCCCGCCCCATTGGAACCCACAAGCCCCAGCCGGTCACCCGCCGAGAGCTCGAAGCTCACATCCTCGAGCGCCTGGACATGCTGGCGGCGGCCGGAGCCGGAGATGGTCCCGCCCGTCTTCAGAAGCCTCTTGTCCTTCGGCCGCAGGGTGAGCGGACGCAGGATGCGATAGCGCAGCCCGACCGAGTGGGCCTTGATCGAAACCGTCATACGACAAACACCACTTTCTTGCGCAGCACCCCCAGCAGGAAGAATGCGAAGACCCAGGCAAAGGCGGAGATCCCCAGACACAGCAGAAGCTCCATCACCGGCAACTCTCCGCTAATGATGGGTTGCCGGACGATGGCGAGAAAATGCGTGAAGGGATTGTACTCATAAAGCATCTGCCGCAGCCCGCCATCATTGCCATGGATCCAGAAGATCGGCGTCAGGAACATGCCGACCCGCACCAGATTGCTCGTTATGAATTCAAAATCCGGGAAAAATGCGCCCAGCAGGGCGAAAATCGTGATGACGGCTGGCAGCGCCAGAACGATGACGGCCAATCCCGCAAAGGCCATCAGCCATTGCTCCAGCGAGGGCTGGACGAGAAACAGCATGAGCACGATCCAGCCCGCGCCGGAATAGGCGCCGCGAATCACCGTCTGCATGGCAAGGCGCATCACATAGACGAACAGCGGCAGCGTCGTCCCCTTGATGTAGTTGGCTTCCCGTCGAAAAAGCGGCACGGCCGTGTTGATGGCCTCGGACATGAGCAACCAGACATAGAGTCCAGTCGCCACATAGGCCGGAAAATTCTCGATCTCGTTGCGGTGGCCGAACACGACCACAAAGGCGCCGGCGAAAAGAAAATAGTTCAGCACAAGCCAGAGCGGGCCCAGGGTCGTCCGGCGATGCTGGTCGCCAATGCTCTCATGGGCCAGGGCAACCCAGACCGGATAGCGTCGAAAGCCCGATGCGATCTCTTCGACTGCCCCTTTAAGCACCTCTTTCAGGGTCATCCGCATCAGTCCCGTTCACGCAGCATGGAGTAAAGACATTGCCGGTTAGCCATAAATAGCCGGGATGGCGCAATACCCTTCCGCAATCCTGTTCCTGTTTTCCAAACGGCAAGCACGCAGTCGGGCGACTTCGGAGGAAACGCGCCCTGCCGCGCGTCAAACGGCGTGAAATCGTGAGGGCGAGGCACCCGGGTCTGGTCTGTCCGCAATCGTGCGATCATGCTGACACGTACAACTGGCAATCCAGCGACGTTCCCTGCTTTGGTTGAGCCGTGCGCATACAACGTATGGTCGGGGGTGACCAGCCCCTATAGACGTCTCCAGCAGAACAATCCCCGCAGAAGCCCACCGGTCATCGGGCGCTGCCGCGTTCCATCTTCTGTGCGGAGACCGGCACCGCCGCCGGCAGGAACCACTTCAATCACACATCGCGCGAAGCGTAGCGGCATCCAGTATTTCGACCGTGCGTGTGTTCACCAGGCGCACAAGTCCTCTGGAGCGAAACTTTGAAAACGTTCGCGATACGGTCTCGATCGTCAGGCCGAGATAATCGCCGATGTCGGTGCGTGACATGGGCAGCTGCACGGCGCAGTCGCTGTTCTGGCGCTCCATCATGTCGAGCAGGAAGGCGGCGACGCGCTCGGCAGCGTTCTGCCGGCCGATCACCAGGAGGTGTTCCTGCGCCCGCACCAGTGCGGCCAGAGCCGCAGCAAGGGTCTGGCGCCAGTTCGTCTCGCCGGCCGGCTTGCGGAAAACACGGATGCAGGCCTGCCCCACAGCCTCGGCAAAGAAATGATGCTGGCCGTCTGCTTCGAACCCGAACACTTCGCCGGCCACGTGAAAGGCGCTGATCTGGCGCCGCCCGTCGGCAAGAAGGCGATAGAGGCGGACTGCGCCGAACTCGACCAGATAGAGCGCAGTGGCCTGTTCGCCCTGTGCATAGATCTCCGCATTCGCTTCATAGAACATGACCTGATGAGGCTGGTCGGGGGAGAAGGACGCAGGTGCCCTGCGCACCTCGGCATGAAGCTGGCCTGCGCCGAAGGGAACAGTAAGCTTTGGTGCAGTTGCGGCCTGTGCAAACATGGGTGCCTCCGTTGTGTGACGCCCATGTGTGCCGCGTTCGAAGGCTGCACGAAATTCGGTTTTTCCCCTACGGGAATCTACGTAGCGCCTGCTTTTCTCTGTGGCCCGCCCCCTCCAGAAGCGTCCGAACCGCGTTCACCACGGCGCTGCCGAGAAGCGGTTTTTCGATGGTGCGGACGTGTTCGGCCTGAGGCATTTCGTCAAGCGTGTCCGCCAGGAGAACCACAGGGTCGCCTTCCGCTGCAAGCCGCGCGACGGCCAGTCCCGCGCCAGTCAGGACCTCATGATCCACAACCATGCAGTCAGCATATATGCGCAGCCGGCCGGATTCCTCGATGCTCTCCGATACAACAACGTCGAACCCCTCCGTCTCAAGCATGAAGCGCAGTGACAGGCGAAAGGCGGAATCAGGCGCCACCACGAGAATCAGTCCAGCCACGTCCGGCATCTCCTCACTGCCGGGAGAATGCGCGCCATCCGCCACGGCAGCACGCAATGTCGGTCATGGTCGGCCACAGCGCATTGCGCTGGATCAAAATGCCGCACGAACGAGACGCTTCTCAGCGCGCCGCATTGTCTGCCAGAAGCGCCATCCGGACCAGCTCGGGAAGGTTGCGGGCCTGCATCTTGGTCATCACGTTGGCCCGATGCACTTCAACCGTGCGCGGTGAAATGTCGAGTTCGAAAGCAATCGTCTTGTTGGGCAGTCCGGCAACGATGCGATGCATGACCTGCTGCTCACGCTCGGACAACAGCGAGACCCGCTCTCGTACGATGCTTGCATCTGCGTCAGCCTGCGGTCTCGTCTCCAACTGCTGGATGGCGCGTGAAACAGCATCCAGCAGAACCTCATCGGAGAAGGGCTTTTCAATGAAATCCAGTGCGCCAGCCTTCATGGCCTCGACTGCCATCGGCACATCTCCGTGGCCGGTGATCACAATGGTCGGCAGGAGGTTTCCTTCCTGATCCAGCCGGCGCAGCAACTCCACCCCGCTCATGTCAGGCATGCGCAAATCGGTGATCAGGCACGCATTGCGCAGACCTGATGCGACCTTCAAAAACGCGCTCGCCGATTCATGCACTCTTGCCGCATGCCCCGACATGGTGAGTAGAAAGGCGAGTGACTTGCGAACCGGTTCCTCGTCGTCGACTATGTGGATGACCACGTCTTCAGGCATTGTGCATTTCCTGTTCTTCCAACGTCGGCAATGTGAAACGGAACCTGCTTCCCCCGACGGAGCTCTCCATCAGTCTCAACATGCCTCCATGGGCTTCGGCAATTCTCTTGGATATGGCAAGACCGACCCCCATACCGCCCCGCTTGGAAGAAACGAAGGGTTTGAAGAGATTCTCGGCAATTTCCTCTGGCACGCCCGAGCCCGTATCTGACACGTCGATGTGGATCGAGCCGGCACCGTCGGGCGCTACAGAGACCGTGAGCTCGCGTTGGTCGCTTTCGCGCATGGCTTCCATCGCGTTGCGTATCAGATTGATCAGAATCTGCTGGACCTGGACCCGGTCCACAAAAACTTCGCCAAGATCCGGTTCGAACTCGAACACAGTTCGAATGCCCAGCTCCCGCGATCCCATCAGCGCCAGCGCTGCTGCCTCCTCTACAAGGTTCTGAAGGTTTTCGGCCTGCTTTTCGCTCTCGCCGCGTGACACGAACTCACGCAGATGGCGGATGATCTGGCCCGCACGCAGCGACTGCCTCGTGGTCTCTTCAAGGGCGTCGCGCATGCGCTCGGCCAAAGGGTGATCGAGATCGTTCAGGAGCCGCCTGCAGCCCTGAACGTAGTTCGAAACGGCTGAGAGCGGCTGGTTCAGTTCGTGGGCAAGCGTCGACGCCATTTCCCCCAGTTCATTCAGCCTTGCAAGACGGGCGAGTTCAGCCTGAACCTGCTCCATCTTTGCCTCGGTCTCGGCCCGCTCTGTCAGGTCACGGATGAAACCGGTGAAATAGGTATGTCCGCCGCTTTGCATCTCACCGACGGCAAGCTTCATCGGAAAGGTGGAGCCATCTTTACGGCGTCCCACAACCACCCGGTCAATGCCGATAATGCGCCGCTCGCCCGTGCGTTTGTAGCGCTCGATATAGCCATCATGCTGCCCCTGATACGGTTCAGGCATCAGCATGCTGACGTTCCGTCCGCGTGCTTCCTCCTCCGTATAGCCAAACTGGCGGACCGCAGCGCGGTTGAATGCGACCATGATGCCCTTGTCGTCGATCACCACCGTTGCGTCCGGCACGGTGTCGAGAATAGAGCTGAGATGCGCGTCCCGTGCCGCGAGTTGCCGGCGCATCTGCCTGCTGGCGTCCTGGGCGCTGAAATAGGCGCCGCCGACGTGAGCGAGCAGCACAAGAAACGCGACGAGCGCGGCAAAGACCGGCACCGATACAGGCAGCGATGTCAAAACACCGATCAGTGCAATGGCGCCGGTGACCAGCATCACCGCCAGCAGGCCCGCGGCACGGCCACCGAAGATCGCGGCATAGAGTGCGGTCAGTGATCCGAGGAAAAAAATCCAGGTGCTGCCGAATACCGTGTCCAGCCAGAGCCGTGCTACGAGCAGGGCAACGCTCCCTCCCACTGCGACAGCGTAACCTGTAAGACCGGCGCGCCGTGCCGGTTCGGCCAAATTGAATTCAGGACTCACGCTCGCCCCTTCGCCCGCCGCGTCTCAATGCACGCATTATTTCCACAGGCAGGCCATCCCGCAAGTGACGTGCTGACGTGGGTTGCCGTGTAGATGGCATCGCTTCGAGCGACCGTTTGATCCAGCGCAAAGACATCTGAGTTCAAGAACGCCAGATTGGCTGATCAAAGAGGATCTTGGACATGACGCGCATTTCAAAGAACATCGAGACCCGTGCGAAACTGATGGGCAAAATGATGGACCGTTGCGACGTTGATATCCAGCATCTCGCCAGAGAGCGACTCGGCTTGACATTCGCTTCGGCGATCCGCTCCTGCCGGCTCTGCAGCAACGCGGCCTCCTGTGAGGTGTGGCTGGCCGCGACGGCCGGAGAGCCAGCCCATACACCTCCCGCGTTCTGTCCCAATGCGGGGGTTTTCGAGGCAATGTCACAGGCCCTCAAAGATGACGGTGGAACCCGTCGTCCCGAGACGAACGACGCCAGCCTCTGACAGTGCAGGCGTCGTCTGTCACCATAGACTTGCAAACTTATTCTCCGCTGCAATCGCTGAAGCACCACCATGTATCGGGGACAGATGTTCGGGGCTACAGGTGGGCCGGGCGGTTTCTTCCCCCAAGTCCGCCCGGCCGCCGCCGTGTCTACGCCGCTGATCAGGCGGCAGCGCCTTCCATGGTGAGACATGACGGCCAGTCTGGCACGGCGGCAAATCTGGAAAGTGCGTTCGCAGTTCGCCCGTTTCACGCACACACACAGGATAACGGGCTGTGTGGACCAAGGATTTGCGCTGGCTCAAATTGAACAGAATATGCAGATGCTTGAGCGCGCTCGCATCAAACCGCAACAGAATGGCGCGCGCTTCCCCGCGTCAGATACTGGTCGAACAGGGCCGCCGTTGAGCGGACCAGCGGTCGCGCTTCCTCTTCAACCATAAAAATTCCCTCATTCTCCCTCATTCCCGTTGCGCTTCCACGTTCACGCAACAGAGCCCGCGCCTCGGCAACGATCCTTCTCCCGCACGCACCAAACCGTTGCACGGCTTCCTCGCCGGAAAACGCGAAATCGCACATCAGGCGCTCGATCACCCAGGCGCGGGCGTGGTCTTCTTCGCTGAGTGCAATGCCCCGCACGGTCGCAAGTTCGCCTTCGCGCACGCTGCGTTCGTATTGCGCAGTCGCCGGCATGTTCTGTGCGTAGCCCTTTGGCAGGCGCGACACCGAGGAAGGACCAAGACCGATCAGTGTGCGGCACGCATCCTCGGTATAACCCTGAAAATTCCGGAAGAGCCGCCCTTGCCGCGCGGCCACCGCCAGCGGATCGTCCGGCTTTGCAAAATGGTCAAGCCCGATCGCCTCATAGCCTGCGCCCAAAATGATGCGCGCTGTCTCCTGCTGCTGCTCGAAGCGCTGCTCAGGCCCAGGCAGCCAGGCCTCGTCGATCATGGTCTGGTGCTTCTTGAACCACGGCACATGAGCATAGCCGAAAAGGGCAATCCGGTCCGGTGAAAGCGTCAGCGCCTGGCGGATGGTGTCGGCGACGCTCTCGCATGTCTGGTGCGGCAGGCCGTAGAGCAGATCGAGATTGACCGACCGCACACCCCGCGCACGCACGCCATCCACCACCGCTTTGGTCTGTTCAAACGTCTGTTCGCGGTTGATCGCCTTCTGGACCCGCGGGTCAAAATCCTGAACGCCGAGGCTCGCGCGCGTCATGCCGATTTCAGCAAGCGCATCGAAGCGCGCCTCGTCCATGTCGTTGGGGTCGAGCTCCACGCTGATTTCGGCATTGTCGGCAAAATTGAAGGCCGTTTTGAGCGCGCTGCCCAGTCGCACAATGTCGTCTGCGCGCAGCATGGTCGGCGAGCCGCCGCCGAAATGGAGCGCACGGACACGTCCGCGCCCCTTCAGAATGTCACCCACCGTGCGGATCTCGAAGAAAAGCGCATCGAGAAAGGCAGCCACGGGCTCATAGCGGCGCGTCATCTTGGTGTGGCAGGCGCAGAACCAGCACAGCCGGTCGCAGAACGGGATGTGCACATAGAGCGAAAGAGCCTCTTCCTCACCCGTCTCGCCCAGCCAGCCACGAAAGGTTTCGCCGGTCACGCCCGCATGAAAATGCGGTGCCGTGGGATAGCTCGTGTAGCGCGGCACCGCCTCCGCATAGCGGGCGGCGGGTCCGGTTCCGCTGACCTGTTCTCCTGCGCGCTGCATGGCAATCATCCCCTGTTGTCCGAAACGTGTCTTTTCACGCCACGGCAGAGCTGGCTTTGACGCAGATCAAGGCGCCACCGCCCTCATTGCCCGAAGTGTGACGCGTGAGAATCGGGGAACGGATTCCCGCAAGCTTTTCTGAACTGGGGAAACAGCAATGAGATTTGGCACCGAGATCGTACTGGTCAGCCTTGCTGCATTTGCAGCACTGGCCGCTGCGGGTCTGGCGCAGGATTCAGCCTTTCAGGCCCATATGTGGGTTCTGTTCTTTGTCCTGCTTGGATCGGCGATCGTATTGATGCGCAACACGAGCTTTGCGCCGGCCGACGCAGCCTCAATCCCGCTCAGGCGGGATACGGATGGCTATATGGACGGTCCGGTGCGTTATGGCGTCATCGCCACGACGGTGTGGGGCATAGTCGGCTTTCTCGTCGGCGTGGTGGTCGCCTTGCAGCTTGCCTATCCGGACCTCAACATCGAGCCCTGGTTCAATTTCGGCCGCACGCGCCCGCTGCACACATCCGCGGTCGTCTTTGCCTTCGGCGGCAACGCGCTCATCGCCACGTCCTTCTATGTGGTGCAGCGCACATGCCGGGCCCGCCTCTTCGGCGGCAACCTCGCCTGGTTCGTGTTCTGGGGCTATCAGCTCTTCATCGTCATGGCGGCAACCGGCTATCTGCTCGGCATCACCCAAAGTCGTGAATATGCAGAGCCTGAATGGTATGTGGACCTGTTCCTCACCGTCGTCTGGGTCGCCTATCTGATTGTTTTCCTCGGCACGATCTTCAGGCGCAAGGAGCCGCATATCTATGTGGCCAACTGGTTCTACCTGTCCTTCATCGTGACCATCGCCATGCTGCATGTGGTGAACAACCTGGCGGTTCCGGTCTCGCCCTTCGGCTCCAGGAGCTATTCGCTTTTCGCCGGCGTGCAGGATGCGCTGACGCAATGGTGGTACGGCCACAATGCAGTTGGTTTCTTCCTCACCGCCGGCTTCCTGGGCATGATGTACTACTTCATTCCCAAACAGGCCAACCGCCCGGTCTATTCCTACCGCCTGTCGATCATCCACTTCTGGGCGCTGATCTTCCTCTATATCTGGGCCGGCCCGCACCATCTCCACTACACCGCCCTGCCCGACTGGGCGCAGACGCTCGGAATGGTGTTCTCCATCATGCTGTGGATGCCCTCCTGGGGCGGCATGATCAACGGCCTGATGACGCTTTCGGGCGCCTGGGACAAGCTGCGCACCGACCCGATCATCCGCATGATGGTTCTGGCCGTCGCCTTCTACGGCATGTCCACCTTCGAGGGCCCGCTGATGTCCATCAAGGCGGTCAACTCGCTGTCGCACTACACCGACTGGACCATCGGCCACGTGCATTCGGGTGCACTCGGCTGGGTCGGCATGATCACCTTCGGCGCGCTCTACTATCTCGTGCCAAAACTGTGGAACCGCGAGCGGCTTTATTCGCTGCGGCTCGTCACCTGGCACTTCTGGCTCGCCACCCTCGGCATCGTCGTCTACGCGGCCGTCATGTGGGTGTCGGGCATCCAGCAGGGCCTGATGTGGCGCGAATACGACGATCAGGGCTTCCTGGTCTACTCGTTCGCCGAAACCGTTGCCGCCATGCACCCCTATTATGTGGTGCGCGCGCTCGGCGGTGTGCTCTTCCTGCTCGGTGGCCTCGTCATGGCCTACAATCTGGCCATGACCATCCTTGGCCATGAGCGCAAGGAAGCGCCGATCGGCGGCGCCGTCGCCCAACCCGCCCCTTCCCTTCAAAGTGCCGGTTAAGGAGCCCTGACGATGGCATTGCTGGACAAACACAAGATCATCGAAAAGAACGCCACGCTCCTTCTGGTCGGATCGTTCCTGGTGGTGACAATCGGCGGCATCGTCGAGATCGTGCCCCTCTTCTATCTGGAGAACACGATCGAGAAGGTGGAGGGCATGCGCCCCTATTCGCCGCTGGAGCTCGCCGGTCGCAACATCTACATCCGCGAGGGCTGCTACACCTGCCACAGCCAGATGATCCGTCCCTTCCGCGACGAGGTGGAGCGCTACGGCAATTACAGCCTCGCCGCCGAATCCATGTACGATCATCCCTTCCAGTGGGGGTCGAAACGCACGGGGCCGGATCTCGCCCGCGTGGGCGCCCGCTACTCCAATGAATGGCATGTGGATCACCTGATCGAGCCGCGCTCCGTGGTGCCGGAATCGATCATGCCCAGCTACGCCTTCCTCAAGGACACGCCGCTGGAGATCAACGATTTCTCGACCGAGCTGATCGCCAATCTGCGTGTCGGCGTGCCCTATACGGAAGACATGATCGCCAACGCCAATGCGGATATTCGCGCCCAGGCCGACCCCAACGCGGACACATCCGGTCTCGAAGAACGCTATCCCAAGGCGGTGCTCGGCGATTTCGACGGCAACCCCGATGCGCTCACCGAAATGGATGCGCTCGTCGCCTATCTGCAGATGCTCGGCACGCTGGTCGATTTCTCGACCTATGACGAAGCCGCCGGCTATCGCTGAGGAGGAAAGATCATGGAAGCCTATACCGCGCTCCGCCAGTTCGCCGATAGCTGGGGCCTTCTCTTCATGGCCCTCTTCTTCGTCGGCACGGTTCTTTTTGCCTTCCGCCCCGGAAGCAGGAAGAGCGCCGATGAAGCCGCACGCATCCCGCTGAAGGACGATTGAGATGAGTGAGAACAAACATATCGACGAGGTCTCGGGCGTCTCGACCACCGGCCATGAGTGGGACGGCATTCGCGAACTCGACAACCCCATGCCCCGCTGGTGGGTGTGGACCTTCTATGCCACGATCGTCTGGTCCATAGGCTACACGATCGCCTATCCGGCATGGCCGCTGATCAGCGACGCCACCAAGGGCGTTCTGGGTTATTCGAGCCGTCAGGAGCTCACCACCACCATGGACGCCGTCTCGGCTGAGCAGGCGGATTTGCGCGCAGCCATCGCTGAAAAGCCGCTGGATGAAATCCTCGCCGACGAGACGCTGCGCCGTTTTGCCACCGCAGCCGGTGACGCCGCTTTCAAGGTCAACTGCTCGCAGTGCCATGGGTCCGGCGCGCAGGGTTCCGCCGGTTATCCGAACCTGAACGACGACGACTGGCTGTGGGGCGGCGACATTGAAGCCATCCACCAGACGATCGCGCACGGTGTCAGGTTTGACGGCGACGACGACACGCGCTTTGGCGAAATGCCGGCCTTCGGCGATATTCTGAGCGGTGAGGAGATACGCCAGGTGGCGGCCCATGTCGTCTCCTTCACCGGAACGCCGTCCGATCCGGCTCTGGCCGAAGCAGGTGCGCAGGTTTACGCCGACAATTGCGCCTCCTGCCATGGCGATGCCGGTGAGGGCGACGTCACCTTCGGCGCACCGAACCTTGCCGATGCGATCTGGCTCTACGGTTCCAGCGAAGCCCAGATCGCAGCACAGGTGCGCCAGCCCAGACACGGCGTCATGCCGGCCTGGCAGGAGCGGCTTGGCGACTCGACGGTCAAGCAGCTTTCGGTCTACGTCTATTCGCTCGGCGGTGGCGAATAGACACGCCCACACGCACAGCGAATCCCGGCCAAACAGGCCGGGGTTCGGCCTCCCAGCCTCCCGCTTTGATCGGGATCAATGCCCGAGATGTTTCCGGCGACTAGACAGTACGCTCACAGAGCAGTTTGCGAGCCGCCGAAATGACACTTGCCACCGAAACCGCAGCCAGCAACACCGCCTCGGGGGGCGCAGTCGAGCGCATTGATGCGGAAGCGGTAAACACTGCCGGAAAACGCCAGCCGCTTTACGCTCCACGGAAGAAAATCTTCCCGAAACGCGCTTCCGGGCAGTTCCGCCGCTTCAAATGGCTGATCATGTTCGTCACGCTCGGCATCTACTATCTGACGCCATGGCTGCGCTGGGATCGTGGTCCCTACGCACCCGATCAGGCGGTTCTGATCGATCTTGCCAACCGGCGGTTCTATTTCTTCTTCATCGAAATCTGGCCGCAGGAATTTTTTTATATCGCGGGCCTGCTTGTCATGGCCGGCATCGGCCTTTTCCTCATCACCTCCACGGTGGGCAGGGCATGGTGCGGATATACCTGTCCACAGACCGTCTGGGTCGACCTCTTTCTCGTTGTCGAGCGCGCCATCGAAGGCGACCGCAATGCCCGCATCAAGCTTGATGCCGCACCATTCACCGCCAACAAGCTCGCCAGACGCACCGTAAAGCACCTGATCTGGGTTCTTATCGCCGTGGCGACCGGCGGCGCCTGGGTCTTCTATTTCGCCGACGCGCCATCGCTTCTCATCGATCTCGCAACCGGCGAGGCAGCCCCGGTCGCCTACATGACCATCGCGGTGCTGACCGCAACCACCTATCTCTTCGGCGGCCTCATGCGCGAGCAGGTCTGCACCTATATGTGCCCGTGGCCACGCATTCAGGCGGCCATGCTGGACGAAAATTCGCTCACCGTCACCTACAACGACTGGCGCGGCGAGCCCCGCTCGCGCCATGCCAAGAAGGCAGCCGCCGAGGGCAGGACCGTGGGCGACTGCGTGGACTGCAATGCCTGCGTTGCCGTCTGCCCCATGGGCATCGACATCCGCGACGGCCAGCAGCTCGAATGCATCACCTGCGCGCTGTGCATCGATGCCTGCGATGGCGTGATGGACAAGCTAGGACGCGAGCGCGGTCTCATCTCCTATGCCACGCTTTCCGACTACAATGCCAATATGGCGCTGGCGACAGCCGGCGGCACGGAGACCATCAACCCCGACCGCGTGCGCCGGGAAGGCGGCGGGCTCTCCGAGAAGGTCGCGCATTTCCACTGGCGCAAGATCTTTCGCCTGCGCACCTTCGTCTATTTCGGTGCGTGGTCGCTCGTTGGCCTCGTCATGCTCTATGCCCTGCTGACGCGCGACCGGCTGGAGGTCAACGTGCTCCACGACCGCAATCCGCAATATGTGCTTCTGTCGGATGGTTCGGTGCGCAATGGCTACACGGTCAAGCTGTTGAACATGATCCCAGAACCCCGCGTGATCCTCGTTTCGCTCGAAGGTCTCACCAGCGCCACCATGAATGTGGTCGGGCTCGACCAGCCGGACGACCGTTCTGCGGCAGTGCCTGTCGAACCGGACCGCCTGCGCGAAGTGCGCATCTTCGTCACCCTGCCGGCAGATCGTCTGAGCGAGGCCGGCACATCTTTCCGCTTCGTCGTCGAAGACAAGGCGAGTTTCGAAAGCGATGTCTACAGGGCAAGCTTCAACATCCCGGAGGGTTCACGATGAGCGGCAAAGTGCAGAAACAGAAGGAATTCACCGGCTGGCACATGCTCGCCATCATGGTCGCCTTCTTCGGGGTCATCATTACGGTCAATCTGACAATGGCCTTTTACGCGCAGTCGAGCTGGACTGGCCTGATCGTGAAAAACGCCTATGTGGCGAGCCAGACCTTCAACAAGCGCGCGGAAGAAGGCCGCCAGCAGGCAGCACTCGGCTGGAAGGGCGAGCTTTCCGTTGAGGGAGACGCTATCACCTACCGCCTTCTCGATGCGAGCGGCGACCCGATCCCACTCGACGGCGTTACCATGGTGATGCACCGTCCTGTCACCGCCGATGAAGACGTTACCCTTCAAATGCAACGTCTTCCCGATGGCGGTTTCGGCGTCGATCACGGCCCCGGCGACGGCACCTGGGTCATCAACATCACTGCAGACGCGGGCCTCGCCCATCCCTATCGCGATGTGCGGCGCATCACCATTGCCGGCGGAGAACTCAGATGAGCTGCTGCGCCCCCGGCACCGAAATGGCGCTGGAAGCCGAACAGGCCCGTGAAGCCGGCCCGCGCGCCGAAGAACTCGTCCTCGCAAGTCGCTCTGTCGGAGACGGGCTGAAACAGACCGATCTTTCCGTGCCCGGCGTTCATTGCGGCGCGTGCATTCAGACAATCGAAACCGCGCTTGGCAGGCTCGACGGCGTGGCAGGTGCGCGCGTCAATCTCTCCACCAAGCGCGTCAGCGTGAAATGGCGCGAGGGGGCGCTGCCGCCCATCGTCGACACGCTGAACCGGCTTGGCTATGCCGCCCACCTTTTCGACAGTGTGGAAACCGGCAGGGATCCGGTTCTCTCCCAGCTCATCCGCGCCGTGGCGGTCTCCGGCTTTGCCGCTGGCAACATCATGCTTCTTTCCGTCTCAGTCTGGTCAGGTGCGGAACAGGCGACGCGCGACCTCTTTCACTGGCTTTCAGCGCTGATCGCCCTGCCCGCGCTGGTATTTGCGGGTGGCGTTTTCTACCGCTCGGCACTGAACGCGCTCCGCCACGGGCGCATGAACATGGACGTGCCCATCGCGCTGGGAATCTCGCTCGCTTATGGCCTCAGCCTGTATGAGACCATCAACAGCGGCCAGCACGCCTATTTCGATGCGTCCGTTTCGCTCCTCTTCTTCCTTCTGATCGGCCGCACGCTCGACCACGTGATGCGCGAGCGTGCCCGCACCGCCGTCAAGGGGCTCGCCCGCCTCGCGCCGCGCGGCGCACTGGTCATCGCCGCAGATGGCGGACGCGATTACCTCCCGCTACAGGAGATAGCAGCCGGAATGAAACTGGTCGTTGCCGCCGGTGAGCGCGTGCCCGTCGACGGGATCGTCATGAGCGGTTCGTCCGAACTCGACTGCTCCATGGCCACCGGCGAAAGCGCACCACAGCCGGTGAAACCCGGCAGCGATCTACGCGCCGGCATGCTCAATCTCACCCAGCCGCTCATCGTTGAGGCAACCGCCACCGCCGACACCTCCTTCCTCGCCGAGATGATGCGCCTGATGGAGGCGGCAGAAGGAGGGCGCGCACGCTATCGCCGACTGGCAGATCGCGCCTCGGCACTTTATTCGCCCGTCGTTCACGCCGCCGCCTTCCTCACCTTTCTGGGCTGGATGGCGGCAAGTGGCGACTGGCACCGCGCCATCACCATCGCCATTGCCGTGCTCATCATCACCTGCCCCTGCGCGCTCGGCCTTGCCGTTCCCATCGTGCAGGTGGTTGCCGCGCGGCGTCTCTTCGAAAACGGCATCATGGTCAAGGATGGCGCGGCGATGGAGCGCCTCGCCGAGATCGACACCGCCGTGTTCGACAAGACCGGAACGCTGACGCTCGGCATCCCCGAGCTGCGCAATGCGGACGAAATACCGCCGCAGGCGCTGGCAACCGCAGCCTCCCTTGCAGCGCATTCCCGCCACCCCTTTTCCCGCGCCGTTCTGCGCGCTGCCGGTTCGCTGCGAGCAGCGGATGCGTTCGACAGTGTCGAGGAAATTCCGGGCCTCGGCATCGAAGCCCGCGCGGGCGAGACCGTCTGGCGGCTTGGCCGCGCAGGCTGGTCGCTCGGAAGCCAGCATGAGAACCACGCAGGCGGCACGGTCTTTTCCCGTAATGGCGAGGAATACGCTACTTTCCGTTTCGAGGACCGGCTGCGCCCCGGGGCCAAAGAGACCATTGCTCATTTGAAAGAAAACGGCGTCGCCGTGGAAATCATCTCCGGTGACAGCGCCGATCAGGTGAAGGACATCGCCGCCAGGCTGGGCGTGGAGAAATTTCAGGCAAGTGTCCTTCCCGGCGACAAGCTTGAGCGCATGCGCGCGCTCGCCTCCGAAGGCCGCAGGGTTCTGATGGTCGGCGACGGGCTGAACGATGCTCCCGCCCTCGCCGCCGCCCATGTCTCCATGGCCCCTGCCACGGCAGCAGACATTGGCCGCAATGCCGCCGATTTCGTTTTCCTGCGCGAGAACATGCTGGCCGTGCCGCTCGCCCGTGACGTGTCGCGTCGCGCCGGCCGTTTGATCCGGCAGAATTTCGCACTCGCCATTGCCTACAATTTTATTGCTGTGCCGATTGCGGTGCTCGGTCATGTCACGCCGCTTGTGGCGGCCATTGCCATGTCTCTTTCGTCGTTGATTGTCATTGGCAACGCATTGCGTCTGCGCACCGACCGGCGTCTCGCTGTTGGCACCGAAGCTCCTGAGTCGGCAGGCAACAATGCACGACCGTTTGTCGAGGCGGCAGCATGACCAATCTCGTGGTGCTGATCCCGATAGCGCTTTTTCTGGGAGCCGCCGGCCTCTCCGCCTTTCTCTGGTCGCTCAAGAGCGGCCAGTATGACGATCTTGACGGCGCTGCCGAGCGCATCCTGCTCGAAGACGAGCCACCTCATCAGCGACAAGACAGCCCCTGACACTCTGTCGCTGGACGCGACCACGCCACATCACTACATGTGGACGATCTGAATTGCCTTTCTGGAGTTTCTCATGGCGATCCGCATCAAAGCAAAAACCTATGGCCCGTTCACCACCGCCATCGGCCCCGGCAAGGTGATCCATGTCGATACCGCGCCCAGGCAGACTGTCGCCATCACCTCGCCATCTGCGGAAGAGGCGGGGTCGCCCGTCGACTTCATGATCTCCGCGCTTGGTGCCTGCCTTGCCCTTTCCTTCCACCATGCCGCGCAGGAGATGAAGATCGATGTTGGACAGGTCTCCGTCGAGGTTTCCGGCAAGAAGGCCGAGGATCTGCCGGACCGCATCGGCAGCTATGACGCCACCGTCTCGCTCGACACCATGCCCGGCGAGGAAGAGTGCGCGGAGCTGATCAAGCGCGCCAAGGCCCGCTGCACCGTATCGAACTCGCTGAATGGTGAAGTCAACATGAAGATGGCTGGCTAACGGCGTTTCGGTCTTCAAATCATTGACGACGCCTTTCCCTTCTCTCATACAGAACCCGCCTTGCGGCAAACCATGGGAGGCAGGTGCATGAACTTCACGCGCGTCAACGGCGTCGTCATTCATCACGAAGTGCGCGGGACGGTCGGCAAACCCGTTCTCGTCTTTTCCAACTCGCTTGGAACCGACTTTCGGATCTGGAACGCCGTCGTTGAACGGCTGGAAGCCGACTACCGCATCGTCCTTTATGACAAGCGCGGCCATGGCCTGTCCGAAGCCACGCCCCAACCCTATGCGCTGACGGATCACGTCGACGATCTCGCAGCCCTGCTCGACCATCTCGACATCACAGGCGCGACCATTGTCGGCCTGTCCGTTGGCGGCATGATCGCGCAGGGGCTCGCCGCGCGCTGGCCGCATCTCGTCTCCCGTCTCGTACTCTGCGATACAGGCCATAGAATAGGCCACGACGATCTGTGGAACAGCCGGATCGAAGCCGTGAACACCAAAGGCATCGCATCCATCGCCGACGGTATTCTCCAGCGCTGGTTCACGCCCTCTTTCCGCGCACCGGACAACGATGCTTTCGTCGGCTACACGGCCATGCTCACCCGCACCACGGTCGATGGCTATGCAGGCACGTGCTCAGCCCTGCGTGACGCCGATCTCACCGAGGACACCCGCGCCCTAAAGCTCCCCACACTCTGCATCGTGGGCGACCAGGATGGCTCCACCCCGCCCGATCTCGTGCGCGAGCTTTCGAGCCTGATCAACAGTGCCCGTTTTGAGATCGTGAAGGATGCCGGGCATCTGCCATGTATCGAACAGCCCGAGGCGACGGCCACGCTGATTGCAGATTTCCTGCGCGAAACCACGCCAGAAGCCTGAGCCGCCGCGCCCCGCATCTAGGATGACAAGAGGACCCTGAATGAGCGACACCGTAAAGATCACCCGCGACAATGGCATTGCCGTCCTCACCCTCGACAATCCGCCGGTCAACGCGCTCGGCCACGCGCTGCGCGCGCCGCTCTTCGAGGCGCTTGGCGAAATGAATGCAGACGATGCGGTTCAGGCCATCGTCATCACCTGCGCGGGTCGCACCTTTATTGCCGGTGCCGACATTTCCGAGTTCGGCAAGCCGCCGAAGGAGCCAAGCCTTCCCGACCTGATCGAAAAGCTTGAAAGCATCGACAAGCCCACCATCGCCGCGATCCATGGCACAGCGCTTGGCGGTGGGCTGGAGCTGGCACTCGGCTGCCACTACCGTATTGCAGAAAAGACCGCCATGATCGGCCTGCCCGAGGTGAACCTCGGCCTCATTCCCGGCGCCGGTGGCACGGTGCGCCTGCCGCGTCTGGTGGGGCCTGAAGCCGCATTGAAAATGATCGTCTCCGGCAAGCCCATCGGCATGGACGAAGCCGTACGGCTCGGGGCGGTCGACCGCGTGGCCGAGAGCGATCTTCTGGCCGAGGCCGTGGCCTTCGCCCGCGACATGGCCGCCTCCGAAAAACCGCATATCCATATCCGCGCCCGCAGCGAAAAACTTGCCATTGACCTCGCCGCCTTCGATGAGGCCGTGAAGGCAGCGACGAAAAAAGCGCGCGGTCTCACCGCGCCGCAGACGGCGGCACAAGCCGTCCGCAACGCCATCACCATGAAGTTCGATGCAGCCCTCAACCGCGAGCGCGAACTCTTTCTGGAGCGTCGCGACAGCGAAGAATCCGCTGCCCAGCGCCATCTTTTCTTCGCTACCCGCGAGGCAACCCGCGTGCCGGGCATCCCGCGCGAGACCGAGGCCCGCAAGATCGCGCGCGCCGGCGTCATCGGTGCCGGCACCATGGGGGCGGGCATCGCCATGGCGCTTGCCAATGGCGGTATTCCCGTCACCATTCTGGAAATGAACGAGGACGCCATCGCGCGCGGCCTTTCCCACATCAACAAGACCTATTCGGGATCGGTAAAGCGCGGCTCCATCACGGCTGAGGAAAAAGAGGCCCGCACGGGGCGCATCACCGGCACCACGGATTATGCCAACCTTTCCGACTGCGATATCGTGATCGAGGCCGTCTTCGAGGAGATGGGCGTGAAGCGTCAGGTCTTCACCGCGCTCGACAGCGTTCTGAAGCCCGGCGCCATACTCGCCTCCAACACCTCCTATCTCGATGTGAACGAGATCGCCGCCACCACGAAGCGTCCGCAGGATGTGGTCGGCCTCCATTTCTTCTCGCCCGCCCATGTGATGAAGCTACTGGAGATCGTGCGCGGCGAAGAGACAGCGCCTGATGTCATCAAGACGGCGCTCGCGCTCGCCCGAAAGATCGGCAAGGTTCCCGTCGTCGTCGGCGTGTGCAACGGCTTTGTGGGCAACCGCATGCTTGCGGCCCGGCGCGAGCAGAACGAAGACCTGCTTCTGTCCGGCGCGACACCCGAACAGGTGGATATGGTTTTCACCGATTTCGGCTGGCCCATGGGGCCGTTCCAGATGGTCGACCTCGCCGGTCTCGACATCAGCTGGAAACACCGCCAGTCGCAGGGCCTCACCGCGCCCATCGCCGACACGCTGTGCGAGGCAGGCCATTTCGGCCAGAAGTCCGGGCGCGGCTTTTATCTCTATGAAGAAGACTCCCGCACACCAAAGCCGGATCCCTTCGTTCAGGAGCTCATCGAGAAGAAGGCAGCCGAGCTTGACGTCGAACGCCGCGAGATCAGCGCGGAAGAGATCACTGAGCGCACGCTCTACCCGATGATCAACGAGGGCGCGAAGATCCTCGAAGAGCGCATCGCCGCCCGCGCCTCCGACATCGACGTCGTGTGGGTCAATGGCTACGGCTTCCCGGTCGCCAAAGGCGGGCCGATGTTCTGGGCCGAGCGCTTCGGCATCAAGACAATCGTCGAGCGGCTGGAGCACTGGCACCGGAAGACCGGCAATCGCGTTTTCGAACCCGCTCCCATCCTTCGCCAGCTCGCGCTCACGGGCGGCGGCTTCGGCGATCTTGTGTAGGATCTCCCCGGGCAACTGCGCCACCATCAACCCTTGGCATTTGGGCGGGCAGCCCCATATTCAGAGCGCTGTCCATTCAAACAACGGAGCGGTCAGGATGACCGAGTTTACCCCCATAGCCTCACTCGCCGGCGGCGCGCTGATCGGCCTTGCCGCAGTGGTGCTCATGGCCTTCAACGGCCGGGTGGCCGGCATGACCGGCATTCTGTCAGGCCTCCTTCCACCTCAGGAAAACGCCTGGCACTGGCGCGCCGCTTTCATCATCGGCGCCATCGCCGCGCCTCTGTTTCTGATGCTGAGCGGTACGGCAATCCCCTTCCAGGTGCCCGTCTCCACCGCCGCGCTCGTCATCGGCGGTGTTCTTGTCGGCATCGGCGTCACCTTCGGCAATGGTTGCCCCAGCGGACATGGTGTCTGCGGCATGTCGCGCGGCTCCATCCGTTCCATCGTTGCCGTCATCACATTCATGGCCACCGCTCTCGTCACCGTGTTCATCATTCGTCACGTGATCGGAGGC
Organism: Nitratireductor sp.; assembly: GCF_017794765.1. GTDB lineage: Bacteria > Pseudomonadota > Alphaproteobacteria > Rhizobiales > Rhizobiaceae > Nitratireductor. The sequence goes on along the minus strand of NZ_CP051236.1, from coordinate 1,529,775 downwards.
TGATCGATGAAACAGCTTGTCGCAGCCCTCATCGCCGGCCTTCTTTTTGGTGCTGGCATCGCATTGTCCGGCATGATCAATCCCGCAAAAGTGCTGAACTTCTTCGATGTCGCGGGCACCTGGGATCCAAGCCTCGCCTTCGTGATGGGCGGTGGGCTTGCGGTCGCGGCCCTCGGTTACCGCCTCCTCTTCGGCGCGCGCGAAAAACCGTTTTTCGCCGAGCGCTTCCAGCTTCCGGCGCGAAGCGATCTCGACCCGCAACTGATCGGCGGTGCCGCCGTATTCGGCATTGGCTGGGGTATTGCCGGCTTCTGCCCGGGTGCGGCGATCCCGGCCCTTGGGCTCGGCTATTCGGACACGATCGTGTTCCTCGCCTCGCTCATCGCCGGAATTCTCGTTGCCAAATCCCTCAAACGGCGCTTCTCTGCCGCCGAAAAACGCGTCAGTCAGTGAGGAAAACCATGGATATCAAGAAGATCTCGGACGATTACGCGGTATCCCCGCAGATCGCGCCGGAAGACGTCGCCGCCATCAAACAGGCTGGATACAAAAGCATCGTCTGCAACAGGCCCGATGGCGAGGATGCCGGCCAACCCACGGTCGAGACTATTTCAAAAGCCGCGAAAGAGGCCGGCCTCGCCTTCCGTCATGTGCCGGTCGTCTCCGGTGCCATGACGCTCGACGATGTGACAGACATGGCCGCCGCCCTTAAGGAACTGCCGGGCCCGGTCTTCGCCTATTGCCGCAGCGGCACCCGCTCGGCCAATCTCTACGGCATCATTCAGGAGCGCGGTCTCTAACCACTCCAAAGCGACTTGGGGTGGCAACAGCGCACCCCATCGACGCAAGCGCCCCCACTCCGCCGTCAGTAAAGCCAGCGCATCAGGAACAGCGAGATCGCCGGGAACAGCGTCAGAAGCGCCACGCGCAGAATGTCGCTGATCACGAAGGGCATCACGCCGCGATAGGTCGCCGAAATCGGCGTGTCCTTGGCCATGGAGTTGAGCACGAAGAGGTTCATGCCCACCGGCGGCGTGATCAGCCCCACCTCCACCACGATCAGAACGAGAATGCCGAACCAGATGGCAAACTCCTCCGCTCCCAGCCCGAAATCGAGGATCGTGACGATTGGGAAAAAGATCGGAATGGTGAGCAGGATCATGGAGAGCGAGTCCATCACGCAGCCGAACACGAGATAGAGCAGCAGGATGAGCGTCAGCACCATCCACGGGCTGTAGCCCTGCTCACTCACGAATGCCGCCATCTGCTGCGGCACCTGCGCCAGCGCCAGAAACGAATTGTAGAAGCCGGCCCCCAGCACGATGAAGAAGATCATCGCCGTGGCGGTTGCCGTGGCAAGGATCGATTCCACAAAGGTCTCACGCGTCAGCCCGCCATTCACGAGCGCGATCAGCCCGGTGCCGGCGGCACCCACGGCGGCACCCTCGGTCGGCGTGAAAACGCCAAGATAAATGCCGCCGACCACCGCCAGAAACACCACCAGAACCGGCCAGACATCGAGCAGCGCCCGCATCCGCTCCGAATAGGGCGCACGCTCGCGTGTTCCGGCCGAGTCCGGCCAAAGCCGCACATAAATCGAGATCGCCAGCATATAGCCGAAGGCAGCCAGCACGCCGGGCACAAAAGCGGCCACGAAAAGCTTGGCAATGTTCTGCTCGGTCAGGATCGCGTAGATGACGAGGATCACCGATGGCGGAATGAGAATGCCGAGCGTGCCGCCTGCCGCGAGCGTTCCCGTGGCAAGTGCACCCGAATAGCCATAGCGGCGCAGTTCCGGCAGCGCCACCTGGCTCATGGTCGCCGCCGTCGCCAGCGAGGAACCGCAGATGGCGCCAAAGCCCGCACATGCACCCACCGCCGCCATGGCAACACCGCCGCGCTTGTGCCCCATCCAGGTTTCAGCCGCCTTGAACAGCGCCCGCGACATGCCGCCCAGCGTTGCAAACTGCCCCATCAGCAGGAACAGCGGCACAATGGAAAGCGAATAGCCGGAAAAGGTGGAATAGGTTTCGTTCTTCAGCTTGGCCAGCACAGGCGTCACATTGCCGAACACGATCCAGCTTCCGCCAAGCCCGCACAGGAGCATCGCAAGACCGATGGGCAGGCGCAGAAAGATCAGAAGAAGGAGAAGCGGAAAAGACCAGAGGCCGATTTCAAGATTGGTCAATGGACGCTCCCCTCTCCGGGCTTTGGCATCGGTGTGCCAACCTTCAGTTCGCGATAGCGCACGAGGATCATGTAGAACGATATGATCACCGCAATGACCGCCGCCACAAAACAGGCTGCATAGGGCCACCAGAGCGGAAACTGGAGGATGAAGGTGGTCTCGCTGTAGCTCAGCTTGTCGAGCATGCCGTAATAGAGCTGGCGGGCGATCAGCACGAGCACCAGCGTCATGATGATCTCCGTCACGAGATCGATCACATGGTTCATGCTGTTTGGCAGAAATGTGGTGAAGATGTCCACCGTGGCATGGCCGCGATTGAGCTGGCACCAGGGCAGGAACGCGAACACCGCAAAGCCAACACCGGCCTGAACCAGCTCGAAGTCACCGGGCACCGGTCCAAGGCCAAAACGCACCAGCGCCCGGCCGGTGATGCTTGCCACTGTCATGATAATGACCGCTGCCAGAACGATGCCGCCCAGAATGGCCATGACTCTGGCAAGCCAGACAACGATGATCGATAATCTCATGCCCCGTTCCGTCCCATATCGCGTTCCCTGCGCGTCCCATGGCGCGTCCCATGGCATTCCTGCCTGGTTTTGTCATTGTTGCGCCGGGCCTGAAAACGTTAGTCAGCGGTTGCTGCCTTCGCAAGCGTGGCCTCGACACAATAGCGTGTCCCAAAAAACGGGGCAGGCCTTGCAGCCCGCCCCGTCTCTTCTGGTCGGTTCAGCCTCACTGACTGGTGTATTTTTCAATCAGGGCACGGGCCTCGTCGATCAGCATCTGACCGTCGATCCCCTTGTCCTTCATTTCGGCCACCCACTGTTCGTAAACGGGTGCCGCCGCTTCTTTCCAGGTTTCGGTGTTTTCAGCGCTGATCTCGATGATGTTGTTGCCGCGATCAACGGCGATCTTCCGGCTCGGAACGTCCGCGCCCGCCTGCGTCCTGCCGGCGAAGGCAGCAAATTCCTGGCCGGAATTGTCGTCGAGCACCTTTTTCAGGTCATCCGGCAGGCTGTCATACTTGGCCTTGTTCATCGCCAGCACAAAAGTGGTCGTATAAAGCGCGTGATCGCCGCCGAATTCAGTATGGTTCGACACGAGCTCAGGCACTTTCAGCGCCGGCGTGACTTCCCAGGGGATCACGCATCCATCGATCACGCCCTTGGAAAGCGCCTCGGTGATCTGCGGCACCGGCATGCCGACCGGCGTCGCGCCAAGCTGGCCGAGCAACGAGTTGATGATGCGCGTGGGTGCGCGGATCTTCATGCCCTTCAGATCATCGAGCGTCTCGATCGGCTCCTTGGAGTGAAGCATGCCAGGGCCGTGAACCCAGACACCCAGCACATGTGTGTCCTTGAACTCGGTGTCCTTCATGTGCTTCTCGAACAGATCCCAATAGGCGCGCGAAGTGGCCTCGGCATTCGTCATCATGAAGGGGAGTTCGAACACTTCAGTGGACGGGAAACGACCCGGATTGGAGCCCGGCAGCGTCCATACGATGTCGACGATGCCGTCACGCGCCTGATCGTAGAGCTGCGGCGGCGTGCCGCCGAGCTGCATGGCCGGATAGCGCTCGATCTTGATGCGCCCGCCCGATTCCTGCTCCACCTTGTCGGCCCAGGGGTCGAGCACCAGCTTCGGCACATTGGCCTGCGGCGGCAGGAACTGGTGCAGCCTCAGCGTCACCTCCTGCGCGAATGACGAGGCGGTGGCCCCGATAAGCCCGGTTGCTGCAACAGCAGCCGCCAGGGCCAGTTTTCTGACGGAAAATGGTTTCATGCTTCTCCTCCCGATTGCATGTCCCGAAACGTCGGTGATGACGCTCTATATTCTGCGGCAGGACCGCGCCCGGTCTCTCCAAGCCCTGCGCGACCGCCTGGGAGCCGAGTATCCACTGGAATCCCGCCTCCCGTCCACCGAGACTTTAGCGGAAATTATGTAACAATAAAGAGGCATTTCCGGCCATATTCGTAACAAAAAACATCAAAGCGGCAGGGCACCGGTTTCCTTGAGTGTTTCGAGTACTATGGCGCTCTTCACGTGTTGCACCGAATCGTGCGGGAGAAGCACGCCGTTGACGAATTCCGAGAGCGATTTCAGGTCGGGCGTAACCACTTTGAGAATGTAGTCCATTTCACCGGTGAGTGCGTGCGCCTCCTGTACCTCCGGCAGGCGGGCGAGCAGTTCACCGAAACGGCGCGCATTGTCGGGGTTGTGCGTGGCCAGTGTCACGGTGATGATGTTGACGAGCGGGAAGCCCAGCCTGTCCCGGTCAAGCATGGCCGCATAGCCGCGGATATATCCCTCTTCCTCCAAACGCTGCCGGCGGCGTGAACATTGTGAGGGCGACAGGTTCACCCGTTCCGAGAGATCGTTGTTGGTCAGTCGCGCATCGACCTGCAAGAGAGATAATATCTTGCGGTCATAACCATCAACACGCGCATCAGCCATGCAATTTTCCTCCTTCATGCACGGTAAGTGCGCACTTCTCACAAAATACGACCCAGAATGCAAGCCGCGTGCAGCCCATGCGGCGTAAAATGCGTGCATGACATTCGGACACGTCCAGATGTTCCCAGATCAGGAGGATAAAAGCCATGGGTCCGTTTCCCCACGACGCACCGCCGCCGAAAATCAGCGAAGAAAACCCCGCCGGCACGGACGGGTTCGAGTTCGTTGAATTCGCCCATTCGGAGCCGGAAAAACTCGCCGAGCTGTTCACCAGGATGGGCTACACGGAAGTTGCCCGCCACAAGACGAAGAAGGTTTCCGTCTGGCGGCAGGGCGATATCAACTACATCGTCAACGCAGAGCGCGGCAGCCACGCCATGCGCTTTGTCGAGGATCACGGTCCCTGTGCTCCCTCCATGGCCTGGCGTGTGGTCGATGCGAAACATGCGTTCGATCATGCTGTCTCCAAGGGTGCGGAACCCTACAAAGGCGACGACAAGACGCTCGACGTGCCCGCCATTGTCGGCATTGGCGGCTCGCTTATCTACTTCATCGATAGCTATGGCGAGAAAGGGTCTGCCTACGACGCAGAATTCGAATGGCTTGGTGAGCAGAATCCGCGTCCTGAGGGCGTCGGCTTCTATTACCTCGATCACCTCACCCACAATGTCTATCGCGGCAACATGGACAAGTGGTGGGATTTCTACCGCGAGCTTTTCGGCTTTTCGCAGATCCACTATTTCGACATCGATGGCCGCATCACCGGCCTTGTCTCCCGCGCGATCACGAGCCCTTGCGGCAAGATCCGCATCCCGCTCAACGAATCCAAGGACGACACCAGCCAGATCGTCGAATATCTGAAGAAGTACAACGGCGAAGGCATCCAGCACATCGCGGTCGGCACCGATGGCATCTACGACGCCACCGACAGGCTCGCGGACAATGGGCTTAAATTCATGCCCGGCCCGCCAGAAGTTTATTACGAGAAGAGCTTTGACCGTGTTCAGGGCCACGACGAGCCCATCGAGCGCATGAAGAAGCACGGCATCCTGATCGATGGCGAAGGCGTGGTGAATGGCGGCATGACGAAGATCCTCCTGCAGATATTCTCCAAGACCGTCATCGGTCCGATCTTCTTCGAGTTCATCCAGCGTAAGGGCGACGAAGGCTTTGGCGAGGGCAATTTCCGCGCCCTGTTCGAAAGCATCGAGGAAGACCAGATCCGCCGCGGCGTTATCAAGGTCGATGCGGCCGAGTAAAACGCCCGCATAACGTTGGGAAAGATTTGGAAAGGCCGTCCATGACGGCCTTTTTTGCCGACTACTTAAAATACTGCTTCTGTTACACCCGGTAAGAGCATTCATTCTCCCGAAAACATGAAATAGTTCAAAACGTTTACTCAATATTACCTTTTTTGACGCGCCAGAAGGCGCGATGATGTCTCCTGGCCAGAAAGGCAAGGAGCGCAAGAACATGCAGCGGGCATTGGGACAGGTAACACGCCGCGATCTCCTGACGATGATCGGCGCAACCGCCGGCAGCGCTGCTCTCTATCAGGCGATGACCACGCTTGGGCATGCCCGGTCTTCCCCCTACAAGGGACCGGTGAACCTCCAGGGCGACCCCGGGGCGGCGAAGGTTCTGATCCTCGGCGCGGGGCTCGCCGGCATGGTCGCTGCCCTGGAATTGCGGGCGGCCGGTTATGAAGTCGAGGTACTCGAGTACCGGGAAAAAGCCGGGGGGCGGTGCTGGACCCTGCGCGGAGGCGACACCTATACCGAGCTTGGCGGTTTCCGCCAGGACATCGAATATGCCGAAGGCAATTACTTCAACCCCGGCCCCTGGCGCATTCCCCACCATCACCACGCCATTCTTGATTACTGCCGGCGTCTCGGCGTCAGGCTCGAACCTTTCATACAGAGAAATCACAACGCCTACCTCCACTCCACCGCCGCGTTTGGCGGCAAACCGCAGAGGTTCCGTGAGATCGCGACCGATTTTCGCGGTCACACATCCGAGCTCCTCGCCAAAGCTGTCGATCAGGGCAATCTGGGCGAACTGGTGAGCGATGAGGACAAGGAGATGCTCCTGGAAGCGCTGCGCATAAACGGTGTGCTCGACAGAGATTTCGGCTACGTCAAAAGCCAGCACACCAGCGAGTTCCGCGGCTTCCAGTCATGGCCGGGTGGGGGAGCGAACGCAGCCCCCCGCCCCTCCGAACCAATCGCTTCGGACGACCTTCTTCAATCCGGTCTGTGGCGGTGGCTTGGTGAAGCCGAGACTGTCAATCATCAGGAAACCATGTTTCAGCCCGTCGGCGGTATGGACATGATTGCCCAGGCATTCGAGCGGGAGATCACGGACCTTGTCCGCTACAATACAAAGGTCATCTCCATAAAGCAGGACGAGACCGGCGTAACCGCCATCTATGAGGACACCGCCAGCGACGCCGAGCCTCAGGAAACCCGGGCCGAGTGGTGCATCTGCACCATCCCCTTTTCCATACTCGGCCAGATCGAGAACAATTTCTCAGACGGGATGAAGGGCGTGATCGACAAGGTTCATTACGCTGGCTCCGTCAAGTTCGGTCTCGAGTTCAACCGCCGTTTCTGGGAGGAGGACGAGCACATCTACGGCGGCATCTCCTACACCGATCTTCCCATCTCGCTGATCGGTTATCCTTCGAACGACTACCTTTCCGGCGGCAAGGGCGTGCTTGTCGGCGGCTATAGTCAGGATGCGGGAGCCTATCAATTCACGGCCATGGCGCCGAAAGAACGCATCCGCAAGGCGCTGGAATACGGTGCCATAATACATCCGCAATACCGCAGCGAATTCTCCACCGGGGCGAGCGTCGTGTGGCATCGCGTGCCCTGGGCACTGGGCTGTTACGGAACCTGGAACAACAGGAAAGCCGATTACGACCGGGCAACACGGTTCGACGGTCGCACACTAATGGCCGGAGAGCACATATCCTATCTGCCGGGATGGCAGGAAGGCGCGCTTCTTTCCGGCCTTGACGCCATCTCCCGCCTCCATGACCGGGTCATGAACGGCTGACCGGACGGCGTGCAAAGGACCCTGCCATGCAATTGAAAGCCCTCGCGCTATGCATCGCCGCTTCGATAATGTTTATCGCCCATGCGTATGCCGAGGATGGCGTACCAGCCGCGGATACGGACAAGATTAAAGTCACCAGCGGTGAACAGATTTACAAATCCGTCTGTCAGGGTTGCCACATGCCCGACGGAAAAGGCGCTGCCGGTGCAGGCCGCTATCCCTCCCTGGCCAACAATCAAAACCTCGAATACCCGGAATATGCGATCTTCGTCATCACATATGGGCAGAAGGCCATGCCCGCCATGGGCGATGTGCTCACCGACCAGCAGATCGTCGATGTGGTCACCTACATCCGGACCAATTTCGGCAACACCTATACCGAGGAAGTGACGGTGGACCAGATCGTCCCGCCCTGGCCCTGAACACGGTCACGGACGATGATCCCGAACCGGCCCGCCTGTCTTGCCTAGTCACCGCGCGCGGCCCGAAGCGCCGCGCGGATCACATCCAGATCACCCACCTGGTTGGCCAGAAGCAGCACGAGTTTCGCATTGAGCCGTGCGCTTTCCTCAAAGCTCAATCCTTCATGCGCTGCCATCAGCGCGGCGTAGAAATCATCGCCCGCGGCCCCCAGCCGGTCCCGGCCGATCTCACTTTTGTCCATCTCAATCCCTCCCCATCGCCCGGGTCATTGCCGCCGCGACCCGATGCGCATCTGCCGCCTTGAAGACCGCCGCGACATGCTGATCGGGCCGCACCAGATAGAGCCTTCCCGACCCATAGCGCGCAGTAACCGCGCCCTCGCAATCCTCGACATGCGCCACACCATCCACTGCCGTTCCGCCGGGGCGCGTCACCTGCACCACATGCAGTCCCGCCGGCAGACCGAGGGGTGGTTCGCAATCGACGGCCAGCAGCACGAAGCCACCACCCGTTTCGCCGAGCAGCCAGGACGGCTTCCCGCCTGCCCGCACGGGGGCATCCGGCAGCGCCTCGCCCGGCGCAAGCGGCCCCTCGCCCTCCCACGCGGTCTGAAGCCGACATCCCGCCAGCGAACATGGCTTCGACAAACGGCCCGAGTTCACCAGCCGCCGGGCGAAATCATGCTTCGCTGAAAGCGCGAGCACACTGTCGCGAAAAACGCGCTCCATCGCGCTCTTCGGTGTCATGAAAGAGGTCGAGCGCGCTGAGTGGAGAATGTTCTCATCCGCACCCAGAATGCGCTCTTCGTCATAGGTCTGGATCAATGAAACCGGTGCCTCGCCCTTCACCACAAGCGCCAGCTTCCAGCCGAGATTGTCGATATCCTGAATACCGCCATTGCCACCGCGCGCGCCGAAGGGCGAAACGATATGCGCGCTGTCGCCGGCAAAAATCACCCGGTCATGCACGAAGCGCTCCAGCCTGCGGCACTGGAACGTGTAGACCGAAACCCAGTCGAGCTCGAACTTCGAATGCCCGATCACCTTTTCGATACGGGGGATGACGTTTTCAGGTTTTTTCTCTTCCTCCGGGTCGGCATCCGGGCCAAGCTGCAGGTCGATACGGTAAATATCGTCCGGCTGCTTGTGCAGAAGCGCTGATTGGCCCTTGTGGAAGGATGGTTCGAACCAGAACCAGCGCTCAGACGGGAAATCCGCCTTCATCTCCACATCGGCAATCAAAAAGCGCTCTTCAAACACCTGGCCCGCAAAGTCCAGTCCCATCATGGAGCGCACGGGCGAGCGGGCGCCGTCGCAGGCTATCACCCACGCGGCATCCAGTTCATAGTCGCCGTCTGGTGTCTCCACACGAAGCCGCACATCGCCGCCCGTCTGCTCAAGCCCTACCACCCGGTTTTTCCAGCGCAGATCGATCCGGCCGGACAATTCGCCCGCGCGCTCCACCAGATATTGCTCAACGTAATATTGCTGCAGGTTGATGAAGGCGGGCATCTTGTGACCATCCTCCGGCAGGAGATCGAAGCTCCAGACCTCCCGGTCGCGGTGAAAAAGCCGCCCGACCTGCCAGGTCACGCCCTTCTCAACCATGCGCTCGCCCACCCCCAGCCGGTCAAGGATTTCCAGCGTACGCTTCGACCAGCATATCGCGCGACTGCCCAGTGAAACGACATTGTTGTCGTCGAGCACGACCACCGGGACACCGCGCTGCGCCAGGTCAATCGCAGCGGCGAGCCCCACAGGCCCGGCGCCAACAATGACAACCGGATATTGCCCCACATGTCCGCCGGCGAGTTCCGGAGGTTTCGTGTATGGAAAGGGGTTGTACGCATAACGCGGCATTGATGTTCACCCTCCCTTTGCAACCGTTCCCCTCAGGAGGAGCGGCTCCAAATCCTGTTTCCCTTGTTCACCACAGCTCCACCACAGTGCTGAAAAACCACCCACCGATGGCGACGACCAGAAGCCCGTACCCCAAGCGCACCATCAGGCGCGACACGTGATAGCGCCCCCCGGCTCCAATCCCTTCTGCGAAGGAGCGCAAGTCACCCTGGATATAAGCGCGCATGTGTTTTTCGCCGCGCTTGTCCGGGGACCGGCGCATGGAAAGGAAACGCGTGAGCGCTTCCTCTTCACGCCAGCCGAAGCGCTGCTTCTCTAGCAGGAAGGAGAGCCGCAGAAGACCACACCAGCCCGCGGCCACAAGCCCGAGACCGATCAGGAATACTGCGCCAATCCAGAACCCGTTCACTGCTTCCTCCCCAGGGGCTGGCAATCAGCCCTGCAACGCCTCCCACATCTGCCTGTCTCGCTCTGCCGTCCAGATGCGCGGCGTGTCGATGCCGAGCGCCTCGTCATAGGCACGTGCGACGTTGAAGGGCAGACAATGCTCGTAAATCGCATAGTCGGAAAATTTCGGATCGCACACCGCGCGGCAGGCATCCCACGCCTCTTTCAACGTGCCACCGCCCTGCGCCACGCGCGCCACCGGCTGATAGGTGGACGCGACGAAATCGCCGGTCAGATCCAGCGCTTCATTGACCATGGCCTGCCCCACCAGCACGCCGCCACGACCCGGTGCGATGGCGTCGAGATCGAATGCGCGAATTTCCTCCAGCGTCGTCGGCCAGTCGTGAAAATGACCGTCACCGCAATAGCAGGCCGAATGATGCTCCACGATGTCACCGGTGAACATCACATTGGCGTCCGGCACGAAGGCCACAATGTCACCGGCCGTATGCGCCCGCCCGAGGAACATGAGGTCCACCCGGCGCCTGCCGAGATACACCGTCATGGAACTGGAAAACGTGGTCGTCGGCCAGGTCAGGCCGGGGATCGATTCGTGCCCCTGAAAAAGACGTGGGAAGCGCACGAATTCCGAATCCCAGTCTTCCTTGCCCCGCTCCACCACCATGGAGCGCGCCTTGTCGCTCATGATGATGGTCGGCGCATTATAGGCAGAAGCACCCAGAACACGCACTGCATGATAATGCGTCAGCACCAGATGGCTGATCGGCTTGTCGGTGACGGAGCGAACCTTTTCGATCACCTTTTCAGCCAGTCTCGGCGTCGCCTGTGCCTCGATTACCATCACGGATTCGTCGCCGATGATGATGCCCGAATTGGGATCACCCTCGGCGGTGAAAGCCCATAGGTCCCGCCCGATTTCATCAAACGAAATTGTCTTTTCTGTCAGATCACCTGCGGATGCGAACTCTTTGGCCATTACGCGCCTTTCTCGTTGAATACACTATGCCCCGACCATGACTGCCAGGGACTTCATGATGCTCCAGGGATCGAGCGCACTGAACACGACTGCAGACACCGCCGAGATCAGCGTCCAGACGATCATCACCCGTGTCAGCATCGAACCGCTGTCGATTCGATATGCACGCATCGACAGCAACACGTTCACGCCGATGACGGTTACCACGAACACCAAGGACAGCAGAATTCCCATCCATTGAGGCGAAGTGGCGTAAAGCGCATCGAAAACTGACTTCAACGCCCATGCCAGGATTGAAATCCCGACCAGATTGAATGCCGCGAAAACAAGCGCCGTGCGCTTGAGAGGGTTCAGTGCCATTCTTTAGGGCTCCTGATAATCCTCGACGCGCTGTTCAATTGCGCCGAAGATGGAATGGCCCCCACTGTCTTTCATCTCGATACGCACTGTGTCACCGAAGCGCAAGAAAGGCGTCTTCGGTTTACCGTGTGTTATCGTCTCGATCATGCGGATCTCGGCAATACAGGAGTAGCCGACACCGCCGTCGTCAACGGGCTTTCCGGGTCCGCCATCCAGCTTGTTTGAAACGGTGCCCGAACCGATAATCGTGCCAGCGCAGAGCGGACGCGTCTTGGCGGCGTGGGCAATCAGCGTCGGAAAGTCGAAGGTCATGTCGACGCCTGCATCGGCCCTGCCGAAGGGTTTACCGTTATAGTCCACGCATAGCGGCAGCGAGACCTTGCCGCCGTCCCATGCACCGCCGAGTTCGTCAGGCGTAACGGCGACCGGCGAGAAGGCCGAAGACGGCTTCGATTGAAAGAAGCCGAAACCCTTGCCGAGTTCTGCCGGTATCAGCCCGCGCAGCGAAACATCGTTCACCAGCATGACAAGCCGGATGGCTTCTCGTGCCGTTTCCAGTGTGGCGCCCATCGGAACGTCGTCGACGATGACCGCCACCTCCCCTTCCATGTCGATACCCCAGGCCTCGTCGGCCATGCGAATGGGGTCGCGCGGCGCCAGAAACGCATCGGACCCACCCTGATACATGAGCGGATCTTCCCAGAAGCTCGCCGGCATTTCGGCGCCACGCGCCTTTCGCACCAGTTCCACGTGATTGACGTAGGCCGAACCATCCGCCCACTGATAAGCGCGCGGCAATGGCGAAAGCGCATCATGCTCATGAAAGCGTTCGGCAGGTACCGAGCCGTGATCAAGGCTTTCGGAAAGCGCCGCCAGGTGGGGGGCTATGCGCGCCCAGTCGTCCAGTGCCGCCTGCAGCGTCGGAGCGAGGAAGGAGGCATCCGTGCAGCGTGTCAGGTCACGAGAGACGACGACCAGCCTGCCGTCGCGCGTTCCGTTCTTGAGCGTGGCGAGTTTCATGCAGTGTCCTTTATGCGTTGGGGGAGACGCGCAATCGGCGCAGGTCCAGCGGACCGACGCCGATCATATCTTTTGTGGCCGCTCCGGTCGATCAGGACCAGTCGCCTTCCGGTGTGCCGTTGAAACGCTTTTTCAGATCCTTCCAGCAGTCGATGTAGTTTTCCTGCAGCGTGTCTGTCTCGGCAGCGTAACGCGTGAGGTGCTGGGGAAAGCGCGTCTCGAACATGAAGGCCATGGTCTCTTCCAGCTTCACCGGCTTCAGTTCGCCATGGCTCGCCTTTTCAAAGCCAAAAGCGTCTGGTCCGTGCGGCAGCATCATGTTGTGCAGCGAGGCGCCACCCGGCACAAAACCCTCTTCCTTGGCATCATACTGACCTTTGATCAGCCCCATGAACTCGCTCATGATGTTGCGGTGATACCAGGGCGGGCGGAATGTGTGCTCGGCCACCATCCAGCGCGGCGGGAAGATGACGAAGTCGATATTGGCCGTACCCTCTTCGCCAGAAGGGGCAGTCAGCACCGTGAAGATCGACGGATCGGGATGATCGAACAGGATCGCCCCCACCGGCGAGAAGGTGGAGAGATCGTATTTGTAGGGCGCGTAGTTGCCATGCCAGGCCACCACATCGAGCGGTGAATGGCCAATTTCGGTCATATGGAACTGGCCACACCATTTGACGAACAGCCGGCAGGGCTTTTCCTTTTCCTCATACCAGGCAACCGGCGTCTTGAAATCGCGCGGGTTGGCGAGGCAGTTCGCGCCGATCGGACCGCGATCCGGCAGAGTGAACTTGGCGCCGTAATTTTCGCACATATAGCCGCGCGCCGGCCCGTCCATCAGCTCGACCTGAAAGATCATGCCGCGCGGCATGACGGCGATTTCGCCGGGCTCGATCTCGATGATGCCCATCTCGGTCTTCAGCCGCACGCCGCCTTCCTGCGGCACCAGCATCAGTTCGCCATCGGCGTTGAAGAAATAATCGTCCACCATCGACGTGTTGAAGGCGTAGATGTGGGCGGCCATGCCGGCCTGCCCCTGGACGTCACCCGCCGTCGTCATGGTGCGCACACCGGAAAGAAAAGCGGTTTCCTCGTTGGGGATCGGGGTGGGATCCCAGCGCAACTGCCCAAGCGACAGTTGATGGTCGTTGATGTTGGGCGCAGACTTCCATTCATCGAAATGCACCGCCTTAAAGCGCCCGGTGTGCTTCACGCTCGGGCGAATACGGTAGAGCCAGGAGCGTTCATTGGTGCCGCGCGGGGCGGTGAAGGGGGAACCCGAAAGCTGCTCTGCATAGAGGCCATAGGCCGGCCTTTGCGGTGAATTCTGCCCCTGTGGCAAAGCGCCCGGCAGGCTCTCTGTCTCAAAATCATTGCCGAAACCCGGCATGTACTGCACGGTCATTCGATCCTCCATGCAATGGGGAAGTCAGGAATTGGTTGCAATCGTAACCATGGCGAATGTAACTATCAACGAGACACAAGGAAAACACAGCGCTTCAGGAAGGATCGTCATGACCGATAGGCCCACGCTTGCCCTGGAACATTTCCTTCCCTATCGCCTTACGCGTCTCACCGATGCGATCAGCCGCGATTTCTCCCAGGCCTACCGCGCCCGCCTCGGTCTGACGCGGCCAGAGTGGCGCACACTTGCCACCATCGGACAGTTCGGCATGATGACGGCAACCGAGATCGGTGCGCATTCGTCCATGCACAAGACCAAGGTGAGCCGCGCGGTTGCCGCTCTGGAAACACGCCGCTGGCTGGTGCGTACGCCCGACCCGCAGGATCGTCGCGTCGAGCGACTGACACTCAGCAAGACCGGCCAGAAAGCCTATGAAGACATGGTGCCAGTCGCGCACGGTTTTGAGACGAAGCTGCTGGCCCGCATGAAGCCAAAGGAGCGCGCCGCACTCCTTGAAGGCCTCGCGGCGCTGGAGCGCGCCGTGTTGACGGATTAGCGTTCACATCCCATATTATGGTCAAATTGACCAGTTAAAATGACCATTGAGATGAAAACACTGACTGCAACAGAAGCAAAGTCCCGGTTCGCCGCCCTACTTGGCGATGTCGAACGGGGTGAGACCATACTCATCACACGGCACGGCAAGACGGTGGCGCGCATTGTCCCCGATCAGATCGAGACGGCTGCGCAGACACGCGCTGACAATGCGGTCCGGAAGCTGCGCTCCCTGCGCGATACCCTTCCCAAAACAGCGACGTCACTGGACGACATGCTTGCATGGAAACATGAGGGTCACCGCTATTGACGCGGTTCGTGCTCGACGCGTCGATAACCGCCGCCTGGCTTTTGCCCGACGAGGATCATGATCTGGCCCTTGCCGTGCAGGAAAGCCTTCTCACCTCGCAGGCCATCGTGCCGCCGATCTGGTGGTTCGAGATATGCAACCTGCTTGTCATGTGCGAGCGCCGAAAACGACACACGCCGGCCATCACACAGACCATCCTCGACGCGCTTTACGACCATCCAATCCTCATCGACGACGACATCGACCCTGCGGCGATGCTACGCCTCAGCCGCGCGCACGGGCTGACGGTCTATGACGCCTCCTATCTGGAGATCGCCCAGCGCCACGCAGTGCCGCTGGCGACACTCGACCGCAAACTCGCCTCGGCTGCAGTCGCAGAAAGCATATCCCTGTTCGCCTCGTAGCGGCTACCAGCTCATCACCACCTTGCCGGCCTTGCCGGTGCGCATCGCATCGAAACCATCCCGGAAATCATCCACATTGATGCGATGGGTGATCAGATCGCGCACGTCGAGCCGCGTCTGCACCAGCGCGATCATCTTGTACCAGGTCTCGAACATCTCGCGCCCATAGATGCCCTTCAGATGCAGCATCTTGAAGATGACCTTGTTCCAGTCGATCTCGAAGCCCGCCGGTGCGATGCCTAAAATGGCGATCTTGCCGCCATTGTTCATGGCGTCGATCATGTCGCGGAAGGCGGGGGCTGCGCCCGACATTTCAAGCCCCACATCAAACCCCTCGGTCATGCCGAGCTGGCGCATCACTTCCGCCAGAGTTTCCTCTGCCGCATTCACCGTGTGCTGAACGCCGAGCTTCTTTGCAAGCTCCAGCCGGCCGGGATTGATGTCGGTGATGACCACCTTGCGCGCGCCCACGGCCTGCGCCACCAGCGCGCCCATGATGCCGATCGGCCCCGCCCCCGTCACCAGCACATCCTCGCCAACGAGATCGAAGGAAAGTGCGGTGTGAACGGCATTGCCCAGCGGATCGAAGATCGCCGCGATCTCATCTGGAATGTTGTCGGGAATGGGCACCACATTGTGCTGCGGCAGTGCTATGAACTCGGCAAACGCGCCGGCGCGGTGAACGCCCACTCCCAGCGTGTTGTGGCAAAGATGCCCGCGGCCTGCCCGGCAGTTGCGGCAATGGCCGCACACGATGTGCCCCTCGCCCGAAACCCGCTGGCCGGGTTTGTACTCCGTCACCGCCGAGCCAACCTCCGTCACCTCGCCGACGAATTCATGCCCAGTCACCAGCGGCACCGGCACGGTGTTCTGCGCCCACTCGTCCCAGTTCCAGATATGCACATCCGTGCCGCAGATCGCGGTTTTCCTGACCTTGATGAGCACGTCATTGGGCCCCACCTCGGGCACCGGAACACGCTCCATCCAAAGCCCTTCCTCGGGTCTGGATTTCACGAGCGCCTTCATCATGTTGGACATGGTCGATTATCCTTCCAAAGCGAAATCTGCGATCCGCGCCTACGCGATCACCCCAAGCTCACGCCCCACTTTTGCGAACGCCTCCACCGCGCGGTCAATATCCTCGGCCGAATGCGCCGCCGACATCTGCGTGCGGATGCGGGCAGCCCCCTTCGGCACCACGGGGAAGGAGAAGCCGATCACATAGATCCCCTCCTCCAGAAGCCGCGCAGCCATTTTCTCCGCAAGGGCTGCATCGCCCAGCATCACCGGAATGATCGGATGGTCGGCGCCCGCAAGCTTAAAGCCGTATTTCTCCATCCCCGCGCGAAAGCGTGCCGCATTGTCGTAAAGCCTTTTGCGCAAGGCCGCCCCACCCGCCACCATGTCGAACACTTTTAGCGAAGCCGCCGCGATCACCGGCGCCAGCGTGTTGGAAAAGAGATAGGGCCGCGAGCGCTGGCGCAGCCAGTCGACCACTTCCGCCTTCGCACAGGTATAGCCGCCAGAGGCCCCGCCCAGCGCTTTGCCCAGCGTGCCCGTCATGATGTCGACCCGACCTTCCACGCCGCAATGCTCCGGCGTGCCGCGCCCGTTCTCGCCCACGAAACCGACCGCATGGCTGTCGTCCACCATCACCATCGCATCGTATTTTTCGGCGAGATCGCAGACCGCGCCCAGATTGGCGACGATGCCATCCATGGAGAAGACGCCATCAGTGGCGATCAGCCTGAAGCGCGCGCCCTCGGCCCGTTTCAGACATTCCTCAAGTGCTGCCATGTCGTTGTTGGCATAGCGGTGGCGCTGGGCCTTGCAAAGCCGCACCCCGTCGATGATCGACGCATGGTTGAGCGCATCGGAAATGATCGCATCCTCCGGTCCCAGCAGCGTCTCGAAAAGCCCCGCATTGGCATCGAAGCACGAGGAATAGAGGATCGTGTCCTCATAGCCCAAAAAGCCGGAAATCTTCGCTTCCAGCGCCTTGTGCTCTTCCTGCGTGCCGCAGATGAAGCGCACCGAGGCCATGCCGTAGCCATAGCGGTCAAGCGCTGCCTTGGCCGCCTCGCGCAGTTCCTCATTGTCGGCAAGGCCCAGATAATTGTTGGCGCAGAAGTTCAGCACCGTCCGCCCGCCGCTCTCGATCCTGGCCGACTGCATGGAGGTGATGACCCGCTCGGATTTATAAAGCCCCGCCTCTTTCAGGCCATCGAGTTCTAAGCGCAGATGGGAGAGAAAAGACGCGGTCATGAACACCTCGGATCGAACGGGGACAGGCTTTCCCTCCTCTACTACAGAGTGACACCGCTTTCGACCACCTGCTTTTCTGCAACGCTCCTCCGCCGCCCGCCCCTCACCCTTACCCTCTCCCCGCGCGCGGGGAGAGGGGGACCTCAACGTTCCAGCCAATCTCAAACAACGAGCCCAGCCTCTCCACCTCCTCCTTCTCCCCGTTCACGGGGAGAAGGTGCCGGCAGGCGGATGAGGGGCGAGTGCCACCCGCAACAAAAAAGGGCAGGCACCGCAGCACCCGCCCCTTCTCAATTCACCAGCGCGATACGCGCGTCACCCGATCAGAAAAACGCCTGCAGCCCCGTCTGCGCGCGGCCGAGGATCAGCGCGTGAACGTCATGCGTGCCCTCATAGGTGTTCACCGTCTCCAGGTTCTGCGCATGGCGCATCACGTGATATTCGATCTGGATACCGTTGCCGCCATGCATGTCGCGGGCCATGCGCGCGATCTCCAGCGCCTTGCCGCAATTGTTGCGCTTGACGACCGAGATCATCTCCGGCGCCATCTTGCCCTCGTCAAACAGCCGGCCGACCCGCAGGCTCCCCTGAAGCCCGAGCGCGATTTCCGTCTGCATGTCGGCGAGCTTCTTCTGGAAAAGCTGCGTCTGCGCCAGCGGCTTGTCGAACTGCTTGCGGTCGAGCCCATATTGCCGCGCGCGGTGCCAGCAATCTTCCGCCGCCCCCATCGCGCCCCAGGAAATACCATAGCGCGCGCGGTTCAGACAGCCGAACGGCCCACCAAGCCCTTCCGCATTGGGCAAAAGCGCATCCTCGCCCACTTCCACGCCATCCATCACGATCTCGCCGGTGATCGAGGCGCGCAGCGAAAGCTTGCCGCCGATCTTCGGCGCGGAAAGCCCCTTCATGCCCTTTTCCAAGACGAAACCGCGGATCTTGCCGCCATGGGCCGCCGATTTCGCCCACACCACGAACACATCGGCAATCGGCGAATTGGAGATCCACATTTTCGAGCCGGTGAGCCTGTAGCCGCCGTCGATCTTGTCGGCGCGCGTCTTCATGCCGCCGGGATCGGAGCCCGCATCCGGCTCGGTGAGGCCGAAACAGCCGATCCACTCGCCCGACGCCAGTTTCGGCAGATATTTCTTGCGCTGTTCTTCCGAGCCATAGGCATGGATCGGGTACATCACCAGCGAGGACTGCACGCTCATCATGGAGCGATAGCCCGAATCGATGCGCTCCACCTCGCGCGCCACCAGCCCGTAGGACACATAGCCGGCCCCCACGCCGCCATATTCCTCCGGCACCGTCACGCCCAAAAGCCCCGCCGCGCCCATCTCGCGGAAGATTTCCGGGTCGGTTTCCTCGTTCATGTATGCATGCTCGATGCGGGGGCTGAGCTTGTCGGCGGCGAAGGCGGCGGCCGCATCGCGGATCATGCGCTCTTCATCGGTGAGCTGCTCTTCCATGAGGAAGGGATCGTCCCACACGAATGTCGATTTGGACGATTTCGCCGCGGATTTCTGTGCTTCCATAGTCATTCATGCCTTCCTGATGCGGTTGCGCTCTTTCAAGCCGTCTGCAGCCAGATGGTCTCACCTGACCTCCGCGCAAATGCGGAAAAACCCTTCGCCAGAGGGTGCCCTGCGCGCCGCAAGGGCGCTTGCACTCCTGACGCCTGAGCGGAGCATACAGCATCCTATGCCAAATTGCTTCAAGCTTAAAATGATTTTTTGGAAGGGGATTGTGACGGGAGGGGATGGATGGGGGGGGCAGGGGGCATGGCGTTCGGTACAGGCTACTACCTATACTCAACCTGATGGAGACAACCGCCGCTCTGGCAAACTGACGAAGAGTGCTGTCAATTGGGAATTCCATGACTTGAATAGCATCAATCATTAGGATTTGATTGACTGGGATGCAACCAACTTAGGCTGCCAAAGTTACACTGGAGATCCGCTTGGCCTACGAAGACAGAGATGAACCGTTCGAAGAACAAGAGCCCACGGAAGAGGCTGGCACACCCAATGTAACGGCCGCTGATTTTTCGTCCCTGCTCATTTCGCCGACCGATTGGACGATCGAAACTTTATATCGGCAAATTGGAAATCAAATAGATCTTACACCCGAATTTCAACGCCGCAATGTATGGTCAACACAGACTAAAATAAGCTTTATTGAATCGCTTTTTTTGGGCGTCCCTATCCCACAGATTTTGCTCTCTGCCAGCAGTGGCAGCACTAGATCATTCCTAGTACTTGATGGAAAACAACGCCTTTTAACAATTAAAGAATTCATTGACGGCTCACTCCCCAGTGGACAGGCATTCAGACTAAAAAAACTTCGCGTTCTAAAGGAACTAGAGGGAAAAACTTGGGACGAAATAGAGAAAAACGATCAATGGAGCTTCGAATTACTTAATCAAACGCAACGCACTGCTGTAATCCGAGGATGGGAGGACGAACGTGTTCTTTATGAAATATTTCACCGTTTGAATTCCGGCTCTGTAAAGCTCTCTCCCATGGAACTTCGCATGTCATTGCATCCTGGCGATTTCTTGAAGTTCCTTATTCAGTGGACTGAAACTATAGGCCCGCTACATCAACTGATTTCAAAACAGCGACCAGATCCACGTATGAACGACGTCGAACTGGCAGCCCGCTTTCTAGCGTTTTCAGATCCAGACATCGTTTACGCTGGCGACCTTAAGAACTTCATCGACGAGCTTTGCATTCAGTATAATAACGCCTTTGCCCAAAACCCCAGTGAGGTGAATAATGTCATATCTCATCTGGACAACATGAATGAAGCCATTGATGCGGGTCTTAAAATATTTCCTGATAGGAAATTTTGTAGAAAATTCACAAACGGTGAATACGAAAATCAATTTAATAGAGCCATTTTTGATGTACTTGTCGGCGCCCTTTCTCACAATCAAGTCAGGGAATGGGCTTTGGAAAATAAAATAAATTTCATTCAATGCTATAAAGACGTTTCAGATATTGATGACTTTAGGCGATCTGTAGAAACTACAACAAAATCTATAACATCAACTAAGACAAGATTTACACTATTTTATGATGAAATTTCTAAAAGATCAGGAATTCTTATAAACATTCCGGCTATTGCAGATGAAGTCACCAACTGATCCTTACATCTCGCTACGAACATCTCTGAAAAACATCAAAAAGATATTGATCAGAGTACCTGAGAGTGAATGCCGAACTGAGCTCGACCACTTAAAAGTTCAGTCGTATATTCTACTTTCTCACTCTGCATTTGAGCAGTACATTGAGGACATCGTCTTGCTCATATCTCGAGAAGCCCACACACAATTTAAGAAGGAAAAACGAGTTTGTCGCGCCATGCTTAGTATCGTCGCGCACGAGGCAATTAAGCAAGTCGACGACGAAATTTCACGGCGTAAAATAAAATCCTCGGTTGCCTCCAATTTACTTGACTTCGCCTCGATAGCAGTCTCGAATATCAATATTGATGTTAAATCTAATCATGGAATTACAACAGCAAATCAGAGGAGTTTGCTTTTACCGATCGGCATCGACCCAGAGGAAACTAATCTTACTGTTTCTGCAGCATTGAACGCCTTCGGAACCAAAAGAGGATCTATTGCTCATAAGTTCAAAATGAAAACAAACGAAACACGAAACTCTGTTCTATCAGAGACAACGGAGATTCTGCGAGGTCTTCTGATTATTGATCAAGCTGCATGTCTACAGCTATACGAGGGGATGAATAGTTAACATTGATATGTTTACTTATTGATATTTGAATAATTATAATTTTCAGCATATTTTCGGAATTCAATATCATCCTTTCATGCTCTTTCTGACCCCCGGAGCATGAGCCTTTTCTGACAGACAAATCCCTACCTGACACCCATGGAATTGTTCCACAGCCCTCATCCTGAGCTTGTCGAAGGGCGAGGGCGGCATGAACGGAACAGCGTCAAGCGCGGTGCGTGCCTTCACCCCCGCCCTTCGACAAGCTCAGGATGAGGGTGAAGGCACAGAGATGCCGCGCCTGTGGAAAGGCATCAGCGCCTGCGCCCCCTTCTCCCCACCTGCGGGGAGAAGGGGGTTGTATTCACCACCCCACCCTTCTCCCCACCCCCGAATCCCCGTAAAATCGCCCCCATGACCACAGCCCCCCGCACCATTCGCCAGCTCACCGATACCGTGATCAACCAGATCGCCGCTGGCGAGGTGATCGAGCGCCCCGCGAGCGTGGTGAAGGAGCTGGTGGAAAACGCGCTCGATGCGGGCGCGACACGCATCGAGGTGGCGACAGCCGGCGGCGGGCTTTCGCTGATCCGCGTCACCGACAATGGCGGCGGCATGCCGCCCGAAGAGCTGCCGCTCGCCGTCTCGCGCCATTGCACGTCGAAACTCACCGACGATATTCACGACATTCGTTCGCTCGGCTTTCGCGGCGAGGCGCTGCCCTCCATCGGCTCGGTGGCGCGGCTTTCGTTGCGCTCGCGGCCCGAAGGGGCCGACAGTGCGGCGGAGATTTCCGTCGAGGGCGGGCGCGTCTCAGTGGTGAAGCCCGTGGCCGCCAATCGCGGCACGACGGTGGAGGTGCGCGACCTCTTTTTCGCCACGCCCGCAAGGCTCAAATTCATGAAGAGCGAGCGCGCCGAAACTGCCGCCATCACCGAGGTGGTGAAGCGCATGGCGCTCGCCTTCCCCCATGTGCGCTTCACGCTGACGGGCTCCGACCGCAACACGCTGGAGCTGCCCGCCGTGCCCGCCGATGGCGAGGGGCTTCTGCGCCGCATCGCGCAGGTGATGGGCCGCGACTTTGCCGACAACACGCTGCCCATCGAGGCCGCGCGTGAGGGCGTGGCGCTTTCGGGCCATGCGTCGATCCCCTCCTTCTCGCGCGGCAATGCGATGCTGCAATATTTCTATGTGAATGGCCGGCCCGTGCGCGACAAGCTTCTGACCGGCGCCATTCGCGGCGCCTATATGGACGCGCTGCCGCGCGACCGGCATGCGGTGGCGGCGCTGTTCATCACGCTCGATCCGGCGCTGGTCGATGTCAATGTGCACCCGGCCAAGGCCGATGTGCGCTTTCGCGATCCGGGGCTGGTGCGCGGGCTGATCGTCGGCGCGATCCGCCATGCGCTGGAGATGAGCGGCATGCGCGCCTCCACCTCCGGGGCCGACGCCATGTTCGCCGCCTTCCAGAGGCCGGAGCAGCGGGCAGCGGGCCACGCCACGCCACAGCGCTACACGCCGCCGCCGCGCCCTGCGCATGGCTGGAGTGCAGCCACCTCCCCCACCCGTCCGCTGGAGATGAGCACGGCATCGGGCCTTGCCGAGCCCGGCCAGGCGGCATTCGATGTGGGGTCAGCGCTTTCCGCCGATGCGCGCGCGGGCGAAGTGGAGGCGGCACCCGAATTGATGCGCGCGCCGCTGGGGGCCGCACGGGCGCAGGTGCATGAGAATTACATCGTCGCGCAGACGGAGGATTCGCTCGTCATTGTCGACCAGCACGCCGCCCATGAGCGCCTCGTTTATGAAGCGCTGAAAGAGGCGCTGCATGCCCGTCCGCTCCCCGCGCAGATGCTGCTTTTGCCGGAGATTGTCGACCTGCCGGAGGAGGATGCCGACCGGCTGTCCGCCCATGCGGACTTCCTCGCCCGGTTCGGCCTGGGGCTGGAGCGGTTCGGCCCCGGCGCCATCGCCGTGCGCGAAACGCCGTCCATGCTTGGCAAGGTGGATGTGCCGCAGCTGGTGCGCGATCTCGCCGACGAGATTGCCGAGAACGACACCGCCGACACGCTGAAAGAGCGGATCGACCACATCGCCGCCACCATGGCCTGCCATGGCTCGGTGCGCTCGGGGCGGCGGCTCAGGGCCGAAGAGATGAACGCGCTGCTCCGCCAGATGGAGGCGACGCCCGGCTCCGGCACATGCAATCACGGCCGGCCGACCTATATCGAACTGAAGCTGACCGATATCGAGCGACTGTTCGGGCGGCGGTGAGGCGATGCGCTTGACCTCTGCTTCGAAATATGGCGCAAGGAACCCCGATGAGAGGTTGTACCGATGAACCGTTTTGAAGGACCCGGCGCCCGCGAGGCGCGCATTCGCTATCTGGATGGCGATTTTCAGGTCATGACGCCCGGCGCCTTTGTGCGCTGCGCCGTCACCGAACAGCCGATCCAGCTCGACGATCTGAAATACTGGAGCGTCGCGCGGCAGGAAGCCTATGTGAACGCTGACACCTCGCTCGCCCGCGAGCTGGAAATGCATCCGGAACTCAGGAAGCGTAGCTAACCTATTTCAGAATGCGCTCGCGCCAGGCCTCGATCGTGCTTTCGATGATGGTCACCGGCATGTCGGGCGCATCGAACTGCGCTTCCACCTGCAGCACGCGGCAGTGTTCGGCCAGCGCGGAAAGCGCCTCGCTTCCGCCCCTGAGCCGCACGAGATCCTTCTCGGTGGTGATGAGCTCAAGCCCGTTTTTCTCCGCCGCCGCGATCAGGTCGCGCGCCTCGTCATCATCGAAGGGGTGGT
Organism: Nitratireductor sp.; assembly: GCF_017794765.1. Taxonomy (GTDB): domain Bacteria; phylum Pseudomonadota; class Alphaproteobacteria; order Rhizobiales; family Rhizobiaceae; genus Nitratireductor. Next base: position 1,505,543 of record NZ_CP051236.1, on the reverse strand, counting down.
GGTCCGGAAAGCTCCGCGCCTCCACCACCGTGCCGCCGGCTTCCGCGACACTGTCGAAGAATTTCTTCGGGTTGCCGATCCCGGCAAAGGCCAGGAACCGCCCGCCCCGGATCGCGCGCACACCGCGCGGCTTCAGTCTCGCCTGCAACACCGGTCGTCCCGCCCGCGAGGCCCTGCGCACCACATGATCGGCCGCACTCCCTTCGCCCATGGTGAGGATCGCATCCGCATAGCGCAGCTGGTCGATCAGCCGCGCGCGCATGGGACCGCCGGGGATCACATGGCCATTGCCCAGCCCCCGCCGCGCATCCACCACCATCACCGCATAATCCATGTGCAGCCGCGCACTCTGGAAGCCGTCATCCATGATGATGAAATCGCAGCCGATGCCGATCAGCTCCCGCGCGCCCATCAGGCGGTCGGGGGCGACCAGCGTCGGCGCATGCCTCGCCAAAAGCAGCGGCTCGTCACCCACATGGCGCGAGAGATCCTTCTTCGCATCCACCAGATGCGCGACCGTCATCGAGCCACCCCCCATTGAGCCACCATGCCCGCGCGTTAGGAAACCCGGCTTCCGGCCAAGCTTTTTTGCCTGTTTGGCAAGCGCGATGGAGACCGGCGTCTTGCCCTCGCCGCCAACGGTGAAATTGCCGACACACAGGACCGGCACATCCACCCTGGCGCGCTTTGCAGAGGCCATCCGGTATCCGGCCACGAGGCCGTAGAGCGCTGACAGCGGCAAAAGGCTCCAGGCCCGCCAGTCCGCCGCCTCCCACCAGAATGGAGGTGCCTCGCTAGCCATGACCCTCGTCGCCCTCGAGCCTGCTCTTGACGATCAGCGGATGGATATAGGGATCGAGCGCCTGCAGCGTCCGGTTCAACGCGCCCGACATGTCGTCGACCGCCGCCCGGCCTGCCTTGATCATCGTGCGGCGTGCCGCATAATTGTTGAGCAGGAAGTTCACGCCACCGGCCAGCATCTCGCCATCGCGCACCAGCCGCGCGCCGCCGGCGTCGATGAGGCGGCGATAGGCATCGCGGAAATTCTGCACATTGCAGCCCGAAAGCACCGCCGTGCCGAGCCGCGCCGGCTCGATCGGGTTCTGCCCGCCCGATTGCGCAAGAGAGCGCCCGACAAATGCCACCTCGGTCAGTCTGAGATAAAGTCCCATCTCGCCGATCGTATCGCCAAGCAGAATGTCCGTCTCCGGCAGGACCGTATCGTTACGGCTGCGCCGCGCGACCTTCAGACCGCGTGCCGTGAACTCTTCCTCCAGCCCTTCGGCCCGTTCGGGGTGCCTCGGCACAATGATTGTCAAAAGGTCGGCGTGACGGGACTTGAGTTTGGTATGCACATCGGCGGCAATCGTCTCCTCACCCTCATGTGTGGAGACGGCGGCCCACGTTTCCCGTTCGCCGATCTGCTCTTCAAGGGTCGCCAGCGCTTCCTTCTCCACCGGCGGTGCATGGGTGTCGACCTTGAGATTGCCGGAGACCGTGACCGGCCTTGCGCCGAGGGTTCGGAAACGTTCGCCGTCCACTTCAGACTGCGCCACCACATGCGCGAGATTTTCAAACAGCGCCTCGGCGAGATAGGCCCGCTTCTTCCAGCGCTCGAAGGAACGGTCCGAAAGCCGGCCATTGACGAGCACCTGTGGCACACGCCGTGCGCCCAGTTCGAGAATGGTCATCGGCCAGATCTCGGACTCTGCCATGATGGCCAGGTCCGGCTGCCAGTGGTTTAGAAACCGGCTGACAGCCGGTTTCAGATCGAGCGGCACATATTGGTGGATCACGTCGCCGCCGAGGCGTTCTTCCGCAACCTGTGCCGAGGTCACGGTTCCAGTGGTCAGGACAATGTTGATCCCGTAGCCCAGAAGATGCTCGATCAGGCCGGTCACGGCCATGGTTTCACCCACACTGGCCGCGTGCATCCAGATCAGCGGGCCATCGGGGCGCGGGTGGCCCGCGCGGCCATAGCGCTCGTGCCGGCGAACCCGGTCTTCCTTGCCTTTGCCGGCACGCCAGACGATGTAGCCGCCAACCATGGGGAAGGCTGCGGCCCCCGCCCAGCGATAGGTTGTGAGTATGGCGCGAGCCCAGCGTTCACTCATGGCTCATTGACCATCGACCAGAGAATAGGCTTGCCGCGTTGCCTCGTTGAGTGCGTCGGTCACCTCGCGGCGCTTTTCTTCCATCATCGTGTCATCGGCGTCGGGCTTCACATAGATGGGTTCGCCCAGGATTACCGCGCTGCGGCCGAATGGCAGGTTGATCGTCGTCTTGTCCCAGGTGCGCTCCAGCACCTTGCGTCGGCTCGTGGCGATCGCAACAGGCACGATCGGACGGCCCGAAATGCGGGCAAGGGTAACAATTCCAAGCCCGGCTTCGCGCGGCGTACCATGCGGTATGTCTGCGATCATCGCCACATTGCATCCGCGGTCGATGGTCCTTTTCAGCATGATGAGCGCCTTGGCGCCGCCTTTGCGGATATCACGTTCGCCTTTCCGGCCACCGGATCCGCGTACGGTCTCGAAACCGAGTTTCTCCGCCACCAGCGCGTTCAGCTCCGCATCGGCGCTGCGGGAAAACAGCGCCACAATCTTGTGACGCCGGGGATTGATGGCCGGTCCCAGAATGTGCTGCCCATGCCAGAGAGCGGCAATTGCCGGCGAATGCGCATCGATAGCCGCCTGCAGATCATGCGATCCCTTCACGCGCGGATTCGTGCGGTCAATCAGGCGAATTGCGCCCGCCATGAGCGTTGCCAGCGCCTGTTTCACGAAGCGGGACCTGGCCAGCGGTTTGCGAACACGGCGCCACAGCTCCTTTAAAGGGCGGCGGCCAGTCTTCTTCCGATTGGCGGTCATGGCAGGGGAAGGCGCGGTCGCCTTGTTTTCCATATGCGGTTCCTTGCTACCCCTGGGGCTATCCCCGGGTCTCATCGGAGGCGGGGTCGAGCAGGCGGTGAAGGTGAACAATGAAATAACGCATATGCGCGTTGTCAACGGTCTCCTGCGCCTTGGCGCGCCAGGCTTTCTCCGCGGATTTGTAGTCCGGATAGATGCCGACAATGTCGACCTCGTCCAGATCGCGGAAGGTCACCCCGGTCAACGACGTCAATTCGCCGCCAAAGACCAGATGCAGAAGCTGGGAATTCTCTTTTTTCTCAGACATGGTCAAGCCCATTTGCAGACGAATGTGGCAACAAGCAAATCGCTAACCGCCCGTGTAGAGTAATTCCTGCGATTTTGGAACCGTTTAGAGCCGGCTTTCACCGCTTCCGGTCATGGCGAGGCTTCCGGCTGCTCGCCCCTCAGGGCACGCTTCATGGCCTGCAGGAGTGAACCACTGCCCGCAGCGAGCGCCCCCTTCTTCGGCTCTGGTCCGGCGTATGAGGGCGCTTTGCCCTCAGCATCGCATATCGCGCCACCTGCCTCACGAAGGATCACGTCGGCTGCGGCCAGGTCCCAGTCATGGGAATTCGGCTTCACGAAGGTCGCATCAAGCGCCCCACTCGCAACCATGGCGATGCGATAGGCAAGTGACGGGATGTAGCCATGGGTCCGGGTTTTCTGCAAAAGACTGGACGGCAAGCCGGACACCATCGCCTTGGGGCCGGCAACAACAAATGAATCGCGCGCAGACTTTACTGTCAGACGGTCGCCGTTGCGGAATGCGCCACCGCCCGTCAGTGCCTGGTAGGTTTCGGAAAGCTCCGGGCATTCAAGCACCCCAACGACACTCACACCGCGATGCACCACACCGATGCTGACGCACCAGATCGGCCGCCCGTCGATAAACGCCCTTGTTCCGTCTATGGGATCCACGACGAACACCCTGTCGCGGGCCAATTCCTGCTCTGCAAGCGCCGTCTCCTCCGATAGCCAGCCATAATCGGGACGCGCTGCCAGAAGCTCGCTCCTCAAAAAGCTGTCGACCGCATAATCGGCTTCACTGACCGGTGAAACACCTTCTTTCCACCATACTTCCGGGTCACGGCGGAAATATTTGAGTGCAATATTGCCTGCCTCCCGCGCTGCGGCTGCGATCAGATCGAGATCGGCCTGAAGTGTCTGGTCGTGCGGGCTATTTTCCGGCAAGCGTCATGCCTTCCACAAGCAGGGTGGGAGCGGCTGTCCCGAAGCTTCGATCAATGTCGCTGGCTGCCGTCATGTTGAAGAACATGTCTTTCAGGTTCGAGGCGATGGTAACCTCGGAGACCGGATAGGTGATCTCGCCGTTCTCGATCCAGAAGCCGGCAGCACCACGGCTGTATTCACCGGTTACGAGATTGACCCCCTGCCCAAACACCTCCGTCACGTAAAATCCAGAACGGATCCCCTTGATCAGAGTCTCGGGGGACTGGGTGCCAGGTTCAAGTGCCAGGTTGGTGGAAGACGGATTAACCGAAGAAGATCCACGTGTCCCGCGCCCATTGGTGGCCGGCAGCCCCAGCTGTCGCGCAACCGCGGTCGACAGGAACCAGTGTTTCAGGACACCGTCTTCGATCATGACGAGTTTTTCGCCGGCAACGCCCTCGCCGTCGAACGGGCGAGAGGAAGAGCCCCGCCGACGCTGCGGATCATCCGTTACCGTGATGCCGGCGGCAGCAACCTTTTTGCCCATCATGTCGCGCAGGAAACTGGATTTGCGCGCAACCGCGGCCCCATTGATTGCGGATGCCAGATGGCCGGCAACGCCGCGCGCAACACGCGGATCGTAAACGACCGGGTAGCGGCCTGTATCCACCTTGCGTGGATTAAGCCGCCGGACGGCCCGTTCGCCAGCGCTGCGGCCGATCTTTTCCGGGTCCTCGAGATCCAGAAAGTGCAGGCGCGAGGAGTAGTCGTAATCGCGTTCCATGCCGGTGCCTTCACCCGCCAGAACACTCACCGAGCGGGAGAAGCGTGTCGCTTCATAGGCTCCGATAAATCCCTCAGACGTCGCCAGAACCAGGCCGCCGGAACCCGCACTCGCCCCCGAGCCGGATGAATTGGTAACGCCAGGCACATCGAGCGCCGCTGCCTCGGCGGCCAGAGCGTCTTCCTTCAGACGCTCGGCAGATACGTCCGTTCCATCGAAAAGATCGAGGTCGGGGATGGTACGCGCGAGGAGGTTTTTCTCGGCCAGCCCCTGATACGGGTCTTCCGGCGATGCCTTCGCCATGGCGACGGCGCGCTCCGCCAGTGGTGTCGGGTCTGCATTGGCCGGAGCCGACACGCTGGCAACCTGCCTGCCGACAAAGACCCGCAGCGACATGTCATCACTTTCAGACGCCTCCGTTCCCTCGACTTTGCCCAGGCGCACCGACACACTTCTGGATCGCGCGCGCACCACCACCGCATCGGAAGCATCGGCGCCGGCCCGCTTCGCAGCTTCCACAAGCGCAACGACTCGCTCGGTCAATTGCTTCTTTTCATTCTGATCTGTCATCACAATCCTGGCTGGAATCTGGTCGCGCGTCGGGATTACCGGTCTGATCCATTTATGATTCGCAGCGCGCATGTGCAATGGTAAGCTGAGATTCCCCAGATCCGCCCCAGAATATCCCGGAGCCCCGATGGCCGTCGAAACTGCTGCACCGCTCTACTACGAACCGCTGCTCCTCCTGGGTGGCGCAGTGATCGCCGCGCCACTGTTCGCCCGCATAGGGCTTGGCACAATCCTCGGTTATCTTGCCGCCGGCATCGCCATAGGTCCCGTTCTCCTGCTCATTTCGGATGGAGAGGAATTGCTGCACGTGGCGGAACTCGGTGTGGTGCTGCTGCTCTTCATCATCGGACTTGAACTCAAACCGGCACGTCTTTGGGCCATGCGGCGCAGCATATTCGGTATGGGACTGATCCAGGTGTTGGTTACGGGCCTTGCCCTTGCCGCACTTACGCTGCTTCTGACGGACATGTCCTACGGCGCGGCCTTTGTCGTCGGTTTCGGCCTTGCCCTGTCGTCCACCGCATTCTCGGTACAGACACTCGAATCGCAGGGCGCACTCAACAGCCGATACGGGCAGACATCCTTCTCCATCCTGCTGTTTCAGGACCTCGCCATCGCTCCGCTTCTGGCGCTGGTTCCACTGCTCTCCCCCGGTGGAGAAGGGGCGGACACCATCAGCCTCGAAAGGTTTGCGCTCGCGATAGCCAGCGTGATCGCGCTTATTGTTGCCGGTCGCTACCTGCTGAATCCGCTCTTTCGCATCATCGCCAACACGGGCGCGAAGGAGGTCATGATCGCTGCAGCTCTGCTCGTGGTTCTGGGGTCGGCCACCATCATGCAAATGGCAGGGCTTTCCATGGCGCTCGGGGCCTTCATCGCCGGTGTTCTTCTCGCTGAATCCTCTTTCCGGCACGAGCTGGAAGCCGATATCGAGCCGTTCCGCGGTATTCTTCTTGGCTTGTTCTTCTTGGCCATCGGCCTTTCGCTCGATCTGAGAATCGTGCTCGAGAACTGGCTTTCCATTCTCGTTGCCGTGCCGATCCTCATGCTGGTGAAGGCAGCCATTCTCTATGGCATCAGCCGAGGCTTCGGCAGCGATCACAATTGCGCCGTGCGTGTCGCGGCCCTTTTGCCGCAAGGCGGCGAGTTCGGCTTTGTCCTGTTCACCGCGGCGGCCTCCGCCTTCATCTTTCCGCAGTCCACCGCCTCGCTGCTTATTGCCATCGTCACCGTCTCGATGGCGTTGACGCCGCTCTCCGTGCGGCTTGGCGAAATGCTGATCCGCACCGAACCGACAGAAGAGATGGATGAAGATTTCGAAGGTGCGGGCGCCGATGTGATGATGATCGGCTTCTCCCGTTTCGGGCAAATGGTTTCGCAGGTTTTGCTCTCCGGGGGAACAGAGGTGACCATCATCGATCATTCGGCCGATCGTGTGCGCGCGGCCGAGCGTTTCGGCTTTCGCATCTATTTCGGGGACGGGCGTCGCATGGAGGTTCTGGAGGCTGCGGGCATCCGCAACGCCAAGATCGTGGCCGTATGCACCAATGGCGTGACGGCAACAGACCAGATCGTCAACCTGATCCGCGACGAATATCCCCATGTGCGCCTTTATGTACGTTCCTACGACCGCGCGCACACGCTTTCCCTGCGCAATCGCGATGTGGAGTATGAATTGCGCGAGACGGTGGAATCCGCCTTGCTCTTCGGCGGCAAAACCCTGCAGGCGCTGGGCACCAGCGAGGAAATTGCCAGCGAGATCGTCGAGGATGTGCGCCGGCGCGACGAGGAGCGGCTGGCGATCCAGTCCGTTGAAGGCATTTACGCCGGCAATGACAAGATGCGTGTGCGCCCGGTCACCCCGGAACCGCTGATCAAGCCGAAGCGAGAGAGCCAGCGTATTAACCAGGATGACGAACCGGTTGGCTGACGCCGACTACACCCGCGCCTTTTCGTGGTCGCTCACAGCGGCGTCGATCGCCCGTTTCAACTCGTCGCGAATGGCTTCTGTTTCAGCCAGAATCGCGTCGATCTTCATGAAATCGAGCACGCGAAAGCGTGAAACGGCCGGGCGAATGAGAATATCGGGCCGCCCGTGCTCCAGCTTCATGGCAATGATCGACTGCATCATGAGCTGACTCGCGCCGAACATGAGCTCGATGGAGGTCGGAGGCTTGCCACCGGTATCATTCGGAGCGCCAACCACGTCGATGGCAATCAATATGTCGGCCCTGCCCTCGACCAGATCGAAGGGCACGGGGTTGTAGATGCCGCCATCGATCAGGGTGCGCCCGCCCCGCTCCACGGGACGGAAGACCGCGGGAATGGCGGCCGAGGCTGCAAGAGCTTCCGCCAAGGCTCCGTTTTCAAGCACGGCCAGCTCGTGGCGGAAGTAATCCGTGGCCGTTACTCGCAGCGGGATCTTCAACTCCTCAAAGGTCTGCGGGACACCTTCTGGCAGGAAGGCGCTGATGATGCGTTCGGCATTGAACTGGCCGAAGCGGAACCCGCCTTCCATCATCTCGGCGAAATTTCCGGGTCTGGCTTTCCAGAGGCGGCTCGCCACTTCCGTACGGCTTCCCAGAATCGCGCGGGCATGCGCGTGAATGTCCTTGCCGCTGATGCCGGCGGCAAAGCCTGCGCCCATCAGGGCGCCGATGGAGGAACCGGCGATGACGGTCGGCGTGATGCCCAGTTCATTGAGGGTCTCGATGATATGGATGTGCGCCAGACCCCGCGCTCCTCCACCGCCGAGCGCAAGCGCGAAGCTTGGTCCGCCGGTTGAAGCCGTGTCTCTCATCTCATCGTTCGCCAACGCAGTTTCCATCCGCTAGCCTCCGTTCTGGGCCTGCTCTGCGGGGCCGATCACCAGCAGTGCCGGTTCCTGCGAAAGAAGACGATTCGCGATATCCTTCACATCGTCCAGCGTGACAGCATTGATAAGATCGGCGCGCCGTTCGATATAATCAATCCCCAGATCGTCCTGCTGCATGCCGACCAGCGTGCGGGCGATGGCCGTGGAGGAGTCCAGGTTGTTGATCGCGTAGGAGCCGATGACGTAGGTCTTGGCCGCCTCGAGTTCCTCTCGCGTGGGGCCCTCGTCGCGCAGGCCCGCGACCACATCCTTGATCACCGTAAGCGTCTCGCCTGCCCGTTCGGCGGCGGTGGCCGTCTGGATGGCAAGCGACTGGGCGTGGTCTCGACTGTGAAGATAGGAGGACGCGCCATAGGCAAGTCCGCGCTTCTCGCGCACCTCGTTGAACAGACGCGAGGAAAACACCCCGCCACCGAGGACCTGGTTGAGCAGATAGGCCGAGAAGAATTCCGGGGCGTCGCGTTCGACACCGGGATAGACAAGCTGGAGCGTGGCCTGCGGGAGGGGATAGTCGATGCGGATTTCCTGGCCGAGTTTCGGCTCGATGTCGGCAACGGGGTTGAGCTCGGCTTCTTCAGGCAGATCCCCGAACACCGTGTCGAGAACGCCTGCCAGGCGTTCGGCATCGATTGCACCCACCACGCCGATTGTGAGGTTTGAACGGGCGAAGACGCGGGCGTGGAAGGCTTTCAGGTCTTCCGGAGAAATGTTCGACAGGCTTTCGAGCGTACCCTCGTCGGGGTGAGCGTATGGATGTTCGCCGTACAGTGCCTCGGCGAGTTTGAGCGCACCCTGTTTGCGCGGATCGCGTTCATCGGCGCGGATGCCGACGGCGATCTGGCTGCGGATGCGTTCCACGGGATCTGCATCGAAGCGCGGACTGGTGAGCGCAAGCCTCACCAGGTCGAGAACCTCATCGCTGTTCTCGGCAAGCATGCGCACCTGGCCGGAGATTTCATCCGAACTGGTGCGAAATGACATTTCGGCGCCAAGCTCTTCCAGCTTCAGCTGAAACGCATCGGAATCGAGATCGCCCGCGCCTTCGTCGAACAGGCCGGTCATGAGATTGGCCAAGCCTTCCTTGCCTTCGGGGTCCTGAGCAGACCCGCTCTTGAAGGAAAACTGGAAGGTGATGATGGGCAGGGAGTGATCCTCCACCAGCCAGGCTTCGATGCCTTTTTGCGAAGTCACATCCTGAATCTTAACCGCGGCCTGAGCCGGAAGGACAATAAGGATGAGCGCGAGCAGCGCCCCGGAATTGAGGAAACTGCGCATAAAGGCACCTGGGTGAAAGTTCGATTTCTGGTTCACGAGCGGTCTCCCTCTTCTGGAAGGAGATAGCCTTTCACGGCGTGGTCCATGTCGAGATAGCGGTTGGCAACCGCCTTAACGGCCTCGACAGTGACCGCTTGAAGCCGCTCCGGCAGGCCGGTGATGTCCTCGACCGTACCCCCCGTTGCCAGGACCGCGCCGAATAGGTTGGCACTGCGCACCTGGCTGTCGCGCATGAAAATCTGGTCACGCAGGATCTTTGTACGTGCCGTGTCCAGTTCCTTTTGTGTGATGCCTTCGCTTTTGATTTTCTCGATCTGGGAGACAAGCGCCGCCTCTACCGTCTCGAGATCAGCCTCGCCACGAGGCTCACCATAGATGACCAAGGCAGAGTAATCATACGCGGCACCCTGCAGATAGCTGCCGGCGCTGGATGCGATCCCCTGCTTGACGACAAGTTCCTGATAGAGCCGGCTGCGCAGCCCCTCGCCCAGAACCTCCGAAAGAATGGCAAGCGCCTCGAACTCGCCCTTCTCGGCTCTGCGTGCGGAAGGCACATACCAGTTGATCGACATGTTGGGCACGGTGACGCGCGGATCGCGGAATGTAACATCGCGCGCGGTCTTCTGATCGGGCTCCATCGGGCGGGCGCGCGGCGGCAGATCCGGGCCACGGGCGATCTTGCCATAGGTCTCTTTGGCCATGGCACGCACCTGATCGGCGTTCACATCGCCCGCCACCACCAGCACGGCGTTGTTGGGCGTATAAAAACGATCGTAGAAGCTTTTCAGATCCTCATGGGTGAGTGCCTCGATCTCCTGCTGCCAGCCAATGACCGGAATGCCATAGGGATGGTTCTGGTAGAGCGTTGCGTTGAGTTCTTCCGACAGGATTGAAGAGGGAACGTTGTCGGTGCGCTGGCGCCGCTCTTCGAGCACCACCTGACGTTCGGTCTCGATGTTTTCCTCCGAGAGAACCAGATTGCGCATCCGGTCCGCCTCGAACCGCATCATGTCCGGTAGTTCGGACGGAGCGATCTGCTGGTAATAGGCCGTGTAGTCATAGGAGGTGAAGGCATTTTCGCTGCCGCCCACGGCGGCAATCGTCGCTGAGAATTCGCCGGAGGGATAGGTGCTCGTTCCCTTGAACATCAGGTGTTCGAAAAAATGAGCAATGCCGGACTTGCCGGGTTCCTCATCGGCGCTGCCCACCTTGTACCAGAGCATGTGCGTGACGACAGGCGCCCGATGGTCCGGGATAACGACGACCTCAAGGCCGTTCTCTAAGGTGAAACTGGAAACGGCGGTGTCGTCCTCAGCTTCCTGCGCGGGGGCTATGGACGGCGCCGCGACGGCAAGGATGATCGCGAATGCCGCGCTCAGAGCGACACTCGCTATGGGATTTCTCATGGACAAGGCCCTGTACGGTTTAATGGTGCGCCCGCGCACAATGCCACGAGCTCATGACAAGGCAAAGCTATCGGCGCAAAAGTGACGAAACTCAGGCGCACTCGACAAAGGTTGCGCAGGATATACCGTATTCACGCCGTTCGATGAGCCGAAAGCCCTCCGGTGGCTCGAACGGCGAGCCTGCAGCTTCCTCGACCATCACCAGCGCGCCGGGCGCCAACCATCCCCCTTCCAGCGCGGCAGCCAGCGCCTTTTCGCCAAAGCCCCTGCCATAGGGAGGGTCGGCCAGAACAACATCGAAGGGCTGTATCGTCCCCACCTCGCCGATCCGCGTCGCATCGCGGCGGAAGATCTTGCTGCGCCCCTGAAGACCAAGATTTTCCACATTGGTGCGGATCAGGGCGCGGGCGGCGGCGGCCTCTTCGATGAAGAGCGCAAAGGATGAGCCGCGCGAAAGCGCCTCGAGCCCGAGAGCGCCCGTGCCGGCAAAAAGATCAAGCACGCGTGCATTCTCAAGTCGCCCTGCGTAGCGATGCTCGAAAATGTTGAACAGCGCCTGGCGAGTGCGGTCTGTGGTCGGCCGGATCGAGTCCGACTTTGGCGTAGCCAGTGTGCGGCCGCGAAACTCCCCACCGACGATGCGCATGGGTCAGCCTTCCCCGCCCGGCTTGCCGGGTTTTCGGCCACCGGGGCGGCTTTTGCCGGGGCGCGACGCGCCGCCCGGCTTGCCCGAAAAGCGGCCCGCAGGTTTTCCCGAAGGCTTGCCCCCGGGTTTGCCGAAACTCTTGCCTGCTCCCGGTTTGCCCCCCGGCTTTCCAGCAGGTTTCCCACTCGGCCTGCCGCTCTTCGAGAAACGAGGCTTGTCACCGGAAGCCGGGCGATCGTCGCGTGAACGGAAAGGTCTTTTCTCGCGCGCATCGGCCTCAGGCTTGTCCCCTTTTGAAAAACGCGGTCTGTTGTCACCACGCTCGCCGCGCTCTGGACGATCCCGGTCAAAAGGCTTGTCGCCGCGCGGACGAAACGGCTTGTCACCCCGTGTCTGTGCTCCGCCTTCCCGGCGCGGTTTGCGCGCTGTCTGCGAACGCTCATCCGTCTCCGTTTCGGCAGCGACCTGCTTGCGTTTTCCCTGTGGGCGGGCGCCGGGCGCCATCCAGACATGGCTGCCACGATTCTGGCGGGGCCCACGATCGTCTTCACGGCGACCGGGCCGCGTCGTCTGGAGACGGTCGCGCGCGGCCTCACGCTTTTCCTCTCGGTCGCGCTTGCGGTTCTTGACAAAGGTCTTGCCACCCTCGCGCTCGCGGCCGCCCTGTTTTTCGGCAGCCTCACCTTCACGCGGCTTGCGTTCTGCACGGACCGGTTTGTTGGAAAACGGGTTCACGATAGGCGCATCAAAATTGGCGCCCGCCTTTTCGATCAGGCGCTCGCCAAGCTGATCACGCAGGGTGCGGCCCTTGACCTCCTGCACCTCGCCCTCCCCCAGCGTCCCAAGTTGAAAGGGCCCGTAGGAGATGCGGATCAGGCGGGTAACCTCAAGGCCCAGCGCCCCGAGCACATTCTTGACCTCGCGGTTCTTGCCTTCGCGCAGACCGAGTGTCAGCCAGGCATTGCTCCCCTGCTCCCGGTCGAGTGTGGCTTCGATAGCACCGTAGAAGACCCCATCGACAGCGATGCCATCCTTGAGGCTTTCGAGCGCCGTCGCATCGACCTTGCCGTGGACACGCACCCGATAACGGCGCAACCAGCCGGTTTCCGGCAGTTCCAGCGCGCGTGCCAGCCCGCCATCATTGGTCAGGACGATGAGACCTTCCGTGTTGATGTCGAGACGCCCCACCGTAATCAGGCGCGGCAAACCTTCCGGCAAAACGTCGAAGATGGTCTTGCGTCCTTCCGGGTCACGGTTTGTGGTAACCACACCACCGGGCTTGTGGAAGAGAAAGAGCCGCGTGCGCTCAACCGCAGGCAGCGGCTCTCCGTCGACCAGTATCCGGTCGGAGGCGCTCACATTGAAGGCCGGAGAAACCAGCACCTTGCCGTTGACGCTGACGCGACCTGCCTCGATCATTGCTTCGGCATCGCGGCGCGAGGCAACACCTGCGCGCGCCAGGCGCTTGGCAATGCGCTCGCCACCCGCCTTGTCAGCCTCCTTCGGGGACGCATCCTTCCCCTTGCCCGGCTTCGTTTCCCGCTTGATGTCGTTGGGTCGGTCTTTGGTCATGATGGCCTTTTGCCCTGGGATTCCGCGTTGCGCCCCGTGCGCCGGAACCACTCCAGTGTTTTAAATCAGAGATCGGACTGCAGGAAAGTCGATTCCGAAGTCGCACCCGATGCTATAGAGGCGACTAAAGCATTTTGCAGTCAGGTGGAATCACCTGCATACGCAGAAATGCGGAAAAGACATGATTGATCGTCCATTATGCGGCCTTCCGGACGCATGGCGTTCTAGGTATCAATTCGCATCGCCAGTTGCGAGCAAAAAAGTGTGATGAGACCGACGAAAGCGAACTACACGAGCTTCATGGATGAAGCACTCGAAGAAGCGCGTCTTGCCGCAGCCCGCGGCGAGGTGCCGGTCGGTGCGGTGATCGTGCATGAAGGAAAGGTGATCGCGCGCGCCGGCAACCGCACCCGGGAATGCAACGACCCGACGGCGCATGCGGAAATCGTGGCGATCCGGGAGGCTTGCGCACGTCTGGATTCGGAGCGTCTTGTCGGTGCTGATCTCTATGTCACGCTCGAACCATGCGCCATGTGCGCCGCGGCGATCTCATTCGCGCGTATCCGCCGGCTCTATTTTGGCGCCGGCGATGAGAAAGGTGGCGCGGTGACCAACGGTGCCCGCTTCTACACGCAACGCACGTGCCATCATGCCCCGGATGTCTACCCGGGCATAGGCGAAGCAGAGGCGGCTGTGCTGTTGAAGGACTTTTTCAGACTGCAGCGTTAAAAAAGCGGGCAACGGGCCCGCTTTTCACGTCAAACCCTATCAGGAACCCCAAGGCCACAGGCGGCGCAGATCGAAACCGCCGCCGTCTTTCTGAGCTGCGCGCTTCGCCGCCCGCGCCTTCTTGGCCTCGTCCTCGCCGAGTTCACCCGTGGGAGCTGTCTCGGCGGGCTGGCGATAGGTAACCGGCGGCTCGCTAAGATACCGGCGCGTGGTCGGGCTGCCCTGTGTGCTGGCCGCACGGCGCTTGAAGTATTCTTCACGCTGCTTCTTGGCCATTTCCGGGTTCACAAAGCCATCTTCACCGCGAGCATTCACGCCGATATCGCGCTCAACGGGGGATCTGTAGAACGGATTGTTCTGGTTTTCGGTCGCTTCCGCGCGGATCCGCGCAAGGCGCTCTTCCGGCGATTCGGGCCAGGCCGGGTTTCCAGCGGCGGCAACATCTTCCTGCGGTGGCGGCAGAACCTCGCGTGAAGAAGGCATGACAATGCCCGCGCGCGGCTTGTATTCAACGCGGGGCTTGTCCTTCGGACCAAGCGACAAAACGCCGGTAACATCTTCCAGAAGCTGCTGATCTGCGGTTTTGCCGGTTCCGTAGGTCGGCGCACCAACGCACCCGGACAAAAGAACGGCCGAGAGGCACAATGTGCCCGAAGCCGCAACCATGCGCACGGAACGACGCGATGTTGTGGTACCCGTTCTATTCACTGCTACCTCTCTCCCAGAATGCGGCTGAAACGGGTGCTGCATTCTGCTTATCGTCCCGCTGTCCAGGACCTCGGGAAACTCACATCACGCTGTCGCGCACGAATCCGGCGACAACGTGGCATCCTTAACCTGGCGGCATTTGTAGCGAAGGAGGCGACGGGAAGCAATCGGCAGTGCCGAAGCTTCCCTCACCCGCCAATCACAATCGGCCGAGCGCCCTGAGTTCACGCAGGGCAGCCGCATCGCGTGCCGACACATCCGGAAACTCGGGATCGGAGCCCACATCATCCGTATAGCGCCATGAACGCGCGCACTTCTCGCCCGTGGCGCGGGCAAAGACAACGCCGACGCCCGGCACCTCATCGAGTGTGAAGGCACTAGCCGGCGGCGCCTCGTGGCGGATATCGATGCCGGAGGTGATGCAGATTTCGGCCATGTCGCGGTCGGCGATCGCCTTCTGCAGCCCGTCATCGTTCACATAAACCACCGGAGCGGCCTCAAGCGAGGAGCCGATGGTCTTTTCCTTGCGCTCAATCTCCAGCGCGCCGGTGACGACGCGGCGCACCTGCCGGATTTTCCGCCATTTCTCGGCGAGCTCCGCATCGCGCCATTCCTGTGGCACGGCGGGGAATTGCTCCAGGTGCACCGAACGCGCATCGGGATGACGCTCAAGCCATGCCTCTTCCATGGTGAAAGGCAGCATGGGTGCGAGCCATGTCACCACGCAGTCGAACAGGGTTCGTACCACCTGGAGCGATGCCTTGCGGCGCGTGCTCGAAGGCGCATCACAATAAAGCGCGTCCTTGCGAACATCGAAATAAAATGCGGAGAGTTCGACCACCATGAAATCGAGCAGCGAGCGGATGATGCGCTTGAAGTCGAAATTGTCATAACCCTTGCGCACCAGCTCATCGAGCTCGGCCAGACGGTGGAGCATGAGGCGCTCCAGCTCCGGCATGTCGGCCAGCGGCACGGTTTCACCCGTGTCATGCGCCAGCGTGCCGAGCATCCAGCGGATGGTGTTTCTGAGCTTGCGATAGGCATCGACATTGGTCTGGATGATCGCCTTGCCGAGCCGCTGGTCTTCCCAGTAATCGGTGGTGGCGACCCACAGGCGCAGAATGTCGGCCCCCGACTGGTTCATGATATCCTGCGGAAAGGTCTGGTTGCCGAGCGATTTCGACATCTTGCGACCGTCTTCCGCCATGGTGAAACCATGGGTGATCACGGTGTCGTAAGGCGCCCTGCCCCGCGTCGCGCAGCTTTCCAGAAGCGAGGAGTGGAACCAGCCGCGATGCTGGTCGGAGCCTTCGAGATAGACATCGGCGGGCCACTTCAGGTCTGGCCGGTCTTCCAGCGTAAAGGTGTGGGTGGAGCCGGAATCGAACCACACATCGAGAATGTCCATGACCTGCTGCCACGGCTCGCCAGCGCGCTCGCCCAGAAAACGCTCGCGCGCGCCTTCGGCAAACCATGCATCCGCGCCCTCGGCCTCAAAAGCTTCCAGGATCCGCTGGTTGACCGCCTCGTCCTGCAGCACATTGCCGTCTTCATCGGCAAAGACGCAGATCGGCACGCCCCAGGCCCGCTGGCGCGAGAGCACCCAGTCGGGCCGATCGGCGATCATGGCGCGCAGGCGCGACTGACCGGCCGCCGGCACGAAGCGGGTCTCGTCAATGGCCTTAAGCGCACGCGAACGCAGCGTTGAAGCGTCGCCAAGGTCCTTGTCCATATAGACGAACCATTGCGGCGTGTTGCGGAAGATGACCGGCTTTTTCGACCGCCAAGAATGCGGATAGGAGTGCTTCAGGCGGCCACGCGCGAAAAGCATGTCGCGCGCGATGAGCGCCTCGATGACGGCCTTGTTGGCGTCGCCCTTTTTGCCCTTGTCGTCGATGACGCGTGCGGCCCCGCCCTCGCGGTCGGGACCGAAACCTGGCGCGTCCTTGGTGAAGTAGCCGGCATCGTCCACGGTGAAGGGGATGGCCGGATCGATGCCGCGTGCCGCAAGATCGCGGGCTGCATCCATCCAGGCATCAAAGTCCTCGCGACCGTGGCCGGGGGCGGTGTGGACGAAGCCCGTACCGGCATCGTCGGTCACGTGATCGCCGGCGAGAAGCGGCACGGTGAAATCATACCCGCCGCCGAGGCCCTTGAGGGGGTGTGCGCAGGTGATGGCACCGAGTTCATCGGCTGAAACATCGCGCAGGCGCTTGTGTTCAAGCTTCGCCTTGGCGAAAGACTCTCCCGCCAGCGCATCAGCGAAAATCAGCTTTTCGCCTGCCTGAGGACCAAAATCGTTCTCCGCCGCCGTGACCTCGTAGAGGCCATACGAGATGCGCGGCGAATAGGCGATGGCGCGGTTGCCGGGGATTGTCCATGGCGTGGTCGTCCAGATCACAACAAAGGCATCAGAGAGTTCGCCTTCCACCACCGGAAACTTCACCCAGATCATGTCGCTTTCGACATCCTGGTATTCCACTTCCGCCTCGGCGAGTGCCGTGCGCTCCACCACGCTCCACATCACCGGCTTGGAGCCGCGGTAGAGCTGGCCGGACATGGCGAACTTCAAAAGCTCGCCGGCGATCCGCGCCTCGGCGTGGAAGTTCATCGTCGTGTAGGGGTTCTTGAAGTCGCCCTCGATACCCAGCCGCAAAAACTCTTCCGACTGAACCCTGATCCAGTGGCTGGCGAACTCGCGGCATTCCTGGCGGAATTCGTTGACCGGAACCTCGTCCTTATTCTTGCCCCTGGCGCGGTACTGTTCCTCGATCTTCCATTCAATGGGCAGGCCGTGGCAGTCCCAGCCCGGCACGTAATTGGCATCATAGCCGCGCATCTGGAAGGAGCGCGTGATGATGTCCTTCAAAACCTTGTTCAGCGCGTGTCCGATATGGATGTTGCCATTGGCATAGGGCGGACCGTCATGGAGCACGAATTTTTCGCGCCCCGCCGCGTCCTCGCGCAGCAGGCGGTAAAGATCCATCTCCTGCCAGCGGGCGACGATCTCGGGCTCTTTCTTCGGCAGTCCCGCGCGCATGGGAAACTCGGTCTGCGGCAGGTTGAGGGTCTTGGAATAGTCGATCTTTTCGGACGTATCGGTCATGTTCTCGCCGTGAGATGGGCAAAGCCTGCGATGGCCCTGCCATAGCCATTATCGGAATTCGGAAAAAGCGCGTGTGACGCGCGGCAACAACCCGGACCTTCCGCAGCACTCAGGCCGCACGGAAGGCCGGGCCAATAATTCGTATGGCAATCGGTATGAAACCGGCGCGTGTCATCATGGGAACGGCTTTTAGCCGACGCTGCGACAAGAATAAAGAGGCGATTGGCCTCACGCGGCCAGCCCGTCGAACGCAAGCGTCAGATCGAGGGCGGACATGGGTTTCACTTCGGCCAGCAGGGCGCGGGCTTCTGCCTCGTCGCTCTTCATCTGGGCAACGAGTGCTTCGAGCCCGTCGAATTTCTCCTCGCCGCGCAGAAAGGAAAACAGCGAGACCGAACAGACCTCCCCATAGAGATCACCGTCAAAATCAAACAGGAAGGTTTCCAGAAGCGGCGCGCCCTCTTCCGTCACGGTCGGGCGGCGGCCAAAACTCGCCACGCCGTTGTAGAGCCTGCCATCGGCCCGACGAAAACGCACGGCGTAGATACCGTGGCTGAGGCCGGTTTCAGGTGGCAACGCCATATTGGCTGTCGGGAAACCCAGCGTGCGGCCGAGCTTCTGGCCACCGGTCACCTCGGCCTCTACCGTATAGCGATAGCCCAAAAGGCCCGTGGCCTCCGCCACATCGCCCTTGCCCAGAAGTCCGCGAATGCGGCTTGAGGAAATCACCGCCCCGCCCTCATCGGCATAGGCGTCCACCACGGTCACGCCAAAACCGTGTTCCCGTCCGGCCGCCTTGAGAAGCTCGGGCGTGCCACCGCGGTTCTTTCCGAAATGAAAGTCGAAACCCGTCACCACATGGGTGATGCCAAGCCCCTCGACCAGAACGGACTGCACGAAGTCCTGCGGCGAGAGACCGAAGAATGCGCGGTCGAACTGCTGCTCGACAACCGCATCGAAGCCAAGCGCCCCAAGAAGCGCTGCCTTCATGGGGGCCGGCGTGAGGCGAAAAAGCGGGACATCCGGCCGGAAGACCTGACGCGGATGCGGTTCGAAGGTGAGCACGAGAGCGGGAACGTTGTCGCGCCGGGCAATCTCAAGTGCCGGCTCCAGCACGGACTGGTGGCCGCGATGCACGCCATCAAAATTGCCGATGGCCACCACACCGCCGCGAAGCGGGGCGGGCATTTCGATCAGATCTGCAATGCGCTTGATCGGTCCGGCCACGCGCGCACCCTATCTGAGACGCGGAATGGCCGCCACGGGATTGTGGCCATGGGTTTTGAGAAACGCCGCAAGTCGGTCAGGCTCCGGCCCTTCGCCATTGCCATATTCGCGCGCGTGAATGCCGTCGGTCACGAACAGGACATCGATGCCATACTGGTCGGCGCCTTTCACGTCGGTCAGCACGCCATCGCCGATGGCGAGCGCCTTTTCGCGCGCCAGTTCGCTTCCCATGATCTCGGCGGCCGCCTCGAACGCTGCCTCATAGATCGGGCGGTGCGGCTTGCCGGCAATCAGCGTGCGCCCGCCAAGAAGCCCGTAATCGCGCGCCAGCGCACCGGCGCACCAGATGTGACGGTCGCCACGCTCGACGATGATGTCGGGGTTGGCGCAGATAAACGGCAGGTCGCGCATTCTGAGGCGCTGCAGCATCTCCGCATAATCTTCCGGCGTCTCGTTTTCATCGTCGAACAGGCCGGTGCAGACGACGCCCGAGGCTTCGAAATCCTCCACCAGATCCACGTCGATCCCGTCGAAAATCGCCTGATCCCGATCAGGCCCGATATGGAAGAGACGCCGTGGTGCGGTGCGGATCAGGTCGCGTGTCACATCGCCGGAGGTCACGACACGATCCCATGCATCGCCGGGAACTCCCAATGCCCCGAGTTGCTCTTCCACGCCCTGATGCGGGCGTGGGGAGTTGGTGATGAGAACAACCGCCTTGCCGGCAGCCCGCGCCCGTGAAAGGGCGGCGCAGGCCTCGGGGAAAACGGTGACACCGTTGTGAACCACGCCCCACACATCGCAAAGGACGGCGTCGTAAGAACCGGTGAGGCGGTCGAGCGTATCGATGATCTGCGGAGCTTGAGGCATGGGGGACAGGTTGTCTCGGATATTTGAAGTGCGGTGAGAAGGGCTCAGGCCCGGAATTATCGGATGCTGGCTTTCCTGTCACCCGGTTTTATCACCCCGGTCAAAGTGCAGGGCATTTGAGACAAGGGGTTAACCTCATGAGAACCAAGAAAGCATCCGCGATCGCACCGGTTACGACCGGTTAAGCACTTCAGGGGGATTTTGGACCAGTACCTTTAGTGGGGTGGCACAGATGTTCAGGAAATTCGCGCATGACCGTCGCGGCAATTTTGCCATGATGACGGCGCTCGTCATGGCGCCGATCATGGGGGTTGCCGCCCTCGTGGTGGACTACAGCCAGATTTCCCGACAGCGGCAGATGACGCTGAATGCGCTCGATGCCGCAGGCATCGCCACTGCCCGTTACCTCACCCAGGGAGCGAGCGACGAAGAAGCCAAGGCCTACGCGAAGGATTTCTTCGAGGCCAATCTCGGCAACGTAAAACCCGAGAACACGAAACTGCTCATCACACTGCCCAATCAGAACACCGGTGGCGGCACACTGAAGCTTGAGGCGGAGCTGAAATATGCGCCGATATTCTATCCGGTGTTTCAGAAGCTGCGAAAAGAAGCCATCGATGAGGAAACGAAGATCGACTTCCGCGCTCAGAGCGAAATTCGCCTCAAGAACACGCTGGAAGTGGCACTCGTGCTCGATAATTCCGGATCGATGGACTACACGTCGACCGGATCGTTCGAGAAGCGTCTGACAATCCTGAAGAAGGCCGCGAAGGAACTGGTGAAGACCATCGCCGCCGAGGGCGCGCAGATGAAACAGATCCAGAAGCCCGTGCAGTTCGGCGTCGTGCCGTTCGCGGCATCCGTGAATGTGGGCCCGGACAACGCCAGTGCAAGCTGGATGGACACGGACGGCGTGTCGCCCGTTCATCATGAGAATTTCGACTGGTCGACGATGAAGGCGGCCGATCCGAACAAGCGCGTCGAACAGTCAGGCGGCGTCTATTACAAGCGTGGCAGCGGCTGGGGAGACGAGGAAGGCCAGAAGGTCACCCGTTTTACGCTCTACGACCAGATGAAGCGCATTTCAGGCACTACGTCTGAATGGAACTATGAATGCACCCGCTATCGAAACAACGGCTCCTGCCGGAGCTGGGGATGGGTTGAGACAAAAACCACGACATATGACCGCTTTACCAATTGGGCCGGTTGCGTGGAAATGCGCCCCTATCCGCTGAACATCAATGACGATGCGCCCGACAGCAGCAATCCGAAGAGCCTTTTCGTCCCGATGTTCGCACCGGATGAAACGGACCAGACCGATTCAAGCTGGCGTCCGGCCAACAACAACTGGTGGGACGATTTTACCAGCGGCTCGACCTCCGCCGCCTATGACCAGGCCTATATGCCGAAATATTTCACCCCCTATGAAACAGGCAGCATGGGCATCAACGAGGGCCCGAATGCGAGTTGCAGCACCAAGCCGGTCACCCCGTTGACCGATGTTGGCAAAACCGAAGGTCTGAACAAGATCAATGCCGCCATCGACGATATGGATGCCGGTGGCGCAACCAATGTAACCGAAGGTCTTGCCTGGGGTTGGCGGGTGGTTTCCGGCCGCGCACCTTTCACCGAGGGCCGACCTGACAATGAGAAGGGCAACGACAAGGTGGTCATCGTCCTGACCGACGGCGCGAACACCTATTACACGCCCACCAGCATCACCGCCCAAAGCTATTCGGGCACCTACTACCGCTCGGGTGGCAACGACCTTGCCGGCAACAAGTCGATCTATTCCAATTATGGCTATGTGAGAAATCGCGCCGGTGAAAGCCGCCTTTTCAAGGGCGCTACCGGTGTCAGCGAATACAACTACTCCAACAGCAACTACTCGGCGGCAATGACCAGTCATATGAGCGCCATCTGTGAGAATGCGAAGAGCGACAACATCATCGTGATGACGGTCGCGCTCGATCTCGACAGCCGCGATTCCACCGAGAAGAAGCAGATCGATGCCCTGAAGGCCTGCTCTTCCGACTCGCGCACGCGCAAGGACGGAAACGGCAAGCCGGTGAAACTCTTCTGGAACGCCACCGGCGGCGATCTGGACGACGCCTTCAAGGCCATTGGCGACGAGCTTTCCAACCTTCGTATCGTCGGCTGACGCCGGGGGGCTTCCCGCTTCGGCCTTGCCGCTTCGACCATGATCGGCTAGGACAGCCGCGCCCCCTTTCGGGGCGCGGTTTTCTTCTTTTCACGGACGGATTTCGACATGGCTAAAAAGGCTGACAAGACCCGGGCGAGGCTCCCACGCGGCTTTGTCGACCGCCATGCAGGCGACATTCGCGCCGTGGACGAGATGTGCGCAAAGATCCGCGAGGTCTATGAGCGCTATGGTTTCGACCCGGTCGAGACGCCCATTTTCGAATATACCGACGCGCTCGGCAAATTCCTGCCCGATCAGGACCGGCCGAACGAGGGCGTGTTCTCCGTTCAGGACGATGATGAGCAGTGGCTCTCGCTACGCTACGACCTGACCGCCCCGCTGGCGCGTCACGTGGCCGAGAACTTTAACGATATCCAGCTTCCCTACCGCACCTACCGGGCGGGCTATGTGTTCCGCAACGAGAAGCCGGGACCGGGCCGTTTCCGCCAGTTCATGCAGTTCGACGCCGACACGGTGGGGGCGCCGGGCGTGGCCGCCGATGCCGAGATGTGCATGATGATGGCCGATGTCATGGAAGCGCTGGGCATTGCCCGCGGCGACTATGTGATCCGCGTCAACAACCGCAAGGTGCTCGACGGCGTGATGGAGGCCATCGGCGTCACTGACGAGGCGCAGAAGCTCACCGTCCTGCGCGCCATCGACAAGCTGGACAAGTTTGGCCCTGAAGGCGTGAAGCTCCTTCTGGGCGAAGGCCGCTGGGACGGCGGCAAGGAAGGCGAAGGCGATTTTACTAAGGGTGCGGGGCTGGGTGAAGCGAATGCCCAGATCGTTCTCGACTATGTCGATGGCAAGACTGACCAGCTCGACAATGAGACCTTTCAGGCCGGTGTTTCAGAACTCGCGCAAATCGAAAACCTCTGCCGAGCGGCCGGCTACGATGAGGCTCGCATCCTCATCGACCCCTCCGTCGTGCGTGGCCTTGAATACTACACCGGCCCCGTTTTCGAGGCCGAGCTGACCGCCGAAATCCCCAATGAGAAGGGCGAGATCGTGCGCTTTGGCTCCGTTGGCGGTGGCGGGCGGTATGACGGGCTCGTCTCGCGCTTCCGTGGCCAGCCGGTTCCGGCAACGGGCTTTTCCATCGGCGTGTCGCGTCTGGCGACCGCGCTCAAGAATCTCGGCAAGCTCGGTCAGGATCCCGTCCTGCCGCCGGTCCTCGTCACCGTCATGGACGGCGACACCGAGGCAATGGCGAAATACCAGCAGTTCACGCAGGCGCTGCGCACCGCCGGCATTCGCGCCGAGATGTATCAGGGCAACTGGAAGAAGTTCGGCAACCAGCTCAAATACGCCGACCGTCGCGGTTCGCCGCTTGCCATCATCCAGGGTGCGGACGAGCGCGCCAATGGCGAGGTGCAGATCAAGGATCTGATCGAGGGCAAGAAGCTGTCCGCCGAGATCGAAAGCAATGAGGAATGGCGCGAGGCCCGCGTGGCGCAGCTGACCGTCAGCGAAGGCGAACTCGTCGAGACAGTGCGCAGGATGCTTGCAGCACAGGCCGAAGCATCCAAGTCATGACCCTGCGCACACCCGATTTTGCCGACGACATCTTCGCGCTCTTTGCCGAACGCGAGGCGGTGCTGACCGACATCGCCATCATCCAGCCCGCCGATCCGTTTCTGGACATGGCGGGTGAGGATCTGCGCCGCCGCATCTTCCTGACGGAGAGCGAGACCGGCGCCAATCTCTGCCTCAGACCCGAGTTCACGATTCCCGTCTGCCGCGACCATATCGACAAGCGCGCGGCGACCCCGCAGCGCTACGCGTATCTGGGCGAGGTTTTCCGTCAGCAGCGCGAGGGCGGAGCCGAGTTCTTTCAGGCGGGCATCGAGGATCTTGGTGCGAGCGACCGCGCCGGCGCGGATGCGCGCTCGCTGGCCGATGCACATGCGCTTTTGACGCGTGTTCTGCCGGGCCACGCGCTATCCGTCACGCTGGGCGATCAGGCCGTGTTCGAGGCGGTGCTTTCGGCCCTTGGCCTGCCACGCGGCTGGCAGATGCGCCTGACCCGCGCTTTCGGCTCGCAAAAGCTTCTGCAGGCAGCCCTCGACGATCTGGCCAACCCGCAGACCGCTTCCAATCTGCCACGCGCCGTTGCCGGTCTTGTGGCGCGTGGCGACGAGGCCGCCCTTGCCGAACATGTCAGCGTGGTCATGGAAGAGACAGGCCTTTCACCCACAGCCGGACGCACGCCGCAGGAGATTTCCCGGCGGCTCATCGAGAAGGCGGAACTGCGCAGTGTGCGTTTGACGGATGAGGCAATGAGCGCGCTGAAGGCATTCGTCGCCATGCGCACACCATTGGCCGAGGCCGGCGAGCGGCTTTCTGCTTTCGCCGCCGACAACGGGCTGATCCTCGATGATGCGGTCGAAACCTTCGCCGCCCGCGCTGAGCGGATTTCTGACGAGGGCCTGCCGCTTGAGGCGCTAACCTATGATGCCGGCTTCGGCCGTCCGCTCGATTATTACACCGGGTTCGTGTTCGAGATCGCCTCTCCCACAGGCACGGTGTTGGCTGGCGGTGGGCGCTATGACCGGCTTCTGACCCTTCTGGGTGCGGAGACGCCCATTCCCGGCGTCGGCTTTTCCATCTGGCTCGATCGCGTTGCGGCACTCAGGGAGACGGCGGCATGAGCATCACCCTCGCCCTGCCCTCCAAGGGTCGCCTCAAGGAAAACGCTCTGGCACAGCTCGAAAAGGCCGGTCTGACCGTGCATCTGCCGGAGAACGACCGCCGCTATCGCGCGAGGCTTGAAGGCGTGGACGGTGTCGAGATCGCCTTTCTCTCGGCCTCCGAAATTGCGCGCGAACTGGAGCGCGGTACGGTCGATCTCGGCGTGACCGGCGAGGACCTGGTGCGCGAGACCATTCCCGACTGGGAACGCAGGGTGGAAATTGCCGCGAGGCTCGGCTTTGGCCGCGCCGATGTGGTGGTCGCAGTTCCGGAGGTCTGGTTCGACGTTTCGACCATGGCCGATCTCGACGATGTTGCCGCCGACTTTCGACACCGGCACGGACGCCGGCTCAGGATCGCCACGAAATACTGGCGGCTGACCCAGCAGTTCTTCTCCCAGAAGCACGGCATTCAGGTCTACCGGATCGTGGAAAGCCTCGGCGCGACCGAAGGCGCTCCGGCGGCCGGATCGGCCGACGTGATCGTCGACATCACCTCGACCGGATCGACGCTTGAGGCGAACCATCTGAAGGTACTTGACGACGGTGTAATCCTGCGATCCGAGGCTTGTCTCGTGACCGCGTTCGGGGACCGGCCGGCGGCGGATGCGGAAGCACTTGAAGCGCTGAAGGCACGGTTTTCAGGCTGAGTTGTTTTTTCGGAATTTCAGGGCGAATTCCGAAAAAACCTGCCAAACGAAGCGGAATTCTCCGGTTTCAGACCGTTTTCGGGAATTTCGGCCGCGCCATGAATGACGCGGTCCAGAACGCACCGACCATGACCAGTGTGGCAGCGAAGGCGAGCATCAGATAGAGGTCGTAGCCGCCACTTGCCGCCCAGAGAGCGGCAACGCCCAGCGGCGCAATCGCCTCCACCATTCGGGACGGGGTTATGAGCGCGCCGTTGATCGCGCCATAGGCCTCGCGGCTCAGCATTTCCGGCACGGCCAGCCCGCGCACGATTGTCATCATGCCATTGGCAGCGCCATAGCAGGCGGCAATGGCAGCAATCACGAGCATATGTGGCGGCGCGAAAGCGTAGCCGATGAGGACCAGCGGAAATACGCCCACCATGATCGCGCCGATCCGGCGCACGGGGGCTTTCGGAGTGAAGGTCCAGATGGCGATACGGCCCGCAACCTGCGCCGGACCGATGACGGCGACGATGCTGACGACTTCACCGGCGCTCAATCCACGTTCGAGGAGAAGCGGGTAAAGGTGAAAGCTCAGGCTTGAGAAAACGCCGGCATAAAGCACGAGAAAAAGCACCAGCGCCCAGAAGACCGGCTGGCGAAAGGCCCAGGAAACGGCAGCGCGACCGGCAAGTTCGGGCGTTCCGGTGTCCCTTGCCGGCTCTTTCGGCCGGTCTTTTGTGGGGTCGATCACCGCGAAATAGAGGCTGGCGCAGACAAAGGCGTTGATGGCGCCGAGCACCATCAGCGCGCCGCGCCAGTCAAGCGTGTCGATAAGCCATTGAACCAAAGGCACAAATACGGTGCTGGCGAAGCCACCCCACAGTGTGAGCGCGGTGATTGCTCGCCGCGCCTCCAGTGCACCGACCCGGCGGGCGAGCACAGCGAAGGCCGGTTCATAGAGTGTTGCCGCCTGTAGCGCTCCAAGCAGCGGGACAACCACATAGAACATGGCGACACTGTCGATCTGCGACCATAGAAGATAAAGCAGCCCGGCCATGAGCGACGCGCCACTCATGACCCATCGGCCCTGCCCCCGGTCGATCGCTGCACCAACCGGATAGGCAGCGAGTGCAGCCAGAACCAGACCCGCCGTGGCTCCCCCGTAAAGAAGCGGCTTTGACCAGCCGAGATCAAGGCGCATTGCTTCTGCGATGAGCGGGAAACTGTAGAAAACCGAGCCCCAGGAGCAGATCTGGGCAATGCCGAGCGCCGTGATCATGCGCCGGTAACCAGGTTCAGCGGTCAACGCCTGCACCATGATCAGTGCTCTCCCCGGGTTGAACTGGTGGTGCTGTCGGCACAGCACTCATCGGCCAGATACCCGATCAAGGCATGCATGGCAGGGTAATGCGCGCGGCAGATCAGCGTGGTGCCGCGCCGTTCACGCGTGATCAACCCGGTCTCCAGAAGCTTCTTGCAATGATGCGAAAGCGTGGAGGCCGGCATGGACAAGCGCTCCTGAAGCGCACCGACGGGCATGCCTTCACCACCCGCGCGCACCAGCATGCGGTAGATGCGGAGGCGAATGGCATTGCCCAGCGCTTCAAGCTGGCTGGAGGCTGTCTCATGTTCCATCTGCAGGCGTCTACGCGTGCACTCAGAGACGGTCAATACTATTTCGAAAATATTCGAACTATTCGTCAACCACGCGCAGCCGCAACTGGCCGGATCCCGGTCCGCCCTCGTCGTTCGGCTTCTTGGGAGCGAGGCGGTTGTCACTTCCACCGGACTTCTCGGTCTCGCCCGCGCCCAGCTCCAGCGCCTCGATCTTAGCCCCGCGCTTGGTGACCTTGTCGGTCGAGGTGAGGATCATGTCGATGTCCTTGTTCGCCTGCATAAAATGGGTTTGCAGCTTGCGAACCCGGTCATCGAGCCGGCCGACATCCTCCATGAGACGCACCACTTCGGCCTGGATCAAATGTGCCTGCTCGCGCATGCGCGCATCCTTCAGAACGGCCTGAATGACCTGAATCGAAAGCATCAGGAGCGAAGGCGAAACAATCACCACCCGTGCCCGGTGCGCCCTTTGGACAAGGTTTTCGAAATTCTCGTGGATTTCGGCGAAAATCGATTC
The DNA here is from genome assembly GCF_017794765.1 of Nitratireductor sp. GTDB lineage: Bacteria > Pseudomonadota > Alphaproteobacteria > Rhizobiales > Rhizobiaceae > Nitratireductor. Next base: position 1,478,028 of record NZ_CP051236.1, on the reverse strand, counting down.
CGACGGCACGAACATGAAGGCCGTGTCCTGCGTCTCGCCGGTCAGGAGATACTTTTCCGAGATCGCCTTGATATGCACCTCCACATCCCGGCGAAACGCCGATTCGGCGGCTTTTCGGGCTTCGGGCGAACCGCCCTCGCCTTCGGATGCCGCACGGATGGCATTCCATGCCTCCAGCGGGAATTTGGCATCGATCACCAGTGATGGCGCATCATTGGGCATCTTGACGATACAGTCGGGCCGGCTGCCATTGGAAAGCGTCGCCTGGAATTCATAGGCCGTGTGCGGCAGACCGTCGGCAATGATCGCCTCCATACGCGACTGGCCAAAGGCGCCGCGCGTCTGCTTGTTGGAGAGGATCTGCTGAAGCTGGACCACCTGGCCGGCGAGCGACTGAATGTTGTTCTGTGCCGTGTCGATGACCGCCAGCCGCTCCTGCAGCTTTGCGAGATTTTCATGGGTCGACTTGGTCTGCTCGGTGATGGACTGGCCAAGCCGCGAACTCATGCCATCGAGCCGCTCTGAAAGGGCCTTGGTCAATTCCGCCTGCCTGCTGCCGAAGACTTCGGCAATCGAGCCCATACGCCCCTGAAGCTCGGCCTGTGCCCGGGTGAGCTCGGCCATGCGTGCCTCCGCCTCGCGGGCGTGCTGGGCGGCCTCTGCCGCCGCCACCGCGCGGGCGCGCGCCGCGCGCCACAGCCCGGTAACAAGCGCGATCATCAGCGCAAAAAGCAGGAAACCGCCGGCAAGCAGGAGCTGGCCAAGCGTAAACGTGCTGGCCCCGAACTGCGCCACGGGCGTGGCAAAAATATCGGACATCTCATTCATGGCCGGCACTCTAGACGATTCGTGATACCATCATAAGACCAAAACGTGAACAAGTGTTCTGTATTGACGTTCTCACAGGCAGGGCTTACCTGAACGCCATGACGATTAGACCGCTAGTTCTTCTTCCCGACCCGATCCTGCGTGAAACCTCCAAGCCGGTCGAGCGCTTTGATGATCAATTGCGCACATTTGCCAACGACATGCTGGCAACCATGTATGACGCGCCAGGCATCGGCCTTGCCGCCATCCAGGTGGGTGAACCATTGCGCATGCTGGTGATCGATGTTTCGGAAAAGGACGAAGAGCCTGCACCCATGGTGGTGATCAATCCCGAGATCGTCGCGAGCACCGATGCGCGCAACGTGCACGAGGAAGGCTGCCTTTCCATCCCTGACTACTATGCGGAGGTGGAACGTCCTGCCGGTGTGACCGTCAATTATTTCGATCTCGACGGAAAGCAACAGAGCGTCGAGGCCAACGGTCTGCTCGCCACCTGCCTTCAGCACGAGATCGACCACCTGAATGGTGTTTTGTTCATCGATTATCTGTCGAAGCTCAAGCGCGACATGGTGGTGCGCAAGTTCAGGAAGCTTGCCAAGGATCGCCCGCCAGCGCGCATGGTCGGCTAACCCACTCCCGCCAGGTGAGGCAATTGGCCCAGCAGGGCTTGACCGGAAGTGGATAAATCCGCTTCAAGCACCGCAAGAGCGCGGGTGCGCTCGTTTGACTGACTGGACGCATCGGACACGCGGCATGGCACTTCGTCTCATCTTCATGGGCACTCCGGATTTCTCCGTTGCCACCCTTCAGGCGCTGGCTGAGGCCGGGCACGAGATCGTCGCCGTCTACTCGCAGCCGCCGCGACCTGCCGGACGGCGTGGACTGGAACTCACCAAATCGCCCGTTCATCAGGCCGCAGAAGCGCTCGGCATCGAGGTTCGAACCCCGAAATCGCTCAAGGCTGAGGACGAGCAGGCCGCATTTTCTGCACTCGATGCGGATGCCGCCATCGTGGTGGCCTACGGGCTTCTTCTACCCAAACCCATTCTGGACGGAACGCGGCTCGGCTGTTTCAACGGACACGCCTCGCTTCTCCCCCGCTGGCGGGGTGCTGCCCCCATCCAGCGTGCGATCATGGCCGGCGATACCGAGACCGGCATGATGGTGATGAAAATGGACGAAGGCCTCGACACCGGTCCCGTTGCCATGACAACGCGCGTGGCCATCACCTCCGATATGACCGGGGGCGAACTGCATGATGTTCTGAAGGATGCGGGTGCTTCCCTTATGGTCGAAGCCATGGACGCGCTCGAAAAGGGAACATTGACGCTGACACCGCAACCCGACGAGGGCGCGACCTATGCCAAAAAGATCCTGAAGGACGAAACCCGCGCCGACTGGACCCGCCCGGCACGCGCGGTGCACGATCACATTCGCGGGCTTTCGCCCTTTCCCGGTGCATGGTGCGAGATGACCTTCGGCGGCAAGCCCGAGCGCGTCAAACTTTTGCGTGCGGAGATCGGCAAGAGCGAAGGCGCGCCGGGTGAAGTGCTGGATGAACAGCTGACGATCGCCTGCGGCGATGGCGCAGTGCGACTGACCAGCGTGCAACGCGCCGGCGGCAAACCGATGCAGGCCCAGGATTTCCTGCGCGGTGTCAATCTGGAAAAAGGAACCGTACTTCCATGAGCGCAATGAACATTCGTATCGAAACCATTGCCGACCGCGACGCGGTTCATGCCCTGCTATGCACCGCCTTTGATGGCGATGGCGAGGCGGGTCTCGTTCAGTCGTTGCATGCTGATGGCGACGTGGTTCTCTCGCTCGTGGCTGAAACTGAAGGCGTGGTGTGCGGTCATGTGCTCTTCTCGCGCCTTCATGTCGTGAACGGCGACACCCGCTTTCCCGCCGTGGCACTCGCCCCGCTTGCCGTTTCGCCCACCCACCAGCGACAGGGTATCGCTGCGCGGCTTGTCGAGGAGGCCCATCGGCGTTTGATCACCACCGGCGAAACGCTGTCTGTTGTTCTGGGCGAGCCTGCTTATTATGGCCGTTTCGGCTATCGGCATGAAGATGCCGCAAAGTTCGAGAGCGCGTATCAGTGCGAGGCACTGCAGGCGGTGCGCTGGGGTGATGACGCACCCAGCACAGGAAAACTCGTTTATGCTTCAGCCTTTGGCGGGCTCTGACCATGGCGCGCTTCCGCATCGACATCGAGTATGATGGCGGACCCTATTTCGGCTGGCAGCGGCAGGCCAAACACCATTCGGTGCAGGCGGCAATTGAGAATGCCATTGCCGCCTTTTCCGGTGAAGAGGTAACGCTTTTCGGTGCCGGACGCACCGATACAGGTGTTCATGCGCTGGCGCAGGTGGCGCATTTCAACCTTTCGCGCGACTGGACAGCGCGCACCGTGCAGAACGCAATCAACGCGCATCTTGCAATGGCCGAGGAAACGGTTGCGGTGATCGAGGCCGCGCAGGTGCCAGATGATTTCGACGCCCGGTTTTCCGCCAGGGCGCGGCACTATCTCTACCGCATTCACAACCGCCGCCCACCATTGACCGTTGACCGCGCCCATGCCTGGCATGTGGCGGCACCGCTCGATGCAGAGGCTATGCATGAGGCCGCGCAGCGGCTGGTTGGAACCCATGATTTCACCACGTTCCGCGCGGCCCAGTGCCAGGCGAAGAGCCCGATCAAGACGCTGGAAAAGCTGGAGGTGGCGCGCAACGGGGAATTCGTTGAAATCCGCGCCTCGGCCCGTTCCTTCCTGCACAATCAGGTGCGCTCCTTTGCCGGCACGCTGAAACGGGTGGGCGAAGGCGGCTGGAGCGCGGACGATGTGACCCGGGCGCTGGAGGCCCGCGACCGCAAGGCATGCGGCCCGGTTGCCCCGCCGCATGGGCTATACCTGACGCGCGTGGATTACTGAACGCCCGTGGGCTTGACTGCGAGCCGCTGCCAGCTTCGCCCTATCCGGCGCGTGTGAGCCCAAGCAATCCTTCAAAAGTGAACAGAACGGCAAGCGAGGCCGCGAACATGGCTGCGAAGACGGCTGTGGCGACAGCCGGTCCTTTGCCGATGGCGACGTTTGTGAGCCGCCAGGAGAGAACCATCGTTGCAAGGAAGATCAGGAAGGTGACAAGATTTGCAAGATCCGCGGCCTCGGGGAAAAGCAGCCGCATGAGCATGGCCGGGAGCGTGACCCAGGCGAACAGCGCCGACGCCCAGTTGTTTGCCACCACGTAATGCACAAACCGGTCGGCAATGCCGGCCGGGCGCGCGGCAAGCGCCAGGATGGCATAGGGCACGATCCAGGTGGCGAGATCCGTCATCATCAAGCGTGTGAACAGCGAGAAGCGGGAGGCGAAAATCTCAACGCCAGCCAGCTCGTTAGAGATCGCAGCCCACCCAACGACCATTGGCGGAAAGGCAACAAGGATGGCGAAGAACGAGTTCCAGAAGCCGTCTGCCGACAGATCGAGCAGGCGCAGGCCTTCGGAGCGCCCCATCATCATGCGCCAGACACCGGCAAGATACTGCTGGATCTCGGCGAATGAGGGCATCGTCAGGCAAACCAGTCTTCAAGGAAGCGCAGATAGATCTGCGTCAGGGTTTCGAGGTCGGACAGTGCCACCCGTTCATCGACCATGTGCATGGTCTGGCCGACAAGACCAAACTCCACGACGGGGCAATAATCCTTGATGAAGCGTGCATCGGACGTGCCGCCGGAGGTGGAGAGTTGTGGACGCGACCCGACCACGGACTCGATCGAAACCGACAGGGTCTCGATCAGTTTTTCGTCCCGCGTCAGGAAAACGGGGCTCGGGCGGCCAAGCCAGTCGATGTCGAATTCGACCGGCTGTTCAGCGCCCCTGCGCAGACGGTTTTCCGCTGCGGCACGGTCGAGACGGTTGTGGATTTCGGCCTGCAGGCTTTCAACGCTCCACGTGTCATTGAAGCGGATGTTGAAGACCGCCGTGGCCCTGGCCGGGATGACGTTGGTGGCTGTGTTGCCCACATCGACCGTGGTGACTTCCAGATTGCTTGGCTGAAAATCCGCCGTGCCTTCATCGAAAGGCGTCTCAAGCAGCGCTTCAAGCAGCTGCATGAGGCCCGGCACCGGATTGTCTGCCCGGTGCGGATAGGCGACGTGCCCCTGACGGCCATTGACGGTGATGCGACCGGTGAGCGAACCACGCCGGCCGATCTTGATCATGTCGCCGAGCCGGTCCGGATTTGTGGGTTCGCCGACAATCGAGGCGTCCCATTTTTCGCCACGCTCCGCGGCCCATTCGAGAAGCTTGACCGTGCCGTTAAGCGCCGGGCCTTCCTCGTCGCCGGTGATGAGGAAGGAAACGGAGCCTTTCGGCTTGCCGTGGGCTTCCACATAGCGCGCGAGTGCGGCAACGAAACAGGCGATGCCGCCCTTCATGTCCACGGCGCCCCGGCCATACATCTGGCCATCTGCAATGGCGGCGGCAAAGGGCGGATGTCTCCAGGCGCTCTCATCGCCCGGCGGCACGACATCGGTATGACCGGCAAACATGAGATGCGGGCCCTCGCCCGCGAGCTTGCCATAGAGATTTTCGATGTCGGGCGTGCCTTCTTCGGAGAAGACCGGGCGTTCGACGGTGCAGTCGAGCGCTTTCAACATGCCCTGAAGCACGGAAAGCGCCTGACCTTCCACCGGTGTGACGGAAGGGCAGCGAATGAGTTCGGCAAGGTTTGCGGCGGGATCGGTCGGCAGTGTCATGCGCAAGGGATAATCCAACAGGACGTGCCTGTCACGCGGCAAACCTTCTATTGCTTCGGCGCGTTTGTCCGATCGCCATATTCGTTTGCGCCCGCATCGCCCGGATAGAGGCACAGCACGATGAAGGCGAGGATCGACACCATCGGGATAAAGAGCGCGACAGCAAAAATGCCGGGCTTGCCGAAATCATGCAGACGCTTGACGCCGAGCGCCACCGAGGAAAAGACCGAAACGAAGAAGAGGCCCCAGAAAAGCAGCGCCCACATGCCGCTGGCGCCGCTGCCTTCCGGCGCCAGGGTGAAACGATAGAGCGCGAAGGCCTGCAGGACAGCCAGAAGCATGCCCGCCAGGAAAAAGGCGGCGCGGCTCACCCTTCCGGAAAAGCCGAAAAACAGCCAGGCTATCTGTCCCTTGGGCATTGCGCTTCTCCGCCGCTCGTCAGTCGCGCAGGAGTTCGTTGATCGACGTCTTGGAGCGGGTCTTCTCATCGACGCGCTTGACGATCACGGCGCAGTAGAGGCTCGGGCCCCAGTTCTCGCCCGGTACGTTTTTACCAGGCATGGTACCGGCGACGACCACCGAGTAGGGCGGAACTTCGCCGTAGAAGATCTCGCCCGTGGCGCGGTCGACGATCTTGGTGGATTTTCCGATATAGACGCCCATGCCCAGCACCGAGCCTTCGCGCACGATGCAGCCTTCAACCACTTCGGAGCGCGCGCCGATGAAGCAGTGGTCCTCGATGATGGTGGGGCCGGCCTGCATGGGCTCCAGAACGCCGCCGATGCCGACACCGCCGGAAAGATGCACATTCCTGCCGATCTGGGCGCAGGAGCCGACGGTGGCCCAGGTGTCGACCATGGTGCCCTCGCCCACATAGGCGCCCAGATTAACGAAGGACGGCATCAGCACGACGCCGGGCGCGACATAGGCCGAGTGACGCACAACGGCGTTTGGCACGGCGCGGAAGCCGGCCTTCTCGAACTCGTTTGCGCTCCAGCCATCGAATTTCGACGCCACCTTGTCCCACCAGACGGCATCACCCGGTCCGCCCTTGATGACCTGCATCGGGTTCAGGCGGAAAGAAAGAAGCACAGCCTTCTTCAGCCACTGGTTTACTTTCCAGGAGCCATCTGCCTGACGCTCGGCAACCCGCGCCTTGCCACTGTCGAGCAGGTGCAGCGCGGCTTCCACCGCGTCGCGAATCTCGCCGCGTGTGTCGGTCGAAACGCCGTCGCGCTCGTCGAATGCCTTTTCGATTGTTGTTTCCAGCGCGGCGACATCGATACTCGTCATGCTTGCGGCTCCATTGAACAAGCTGTTAAAGGCTCAGCCATAGTTTGGGAAAATGACCCAGGTCGGCGCGGAAACTATGCGAAGCGTCACTGGGGGTCAATCTCGGGATCGCGCGGGGACGCGCCAAAGGACGGATAAATGACGATGGATTCGAAAGACGAGAACGGCTGGACGCCTCTACCGCATTCCGATGAGGATCTGCGCCGTTCGCGGCAAGTGCCCGACACACCGCAAACACGCGCGGAAACCTATCGTCTTGCCTGGGACGACGAAGACTTCATGACGCGGCGCGAATTGCGCCCGGTGCGCCTGCAACTGGAACTTCTGAAGCCGGAAATGGTGCTTGCCGAGCGCGGCATTCGCTCCACCGTAATCCTTTTCGGCGGCGCGCGCCTGCCCGAGCCCGGAGGAGAGGCCTGGGCGGCCAAGAACGAGACGCAGAAAAAGAACCTCGAAAAGAACAGCCGCTACTATCAGGAAGCCCGCAATTTCGCGCGGCTTTGCTCGGAAGAATCGGCCAAATCCTATTACCGCGAATATGTGGTGGTGACAGGCGGTGGACCGGGCGTGATGGAAGCCGGCAATCGTGGTGCTGCCGATTGCGGCGCGCCCTCCATCGGCCTCAACATCGTGTTGCCGCATGAGCAGGCGCCAAACCTTTATGTGACGCCGGAGCTCTGCTTCAACTTCCACTACTTTGCCATCCGCAAGATGCACTTCATGATGCGGGCGAAGGCGGTTGCCGTGTTCCCCGGTGGCTTCGGCACGATGGACGAACTGTTCGAAACCCTGACGCTTATTCAGACCGGGCGCATGGAGCGGGTACCGGTGGTTCTGTTTGGCAAGGAGTTCTGGGAAGGTGCGATCGATCTGGCCTTCCTGGCCGAACAGGGTACGATTTCTCCCGGTGATGACGAACTGATCACCTTTGTCGACACGGCAGAAGAAGCCTGGGCCAAGATCGCCGAGTTCTACGAGCTCTGAGCTCCCATGCCGCAGCCGGCGGTACTGGCGGCACGGCCAGCAATCGGCTAGGCATTCGTGGATGACGCAATGGCCGGGTAACAAAAGCTGGTTTGAGAGCCTGCGCCGCGATGCAAAGCTTTTCGCGGCGGTTGGCATTATCTCGCTGCTAATGGGGCTGCTGCAGCCGCTGGCCCTGGCTGCGACTGCACCGGTCTCCCATGGCTTCGTCATTTGTACGACCTACGGGATCGGCACGGCATCCGATGACAGTCGCGAGCATCCGCGCGCGTCTCAATGCCCGCTATGTGTAAGTGGCCATGCGTGCGGCTACCAATTTTCATCGGCCTCACCGCAAATCGCAGTGCTGGCCCTGCCCATATGGCACGGAAGCGACGCCATTGCCCCCTGTTGGGGCAACCGCGTTTCCACCMCCCCCGCCAGCGCGACAGCACACGCCATTCGCGCTCCCCCTGCCCTTGTCTGATCTTTCCAAGCCCGGGTTTCCGGTAGTTCAAAGCTCAGTCATGAAAGGCAGAACCATGCGCTCAAACATTCTCCTCGCGGCGGTTGCCGCATTCCCCCTGCTTGCCTCGGCCATCGCAGCGCCGGCCATGGACCATCAGACCGGCCACGTCGTCGAGGCCGGCGACCTGAAGATCGCTGACGCCAGGGTGCGGGCCATGCTACCCGGTCAGCCTTCAGGCGGCGGTTATATGGTGATCGAAAATACCGGCGCAGGCGATGACCGGCTCCTGTCGCTGACCTCCCCACGCGCAGGCAAGGTAGAGGTGCACAGTATGGAAATGAACAATGACGTGATGGTCATGCGTCCTGTCAAAGGAGGCCTGACGATACCTGCCGGCGAGACGGTGACGCTGGAGCCTGGCGGCCTCCACGTGATGTTCATGCAGGTGGAGAAGGGTTTTCAGGAGGGCGAGTCCATACCGCTGACGCTGCAATTCGAAAAAGCGGGAACGATCGATCTGGAGCTTATGGCAGGCCCGGCTCGCGGCAAGACGTCCGGTACGGGTCATAGCCACTGACACCTGGAGGTGGTTTCACCTCAAAGGGCAGCGTCGGCCTGACCGGCGCTTGGCCGACCATCCAGCAACCGGCATTCTTCCGGTGTTCGCGGACGATGAACCACCGACACCAGAACGAAGGAAATGATCATCAGGAGATACCACGCGCCCAGTTTGGAAATGGAAACCGGCGTCCATCCACCGGACTGATCCGGGTAGATCCAGGCACGGGACCAGGTGCCGATGTTCTCTGCAAACCAGATAAACAGCGCCACCAGCAGAAACCCAAGCAACAACGGCATTCTGTGGCGAAACCGGAACACGCGGTAGTGCACCGTGGTGCGTGCGAAAAGCAGCGCCGTGGCTGCAAAGAGACCATAACGCATATCGACCGTGTAGTGATGGGCGAAAAAGTTCACATAGATCGCTGCAGCGAGCACCAATGTCATCCAGAAAGCCGGATATCGGGTATAGCGCATGTCGAAAATCCGGCTGATGCGCGCGAGGTAGGATCCCACGGCGGCATACATGAAACCCGAGAAGAGCGGCACTGCGGCGACGCGAAAGACGCTCTCTTCCGGATAGATCCACGAGCCAGCTGAGGTTTTGAAGACCTCCATCACCGTGCCGACCACGTGAAAAATAAGGATGACCTTCGCTTCAGACGGTTGCTCAAGACCGCCGGCCAGCATGAGCACCTGTATGGCAAGCGCTGCAAGAAACAGGAAATCGTAGCGTGCCAGGACGGCATTCTGCGGCCACAGATAATGTGTTGCAATGATCAGCGCGAGCAGCAACCCGCCAAAAAGGCAGGCCCATGCCTGCTTCAATCCGAATACGGCGAACTCAACCAGCGCGCCAGCCGGGCCCTGTGCAGGCAACCTGTCGAGAACGCGATGCGCAACGGAGTCGATGCGCGCTTCAAAAGATGTAAAACGCCGCATTGGCGTCAGGCCTTCATCGCCGTTTCGAGAAACTCCGCGAGGTTATCGGTGACGAAGTCGACATCGTCTTCCTCGTTGGGGTCCTGCTCCCATATCTCGGTAAAAGTCGGCTCGAAATTGTTGGGCACGACCAGAACCGTGGTCATGCCCAGCCTCTTCGGCACGGCCAGATTGCGCGCCAGATCCTCGAACATGACAGCGTTTTCGCCCGCCACCCGATGCAAGGCGACAAACTTGTCATAGGTGGCGGCAGCCGGTTTCGGGAGAAGCCCGGCGGCAACGATGTCGAAAATGTCGTCAAAATGGTCGAGAACGCCGAGCTGCCGCGCCGCACGTTCCGCGTGGCCGCGATCACCATTGGTGAAGATGAACTTGCGGCCCGGCAAAGCGCGAATGGCAGCGCCAAGCCTCGGATCGGGGTCGAGCCACGAATAGTCGATGTCATGCACCTTCTCGAGGAACTCGTCGGGGTCGATGTCGTAACGCTTCATCAGACCATTGAGCGTCGTACCGTGCTCCCGGTAGAGGTCTTTCTGGAGCGTCCGTGCTTTGTCTGGCTCCATCTGGAGAAGTTCGGACACGTAAGCCGTCATCTTCACATCGATCTGCGAAAACAGATTGCTATGATGCGGATAAAGCGTGTTGTCGAGATCAAACACCCAGTCGGTGACATGGGCGAAACGATTGGGAGCGGGTCGGTTTGTCATGCTTCCGTTATGCCAGAGCCGACCGGTTCATCGCAATCGTCCAGCAGGCTTTTCCGCTTCAAACAAAAGCCACGATGCAAAAGAAACGTGCCGCCATCGCAACTCGAAGATGACAACCATGTACCGATTGCACCATCTGTGCCTTCCTCTTCCGGTGTTTGCTTTCACCACAGCGGTTCTCGCCCAGCCTGAACCGAGCTTCGAAGCGACGTGCGCACAATTGCGCGACAGGCTCGCAGCCCTCGACGCCCAAAGCGATGAGTGGGTCACCATCGACGTCGTGGGCGAACTACGCGCCGTGGAGCACGACGGCACGCTGGGCTACATGCTGACCTGCGCCGCGCCGGACCCTGAAGTGGTGTGCATAACCTATGAGATCAATGATTACAGAGCGGGCGATCGCGTGGTGCTGAGCGGGACGCTGAACCAGATCGATACCGATCATGTAAGCCTCGACCCCTGCCTTCATTACCCGGCGGATGCCGAACGGCCACTTCCATTCCGGTAGCCCGAACTGGTATACCACTTTGACCGAACTGCGCTCTTGCGCGTTTGACGCCTGGATTGCAAAAGACGCAGCATGGAATTGTGGATACCCATCACCATTGCCGCAGCCTTCCTGCAGAACCTGCGTTCCGTCGGGCAAAAGCACCTTAAAGGCGTCATGGGCACGACCGGAGCGACGTTCGTTCGCTTCGGATTCGGCATGCCGTTCGTGCTGGTCCTGTGGCTCGCGCTACACTTTGCTGCCGGTTATGAATTCCCCGAACTTCACGCGACGTTTCTCATCTGGACGCTGCTCGGCGGGCTGGGTCAGATCTCCGCGCAGTTCCTCCTTATCTATCTCTTCTCCTTCCGCAATTTTGCGGTTGGCACCGCCTATTCACGCACCGAGCCGGCCCAGGCCGCGATCTTCGGGCTTGTTCTTCTGGGAGAGGTGGCCGGGTTCGGAGCGCTGGTCGCCATCGCCGTCACGGTAATCGGCGTGATGCTCATCTCGGTGGCGCGTGTGCCGATGAGCTGGGGCAACCTGTTCCGCTCGCTCATCAGCCGGACAGCACTGATCGGATTGGCCTCGGGCACGCTGTTCGGCATAACAGCCGTCGCCTATCGCGGAGCATCGCTTTCGCTGGGCGGGCCCAATTACCTGATGCAGGCGACCACGACGCTGGCCGTGACGATCACCTTTCAAACCGTGATCATGCTCATCTGGATGCTGTGGCGCGACCGCGCCGAAGTCGGCCGAATTGCAGAAGCATGGAAACCGTCACTGTTTGTCGGTTTCGTTGGCGCGGCGGCTTCGCTCGGCTGGTTCAGCGCCATGACGCTACAACAGGCTGCAGTGGTGAAGGCGCTGGCGCAGATCGAAATGATCTTCACCTTCGCCTCCTCCGTTTTCTTCTTCCGCGAGCACATCAACCGCACGGAAGTGGCAGGCTGCCTGCTGATCGTCGCGGGGATTGTACTGCTTGTGCTTTTATAGGACTACTGCCCATCCCAAGCGGATGCCTGTGACGAACCTGCTCGTTCTGCAAAGAGTCCAAGTGCTGCATTGAGACCGTTGATAGCCGCCGGCCAGCCGCCATACGCTGCCATCTGCAGAATGACTTCCAGTATCTCGCGTTCGGCAGCACCCGCCGCAAGCGCATGTTCGATGTTGATCCTGAGTTGCGGGGCCGTCTGCCCGCCAAGCGCAGTCAACGCCGCTACAGTGGCAAGCTGGCGTGTTTTCAAGTCGAGACCCTCGCGAGCATAGAAGCGGCCATAGGCGCTTTCGATGAGCGTTTCCGCAAACCCCGGCAGAGCATCATCATAGCGCTGGGCCAAAATCGTTTCGAGCTCGGGATTAAGCTGTGCCGCAATCTTGCGCCCCTGTTCGAAGGCGGACAGCGCTGCCTCACTCCCAATCGTGTTCTCAGTGGTCATAAGTCTGTTCCTTGAGGCCGTCCTCGGCGCGGTGGCGCGCTTCGATTTCGGCATAGTTGATGATCTTGTAGTCGAGCAGTTCGACACATGCCTTAAGTTCATCGATCTTCGCCAACACCACCATGCGCTGATGTTCCAGCATCTCGCGGCGCTGAGCAGAGCTACGCTCGCCCTCACGACGTAGACGCGCATAGGTCTCCACATCGGCAAGCGGCATGCCGGTGGCTTTCAACAATTTGATGAATTTCAGCCATGCGATGATGTTTTCGTCATAGGCACGCTGACCACCCTGCCGCCAGGGCGGATCGATGAGACCAAGCTTCTCATAATAGCGCAGCGTGTCGATGCTCAGACCGGTGCGTCTTGCGACTTCGCCAATCTTCATGCGACCTCCTGCCCGGGCTGCACCGCACCCTTAGCCATAAAGGCGCAGGCTCTCTCGACGTCGCTTGCCTTAAGCGCCTCAAGGAAACGTTCGATGATGGTATGCTTTTGCATATGTGCATCTCCATTGTGTGCACATATGCATCTACTTTCTGTAGCGAACTCCAGGTCAAGCGTGTTTTCGCTTTTATCGAAAACTCACCCTTACGGCACGATCAGCGTTCCTGCGCCATGCTCGGTGAAAAGCTCAAGAAGCACAGCATGCGGAGTTTTGCCGTTCAGAATGACAACGCCTTCCACACCGCGCTCGATGGCCTGAATGCAGGTCTCGACCTTGGGGATCATGCCACCGGATATCGTGCCATCCTTGATGAGGGCGCGGGCTTCGGCGACCGTCAGCTCGTCGATCAGCTTCTTGTCCCTGTCGAGCACGCCCGGCACATCGGTGAGGAAAAGGAGGCGCGTGGCGCGAACGGCACCAGCGATGGCGCCGGCAAAGGTGTCTGCATTGATGTTGTAGGTGTGGCCGTCACGGCCGGGCGCCACCGGGGCGATGACGGGGATCATCTCGGAATGGGCGAGGAGATCTAGCAGCGTGCGGTCGACCTCCACCGGCTCGCCGACGAAACCGAGATCGAGCACGCGCTCGATATTGGAATCGGGATCGACCACGGTCTTGTGCGCCTTATCGGCAAAGACCATGTTGCCATCCTTGCCGCACAGGCCAATGGCCCATTCACCCTCGGCATTGATGAGCGCCACGATTTCCTTGTTGATGGAGCCGGCCAAAACCATCTCGACGATCTCGACGGTTTTTTCGTCGGTGACGCGCAGGCCGCCCTCGAATTTCGATTCGATGCCCATCTTCTTGAGCATGGCCGCGATCTGCGGGCCGCCGCCATGAACAACGATGGGGCTGACGCCGGACTGCTTCAGGAGCGCGATGTCGCGGGCGAACGCCTGGCCAAGCGCCGCATCGCCCATGGCGTGGCCGCCATATTTCACGACGATGGTCTTGTTTTCATAACGCTGCATGTAAGGCAGTGCCGCCGAAAGAAAGCGGGCCTGGGCTTCAGCAGTTTCCGTCATGTCCGTCATCGCGTTGTTCCCCAAAGTCAAAACGGCGGTTTCTTAAAGCATTTTTCGCTGCAAGTGAAACGATCTTGCTGGTCAGCGGACAAAAAGCTGCTTTTGCCGATTGCGGGCAGGCTTGCCTTTGCGTCGCAGCGCTCTAACTCTCATCCTTCTACGCCTTTTCTGACCTCCCGTTTGCGCTTAGTCTCCCATAATGACCCCGGACGAGATAACGAAGCTGATTTTCCGTACCGCGCTCAAGGAGCGTGCGGCGTTTGATCTTCTTTATCGCCACACGAGTGCGAAACTCTTCGGTGTCTGCCTGCGTGTCTTGAAGGACAGGGCGGAGGCCGAGGAGGCGCTGCAGGACGTCTATGTAAAGATATGGACCAAGGCGGACCGGTTTGCCGCGACGGATCTCAGCCCCATAACCTGGCTGGTTGCGGTGGCGCGCAATCACGCGATCGACAGGCTGAGGGCGCGCAAGGCGCCTGCCGCGGAACTGGATGAGGCGCAGGCCATCGCCGACCCGAAGCCGAGCCCGGAAAGCCTGGCTCAAGCCGGCAGCGATCGCCGGCGGATCGATGCCTGCCTCGGCGAACTGGAAACCGACCGCGCAATGGCGGTGCGCGGAGCCTATCTCAACGGTGACAGCTACGCCGAACTTGCGGCCCATTTCGATGTGCCGCTCAACACGATGCGAACCTGGCTGCGGCGCAGCCTCTTGAAGCTCAGGGAATGCCTGGAACGATGACGGTGGCAGACGAACACGGACCGGAAAGGCGCGACGACGATCTTGTCGCTGCCGAATATGTGCTCGGTGTGCTTGCAGCCGAAGAGCGTGCGGCGGCCGCGCGCCGCATCGAGACGGAAGCCGGTTTTGCGCGGCTGGTGGAAGACTGGGAGACGCGGCTTGCGCCGATGGCGGACGCCTATGAGAAGGTGGAACCTCCGGCAAACGCGAAATCCATCATCGACACGCGGCTTTTCGGCGCGGGGACCGCTGCGGAAAGACCCGACCTGTGGTCGAGCCTTGCCTTCTGGCGCGGCGCTGCCATGGTCGCGCTTGTGGCTCTCGCCGCTTATGTCGGCCTCACTTACACGAACCTGCCATTCGGCAATCAGCCGCTTCAGGAGCAGCGTTTCGTCGCCTCGCTTGCACATGACGACACCGATGTGCGTTATCTCGCGGTCTATGACAGCACCAAGCGTGACGTTGCGCTCTCGCATGTTTCCGGCGCGCGACCCGATGGTCGAGATTTCGAGCTCTGGGCCATCGAGGGTGACAACCCCCCGGTCTCTCTCGGGGTCATTCCGGTCGGGTCGAGCGTTCATGTGGCGCTGAGCGAAGCGCTTGGCGCCGCCATCGATGCAGGCGCCGTATTTGCCATCACCACGGAACCGCTGGGCGGTTCGCCGGACGGCACGCCCACCGGGCCAGTGGTCGCACTTGGCGATTTGCGCGACATCTGATTTCGGCTCTCCGAAAAATAATCGGATTTTTTTGAAACTTCCCGGAGTGCCTCTCCGTGTCTCCTCATGTTCCCAAAACGGGCCAGCCAGAATGGCAGCCCCACAAATGACCCGAGGAGTTCTAACATGCACAAGTTCACTGCTTCCATTCTCGCTGGTTCGATTGCTCTCGCTTTCACGGGCACGGCTCTTGCCGAAAACCCGATGGTTGGCGGCGCGGCGATGTATGCAGACAAGACGATCGTTGAAAACGCGGTCAATTCAAAGGATCACACCACACTGGTGGCTGCCGTGAAGGCTGCCGGCCTGGTCGAAACGCTTTCTGGTGAAGGGCCTTTCACCGTGTTCGCTCCCACCAATGCCGCATTCGAGAAACTGCCCGATGGCACGGTCGACACGCTTTTGAAGCCTGAGAACAAGGAAACGCTTACCACGGTTCTGACCTGCCACGTGGTTGCAACCGAAGCCATGTCCAGCGCCATTGGCAAGATGATCTCCGATGACGGCGGCAACCACCCGGTCAAGACAGTCGGCGGCTGCATGCTGGAAGCCAAGATGGACGGCGACAAGATCACGCTGACCGACGAGAACGGCAATGTCGCAACCGTGACCATTGCCGATGTCGATCAGTCGAACGGGGTCATCCACGTGATCGACACGGTGCTTCTGCCGAAGAGCTGAGCTGCGAAAGCAAAAACCAGACAGGTTCCGACCGGGGGCTTTCGGAACCGCAAGGGGTGGCGCAGTGCCGCCCCTTGTACCTCACACGGACTTGACTTTGAGGTGATCGCCCAGCGGACTTACCGTCCGCGCAAGGCGATGCGAGCCAACAGTGCGAAGGAGCTATTCAATGAAACGCCGCAACTTTCTTTATGGCACGGCTGGCGCGCTGGCAGCACTGACCGGCGGAGCGATTGTGCTACGCGACCGGCCCGGCGGCAGCGCCATGGCTGAAACCTTCGAGATCACAAAGAGTGAAGAAGAATGGCGCTCGATCCTTAGCGACCAGCAATTTGCCGTGCTGCGGCAGGAGGCGACGGAACGTGCCTTCACCAGCCCGCTCAACAATGAAAAGCGTGCCGGACTCTTTCACTGCGCCGGCTGCGACCTGCCGCTCTACTCATCCGAGGCGAAATATGATTCAGGCACCGGATGGCCGAGCTTCTGGGAAGCGCTGCCGGATGCCATCGGCACCAAGCCGGACAACTCACTCTTCATGACCCGGACAGAATGCCATTGCCGGCGCTGCGGCGGCCACCAGGGACACATCTTCGAAGATGGCCCTCCGCCGACCGGCAAGCGCCACTGTATCAACGGCATCGCCTTGACGTTCAAACCGGGCGCCACAATGCCAAGCTAGGGATTTGGCATTCAGCCGTCGGTTACGGCGCGGGCGATGGCATCACGCAACTCATCCACGCCTTGACCTTTTTCCGATGAGGTTGCGACAATCTCCGGAAAAGCGGCCGCACGCTTCTTCAGTTGCACTTCCGTCGCGGCAAGCAGCTTTTCCACCGCAGGCGGCTTGATCTTGTCGATCTTTGTCAGCACCACCTGGTAGGAAACCGCCGCCTTGTCGAGCAGGTCCATGACCTCCTCGTCATTCTTCTTGATGCCATGGCGCGCATCAATCAGCAGGAAGACACGCTTCAGCGTGACACGGCCCCTGAGATAGTCAAAAACCATTTCTGTCCAGGCGTCGACCTGCGCCTTGGGCGCTTTGGCGAAGCCGTAGCCCGGCATGTCGATGATCGCCATGGGCGGAAGATCGCCATCGGCACCTGTGTATCCATCGGGAACGAAGAAGTTGAGCTCCTGGGTGCGGCCGGGCGTGTTGGATGTGCGGGCCAAACCACGCTGAACGATCAACGCATTGATGAGCGATGATTTGCCCACATTCGAGCGACCGGCGAAAGCCACCTCGGGCGGACCTTCCGGGGGCAGAAATTTCATGGCCGGCGCGCCGCGCAGAAAAACCCACGGACGCAGGAAGATCCCGCGATCAATCTGCGCCTTGCCGGCGGCTGCGCCATCGTGTGAAGCGTTCACGCCATCATCTCCATTACCGTTCAAATGACGGCATCAAGACTGACGGAGCATTTGTCAACTGCGCTGATGATGAAACCGTGTTCCAAAGACCACTCAGGCCCTGCCGAGAACCTGCATTACACTGAGATGCGTTGAGCGGGAACTGCGGCTGGCTTCGCGCAAAGCCTCGCCGAGGCGTTCGAGGTCCATGGCTTCCTGCGGGCACCATCCACAGGGACAGCAGGACGGTTCGCAATGCGCTTCCGCCGTTTCACGATAGATGTGTCCAACGGCGCGCGCGGCTTCGCGCATCACAGCCATCGGCGGCAGGCCAGTCCGGCGCATGACCTCGCTCATTTCCTTCATCATCTGGAGCTTCAGATGTGTTTCCGCCTGTCGGCGGCGGCGTTCAAACTCGCTCATCGGTGCCAGTCAGTCCTTGTAAGTGTGCAGAAGGACCGCGCATGCATCCCTCAACCGCTTTCATGCCGCCCGTCATCACGTGCAATTCACCGCACGCCTCGTCGAGCTCCCTCATCGCCTCAAAGAGCGCTTCGCGGTCCCGACAATGGGTGTCGAAGAGAGCAACGAAGATCATGTTGCTGCCGTCATGCGGCTCCGGCGCCTCATTCGCCCGCGAAAGGCTCTCGGCGGCTGCCCGTTTTGTCGCCTGAACCTTGGACCGCAGCCGCTCCACGCGCAGGAATTTGCCACGGTACCGCTCAAGTTCCTCAGCCTCACAGGCATGATGAGACGCAAATTCCTCAATCGGGCTCAGATGCATCATGACAATTACCTCTCGGCCTCCAGCCGCCCATGATGAACGGGACGGCCGGAGACACAGACAATACTATACCAAAAATGTCAAGTTTAATGATGCCGCCGGGCCATCCTGTCAGACAGCATTTTCAAGGGCATCCAGATCAGCGCCGCGTATGGCAGAAAGGTTGCGGCTTATCTTGTCCATCGGCCAGTTCCACCAGCCGATCCTGACGAGGGCTGCGACCGTCTCGGGCGCGAAGCGCAGGCGCAGAACGCGCGCCGGATTGCCCACGGCGATGGCGTAAGGCGGAATATCGGAGGCAACGACGGCGTGAGCCCCGATCACCGCTCCATCTCCAATAGTGACGCCTGGCATGATCTGCGCCTGCCGCCCGATCCACACATCGTTGCCGACGATGGTGTCGCCCCGGCTATGCTCCAGATAGAGCTGGCCATCAAAACCCTCCTCCCAGCCATTGCCGAAGATATTGAACGGGAAGGTGGAGAAACCGGTCATCAGATGGTTGGCTCCGTTCATCACGAATGTGGCGCCGTGGGCGATCGCGACGAATTTACCGATTACCAGCCGGTCGCCGAGAAAGTCGAAATGATAGAGGACATTCCGGTCCTCGAAACGCTCGGCCGCCAGGGGATCGTCGTAATAGGAAAAATCTCCGACTTCGATGTTCGGCCGGGTGATGAAGTTCTTGAGAAAAACGGTTCGGGGAAAGCCCGCCATCGGATATGGCGTTGCAGGATCAGGTCCGTGCATGGGGACCTCCTTGATCAAAACAGGGGAATTACCCACCGCCTCCGTCAAACGGCAAAGGGCCGGACCTCAAGTCCCGGCGGTGTGCTCTTCGGTCCCCTTAATTGATCATCGATGCATCTCCCCTGGTGCAGAAGCGTCTTTAGCGGAAATGCGTGGGGACGGCAATCACAAGCGCTGAACCAGCGCCATCGCATAGCTTGCAAGCGCGGCCAGAGAGGTCAGCGCGCGCACATGGTTCCACATCACCCACCGGGAGAGATAATCACGCCACAGTTCCGCCCCTTGCGTTGAGGCCGGATCAATTTTTGCCAAGGCCTCGTTCATGGGCACGTTGAAGATGACGGTCACAAGAAAGGTACCCATCACGTAAGCAATTCCGCCAGCAAGCAACCAGATGCCGCCGGAAGGCACCAGCCCGAGCAGGTAGAGAACGCAAAGCAGGATCCCCAGCAACGCCGTGCCGAAGAACGCTGCGAAGAAGAATGGATTGAGCACGGTGATATTGATGGCCTGCATCGCCTGAATGCCTGCCGGAACCTGAATCCGCCCAAGGGCCTGCATCACCGTGTTTGAGAATGTGAAGAAAAACCCTGCCATGACACCGGCGCCGAGCGTGGCGAGAAATACAAATGCGAAAACAAGTCTGTCAGTCATGGCAATCTCTCCGTTCGATGCGAGAGTACCCAATTCCCTGCATCGCGTCAGAGGCAGGCGCATGGTTCCAGACATTTTCTGCCAGGGCGGCGACGTGAGAATGCACTTTAAAAAATGGGCGCGCATGCGAAAAAGGCCCGCTTTCGCAGGCCCTTTCCTTCAATTCAGACTATTCAGCCGGCTTCGGCTTTTTCTTGAACAGACCAGCCAGATTGTCCCAAAGCTCGATCTTGGCGCCCTGGCGCTTCATGATCACACCCTGCTGAACGATCGAGAGGAAGTTGTTCCAGGCCCAGTAAATCACCAGACCGGCCGGGAATGTGGCCAGCATGAAGGTGAAGACTACTGGCATCCAGTTGAAGATCATCGCCTGTGTGGGATCGGGCGGTGTCGGGTTCATGCGCATCTGCAGGAACATGGTAATGCCCATGATCAGCGGCCAGACGCCAATCAGCAGGAAGGCCGGCACATCATAAGGCAGAAGGCCGAACAGGTTGAAGATAGACGTCGGATCGGGGGCCGAAAGGTCCTGGATCCAGCCGAAGAACGGCGCATGGCGCATTTCGATGGTGACGTAGAGAACCTTATAGAGCGCAAAGAAGACCGGGATCTGGATCAGGATTGGCCAGCAGCCAGCGATCGGATTGATCTTCTCTTTCTTGTAGAGCTCCATCATCGCCTGCTGCTGCTTCATCTTGTCATCCGCATATTTCTCGCGGATTTCCATCATTGCAGGCTGGACCTTCTTCATGTTCGCCATGGACTTGTAGGACTTGTTGGCGAGCGGGAAGAAGATGAGTTTTACGACAACCGTGGTGGCAAGGATGGCGACGCCGAAATTGCCGAGCAGCTTGAATAGCCAGTCGATGAGATAGAACATCGGCTTGGTGATGAAGTAGAACCAGCCCCAGTCGATCAAAAGCTCGAACTGGCGAATGCCGCGGTCGTCTTCGTAGGCGTCAACGACATTGACCTCCTTGGCACCGGCAAAGACCATCAATTCGCTGGTGGCGGAAGCGCCATCGGCAACCGTGATCTCGTCAGTCAGATAGTCGGCCTGGTAGCGCGGCTTGCCATCGCCCGAATAGGTGTAGCGCGGCTGGAATTCGCGGCCATTCTGCGGGACCATGGTCACCGCCCAGTATTTGTCGGTGATGCCCAGCCAGCCGTCAGAGGATTTCGCCGGCGTAATGCGCTTTTCCTCTTCGACATCCGAATAGTCGATTTCCTGCAGGCCTTCCTCGCCGGTCACGCCGATCAGGCCTTCATGCAGGATGTAGATGCCGGAGGTTTTTGGCGTTCCGATGCGGGTGGTGCGGCCATAATTGCGCAGTGCGACGGCAGCGCCAGAAGCGTTTTCCACCGTGTCGGAAACCGTGAACATGTAGTTCTCGTCCACCGAGAAGGTGCGCTTGAAGGTCAGGCCCTTCTCATTGGTGAAGGACAACGTGACAGGGCTCGAAGGGGTGAGGGTGTCGCCTTCGGCAAGCGTCCACTCGGTCGAAGGACCGGGCAAGGTGCCGGCCGCCTCACCACCCACATAACCCGTCTCGACATAGTAGCCGTCAGGACCGGTCGAGGGGTTCAGAAGCTGAATGTTGGGTGAATCCTTCTCGACGGTCACCCGGTAGTCCTTGAGGAGAAGGTCATCGAGACGCGCGCCCGTCAGATTGATGGAACCGGAAATGCGCGGCGTTTCGATCTTCACACGCGCGCTACCGGCAACGGCCGCGGCGCGGTCAAGCGGCGCAGCCGATGGGTTGGCCGAGCCAGGCACGGCACCCTCACCGCTTGAAGGCGCCGGTATATCGCTGTTCTCACCGCTCGAAGACGTTGCGGCCGGGGCCGTTTCTGCCGCCTGCCGTTCTTCGATCTGGGCCGCCTGGCGCTGTTCTTCGATCCGGGGGTTCATGTAGAACACCTGCCAGAGCGTCAGGATCAACACGGACAGCGCGATCGTGATGAGAAAATTGCGATTGTTATCCATCGATGTCCTTGCCCTTTCCACGCCCGGCATCGGGTTCTCCGATGCGACGGGAAAGCTCGTCTTTCAGGGAGGCGAACGGCGCGTCAAGCACAGAACGCCGCGCCACGATCACATAATCCTTGCCGGCGGCCATGTCGTGCACCGCATGGAGGCGGCAGGCTTCCTTGAGCCGCCGGCGCACGCGGTTTCGAACGACTGCGTTGCCGACCTTCCTGGTCACCGTAATGCCAAGCCGTGGCGGGTCCTTGTCGCCGCGGTCGAGCACTTCCAGCAGAAAAAGCCGCCCGCGTCGCTTTTCACCGCGACGGACGGCCAGAAACTCGGCACGCTTCTTAAGGCGCGCCGGGGGTGGGACGGCTGGCCGGTCCGTCATCTTTCCGGCCTCGCCTCCAGACCTTATGCGGACAGCCGCTTGCGGCCGCGATTGCGGCGGGCTGCGATCACGCGACGGCCGCCCTTGGTGGCCATGCGCGCACGGAAACCGTGCCGGCGTTTACGGACGATCTTGGAAGGCTGATATGTACGCTTCATTTGTTTTAATACCGCGGAGTGCGGCCCTTCTTAATTCTGTTTCAATGAACAGGAGCTTTGCTTTACGGGCTGGACCGAAGGCACGGATACGCGCCGCCGGACACAAGGCCCAAGCGTGGCCGGGCTTATAGGAGCATGGATGCGCAGAGTCAATCAAAACGGCGCGAATGCGCGGCCATCGCGGCAAGGGGTCTCACCCTGCCCGGGAAACCGTCGTCAATCCTGTGGAATCTCCGCAGCCACTGCTCTTTCCGCCGGATGGGCGCTCGCCGCCAGCCCGGCAGCGACACCCGCCCTGTCAGCGGCGCTGCGATTCTGGCTCATCTTGCGCTTGCCTTCGAGGTTCGTGATGGGAAGACGTAGCCCGACGATCCCGCGCAACTGGCCCATGATGAACTTTTCAGGCGCATCCGAGACAGACCAGATTTCCGCGCGACCCGTTTCGTGAAGGGTCGTCAGGCGCTCAACCACCCCACGAAGCCGAGCCTCGTCATCGAAGAATTCAATCGGTCCCCGCGCCTGAACCACGGTATAATTCCAGGTAGGGACGACCTTCCCATGCTCTTTCTTGGAGGCATACCAGGATGGGGTCACATACGCGTCGGGACCCATAAAGATGGCGAGCGCCTCGCCAATCGGCGTGTCCTTCCATTGCTCGTTGGCGCGGGCGAGATGGCCATAGAGCGTGCCATAAGGGCCTTCGGTCTCATCAAGAAACAGCGGCAGAGGGCTTGCATGAAGTCCATTCGCACCAGAGGTCACCACATTGGCAAGCCGCGCCGCCCGCATCAGTTCATGAAGTGCGGGCAGCTCTTCCTCTCGAAAGGCGGGTGGGCAATACATCCGGGTTCATCTCCCTGAAGAAGGCCTGATGCTAGCGCGCACGAAGGCAACGGAAAAGGCGGAGACCTGCCTTGCACAACAGGAAAACGGCTGTGGCGCAAGGCCTACCGGCGGCGTTCCATCCCCTGCCGGAACTGCTCGAAGATGTTTTCCACGCCGCGCTCATAGTCGTCACGCGTCTTGCGGCCGGTCTCGAACATCTGGCCGAACAGGTCGTCATAGGGATTGCGGGGGCGGCCACCCGGATTGGCTTCCGGCTCGGGCTGCGGTGCGCGGCGGCTCTGCGGTTCAGGTTGCCCGGCACCCTGCCCGCCGCGCAGGAACTGGTCGAAGATTTCCCCCAGAGGGTTGTTGCCCTGACCGCCAGAGGGAGCGCCGCGCCCGGTGGAACCACCACCACCACCACCAAACATGCCTTCCAGTATCTGGCCGAGTGGGTTGTCGGACGGGCTCATGCCCGATGGCGCGCGCCCACGCGGCTGAGCGCCGGGCTGCTGTTGGCCCATCTGGCGCATCATCTGCTCCATGAGGTCGCCAAGCATGCCACCACCGCTGGCCTGCGCCTGACGCGGCTGCGCGCCCTGTATCTGACCGGTGGACTGTTTGAACAGGCCGCCCATGAGCATGGAAGCGAGCACGGGAAGCATCTGCTTCAGCATGTCCTGGCCGAGCCCGGTTGCCTGTGCGGCGTGGCTTGCGACGGCGCGGCTCACATCCTTGGAGCCGAACAAGTGGCCCAGAATGCCGTTGCCCTCGGCCACACCCTGCGGCGAGAAAGCGTTGGCGGCATCCTCGAAATATTTTGCGTGCTGACCCGAGGCGAGCGCACCAAGAAAATTACCGGCACCGTAGGGATCGGCCGCGTTGCGCTTCAGCCCCTGACTGAAAGCCGGCAGGAGCGCCTCCATGGCTTCCTGCGCCTGTGCCTGCGAAATGCCAAACTGCCTGGCGAGCTGATCCACGCCATGCCCCTGACCGGCATTGTTGAGCATCTCGAAGAGCGGAAGCATGGGTTTTCTCCTTCATTCAATCGTCGCCGAGCAATTATCGGACCAATGTTTCAGAAAGATAACCCGACAAATCCGCTTTGTCTTCGCTGCCTTGAGCGGATGCCTAATAGGCCTGTTCGAGGAATACCGGCTCGATCGATCTGTCCCAGCGGGTGTTGAAGGCATTGGCGAGTTCTTCCGCGCTGGTGGTTCCGCGCGCGACGATCTCGTCCAGCGGACTCAGGAAGCTTGCCTCGTCATAGCCTTCCGGATTGAGACGCTTGCGGGCGGAAAGCCCCTTGCGCGAAATGGCCAGAACCTCGCGGGCAATGTCACGCAGCTCGTGATTGCGGAAGCGCGTGGCCAGCCCCTCTTTCGGCACTGCGTTGCGCATGGCATCCACCTCCTCGAACGACCAGTCGGCCGTGAGGTCGTGAGCGGCGTCGAGTGCTGCCTGATCATAGAGCAGCCCCACCCAGAAGGCCGGCAGCGCGCAGATGCGCCGCCACCGGCCGCCATCGGCGCCGCGCATCTCAAGAAATCGCTTGAGACGCACATCGGGGAAGAGCGTCGAGAGATGATTGGACCAGTCGCCGATGGTTGGCAGGCCGTCAGTTACCTCACCCTTGAGCGCGCCTTCCATGAACTGGCGGAAGGTGATGTGGGTGCAGTCGTGATACCGACCGTCGCGGATGATGAAATACATCGGCACATCCAGCGCCCATTCCACATAATCGGCGAAGCCGAAGCGCTCGGAAAATGCAAAAGGCAGAAGGCCCGAGCGTTGATTGTCCGTGTCGCGCCAGATGTCGCCGCGCCAGGACTGGTAACCGTTCAGCCGCCCGCCGGTGAAGGGGGAATTTGCAAAGAGCGCGGTGGAAAGCGGCTGCAGGCGCTGCGCAACCTGCATCTTGCGGCGCATGTCCGCTTCGGTCTCGAAGTCGAGGTTCACCTGGATCGTGCAGGTGCGGTACATCATGTCGAGGCCCTGCGTGCCGACCTTCGGCATGTAGGCGGTCATGATCCGGTAGCGCGATTTCGGCATTTGCGGCGTTTCGGCGAGCGTCCATTTCGGACTGCCCCCGAGGCCCAGGAAGCGGATGCCGAGCGGCTCGGCAATCTCGCGCAGTTGCGCCAGATGGGCGTTGCCCTCGCGGCAAGTCTGGTGAAGCGTTTCGAGCGGCGCACCGGAGAGTTCGAACTGCCCACCCGGTTCGAGCGAGATGGCGCCCTGCCCGGTCGGTTCGACCAGACCGATGATGTTGCCATCATCATTGATGGCATCCCACCCGAGAACGCGCTGCATGCCCTGAAGGACTGCCTTGATGCCGCGCTCGCCCTCATAGGGAACGGGCCGGTTGCCATCGACATAGAAGGGGAATTTTTCGTGCTCGGTGCCGATGCGCCATTTATCCTTCGGCTTACAGCCTTTGGCGAGATCGGCGACAAGTTCATCGACCCGTTCGATCGGACGATTGTCAGTTGTGTCACGGGCCATATACGTCCTCCTAGAGCGCCATGCGTCCGCCTGAACGCAGAAGGACGCCCTACCTTCTCGAATTCGCATTTGTGCGAACGTCACCTGATGCCACGTGACTGCAAAATGCCAGAGCAAACCACCATGAACTGATGGACATGCAAACAATTCGCTTCAAGTAAGAATTGCTGATTGTAGCGTCAACCAAACTTGATGTGAAAACCTCAACCCCAGTCGCCAGCGCTCGCCTGGATGACGGCAAGAGCCGCCACCGCTGCCGTATCGGCCCGCAGGATGCGGGGCCCGAGCGGAATGGGTGTCACGAAGGGCAAAGCGCGCAGCTGCGCACGCTCGGCTTCGGAAAACCCGCCCTCCGGACCAACGAGAAGCGCAAGCTTCTTTTCCCGCACCGTCGCAAGCGCCGGCATCGGATTGTTGGTTGCGGCATCCTCATCGCAGAAGATCAGACGACGATCGGGTTCCCAATCGGCCAGAAGACGATCAAGCTTTAGCGGTTCGAGTACCTCCGGCACGGCCAATATGCCGCACTGTTCGGCTGCTTCCATGACATTGGCTTCGAGGCGCTGGGTGCCGGGTTTTGCCACCTGCGTGTGCTGGGTGATGACGGGTTGCAGACGCCCGGCCCCCATTTCAACAGCCTTCTGCACAAGATAGTCGAGCCGCCCCTTCTTCAGGGGAGCAAAGCAGTAGAGAAGGTCGGGATGAGGCGTCTGGGGCCGCGCCTGAGTGGTCATGCGCAGACGCACCGCCTTGCGTTTGGCCTCGACCACTTCGGCATGCCACTCGCCGTCGCGCCCGTTGAAAACGAGCACTTCGCCGCCTTCGCGCATGCGCAGGACATTGGTCAGGTAGTGAGCCTGTTCCCGGCTGGTTTCCACCTCGGCACCGGCAGAGAGGGCGGCATCGATGAACAGCCGCTGCAGTTTATAGTTCGCACGCATGCCGGTCTGATGGTGGATCAATGTCGACGCGTCAAGAGCCTATGCTTGCGTGCCAGACCGGTGAATAGCCCTGGCGCAGCGCGGAGACGGTCAAGGCCGGCGTCAGCAGCTGAACAACCGGCGGGATCTTTTCCGGTGAAAGGGTACTTCCGTAGCCCGCAAAACTCCACTCATACAGCGCCCCACCGCGAAGTGCACAAGCCCGCTCTCCGAATGCGATCACGGAACCGTCGGGCAGGTCCGGCAGCGCCTCTGCAGCGATGGGTTGTGTTCTGCCCGTAACGGCGAGCCTCTGCCCATGGAGAGTTGAGTCGAGATCGGGGGCCTTCAACGCCTGATCTTTCTTCACTTCGCGCACGCAGGTCAAGAAATCCGTTGCCGCCTCGCGCCGGCAGAAGAAGCAGGGGCGGTGGCCCGCCGCAAGGGCGGTCACCTCATCTAGAAAGAAGAGCTCTGTCCATCCCGCCCTGCCTGTCGGGCTGTTCCGCCCCATGACCTCACGTCGGCGGCCCCGGAATTCGCAGACGCAGACAATCCAGGCCCTGGTCGTCCAGCGGCGGCGCAGGAGCGTTTTCGTATCGGGATCATGGATCACACCGCGATTGCCGGTGAAAAGGCCGCGCGCCTGAGTTGCAACAACCTGACCGAATGGAGATACGCGGTTTTGCAGAGACATGGTCATTCCCACGTTTTCCGGTGTTCGTCATAAACAATGTGGGTATTGGCACATAAATTGTTTCAATCTTAAGCTGTTTGTGTTTATTGCAGCCTGCGCGGCACGGGGAGCCGCGCTTGCTGACCTTCAAGGGACTTTTGGTCGAATGACAATCGGGCGTGCAACTGTCGTGTTTCTCATCACTGTCTCAGCCTTCACGCTGATCGGTGCAAGGCTTCTTTCGGCCGGTGCTTCCGGTGATCACCACCCCGTGGACGGTTACGGCATTTCTGCCGCCATCGAGTAGCTACAGGCTTTCGTGCCATCAGGTCACCCGCTATCAACAGGCGACCTCGATCAACTTCTTTTCCCGACCCTCCATCCTGAGTGCCGTCAACCGGTCACTGTGCCATGCGCCAGTGTCAAGGTTTATGCGGTTCTTAAGGAGTTCCGGCGCGTCCACGGGCGTGTGACCATGCACGATCAATTTGGGATGAAGCCCCCCAAATGCATGGAACTCGTGTCTGATCCAGATGAGATCGTCCGCCGACTGGGCTTCGAGGGCGACGCCCGGCCGGACGCCTGCGTGGCAGAAGAAGAAATCCCCGAACGAGACTGAATAGGGCAGCGTGGCCAGAAACGCCCTGTGGCGCCGCGGCACTGCGCGAACGAGCGCCGCGTGGCCCGGCATCATCCTCTCTCGCGATGTCAGATCGATCTCGACGCCATAGGAAAGCGCCGTCTCGAAACCGCCATTGCACGCGAACAGGCCGAAGGGGTCGGGGTTCGACAGGAAATCGAGAAAGCCCAGATCGTGATTTCCGGCAAGCGTGATGACGCGCGGGTCGCGCTCGCGCAGATTGGCGAGATACTCGATCACGCCGCGTGAATTGGCACCGCGATCAACATAGTCTCCAAGGTAGACGATGCGCCAGTCGGCGGGGCGGTCATGAAGGATTTCCTCCATGAGCCGCGCATGCATCGCGGCCAGCAGATCGTGCCGGCCGTGAATGTCTCCGACCGCGTAGAGGCGCAGGCCGTTGGGCGTCGAAGCCTCATCATATGAGACCCCGGCGGCCATCCCTCACCCGTCTACGACGATGAGATGCAGCGCGCGCGGCCCGTGCGCCCCGAGCAGCATGGTCTGCTCGATGTCGCCGGAGCGCGATGGCCCGGTGATGAGGTTCAGCAGTCTTGGCATGTCACCTCTGCCATATTTGCGCCTGAGGCGGGAAATCACCGTTTCAAGATCACCGGCAATGTCCTTCGCGTCAATGACGATGATGTGGTGATCGGGCACGAAGTTGACGGTGGTCGGATTGTCCTTGCCCGATGGCAGAGCGACCGTGCCCGTTTCAGCAACGGCGGCGAATGCGTGACTCACGCCGACTTCATCTTCAGGTTCGGCCCGTCCGCGTTTCACCTCAAGCGACTTCTGACTTGCCCAGTCCATGCGCTTCAGACGCCTGTCGTCTCCCATGCGAACGGAGGGGGCCAGATTCTTCGAGCGTAGATAATGGGTCACAGATTTCGGTACATCATCGGCGGTTTTAACCCGCTCCACCGTGGCCGTAACGGCCTCCGCCATGCGACAGAAAAGAGCAATGCGCTCCTTACCTTCCACCTGTCCGCGGGCCGGAATGAGCCCGCGCGGCGTCTTTGCAAGGCGCTTTTCAACGGCTTCGCGCCGTGCACCGTCGTCGGTGGAAACGGACGCTGCCGCCCGCAGCTTTCCCAGGATTGCCTCGCGACCGCTCATGCCATCTTCCCTCTCTGTTTCAGGGCCTCGCGATCACGCCACTGCTGCATGAAGGTGCGGCTCTCAGGCGCTGGAAGATCGCGGTGGCGCGTCCAGCCGCCGGCAAAGGGCAGCGACCGGAACCACCGCTCCCGCCCTGCAAGGCCGGAAAGCGCCGGAATCGCCATCGACGTGGCAAGACGATAGAGCCCTGGCCGGCGGGCGAAGAAGGCCCAGAAACCGAGACCGAAACGCTGCGTCGCCGGATTGAGCCCGCGCTCGAACTCACGCTCGCGCCAGTGCCGCATCATGCGCGGCAGCGGGATCTGCATGGGACAGACGGATTCGCAGCGCCCGCAGAAGGTGGAGGCGTTGGGCAGGTGCCCCGCCTTGTCGACGCCGACCAGCGAAGGCGTCAGCACCGAGCCCATCGGTCCCGGATAGACCCAGCCATAGGCATGACCGCCGACAGCATGATAGACGGGACAATGGTTCATGCACGCGCCGCAGCGGATGCAGCGCAGCATCTCGTGAAACTCCGTGCCGAGCATGGAAGAGCGGCCATTGTCGAGCAGGATGACGTGATATTCGTCCGGACCGTCGGGATCACCCGGGCGGCGTGGACCGGTGGAGAGCGTGGTGTAGACGCTCATGTCCTGACCGGTTGCCGAGCGGGCCAGCACACGCAGGATCTGGCTCGCATCCTCCAGCGTCGGTACGACCTTTTCGATGGACGCAACGACGATATGGACGCGCGGCAGGGTCTGCGTGAGATCGCCATTGCCCTCATTGGTGACGATGATTGAGGTGCCCGTTTCGGCGACAAGGAAATTCGCGCCGGTGATGCCCACATCGGCCTGAAAGTATTGCGGGCGCAGGATGTGCCGTGCTTCACCGAGAAGGGATTCGGGCTGCGAGAGATCACGCCCGGCCGGGAGCTCGGTATGAACGCGGCGAAAATCCTCCTCTACCTGTTCCTTGTTCAAATGCAGGGCCGGGCCGATGATGTGGCTTGGATGCTCGCCGCGCAGCTGGATGATGTACTCGCCGAGATCGGTTTCGACCGGACGGACACCTTCCTTCTCAAGGAAATCGTTGAGCGCGATCTCCTCGGTGATCATCGACTTGCCCTTGGTGACGGTACGTGCGCCCGCCGCGCGGCAGATACCGAGAACCGCCTGTCGGGCATCCTCGGCCGTTTCGGCCCAGTGCACCTGGCCACCCGAGGCAATCACCTTGCGCTCATAGGCTTCCAGATAGAGATCGAGATGTTCGAGCGTGTGATCCTTGATCGCACGGGCCGAAGAGCGAAGATCCTCGAACTCCGGCAGTGCGTCGAC
The DNA here is from genome assembly GCF_017794765.1 of Nitratireductor sp. GTDB lineage: Bacteria > Pseudomonadota > Alphaproteobacteria > Rhizobiales > Rhizobiaceae > Nitratireductor. The sequence goes on along the minus strand of NZ_CP051236.1, from coordinate 1,447,914 downwards.
CGCCTTCTTTCGCTTGCCGACGAAACCGATCTTCGCTTTGCCCATGGCGCGCTGCAATTGCTCATCGGCAATCGCCTTGCGCGCTTTTTCCCTGAACTGTGGAGACTGGATTTCCATCAGCGCCCTCCCCCGCCTATAGCCGGCTTGTCGGTCATGCCGGCAAGAACCTCGGCCACATGGCGAACTTCGACACTGCTGCCCTGCCGATGCAGCTTGCCAGCCATGTTCATGAGGCAGCCGAGATCACCCGCGAGCAGCGTAGCCGCCCCTGCTTTTTCGATGCTCGCCGTCTTTTCCTCGACGATCTTGTTGGAAATGTCGGGATATTTCACGCAGAACGTGCCGCCGAAGCCGCAGCAGACATCGGAATTCTGCATTTCCCTGAGTTCCAGCCCCTCCACCGATGACAGGAGCTTTCGCGGCTGCTTTTCAATGCCAAGCTCGCGCAGGCCGGAGCAGGAATCGTGATAGGTGACACTGCCCTCATGGCGGGCCGGCACCCCTGTCACGCCCAGCACATCCACCAGAAAGCTCACCAACTCGTGCACACGACCGGAAAAAGCCTCGGCGCGCGCTTCGAAGGGTGTTCCCTTCAGAAGCGACGGGTAATGCTTCTTGAGCATGCCCGCGCATGAGCCCGATGGCGCAACGACATAGTCGAACTCCTCGAAAGCCTCCATGGTCTGGCGCGCTATGGCTGCAGCATCTTCCCGGTCGCCGGAATTATAGGCTGGCTGGCCGCAGCAGGTCTGCGCCATGGGCACCTCGACGGTGCAGCCCGCCTCCTCCAGCAGCTTGACGGCGGCAAAACCAACGCTCGGCCGGAACAGGTCCACCAGGCAGGTGACGAAAAGGCCGACGCGCTTGGGTGAGGTGCTTTCTTCTTTCAACGGTTCTTCTTTCGCTGGCTTGAAATTCTCGGCAGAGCCGGTTCGCTCGCTCATTGCTGCATGGTCTCCCCGCCGCGCTGATGAAGCCGGAGACGCGAGATGCGCTGCCAGTCGTCCGTGCGTTCGGCGTGAAAGGTAGCCTTTTCGACAAAATCGATATGCGCGATCGCAGCCGCCCGGGCCGCTTCAGGGTCGCCGGCGGCAATTGCCGCATGGATCGCGCGGTGCTGGGCAAGGAGCGTGTCACGCGCATCGGGCAGTTCATAGATGCGGGCCCGGTTGAGAAAGACACCATCGGCCAGAAGCCGGTAACAGGCACGCAGCGTGTGCAGCAGCACGATATTGTGCGCGCATTCGCCAACCGCATTGTGAAACTCCACGTCGCAGGCCGCTTCCGCCTCGAAATCCTCCGCAGCGTGGGCCTCGTCCATCCGCGACATGATACCGTTGAGCAGAACGAGATCTTCCGGCGTTGCGCGCCTGGCCGCGAACTCGGCGGCGACGGCCTCCATCTCGCGGCGATATTCCAGATAATCGGCGGTGGCCTTGCGGTGCGTGGCGATCAGTTCACGCACGGGCTTGGTGAACACCTGACCGATAATGTCGGCCACATAGGTTCCGCCGCCGTGGCGGGTGGTGATCAGGCCGCGCTCCTCTAGCGTTTTCAGAGCCTCTCGCAGGATGGGGCGGGAGATATCCAGCTGGCGGGCGAGATCACGCTCACCGGGCAAGCGGTCACCATCGCGCAGAACGCCTTCGAGGATCAGCGTCTCGATCTGCCGGACAACGCCGTCCGCCGTGCGGGCATGCTCAATTCTGGAGAAGACTGCTTCCACCGGCCTTTGCCGTTCCCGTCATTCCTGCATCTGTAGCCTTAGACTAGCGCGAGTTTGCAGAACTGGTCAATTTATTTGCCCAATGATCAGCGCGGCAGCCAACCGTCTTCATGCATTGCACCCCGCGCAAAGCCGATAGCATACTCGGGAAAGGTCCATCCTGATGCAGACGGCAAGGCACAATGAGCCAGAATAATGGGGAACTGCTTGTCGCGACTGACGCAGACAAGACACAAGAAAAGCCTTTCACAACCCTGGTGACCGGCAGCGTCATGGGGTTCCCGGCCCATGACGGGCGCGCAGGAGCGCTGGGTGAAGTGCATGCGCGGCCCCATGCCCTTCTGGAAGCGCCACGACTGATCATCCAGCTCTCCTTCATGACCGAAGGCGGCTCTGCGGTCGACCAGGCCGTGCTTGCCGATCTTTCGCGCAGGCTCGGTGTCGCGCCACCACAGGCCAATGCGCGCCACCACACTATGAAATGGGGAAAGGGGACGCTACGCTGGGAAAGGCATACAGAGTTTTCCAGCTATCAATGGGACTGCCCTATCTCGCCGCGCACCGGAAAACCGCTCGAAGAATCGCCCTTCGGTAATGGTTTCAGCCCGCCCGGCACCGCCATATCGGGCACGCGGGTGGAGATCCGCAAATGGACGAGCGCGACGGAAAAGCTGATCCGCGCGTTCGATCCGGCAAGCCTGGGCTATTCGGTGGTTGAGGGTGGACGCGCCGCCGTTGCCACCGACTTCCGGCAGGATGGCGACGGGCTAACCCGGATTCTCATCCTTGAAAAGGATCTGGCGCCGGCCCGTATCGGCGCCCTCTCGCAGCGCCTGATCGACATCGAAACCTACCGCACGCTTGCCATGCTCGGCCTGCCGCTGGCGCAATCCCTTTCGCCGCGTCTGCGGCGCATGGAAGATCAGCTCGCGGCACTGACAGCACGCATGCGCCAGCGCGAGAAGCACGACAGTCACGCCCTTTTGAGTGAATTGACGGAGCTCGCAGCCGATCTGGAGGCCGATGCCGCCGCCAGCCTCTATCGTTTTGGCGCAAGTCGCGCCTATCACGGTATTGTCGAGGAGCGGCTGGAAATGCTGAACGAGGCACCCATGGCGGGTTATGAAACATGGACGGCGTTTCTGCAGCGCCGCGTGGCACCCGCCATGCGCACCTGCCGTTCGGTGGAAGAACGCCAGGCCAATCTATCGCGCAAGCTCACGCGTGCGGCAAACCTGCTCAGAAGCTGGGTGGACGTGGAAGTGGAACGGCAGAACCGCGACCTGCTCGCCTCGATGAACCGCCGCGCACAGCTGCAATTGCGCCTGCAACAGACGGTCGAAGGCCTCTCCGTGGCCGCCATCTCCTACTATGTGGTGGGGCTGGTGGGCTATGTGGCCAAAGGGGCAAAACCCGCCCTGCCCGGTCTGTCTAGCGAGGTGATCACCGCGGCCGCCGTCCCCGTAGCCGTTCTGTGCATCTGGCTTCTGGTGCGCCGCATCCGCCGCCACCATGCCCGCGAGGACACCATTACCGGCACCGAGGCGGATTGACGCAGGCCCGCTTTCCAAGCAGCATTTACAGAACTGCGAATACACTGGTAAACAGATTGAACCAGTGAGGGAGTTCTGATGTCCGGCCTGAAAATGCCGCAGGCCAATGCGGCAACCCTGAAGAAACGCGCCGATATCGTCGCCGACATGCGCATCATCGTTCCCGGTGAAGGCGTGGTGGACACGGAAAACGAAATGCGCGCCTTCGAGAGCGACGGGTTGACCGCCTATCGCCAGATGCCGCTAGTCGTCGTCTTGCCTGAAACGACGGCGCAGGTGTCACGCATCCTGAAATATTGCCATGAGCGAGATATCCGCGTCGTACCGCGCGGCTCGGGCACCTCGCTTTCCGGCGGTGCGCTGCCACTCGAAGACGCAGTACTCCTGGTGATGAGCCGCTTCAACCGCATCCTCGACATCGACTATCCGAACCGTGCCGTGGTCGCGCAGCCAGGCGTCACCAATCTGGGCATCACCCATGCAGTCGAGCAGGAGGGCTTTTATTATGCGCCCGACCCCTCGTCGCAGATCGCCTGCTCCATCGGCGGCAATGTGGCTGAGAATTCCGGTGGCGTGCACTGCCTGAAATACGGGCTCACCGCCAACAATGTTCTGGGCATCGAGATGGTGCTGATGAATGGCGATGTCATCCGGCTCGGCGGCAGACATCTGGACGCCGAAGGCTATGATTTGCTGGGCCTGATGACCGGCTCGGAAGGCCTGCTTGGCGTGGTGACCGAGGTGACCGTGCGCATCTTGCAGAAGCCGGAGACGGCGCGCGCCCTGTTGATCGGCTTTCCATCGAGCGAGGAAGCGGGCCAGTGCGTTGCCGAGATCATCGGTGCGGGCATCATTCCAGGCGGCATGGAAATGATGGACGGCCCTGCCATCCGCGCTGCGGAGGATTTCGTTCATGCCGGCTATCCGCTCGACGTGGAGGCTCTGCTGATCGTTGAACTGGACGGGCCGCAGGCCGAGGTCGACCATCTGATCGATCGGGTTGAGGCAATCGCGCGCCGGAACGGCGCCACCACCAGCCGGGCCTCGACATCGGATGAAGAACGCGCCGTGTTCTGGGCCGGGCGCAAGGCCGCCTTCCCGGCGGTGGGACGCATTTCGCCAGACTATTACTGCATGGATGGCACCATCCCGCGCAAGCAATTGCCACGTGTTCTGGCCGGTATGCGCGCGCTCTCGGAAAAATACGGGCTGCGCGTCGCCAACGTGTTTCATGCCGGCGACGGCAATCTCCATCCGCTCATTCTTTATGATGCGAACAAGCCGGGCGAGCTGGAAAAGGCCGAGGATTTCGGCGCCGACATTCTGCGTCTGTGCGTGGAAGTGGGCGGCGTTCTGACCGGGGAGCATGGGGTGGGCGTGGAAAAGCGCGACCTGATGCCTGAAATGTTCACCGAAGACGATCTGAACCAGCAGATCCGCGTGAAATGCGCTTTCGATCCGAACCACCTGCTCAATCCCGGCAAAGTGTTCCCGCAACTACACCGCTGCGCCGAACTTGGCCGGATGCACATTCATCGCGGTCAGGTGCCGTTTCCCGAGCTGGAGCGGTTTTGAACGTGCTGTTCAAACGCGCCATACTCGAAGGCATCGCGCGCGGCGAGGTTACCCTTGCCTTTCGCCGCTGGAAGCGCCCCACCGTGAAAGCTGGCACCCGACTTCGCACGGCTCTGGGCGAAGTCCGTATCGGACGCGTCGAAGCTTTCGATGAAGCCTCGCTGGATGATGAATGCGCACGCCGTGCCGGTTTTACCTCGCTTTCCGAACTGAAGGGCAGCTTGCGCGACAGCGCGGAACGTCTGCTTTTCCGCATCGAACTTAACGGAATCGAGGCTGACCGCAGAGTTGCACTGCGCGCCGCGTCCAAGCTCTCTGCCCACGAACGCCAGACAATTCAGGACCGATTCAGGCGCTGGGACCGGGCCGCCCGGCACGAAGGGCATCATCTTCACGTCCTCTCCCTGATCGCGGAAAACCCTGCGACTGCAGCCGCCGAGCTCGCCGCCAGATTGGATATGGAGAAGCTTGGCTTCAAGCGCGATGTACGCAAACTGAAGGAGCTTGGACTGACCGAAAGCCTGGACGTTGGTTACCGGCTCTCCCCACGCGGACACAGCTTCCTTAATGAGAATGAGACATCGTGACCGAATTCCTTCCCAACACCGCTGAAGAGGTTCTGGAAACCATCCAGTGGGCGGTTTCTGAAGAAACCCCGCTCGAAATTTTCGGCCACGGTTCGAAGCGCGGCATCGGTCAACCGCTCCAGACCGAGCACACGCTCGATCTGTCGAGACTGGCCGGCATCACGCTTTATGAGCCGGAAGAACTGGTGCTCTCTGCCCGTGCGGGAACGCCAGTTTCCGAAATCGAGACGCTTCTGCGCGAGCACAATCAGGAGTTTGCCTTCGAACCCATGGATTACGGCCCGTTGCTTGGCGGGGAACCGGAGCGCGGCACGCTGGGCGGGCTGCTTGCGGCCAATTTGTCGGGTCCCCGACGACTGAAGGCCGGAGCCGCGCGGGATCACGTGCTTGGTATTCACGCGGTTTCTGGCCGTGGCGAGAGCTTCAAGTCGGGCGGGCGCGTGGTGAAAAACGTCACCGGCTACGATCTTTCCAAGGGGCTCGCGGGCTCATGGGGTACGCTGGCGGTGGCAACCGACATCACCATGAAGGTGCTGCCGGCAGCCGAGACGGAGACAACATTCTCCATCGCCGGACTGGACGATGCGACGGCAACACAGGCCATGGCCATCGCCATGGGATCGAGCGCCGAGGTTTCGGGTGCCGCGCACCTGCCCGAAGGCGTGGTGGGCCGCTTTATCAGCGGCGGGTTTTCCGGTGGCAGCCAGACCGTGCTGCGGGTGGAGGGTTTCGGCCCTTCCGTCGCCTATCGGATCGATCTCCTGTCACGGCTCCTGCATGACTACGGAAGCGCCGAAACAATTGAGAAAACGCTTTCGCGGAGGCTCTGGCGCGAAATTCGCGACTGTCATCCCTTTGCCGACGGTACGCCGGCGCCGGTATGGCGCGTTTCGGTCACGCCGTCGCGCGGCCACGAGCTTGTCGACGCCTTCCGCCGGGCGGCCGGCGCCAATGTCTATTACGACTGGCAGGGGGGGCTGATCTGGATGCGGATGGAAGCCGACCCCGAGGCGGAAATTCTGCGAAAGATGATCGCTCATCTTGGAGGCGGGCACGCGACACTGGTGCGTGCACCGCTTGCCGTGCGTGCAGCAACGCCTGTCTTCGAGCCCCAACCGCCCGCTCTTGCCGCCCTCTCCTCGCGCCTGAAGGAGCAATTTGACCCCAAAGGTCTATTGAACCCCGCACGCATGGCATTCGCTTGAAGCCGTGATAGATTGCCGCCGGAACAACAGAGGGCAAACCCATGAGTGATATGCAGAATCAACCCGATGAAACCCGCAAGACCGATGGCTGGCTCGAGCCTGGGCCAACCAACATTCAAGTCATCTATATCCTTTATCTGGTAGGTTTCGTCATCGGCATATCCGCCCTGGTGGGCATCGTCCTTGCCTACATGAATCGAGGCAAGGTCAGCGGCTGGCTCGAGACGCACTATACCTGGGCAATTCGCACGTTCTGGATCGGCCTGCTGCTCGGTTTCGTCTCGGCATTGTTGATGATTGTCGGCATCGGCTTTCTGCTGATGATCGCCCTCGCCATATGGGCCGTTGTGCGGTGCGTGATCGGCCTGCAGGCCGTTGGACGCAGAGAGCCCATCAAGAACCCGCAAAGCTGGCTGATCTAGAAGAGGCGCCGTGCAGACCAATTTCACTTCAGAGCAGCTTTCCGATCCGCAGATTGCGGAGGCGGAATCGATCCTGCGCAAATGCGTGCATTGCGGCTTCTGCACGGCCACCTGCCCAACCTATGTGACGCTCGGCAATGAGCTCGACAGCCCGCGCGGGCGTATCTATCTCATCAAGGACATGCTGGAAAACGGCAGGGCGGCAGACCGGGAGACTGTCACCCATGTCGACCGCTGCCTTTCCTGCCTCGCCTGCATGACCACGTGCCCTTCGGGCGTGAATTACATGCATCTCGTCGATCACGCCCGCGCGCATATAGAAAAGACCTATCGCAGACCATTACTCGATCGCCTGGTGCGATCGGTGCTGGCGCAAATTCTGCCCTATCCCGGCCGTTTCCGCGCAGCTCTGAAACTCGCCCGCGTCGGACGCCCGTTTTCCGGCCTGTTCCGCAAAATTCCAGCCTTGCGCCCTGTTGCCGCGATGCTCGAGCTTGCGCCCGACAGTCTGCCCCATGCGGCAAACGAGCGCGTGAGCCTTGCAGTGGCCAAGCGCGGGCGTGTCGCGCTGCTGACGGGATGTGCCCAATCCGTGCTCGATCCGGGTATCAATGCCGCGACGGTTCGGCTTCTCGCCCGGCTCGGGATCGAAACCGTGCAGAACCCGGAGGGCGAAGGCTGCTGCGGGGCACTGGTACACCACATGGGCAAGGAAGACCCGGCGCTGGAAGCCGCGCGACGCAACGTGGATGCCTGGATGCGCGAAATCGAGAATGGTGGGCTGGACGCCATCATCATCACAGCGTCGGGATGCGGCACCACGGTCAAGGATTATGGCCACATGCTGCGGCTTGATCCTGACTATGCCGGGAAGGCGGCCCGGGTGGCTGCACTTGCCAGGGACATCACGGAATATCTTGCAACGCTCGATCTGCCGGAGCCGGTTGTCGAACCAGGCATAACGGTTGCCTATCACTCCGCGTGTTCCATGCAGCACGGCCAAAAGATCAGCCGCGAACCACGCGAACTGCTGCACAGGGCCGGGTTTGTGGTGCGTGAGCCGCGCGAGGGACATTTGTGCTGCGGCTCGGCCGGCACCTACAACATTCTGCAGCCGGAAATCGCAGCGCGCCTGCGTGATCGCAAGGTCAAAAACATCGATGCGACCGCGGCAGCGCTCATTGCCACCGGCAATATCGGCTGCATGACCCAGATCAGATCAGGCACGAATACCCCTATCGTGCATACCGTGGAGCTGCTCGACTGGGCCTTTGGCGGGCCGAAGCCCACAGCTCTACCCGATATAGTGGCAACCGAAAAACGACAGGCGCCGTCGATGGCCGCCGCGGAATGAGAAAAGGGCGATGCTCCCCCAAGCATCGCCCTTCTCCGTTTTACCCGGCAGTCCCCCTGCCGGGCATCCCCCGCTCATCCGGTCACTTCACCACCACTTTGGTGCCGACCGGGGTACGATCATAAAGGTCAACCACATCCTCGTTGCGCATCCGGATGCAACCGGAAGACACCGCGCGACCGATGGTCCAGGGCGCATTGGTGCCGTGGATACGATAGAGAGTCGATCCAAGATACAGGGCGCGCGCCCCGAGAGGGTTGGCTGGGCCACCCTCCATCTTTACCGGCAGGATCCGGCCCTTCGCTTTCTCGCGTTCAATCATTTCCTCGGGCGGGTGCCAGGACGGCCATTTGCGCTTGTTGGTGATCTTTTCCGTCCCGGTCCAGCCAAACCCTTCCTTGCCGACACCAACGCCGTAGCGCTTCGCCTTGCCTCCCTTCATGACCAGGAACAAGAAGCGCTGGCTGGTATCGACGATAATCGTGCCGGGAGCCTGATCGGTCTCGTAGTCAACGACCTGCGGCAGCCATTTGGGATCACTCATCCGCCAGGAGCGTTCATTCAGGGGGAACGGCTCACGCGCCCGCGGTACGAACGAGACCCTCTGCGTGGGCTGTGCCTGTGGGGTGGGGCGGGGCTGCATCTGATGACGAGGCCGGTAATCCCGACGCGCGCTGTTGCGACCGTGCGCGTTTCGAGCGCGTTGGTAAGCCTGATATTCCGTAGGCTGCTCGACGCGATGCTGCCCTCGCACCGGCGCGCGGCGCAACTGCATCACCCAGGGAGCGGAAAGGTCAGGACTGACGAGAACCGGCGGCGGTTCCACATATCGATCCTGGGCCAGCGCCCCCCAGGAAGAAAGCAGCGCGGTCACAATGCCGGCCGCAAACAACATCGACTTCATGATAAACTTCTCTCTACCATTCGTCACAGATCAAACAGACCACACGTTCTCGAAACCAGATTCGAGACCGGGCGGCGGCGAAGGGCAAACGCACCTTATGCGCCTGACCGTGTCAGGATGCTGACTCGAAGCTGCAACCGAATAGTGAATCAGCTTCCGTAAAATGCCATGTTTCAAAAAAACCATCTGGTGTGGTTACCGGCGCGTTCAAAAAGCTGGTGAACATATCGCTAAACCCGGCTGATTTGACATTAACCAAGGAAGTTTGGACATATGAGCGAAGAAAAAACCGGCCTGATCGTGGGTTCCGATGGCAAGACCCGCTGCTTCTGGCCCGGTGAGTTGCCGGATTATCTCGACTATCATGACAATGAGTGGGGGCATCCGGTGTCGGACGATCACCGGCTTTTCGAGAAAATCTGTCTTGAGGGATTTCAGTCGGGGCTCTCCTGGCTAACCATCCTGCGCAAGCGGGAGAACTTCCGCGAGGCTTTCGACGGTTTCGATTTCGAGCGTGTGGCGCGATTTACCGAAAAGGATGTGGACCGTCTTCTCGGCAATGCGGGGATTGTACGCCATGGCGGCAAAATCCGTTCCACCATCAACAATGCTCAACGCGCAATCGAATTGTGCGAGCAGGAAGGATCGCTCGCGCGCTATTTCTGGCGCCACGAGCCGCAACCGCACGAGCGCCCTGACCCCGTCGACTACAAAACACTGACGGCCAATCCGACCACCGCCATATCCACCCGTATTTCAAAGGACCTGAAGAAGCGGGGCTGGTCTTTCGTGGGACCCACGACTGTCTATGCCTTCATGCAGGCGATGGGGCTCGTCAACGATCATATCGAGGGCTGCTGTTGCCGCGCTGCGGTTGAAACGAAGCGGCAGGCTTTCATCAGACCCAGCTGAAACCGGGGCAGCTTTTCATCGGCAATCACGGAAATCTGGCGGCCACGGCAAAAAAATGTGCGCTGTTCGCTGCACGAAAATCTTGACTCCGAAATGGGCGCTCACTATCTCAAAGTCACGTTAGCACTCTCCTCAGGCGAGTGCTAACGACAAGTCCGGCACCCGCCGGACGGAGGAAAAGCCTAATTCATCATCCGAATCAAGGGTTCAGAGAACATGGCCAACACGAACTTTCGCCCGCTTCATGACCGTGTGGTCGTCCGCCGGGTCGAGTCTGAAGAAAAGACGGCAGGTGGCATCATCATTCCCGACACCGCCAAAGAGAAGCCGCAGGAAGGCGAAATCGTAGCAGTCGGTTCCGGCGCGCGCGACGAGGCGGGCAAGCTCGTCCCGCTGGACGTCAAGGCTGGCGACCGCGTGCTCTTCGGCAAGTGGTCGGGCACCGAAGTCAAGCTCAATGGCGAGGATCTCCTGATCATGAAGGAATCCGACATCATGGGCGTCATCGGCTGATCCCACGCCACCACATCAAAACGGTAACAGAGTTTCTCAAGAAGCTCAGGAGCTAGAGAAATATGGCTGCAAAAGACGTAAAATTCTCCCGCGACGCGCGTGAGCGCATGCTCAAGGGTGTGAACATCCTCGCCGATGCGGTGAAGGTGACCCTCGGCCCGAAAGGCCGCAACGTCGTCATCGACAAGTCCTTCGGCGCACCGCGCATCACCAAGGACGGTGTAACGGTCGCGAAGGAAATCGAGCTTGAGGACAAGTTCGAGAACATGGGCGCACAGATGGTGCGCGAGGTCGCTTCCAAGACCAACGACATCGCCGGTGACGGCACCACGACCGCCACGGTTCTGGCCCAGGCGATCGTTCAGGAAGGCGCCAAGGCCGTTGCCGCCGGCATGAACCCGATGGATCTGAAGCGCGGCATCGACAAGGCTGTTGCCGACGTCGTCGAGTACCTCTCCTCTTCCACCAAGAAGATCAACACCTCCGCAGAGGTTGCCCAGGTCGGCACGATCTCCGCGAATGGTGAGAAGGAAATCGGCGAGATGATCGCCGAGGCCATGCAGAAGGTCGGCAACGAGGGTGTCATCACCGTCGAGGAAGCCAAGACCGCCGAGACCGAGCTCGAAGTGGTCGAGGGCATGCAGTTCGACCGCGGCTATCTCTCCCCGTACTTCGTCACGAACCCGGAGAAGATGGTCGCCGAGCTCGAGGATGCATATATCCTGCTCCACGAGAAGAAGCTTTCCAACCTGCAGGCCATGCTGCCGGTTCTGGAATCGGTGGTTCAGTCTTCCAAACCGCTCCTCATCATTGCCGAGGACGTGGAAGGCGAGGCTCTCGCCACGCTCGTCGTCAACAAGCTGCGCGGTGGTCTGAAGATCGCTGCCGTCAAGGCTCCGGGCTTCGGCGATCGCCGCAAGGCCATGCTTGAGGACATCGCTATCCTCACCGGCGGCCAGGTCATCTCCGAAGACCTCGGCATCAAGCTTGAGAACGTCACGCTCGACATGCTCGGCCGTGCGAAGAAGGTGTCCATCACCAAAGAGAACACCACCATCGTCGACGGTGCAGGCCAGAAGTCCGAGATCGAAGGCCGCGTTGCCCAGATCAAGCAGCAGATCGAAGAGACTTCTTCCGATTACGACCGCGAGAAGCTGCAGGAGCGTCTTGCCAAGCTCGCTGGCGGCGTTGCCGTGATCCGCGTCGGTGGCTCCACCGAAGTGGAAGTGAAGGAGCGCAAGGACCGCGTCGACGACGCGCTTAACGCAACCCGCGCTGCTGTGGAAGAAGGCATCGTGCCTGGTGGTGGCACCGCGCTTCTGCGTGCTTCTGCCCAGATCAAGGCGAAAGGCGACAATCCCGATCAGGACGCCGGCATCAACATCATCCGCCGCGCCATTCAGGCTCCGGTTCGCCAGATCGCCACGAATGCGGGCGCCGAGGCTTCGATCGTTGCCGGCAAGATCCTCGAGAATGAGGGTGTCACCTTCGGCTACAACGCCCAGACCGGTGAATATGGCGACATGATCGCCATGGGCATCGTCGACCCGATGAAGGTTGTCCGCACCGCGCTGCAGGACGCCGCTTCGGTTGCCGGCCTGCTCGTCACCACCGAAGCCATGGTCGCCGAGCTTCCGAAGAAGGATGCTCCGGCCGGTGCTCCCGACATGGGTGGCATGGGCGGCATGGGTGGCATGGGCTTCTAAGCCAGCCACGCATCGCTTGAAAATTGAGGGCGCTCCTTTCGGGAGCGCCCTTTTTCATGGATTGATATCATCGGGTCTGGTCAGGGAACCGCAGCCAGAAGCAGAAAGCAGAAGAACACCACCAGATGGACCGCACCCTGCATAATGGTGGTGCGCCCCGTGGCCAAGGTCAGCATGCCGACGAAGAGCGACAGGACCAGAAGCACAATGTGCTCCGGATCGAGCCCGAGCGTGATCGGCTCACCGAGAACAAGCGAGGCAATGGCGATCGTGGGAATCGACAGACCGACACTGGCCAATGCAGAACCGGTTGCCACGTTCATGCTCGTTTGAAGCCGGTTGGAGGCGGCAGCGCGCAGCGCCGTCACGCCCTCAGGCAACAGCACCACGGCGGCGATGACCAATCCGACAAAAGACTCCGCCAGCCCAACCGCCGACACCCCCTTCTCGATACCGGGAGCCAGGGCCTCGGCCAGAACAATGACCATCAGCAGCGATATGGCCAGCATGAGACCGGCCCAGGCGGTTTCTCCACCGCCAGGCTTTCTATGGAGAGCTGTATCGGCTGCCGCAATGTCCAGAAAATCTCCCCGGTGGCGCACGGTCTGGACAAACAGGAACAGCCCGTAGAGCAAGAGCGAAACGACCGTCACGAAGATCAGTTGAACGGTCGAATAATACGGTCCTTCAACGGCCAGGGTGAAATTGGGCAGAATCAGCGTCAGCGTTGCGAGGGTACCCAGGACGCTGAAGGCAGCGACCGCTCCCTGGCTTTGGAACGATTGCTGATGATGACGTAGCCCCCCGGCGAGGAGGCAGAGACCGACAACACCATTCAGAACCAGCATGACTGTGGAGAATACCGTGTCCCGCGCCACCGTCGGATCCCCCTCCGAGGGCGAAAGCATCATCGAAATGATGAGGGAAGCTTCGATCACGGTAACGGCGATCGCCAGCAGCACCGAGCCGAAGGGCTGGCCTATGCGCACGGAGATAACCTCGGCGAAATGCACCGATGAAAACACGGTCGCCACGAGAAACAGTCCGGCCAGCGCAGAAAAGAGTATGTCGGTTTCTTGTACGAGGCCGAAATGTTCTGCTGCGATCAACACTGCCGCGGCGAACGGGGGCCCTGCGGTCCGCATCGCCTGTGCATTTGCCAAACCTTTGAACACGCTACCCCCCGGAAAGACAGTTTTCGTCGAATTGGCGAGCCGATGGCAGACGGCGCTCCATATCGCCTGTGATAGTTCAATGCCGGAAAGGAGTGCAATGAACAGTTTTTCGAACGAGCCTGTACGACCAGGGTCATGATGCGCAACCTATTGCCAAATCCCCTCGCCCGCGCCATTAAACGGCAGCACTTTTCGGGTAGAAGCAGCAGGCCTGTTCAAGCCGTCTCCACTGCCCGACGCGCGAAATGACAAGGGAGCACGATCGCATGTCCAAGACCCGCACCGAGACAGATACATTCGGCCCTCTGGAGGTTGCTGCAGACCGCTATTGGGGCGCGCAGACTCAACGGTCTCTGGGCAATTTCAAGATCGGCACGGAGAAGATGCCCGTTCCCCTGGTGCGGGCGCTCGGCATCGTCAAGCAGGCTGCCGCAGAGGCGAACCTGGAAATGGGCAAACTTGACCGGAAGATCGGCGAAGCAATGATCGAGGCGGCCAAGGAAGTTGTTGCCGGAAAGCTCGACGATCATTTTCCGCTCTCCGTCTGGCAAACCGGTTCCGGCACCCAGTCCAACATGAACACCAATGAGGTGATCTCCAACCGGGCCATCGAGATCCTGGGTGGCGAAATGGGTTCCAAGAAGCCGGTCCACCCCAATGATCACGTCAATATGGGGCAATCCTCCAACGACACTTTCCCCACCGCCATGCATATCGCGGCCGGCCGCGAGGCGGCTGAAGAGCTTTTGCCGGCGCTGCAGTATCTGACCGAGGCGCTGGAAGAGAAAGCCCAGGCGTTTGACGGTATCGTCAAGATCGGCCGCACCCATACGCAGGATGCCACACCGCTCACGCTTGGCCAGGAGTTTTCGGGTTATGTGGCGGCCCTCAAACTGGGTGCCAGGCGCATCGAAGAGAGCCTGAACGACGTCTACGCGCTCGCACAGGGCGGCACTGCAGTCGGCACGGGCCTCAACGCACCGGTCGGGTTCGACAAGGCGTTCGCCGCAAAGGTCGCTACGATCACCGGCCTGCCCTTCCGCACCGCCGAAAACAAGTTCGAGGCGCTTGCCAGCCATGGTGCGCTGAACGCCTTCCACGGCATGCTGAATGCGCTTGCCGCCGATCTCTTCAAAATTGCCAACGACATCCGTTTTCTGGGCTCAGGCCCGCGTTCGGGCCTTGGCGAACTGAAGCTGCCGGAAAACGAGCCGGGCTCCTCTATCATGCCGGGCAAGGTCAACCCGACGCAGGCCGAAGCGCTGACCATGGTCGCCACCCAGGTGATGGGCAACCAGACGACCGTCAGCATCGCCGCCAGCCAGGGTCATTTCGAGCTCAACGTGTTCAAGCCGGTTGTCGCCAATGCCGTCCTGCAGTCGATCCGCATTCTGACCGATGCGATGCGCTCCTTCGCCGACAATTGCGTAAAGGGCATCGAGGCGGACGAGACCCGTATCGCCGACCTCATGCAGCGCTCGCTGATGCTGGTGACTGCGCTCGCACCGGCGATCGGCTATGACAACGCAGCAGCCATTGCCAAGGCGGCACACAAGAACGGCACCACGCTGCGTGAGGAAGCACTCAGGAGCGGTCTTGTCTCCGAAGAGGATTATGACCGGCTTGTGCGCCCGGAAAAAATGATCGCGCCGGCCTGACCGTTACATTTCAGAGCACCCAGCGGCCCGGAGAAGGACTTCCTTCAGGCCGCTGGATTTCGTTTATTGTCTCTTGTTTTGACGACACAGTGTAACCAATGGGGCAGTTTTTCTACACAATTCTCCGCGGTATATGCCTGACCGAAGAAAATCACTTCTCACAGGAAACCCAGCAATGTCCCAGAATGCACTCGTTCTCGTCGGCCGGATACTGATCGCGGTCATCTTCATCGTCTCCGGTTTCGGTAAGATCACCAATATCGGTGGCACCGCCGGCTATTTCGGCAGCATGGGCCTGCCCCTGCCGATCGTGACGGCCTGGATCGTCGCCCTCCTCGAGCTCGTTGGCGGCCTTGCCATCGTCGTCGGTTTTCAGACGCGCATCGCGGCAATTCTCCTCGCGCTTTTCAGCGTCGCTTCCGGTGTCATCGCTCATTTCGACTTTGCAGATCAGATGCAGAGCATCATGTTCATGAAGAACCTCTCTATGGCTGGCGGCCTTCTCGTGCTTGCTGCCTTTGGGCCCGGCGCTCTCTCGCTGGAACGGGCAAAAGCCTGACGCAAACCCTGCCCCTCCTGAAAGCCCGCTTTCGAGCGGGCTTTTTGTTGTCTGTGCCATTCACGGTTCGGTGATATCGATGCGACCGCGGCTCAAAAGGCGGTGAGGCAACGCATCTTTCGTTGCACGGACAGGTCGCAACACGCATGTACGGCCTGTTGCTGCACCAAAATGGATAAGCGGCGGCGGAGACCTTGAAAGATGACGATGATGCAGACAACCGGAAATGATCATCACGCGAATGCAAAGCCCTCGCCTGTGAAGCGCTTTCTTCCACTGTTGATCGTGTTCGCAGGCCTTGCCGGTGGTTACGGCCTCGGGCTGCATCAATATCTGTCGCTCGAGTTCCTTTCCGAAAGCCGCGGCTTTTTACGTGGCTTTGTCGTGCAAAACCCGTTGTTAGCGCCCCTCGGCTTTGCGGTTCTTTACGCCACGGCCGTCGCTTTCTCCTTTCCTGCCGCTTCCATACTGACGCTGTTTGCTGGCTTCCTCTTCGGATGGCTTCTCGGCGGCGCGCTTGTGGCGATTGCGGCCACCATCGGTGCCTCGGCGGTCTTTCTGGCGGCCCGCGGTGCACTTTCGGGTGTTTTGGCGCAGAAAATCGGCGGTCGCGTGTCGCGCATGGCGAAGGGGTTCGAGGAGGACGCCTTCAACTATCTCCTGGTGCTGAGGCTCGCCCCGGTGTTCCCGTTCTGGGTCGTCAACATCGCGCCGGCACTGTTCAATGTACCGTTGCGCACCTATGCAACGGCCACCTTTCTCGGCATTCTGCCAGGCACCTTCGCCTATGCCTATCTCGGCCACGGGCTGGACAGCGTGATTGTTGCCGCAGCCGAAGCCGGACGCGAGGTGACACTCGGCGATCTGGTAACGCCGCAACTCACCTTCGCCTTTGCCGCGCTGGCGCTGGTCGCCGCCATACCGGTGGCGGTGAAAAAACTGCGCCGGTCGCCTGATTGCCAACAACCAAGAGATTGCCTGAATGACCCTTCTCACTCCCGATATCTGCGTGATCGGAGCTGGCTCCGGCGGCCTGAGCGTCGCAGCCGCCGCAGCCGCCTTTGGTGTACCCGTTGTGCTTGTCGAGCGGGGCAAGATGGGTGGCGACTGCCTTAATTATGGCTGTGTGCCCTCCAAAGCGCTGATCGCCGCCGGCAAGCAGGCCCACCTGATGGAAAGCGGCGCGGCCTTCGGCATCGCCCCCACCGAGGCGGATGTCAACTTCCGCCAGGTGATGAAGCATGTGGAAGCGACCATCGCCGCGATAGCGCCCAACGATTCCGTTGAGCGGTTTACTGCACTGGGTGTGCAGGTGATCCAGGAAGAAGCTTCCTTCAAGGATCATCGTACGGTGATCGCCGGCAGTCACGAGATCCGCGCCCGTCGCTTCGTCATTGCTACAGGATCATCGCCGCTCGTTCCCCCCATAGCCGGCCTTGAGGATGTTCCATTCCTTACCAATGAGACGATTTTCTCCCAGACCCGCAGGCCCGCACATCTCATCATTGTCGGCGGTGGCCCCATCGGCATGGAGCTGGCGCAGGCGCACTGTCGCCTGGGCAGTGAGGTGACCGTTGTGGAAGCGCTGACCGCGCTGGGTAAAGACGACCCCGAACTGACCGCCATTGCACTGCAAAACATCCGCTCCGAAGGCGTTAACGTGCTCGAGCACACAAAGGTGACGCGGGTTGAGAAGCGTGGGCGCTCGGGCGTGCGCGTACACCTCGAAGATGCAGATGGAAACCACAGCATCGATGGCTCCCATCTTCTGATTGCCGCAGGCCGCACACCCAATATCGCGTCGCTGAAGCTTGACCGAGCCGGAATCGAGCACGACCGGCGTGGCATCAAGATTTCCAGCAAACTGCGCACCAGCAATCGCCGCGTCTACGCGATTGGCGACGTGGCGGGTGGGCTCCAGTTTACCCATGTGGCCGGCTATCACGCCGGACTGGTGATCCGCGCCCTGCTCTTTCGCCTCCCTGCCCGCGAGAATCGCGCCATCATCCCCTGGGCCACCTACACAGATCCCGAAATCGCTCATGTGGGACTGACCGAGAGCGAAGCACGCAAAAACCATCGCAATATCAGCGTTTTGCGCTGGCCCTATGCCGAGAATGACCGCGCGCAGGCTGAACGCAAGACAGAGGGGCTGATCAAGCTCGTAACCGATCGCAAAGGCCGCATTCTCGGCGCATCCATCGTGGGTGCCAATGCAGGCGAGATGATCAATTTCTGGGCGCTCGCGATCTCTCGAAAACTCGGTGTGCGTGATATCGCCGGATACGTGGCCCCCTACCCAACCATGACCGAGATTGGCAAACGGGCCGCGATCACGTATTTCACGGAAGCGACACGCAAGCCTCTGGTCCGCGCGGTAGTGCGGTTTCTGCGCCGTTTCGGCTAATTAATGCTTTGGGCTGCGTGAGAACAACAGCCGGAAGCGGCCCCGGAAAACGCTGAGCGATGGCAGAGAAAATAGCGGGCGACATCAGCGAACATCCGCATGAGACGGGCTCCGTTCCGCTCACGCGCGGGCTTTCGACCAAGCTTCTGGTGCTGACCGTGCTATTTGTGATGATCGCCGAAGTGCTGATTTTCATTCCTTCGGTGGCCAATTTCGGGATGCAGTGGATGCAACAGCGGCTGGAGAACGCAGCCGCCGTCAGCATCATTCTCATGGAAGGCGAGGATGAGGCCCTTGCGCCCGATATCCGTGACGAACTCCTTATGGCAACGGGGGTGAAGGCGATTGCCGTGCGCGATGCCGACGTTTCGCGGATTCTGGTCGTTACCGACATGCCCCCGGCGGTGGACGAGCACATCGACGTCGATGCAATAACGCCGCCTGACGCAATCGCCCAAACCTTCTCCACGCTGTTCTTCGGCGGTGATCGCGTTTTTCGCATCTTCGGAAAGGTGGGCGACACGGGCAAGATTTTTGAAATCCTGATACCCGATACGGATCTCAGGAATGCAATGCTGACCTATGCGCGTAATGTGGCGTTTCTCTCGCTGATCATTTCACTCTTCACCGCGACGCTGGTCTTTTATGCCATCAACCGGATCATGATCCGCCCCATTCGCGGCATGACGCAGTCCATGCTGTCCTTCGCCGCAGCGCCCGACGATCCGCGCCGAATCATTACGCCAGAGGTGCGTGGCGACGAGATCGGTGTGGCCGAGCGCGAACTCGCGCGCATGCAGACGGCCCTGCAGAAAACGCTGGGTGAGCAGAAACGCCTGGCCGATCTCGGGCTCGCCGTCTCCAAGATCAACCATGACATGCGCAACATGCTGGCTTCCGCGCATCTCATCTCCGACCGGTTGAGCACGATTGACGACCCGGCCGTGAAAACCCTCACACCTCGCCTGTTGCGCACCCTCGACCGCGCCGTGACCTATTCGGAGGGTGTCCTGAATTACGGCCGGACACAGGAGGCGCCGCCCAGTCGCCGCCGGTTGCGCCTGCATGCGCTGGTCGAAGAGGTGCGCAACGTTCTGCCTCTTGAAGCCGACAGCCAGATCGAATTTGCCAATGCGGTGGATCGGGACTTCGAGGTCAGCGCCGATTCTGAGCATCTTTTCCGCGTGCTTTCAAACCTGTGCAGAAATGCCGTGCAGGCAATGGCCGGCGACAACGACCCGTCCGTTGTCAAGCGTCTGACGGTCTCTGCCGAACGCTCGGGTCGTGCCGCACGCATTTATGTGAGCGACACCGGGCCCGGCCTGCCGCAAAAGGCGCGTGAGAACCTGTTCGCTCCGTTTCGCGGCTCTGCCAAGAGTGGTGGAACAGGGCTTGGCCTGGCGATCGCCCAGGAACTTGTGAGAGCACATGGCGGGGCTTTGGAACTGGTGGAAAGCATTGGGGGGCATACGGTTTTCGCCATCAGCATCCCCGAAGCGCTCCCGCCGGTCTGAGGCATTGGCAGTGCGGCAGGACAGCCTGTGCAGATATCGAGAAAATTCCTTCAATAGCGCTTGCAATTCTGCGCCGCACTCGCTAGTTAACCGCGGTCGGCGGCAGCGATGACCGCTTCGACGGTCGCTCAGGCGACCACGCGCCCGTAGCTCAGCTGGATAGAGCACCAGACTACGAATCTGGGGGTCAGAGGTTCGAATCCTTTCGGGCGCGCCATTCTTTACAGGGTCCATTCATTTCAACCGCTCCCCTCTCGCTGTTGTGCTTCTGCGGCCATGCGTTAACGGTTCTGCTTGTCGCGCGGCGGCAATGGCTCGACATCCGCCTGTCTTGTCGTCACTTGAAATGCCCCGGGAACGCTCGGGTAAATGTGGCGTGTGCAATCCCTTCGGCGCGAGGCTTACTTGTTCATAAGCCTAGCAGAATGCTTGTTTGAAGCGTAGGCGATAACCGTATCGCCCACGAAAATTCTAATCAGTTTTGCGTTCCTTGTGCTGTCTGTTCGAGCCAGAGCCACCGGCCCTTACGGAAAGGGCCGCCGATTGCGATGGGCTGGCTTCGCTTTCCAACGGCAATCTCCGGTTTCTGGAGATTTCTGCCGTTTGCCGAAGGACCGACTGGCGCTCCTGTTGCGTACACAACGAAGACACAGATTGAGGAGAGCCGGGCGCATCGCGCTTCAGTCGAGCCCACGGCTCTCCAAACTTGCGAAAAGCGAGAGACAATGCTGCAGAAATACCAGGCTGAAACACACAGGAACGGGGTGACGACACATGAAGGAAAGGAGGAATTGAAGGCCACATCATCAGAAGGAGGTGGAACCAAAGAAGAGCAGACAGCAGTCCTGGAGGCGCTGCTTCGGAATTCGGAGTTCAGGGCATCCGACCGCAACAGACGCTTCCTGCGCTTTGTGGTGGAGGAAACGCTCGCGGGACGGGCAGACCGAATAAAGGCGTTTACGATTGCGGTGGACGTTTTCGGAAGGGACGCCAGTTTCGATGCGACAGTGGACCCGATTGTCAGGATCGCCGCGGGGCAACTGCGGAAATCTCTGCGTGAATACTATGCCGGCCCCGGCAAGTCGGACCCGATCCACATATCCATACCGCTGGGCGCCTACGTTCCGATCTTCGAAAAACGCGGCCCAATGAATCCGTTCGCTGCACTTGCTCCGCATCATTTTTCCAGATCGCATTCGCTGCTAGCGGGAGCGGGACTGGCTACGGCCTTCGCCCTCTTGCTGACAGCGACAGCACCGCTCTGGCTGGATACGCCAACCCGCGCTGATCGCGGGACGGCTGCAGTGCTCGTGCTCGACACCGCGAGAACCAGCCAGGCAAACGCTGACGCCAACCAGTTCGCGGAGATGCTCAACGATGCTATTTGGCTGAATGTCGGCAGGGAAAGGGCCATCCGCTCCGTCGGCGTACGCCCGCATGAAAAGCTTGAAAGCGTGGTCTCCGGGGTCAGGTCGATGTATGGGCCGGAAAGTGACGTATACGAACTGCTGACCAGCGTTCAGCTGGAGGCGGATGAGGTACGGGTCTATTGGCATTTGCTCGATTCCGCCTCTCGTGAAGTCCAGGTCTCCTCTCTGGTGAAAGAGGCCTTCAGGCCAGCATCAAAGGCAGCGCTGGCGGAAACGACCGCAGCGAGTGTGGCAGCCGCCCTGTTCGGCTATGAAGGGGCCCTCGCCAAATATCAGACCGATGCCACGGTGGCGGCAAACAGCACCCAGGATTGAGCCTCTCCGCCACCGGGCCTCTCCACAACCGAAAGGAATGCGGCTGTGCCACTAGAGGCCCGGCCGCATTCTCTTTTGTCCACCCCCTCGCCGAGTGATCCGCGTCCACGGAGACGTAGGCAAGGTTTCGGTGTCATACAGGCAGGTACGGGTTCTGGTGGGGCATCTTGACTGAAACGGGAAATGCCTGACGCTTTGCCTGTTAGCGCCTGAAGCGCAAAAGGCGCAGCTTCTTTCGGGTAGCACCGTTGAAAGCCGGATGATTGCTCTTGCATTCCCGAAGAACATCCAGATCCACGGCCCCTTGCCGCACCAACATGATGTCGACTTCCGCACTCGAATATCCGAGCTCGGCCATCTCGTCGAGGAGAAGGTAAATGGTATCGTGGTCGATCAGCGGTTTTGCAGGCACGGCTATTCCGGTGAGTTGGGCGCGTCACGCAAAACACTCGGGCCATTGCATGGAGGGTCCCAAAGCCTCACCTACACTTCCAGGAAGCGAGGCAAGGCTTTGGGAGAAAGCCGACCCGGGGGGCGGGAGGGCCGGCTTTGGCGGTCGCTTCACAAGGTGCGTGAAGCGTGTTCCTGTTCTTCGCGTTACGGTGGGGGTACGGCTGCGCCAGCATGAGAAACCGGCTTGAAGGTGTTTTGATCAGAGAGCATCGTTTGCCCCATCCGCTTGCTTTCGTCTTATGGTTGTAGTTTCTACGGAAGTGCACTTATGGGGAAATCAGGAAGTGCATTTTTCCGCTTCGTTGCGCTTTTTTTCCGATGCATTCGCCGATTGACAGCCAAGTGGCGGCAAGCCATAAACTTGCGTCTATTTTGAGAAACAAATGTTCTGATCGAGAATGGTTCTGAACAGGAATTCAGGGGGAGGAAAATGGACACATTCCTGAGCGGCCTTAAAGCGGCCGTGGATACGCTCGGCGCAACGGTTCTGTTGCCCATCGTCATTTTTGTCATTGCCGCAGTGCTGGGGGCCAAGATCGGCAAGG
Source organism: Nitratireductor sp. (assembly GCF_017794765.1). Lineage (GTDB taxonomy): Bacteria > Pseudomonadota > Alphaproteobacteria > Rhizobiales > Rhizobiaceae > Nitratireductor. The sequence goes on along the minus strand of NZ_CP051236.1, from coordinate 1,425,401 downwards.
CATTCCGTGCTGCCGTCACCATCGGCGTGGCATTCATCGGTATCAATCTGGTTCTCGGCCTGATGCTCGGATCCATCGGCGACGTGGCGCAGGCCATCGTCACCAATACGGGCATTCAGCGCGACATCGTCGATGTAGGCTGGCCCTCGGCTGCCGCGATCGCCTTTGGCTCTTCGGTGGGGCTGTGGGTGATTCCGATCGGCATTGCCGTCAACATCGCGCTTCTTCTGACGCGCATGACCCGCACGCTCAACGTCGACGTCTGGAACTTCTGGCACTTCGCCTTTATCGGTTCGCTTGCCGTGGCAGCCACAGGCAGCCTCGCTTACGGCCTCGTCGTTGCAGCCCTGATGGCAGCACTTTCGCTGCTGTTCGCCGACTGGTCGGCACGTGCCGTTCAGAAGTTCTACGGCATTCCGGGCGTTTCGGTCCCGCATCTGGCCTCTGCACAGATCCTGCCGATCGCCATCGTGATCAACTGGATCATCGAGCGCATTCCCGGCATCAACAAGGTGAACATCTCGACCGAAACCATCGAGCGCCGGTTCGGCGTATTCGGTGAGCCTGTTGTTCTCGGCCTGATCATCGGTCTCGTGCTGGGCGTTGTCGCCTACTACAACGCCGGCGATTTCGGCGTGGTCCTGTCCAAGGTTCTGCAGACGGGTATGACGCTCGCAGCCGTGATGCTGCTTCTGCCGCGCATGGTGAAGATCCTTATGGAAGGCCTGCTGCCGGTTTCGGAAGCAGCACAGGAATTCGTGCGCAAGCGCACCGGTGACCGGGAACTTCTGGTTGGTCTCGATTCAGCGATCCTGATCGGTCATCCGGCGGCCATTTCCGCTTCGCTCATCCTGGTGCCGATCGCCATCATCCTGTCGATCGTCCTGCCGGGCAACCGCGTGATCCTGTTTGCCGACCTGGCGGTCATTCCGTTCATCGTCGCCATGACCGCTCCACTCTTGCGCGGCAACGTGTTCCGCATGGTGATCGTCGGCACGGTGACGCTCGCCGCCGGTTTCTATGTGGCCAACGCGCTCGCACCTCTGTTTACCAGCGCTGCCGTGGATTCGGGCTTCGAAATGCCTGAGAACGCGGTTCAGATCACCTCGGTGGTCGACGGCTTCCTGTGGATTTCCTACGTGGTTATCGCAGCAATCCGGAACCTGGGCGCTGCCGGGCTGGGTGTGCTCGCCGCCATCATCGCGGCCTGCTTCTGGCTCTATCGCCGCAACACGCTGGCCTGGGAGCGGGCAGCGGGCGCGGAAGACGATGAAACCACTGCACAAGAAGGCTGAATAGGTTAGTGAATGGCTGAAGCCCTTATGAACCACATCGATCCCGAGGCGATTGTCCTCGGGGTCGATACCGATAGCCGCGAGGCTGTCATTCGACTGCTCGCCGGCAAACTCAAAGCAGCCGGCTACGTGAAAGACAGTTTCGCTGATGCGGTTCTTGCCCGCGAGGCCGCGATGCCGACCGGACTTCCGCTCGGTCACGCGGTGAACGTTGCGGTGCCGCACACGGATCCGGAGCATGTCGTGAAGCCAGGCATCGCGCTTGCCACGCTCAAGAATCCGGTGACTTTCGCAAATATGGAAGATCCGGATGAGGCAGTGGAAGTGGGCCTCGTCTTCCTGATGGCGCTTAACGACAAGGACCGTCAGATCGAAATGCTGCAGGAAATCATGGCGACCATCCAGAGCGAGGAAGCGATTTCCGGCCTCATGGAGGCATCGTCGCTTGATGATGTCGCTGCGGTTCTGAAATAGAGCATTTTGCAGTCAGGTGGAATCACCTGACGTCCGCACAAATGCGGGAAAACGGGCAGTTGGAGCGGAGCGCGTTTCTATGAAACGGTGGGCCGCTCTGGTGCCCAATTGATCGGGAGAGACCCATGAGCAAGAAGACCGTCCTGTTTGCCTGCGGCACCGGCATCGCCACCTCGACAGTGGTTGCCAACGCGGTAACCGAGGCCATGAAGGAACGCGGCATCACCATCGACCCCCGCCAGTGCAAGGCCACGGAAGTGCGCTCTGAACTGAACGGCGTGGATCTGATCGTTTCGACCACGCAGCTGCCTTCGGACCTTGGCGTGCCGTCCATCGTGACGCTCGCCTTTCTGACCGGCATGGGCAAGGCCGAGGCGCTCGACAAGATCGAGGCGGAACTGCGCAAGTAGGGCGCGGTTCACCACACAGGATCACCAAGGCCCGCTGCCGGATCGGTTGCGGGCCTTTTCTTTCCCGGCAGCCTCCTTACGGACCTTTGCCGACGCGCTGGCCGTGGGCGCTGCCCGCCAGCTTTTCAATGGCCGCAACCACCAGTTCGGTAGCATGAATATCCGGCTTGTGTCCGAGACCGTCAACGACGGAGAGCTCTGTCTGGAGCAACTCACGGGAAAGGCGCCACGAGTGGAGCTCCGGTGAGACAATATCATCCCTCGACCCGGTAATGATGGCTGTAGGTGCTTCAATCATCCTGTAGCGGTGATGGGTGCGTTCCGTCCACGCCAGAAGTGCACTGATCTCGCGCGCATTGTGACGAAAGACTGCGGGCGCGAGAGCCTCCGCAGCGCGCGTTGCCTCCAGATAATCGTTCGGCATCGGATCGGGAGAGAAGACGCCGCGTGCTGCCGCCTTCATCGCAAGGCGTCCTGCCCAGGGAACGACAAGCTGGCAGAATGCAGCGCCGAGAAAGCGCGTTGCTGCAAGATTATAGTACCAGGCGACGCCTCCGGGCCAGGGATAGAGAGCAGGTGCGAGGAACAGGGTACCGATAACCCTTTCCGGGTGATCGAGCGTCATCGCGGCAGCCACTGCACCACCATACGAGTGGCCGATAACAATGGCCCGGTCGAACCCGCGCAGTTCCATGAGCCTTGCAATCGCATCCCCCTGTGCATCCGGCATAATGTTTGCATCCGGTCCGCGATCGGACAGACCATGGCCGGGCCGGTCAACAAACAGGAGATGCGCACGGCCCTCCAGCACCGGACGAAACGCATAGAGCGGGTCAAGCAGACTCGTGCTTGCCCCATGAATGAAAACGAGCGGCGCGAGGTCCGGCCGTTCGGCAACGAGACGGAGACTGTTCAGACTGTATCCGCCGACATCGACACGCCGTCCACGGGCCCTGTCCGATCTCTCCTCGCAGGGCATATGCAGGGCTTTTGACAGGTTCATGCGATCTGACCCGCTCGCTACTTGCCTCGAACATTCACGCGATCCCATCCACGGGTTCCGGATGACCGGGTGGGAAGACCGCTCTTCGCGGCGTACCAGTTTCCGCCCCTTCATATCCAGAGCAAACTGGATACGGGTGATCTTCAATGCCGTTGGCTGGTGCCCTCCCCGTGCCTGGAACGTTGCGGTGAATATTGCGTTGAACATGCCCTAGAAAAGGGCACGCGAGGCCTCCCCGCTTTCATCACGGGAAGAGAAGCCGCGGCAGGGTGAGGAACCACAGGTTCCTCGACCGGCGCCGATTTGTCATGTGCCGGTCTTTGTCATCTGCGGGGCCACGGCAATAGCCGACAGATCATGTTTTTCATCAACGGGGGTCCGCCCGCTTTGCTTGCGCTCCGAATAGCGATCGGTCAAAAGCTCAACATGCGGGCGCAGAAGAACTGTGAATCGCATGAGCTCCTCAACCACATCAACGATACGCTCATAATAGCTGGACGGAAGCATCCGACCGTTTTCGTCAAACTCCTGGAATGCTTTCGCCACGCTCGACTGGTTGGGGATGGTGAACATGCGCATCCATCGCCCAAGCAAACGCAGCGTGTTTACGGCGTTGAAGGATTGCGATCCGCCCGAAACCTGCATGACAGCAAGTGTTCGCCCCTGGGTTGGCCGCATCCCACCCATCTTCAGCGGAAGGTGATCGATCTGCGTCTTCATGACGCCAGTGATCTGGCCATGCCTTTCAGGGCTGCACCAGATCTGGCCTTCCGACCACATGGCGTGCTCGCGCAGCTCGCGCACCGCCGGGTGGTCATCGCCGGCCACCTGATCGGGGAGAGGAAGATCGGAGGGGTCGAATATGCGCGGCTCTCCGCCGAAAAAGCGCACAAGGCGCGCTGCCTCCTCCACAACGAGGCGGGAGTAGGAGCGATTGCGCAAGGATCCATATAACAGCAGGATGCGGGGCGGTTCCTGCTGCCCTACCGATAACCCGTTTGCCGGTCTCTCAAATGCATAGTCACGATCAAGTGCAGGTAGTGAATCGGGGGCGGGAAGCGTGCGTAGTCTCATTATCTGCGTTCTTTCGACAAAGGGTTGAGAGGGAGGGAGGCAATGTCTTTACCACCTCCATCAAGGCATTGATCCTCGATACCTTGATGGGCGATGTATAGAGGCAAAATGAACCGCATGGGATTCACGGTGTTTTTTGTGAGCGTTTCAGGGCCTCGGCTGATGCCTTGCCGGCGAGAATGCAGTCAGTGGCTTCGAGCCATGCCGCAACAGCGATCTGGAACGCCTCGCGTCCCTTGTTGGTCAAGGTGTAGATCTTCCGTTCCCTGCCCTGCACGATCTCGCGTCTGGCGGAGAGATACCCCCCGGCCTCAAACTCGTTGAGCATGGGATAGACCGTGCCCTCCGTGGGGCTGCAACAGCCATTGGTCGTTTTCTCGACGGCCTGGACGACCTCATACCCATGCATGGGCCTGTGATGCAAAACGCTCAGAACGAAGAACTTGGAGAGCGACATCTTGATTGTGCCCTGCCAGTAAGCCGGGTCGGTGAAATCGGGCGTCGGTCGAGAAACCGGACGAATTGATCCTGAAGCGTGAGCCATGAGTAACAATTATACCTCGATGCTCGATGCGTCAAGCTTGTACTGGTGAACTACGGTACAGGATCAATTCGTCCTTCCTCGTTCACGCAGTCATTCCTTCCGTGGCGACAGCAGGCGTGTCTCGATCTCGAGCCTGTAGCGTGAGCCGATATTGCGCCACTCCGCAGAGATAAGACCGCGTACGGCAGCCAATCGCCGCTTGGCCAGGCGATCCGTTTCGCCGGCATAAGACAGCCGTAGTACGGAGGGCTCTTTGTCGAGCAGGTTGATCAACTGATCGACACGCATGCGCCACTCCGGTTTCAGCTCTTTCTCTCCAGGTTCAAACGCATCCTCCGTAAGCTCAAGCCGTACGACCCGGCTGATGGAAGCCCCAAAGAGAAACTCAGACGCCTTGCCGGCAGAAAGGCGCACGGTTCGGGGATTCTCCGTCGTGATACGATATCCGGAGGGAAGTGATCGCGGATCGAGCTTCAGGATATAGTTGGTTCCGATGCGCTGATCGGGAAGGTCCGCACATGCAACGTGGAAACGGCCTTCATCGTCCGATGTGACAAGGAGCCCCTTGACGGTTGCGACCCGGACACCTGGCAGACCGGGCTCCCCCCTGTCCTGGTAGCCATTGCGGTTCTTGTCATCAAAGATTTTTCCGAGCAGGTCACCGCAATCGAAAAGCGGATCCGGCACGATCTCGACCTCGGCTGTTGCGACACGCGAGACCCTCTGCCCGTCAGCATCCTGTACCCAGGCCCGGTTGATATAGGTGTCGGGTTTCGCCGCTGCAGTCGCGCGGAGATCCATCGCAATCTCAACCTCTTCATCCGGATTAAGCGTAATGCTCTCGAAGGTGAGCTGCCGACCGTCGATCTTGGGAGTCAACGCGGCGTCTCCGAGCATGGCCGAGCCAGAAATATACGCAAATGCGATGGGTATCTCGTCCACAATGTTGACCACGCTGGGTGCATCGAATCCTACTCCCTGAGCGCGGATCACATAGCGGACGCGGCCACCGCGCTGGACCTCTGGTGAATCGGCCGTCTTGCTGATGAGATAGCCCGGAAGATTGAGAACTGCGGTAGCCTCCTGCGACGTCGTTTCATCCCCCTTCGGACCGAAGCCTGTCGCTTTTGCCGAATTCTGAACCCCATCCTCAACATCCTGAGCATTGGCAATGTCTTCGGCCGTCAACGTGTAAATCGCGGCAAACGTCTTGCTTTCGCCCGGCGGGATCGCGGCAGTGGCAGGTGTGAAAGCTGAAAGCGAACCAGTTCCCTGCCTGCCATTGAACTTCGGGCCTGGGTCGTGCGGTTCTACATCAGATGCAGTGACATTGCCGTCATTCGTTACTGTTAGCTCATAGTGAATTGTATCACCAGGCTGCGCCAACCCGCCTCGCGTCCCGCGAAATGTGCCGGTTTTCTCAGCTGCTAGCGACAGTTTCTGCGGCAATTGAAGCACTGTGGGATCGTCTGGATCATCGTCGCCGTCTGCGTCGTGGTCCTCCATATTCTCTGGATCGTCAGAAAAATCAGTCACGGGCAGACCCTTGGGCGTCTCACCGCGTGCGATTGCCTGGTTCGTGGTCTCACCGGCGTCGACTTCGTCCTGAGTAAGCACATGCGTTCCTGAAATCGTCTCGCTATCGCTTTGGCCCGAGCCGAGAGCTGTTATCGGTCCGCCGCTCGTGTTCGCCAGCGGGTCATCGACGACGATGTTCGAGATTGTCACATTGCCCGTATTTTCGATGTTGAACACATACCGAACCAGTTCACCCGCGTCGGGAAAACCATTGCCATTCGTATCGTCGGCAAGGTCGAACGACGCTGATTTCGAGAAGCTCATCCCGGGATTGCTCGGAATTTCGAGCTCGGTGGCGCCACCCGGCTCCCCGCCAGGGGGCTGTGAGTCGACGATCACCTCTTCGCCCTTCGGGTTCTTTGCCTTGCCCTTTGCAACGTTCTCTATCGTACCGGCGTCAGCATCTTCCTGGGTCACGACATAGGAGCCCGTGAAGGTCGTCGTATCTTCCGCATCCGGTTCAAGGCTTGGCAGCGGACCGCCCTCAACCTCAACCTTATCATCCTCGACAGTCACGTCGGTCAGCGTGACATTGCCCGTGTTCTTGACCGCGAACGTGTAGAGGATCGTCTCGCCAATATCGATCACACCATCATTGTCGGCATCCTGATGCTCGGCATTCTTTACAAGATCCATATCACTGGTCTGCTCGAGCGGTGTCACCGTCTTGTCGCCCGGACTGCCACCCGGCGGGGAGGACGTCGCATTTACCGGATCGCCGCGGGGGTCCGACCCTTCCGAGTGGGCGCTGTTGTCCACCTGCCCTGCGTCGATGTCCGCCTGCGTGACCGTGTAAGTCCCTTTCACGCTCGAATCCGTCAGCCCCGGGGCCAGCGTCGTGATCGGGCTGCCCGAGACCTCGGCTTTTTCATCCGTGACCTCAATGTTGGAAAGAGTGACATTGCCAGTATTTTTAACAGCGAAAGTATATTCGAGCGTCTCTCCGAGATCGGGACGACCATTGCCATTGGTATCGATCAGGACCGCACTTTTCTCCAGGGTGTGTTCCCCGGCGGCAATAAGCTCGAGAATGGTTATATCATCCGGGTCACCGTCGTCTTCCAGGTCCACGTTCGCTGCGTTTGCCGGGTCGTCGGAGAGGTCCTCGACGGCAAGCCCCGTGGTCGGAACCGTTGCCGATACCTTCGCCTGATTTTCCAAGATTCCAGCATCCAGGTCCGCCTGGGTCAGCGTGTAGTCCGCCGTGAACGTCGAGCTATCCGTGGCACCTGCAGCAAGGTTGATGGGCCCGCCGGATACCGGCACCCCCGGCAGTGGCGCAGCCATTGTTACTCCGGTCAGATCAACCGAACCGGTATTGGTGACGGCGAAGACATAGGAGACGGTCTCACCGGGATCAGGCACGCCATTTCCATTGAGATCGTTGAGCGTGGCAACATTGGTGACCTCAAGTTTCTCCTCCTGGATTGTGTGCGTACTTTTCGCAAAGGGCTCATCGCCGCAGGTCTGTGTGCCGCTTAAGATGTAATCAGAGTTCTCGGTGAGCTCGAATTCGATTGTCTCGTCATCCTCGGATAAATCATCTTCGATAACACTTACACCGAGATCGAATTGCTCTGCTGTATAGGTGCCGGCGGGAATTGAAACCGTGAAGCTTGTACCGCCACCCGGTGTCGTGAAATCATCACCAAGCACAGCCGTTCCACCAACCACGTTCACTGTGACAGAAAGCGGTGCACGCAGATACCCGCTGACCGCCAATTTCGGGAGGTTCGATGACGCTCCACTTTCGGCATTCCGGGTCTCGCTTTGCGCAAATTCAAGGAATGGAAGAATACCAAGCTGGATTTCATCGATGTGATTACCAGTTCCCAGATTTCCGCCAGACGCAGAAATTGAAGTGAAACCGAACTGCTGTAGACTCGTTGCTCCACTCCAAGTGAAATTGCCCGTATAGTCTCTCCAAGTTCCTACTTTAACGGAGCTGCACGTGGCACCACTGATCGAACTGCCGCTGCCGCAGTTGCTGTGACTGCCAACGCCTAAATTGTTTGTTGCTGCTTGGACAACCCGCTGGGTAGTGCCAATACTGAAAGCCATCACATCCCTGCCCGATAGACCTCGATGGCTGAATCGCCAATTGATCTCGTCCCCCTCTAGCAAACATACCGTCTGGTAGATTCGGGATGGCCGGTGTGCATTGAGTTCCGCATGCTGTCTGCCAGAGCGCGATGGAACACCTTGGAAGTTGCTCTTCCAGAGCTCGATCAGACGCCCTCTAGGGTAGCCACAATTTGCATCCGCTACAGCATGCGTGGTCGACCACCCAGAAACGTAATTGTCGGGCGCATAAGCGAAATTGCAGTTAATACTGGGAGACTCGAATCCCAAATTGAGAAAGCTACGCTGTACCTGTGCTTCAGCCGGGGCGACGTTCACGGTGGTAATCATCGCGACGCCGAGCAATCTCGAAGCACCGCGCAAACCAAGCAGATTTGTCGCCAGCATAAGAGGCCAGCGACCCAGGGTTCTGGCTCCCGAAGATTTGATCCAATTTTTTGCCGACCGTTTTCGGCCGGCGCTTTTGAGCTGCCCGCTCCCCGCCCTGGGCACCCACGGCACAATCTTCATCTCGCGCTCCTGTAGCGAATAGTCGATTGCCAGTCGCTTCGCCGAACAGAAGGCGCCGCCTGCGGGCACCGCCGCTCATGATCGAATGCCGACCGAACCGGGCTTATCCTGATGAGAACAGCGGTCTTGGCAATATTCTCTGGTGTTTCAACGGGTAAACGTTACGGACTGAAGCACGACAACGGCGACAATCGCCCCCGAAGCGACCGGCAACATACAGGAGCCCGTTAGTGGATGATGGAGGACTGGTGCTGCCGGAGAGATTTGAACTCTCGACCTCTCCCTTACCAAGGGAGTGCTCTACCCCTGAGCTACGGCAGCAGCGCCGAAACGAAGGACGCTTGAAGAGCGGGCCATCCGCGGGCGTCCCGATCACGCACGGGCAGGATCGCTGCCCACCCTTGTGATGCGGCGGACTTCTGCCACAATGATCGGCATTGCGCAAGCTCACATTCGCATTCATTTGCTCAGTTTGATACATGGCTGTGAAAATCGTCACGGCGTCAGCCGATGCGCTGCTTGCAGCGCCCGGACGGTGGGGTAGGATTGCAGCCCGGTTCTCCATGGAGTTTCACTTGAGCAAAGCCAGAAAGCCAGATGCTTCATCCCCCGGTGGAAAAGCTGACGAGGAGCGCAAGAAGCGCCTTGCCGCCCAGTTGCGTGCCAATCTCGCCCGCCGAAAGGCACAGGCGCGTTCGCGTCGTCAGGGAGAAGCCGACCAGCGTCCCGACGGGCTGGGTCCGGATGCAACAGATACCGACAAATAGCCTACCCGCATCCTGCAATCACCGCCTTGCGCCGCGCGCGGCCATGTTTTAGGACCATTTGAAACGAATACATCTTGCAACAACTGCTTCGCGGTATCGCATCCAGCGCCCGCCGCATCAGAAGCGGCCTTTACGATACCGCAAGGCAATCGGCGCATTCTGGCAAGTCGGGGACACTCCGAAAAACACGGACGACATCGGGAAATGCGCCCGGAAAGTGAGAACGGATGGATCGCATACGCATAACCGGCGGCAACGCGCTTAACGGCACGCTGCCCATATCGGGCGCCAAGAACGCCGCCCTGCCGCTCATGATCGCGTCGCTGCTGACCGATGACACGCTGACGCTCGATAATGTACCGCATCTGGCGGATGTGGAGAGCCTGATCCGCATTCTCGGAAATCACGGTGTCGACTATTCGGTGAATGGCCGCCGCGAAAACCAGCAGAAGGGTTATTCGCGCACCATTCATTTCACCGCGCGCAGCATTGTTGACACTGTCGCGCCCTATGAACTCGTCTCGAAAATGCGCGCGAGCTTCTGGGTCATCGGCCCGCTTCTGGCGCGCATGGGCGAGGCGCGTGTTTCGCTGCCCGGCGGCTGCGCCATCGGCACACGTCCCGTCGATCTCTTCATCGACGGCCTGCGCGCGCTGGGTGCCGAGATCGAGATCGAGCAGGGCTATGTGCATGCGAAGGCCAGGAACGGTCTCATCGGCAGTCGCTACGTGTTCCCAAAGGTTTCGGTTGGCGCCACGCATGTCCTGATGATGGCTGCCGCGCTCGCAAAGGGTGAGACCGTTCTGGAAAACGCGGCGCGCGAACCCGAAATCGTCAACCTGGCCGACTGCCTCAATGCCATGGGTGCAAAAATTTCAGGCGCCGGGACGGACACGATCAGGATCGATGGCGTGTCGAGCCTTTCGGGTGCGCGCCACCGGGTCATTCCCGATCGGATCGAGACCGGTACCTATGCGATGGCCGTGGCGATGACCGGCGGCGACGTGATGCTGGAAGGCGCGCAGGCAGATCTTCTGGAATCAGCACTGGGAACTCTGGAGCAGACAGGTGCCGAGATCACCCGCACCAACACCGGCATCCGCGTGCGGCGCAATGGCGGCGGCATCAACCCCGTTGACATCACAACCCAGCCCTTCCCCGGTTTCCCCACCGATCTGCAGGCGCAGTTCATGGGGCTCATGACGATGGCCAACGGGCGCTCGCACATCACCGAAACCATTTTCGAAAACCGGTTCATGCATGTGCAGGAACTGGCGCGCCTCGGCGCGAAGATCTCTCTTTCCGGCCAGACCGCGGTCGTTGACGGCGTTTCGCAACTGCGCGGCGCCCCGGTTATGGCAACCGATCTGCGCGCATCCGTCTCTCTCGTGATTGCCGCCCTTGCCGCAGAGGGACAGACGGAAGTAAACCGGGTTTATCATCTGGATCGGGGTTTCGAACGGCTGGAGGAGAAACTCTCCGCCTGCGGTGCTGCGGTCGAGCGTATCTCAAGCTGAACCTGACGGGCGCAATGGTCATGGATTTTCTCAAGCTCGTAGCGCTCGACGATGTCGATCTGGGTATCCTGTCCGCACATTTGCAGGATGCCGTCATTAAGGTCGGCGATCTGGCTTTCGAGCCCTCGAACCGGCGGTTTGCCGTCGCCTGCAACCGGTTTGTGTGGGAAAATGAAACCAAACGCAGCTTCCTGCGCAAGACGCCGCATGAACGCCGTCGCTGCATTGTCCACTTTGACAGGGTGCTGCATGTGCGCGCGGCAGGTATCGACCGCGGCCGCTCCGCCGACGTTCTGTCTCTTCTGGCGCTTAACTTCATCCCATCCGGGCAGGCTCCGGCCGGCGTCGTCGAGCTGATCTTTTCCGGCGATGCCGCATTGCGGCTCGATGTCGAATGCATTGAAGCACGACTGACCGACCTCGGCGCGGCGTGGGAGACGCCAAGCCGACCAAGACACGACGTCTGACATGGCTTGTCAGGACTCCGATACGGCACGTTTGATCGATGTCGAACTCGATGAGTCCGTTGGCCGCGGCACACCGGATATCGAGCATGAACGTGCAGTGGCCATTTTCGACCTCGTCGAGGAAAACAGTTTCAAGCCGGTCGGCGACACCGGCCAGGGACCTTACAAGCTGAAATTGTCGCTCGTTGAGGCCAGACTCGTTTTCGCCATTTCGCGGGAGAATGACGAAGCGGTGGTCACACACATTCTCTCGCTCACTCCGTTTCGCCGCATCGTCAAAGACTATTTTCTGATCTGCGAAAGCTATTACGATGCCATCCGCAGCGCGACACCCAGTCAGATCGAGGCGATTGATATGGGACGACGCGGTCTGCACAACGAGGGATCGCAAACGCTGATGGACCGCCTGAAAGACAAGATCGAGGTGGACTTCGATACAGCTCGGCGGCTTTTCACACTGGTTTGCGTGCTGCATTGGCGGGGCTGACACGTGGCATCGGGGCCGCATCCATGGGAGCGCGACCGTGAACCCCGGCGCCGCAGACAAACCGCGTGCGCCGCAGTCGGTGCTGTTTTTGTGCGGTATGAACGCGATCCGGTCGCCCATGGCAGAAGCTCTGGCGCGTCATTTGCTGCCGGGCAGCGTGTTTCTGGCCTCGGCGGGCCTCCGCGCCGGCGAGCGCGATCCCTTTGTCGATGCGGTTCTGGATGAACAAGGGATTTCACTCGGCGAGCGCCAGCCGCAATCCATCGAGGAGCTGGCCGACACCAATTTCGACCTGATCATCACCCTGTCGCCGGAGGCCCATCACCGCGCGCTCGATATGACCCGCACGATCGCGGCGGATGTCGAATACTGGCCGACAATGGACCCCACCGTTGTCAGCGGTACGCGCGATCAGATCATCGCCGCATACCGGGATGTGCGCGACCGGTTGGCCGCATCCATTGCGCAGCGCTTTGAAACATGAAACAAAACCGACACAAATTGGCGTTTGCCGGGGTTTGGCTTGTTCACAAAGAGTGATGAATGAGCTAGGTTCCGCGCCAAATTCCGGTCGTCGACCGGGAAAATCTTTAACAAGCTGAAGGTAACGGATGCCAAAGGAAGAAGTCCTGGAGTTTCCAGGCGTGGTCACCGAACTGCTGCCCAACGCGATGTTTCGCGTCAAACTGGAAAACGAACACGAGATCATTGCCCACACTGCCGGGCGCATGCGGAAGAACCGCATTCGCGTTCTGACGGGTGACAAGGTGCTCGTCGAGATGACGCCCTATGACCTTACCAAGGGTCGCATCACCTACCGCTTCAAATAGAAACCGATGCGGTCGGTGAAATAGCAATGAGCGCACTGCAGAAACTCGTGCTGGCTTCCGGCTCACCCCGCCGCGTCGAGCTCCTGCAGCAGGCCGGCCTCGAACCTGATCGCCTTGCTCCTGCAAACATTGACGAAACGCCGCTCAAGAGCGAGCACCCCCGCTCACTTGCCAAACGCCTCGCACTCGGCAAGGCAGAGAAGGCATACGAACGCCTCAAGAAAGATGGTGAAGCGGAAGGTTGCTATCTGCTGGCCGCGGACACGGTGGTCGCTGTCGGGCGCCGCATTCTGCCCAAGGCCGAGATGGTGGACGAGGCCTCCAACTGCCTGCAACTTCTTTCCGGGCGCACGCATCGTGTCTACACGGGGCTTTGCGTCATCACACCTTCGGGGAAGGTGCGCCAGCGCCTTGTCGAAACGCGCGTCCGCTTCAAGCGTCTCTCGCATGAGGAACTCGAAAGCTATCTGGCGTCCGGCGAGTGGCGCGGGAAGGCAGGGGGTTACGCCATTCAGGGGCTGGCCGGAACTTTCGTGGTCAAACTTGTGGGCTCGTACTCCAATGTAGTGGGCCTGCCGCTTTACGAGACTGTCAATCTGCTGGTGGCGGAGGGATACAAGGTCCATTTCAACTGGCTTTCGGGTGCCGGAGCTCGTTAGAATGAACCAGAACCTGTCTGAGAAAATCACACCGCTTCGTCCGAAACGCCCCTGCCCTGAATGTAACAAGCCTTCGGAACGCGCATTTTATCCGTTCTGCTCGAAACGCTGCAAGGATGTGGATCTCAATCGCTGGCTTTCGGGCAGCTACGCGATCCCCGGTCGCGCGGTCGATGAGGAAGACGGCGACCCCGCCTGATCGATCCTTTCATTCCACTCCGTTCAATAAAAAAGCCCGGTCCAGAGGACCGGGCAATGTGCAGGCTGCCGGGGGGAACCGGCCTTGCGGGAGTCATGCCTGCATAGGGAGAAAAATCTCTGTGCTGTCAGGTTTTCGCGGCTGTCATTTCTTCGGAGCAGTCCCGCCGTGGAGCGCCGCCATTCGCGCGCGTTCATATGCGATTTCCTGCAAGGCTTGCGTTGCGAGCTTTCGCGGGGCCCTCAGGGCCACCATGTCCACGTCGCTTCGCGTCAGACCGATGTCGGCGAGCTGCCAGTCGGACATTTCCGAGAGATGTCGCATCGCGGTTCGCGCCCGCCAGTAATTCGTTGCTTTGGCCAGAATAGACACCGTGATCGCGCGCACCACGCCGGCCGGCTGCTCAACAGCGGTCATGGCGAAGGTCTGGGTCTCGGCGCGGGTCATCGTTCTGATCCTTTGTGTCTTGAACGAAAATGATGAGCGGGCATCCCGATGAAACCGACGGGCCCGTCTCGTGAACGGTTGCAAACTGACAAACTGTTATTGATTAGTCGAACGAATGTTTCTAATCTTTATTATCAACATCTATGATAGGTTTTGCCATGGCTGCCCCGCTCGACCTCGACCAGCTTTCGACATTCATCGCAATTGCCGACACGGGAAGCTTCACCCGCGCGGCCGAGGAAGTACACCGCACCCAGTCGGCAGTCTCCATGCAGATGCGCCGTCTTGAAGAGCGGATCGGCAAGGCGCTTTTTCAGAAGGATGGCCGGACCAACCGGTTGACAGAAGAAGGCGAGCGGCTGCTGACCTATGCGCGCCGCATGTTACGCCTCAACCGCGAGACGCTGGCGGCCTTCGATGATGCCAGCCTGGAGGGCCATATCCGGATCGGCACGCCGGACGATTATGCCGACCGCTTCCTGCCCGAGATCATGGCGCGCTTTTCCCGCTCCAATCCACGTGTCGAACTGTCTGTTGCGTGCGAACCCACGACCAATCTTGTCGAGCACATCAGGCGCGGAAACCTTGACCTGGCGCTTGTGACCCATGACGATTCCAAGGGTGGTTCGGAGCCAGTTCGGCGAGAGCCGGTGCTTTGGGTGAGCTCGGCAAACCACACGGTGCACGAACGCGAGGTGCTGCCTATGGCGTTCGGACGGCCCAACTGCCTGTGGCGACGCACCGCCTGCGCAGCGCTGGAGGAGGAAGGCCGGCAGTATCGCGTACTCTTCACCAGTTTTTCGGCCACGGTCATTGCCACTGCCGTTCTTTCCGGCCTCGCGGTCTCTGTCTTGCCGGAATGCGCTCTGCGGCCCGGCATGCGTGTTTTGGGCGAGGCCGATGGTTTCAAGCCCCTGCCCGATTGCCATATCGGGCTGATGCGCGGTCATACCGGGCAGGTGGAGATCATCGATGCGCTCGCACGGCATATCAGCGAGAGCCTCGACAACCTCTCCGTCCCGGCATTCATTGAAGAAAGCGGCAGCTTCGACTTTCAGGGCGCGTTCCTCAATTCGCGCAGCAAGCGCCTGCGGCCCGGGCAGGTGTTGCACGGCTGGTAGGAGAGCATGTGGATTGATTTGCCCCGCGGGCTTGACCCTGCGGGTGCGGCCCGTCTCAATTCCGTACCATGAACACATCCCGCCCAGCCGATTCGCAGAGCAATGTCGCGGAATTTTCCGTCAGCGAGATTTCCGGTGCGCTGAAACGCACCGTGGAAGATGCGTTCGGCCATGTGCGTGTGCGCGGTGAAGTTTCCGGCTATCGCGGTCCGCATTCTTCCGGCCACGCCTATTTTGCGCTCAAGGACGACCGCGCGCGGATCGAAGCCGTCATCTGGCGCGGTGTTTTCTCCAAGCTCAAATTCCTCCCGCAGGAGGGTCTGGAGATCATCGCCACCGGCAAGCTCACCACCTATCCGGGCTCTTCGAAATACCAGATTGTCATCGACAGCATCGAGCCGGCTGGCGCCGGCGCGCTGATGGCGCTTCTGGAAGAGCGGAAGAAGAAGCTTGCTGCCGAAGGGCTGTTCGACGACAGCCGCAAGAAGCCGCTGCCCTTCATGCCGCGTGTCATCGGCGTGGTCACCTCGCCCACCGGCGCTGTCATCCGCGATATCATCCACCGGATTTCCGACCGCTTTCCCGTGCACGTCATGGTCTGGCCCGTGCGCGTGCAGGGAGAAACCACGGGGGATGAAGTGTCGAACGCCGTGGCCGGCTTCAATGCATTGCCCGAGGAAGGCCCTCTGTCCCGGCCGGACCTTCTGATTGTCGCGCGTGGCGGTGGCAGTCTTGAGGATCTGTGGGGCTTCAACGACGAAGCGGTGGTGCGAGCCGTTGCCGCTTCCGATATACCGGTCATCTCCGCTGTCGGTCACGAAACGGACTGGACGCTGATTGACCTCGTCGCCGATAGGCGCGCGCCCACACCCACGGGTGCTGCGGAAATGGCGGTGCCGGTGAGGGCGGAACTGGAAGCATCGCTGGCACGTCTTTCAGCACGTCTCAAAGGTGCGATTTCCCGTGAAGGAGATCGCAAACGACAGGCCTTGCGGGCGCTTTCACGCGCCCTGCCTTCGCCGGACCAATTGCTCGCCCTGCCCCGGCGGCGCTTTGACGAGGCGGCGGGGCGCCTCGGTCGTGCCCTGTCGGCAGCGACACAGCGCAAGCGTATTGCTTTCAACAGCCTGCGCCTTTCGCCCGCGACTCTAGAACGCCGTTTGAGCGAGGCGAGGCGACGCACAAGTGTCTCCCGCGAGCGGCTGCCGGGTGTTTTTCTCGCACTGGTCCGGGCCCAGCGAACGCGCTTCGACCGCGATGCGGCTCGCGTGACTCCCCTTGCGCTCAACCAGCGTATCGCCCACTGGCGAGATCGCCTTGTTCAGACGGGACGGCGCGCGGACACACAGGTCGATCTGGTTTTGAAGCAGGGGCACGCCAGCGCGGATCAGGCCATGCGGCTTGCCAGGTCTCTGTCTCACGAAGGTGTACTGGAGCGTGGGTTTGCGCTGGTGCGGGGGCCCGATGATCTACCGCTGAAACGTGCGAGCGACATCCAGCCCGGCCTCGAACTGCAAATCCAGTTCGCCGACGGCATGGCACGTGCCGTCGCCGCCAGCGATGGCCGCAAGGCCGCAGCGAGCGCAAAGAAAAGCAAAGCTCCCGGGGATGGGCCGAAGGGCCAGGGCAGCCTCTTCTAGCAATCATGCAGGAGGCCTGTGAAAGGGTCCCGCTTCCTTTACCCCATGGAAACCTTGAAGGCCTACCGTTCCGGCAGAATGAGGACGGTATGATGACGACAGCGCTGTTGGTTTCCGGCGTATTGCAGAATTTGGGGATCGCGGCTATCGCTGCATTGTTTTACGATATTGTCCTTCGCAGTTGCCCTACACCGGGTGTACGTCACACGCTGGTTGCGTTTGTTTTCGGTGCCGGTGCCGTCGGCTCAATGATGCTGCCGGTCGAAGTCGCCCCCGGAATTATCTTCGATCTGCGCAATGCGTTCGTCATTCTCGCGATGACCTTTGGTGGATGGCTCGCCGTCGCCGTCACCACACTCGCCGCTTTTTCTTACCGGTTGTGGCTGGGTGGGGCCGGCGCGCTTCCCGGCGGTGTCGGCATATTGATGTGCGCGAGTGCCGGCATCGCTTTCGCCCTTTATTTCAAAGGCCGGCGAAATGGCCTCTTTTCCTTCGCGATGCTCGGTCTCTTCTGCGCTGCTTCGCTGGTCTCGATGTTTCTTCTGCCGTTTGAAACCGCGATGGGAATATTGAAGAAGGTCGGTCCCGTCATGCTGGTCATGAACATTCTGGGCACGATGATCGTCGGGGGCATCGTTGATCGACAGAAGCGACAGTTCGAACGCGAGAGCGTCCTTAGCCAGGAAGCTTCAACGGATTCCCTGACACGCCTCGCAAACCGACGCGCCTTCGATCTGCGAGGCCCGGACCTGATGGAGACCGCCAACCAGCAGGGCGATGCCTGTGCACTGATGCTTATCGATATCGATCATTTCAAGCAGATCAACGATGCGCATGGACACGATGTCGGCGACAAGGTTTTGCAGCATCTTGCCGTTCTTGTTCGCTCGAATGTGCGCAAGACGGATCTGGTGGCACGGTACGGCGGCGAGGAGATCGCCCTGGTTCTACCCTCGCACGACGCCAAACGCGCGTTCGGCCTTGGTGAGCGGCTTCGCAAGGCCGTCGCCGGCACCCCCTATCGCCACGAGGGTAAGCTGGACATCACACTGAGTGTGAGCATTGGCCTGTACGCAAGCGATGGCAGCACTGAATCCGAAGCGTTCACGACTGCCTTCAAACGCGCAGACATGGCACTCTACCGCGCCAAGGAAGCGGGCCGCAACCGCGTCGAAATCGCCTTGGCGGCCTGAAAGCGCCGCCCCTCGAACGGTTCAGCGACGACCGATACTTCGCCATCTCTGCAGCAGTTCCGCTTCCATGCCCTTGAAGCAGAAATAGAAGATCACGATCAGCAGTCCCCTCGCAAGAATCGAAAGAAACTGCAGGAGACCGCCATCCGCAATGCCCATCAGGCCGTGTTTCAGGATGAAATCCAGATTTGCCATGGCGATGTTGACAAGCTGAAATGACAAAAAAGCTGTGGCGAAGGCACACAGGGACATTGCCAGAAACAGTGCCAGCCAATGGTAACGCGACAGTCGAAAAAGATCTCTCATCCCTGTCTCCGTGTTCCCACAACCGCCGCCCGCGGTACACGGCTCTGCCCAGCCGAATGACCAGAATTTGTCCCTAGAAGCGCCGGCGCGCGACGCCGATAATCATCAGGCTGCCGCCGATCACGGACGTGGCTTCCCACGCGGCCGTGTTTATGGCGATCATCGCGCCAGCCCCAACCAGTTCAATCGCATCATCTGCTAATTTTTTGCGCTCTTCCGGCGAGGCCCGGATCGCGTCATTCCGCGCCCTCTCAGCATAGCCGCAGCAGATCTCTCTGGAGACCCTGAACAAACGGTCCAGATCTTCGGTTTCGGCAATCCATCGCTCCGTGTCGGCGGTATGCGCAACGATCTCCCGGAGCGTCGCAAGAAGTCTGACAGCCACCTGCTCTTCCATCTGGGATTGGACGAGAAGCGCACGCTCGCGTTGGGCAAATCTCTCGAAGAACCCACGGAAATCCTCGAGCCATCCGGGCGCTTCGGTGTCCACCGTGCCGCGCAGGGCGACCACCTCTTCCAGATCCCGCGCGTATTCCGGATCGGCCAACACCTCCGAAAAGGTTTGACAGCCGATCTCCAGGATTTCAGCAAGCTGCTGGTTTGAAATCGGCTGATCGGGTGGCGGAAAACTCAACCACATCTGGTTCGTGGCCATTGTCCAGAATCTCGCGTCGACCAGAACGCCCATCTCAACCTCCCTGCTTAAGGCATGGGATAGTCTGGGAGAACCATCAGCGATCGGCAAATGATAAAAAGGCGTAGACCGTCAATGCCTGACAAGCCAGCCTTTACGCCAAAACAGCCATTCACGTGTAGCGCGGAAGAAAAGGAGCGGAAGGATTTTTGAGAAATGGTACGGTTGGGTGGATTCGAACCACCGACCTCAGGAGCCACAATCCTGCGCTCTAACCAACTGAGCTACAACCGCACACGTCCGGTACACACGACCGGTGACCGGCGTCCGCGTCAATACGGGCAAATGATCGCTTTTTCAAGCCAAAAGAACAAAAGAAAAAAGACCGGGGGGAGGATCCCGGTCTTTTTCACAAGGGACCGAAGGGAGGAGGTTTCGGACCCACTCGGCAGCGACGGGAGGAGGAGTGCGCTGCCGGACTTTCTTTAGCGCTAAACGCCTCAGGCGACGCGCAGTTCCTTGACTGTTTTTTCGAAGACATCCTTCATCGGCTTCGCAACCGTTTCGGCCGACTTCTGCGAGGTGGCCTGGAAGTCCTTCATCTGATCCACAGCGACTTCCATACGCTTGCGCATGAAGTTGCTCTGCATCTCGATAAGTTCGGCGAAGGAACGGGCGCCAGCCAGAGCCTCAAGATGGGCCAGATTGGCTTCGGTGCCCTCGCGCAGCGCGGCAATCGACTTGGAGGTAAACTCATTGCCAGCCGATTTCGCGTTTTCGAAGGTAGCCTCGAGAGCCTTCTGGGTCTCTTCAGCATTCACCTTCATGCGGGCATAGACTTCTTTCGTCTGCTCGGCGCTCTTTTCAGCGAAGGCGCGAAACTGCTCGCTCGCCTGCGTCGCGTCAAACGTTGGGAACTCGACCGTTCCGTTGTCTTTCTGCGTGGTCTTGGTCATATCCAAGTTCCTTTGGTTCTCGTTCATGGCGGTCTCCGTCTGGTTGACACCCGCCCGACAATTCATGACCCCTATATAGCACCGCTTATTGTGCATTGCAACATTTCTGTTGCGATGCAGCATTCATAACCCTGCGCGGTTAACCAATCAGATAGAATTCGTGGCAACGGGCCCCAGGCATTTGTGGACCTCGCGGCCACATGCTTTTATTAATAAGGTGTTAACGTCGTTGTCGGGATGCCGCGTTCTGCGGTTGAGGATGGCAGCCCGATGCTGTTTGAACCGTTGCGATTGCCGTGCCCTGCGAATCTCCGGCCGGCCCGCGTGAAGAAAATTGTCTGGCTCGTTTGAATGGCGTCTGTCTCATATTCCTTTGTTGATATTGCGGTTTTGGATCAGGTGCGTGAACGCTTTGCCGCTGGCGATGCCCTGCTCATCCTCACCACCGCACTCGACACGGTAATCTGGGCGAACGGCCCCGGGGCAGCGCTGATCGGCCATCGCAACATCGATGAAGCCATCGGCGCCGAAAGCGGCCTGGCCACGACAATCCGGCGCCAGATCTCCGCAACACCGGGCTTTCCGAGAATTTCCGGGGAACGCGCCGTCGCTACCCGCCTTGGGCGCGGTGTCAGATCTCCGATCGTTAATCTGAGCGCGTCCACGATCGTGTTGCCCGGCGGCGAGGCGGCCATATTGCTCGCGTGCAAGGCAAGCTCGACCCGCATGCGCGACGACAGTTTCCGCGCGGCAGCCGCGGTGCAGGGCTTCGACGCGGCCGACCAGTTTGCCGCTCTCGTCGATGAACATGGTTTCATCGCGGCCGCTTCCAACAATTTTGAGGCGCTTGGCATTGAACGCGAGACGCTGCGTGCGCTCGTCGCGGAAGTGCGCGATGAGAAAGACCGGCTGGTCAAGCGAATGGTGGAAGGTGGCGCGCGCCGCCGCCCCGCCGCCTTCGCCAAGCTCACTGATGAACCAGCCTGGCATCTGCTCGTGGTCGTCGATGAGCAGAACGCCCCCCTGCAGCAGGACGAGCCTTCGGCTCCGGAACTGGTTTTCTCTGGCGAAGATGCACCGTCCACCCAGCCGGATGTTACCCATGCCGGATATTCATCGACGAACGGTCCCGAGCCCTTGTCGCAGGTGAGGGAGTTCGGTCTCACGCCGACCACGCCTCCAATGTCGCCGCCCCCAAAGGCTGACGGCCAAGACATCGACGACGACCCAGAGACGGAAGAGACGCCGGCCAATGTAGAAAACGTTGCCGTCGCCCCTGTCGAAGACGAGGCGGAAGCTTCAGCTGCGGCAGCGCCTGTCGAGCGGCCCAGGGGCACGGTCCGCTTTGCCTGGCGCACGGACGCGGAAGGCCGTTTCACCGCCTTGTCCGATGCTTTCGCCGAGGCTGTCGGCCCGGCGGCAGCCGATGTCATGGGCCGCCGGTTCCGCGAAGTGTCCAATGCGTTCGGGCTTGACCCCGAAGGGCGAATTTCGGCGCTGCTGGAACGTCGCGACACCTGGTCGGGGCGAACTGTGATGTGGCCTGTTGAAGGCACCGACCTCAAGGTTCCCGTCGATCTGGCCGCCCTTCCCATTTATGGTCGTGGCCGCATTTTCGAAGGCTTTCACGGGTTCGGTCTGGCGCGTATGAACGACGCGGTGACAGACCCTGAGGGGATTGGTCTCGTACTCGCACCCGGCGCGCCCCTGCCCTCGCGCGATGAGGCAGAATTTACTGCGACGGAGCCTGCCACGCCGGAAGAGAGCCAGGAGCCAGTGCCGCACGAAGACGAAGAGCCGGCAAGCGCCCTGGCGCAACCCGTCAGTTCCGACGTGGAAGCCGAGGTTCCTACAACAATCCAGCCCGCGCAGGAAACGGACGTAGCGCCACCCGAGCAGGTGAAGATCATCCGCCTTGCCGAACACCGCACTCCATCGGTTTCGGAAGGCGGATTGTCCCCAACGGAAACCACGGCCTTCCGGGAGATCGGTGCGCGTTTGCGCCAGGAAAGTCTTGCAGAAGGGAATGTCGAGAAGCGTGACACGCCTGCAGACGAAGCTTCCCCGGAGGGGATTGAACCGGTGTCGGAAAGCGCCCCGGTCGAGACGGCCGCTGCTTCCGACACTGGAAGCGCGGTAGACACCGCACCAGATCAACAAGAGCCTGTGGCAGCGGCGACAGATGATATAGCCGATCTGGAGACCGCGGAAGCCGACAATCCACCTCCCGCTCCGACGGCATCGCCGGCAATCCTGCCCTCTGCATTTTACACGATGCCGGCAGACAGTGACGAGAACAGCCCCGGGTTGCTGGCCGGGCTGCCGTTGCCGATCCTCATTCATGCGGGAGACAGGCTCCATTACGCCAACAAGGCGTTTTTCGACCTGACCGGTTATCCGGATCTGAATGCGCTTGAGGAAAGCGGTGGCCTCGACGCGCTTTTCCCGGAAAGCTACGAGGTTTCACAGTCCCCAACCGATGCCCAGGCGTTGATAATTCGGACCGCTCAAGGGGACGAGCACGATGTACATGCGCATCTGCAATCCGTTCCCTGGCGCGGTGGGAAGGCCCTCCTTCTCGCGATACAGCCAATCGAAAGCGAGATGAACGCTTCTGCCGCAACGGCAGAGACCAGCGCGGCTGATACCCAGGCTGAGGCGGTGAACGACGCCGAGCTCGAAGCGCAAACAGCCGAGCTACAGATGCATCTGGCCGAGATGCGGGCGATCGTCGACACGGCGACGGATGGCGTGGTTGTCATCGATAATGACGGCAATGTCCGCTCCACCAACCGGCCGGCGGAAGCCCTTTTCGGCTTTGACGCCCAGGACGTGACCGGTAAACCCTTTACCGCATTGTTTGCCATCGAGAGTCAGGGAGCTGTGCGCGCGCATCTTGAAAGCCTTTCTGACAACGGCGTTGCCAGTGTTCTCAACGATGGTCTGGAGGTGATCGGACGCGAGGCGCAGGGACGCTTCATCCCGCTCTTCATGACGATCGGGCGCCTGCCCCACAGCAGCGGGTTCTGCGCCGTGCTGCGCGATGTCACGCAGTGGAAACGCGCGGCGGAGGAGTTGACCCAGGCGCGCGCCGAGGCCGAACGCGCTTCCTCGCAAAAAACCGAATTTCTGGCGCGCGTCAGCCACGAGGTCCGCACACCGCTGAACGCCATCATCGGCTTTTCAGAGTTGATGCTCGATGAGAAATTCGGCCCGATCGGCAATGACCGCTACCGCGACTATCTGCAGGATATCAATCGTTCGGGCAATCATGTGCTCGACCTCGTCAACGATCTGCTCGACATTTCCAAGATCGAGGCCGGCGAGCAGGAAATGCACTATGAGGCCGTGTCCCTGAACGATGTGCTCGGCGAAACCGTGGCCATGATGCAGCCGCAAGCCAATCGCGAGCGTGTCATCATTCGTTCGAGCTTCGCCTCCAATCTGCCGGATGTGGTGGCCGATCCGCGCAGCGTTCGCCAGATCGCGCTCAATCTTCTGTCCAATGCGGTGCGCTATACGCCCGCCGGTGGACAAGTGATCATATCGACGGCTTACAGCTCGGACGGCTCGGTCGTCATTCGCGTGCGTGATACTGGCATTGGCATGAGCCCCGCAGAGGTCGAAGAGGCGCTGAAACCTTTCAAGCAAATCAACAGCTTGAAGCGCAAGCGCGGTGACGGCACCGGTCTCGGTCTGCCGCTGACCCGCGCAATGGTGGAAGCCAATCGTGCCGCCTTTGCCATCAATTCCGTGCCAGGTGAAGGAACGCTGGTTGAGGTTTCTTTCCCGCCGACGCGTGTTCTCGCCGACTGAACCTCCGGTCAGAAAAGATGACATTTGCAGTTTAGAATATTTCTAAACTAATGATATTGTTTGTATTTTTCTTGACGCACGATGTTTTTTCCGCGAGATGTCCCCGCATTGCGGAGCAATCGCTGCGCATTCCCTGGGACCTTTAATCCCACAGGTTTGGAGACACCAATGCTGACAAACAAACTGATCGCTGCCCGCGCCGGTCTTGCCGCGCTCGTTGCAGCAGGAACGCTTGCCACCACTCTGCCTGCGGCCCAGGCCGAGGGAACGGTGAACATCTATTCCTACCGCCAGCCCTTCCTCATCCAGCCGCTGCTGGACGCTTTCACCGAGAAGACCGGGATCGAGACCGAAGTCCTGTTTCTGGACAAGGGACTTGAAGATCGCATTGCGGCGGAAGGCTCCAACTCGCCGGCAGATGTCATCCTGACCGTCGATATTGGTCGCCTGATGAACGCCAAGGAAAAGGGCATCACGCAGCCCGTCGAGGACGAGACCGTCAATTCCGAAATTCCGTCCGAGTTCCGCGATCCGGAGGGGCACTGGTTCGGTGTCACCACGCGCGGCCGCGTTGTCTACGCCTCCAAGGAGCGCGTCGAGCAGGACACCATCACCTATGAAGAGCTTGCCGATCCCAAGTGGAAGGGCAAGATCTGCATGCGCAGCGGCCAGCACAATTACAACATCGCCCTGTTCGCCTCCATGATCGCCCATCACGGCGAGGAGAAGGCGGAGGAGTGGATGAAGGGCCTCAAGGCCAATCTCGCACGCAAGCCGAGCGGCAACGACCGGGCGCAGGCGCAGGCGATCTATGCCGGTGAATGCGATCTGGGCATCGGCAACACCTATTACGTCGGCCTCATGATCAACAATGAGAAAGAGCCGGAGCAGAAGGACTGGGCCGCTTCGATGAAGGTCCTCTTCCCAAATTCGGAAGATCGGGGCACCCACGTCAACATTTCCGGCATGGCCATGGCGAAGCATGCGCCGAATCGCGACAAAGCGCTGGAGCTGATGCGCTTCCTGGGCAGCGCCGAAGCGCAGTCGATCTATGCCGAGACCAACTATGAGTATCCGGTTCTTCCCGGTGCCACGGTTTCTGAAACCGTGCAGTCCTTCGGCAAGATCAAGCCGGACAGCCTGCCGCTCGCCGAGATCGCAAAGAACCGCAAGGCGGCTTCCGAGATGGTCGATCGCGTCGGTCTCGATGACGGTCCGGCCAGCTGATCCATCTTTAAGACGCAAAAGCCGGGTCCTTTGCGGGGCCCGGCTTTTTGCTTTTGCGGGTAAACCCGCCGCCATATCGCCTCTGTTGCCATGACCCTCCAGCCAGCGCCGACAGCTCCCCTTCGTGAACACCGCTTTCCCCGCGTTCGGGGAGAGAAGCACGGTGTCGCGCGGCTCGGCAGTCTCATGATCGCGCTGGCGGTCATGCTTCCTGTCGCCACGATCCTCTTCGTCGCGCTTTCCGGATCGGGAGAAGCCTGGCCTCACCTCCTGCGCTACGTCTTGCCACAATCGCTTGGCACGACACTCGTTCTGCTTGGACTTGTCGCCATCGGCACGGCGGTTATCGGTGTCGGATCGGCCTGGCTGGTGGTCGGCTACGAGTTTCCGCTGCGCCGGCTTCTCTCATGGGCACTGGTGCTGCCGCTCGCGGTTCCCACCTATCTGGCTGCCTACGCCTTTGGCGAGTTCTTTCACTATGTCGGCCCCTTGCAGACAGCGCTCCGCGCCGTCTTCGGCTTCGAAAGCGCGCGCGACTACTGGTTTCCCGACATCCGCTCCACCTGGGGCGCGGCTCTTGTGGTGACGTCTGTCACCTTTCCCTATGTCTATCTCACCGCCCGCGTCGTCTTCCTCATGCAGGGACGAAACATTGCCGATGTGGCGCGCACGCTGGGCGCGCGGCCGGCGCGCGTCTTCTTCCGCATCCTGTTGCCTGTCGCCCGCCCGGCCATCGTCGCCGGCCTGGCGCTGGTCATGATGGAAACACTAAACGACATTGGCGCGGTGGAGTATCTCGGCGTTCGCACGCTCACGCTCTCTGTCTACGCCACCTGGCTCAATCGCGGGAGCCTCGAAGGGGCCGCCCAGATCGCTTCCGTGATGCTGGTAATCGTGTTTCTGCTTCTGACAGCCGAACAATGGGCGCGGCGCAAGCAACGTTTTCACAGCGCCCGCGGCACCCAGATGCATGCGCGCCCACCCCGTCTGCCGCTTCCCGGTTTCAAAGGCGGTCTCGCCACCGGCGCTCTCATCCTGCCCATCCTGTCGGGCTTCGGCGTGCCGCTTTTCGTTTTTGGCCGCTACGTCTCGAAGCGGCTCTACCAGTTTGCGGATCCACAGGTTCTGCAGGCGTTCCTGACCAGCGTTACGGTGGCCGGCATCACCGCGATCGCGACCGTCGTCATCGCGCTACTGCTTCTCAATGCCATGCGCCTCTCGCGCTCGCCCTACACGATGGCGCTGGTGCGGCTTGCTTCGATCGGATATGCCCTGCCCGGCACGATCCTCGGCCTTGGTCTGCTTCTCTCTCTCGCTGCTATCGACAATACGATCGACAACGCCGCACGCACCTATGGCGGCTTTTCCACCGGCCTTTTCCTGACCGGGACTGCGGCTTCCATTGTCATCGCCTGCACGATCCGTTTTCTGGCGCTGGCTGAAAGCGCGGTTCGCTCGGGGCTGGAAAAGCTACCACCCAATCTGGATCAGGCTGCGCGCAGCCTAGGCAAGACAGCAAACCAGAGCGCTCTGACCATTCTCCTGCCGCTTCTGAAACCTGCTATTCTGACGGCAGCCATCCTCGTCTTTGTGGACACGGTGAAAGAGCTTTCGGCGACCATTCTGCTGCGTCCCTTCGGCTTCCGTACGCTCGCAACGCATGTTTATGAAAATGCGTCTCGCGGCGTCGTGGAAGACGGCGCAGTCGCCGCGCTCCTCATCATCGCCACGGCCATTGTGCCGGTCATTCTTCTGTCGCGCCCGCTCATGCGCGACCACAACACCTGACCCCCTATCAGGAAGCTGAATTGATCCATTGTTGCGCCCGTATGGGCGGAGAGAAATCCGGGCAAAAAAAAAAGCGCCCGGGAAAGGGCGCCTGAAGGATCTTGAATGCTGTCAAAAACGGGGCTTGGCGAACATCTGCATGAACAGTCGGAACCTGTGTCCGGCTCGTCAAGTTAGCCGACACTATCGCGGGCAAACCCTTAACAGAACCTTACCGACTCGCAGAGAAATTTACCGAAATGTACCACTTGTGAAGTCTCGGTAAATTTCGGCGTTACCATTTGTTTACCATGTCAAGCCGGGTTCAGGCGCGTAGCTCGGGAATATCGCGGTAAAGATCGAGCGCTTCGGGGTTGGCGAGCGCTTCCCTGTTCTTCACAGAGCGTCCGTGAACGATGTCGCGCACGGCAAGCTCGGTTATTTTGCCGGATTTCGTGCGTGGGATGTCCGCCACTGCCACAATGCGTGCCGGCACGTGACGCGGGCTTGCCCCTGTTCTGATCTTGGTGCGGATCGTCTTTTCCAGCGCCTCGTCGAGCCTCACGCCTTCGGCCAGCCGCACGAAAAGGACAACGCGCACATCGTCTTCCCACTCCTGTCCGATGCAAATCGCCTCCAGGATTTCCGGCAACTGCTCGACCTGATTGTAGATCTCCGCCGTGCCGATGCGCACGCCGCCGGGGTTCAGCGTCGCGTCGGAACGGCCATGAATGACAATGCCGCCATGCTCCGTCCATTCGGCAAAGTCGCCGTGGCACCACACATTGTCGAAGCGGTCGAAATAGGCTGCATGGTATTTTTCGTCCTGCGGGTCGTTCCAGAATCCGATCGGCATGGCCGGAAAGGCGCGGGTACAGACGAGTTCGCCCTTGCCCATTTCAAGGGGTCGCCCTTCATCGTCCCAGACCTCGACAGCCATACCCAGCCCCGCCGCCTGAATTTCGCCGACCCAGACCGGCAAGGTGGGCACACCGAGCACAAAGCAGGAGACGATGTCTGTCCCGCCCGAGATCGAGGCGAGATGGATGTCTTTCTTGATACCTTCATAGACAAAGGCGAAGTTCTCCGGCGCTAGGGGCGAGCCGGTCGACGATATCGTCTCGACAGTCGAAAGATCGTGGGTTTCCATTGGCTCCAAGCCGGCCTTGCGCACCGCATCGATGAACTTGGCAGACGTGCCGAAATAGGTCATGCGTTCGGCATCGGCATAATCGAAGAGCACATTACCGTCCGGATGGAACGGAGACCCGTCGTAAAGCAATAGAGTGGCCTCAGACGCCAGCCCGCTCATCAGCCAGTTCCACATCATCCAGCCGCAAGTGGTGAAATAGAACAAGCGGTCGCCGGGCTTTAGCCCGGCATGGAGACGGTGCTCCTTCAAATGCTGAAGAAGCGTACCGCCCGCCGAATGGATAATGCATTTCGGGACACCGGTCGTGCCGGATGAAAACAGGATGTAAAGCGGGTGCGAAAATGGGAGGCGCTCAAATGCAAGCTCACCATCCTCATAGCGCTCCACAGCCTTGCCGTAAGCCTCGGCCTTGCCGATCTTTGCAGCGGACTCTTCCGCATGACCCAGATAGTCGACGATCAATGCCAGCTTCACGCTCGGCAGTTTGTCGAGGACCGCAGCAATCTTGTCTGAAACATCAAAAGATTTACCGCCATACCAGTAGCCGTCGGGCGCGATGAAAATGGTTGGCTCGATCTGACCGAACCGGTCGAGAACACCCTGAATGCCGAAATCGGGCGAGCAGGACGACCACACGGCACCAAGCGACGTGGCAGCAAGCATCGCCGCGAGCGTTTCGGGCATGTTGGGCATCATCGCCGCCACGCGGTCGCCGGCTTTCAGCCCCCGGTCGCGAAAGAGCTGCTGGAGGCGCGACACCTGCGCGCGCAGAGCATCCCAGGAGAGCCGGCGCTCGACCCTGTCTTCGCCACGAAAGACCACCGCGTCATCACTGCCCGACCTGCGCAACAGATTCTCGGCATAGTTCAGCCGCGCATCCGGGAAAAATGAAGCTCCCGGCATTCGGTCTCCGTTTTCCAGAATGCGCGCGCCCTTGTCGCCGATAACACCGCAAAAATCCCAGACGAGAGACCAGAACGCTTCACGGTCCTCTATGGACCAGGCATGGAGCGCATCGTAGTCGGTCAGGTTACGGCCAGCCACCTTCTCCGCTTGTCTGGCGAAAGCCGAGACCGGCGCTTCGGTCTTCCGCCCCTGAGATGGTGTCCAAAGTGGCTCCGTTGCCCTCATTCTTTCCTCCTCGCTGCCCTCCAGGCGTTTGCTCTTCTTATGCATTTCCGCCCCGGAACGGCAATGGCCTGTTCGGAAACAATTCCCGTATCGTGCATCAAACCCGGCCAGGCGTTGCAGAAAGCGGTGCAATACCTTTCCACGACGCGACAAGTCCTTGAATTGCCATACGTCATGTTTAAACCCGTAAAGAGCTGTGAAGTCGGTTTGCCGGCATAGCTATGTCGTGGCATTCCCGGCCACCAAGTTGACAGCGTTCAGTCTGGCCGCAAAGTCGCCGGGCGGAACGTCGAGGATGAGGTTCCATGCCCTCGTCGGCAATGAAGAAAAGCATTTGGGCTCTTTTGATCGCCGCCGTGATCGCGGTGTTGGTGGTCGTTTGCCTGCCAATCCTGGCCTCCACGCAGATTGTGCGTGACAGCGTGGCCCAGCAGCTCAGTGCCTGGAGCGGATATCGCATTCGGCTGGACGACGCCCCTCAAATCCGTGTGTGGCCTTCCTTCAGCGCAGTGCTCAACGATGTTGTCCTGTCGGACTGGAACAACGATGGCGCGCCCGTTATGGAAGCCGAGCGTGTCGAGATCGACCTTTCCGCACTAGCAGCCCTGCGCGGCAAGGTCGTATTCACCAAGATCCGGCTCGTGAGGCCCGTGCTGCGGCTTGACGATACGGATGGCGTCATGCGCGTTCCGACCATACCCAATTGGGGTAAGCTCGCACAGTCTGTGGAGATGGCCCGTGAACTGCTTGTCGCCAATCCCGCGACGCCTGACAAGAGTGCACTGCCGAACGACAGTTTTGCGATGGTTGAAGTCGAGGATGGTCGGGTTATCGCGCTCAACGGAGCCAACAAACCGCCCTTTCTGAGCGGCCTTACCGGGACCTTCAACTGGCCCGCCCTCAACCGCGCGGCCAACCTGTCTGCCAGAGGTATCTGGCATGGCGAAAGCCTCTCCATCGACGCCTCGACCGACGAGCCTCTCTTTTTGCTCGCAGGCGGCAAGACCGCTCTTTCGCTTTCGCTAAAAAGCGCGCCGCTGACGCTTTCCTTCAAGGGCGAAGCCGATCTGGTCGACAACGCCTTCGTCAACGGCACTCTGGAAAGCTCGGCTCCCTCTCTTCAGCGTGTGCTGGAATGGACGCTGCTCGAGGACTGGCCGGGCAGCACGATCAAGGCCGCGAAACTTCGCAGCACCATCATAGGCGATGCCAAGCGCATCAAGTTCGAAACCACCGAGTTCAGCCTGGGGGACAGCAACGCGACCGGTGTTTTCGATGTGGCGTTCAATGATCCGCGCCCGACCATTTCCGGTACGCTTGCCTTCAACGCACTTGATCTCGGCACGCTTTTGAAAACCCTTGCGCCCGAACCCGACGCACCGGCGCAGGCTGTTGCGGCTTCCTGGGCCCATGATCTCAATTTTGATCTTCGCCTGTCGGCTACGCAGGCATCCGCCGGATCCGTATCGATGAGCGATGTGGCCGCGACCGCGCAGGTTCGCGACGGGCTGGTGAGCCTCGATATTTCCGACGCCACGGCTTTCGGAGGCATGCTTCAGCTCGGTGTCCGCCTCGACAATGTTGAGGGCCGAGATCATGCCGAGCTTCGCATTGCGGCCGAGAACATCGACGGCGGGCTGATGGGGGAGAAGCTTCATTTCACGGCGTTCATGCCGAAAGCCAAGGGTTCGTTCTCGGTTTTCCTCAAAGGACATGGCGAAACGCTCAATGAGGTTCTGGAGACATCCGACGGCTCCATATCGGCGAGCTTCGGTAAGGGCAGCATTGTCGGCCTCAATCTCGAGACCTTTCGGGAGCACAATGACAAGGGCAGCTTTTTCCCCTTGCAGGATATCGCCGATGGCGAACTAGCCATCGAGGGTGCGGATTTGAAGGCCACTCTGGCAGGTGGCATTGCGTGGATCGACACTGCGGAAGCGCGCCTGACCACCGGAGAAAAGATCACGCTTGGCGGGCTGGTTCCGTTTGCAGGCCGGGGCATTGCCCTTTCCGGAAGCATTATGCCGCGAGAAACTCCTTCCAGCGGGGAGACTGCCGCAGAAGAAGACACTCCGGATCAGGGACCGCGCGAAACCTTCTTCGTCGGCGGCTCCTGGAACGCACCCTTCATCGCACCGTTTCTGATCGAATAGCCGGCCTGCGCCTGGCTCAGCCAGCCACTCTTATGGCCGCCTGCTCGTCGCGGCGCCGCTGAACTTCCTGCCGCTTGGTGACGATCGAGGCGGCGATGACGCCCAGCGCCACAATCCCGATCAAAATGGTACAGACCGCATTGATCTCCGGTGTAACGCCGAGCCGTACCTGGCTGTAAATCTTCATGGGCAGCGTCGTTGCACCAGGGCCGGATGTGAAGCTCGCAATCACAAGATCATCAAGTGACAAAGTGAAAGCCAGCATCCAGCCCGAAATCACCGCCGGCAGAATTACAGGCAGTGTGACCTGGAAAAACGCTTTCGCCGGCGTTGCACCAAGATCGAGCGCGGCCTCTTCCAAGGACTGATCAAAGCTCATCAGGCGGGATTGAACCACCACCGCAACAAAGCACATGGAAAAAGTGATATGCGCGATTGTGACCGTGAAAAACCCGCGATCGAAATTGATCGCCACGAACAGAAGCAGAAGCGACAGGCCGGTGATGACTTCCGGCATGACGAGCGGTGCAAACACCATGCCGGAGAAAAGAAGCCGCCCACGAAACCGCGTATAGCGCGTCAGGGCAATGGCCGCCATCGTGCCGAGCACGGTTGCCACCGTGGCCGACAGGAAGGCGACCCGCGCCGTCACCCAGGCGGCGTCCATCAGGCCCCGATTTGAGAAAAGCTCCACATACCATTTCGTCGAGAAGCCAGCCCACACCGTGACGAGACGCGACTCGTTGAAGGAATAGATCACCAGAAGAAGGATCGGCAGGTACAGAAAGGCAAAGCCCAGCACCAGCGACACGATGTTGAAACGTCCCCAGCTTCCGGCCATGGCTAATTCCCCGCCTCGCGTGAGCGCGCCTGTGAGCGCTGGAAGAGCATGATCGGCACGATCAGGATCAAAAGCAGGATCACCGCGACGGCAGAGGATACCGGCCAGTCGCGATTGTTGAAGAACTCGGTCCAGAGTGTCTTGCCGATCATCAGGGTCCTCGATCCGCCGAGCAGATCGGGAATGACGAATTCGCCCACCGCCGGGATGAACACCAGCATGCAGCCGGCCACCACGCCGGGCAGCGACATGGGGAACGTCACTTTCCAGAACGCGGCCATGGGCGGGCAACCGAGGTCACGCGCTGCCTCGATCAGCGATCCGTCCATTTTTTCCAGCGTCGAATAGAGCGGCAGCACCATGAAGGGCAGATAGGAATAGACAATGCCGATATAGATGGCCGTCGTGGTGTTGAGTATGACGAGCGGCTCGTCGATCAGCCCCAGGAACATCAGGAACTGATTGAGAAGCCCCTCCGGTTTCAGGATGCCGATCCACGCATAAACGCGGATCAGGAAGCTGGTCCAGAAAGGCAGGATCACCAGCATGAGGAGCGTCGGCCTGATCGAGGCCGGTGCACGCGCCATGCCATAGGCGATGGGATAACCCACGGCCAGCGTGATCAGGGTCGAAACCGTGGCGATCCAGATGCTCGAAAGATAGGCATTCACATAAAGCGGATCATCGAACAGCCAAAGATAATTGCTGAACGAAAGCGCGCGGAGTTTCTCGAAAAACGCCGAAAATCCGGCGAAAAGGTCGAAAACCGGCTGATAAGGCGGCATGGCGAGTGCCGGTTCCGAAAGCGAAATCTTGAAGACGATCAGAAAGGGCGCAAGGAAGAAGACAAGCAGCCACAGATAGGCCAGCGCGATAACGAAACGGGCGGCGATTGCTGAGACGAAACGCGCCATCGTGAGCTACCGCGTCAGCACGACGCCGGCATCGGCCGGAAAAGATATCCAGGCGCGGTCATGCCATGTCAGCACATCATCCACCGCACGACTTCGGTTGATGCTGCTTGCCTTTACGATACGGCCGTCATCCAGCTTGACGTGGTGAATGGTCATGTCGCCGAGATAGGCGATGTCCCAGACCTCTCCCTCAACCGCGTTGATCGCACCTTCCGGTCGGTTGCGGGAAATATCGATCTTCTCGGGCCGGACGGCGAACCACACATTCGCACCCTTCTCGGCGCCCGCGCCATTGAGCACCGAAAGCTCGAACCCCGATGCATCGGCTATGCGCGCACTCTCGCCGTCGGATGCAGTGACGGTTCCCTCGAACATGTTGATGGAGCCGACGAAATCAGCAACGAAGCGCGAGTTCGGTGCCTCGTAGATCTCCGCTGGGGTGGCCACCTGAATGACCTTGCCCCTGTCCATCACGGCAATGCGGTCAGCCATCGTCATGGCCTCTTCCTGATCGTGGGTAACGACCATGAAGGTGAGGCCAAGATCATATTGCAGATCGACCAGTTCGAACTGCGTCTCCTCGCGCAACTTCTTGTCGAGCGCGCCAAGGGGCTCGTCCAGAAGTAAGAGCTTGGGCCGTTTGGCGAGCGATCGGGCGAGCGCCACACGCTGGCGCTGACCGCCCGATAGCTGATGCGGCTTGCGCTTGGCAAAGGGCTCAAGCTTCACCAGTTTCAGCATGGCAGCAACCCGGTCGGCGATCTCGTCGGCCGGCATGCGATCCTGCTTCAGGCCAAAGGCGATGTTCTTTTCCACCGTCATATGCGGAAAAAGCGCATAGGACTGAAACATCATGTTGACCGGCCGCCTGTGCGGGGGAATGCCCGAAAGGTCCTGCCCGTCAAGGAAGATGCGGCCGGAAGTGGGCTGCTCGAACCCCGCCAGCATGCGCAGAAGCGTGGTCTTTCCGCAGCCCGAAGCGCCCAGGAGCGCGAAGAACTCGCGCTCGTAGATGCTGAGGGACAGGTCATCGACCGCCGTGAAATCGCCGAACGTCTTGGTGACATTCTCGAACGAGATATACGGCTTCGCCTGGGGATCGGCCCAGGGTGCGAAGCTGCGACGTGTGCTGCCGAGCGACTTCATCGGCGTCCCCTGCCCTGAAACCGCCTACTGGCCGGTCACCACCTTGGTCCACATACGCGTCACCTGCCGCTGAGTGCGCATGTCATAGGGGAGCGGCGCCTGCAGCTTCTCCATGGTCGCCTCGTCGGGATAGACAGCCGGGTCGCCCACGACTTCTTCGTCCATCTCTGCCTGCGCGGCCTTGTTGCCATTGGCATAGACGACATAGTTGGACGCCTTGGCGATCACATCGGGACGCATGATGTAGTTGAGGAACTCGTGCGCCTCTTCCACGTTCTTTGCGTCGGCCGGAATGGCCATCTGGTCAAACCAGAGAAGAGCACCTTCCTTGGGGATCGCATAGCCCACGGTTACGCCCTGATCGGCTTCCGCCGCACGGTCGCGGGCCTGGAAAATGTCACCCGAATAGCCGAGCGCCAGGCAGATGTCGCCATTGGCGAGACCATTGATATATTCGGAGGAATGGAACTTGCGTACAAAGGGGCGAACCGAAAGAAGCAGCTCTTCCGCCTTGGCAAGATCGTCCGAAGATGGCGCATTGGGGTCGAGGCCGAGATAAATCAGGGCCGAGCGCACCACCTCACTGGCTGAATCCAGCATATAGATGCCGCAATCCTTGAACTTCGCCGCCAGTTCCGGCGTGAACATCACATCCCAGGTATCGACCTTGGAGGTGCCGAGGATCTCTTCGGCCTTGCCGACATTGTAGCCGACGCCTGTCGTGCCCCACATATAGTTAATGGAATATTCGTTGCCCGGATCATAGACCGCCACGCGGTCGTTGATCATGTCCCACATGTTGGAAAGGTTAGGGAGCTTGTCCTTGTCGAGCTTCTGGAAGACGCCTGCGCTGATCTGCCGGCCGAGAAACTCGCCCGACGGCACGACGACGTCATAGCCCGAACCGCCCGCGAGCAGCTTGGTTTCCAGGATCTCGTTGGAATCGTAGACGTCATAGACAACCTTGATGCCCGTTTCCTCGGTAAAATCCTCGAGGATGGAATCATCGATATAGTCCGACCAGTTGTAGACATTGACGACACGATCCTGCGCATTCGCCGTCATCGAAACAGAGAGCGCGGCAAGGGAAACGCAGGAGGCTAGAAGGGTTTTACGCAGCATGGAAATTCTCCCCAGGGGACTGATTTTGCCGGCAGACAAATCGCCGCCGACACCCGCATGTTTTCATCAACCCTATTGTCGTTTCAGGGATGCGACAAGCGGCAAATTTCTGTTTGCGCTCAGAGATAAGTGGTGCGCTCCAGCGGTGTGATCTCACTCCAGAAGGCGACGATTTCAGCGCGTTTCAGATCGCGATAGACTTTCGCCAGAAGCGGACCGAGCGCCCGATCGATGAAGCGGCTTTTCAGAGCAAGCTGCAGCGCGTCATCCATGTCGTCGGGCAGTTCTCTCCCGATATCCGCCCTTTCGTCATAGGCGCTGCCTTCCACCGGCGGTGGCGGCTGCGCGCCCGCTTCGATCCCCTCAATCATGCCCTGGATAATCGCCGCCATGACAAGATACGGATTGGCATCCGCACCGGAAATTCTGTGCTCGACGCGTCTGTTTTCCTCGGTCGAAACTGGAATTCGCAAGGCCACCGAGCGGTTGTTTTCCGCCCAGACCGCATGGGTGGGTGCATAGGATCCCGGCGTGATGCGCCGGAACCCATTCCATGTATTGATGTAGAGAATGAGCGATTCGGGCATGCTGTCGATCAGACCGGCCACCGCCGACAGTAATCGTTCACGGCCCGTCTCGCCGGCAAACACGTTCTGCCCGTCTGCATCGAGCATAGATGTATGCACATGCATGCCGTTGCCCGCATGATCGATGAAGGGTTTGGCCATGAAGGTGGCGGTCAGTCCGTGCTCGCGCGCGCAGCCCATCACGATGCGACGCAGAAGGATGACATCATCCGCCGCTCGCAAAGGGTCCGCCCGGTGCTTCAGATTGACCTCGAACTGGCCGGGTGCTGCCTCCTTGATGATCGTGTCGATCGGCAGGTTCTGAGCGTCGGCGGCGTCGCGTATCATGTCGAAGAGTGCTGCGTTTTCCGCCAGATCGTCGAGCCCGTACATGCGCAGCCGGTCTGGCCCCTCGCCAGCGCCAAGGGGGGTGGGCATGCCGGCGGGATCCTGCTTTTCCGGATCGAGCAGATAGAATTCCAGCTCAAACGCCGCGACCGGAAAGAACCCCTTCGCATTTGCTTCCGCCACCTTGTGCTTCAGCACCTGGCGTGAATCCGCCATGAAGGGCTCCCCCTCCGGCGTGAAGGTCTGGAGCAGAACCTGCGCTGTCTTGCGCCTGGCCCACGGGACGATCGCAAGCGACCCACGCGTTGCCCGGCAATAGCCGTCCTTGTCTCCGGTTTCGATGTGGAGCCCTGTTTCCTCCACCTCGCGCCCCCACACATCGAGGCCGTGCAGCGACATGGGAAAGTTCACCCCTTCCTGAAACGCCTTTTTGAGGCTGTCGCCGGGCGCCCATTTGCCGCGGATGATCCCGTTGGGATCGACAATCAGAAACTCAACCGCCTCCAGATCCGGATGCTCCTCGACAAAGGCGCGGTATTCGGCCTCATGATCGGCGGAGATGAAATCTCCACAGGCAGGGTCAACTTCTGTTGAAATTTCGTCGCGAGCTTCTGGCGAAACGGCAGGACTGGGCTTAACCTCTGTATCGATATTCGTTTCGGGGCGGTTCAAGACTGGCCTGTGTCATGGTTGCGGATGACAAAGCCTGCGCCGGAATTTCGAACCTTGTCAATGGCTGGAGCGGGCGGACCCGCGGCAGGTGTCAGGGCGGGAGCGAGCAGTGAGAGCAGCATGGTATGAGCGCAACGGCGCGGCGCGCGATGTTCTGGAACTGGGCGACATGCCCCTTCCCGCGCCCGGGCCCGGCGAGGTGCGTGTCCGGCTTGTTACCTCGGGCGTCAACCCGTCCGATGTAAAAGCGCGACGTGGCCGGCCTCTGAATGCCGAGCGCGTCATTCCGCATAGCGATGGCGCAGGCGATATCGACGCCGTCGGGCCTGGCGTGGATCACGGTCGCGTCGGCCAGCGTGTCTGGGTTTGGAACGGCCAGTGGCGACGCCCCTTCGGCACGGCTGCCGAGGCGATCGTGCTGCCGGAAGCGCAGGCGGTCCCGCTGCCCGCGAATGTCGACTACGCGACAGGCGCCTGTCTTGGCATACCCGCGCTGACAGCCATGCATGCCGTCAATCTCTTCGAGACCGTCAAGGCCAAGACAATTCTCGTCACCGGCGCCGGCTCTTCGGTGGGGCATTATGCCACCCAGGTCGCCAAAGCCCGCGGCGCGCGGGTTATCGCCACCGCCTCGCCCGGTCGTGCCGCCCACGCCCGCGCCGCGGGCGCGGATTTCGTGATCGACTACAAGGCCAAGGACGTGGCCGCCACGGTGAAAGGGCTTACCACAGGCAAGGGTGTGGACGGTCTCATTGATATGGACCTCTATTCCACCACCGCGATCATCTCGAATGGCGCGCTGGCGCCCCACGGCAAGATCGTCTGCTATGGTTCCAGCCTTGCCGGAGACATACCCGTCTCGTTTCCCACATTGCTGTGGAACAGCCTGACGCTGCAGGTCTTTGTGGTCTATGAACTGCTCGCGCGGGAGCGAGAGACCGCGATCGGCCAACTCACAGCCATGCTTGAGAAAAACGCGCTCAAACATTCGATCGGCGAGCGCTTCGCCCTGCGCGACATCGTCAAGGCGCATGAAGCCGTGGAACGCGGCGACGTTGTCGGCAATGTCGTGCTCGACATCGCCTGACCGCGTCACTGAAAATCGAAGGCGCTCAGACCCGTCACCATTTCGTCGAGCCCGAGCGGCCTTGTCACCGGCGGCTCGGCACGGGCAAGGCAGCCCGCCCGTTCGCACAGACGGCAGGCCGGCCCAACCGGCGTGAGCGCATGGGTCGGCGCGCTTCCCGCCTTGCCCGGCGCACCCGGCAGCGCATCGCCATAAACCACACTCTCACGAAATCCGAGATCGCACCCCAGCAGAAGCGCCGTCCGGCGCGGGCGTTCGGCAAAAGCGCCCTGCGGCCCCTCCAGCGTGCGTGCGACCGTCAGGAATTCGGCGCCATCGGGCATTTCCACCGCCTCGACCAGCACCTGCCCCGGCTGCGCGAATGCTGCATGGACGGCAAGTTTCGGGCACCCGCCGCCGAAGCGCGCCTGCGGAAAGCCCAGCGCGCCCGCCTTGCGAAAACGGTTGCCCGCATGGTCGACCTCAAGCATGAAGAAGGGTACGCCCGAAGCACCCGGCCGCGCGAGCGTCGTAAGCCGGTTGGCCGCCTGCTCGAATGACACGCCGAAGCGCGATTTCAACACATCCACGTCGTAGCGTGCGCGTTCCGCAGCCGAGAGGAACGCGTGATACGGCATCATCAGTGCATGCGCGGCATAGCGACCGAGCTCGAAGCGCGCCAGACGCCTTGCTTCATTGCTTGACAGCTTTAACCCCTCGATCTCCGCGGCGATCGCGACCGACATACGCAGAAGGCATGCTTCCATGGCAATCTCGCGAAGCTGATCAGCCGGCGAAAGGCGTTCAGAGATGAAGAGCCGCTGCGAGTGCCGGTCGTAGCGCCGGCGCCAGTTCGGCATGGTCGCAACCGGCAGAAGCCGCACCACGATGCCGTGCTCCTGTTTCAGCCAGCGCCGGATCGCGCCGGAAAGATCGTCGGCCGGCGCGATCAACTTGTGAAAGCTCTCGGCCTCTTCTTCTATTGAGGCAAAATGGTTTGCGTGCCGCTCGAAGGTCTCGCGCACCTCGTCAATCGGCAGACGTGTCGCAGAGATTGCCGTGGTGCGTCCTTCGCGCGCCAGCATCTCTGAAAGATCCGACATGCGATCCGCCTGCTCGCGGTAGGCGCGGTAGAGTTTTACAAGCGCGGTCGCTGCATTGGGTGCAGCCTCGGACACATCCACCAGTTCCTGCTCGCCAGGCAGTTCGCCGGCCAGAAGCGGATCGGAGAACACCTCGCGCAGCGCGGCCAGCGACAGACCCGCCCCACCCTGTAATTCATCGGGATCGACCTTGTAGACGGATGCGAGTTTCAAGATGAGCGAGACCGTGAGCGGCCGCTGGTTGCGCTCGATCAGGTTCAGATAAGACGGCGAGATGCCCAGACCTTCGGCCATGGCCGTCTGGGTCAACCCCTTTGCTGTGCGAATGCGCCTGATGCGCGGCCCGGCGAATATCTTCTGGTTGGCCATGATCGAATCCCGTTGTTCTCCGCGTCCCCGGCGACACGCGACCGTTCCGGCATGGACCCTCGTGTCAAGCCCGAGGGTCCATGCTGGAACGGACACCGCTTTACACGTCTTTACAAAACTTCTGCACAACCCAGTCCTTACATAATTTACAAATTTACACGCCCGCTCTGTCAAATTCCAGACATGCTGACACGAATATTTCGACGAAAATCCGGTTTTCTCTCCGCTTTCGCTGCGCCGCAATGTAAATCCTGTAACGAAATCGGAGCCCCAAGGCACCCTGCCAAGAAGCTCCGCCAGCGAAACAGATCCTGTACGGAGGCAATAATGACGGATTTTTACAACCTTGTTCCTGGCGCAGCGGAAGGCCGCTTCGACGGCATCGAGCGCCCCTACACGCCGCAGGATGTGCAGCGCCTGCGCGGCTCTGTCGCCATCCGTCACACGCTCGCCGAGGAAGGCGCGAAGCGTCTCTGGAAGCTCATCCACGAAGAGGACTTCGTCAACGCGCTGGGCGCGCTCTCAGGCAATCAGGCGATGCAAATGGTCCGCGCCGGCCTGAAGGCGATCTACCTCTCCGGCTGGCAGGTGGCAGCCGATGCCAACACCGCCTCGGCCATGTATCCGGACCAGTCGCTTTACCCCGCCAATGCGGGTCCGGAGCTTGCCAAGCGCATCAACCGCACACTTCAGCGCGCCGACCAGATCGAGACGGCGGAAGGCAAGGGCCTGTCGGTCGACACATGGTTCGCGCCGATCGTTGCCGATGCCGAAGCCGGCTTCGGCGGTCCGCTCAACGCCTTCGAACTGATGAAGGCCTATATCGAGGCAGGTGCGGCGGGCGTCCACTTCGAGGACCAGCTTGCCTCCGAAAAGAAGTGCGGCCATCTGGGCGGCAAGGTTCTGATCCCGACGGCCCAGCACATCCGCAATCTGGATGCCGCGCGGCTGGCAGCCGACGTCATGGGCGTGCCGAGCCTGGTCATCGCCCGCACCGATGCCGAGGCGGCAAAGCTTCTGACCTCCGACATCGATGAGCGCGACCAGCCTTTCGTCGATTACGAGGCCGGCCGCACGGTCGAAGGCTTCTATCGCGTGAAGAACGGGCTCGATGCCTGCATCGCCCGCGCCATCGCCTATGCGCCGCACACGGATCTGATCTGGTGCGAAACCTCGAAGCCGGATCTGGAGCAGGCGCGCAAATTTGCCGAGGGCGTGCACCGGGCCTATCCGGGCAAGCTGCTTGCCTACAATTGCTCGCCATCCTTCAACTGGAAGAAGAACCTGGACGACGCAACCATTGCAAGGTTCCAGCGTGAGCTGGGAGCCATGGGCTACAAGTTTCAGTTCATCACGCTGGCCGGCTTCCACCAGCTCAATTTTGGCATGTTCGAGCTGGCGCGCGGCTACAAGGAACGCCAGATGGCGGCCTACTCGGAGCTGCAGGAAGCAGAGTTCGCGGCGGAAGCCAATGGCTACACCGCCACCAAGCACCAGCGCGAAGTGGGCACCGGCTATTTCGATGCCGTGTCCATGGCCATCACCGGCGGCCAGTCTTCGACGACCGCCATGCAGGAATCCACCGAAACTGCCCAATTCCGCCCGGCGGCGGAATAACCCAACGGCCGAAAGGGCCGGGAAAGGAGAACGGAAATGACACCGAACACCCGCGTCAAGGAACGAGCGGAGGAACAGGCGAGCGCCATGTCATCCGACCAGCAGGCTTTGATCCGCATGGTGGCGAACGATCTGCACAGGCTCAACCAGTCGGTCATGAAAGCGGTCGATTCCGGTGTGTCCGTGGAACTGGTCCGCTCAGCACGCCATCATGGCGGGGAGGGAAACTGGGGCGACCTTTTGGTGCCGGTCATCGTCACCAATCGTCTGGCCGGCTCCTGACACCGGCCTGACGACCTCCAGTCGAGCGCCCGCGCAAGGTCTCCTGCGCGGGCGCTTTTTATTCTGACGGACGATGTCCGCCCGCCATGATCAAACAATATAATGCTTCAATTTTTGATATGGATTTCGCTGCTTAACCGATGGCCGTGCGGTTCCAAACGACGAAACAAGAACATGTTAATCCTGACGTATTTTTAACTTGACTTAGCAACTACAGTAATAATTATCTCCCTCACTACTCAACCGGGCATTGAATTCCGCATTCCACTTGACGGGCGAACGTCTAATGGCACAGAAAGAGGCAATCGACCGGCTCTCAGCCGACACGGAAGGCGCAGCGGCAGGGACCTGTGTTGCCGACCCGACGCAGGCTCTGGTGGTCGCTGCTTCTCCAGTCAATCGGATCGTTCTTTCGCGGATTGCCCAGCGCGCCTATCTGAAGGTTCAGGCAATGGAGCCGGTGGAAGCGCGCCGCATTTTGTCAGCAGCATCGCCGCTTTCCCGTCCGGGTCTCGTGATCGTCGACATTGATGCGCAGCTGCAGATGAC
This sequence comes from Nitratireductor sp., assembly GCF_017794765.1. Classification (GTDB taxonomy): domain Bacteria; phylum Pseudomonadota; class Alphaproteobacteria; order Rhizobiales; family Rhizobiaceae; genus Nitratireductor. The sequence continues at coordinate 1,383,366 of NZ_CP051236.1, read as the reverse complement.
GGACACGCTGTTCCTGCATCTGCAACGGCACAGGAGCGTCTCGCCGCGCCGGCTTCCTCTTGTCATCACCATCATCCCGTCCCGCCTCGACGCGTCTCCGCGGGCTGATCATGTAGATGCGCAGGTTGTCCGACCGGTGACACAAGAGGCGCTGCAACCAGTCATTCAGCGCCTGTTGACCGCTGTTCAACCGTGAGACTGGGCCCTTCCCTTTCCTTCAGACCCAAGTCTATACTCCGGCATCCAAACAATAATCCCTGGTGATTGATGCCTGACAGGAAGAAGCTAGCCCGCCGCGCCGGTCGAGGTGAATCCGTACGCGCGCCCGCATTTCTGAAGAACCTTCGCGGTGTGAAGGACTGGAAGCAGGCCACGGCCTGGCTGGAATCGCGCGGCATCGAGGACATCGAGTGCATCACCCCCGATCAGGCCGGCGTTGCCCGCGGCAAGATGATGCCGTCCAAGAAATTCACATCCAATACGTCGCTTGCGCTGCCTTCGGCAGTCTTCATGACCACGATATCCGGCGAATACCCGGAAAACAGCGGTGACTTTGTCTATCCAGAAGATGACGGCGACCTGAAACTCGTACCGGATCTTTCCACCCTCTCCTGTGTGCCATGGGAAACCGACCCCACCGCGCAGGTCATCTGCGACCTCGTGCACCAGGACGGGCGCGATGTTGCCTTCAGCCCGCGCAATGTGTTGAAACGCGTGGTGGCCGAGTATGCCAGGCACGGCCTGAAGCCCATCGTCGCCCCCGAAATCGAGTTCTACCTGGTCGACAAGAACCCTGATCCCGACTATCCGCTCACGCCTCCGGTCGGGCGCTCCGGCCGGCCCATCGGTGGCGGTCAGGGCTATTCAATCGCCGGCGTCAACGAATTCGACGAGCTGATCGATGACATCTATCACTTCTCCGAGGGTCAGGGTCTGGAGATCGATACGCTGATCCATGAGGAAGGTGCCGGCCAGCTCGAGATCAATCTGCGCCATGGCGACCCGATAGAGCTTGCCGATCAGGTCTTCATGTTCAAGCGCACCATTCGTGAGGCGGCGTTGAAGCACGATACCTACGCCACCTTTATGGCGAAGCCGATCCAGAACCAGCCGGGTTCTGCCATGCACATCCACCAGTCGGTGGTGTCGCTCGATACCGGCCAGAATGTCTTTTCCGATGAAAAGGGCGAAGAGACGGACACGTTCCGCCATTTCATCGGCGGGTTGCAAAGACATATCCCCAATGCGCTCATCATGCTCGCGCCCTATGTCAACTCCTATCGTCGCCTCACCCAGGGCACCGCGGTTCCCGTCAATACACGCTGGGGCTATGACAACCGCACAACGGCCTTCCGTGTGCCACGTTCCGATCCCGCCGCCAGGCGCGTTGAAAACCGCATCCCCTCCTCGGACGCCAACCCCTATCTGGCACTGGCGGCTTCGCTTGCCTGCGGCCTTGTCGGCATTCTGGAAAAGAACAAGCCCGATGCCCCCGCCGGCACCGCAGTTAATCAGGACGAGATCGAACTACCACGCGGCCTTCTGGAAGCCGTTGCCCTGTTTGAGGATGACGAAAGCCTGAGGGAGATGCTCGGTGCGCCCTTCGTCTCCACCTTCGCGGCGATCAAGCGGGCCGAGTTCGAGACCTTCATGAAGGTCATCAGCCCGTGGGAGCGCGAATACCTGCTGCTCAACGTTTAGGCGAACCGATGGCCTACCAGTCGCCCATATCGCCCGGCCTCTCGTGGTATGAAGCGACCGTTGGCGTGCGTCCCGAATATCCGGCACTTGATGGCAACCGCCGCGTCGATGTTGCCATCATCGGTGGTGGGTTCACCGGCCTTTCCGCTGCGGCGCATCTCGCCAAGGCGGGCGTCAATGTTGCTCTGATCGAGGCGCACCGTTTCGGTGACGGCGCATCAGGCCGCAATGGCGGACAGCTCGGCACAGGCCAGCGCGCCTGGGCCGAGGAGCTGGAAGCAGAACTCGGCTTGACCCGCGCAAAAGCCCTGTTTGATCTCGCCGAAGAGGCCAAGGCGCATCTGCTCGACTTCGCTTCTGCCAACGCCATTGAGATCGACTATCGGCCCGGCCAGCTGTCGGTGGTTCACAAGAGGCGCTATCTTGAGGAATACCGTCGGCACGCAGATATCATGCGCGACCGCTTCGGCTATCAGCACATCACCTATATGGACGAGGCCGAGACCGCCCGACGCCTTGGCTCCACACGCTATTTCGGCGGAACCCGCGACACCGGCACAGGCCACATCCACCCACTCAAACTGGTGGTCGGCACAGCGCGCGTGGCGGCAGAGGCTGGCGCACAGCTCTTCGAGAAAACACCAGCCACGCGGATTTCCTCAGATGCAGGCGGTCTTCGCATCGAGACTCCCAGCGGCACGATCACTGCGGAGAAATGCCTGATCGCCACCAACGCCTATGGCGGCGACCTGGAACCGAAAAGTGCGGCGCATGTCATGCCCATCGGCTCCTTCATCGGTGCGACACCCCCGCTCGGCGATGACAGCCCGGTCCTGCCGGGAGGCGAGGCGGCGGACGATTCCCGTTTTGTGGTGCGCTATTTCCGGCGATCTTCCGATGGCCGGCTGCTCTTCGGTGGGCGCGAGATCTATGCTCCCGGTGAAGACAAGGCGATCCACCAGCACATCCGCCGCCAGATCGCAGAGCTTTATCCGGCCCTGAGCGATGTGGAGCTCACCCATGCATGGGGTGGTTATGTGGGCATCACTATGCCCAGAAAACCCTACGTGCGCGAGGTCATGCCCAACGTGATCTCCGCTGGCGGTTATTCGGGCCATGGCGTCATGCTCTCGAACTTCGTCGGCAGGCTCTATGCCGAAACCGTGTGCGGAAACCGCGACCGGCTGCGCCTCTTCGAGGACCTCAGGATACCGGCCTTCCCCGGCGGACGGCGCCTGCGCCCGATCCTGATGTTCCTGGCCCTCAACTGGTACGCCCTGCGCGATCGGCTTTAGGCTCGAAACTCCCGTTGCATTGATGCTGTGCGTGGTTCGACAAGCTCACCATGAGGGATGTAGGCGCTTGCAAGAATGACGTGCTGCGCGATGCTATCAACAGGTCTCTACCCTCCCTCATGGTGAGCTTGTCGAACCACGCACAACGGACACCGCTGCTCACCGCGCTACAACGGCCAGAAGAACAGGATCGCCGGTACCGACACCGCAATGATCAGCACTTCCAGCGGCAGGCCCATGCGCCAGTAGTCTCCGAAACGATAGCCGCCCGGCCCCATGATGATCGTGTTGTTCTTGTGTCCGATGGGCGTGAGGAACGCGCAGGACGCGGCCACGGCGACCCCCATCAGAAACGGGTCCGGCGAAACGTCCAGCCCCTGCGCGATGGAAAGCCCCACGGGAGCAGCAATCAGCGCCGTCGCCACATTGTTCAAAAAATCCGAAAGCGTCATCGTCACGATCATCAGGATCGCAAGGATCGCCCAGGCGGGCAGTGCGCCAGTCAGCGAAAGAATGGAATCGGCAATCAGCTTGGTACCGCCGGAATCCTCGAGCGCCAGCCCAAGCGGAATGAGCGATGCCAGAAGCACGATCACCGGCCATTCCACCGATTCATAGACTTCGCGCGCCCCGACCACATTAAAAAGCGCATAGATGGCGACGGCACCGGCGAGCGCCACGGCAAGCGGCATCAACCCCATCACGGAAAGCGCCACCGCCGCAGCGAAAACGCCAACAGCAAACAGTGCCTTTCCGCGCTGGATTACCGTGTGGCTCTTTTCAGCCAGCGGAAGCACACCCAGCCAGTCGGCTGCGTCATTGACCCGGCTTTCAGGCCCCAGAAGAAGCACCACGTCGCCCGGCTTGATGACGAGCTTGCGCACTCGTTCGCGAAACCGACGCCCCTGACGCGAGACACCCAGCAGCGTCACGCCACGGCGATAAAGCAGCCGCAGATCGTTCGCGGTGCGCCCCACCATATGGGCGCTGTCGGGAACGATGGCTTCCACCAGCACCAGAGACTTGCCGCGAATTCCACCATGTTCTTCAGAACCCGGCGCATCGAGGCCGGCAGCGCCGATGAAGGCTTCTATGGATTTCGGATCGCCTTCGAGAATGACGTGATCGCTTTTGCGCAATTCCTCGCCCGCAGCGAATCCCGGCAGACGCTTGCCGCGCCGCACCAGACCCAGAACCGTCACATCATGCTCATCGGCAAGCGGATAAAGTTCGCTGACCGCCTTGCCGATAAAGTTCGACTTTTCCTTGACCCCCGCTTCGGCGACGAAAAGCCCTGCCGCACCGTCTTCTCCAACGGCAGCCTGCCCCGTATCAGGAATCAGCCGCCACCCGACCGTTGTCACGAACGCAATCCCGACTATGGCGCAAACCAGCCCCACTGGCGAAAAATCGAACATGGAAAAGGATTCGCCCAGCGCCCGCCCGCGAAACTCCGCAATGACGATGTTGGGCGGTGTGCCGATCAGCGTGATCATGCCGCCGAGGATCGTCGCAAATGAAAGTGGCATGAGCGATTGCGAAACCGGGCGCTTTGCCTTTTTCGCCGCCTCTATGTCGAGCGTCATCAGCATGACCAGCGCGGCCACATTGTTGATGACGGCCGAAAGCCCCGCCCCGATGACCGACATGAAGCCGATATGCGTCGAAAGGGAACGCCCTGATGACAGCACGAAGCGGGCGATCAGCTCCACGGCACCCGCGTTCATCATCGCGCGCGAGACGATCAGCACCAGCGCGATGATCACCACCGCCTCGTGACCGAAGCCCATGAATGCGTCATGCGCATCCACAACACCCGCCACAACCGCAATGATCAGCGCCGCGAAGGCAACCAGATCATAGCGAATGCGACCCCAGACAAGGAATGCAAAGACGACACCCAGCAGACTGAAAAGAAAAATCTGCTCATAGGTCATGCATGTGCCCCCTGCCTGCGGACGCTGAACATCTCAATCGCGCCCCGTTGAATGAACCGACAATAAGGAATTCCGAATGAGAGATCTGGTTCCCCAGTTTGCGGAATCCCTTTTCAAGCCCGCATGTTCAGATGCAGCGCCCGCCATCCACTTCCAGCGCAACACCGGTGATGAATTCCGCTTCATCGGAAGCAAGCCATAGTGCAGCATTGGCGATGTCGAGCGGTGTGGAAAGCCGGCCAAGCGGAATGGATGCACGGAACTGCGCACGCTTTTCCGGCGTGTCTTCACCCATGAACTGATCGAGCATCCCGGTTTCGCCCGCAACCGGGCAAAGACAGTTCACACGGATGTTCTGCGGAGCGAGCTCCACGGCCATCGACTTGGTCGCGGTGATTGCCCAGCCCTTCGAGGCATTGTACCAGGTGAGACCCGGACGCGGGCGCAGCCCCGCCGTCGAAGCGGTGGTGATGATCGAGCCGCCGCCCTGCCTGTCCATGATCGGCACCACGGCCTGTGCGGCGTGATAGATCGCCTTCATGTTGACGGCGGTGATGAGATCGAAGGTCTCCTCATCGACCTCGAGCATCGGACCATTGCGATGGGTGTAGCCCGCATTGTTGACCATGATGTCGAGTCGGCCATGGGCCTGCATGGCGGCATCCACCATCGCGTCCACATCGGCCTTCATGGAAACATCGGCGGTAACTGGCAGCGCAGCGTCGCCAATCTCGCTGGCGATTTTCTCAGCGCCCTTCGCGTTCAGATCGGCAACGATGACCTTCGCGCCTTCCTCGGCGAAACGCTTTGCCATTCCAGCGCCAAAACCGGACGCCGCGCCGGTGATGACGGCGACCTTGCCTTCAAGTCGTGCCATTTCGAAATTTCCTGTCAGTGTTAGCCGTGGTTGAAAACGATTGTCTTTGTGGCGGACATGTCGAACAGGGCTTCAAAACCCTTCTCGCGTCCATGGCCGGATTTCTTGAACCCGCCAAAGGGCAGCTCGATGCCACCGCCCGCGCCATAGCCATTGACGAAGACCTGCCCGGCGCGCACGCGCTTGGCCACGCGGTGCTGGCGCGCGCCGTCGCGGGTCCATACGCCGGCCACGAGGCCGAATTCCGTGTCGTTGGCAAGGCGGACCGCTTCCGCCTCGTCCTCGAACGGGAAGAGCGAAAGAACCGGGCCGAACACCTCCTCCTGCGCAAGTGCAGCCTTCGGGTCGACCGCGCCGAAGAGTGCCGGCGCCTGATAATAGCCGCCTTCAGGAGCGTCGGGATGCACCGTGCCCTCTGCCAGAAGCGGGATGCCGGCTTCCTTTGCTGCCGCGATGAAACCGGAAACCTTGTCGCGCTGCGCCGGGTTAACCAGCGGGCCGATGTCGAGATCAGCATCATGCGGGCCGGCGACCAGCTTTGAGAAGCGCTCGGCCAGTGCCGAAGCAACCTTCTCATAGACCGGCTTTTCGATCAGCACGCGACTGCCGGCCGAGCAGGTCTGCCCGCCATTCTGGACAATGGCGTTGACGAGCACCGGAAGCGCCGCCTCGATATCTGCATCCGCGAACACGATCTGCGGAGATTTGCCGCCGAGTTCCATGGTCACGCCGCGATTGTTCACGGCGGCTGCCTGCTGGATTGCCGTACCGGTCATCGGCGATCCGGTGAAGGTCACATAGTCCACCAGCGGATGCGCGGAAAGGGCGGCACCAGCGCTGCGGCCGTAGCCGGTGATGACGTTGAACACGCCTTCGGGAATGCCCGCTTCATGCGCCAGCTCGGCAATGCGGATCGTGGTCAGCGAGGCATCCTCGGCGGGCTTCACCACCAGCGTATTGCCCATGGCAAGGGCCGCGCCCACAACGCGGGCGAGAATCTGCATCGGGTAGTTCCACGGCGTGATGCCCACCACCACGCCATGCGGCTCGCGCAGGGTCAGCGCCGTGTAGCCGTCGAGAAACGGGATTGTGTCGCCGTGGATCTTGTCGGCCGCGCCGCCGTAAAACTCGTAATAGCGCATGGTGGCCGTCACATCGGCCTTGCCCTGGCGGATCGGCTTGCCGGTGTCGCGCGATTCGAGTGCTGCCAGTTCCTCGCCGTGCTTCTCAACCAGATGGAAAAGCCGTGTCAGGCAGCGCCCGCGCTCCACCGCCGGCATGCGGCTCCATGGCCCCTCGTCAAAGGCCTTGCGGGCCGCTTTCACCGCAAGATCGACATCCGCCTCATTCGATGCGGGAATGGATGCGAAAACCTTGCCGTCGGACGGGCAGCGAACGTCGATGCGCTCACCCGAGAGCGAATCAACCGCACGCCCGTCGATGAACTGCATGAATGCGCGGCCCTCGGCCACGCTGCGCGAAAAATGGGTTCCCATCCGTGCCGCTCCGGTTTGTAATGTCAGTGCGCAAGCCTATGCTCGCGAAGGGAACCATGGGAAACCCGCCATGCGAAGACATGTCAAGGCACAAATGGTTATGCAGGCTTGGCTCAGCCTCGATACGCGCGTGCGACGGAATCCCATCTGGCTTTCTTAAATCGATTAGACTATAGCAACGGCAACCTGTTCGGACGCAGACGGAGAAACCATGACCAGCCAGACAATTCCGGTCGAACCTTTCGATCTCGTGGTGTTCGGCGCCACGGGCGACCTCTCCGAACGCAAGCTGCTGCCGGCGCTCTATCAGCGCCAGCGGGCGGGACAGTTCACCGATCCGACCCGCATCATCGGTTCCTCGCGCACCAGACTCTCCGATGAAGAGTTTCGCACCTTTGCCGAAAAGGCGATCCGCGAGCATGTCGCCAAGGACGATATCGAGCCGAAGGAGCTCAAGCATTTTCTGGCTCGGCTTTCCTATGTGCCGGCGGATGCGAAATCGGGAGAAGGCTTTGCCGACCTCAAAACCGAAGTCGGTGACAGCAAGAGCGTGCGCGCCTTCTACATGGCTGTCGCGCCAAGCCTTTTTGACGACATTGTCGGACAGGTGGACAAGCATGGCCTGTCGACAGACACGGCTCGCGTGATCGTTGAAAAGCCGATCGGCCGCTCGCTCGCCTCCGCGCACGAACTGAACGACGCCATCGCCCGCGTCTTCGACGAGCAGAACGTCTTCCGCATCGACCATTATCTCGGCAAGGAGACGGTGCAGAACCTGATGGCGCTGCGCTTTGCGAATGCGCTCTACGAACCGCTCTGGAACTCCGCCCATATCGACCATGTGCAGATCACGGTGGCCGAATCCGTCGGCCTCGAAGGCCGCGCGGGCTATTACGACAAGGCCGGCGCGCTGCGCGACATGGTGCAGAACCACATCCTCCAGCTTCTCTGCCTCGTCGCCATGGAAGCCCCCGCCTCGATGGACGCCGATACGGTGCGCGACGAAAAGCTGAAAGTGCTGCGGGCGCTGAAGCCCATCACCACCGCAAGCGCGGAAAAGGCGACCGTGCGAGGACAGTATCGCGCCGGGGCTTCGAATGGCGGCGCGGTAAAAGGCTATACGGAAGAGCTTGAGAGCGGTGAGAGCAACACCGAAACCTTCGTCGCCATCAAGGCCGAGATCGAGAACTGGCGCTGGGCGGGCGTGCCTTTCTATCTGCGCACCGGCAAGCGGCTCGCCACCCGCGTTTCGGAAATCGTCATTGAGTTCAAGCCGATCCCGCATTCCATCTTCGAGGATGGCGCCGGCAAGGTCTTTGCCAATCAGCTCGTCATCCGCCTGCAGCCGGATGAGGGCGTGAAACAGTGGATCATGATCAAGGATCCCGGTCCCGGCGGCATGCGCCTGCGCCATGTGCCACTCGACATGAGCTTTGCCGAATCCTTCAGCGTGCGGAATCCGGATGCCTATGAGCGGCTCATCATGGATGTGATCCGTGGCAACCAGACCCTGTTCATGCGCCGCGACGAGGTGGAAGCGGCATGGCGCTGGATCGACCCGATCATCGCCGCATGGGAAGACAACGAGCAGCCCGCGCAGGGATACACGGCAGGCACATGGGGACCGTCCTCCTCCATTGCGCTGATCGAGCGCGATGGCCGCACCTGGCATGAGAGCACCTGACCATGGTGGACTGCAAATGGCATGAATTCGCCTCGCCCGAAGCGCTGGCGGAAGATCTTTCGTCCACTGTTGCCGAAAAGCTCGCCGCTGCCGTCAGGGAGCGGGGGGACGCCACCATCGCCGTCTCCGGAGGACGCACACCGGCGCTCTTTTTCGATCATCTGTCGCGACGCGACATCCCGTGGGACAAGGTCACAGTCACCCTCGTGGACGAACGCTTCGTTCCAGCGGATTCGCCGCGTTCCAATGCCCGGCTGGTCGCCCAGCATCTTTTGCAGAACAAGGCCGCTCGCGCCGCCTTTATTGGCCTCTACCATGAGGCAGAGAGCATTGCCGCGGCGGCAGAGAAAGCGGCAGGCGCGATCGCGGAAATTCCGGCACCGCTTGATGTCGTGGTGCTCGGCATGGGCAATGACCGGCACACTGCGTCATTCTTCCCTGATGCCACCACCATTGAGACGCTGCTCAAACCGGCGGAAGGGGCGGATGTGCTCCCCGTCTCTTCCGAAAGTGCCGGGGAGCCGCGCCTGACCCTCTCCATGAATCGCATTGCCGGTGCGCGTTTCGTTGCTCTCCATATCGAGGGTGACGACAAGCGCGAGACGCTTGAAGGAGCGCTCGCAATGCAACCCGGCCCGGCTTCACCCATCAGCGCGGTGCTCGCTGCTGCAAAACACCCTGCCCGGATTTTCTGGGCGCCCGCCAGCCAGAGCTGAGGCGCGGAACCACTTCAAGAACAGGACGCAACGCCATGACCGCCAGACCCGAAATCGAAGCCGTCACAGCCCGCATCCGCGAGCGTTCGCGCGCCAGCCGCGAAGCCTATCTGGAGCGTCTGGACCAGGCGAGCGAACAGGCAGTTCATCGCTCCGTTCTCTCCTGCGGAAACCTCGCCCATGGGTTCGCGGCCTGCGGCCCGACCGACAAGGCGGCGCTTTCCGGCGACCGGGTCCCCAATCTCGGCATCATCACCGCCTATAACGACATGCTCTCGGCGCATCAGCCTTTCGAGCCCTATCCCAACATGATCAAGGAAGCCGCGCGGGCCGCCGGCGGTGTGGCGCAGGTGGCTGGCGGGGTGCCGGCGATGTGCGACGGCGTCACGCAGGGCCAGCCGGGCATGGAGCTCTCGCTCTTTTCGCGCGATGTCATCGCCATGGCTGCCGCAGTCGGCCTGTCGCACAACATGTTCGATGCCGCCGTCTATCTCGGCGTCTGCGACAAGATCGTGCCGGGCCTGGTTATCGCCGCGCTCACCTTCGGCCATCTGCCCGCAGTCTTCATCCCCGCCGGGCCCATGACCTCCGGTCTGCCCAATGACGAAAAGGCCCGTATCCGCCAGCTTTATGCCGAGGGCAAGGTCGACCGCGCGGCCCTGCTTGAAGCGGAATCCAAATCCTATCATGGACCCGGCACCTGCACCTTCTACGGCACCGCCAACTCCAACCAGATGCTGATGGAGATCATGGGCCTGCACACGCCCGGCTCCTCCTTCATCAACCCCAACACGCCCCTGCGCGACGCCCTGACGAAGGAAGCGGCCAAACGGGCGCTCGCCATCACAGCGCTCGGAAACGAATTCACCCCCGTTGGCCGCATGATCGACGAGCGCTCCATCGTCAATGGCGTGGTGGGGCTCAATGCCACCGGCGGCTCCACCAACCACACCATGCATCTGGTCGCCATGGCGGCGGCAGCCGGCATCAGGCTCACCTGGGACGACATCGCCGAAATCTCCGACCACGTGCCGCTTCTTGCGCGCGTCTATCCCAATGGGCTGGCCGACGTGAACCATTTCAACGCCGCGGGCGGCATGGGCTTTCTGATCCGCGAGCTGCTCGACGACGGCTATTTGCATGAAGATGTGCGCACCATCTGGGGCGAAGGTCTGCGGCCTTACACGGTCGAGGCGAAGCTTGCCAATGATGGCACTGTCGCGCGCATTCCCGCGCCCGCCACCAGCGGCAACGAAAAGGTGCTCGCCACTGCGGCCAAACCTTTCCAGCAGACCGGTGGCATCCGGGTCCTGTCTGGCAATCTCGGCAAATCCATCATCAAGATTTCCGCCGTGAAACCCGAGCACCGTCTCATTGAGGCGCCGGCCATCATCTTCCATTCGCAGGACGAGATGCAGGAGGCGTTCAAGGCCGGCAAGCTCGACCGCGATTTCATCGCCGTCATCCGCTTCCAGGGACCCAAGGCCAATGGCATGCCCGAGCTCCACAAGCTCACACCGGCCCTTGGCGTGTTGCAAGATCGTGGCCGGCGCATCGCGCTTGTCACCGATGGCCGCATGTCTGGCGCCTCCGGCAAGGTGCCGGCAGCCATCCACGTCACGCCTGAAGCGCTCGACGGCGGCATGATCGGCAAGCTGCGTGACGGCGACCCGATGCGCCTCGATGCCGAGAAGGGCACGATCGAAGTGCTTATCGACGCGGACGAACTCGCCGCGCGCGAAAGTGCCAACCCGGACCTTTCGGCCAACGGGTTCGGCATGGGGCGCGAGCTTTTCGCCGGCTTCCGCCAGCTTGCAGGGCGCGCCGATCAGGGGGCCGCGGTTTTCTGATCTGGAACCAACCGCTATGGCCGTGCATTTTTTCTTTGATCGGAGGGGGCGGTGAACGGATACTGGTTTCTATTCAGACGATTTTCGCGGGCCCTGTGGTTCCTGCCGGCACTTTTTTGCGTGACGGCATTGATCGTGGTTGCACTCGCCTATCTTTCCGCCGGTTTCTTCCCTGATGGCCTTGAAGAAAGCGCGATCCCGATCACCGTTTCGGCCGATGCCCTGCGCAACATTCTCGGCATCGTCGCGTCGAGCATGCTCACGGTGGCCGTGTTTGCGCTGTCCACGCTGGTCAATCTGCTGACAAGCGCCGCGCAGACCGGCTCGCCGCGCGCCGTCCCCCTTTTCTCGGGCAACCGCGCCGCGCGCACCACGATTTCCGTGTTCATCGGCGCTTTTCTCTTCTCCATCATCGGCATTATCGGCCTGTCGAGCGGCATCTACACGCTGGGCGGGCGCCTGATCCTGTTCATCGCCACCCTCCTTGTCGTCTTCGCCGTTGTCTGGGCGCTGATCCGCTGGGTGCGCGAAATCTCGGTCGTGGGCCGCGTGGTGGAAATGACGAGCCGTCTCGAAGATGCCACCCGCCAGGCTCTCAATCGACTTGGCCGGGATGGGCTCTATGGCTGCAGTGAGGGCGAAGGCTCACCCGTCGGGCATGAGGTTCAAGCGGGGGGTGTCGGTTTCGTGCAGCATTTTGATCCCCATGCGCTTCAGGATCTGGCGGAAGACAAGGGCCTTGTCATCCATGTGCGTGTCCGGCCCGGAGACTATGTCGACCATGCTGCAGTCATTGCCGTGGTCGTCGGTGAAGGGGATGAGGCAGTGCTGAAAGCCATCCGTGGCGATTTCATCATCGGTGAGGAGCGCACGTTCGATTCCGATCCCGGTTTCGGCTTTCTCGTTCTGGCCGATGTGGCGCGGCGAGCCCTTTCGCCCGGGGTCAACGATCCCTCCACCGCCAACCACGTGCTTACCGTGCAGACACGCCTTCTGGCCGACTGGGCGCTCAAGGAGAGAGGGAAGGAAAGGACGGATCCACCCTATCCGCGCATTCGCTTTGTATCGGTCGGCCCGGAGCATTTGCTGGACGAGGCCTTTCGGCCGATTTCCTACGAAGCGGCTACTGCAGCACCTGATGTTCAACAGGCATTGCTGCGAGGCCTTGCCTCGCTTGCCAGCATCGCTCCGGACGTTTTCGCAACACCCGCGGCAGCCCTTGCGGAGGATTTCATGGCCCGCGCCGACTCTGAAGGTTCGCACGAGCCCGACATTGTAGCTCTGCGAAAGTTGGCAGCCGGCTTGACCGAAGGCACCGAGCGCCAGGCACAATCATCAAATCCAGCCGCCAAACGCACTCAATAGGTGGTGCGCCGCTCTTCGGAGGGCGGTCGCCCGAACTGCTGGCGGTAGCTTTGCGCAAAATAGGAGTGCGAGGTGAAACCCGTGGCAATCGCCACGTCGAGGATCGCCATGTTGGTCTGGCGCAGAAGTTCGCGCGCCCGCTCCAGCCTCAGCCGCATGTAATAGCGACCCGGCGTCATGCCCAGATGCCGCAGAAAAAGCCGTTCCACCTGCCGCACCGAAAGGCTGGCAGCTCTTGCGAGCTGAACCGCAGAATAAGGCTCGTCCAGATTGTCGGCCATCAGTTCGACAATCTTCTTCAGCTTTTCCGACTTGCCGGTGAGGTCGCGCTCCGGTCCGGTCCGCTGGCGATCGCCCGGCGAGCGGATGCGCTCGTGCTGAAACTGGTTGGCCACCTCGTTGGCCAGTTCCACACCCAGATCGTTGCGAACGATTTCCAGCATCAGGTCGATCGATGTCGTCACCCCGGCACAGGTATAGCGTTTGCGATCGATCTCGTAGACATTTCCGGTGCATTCGATCTCCGGAAACCGCTCCATGAAGGAAGCCCGGTTTTCCCAGTGGATCGTGCAGCGATGTCCCTCAAGCTGCCCGGCCTCGGCCAGAAGGTAGGAGCCGGCCGCCAGCGCGCCAAGTGCTGCACCGCGCCGTCCGAGCGAACGCAAGCCCGCCAGCACCGTGCTCTTGCCTGGAAACTCCGTCGTCAGCCCCACACACACAAACAGAATGTCGACTGGTGGCAGATCGGCGATCGCATAGTCGATCTTGATCGGAAGTCCGTTGGAGGCCATCACCGCTTCGCCGTCAGCGGAAACGGTGACCCAGCTATAGACATCGCGTCCCAGGAGACGATTGGCCGAGCGGACCGTGTCGATGGCCGCCGCCAGCGAAAACATCGAAAACCTGTCCACCAGCAGAAAGGCAAACTGCCGGGTATCCTGCCGCGCCTCACCCATGAGCACTTGTTGTAAAGCAGGCTGGTCCGGCAGGAAAGACATGGCTGATGATCCAGATTTGGGTCCCGACCCTAGAAAGCAGGAGGCTCAAGCCCCGCCTTGCGGAATGCCGAGGTCAGCGTGTTGGCCATCAGCATGGCGATTGTCATTGGCCCGACGCCACCGGGCACCGGCGTTATGGTGCCGGCATTTTCCTTCGCCTCGGCAAAGGCAACATCGCCGACAAGCCGGGTCTTCCCCTCGCCCTTTTCCGGAGCGGGGATGCGGTTGATGCCCACGTCGATCACCGTGGCGCCGGGTTTCACCCAGTCCCCCCTGACCATTTCAGGGCGTCCGACCGCTGCCACCAGAATGTCGGCGGTCCTTGCAAGCGCGGGAAGGTCCTTCGTTCGGCTATGGGCGATCGTCACCGTGGCGTTGGCGGCCAGAAGCAGGTTCGCCATCGGCTTGCCAACGATGTTGGAGCGTCCGATCACCACCGCCGACAGCCCGGAAAGATCCCGGCCACGGACCCGTTCCAGCATCAGCATCGCACCGGCCGGTGTGCAGGGCACAAAGGCACTGCCGAGCGCGCCCGTGCCAAGGCGACCCACATTGATGAAATGGAAGCCATCAACATCCTTATCGGGGTCGATGGTCTGGATGATGCGACCCTCATCGATATGCTTCGGCAGGGGGAGCTGCACCAGAATGCCATGGATCGCCGGATCGGCATTGAGATCCTCGACCAGCGCCACCAGCTCTTCCTCGCTGGTCTCTTCCGGCAGCGAATGCTGTACCGAATGAAACCCGCATTCCTTCGCGCGGCGCGATTTGGAGGCGACATAGACCTGGCTGGCCGGATCCTCACCGACGATCACCACGGCGAGCCCCGGCGTCACCCCGGTCTCAGCGAGCCTGGCGGTCTCGGTCTTGACCTTCGCCACCACATCTTCTGCGAGGGCTTTTCCGTCGATGATTTCGGCCATGTCATTCCCCGGTGCAGATTTCAAGGGATACGGTTTGCCTCATCAAGCGACGAGGAACGCATATGAGCCCGCATAATGGGGAAAAGACAGAACCGCAATCCCGTCACAGCGCCGTTCCCTGACGTTATTGGGAAAGGCGGTGTTTTCAGGTCAGTAACGATGCCTGTTTGACCGCCGTGCTGTCAGCGCATCCACTTCGCGGCGTACAGCCTTGAGACGGTCGTGGATTTCATCGAAGCGCTCACTGCCTTCATCCTCGTCGTTGACCCGTTCCGGCGCTTGCTGAGGCATGAGCCCGAAGCCGGGATGAAACGGAACAGGAGCCTGATGCCACACCGGATAGGGCTGCATCATCGGCATTCCCACCACCTGCGGCATCTGCTGCATCGGCTGCATCATCGGCATCGGCCCGGGGACCATCATGCCGGGGTGCATGGCCATCTGCGCTGCCGGCCATGCGGGATGGAAAGCAGATGCGGCCACGGTCTGAACTTTCGACGCGGGCTCGGACTGGGGCTCGGACTGGGGCTCGGGCTCGGGCTGAGCACGCTTCCGCGACCGGTCCTTCATCCGCTCGACGAGTTTCTCGCCGTCATCGGTATCGAACGCGTCAACAAACGCCTCGTCGTCCTCCCAATCATGGCTCGCCTGCGCCTTCGCATAGCGTTCGTTCGAACGCGCGCGCCAATCCTGCGGATTTTCCTGTGAGGCGGTGTTTCGACGGCTGCGTTCTTCAATATCGCGCCGGCGTGTGCCACCTCCCGGCGGATTGGGGTCAGGCTCAGGATCGCCTTCGTCGACATCCTGGTTGCCGCTCCAGCCGCCATGATCATATGCCTGCCTTTCAGCCATGTTCTCACGCAGGCTGCGAATTGCGCCTCCCATCGCGCCAAGCCCGACGCCGAACATGAAACCCAGGATCATGCCTGCCATCGCGATCGAGGAACGGGAGGGACCGGTCGGGTCGAGCGGCGGAACGGCCTGCGAAATCACGCTCACATTCGCCGTGTTCAGGCGCTCCTGCTGGCCGGTCTCACGCGCTCTCAACAGCAGAGCTTCGTAAACTGATCGCTTGGCATTCGCCTCGCGTTCGAGTTCGCGAAGCGTCACCCGCTCTGATTCCAGGTTTCCCTTCTGCACCTTGAGCCGCGCCAACTGACCGGAGAGATCCTGTTCGAGCTGGACCGCACGCTGCAATTCCACCTGATTGGAGGCCACCACACGGCGCAGCTCGCGTGCGATCTCATCGCGTGCGCCGGCCAGTTCCGCGTCGACGGCCTGCCGGTCGGGATGGCGAGGACCGAACCGCACCGCCAGCCGACCCGCCTGTTGCTTCAGGCTCGCGTACTGAGCAAGCAGTTCCGTCATCACCGGCGAGGCCACCTGCTCCGGCAGAGCGCCGCCGAGCACCGTCTCCACATCCAGCGACCGGGCAGCCGCGGCACGCGCATTCAACTCGGATGTACGCGCCCGCGCGGCCGAGAGTTGCTCGTTGAGACGCAGGATCTCTTCATCGGTGATCAGACGCCCCTGCGCATCGACTATGTCGTTCTTGGCCTTGAATTCTGCGACTTCGCGCTCGGCTTGTTCGACTTCCCTGCGCAATGACTGGAGCTGATCGGTAATATCGCGGTTGGCGCGGCCTGCCGTGGCCGACTGCAATTCGCCATAGGTGGAGAGGAAAACATCCCGCGTGGTCGATGCGATCAACGCAGATTTTTCGGCGTCCTTTGTGGTCGCGCCGATGGTGATGATGAATGTTTTTGCGTTGCGGCCAACATCAAGAGCCTCGAAGAGATTTTCGACTGCAATCGTATGCCGCGCCGACCCTCCATCATCATCGTTGCCGTTGATCAGTGCCGAGATCAGCGCGCGCGGGCTCAACAACAGGCTCAGAACACTGCCACTGCCCGCGCCGTTGAATTCCGGATCATCAGCCAGGTCGAGCTCATCCACCACCCTGGAAAGAACATTGCCGGAGGTAATGACTGCGACCTGGTTTTCGATGAGCGCCAGTGTTGCATCGGAGGGTAGACCTCCGCGCGTGAGTTCGCGCTCAACGATCTGCAGATCGCGCGGGTCGAGCAGAAGCTGCGTGGCGGCATAGTACATTTTCGGCGTTGAAAGGGCGATCATCACACCAATCACCGCGCCGATGATCGTGGTCAGGAGGATCAGCCATTTGGCGCGCAGGATCCCGCCGATCACCTGCACGGGATCAATCAATGGCCGCCACACCTGTTCATCTGATGGTCGGCGATGCGCTCGGGGTGCCCGCCGGCGGTGCTCCTGCGCGCGGAGAGGCTCCTCATTCCCGGGCGTGAAGCTTCGTGTCGCCGGTCCTGACAGCGGATGGCGCCTGCTCTCGGCCCGTGGGCGCTCTGGCGGAGAAGGCTCCACCTCAGGCAGTGGGAAAAACCGGTCGAGCAGCCGCTTGCGCAGGGATGGCTTTCGCGGCTGCGCTGCTTCAGTACGCGCCGCAGGCTGCCGTTTTACTTCCGCGCGCGCCTCAGGGTCCGTCGCGTGTCTGTGTGCTTCAGCCCGGCGCAGATACGCGTCCGCTGAAGCTGCTCTTTCCCGCCGTGTCTCCTGAGCATCATGGGGCTCCTGTGAGCGAGAGAGGAGCGATCCGCCGCCGCGATCCCTGCGCGCCGAAATCTGCTTCTGCCGCTTCGGTTCCACCGGCTCATCCTCCGGAGCCTGTATCGACAGCAGCGAACGCACCTGCCCACCGCTCCGAGGCCTTTTCTTGCTTGGATTGTCGGCGTCGAACATTGTACGCGCAGCTCTCGCTCATGAACGGGGAGCGGGCGCATAAGCCCGCGATTATGTTAACCCAAGCTAAAGAGGCACGGGTAACAAAGAGTTAACGGTAAGCATTTCGAAACAGGTTTTTTGCCGGCGTGGGAAACCACGGAACAGCGCATTAAGTTTTGTTGGATAGTGTCGCCGAAAACCGCATGTCGAAACCAGGCGATCCGGGGTCCTCTCATTTCATTCCGTAACATCATATCCAGCCAGCGACAGGTTCTGCGCGACTATCTTGCGGCGATCAGCGGGTCGGCGGGGCGGTTGGTCTTTTCTCTCGCCTATTTTGTCATTCTGGCAAACAGTCTGACGATTGCCGATTTCGGCCTCTTCGCCACGGCATCCGCTGCCGGTGTGATGGTGGGGCGGATCCTTGCACTGGGCTTCACCGCCACGCTTTATCGCATCGCCACCGTGAAGCCTCGGCTTCTGGGAACCTACGCCGCAGGTTTCCTTGTGCTGGCGCTTGCATCGCTGCCGCTCATCGGGCTCGCCAGCACGGCACTGTATCTGGTGTTCTTCGCCGGCGACCTGCGGGTACTTCCCTTCGCACTGGTCATCGTCTCCGAGGCCGTCGCCTGGCGACTGACGGAGACCGTGATCGTCGTCAACAATGGTCTCAACCGCTTCGGCCGCGCCGCAACGATCCTCATTGTCAGTATCGCCATTCGCGCGCTTGCCGCCTTTCTGTTCACATTTCATGCAAGCCACGACCTGTTGAGCTGGACCGTGTTCTATCTGGCCGCCAACGGCGCCGCACTCGTCTTTGCCTTGCTGTTCTACTGTCCCCGGCAACGTCTGCGGCTGCAAACCGCGCTCTATCTGCGCCGACTTCCCGACGCGCTTTATGTCGCCGGAGCGGAGGTGCTTTTCTATCTTCAGATGGAACTCGACAAGCTCCTCGTTCTGGCGCTGGGCAACCCAACGCTTGCGGGCATTTATGCGATCATCATGCGACTGGTCGATCTCACTGCAATCCCGGTCCGCTCCTTCTCCATGCTGCTCGTGCAGCGCATGATGCGGTCCCCGGAGATGCTGAGGAGCTGGGCGTTGCGTCTGGGCATAGAGGGTGGCGTCTTCGCGGTGTCGGTCCTTGCCCTCGCGACGATGGCGACGATCCTCGCATTCTACCCGACCCTGCTCGGCAACAATGTGGCTGAGGCCGCGCCTCTTGTCATCCTGGCGCTCGCGGTTCCGGGCCTGCGAAACCTGACCGAATATCAGGCCGATCTTCTTTTCGCCCGCGGACAGACTTTCCTTCGCGCGGTCAATCTCGGCGTGCTGGCAGCTGCCAAGGCCGCCCTGCTCTCGATGGTGCTGAAGTCGTGCTCCGAAACCGGCGACATCATCCTGTCGCTGAACGCGGTTTTTGCCGTTCTCTATCTGTTGTCGATGGTGCTGACCTATCGCGCACTGGCAAGGCCGGCCAAGCGTGTCTGATTGGCTTCAGCCGATCATCCGGCGCAGTGGCTCGAGATCGGTCTCGATGAAAGACTGAATGCCGATCGCTACCTGATAGGACTTCATCTCGGCGACAAGATCCTCCAGGCCACCAGTGTCGAGTTCACGCCCGAACCAGAGCACATGACACAGCGCGCGGTCGTCGTGAAAATGCCCGCTGCCTGCAAGCACCTCGTCTACATAGCGACCGTAGAGAATGCATTCGGAGAAGCGCCGATCCGCAGCCACCGCACGGATCCAGGGCTTGTCATGCAGGGTTTCGATATGGCGCAGCATGCTCACAACACTGTCACGTCGCCACGAGATCAGCGTTGTGATGTAGTCGTGCTCTGTCTTTTGACCCGCAGGCAAACCGAGCGCCTGCCCCGCATTTGCCGACCATTGGCGATGGCCAAGATCGACCAGCGCGTTCATCCCCCCGTCGCGACGGTAAAGCCGCACCTGTTCACCCCGCCAGAACGTGCTGCAATCGAAAGGTTTGAGGAACACGACATCGGAATCGCAGTAAACCAGCACCTCATGTTCCGCTTTTTCGGCAAAGGCGATCCGCCGCAATTGCTGCACGTGCCAGCCACGAAGGGGCGCCAGCCGTGTGCTCAGCCATATATGACGCTTGAAGAGCACCGTGGGGTCGCGCACCGCGTGAAGCCAGGGAGGCAGGAGATCGCGCTCGTCCACCACCACCCGCCGTTCCGATTCAAACGCTCGAAAACGCCTGACATCGTGTCCCGCCACAAGCAGATAGTGGCGGTCATATCCGGTAACAAAACGATCCATCGATTCGCAGAGAAGCCGACAACGATCGAAGTCGCCTGCATAACTTGGCGTCACGATCGCCGCGCTGCGCCCACCGGCCATGGTTATGCTCCGCCCCGCTTGCTCCGGAACTTCTGTCGGAAGACCCTTAGAAGAAAGATGGGGTTGCCCACCACGTAGCGGCGCCACAGACGGCGCGGCTCCAGCCCGAGACGAAAGAGCCATTCCAGCCTCAGTCGCCGCATCCAGAGCGGCGCGCGCGGCACGGCTCCGCTCAGAAAATCGAACAATGCACCGACGGCAATCGGCACCGTGCAGTGTTCTGGCCGGATATGACCGGCGATCCACAACTCCTGGCGCGGCACGCCCATGGCCACAAGCAGCACGTCCGGGCGCATCTCTTCGAGTTGGGCAAGAATGGCCTCTTCCTGCTGGGCGTTGAAGTAGCCATCATGCAGGAACACGAAATCGTGCTGTGGCGCCTGTTCAGCCAGTTTCCCGACAGCCGCGAGCGCGTTTTCACGTCGCGCACCGAGCAGGGCGATCTTGAGCCTGTCCTTGTGACTGCGGAAAAACGCAGGAACGAAATCGGTGCCGTTAAGATTGTCGGGGAACGGCTCACCGAAAAGAATTCTCGAGGCCAGATCGACACCGATGCCATCCGCCAGCACGAGAAACCTCGGCAGGATCGCACGAAAGCCCGCATCCGCGATGGTCACATTCGCATTGTGTGCGTTGAGAAAGGTGACGGGCATAAATTGACGGGTCGCGATCTTTTCCGACAGCAAAGCCATCGCGCCTTCACGGCCGATGACTGCCACTTCCGTACCCAGTATATCGCGCCGCGAATGGGTTGCGTGCACGGTTTTCGTCGTCGCCACATTCATGCGGCTGCATCCCGCCGGTTGAAGCCAGCTTCATCAAGCCCACGAAGAATGGCCGTGTCCAGTGCCTTGCGCTGTGCGTCATGAAATCTTCCCCCGTCAAGATCGACCGGGTCGCCTACCGCGCGCACCAGCGCTTCCGCGAAGGTGCGGGGATCATCGGCCACAATGCAGTTCTGAGGTTTATGGGAGATACCCCGCAGCGCACTCTGCGTCGCCACGCTTGGCAGGCCGAGCTCGAACGTCTCGATGGTCTTGAGCTGGACCCCCGTGCCGGCGCGGCTGATCAAAGGCACCACCTTGCCGCTGCGTACGAATTCCACCGCGTCGGGGACACGCCCGACAAACGTCACCCGCTGGTGTCTCTGCGCGAGCTCTGCCGGTGCATCGCCCGCGACGGCGATGCGAAAGCTCTCGGGAAGATGCGGCACCACCTCTTCCAGGAACCAGTCGAGACCGATCCGGTTCGGCGCCCAGCTCCAGGTGCCGATCAAGGCAGCATCATAGCTCGTCTGGCGTGGACCCGCGGAAAAAGCCGCCGGCTCATGGGCCACCAGCGGCAGCACTGCTGAGCGATTCTCGTCGGCCACTCCCAGAAGCTGGCGGTCCTCTTCCGACAGCGTATAGACGAAACGCGCCTGTGCGCACAGTTCCGCTTCCAGCGTTTTGAGAAGGCGTGCCTCACGGCGAAACATGAAGCCTCCAACGAAGCCCCGCGCGGCGGCCGCACTTTGCTGTGCGGAGAGATGCTCCACATTGTGCGCCACATAAATGGACGGCAAATCGCCAAAGACCTGGCGAAACGCTCCGGCAAACTGTACGGAGTTGAAGATCACGCCATCGACCGGCCCAAGCTTGTCCAATGCTGCGCGGACCTCTCCGGGTGAGACGAGCAGCATCTTGGCGGATGAAAATGTCATGCCTTTCATCATCGCTTTGATGAGCCAGCCGAGCTTGGTCATTCCACTGGCCGCTTCCGTGCGCGGGTCCAGTTCTCCAAGCACCGATGTCTCTTCGGTCGTGGTCTGCCCCGCACGTCCCTTCCAGGCAAATCCCATCACCGACATCCGGCAACCTGCGCGCGCGAGTGCATCGAGAATGGCCGCGTTGGCAATCTCATATCCACTTTTCGGTGTCCCGTCGGGAACGATGGATGTCGCAAAGACCAGATGCATGCACTATTCCTGTTTGGGACGTTTTTTTCAAAGAGCAATGAACTCTTGATTAAGGAATGGCATCGCCAGTCGATTTTCGCTGGCAAATCAACAGTTCCCCACCGCAAAAACCCGCCGTATTTAACGCCGCCTTAATTGCCTCCACCGCTTATAGAGCACGAATCAGCAGCGCGTGGCGGGATTGTGGCGCAGGAAAAAACAGGCAGAGCGGTTTCAATCGTGGCGCGTACGCCCTCGCTTGACGCGCAATCCATAGCGTGCGTCGTCACAGTTCCCACCTTCAAGCGGCCGGACCAGCTTCTGAACACGCTCCACTCGCTGGCCTCGCAGGCAACGGAGCGCCCGTTTGCCGTGATTGTCATGGAGAATGAGGCTGAGGAACGAGCCGGCGCCGAGGCCGCGACACCGCTTTTTGCCGATGGAACCTTCAATGGCCTCGTGATCATCGCACATGAACGTGGCAATTGCTGTGCCTACAATGCCGGCTGGGAAACGGCTCTGACCGAGTTCCCGAATTTCCGTCATCTCGCCGTCATCGACGATGACGAACTGGCCTCTCCGCACTGGCTGGAAAATCTCTGTTCTACCGCCGAGCGCTTCGAGGCGGACGTCGTCGGCGGCCCTCAGGTGCCGGTCTTCGCAAAGCCCGCGCATGAACGCTGGGCGACTCACCCGGTCTTCGCCCCACCCTATGATGAGACTGGCCCCGTTCCGGCGCTTTTCTCATCCGGCAATCTGCTCGTGTCGCGACGGGTTCTGGAGGCGATGCCGCGGCCCTTTCTCGATCTTCGGTTCAATTTCATGGGTGGCGGGGATTCGGATTTTCTCAGCCGAGCGCGCCAGAAAGGCTTCCGCCTTGCCTGGTCTGCCGAGGCCGAGACACAGGAGATCGTGCCCGAACGCCGCGTTGAGCGGGACTGGATCCGCGCCCGGGCCCTGAGAAACGGCGTCATCTCCACCCTGGTAGAGAAAAAGAAGCGGAGGGACCAGGTGTTCGGAAAGCTGCGCGTCTTTGCAAAGAGCCTCGCGCTGCTTGCCGCCGCGCCATTTCGCGGCGCGCTTCGCCTTGCTGCAACAGGCTCCGTCTCGACCGCCATGTACCCCGTCTATGTGGGGCTCGGCCGCGTGATGGCCGAATTCGGCTATGCCAATGAGCAGTATCGCGAACCGGAGAAGAATTAACGCATCAGACGGTCGACTTCCCGCCGCCGATTGTGTATCGCTCCCCTCCCCCAATCGATCCACATTCCGGCAAGGATAGTCCCATGCGAGCGCTCAGCGGCGGCATCGACTTCGGCACGTCGAATTCCACAGTCGGTTTCATGGAGAACGGCGAACCCCGCCTCGTCGCGCTCGAAGCGGGCGAGGTCACTATGCCGAGCGCGGTATTCTTCAGTTTCGAGGACGACCGCACCTATTTCGGGCGCGGCGCCGTCAGCCGCTATACGGAGAACGTGGAAGGCCGCCTCCTGCGCGCGCTCAAGAGCGTTCTGGGCTCATCCCTCATTCACGAGAAAACGCGCATAAAGGCCCATTCCATCGCCTTTTCCGACATTATCGGCTCGTTTCTGCATTTCCTGAAAGACAATCTGGAAAACCATCTCGGCGGACCGGTGGACAACATCGTGCTCGGGCGCCCGGTTCAGTTTGTCGATGACAATCCGGAAGCCGACCGCCACGCGCAGGACGAACTGGAAAAGGCCGCGCAGCGCCGCGGCTTCGCCCATATCGAGTTTCAGTTCGAGCCTATTGCCGCTGCCCTCGACTATGAGCAGCAGGTTACGGGCGAGGAACTGGCGCTGATCGTCGATATCGGCGGTGGCACGTCCGACTTTTCCATCGTTCGCGTCTCCTCCGACCGTGCGAAACGGGCCGACCGCAAGGATGATATTCTCGCAAACCATGGCGTTCATATCGGCGGTACGGATTTCGACCGGCTTTTAAGCCTCGCCCGCCTGATGCCGGAATTCGGCTATCGCACGCAGACAAAAGACGGCAAACGCTTTCTGCCCGCGGGCTATTTCAACGATCTCGCCACCTGGCAACGCATTCACATGCTCTACACCAACAGGTCCATGACCGATCTGAAGCAGATCCGCTATGAGGCGGCGCGGCCCGATCTGGTCGAGCGGATGATCGACGTGGTCGCCAACCGGCAGGGCCATGCAGCGGTCGGCGCGGTGGAACGGGCAAAGATTGCGCTCACGGACGAAACCGAAAGCGCCATCAACCTGCAACTGACCGACGAGACACTCGACCTGCCGGTCACCCGCGACCAGTTGAACGACGCCATCTCCACCACCGTCGATCGGGTTCAGAAAGCGGTTTCGGAAACCCTTGTCCATGCCGGCATCGCGTCCGAACAGATCACCGCCCTCTTCCTCACCGGCGGTTCCTCGGCCATCCCGCTCCTGCGCGAGAATGTCCTGCGCATGCTGCCCGCTGCGTCCGTTGTCGAAGGCGACATGTTCGGCTCCGTCGGACGCGGTCTCGCGCTGGACGCAGGCCGCAGGTTCGGCACCTAGGCACGCTTCCCCATTGCATTCCCTGCCTTCACGCGGCATTCCTTTGCCGTCATCAAGGGAGAAGTTTCATGGGCAAATCGGTCATCCTCGTCGGCTGCGGCAATATGGGTTATGCCATGCTGAAGGGCTGGATCGCTGCGGGCAAGCTGGCCTCGAAAGACGCCACCGTCATAGAGCCGAACGAGGGACTGCGCGCCCGCGCCGCGGCGCTGGGTGTCACGGTCGCAGAAAGCGTGGAAGAGCTTGACGCAGGTGCCGACATGATCGTCTTTGCCGTCAAGCCGCAGGTCATCCGCGATGTCGCTCCGGCCTATGCCCGCTTTGCCGACAAGGCCACATTCGTCAGCGTTCTTGCCGGCACGGGAACAGCCACGTTCGAGGAAATTCTCGGCCGCCACGCCGCAATCATGCGCTGCATGCCCAACACGCCCGCCGCCATCGGCAAGGGCATGATGGCGCTCTTCTCCAACCGCAATGTGACCGCCGAGGCGAAAACCTTCGCCGAGGAACTGCTTGCAACCAGCGGCGCGGTCACCACCATCGACAATGAAGAGCTGATGGACGCCGTCACCGCCGTTTCCGGCTCCGGCCCGGCTTACATCTTCCACTTCATCGAATGCCTGACTGCCGCCGGTGAGAAGGCCGGCCTGCCGAAGGAAACCGCGAAGCTTCTCGCCATGCAGACCGTCTATGGTGCGGCCTCGCTTGCGAAGGAAAGCGACGATGAGCCCGGCAAATTGCGCGAGCAGGTGACGAGCCCCAACGGCACCACCGCCGCCGCGCTCTCCGTTTTCATGGATGAAAACCGGCTGCTTGATCTTGTGAGCAACGCCGTCGACGCTGCGAAAAAGCGCTCAATCGAACTGGGGAAGTAGAGGATCGACGCAGGCTCTGGCGCTCGCCACGCATCACTCTTCGCCGAACACCATCGCATCCTGCCGCGCCCTGAGCGCCACCAGCCGCGAAGCCGCGTCGGGCGCGACATTCGCATGGGTGAGAAGCGCGCCCTTCTTCACCGGGGCGGTCACCGTGCCGCCCTCAAGCAGCCCACAGGGCACCGCCTTTGCCGCGCGCGCTTCATCGGTCCTCATGATCCACGCCCGGTAGCTGTATTCGCCGATCGCGTCGAGCCGGTCGCCCGGGGCGAGATCCTTCTTCGCCACGGCACAGACTTCCGCAACCGGCCTGTCGAGCGGCACCATGTCCGCCTTGTTGTAGAGCACGGCGCGGGCGCAGGTGAGCGGCACTTCCAGCGAGGTCAGATGATAGGGCCGGAAAAAGGTGTAATACGGCCCTGCGCCCAGCTTCAGATCGTTCATGCGCTCGCGCAGGCGCGGATGATCCATCTCCGCCACCACGAACACGCCCGGCGCGACACCCTTGCCAACCGTGAAGTCGACACAGCCCTTTTTCGAGAGCACGCCGCCATCGGCAATCGGGCAGAGAACGCTTGAAAGCTCCTCGCGGCTTGCCGCCGGGCCATGCATGCCCGGCCTGTCCGGCACAAGACCCGTGGCGTTGGCGATGGCCGCCATCTCCACCATCGTCTTGGAACCGTCGACGAACTCGACCAGCATGCGCACATTCATGTTGCGCCGTTCCGCTTCCTCGGCATAGTCGTCCGGCACGGCATCCACATTGAGCGGGTTGTTCTTGCCCTTGCCGGCGGCAACGATGTCATGCCCCATGGCCGAGACGAACTCGATCAGCTCCATGCAGGAAGACGGCTCGTCGCCCGCGCCCAGCGAATAGGTCACGCCCAGCCGCGCCGCCTCACGCTTAAGATAAGCGCCGATGGTCACGTCGGCCTCGACATTCATCATGACGAGATGCTTGCCGGCCTCCATCGCCGAAAGCCCGATCTCCGCGCCCACCGCCGGCTTGCCGGTGGCGTCGATCACCACGTCCACCAGATCGTTCTGCGCCACCATCAGCGAATCGCCGCAAAGCGCCGTCTTACCTGCCCGGATCGCGTCGGCGATCGCGCCAGACGTCGTCGCCTCGACAGCGCTTTCGGCAGCACGTCCGGCAATCTCGATGGCCCTTGCCGCGCGTTCAGGCCGCGTGTCGGCGATTGCCGCCACCTCGATGCCCTTCATGCGCGCCACCTGCGTGACGATGTCGGTGCCCATCTCGCCGCAGCCGATCAGGCCGATACGCACTGGCCGACCGTCCTCCGCCCGCTGTTCCAGATCGCGCGCAAGCCCGGTAAGCGCCACATTCGTCATCCGATGTCCTCCTCGTTTGGCGACCGAAAAGGAGGTGACCGAACGCCGATTGTCAATTGGCCTTAAGCTGCACCGGAACAGGACTGTTCTTCTTGATGTCCTTCAGGATCAGATTGGTCCGTACATTGGCGATGCCCGGCAGGCGAAACAGAAAATCCTCCAGGAAGCGATTGTAGGCAGCCAGGTCGCGGCACACGACGCGCAGATGATAATCCGCCTCACCCGTGGTGGAATAACAGTCAAGCACCTCGGGCCGCCGCCGCGTTTCGGCGATGAACGTATCCACATGCCGGTGGTCATGCCGCGTCAGCGAGACATGCACGATGGCCTGAAACCCGAGCCCCGCCTTCTCGATGTCGAGCAGAGCTGCATATTGCGAGACCAGCCCCGCCTCCTCCAGCGCCTTCACCCGCCGCCAGCAGGCAGAAGCCGACATGCCCGCCCGTTCCGCGAGCTCCTGGTTGGAGAGCCGGCAGTTCTCCTGCAGGGCGTCCAGAAGCCGCTTGTCCTGCTCGGTCAGCTTTTCAGCCATTATCTGAAATCCCGAATAATTATTCGTTTAATCCGACGTTATCGGATAATTCCACCAGAAACCATATTTCAAACGCCAAATCTGGCACAATTTTCCATCGCCCCCGGTTTAGAATTCTTCCAGTCTGCACCGGAGGAATTGCATGACCGTCCAACCCAAGGCCGGCGAACTCGCGCGCTATCAGCTCGAGGACCGCTATACCCAGGAAAAGGGCCGCGTCTTCATGACCGGCACGCAGGCGCTCGTGCGCGCCGTGCTCGATCAGGCACGCCGCGACCGCGCGAGCGGCCTCAACACGGCAGGTTTCATCTCCGGCTATCGCGGATCGCCGCTCGGCGCGCTCGATCTGGAGTTATGGAGGGCGAAGGACCGGCTCGACGCCGCCCGGATCGAATTCCTCCCCGCCGTCAATGAGGATCTCGCAGCCACCGCCGTTCTCGGCAGCCAGCAGGTGGAAACCAATCCGAAGCGCGAAGTCGAGGGCGTCTTCGGCCTCTGGTACGGCAAGGGCCCCGGCGTCGACCGCTCGGGCGATGCGCTGAAGCACGGCAACGCCTATGGCTCATCGCCCCACGGCGGCGTTCTGGTGGTTGCCGGCGACGATCATGGCTGCGTTTCTTCCTCCATGCCGCACCAGTCAGACGTGGCTTTCATGGCATGGTTCATGCCCACGCTCAATCCGGCGAACGTTTCGGAATATCTGGCCTTTGCCGAATATGGCTACGCGCTGTCGCGCTTCTCGGGCATGTGGGTCGGTTTCAAGGCCATTTCGGAAACCGTGGAATCGGCAGCCTCCGTCGACATTCCCACCCCTCGCGTATTTGCCACACCCGATTTTACCCCGCCGCCCGGCGGGCTCCACTATCGCTGGCCGGACCTTCCCGGGCCGCAGATCGAGGAGCGCATGGAGGCGAAGAAGCACGCCGTTCTGGCGTTTGCCGAAGCCAATCCCATCGACCGCCACATATACGACGTAAAGGATGCCCGCTTCGGCATCGTCACCACCGGCAAGGCGCATCTCGACCTGATGGAGGCGCTACGCCTTCTGGGCATCGGCGAGGGCGAATGCCGGCAGCTCGGCATCGACATTTACAAGGTCGGCATGGTGTGGCCGCTCGCCCGCCGCGCAGCACTCGACTTCGTGAAAGACAAGCAGGAAGTCCTCGTCATCGAGGAAAAGCGCGGCATCGTCGAAAGCCAGTTCAAGGAATATTTCTACGACTGGCCCGGCCACAAGCCGCACGCCATGGTGGGCAAGCGCGATGAGAATGGCGAACGGCTCGTGCCATGGACCGGCGAGCTCTCGCCGCGCCTGCTTCTGCCCATCGTCGCAAGGCGGCTCGAAGGCATCTTCCCCGGCAGCGGCTTCATCGCCCGCGCCGAAAAGATCCTCGCCACACCCGCCATCTCGCTTCAGGTGGAAGGTGCGACCCGCACCCCCTATTTCTGCTCCGGCTGCCCGCACAACACCTCGACCAAGGTGCCAGAGGGTTCACAGGCGCTGGCCGGCATCGGCTGTCATTTCATGGCAAGCTGGATGGACCGCGAAACCACCTCGCTGATCCAGATGGGTGGCGAGGGCGTGAACTGGGCAGCTTCCTCGCTCTTTACCGGCAAGAACCACGTCTTCCAGAATCTCGGCGAAGGCACGTGGTATCATTCGGGTTCGATGGCCGTCAGGCAGGCGATTGCAGCAAAGGCCAACATTACCTTCAAGATCCTCTACAACGACGCCGTTGCCATGACCGGCGGTCAGCCGGTCGACGGTCCCGTCAGCGTGCAGGCCATCGCGCATTCCTCACGCGCCGAAGGTGTGGAGCGCATCGCGCTCGTCTCCGACACGCCGGAAAAGTTCCAGCCCGGCGAGTTGCCCGCCGGCACCACCATCCATCACCGCCGCGAGATGGACGCCGTCCAGCGTGAGCTGCGCGAGGTGAAGGGCGTCTCGGTCCTCATCTATGAGCAGACCTGCGCAACCGAAAAGCGCCGCCGCCGCAAGCGCGGCCAGATGGAAGACCCGAAAAAATTCGTCGTCATCAACGACCTCGTCTGCGAGGGTTGCGGCGACTGTTCGGTGGAATCCAACTGCCTCTCCGTCGAACCGCTCGAAACCGAGTTCGGCACCAAGCGCAAGATCAACCAGTCGTCCTGCAACAAGGACTTCTCCTGCGTGAACGGCTTCTGCCCGAGCTTCGTCACCGTCGAGGGTGCTACCCGCAAAAAGCGCTCCGGCATGGAGATCGACCTGACACGGCTTGCCGCCGACCTCCCCGATCCGGAACTTCCGGCACTCGACACTCCCTTCGACCTGATGATCACCGGTGTTGGCGGCACCGGTGTCGTCACCGTCGGCGCGCTCATCACCATGGCTGCGCATCTGGAAGGACGCGGTTCCAGCGTGCTTGATTTCACCGGCTTTGCGCAAAAATTCGGGCCGGTGCTCTCCTATGTCCGGCTGGCGTCATCACCCGACGCCATTCATCAGGTGCGCATCGACCGGGGCGCTGCCGACGCCCTGATCGGCTGCGACATTGTCGTGTCGTCCTCCCCCAAGGCATCGGCCAGCTACCGTCCCGGCATGCGCGCGGTGGTGAACCTTGCCGAAATGCCCACCGGCGACATCGTGCGCAAGCGCGATGCAAGCCTTCGCGTCGACCAGCGGCTCGCCGCCATCGAAGGCGTGACGGGCAAGGGTGCGCTCGCAGCCATGGACGCCAACCGTCTTTCCGAAAAGCTCATGGGCGACACGGTGTTCGCCAATGTGATGATGCTTGGCTTCGCCTGGCAGAAGGGCCTCGTGCCGGTCTCGCTCAATGCGCTCACCCAGGCCATCGTGCTCAACGGCGTCGCCATCGAGAAAAACCACCGCGCCTTCCTCATCGGTCGGCTCGCCGCCGACAGGCCGGACGCGCTGAAGGAGCTATTCGACCCCAAGCCGCAGACTGACGGAACGCTCGATGAGATCATCACCCGCCGCGAGGCCTTCCTGACTGACTATCAGGATGTCGCCTATGCCACGCGCTACCGCCGTTTCGTGGATCGCGTGCGTAATGTCGAGGCTCCGCTGGGCAGCGATGCCGTCAGCCGGGCCGTCGCCCGCTCTCTCTTCAAGCTGATGGCCTACAAGGATGAATACGAGGTCGCGCGCCTGCACACGGAAACGGGGTTTTCTGCCCGCATCGCAGACGAGTTCGAAGGCGACTATCGCATCGTTCACCATCTCGCCCCGCCCTTTCTTGCTTCCGGCAATGACGCGCGCGGACGGCCGCTCAAGCGCGAATTCGGCCCCTGGGTGCGTCTGCCTTTCCGCATCCTCGCCCGCATGAAACGTCTGCGCGGCACAGCCTTCGATCCGTTCGGCTACACCGCCGAGCGACGCATGGAGCGCGAGCTGATCGACTGGTACGAGGCGCATGTGGAAAATGCGCTTTCAAAACTCGACGCCGGCAATGCGGCAGAACTCGCCGAGACCCTCGCATTGCCGATGCAGATCCGCGGCTACGGCCCGGTGAAAGAGGAAGCCGCAAAGCGCATCCGCGCAGAGATGGATGCGCGTCTTTAGGCACAGCCCGATAATCCCCCCTCCCTCCCCGCTCCTTCGTTTTCCTCGGGCGCGACCCGAGGATCCATGCCAAAACGCCAAGGTTAAATCGCAGCCTCTCAAAAAGAAGCGCTTCATTTTCCACGCCTTTGCCGTCGCCACAGCTACGGCATGGATCCTATGGTCAAGCTATAAGATCACGAGGGAGAGGACGGGCACCTTGCATGTCAACCAGAGGGCGTGCGGTGCAAACGCTCGTGAAACGCGCTTTGCGTCCGGCCCCTCACTCTGCGCCAACCCCTCGTAAGGCTCTGATATAAAACAATTTCACAAAATCTTTAGGCCTTCTTGTCGTCCCATTTGCTTGCTCCGGTCCGCCGCCTGTGCAAATAGCATTGGTCGAAGACATTCCGAGAGGTCCCCATGACTGCCATCACCCGCCGTGCGCTCGGCGCACTTGCCCTTTCCACCGCAATTGCCGGATTTGCGCTGCCGTCGCAGGCGGCAGACAAGATCAATGTCGGCATTCTTTCGCTCACATCCCATTCCCCCAGCATCATTGCCGAGGCGAAAGGCTATTTCGAAGCGCAGGATCTCGATGTCGAGTTCGTGTCCTTCCAGGCCGCGCAGCCCATGGCTGTTGCCATCGCTTCAGGCGATGTCGATTTCGGCATGACAGCCATTTCCGGTGGCCTGATCAGCCTTGCCGACAAGGGCGTAATCAAGGTCATCGGCGGTGCCTTGCAGGAAACGCCGGATGTCGAAGGCCAGAAGATCCTCGCTTCCAGGGCCGCATATGACGCCGGCGTGAAGACGCCCGCCGATCTGAAGGGCCACACCTACGGCATCACCACCCCCGGCTCCTCCTTCCACTACATGGCGCACAAGATCGCCGACAAGGAAGGCTTTGACCGTGCGGAAATCCAGGTGAAGCCGCTGCAGAAAGTGCCGGCCATCATCGCCTCGCTCAAGAGCGGCCAGATCGATGCATGGTCCATCGTTCCCAACATCGCCGGCGCACTCACCAAGGGGCCGGAAGTGGTGGAGATCGGCAAAGTGTCTGATTACATCGACAATTATCAGGTCACCACGGTCTTCACCTCGACAAAAAATGCAACCGAAAAGAAGGATCTGGTCGAGCGCTTCCTCGCCGGCCTTTCCGAGGGGATCAGCGACTATAACGCCGCCCTCGTCGACAAGACCATGAGCGAGGAAGACACGGCTGCCATCGTCGCGATGATCCACAAATACGTCTATTCCGACCAGCCGCTCGAAAAGGCCGATCCGCGCATTCGTGCCGGCGCGATGCGCATCAATGAAGGGGCAGCCCTCAGCGTCGCCAGCGTCGAGGATCAGCTTGAGTGGTTCAAGTCCGAAGGCCTCGTGCCCGAAGGCGTGACGATGGAAAAGCTGGTTGACACCAGCTTCGTGGAAACCCGCTAACAGCGAAACCGCCCCGGCCCGCCCGGGGCGGCATTCTTTGAGCCGATGCAGCTTCTTCTCAGGAACATTACCCATCACTATGGCGGCAGGACCGTCCTCGACGACATCTCGCTTACGGTGGATGATGGAGAGATCGTCTGCATTGTCGGTCCCTCGGGCTGCGGCAAGTCCACGCTTCTGCGCATCGCCGGTGGACTGGAAAAGCCGGATGCGGGCGAAGCGCTTCTTTCCGGCCCGGAGCCGGAAGGCTCGCTCAATCCGCTGACCTACATCTTTCAGGATTTCGCCCTTCTTCCCTGGCGCAGCGTGGAAGGCAATGTCAGCCTCGTACTGGAAGATCATGGCATCGCCGCAGCCGAGCGGCAGGCCATAATCGCCGATGTGCTCGCGCGCACCAGTCTTTCCGACTTCGCAAAGGCGCTACCGCGCCAGCTTTCCGGCGGCATGAAGCAGCGGGTGGCGATTGCCCGGGCGCTCGCCGTCAAGCCGGCCATCATGCTGATGGACGAACCGCTTTCCGCGCTCGACAGCCAGACACGCGAACTCCTGATGGACGATCTCGTAGCGTTGTGGACCCGCGAGCGGTTTTCCGCCTGCTACGTGACGCACAACCTCAACGAGGCCGTGCGTCTGGGCCGCCGCATCATCGTTCTGTCTCGTCGGCCGGGGCGTATCCGCGACGTGGTCGAAATCGACATGCCGCTCGCTGAACGTGCCGACCGGCTGGCAGAGCTCGAAACCCTCCAGCGCCGCGTCTGGGAGATCATGCGCGAGGAAGCACGCGAAGCCGACCGGGAGATTTCCGATGTCGCATGATGCAACGCGCGACGTGCCTGCCAGCCATGCCGCAGCGCCTGAAACAGGTGGTCAGCGTCCGGTTCCATTCCGGGGCGGCGGTTTCGTTCATCGCTCGCTCGGCCCCGTCGCGCCAATTGTTTTCCTCGTCATTCTGGCGGTCTGGGAACTCGGCTCGCGTTCAGGCTTCATCAGCCCGATTGCGCTGCCGGCTCCATCCGAAGCGTTCGGTGCGCTGATCGATCTCTTCCAGACCGGCATGTTGTGGAAGCATCTGGGCGCGAGCCTTTACCGACTGATCGTCGGCTGGACGCTGGGCAGCCTGCTTGGCATTGCCGTCGGCCTTTTCATCGGCCTCTTTTCGCTTGCCCGCGCCGGGCTTCTGCCGCTGGTCTCCGCGCTTTTCCCGATTCCAAAGATTGCGCTTCTGCCGCTCTTCATCATCTGGTTCGGCATTGGCGAAGGTTCCAAGGTCGCGACCATCCTGTTCGGCACCTTCTTCCCCACCGTGATCGCCACCTATGGTGGGGTCGACAATGTGGACCGGACTCTCATCCGAATGGGCCAGTCCTTCGGCATGTCGTGGCTGTCCATCGTGCGCAAGATCATCGTGCCGGGCGCGATGCCCGCCATCCTGTCGGGCTTTCGCATCTCGGCTTCCATCGCCATTGTTCTGCTTGTGGCGGCGGAGATGATTGGCGCTGAATTCGGCGTCGGGGCCTATATCCTGATGGCCGGAGCGCTTTTTGCGCTCGATCAGCTCATTGCCGGCGTGGCACTTCTCTCCGTCATCGGCCTTATCATTGCGTGGCTGATCGGCAAGCTTGAAAAGCGCCTTCTTTCGTGGCGAACATGAGGGTTCGCGCGGGTTTTGAAAAAAGTCCCTGCAAATCGACCGAAGGGCGCTTGTCAGCGGAAAATCTCGTGCTATAACCCACGCGCTTCCGGCGGAGAACCAACCCCGCCACTGCTCGCAGAAATCTCTGCCCCGGCATCGTGAAGCAGGGTTTGCCCAGGTAGCTCAGTTGGTAGAGCAGCGGACTGAAAATCCGCGTGTCGGTGGTTCGATTCCGCCCCTGGGCACCACTTCTTCACAAATCAATCCGTTGACCGCCGCATTCTATTCCATACTGCATTCCTGAGACGACGAGATTTCAGAGCGGCGGGCTCTTGTCGTGCGCGTGTTTCCGTGCGCGTGTTTCAATGAATACGGTCCGTGCAGGCACAAACACCACTAACCGCATCATGATGTTGGATGGAGCTCAAATCTTGAAGATCGCGCCGGCATTCCGGAGTGCAAAGCGGATCATCCTGATGGCGTTGGGGTTCATGATGCTGGGCCTTGCTTTCGTCGGCGCGTTCGTACCGATCATGCCGACCACGATCTTCCTCATTCTTGCCGCATGGTTTTTTGCTCGCTCTTCACCGTCACTCGAACGCAGATTGCTTGAACACCCCAGGTTCGGACCTGTTCTGCGCGACTGGCGCGACCGGGGCGTTATCCCGCGACGCGCGAAAATCCTCGCTGCAGCCGGCATGGCCATCGGTCTTGGACTGTTCGTCCTTCTCTACAGCCCCAGCCCGCTGCTCGCGCTGGCACTTGCAGCGGCTATGGGGGCAGTGGCAGTCTGGATCGCTTCAAGACCCGAAGCCTGATCCGTTTTCTGATGCGGCACGCGATTTTACTGCGGTGCCGCCCACATTGTGCTCACCCTTTTTCCTCAGGGGACACTCCGCCGTTACCGCCTGCCCGGCGGTCCTTTGCCGGCGTGAAACTGACCACACGATCGTCGGTCGATGGCGCCCCAGTGGTACCGGCGGCAAAAACCAGTTTACCCGACGGTTTCACCCACAGAAGCACGATCGTGTCATCCGCTCGGCTTTTCAGATAGGCATCATAATCAAACTCGTCGGTCAGCTTCGTGGCCTGGAAGGTCCAGCCCTGCCAATGCCGCTCACGCAGGGTGCGGAAATCCACGCCCTCGTCTGTGAGCGGGCGGCCGCCAAGGGTGAAATTGAGCGACATCCGTTTCGACTGATCGGCCCCGCGCCCGAGCTGATAGACATGCGACCGGCCAAGTTCCGGTGCGAAATCCGTGCAGACGAGTGAATTGTAAGCATCGTTGTCGGTCACCGCGATCAGGGTGGAAAATCGTTTCGGATCAATACTGTGATGCGCTTCTTCCGACAGGATATCCCCGTAGAATACGGGGACCTCGGATAGGCGCGCCTCAGCAATATGGTTCCAGTTGGGATCAGCAATCATGACCGGCACGTCCATCTCGCGCAGCTTTCGCGCCAGATCAATGGCCCATCTCGGTCCGCCGGCGATGAGCAGACCGGGCTTTTCGGCGCTTTTCAGTTTCAGCAGCGAGGCCAACGGGCCGAGCGTGAAACCATGCAGCACGATTGTGGTGACAACCACGGCGAAGGTGAATGCCACCATGCGGTTCGCATCGGCAATGCCCGCATCTGCGAGTGCCCCGCCGAACAGGCCAGACACGGCGACAGCCACCACACCGCGCGGCGCAATCCAGCTTGAAAGCGTGCGCTCCGCAAGTGTCGCGCCGGACCCAGTCGTAGCGGTCATGATTGCCAGTGGGCGCACGACAAAGAGGAGCGACGCCACAAACATCGCTGCCCGCCAGTCGAGACTTTTGAAGTCATCGATCGTGAGCGAGGCGGTCAGAAGGATAAATATGCCCGAGACGAGGAAGACAGTGATGGTCTCCTTGAACCGCCGCATTTCGGCAAGGCTGGCAATGCGCGTGTTTGCGAGCACGATGCCCATGACCGTCACCGTCAGGAGGCCCGCCTCCTCAAGAACCAGATTGGTCAGCGCATAGGCCAACAGCACTGTGGCGAGCAGGATGGGCGCTTTCAGGAATTCCGGCACAACGCCGCGCACGAACGCCCAGTGAATGGCCCGCGCCGCCACATAGCCGCCGACAACCGCAACAGCAAATGCAGCCACCACCACATAGGCGAGGCTACCGCCCTGATGCTGCCCGATCAGAACCAGAATGACCTCAAAAGCAACAACCGCGAAAAGAGCTCCGATCGGGTCGTTGACGATAGCCTCCCACTTGAGCAGCGATGCCGGTCGCGCAGCAAGCTGCGCCTGGCGCAGGAGCGGTGTGATAACGGTCGGCCCCGTCACCACCAGGATGGCACCGAGCACCACAGCCGTCGGCCATGAGAGGCCACCAATATAGTGAGCGGAAAGCGCGGTCATCACCCAGACGAGCGGACCGCCGAAAATGATGATGCGCCGCACCGCCGTGGAGGTTTCGCTGATCTCCTTGAAATTCAGCGTGAGCCCGCCCTCGAATAGAATGATTGCGACGGCGAGCGAGACGAGCGGACGGTAAATCGTGCCGAAATCCTCCGCCGGATTCACAAATCCGGTGGCTGGACCAGCGAGAACACCGGCAAGCAGCAAAAGCACGATAGCGGGCAAACGTAGTCGCCAGGCGAGCCATTGCGCGCCCATGCCCATCACGCCGATTAGCGCGATTTTCAGTCCGATATCATGCATAGGAGATCCGTTTGTCTGAGAGGGGCAGGAACTGGAATGCCTCAGGCAGAATAGTCGCTCCCGCGCAAGCATCCAACACACCAAATGCACGGAAGAAAAAACATTCGGGCGTGCGGGCGAGAACACCGGCGAGCGCTCTGCACGGCCCTACATCCGCTGCCTCCACAAAGTCGCTTACTCATTCTCTCTAAAGGTCGTATTGACAGATCGGCTCCAGCAACGAAACTTCAACCATGATCAGCAGCGGGCCCGGCAACTGAAATGGCGTGGAGGGCGCCGACGGGTCATGGGGAGGAATACCATGAATGGACGGGGCGTGATTTTTCATGCAGACCGGGTGCTGGCCGCGGTGGATTCGGACCATGCAGCAAAATCTGCTCTGGTCGCCTCGTGGCAGCGCTCGTTTCGCCTACACCGGCTAGATCCGGCTCAAAGGCGCGGGCCAGAACGGATTTCGGATTTCGAACTTGCTGCGGCCCGCGCTCGATGCGAACCGTTGATCCGGTCCGCGCAGGCCTCATTGGATCAGCTCTTTCTCGCCGTGGGCAGTTCCGGCTATTGTGTGCTACTCGCCAACCAGAAAGGCATTCCCGTCGAGCGGCGCAGCGCGGCAGGCGATGATGACACGTTTCAGCGATGGGGGCTGTGGACAGGCAATGTCTGGAGCGAGCAGGTCGAGGGAACTAACGGCATCGGCACATGCCTGGCGGAACGCCGGGCGCTGACTATACACCTCGACCAGCATTTCCATTCGCGCAATACGCTCCTCTCCTGCACCACGGCGCCTGTCTACGATCATGAAGGACAACTTGCGGGTGCGCTTGATGTCTCTTCGTGCCGCGCTGACTTGACGGAAGGAGTTCTTCATCTGATCGCGACGGCCGTTGGAGACGCGGCACGCCGCATCGAGGCAGAAGCCTTTCGGCTGGCCTATCCGCAGGCACGGATCATGCTTTTGCCCGTAGCAGACACGACAGCGCTTATCGCGGTTGATCGCCACGATCTGGTTATCGGTGCGACGCGGACCGCCCGGGCCATGCTCGACCTGCCGCCCGGCCCCATCTCGAGACCAATTTTCGCACGCGACCTCTACGATGCCCCGGAGCGGCCTGCTGTTCCTGCCCTGGCGGACGCGGAGCGGAGTGCGTTGCAGCGAACGCTTCTCAGCACCGGAGGCAATGTTTCGGAAGCAGCACGTCAGCTCGGAATATCCCGTGCAACCATGCATCGCAAAATGGCACGGCTGGGAATAGGTCGTGGCAACTGACAATTTCAGACCCGACCTGTTTCAGATTTGAGACAGGTCGTAGCCACAGAAGCCACACCCCCACTGCCCCGCAGCGTGGTATCAATCTACCATCCCCGCAAAATGCATAAGAATGCGGTCTGAGATCGCAACGGCTTCCAGAGTTGGGCCGTACGACCTCAGATCACTTTGAACGTGTCTGAGCGATTTTCTCGAGCCAGACGCTACACCTTGCCTCTTCTCATATTTTTGGAAGGGGCTGCCCCGGCAGGCGGGAGGCTCAGCCGCCAGCTAAAAGCCCCCGCCTGCTCCTTTTGTTTCAGAAGCAGAGCAGATCGCAGGAAATCATGCCCGGCCGGGAACGCGCCGTCTCACTCACCCGCGTGAATGAATGCAGCCACGCGCAAGCGTGTGTGTGCCTCTCTGTGGTCCCTTTTGCGCACCCATGCCGGTAGTGCGGGTTTATTCGGCAGCTTCCGAATAAGAAGATGGGAGATAATTCAGCACCGGCCCAAGCCAGCGCTCCACCTCCGCGACCTCCATGCCCTTGCGGGCCGCATAGTCTTCCACCTGATCGCGCTCGACCTTGGCAACCCCGAAATAATAGCTTTCCGGATGCGAGAAATAGAGCCCCGAAACAGATGAACCCGGCCACATGGCCATGCTTTCGGTCAGCTTCACGCCCGCATTCTTCTCCGCATCGAGAAGCTTGAAGAGCGTCACCTTCTCCGTGTGATCCGGCTGCGCCGGATAGCCCGGTGCCGGGCGAATACCCGCATAGGGTTCGGCGATCAGGTCCTCGGGCGTGAAGGTTTCATCACCCGCATAAGCCCAGAACTCCTTGCGCACTTTCTCATGCATGCGTTCGGCAAAGGCTTCCGCGAACCGGTCGGCCAGAGCCTTTACGAGGATCGAGTTGTAGTCGTCATTCGCCCGCTCGAAACGCTCGGCAATCGCCACTTCCTCGATGCCCGCCGTCACCACAAAACCGCCGATCCAGTCAGACTTCCCGCTGTCTACCGGAGCGACGAAATCCGACAAGGCAACATTCGGCTTGTTGCCACGCTTGGTGAGCTGCTGGCGCAAGGTGAAGAAAGAAGCAAGCTCCTCTTCCCGCGTCTCGTCGGTGAAGAGGCGCACGTCATCGCCCACGGCATTGGCCGGCCAGAACCCGATCACGGCGCGCGGCACGAACCACTTTTCGTCGATGATCTTCTTCAGCATGGCCTGCGCGTCGGCGAAGAGCTGCCGCGCGGCCTCACCCTGCTTCTCGTCTTCGAGAATTTTCGGGTACCGTCCCTTCATCTCCCAGGTCTGGAAGAAGGGTGTCCAGTCGATATAGCGCGCAAGCTCTTCCAGATCCCAGTTTTCGAAAACCTTCGTGCCGGTGAAGCTCGGCTTCGGCGGCGTGTACGCCGCCCAGTCGATCCTGTGCGGATTGGCGCGGGCCTTGTCGATCGGCAGGCGCTGCTTGTCACGCTCGGAGCGTTCATGCGCTTCCGTCACCTTGCGATATTCCTCGCGCAGATTTGCAACAAAACCGTCGCGCGTCTCCGCCGAAAGCAGGTTTGAGACGACGCCCACCGCACGGCTCGCATCGTTTACATGAACCGCCTGCCCGCGCTCATAGCTCGGGTGGATCTTCACCGCCGTGTGCACCCGACTGGTCGTCGCGCCACCGATCAGAAGCGGGATATCGAACCCCTGGCGCTCCATTTCGGCCGCCACATGCACCATCTCGTCGAGCGACGGGGTGATGAGACCAGACAGACCGATGATGTCGACCTTCTCTTCGCGTGCGGTCTCCAGGATCTTTGCAGCCGGCACCATCACGCCCAGATCGATAATCTCGTAGTTGTTGCAGGCCAAAACGACGCCGACGATGTTCTTGCCGATGTCGTGCACATCGCCCTTCACCGTCGCCATCAGGATCCTGCCGGCGCTCTCGCGCTCGCCCCCGCCATTGGCCCGTTTCTCCTCTTCCATATAGGGAAGCAGAAGAGCGACGGCCTGTTTCATCACCCGCGCGGACTTCACAACCTGCGGCAGGAACATCTTGCCTGCGCCGAACAGGTCGCCGACCACGTTCATGCCCGCCATCAGCGGACCTTCGATCACATGGAGCGGGCGCTCTGCTTTCTGCCGCGCTTCTTCTGTGTCCGCGTCGATATACTCGGTGATGCCGTTTACCAGTGCATGTTCCAGCCGCTTATCAACCGGCAGCTCGCGCCAGGAAAGATCCTTTTCCTTCGCTTCGCGGCCTCCAGTGCCACGATAGCGTTCAGCGATATCGAGCATCCGCTCCGTCGCCGTGCCGCCCGCCTTCGGCTCGCGGTTGAGCACCACGTCCTCACAGGCCTCGCGCAGCTCTGGATCAATGGTGTCATAGACGGCAAGCTGGCCGGCATTGACGATGCCCATGTCCATGCCCGCCTGAATGGCGTGATAGAGGAAAACCGCGTGCATCGCTTCGCGTACGGGCTCATTGCCGCGGAACGAGAAGGAGAGGTTCGACACGCCGCCCGAGATATGGACATGCGGCAGGGTCTGAGTGATCTCCCGCGTTGCCTCGATGAAGTCGACGCCGTAATTGTCGTGCTCCTCGATGCCGGTGGCGACCGCGAACACGTTCGGATCGAAGATGATGTCTTCGGGGGCAACACCGGCCTTCTCAGTCAGGAGCTTGTAGGCGCGGGTGCAGATCTCCACCTTGCGGGCCCTGGTGTCGGCCTGGCCGGTTTCATCAAAAGCCATCACGACCATCGCCGCACCATACATGCGGCACAGATTGGCCTGATGCAGGAACGCCTCCTCACCTTCCTTGAGCGAGATGGAGTTGACCACGGCCTTGCCCTGCACGCATTTCAGACCAGCCTCGATCACCTCCCATTTGGAGGAGTCGATCATCACCGGAACACGCGCAATATCCGGCTCCGCCGCCACGAGGTTCAGGAACTCGACCATGGCCTTCGTGGAGTCGATCAGCCCCTCGTCCATGTTGACGTCGATAATCTGCGCGCCGCCTTCCACCTGGTTGCGCGCCACGTCGAGCGCGGTCGCGTAATCACCGGCAGTGATGAGCTTTCGGAATTTCGCCGAACCCGTGACATTGGTGCGCTCACCCACATTGACGAAGGGAATGTCGTCGGTGAGCGTGAAGGGCTCCAGCCCCGAAAGGCGCATCAAGGGTGCACGCTCGGGAATTTCGCGCGGCGGATGGTTCGCCACCGCGTCGCGGATCGCGGCAATGTGCTCGGGCGTCGAGCCGCAGCAGCCGCCAACCACATTGATCAGCCCTTCGCGCGCAAACTCCTCGACCTGCTCGGCCATCATCTCCGGGCTTTCGTCATACTGGCCGAAGGCGTTTGGGAGGCCAGCATTCGGATATGCGCAGATCAGCGTGTCGGCCACGCCCGAAAGCTCTGCCAGATGCGGGCGCATGGCAGCGGCCCCCAGCGCACAGTTCAGACCGATGGTAATCGGCTTGGCGTGGCGCACCGAATGCCAGAAGGCCGTCGGCGTCTGGCCGGAAAGCGTACGGCCCGAAAGATCGGTGATCGTGCCGGAGATCATCACCGGAAGGCGCACACCGCGCTCGGCAAAGATTTCCTCACAGGCAAAGATCGCCGCTTTTGCATTGAGCGTGTCGAAGATGGTCTCGATCAGCACGATGTCCGCGCCGCCATCGAGTAACCCGCGAAGCTGTTCGCCATAGGCGGTGCGCAGATCATCGAAGGTGACGGCGCGGTAGCCGGGATTGTTCACATCCGGCGAGATGGAAGCGGTGCGGTTGGTTGGTCCGAGTGCGCCTGCCACGAAGCGGCGCACACCGTCCTTCTCTTCGGCGCGCCTGGCTGCACGGCGGGCAAGGCGCGCACCGTCGCGGTTGAGCTCATAGACCATCTCCTCCATGCCGTAATCGGCCTGGGCAATGGTCGTTGAGGAGAATGTGTTGGTTTCAAGAATGTCCGCGCCCGCCATCGCATAGCGGAAGTGTTCTTCCTCGATCGCCTTTGGCTGCGTCAGGTTCAGCAGGTCGTTGTTGCCCTGCTGGTGGCAGGCGCAGCCGATGAAGCGGTCACCGCGGAAGTGGTCCTCGTCGAAGCCCAGCCCCTGGATCTGCGTGCCCATCGCACCGTCAAGGATGAGGATGCGCTCGCCCGCAGCCTTGTGCAGCGCGGCGAAGATTTCCGATCCATCCGGCTTTTCGCCAACGGGACCAAACAGTTCATCGATAGACGACATGGGCGACGCTTTTCATCCTTGATAGAATTACAGGGTGCATCACATAAAGATATCTTTATGTCAACATGCACACCCTGACCATATCACGGATCAGCCTTGCGTTCACGCAGCGTTTCACCCGGCGTCCGAGGGACTCAGCCTGCCCTCGCCACCGCCTCGAAACTCTCTTCCAGAACTCCCAGAAGGTGGTCCGCATTGGCTCTTGAGAAGATCATCGATGGGCGCATCTTCAGCACGTTGTCATAGGGGCCTTCCGTGCCCATCAACACGCCGCGCGCCCGCGCCTCGTTGCAGATGGCGCGTGCTGCTGCCGTGGCCGGCATCTTCGTCTCGCGGTCTTCGACAAGCTCGATGCCGAGGAACAGACCCATGCCGCGCACATCGCCGATCACGGGATAGCGATGCTGAAGCTCAATGAAGCCTGCCTTGAGATAGGCACCGATTTCCGCCGCATTCTGCCTGAGACCGTCGCGCTCAATCGTGTCGATCACTGCAAGACCCACCGCGCAGGAGACAGGATTGCCGCCGAACGTGTTGAAATACTCCATGCCATTGTGGAAGCTTTCGGCGATCTCGCGCCGCACCACCAGCGCACCCATCGGATGGCCGTTGCCGATGGGCTTGCCCACCGTGGCGATGTCGGGCACCACGCCCTGTGTTTCAAACGCCCACCAGTGGTTGCCGACGCGGCCAAAGCCCACCTGCACCTCGTCGGCGATGCAGATGCCGCCTGCGGCCCGCACCATGCGGTAGACTTCCTCCAGATAGCCTTCGGGCATGAATACCTGCCCGGCAACGCTGGGGATGGATTCAGCGATGAAGAAGCCCGGCGCCTCACCCTTCGCCGCCATGGCGTCGATCTG
Source organism: Nitratireductor sp. (assembly GCF_017794765.1). GTDB lineage: Bacteria > Pseudomonadota > Alphaproteobacteria > Rhizobiales > Rhizobiaceae > Nitratireductor. The sequence goes on along the minus strand of NZ_CP051236.1, from coordinate 1,340,481 downwards.
GCCGGCAACGCTTGCCGCGAAGCGCTTCGCCAGTTCCTCCTGTGGCCAGTCGGACGGTGCGCGGTAGGCATCCGGCAATTCGGCCACATGCACATGCGGCTTCGGTCCCTGCCCGCCCTTGCGGCGAAACTTGTAGGGACTGAGATCCACCAGTTCCTGCGTGGTGCCGTGATAGGACCAGTCGAGAACGATGGCGTTCTCCCGGCCCGTATGTGCCCGCATCATGCGCAGCGCCAGGCTGTTTGCCTCCGAACCCGAATTCACGAAGGCCGCGATGCCCAGTTCTTCCGGCATGGTCGCCGTCAGCCGCTCCGCATAGGCGACGATGTTGTCGTGCAGATAACGCGTGTTGGTGTTGAGCGTCGCCGCCTGCCGAGCCAGCGCCTCCACAACCGCCGGGTGACAGTGGCCGAGATGGCAGACATTGTTGAAGCAGTCGAGATAGGCGCGGCCCCGGTCGTCGATGAGCCAGACGCCCTCGCCCTTCACGAACTTGATCGGCTCCTCATAGGAAATCGACAGGTTTGGCAGGAGCAGAGACTGCCGTTTTTCCACGATCTCGGCCTTGGAAAGCCGGCCCGCATCAACCGCCACGAGCCCGGCAAAATCGCTGGCGTCGGGGAAAAGCTCGCCCCATGTTTCCAGATAGCGCGTCTCGCCGACGCCCAGAATGTCGTCGGCGCTCATCGTCGTGTCGCAGGCAATCTGCAGATGCAGATGCGGCATCCAGCCGCCATTCTCCTTCGGCCCGCCCATATGCGCCAGGAACGCGCCGGCCTCGACCCGGTCGCCCACCTTCAGCCGGTCCACCACCTCATGGGCAAGGTGCCCCCACAGCGACAGGAAGGGCGGACCATTCTCCGGCGCATGCTCCAGAACCATCACCGCGCCATAGCCAAGCCGCGCCGGCTCTATGCTCACCTCGCGCACGGTTGCCTCAAGCGGCACATAAAGGGCGGTGCCAGCCGGCAGGAAGAGGTCGAGCCCCAGATGGCGCGTGCGGCGGGTGCCGCTGATCAGTCGGGATTCGAAAATCTCGCTCGTATAGACCCCGCGATCTTCGCCCCACGGGCCGATGCCCAGAATGCGTCTCGCATCGCCCACCGCCTCTTCCCAGAGCGCCTGCGCCTCGTCTGGCCGCTCCTCGGCGGAGGCGATGGCGATTGGATCGTTCCGGTCGCCAAGCGGCACATGGGCAGTCGGATAGCTCGCAGCCGGTCGCGAAAGCACCGGCGCAAAACGGCGACGGTTTTTCGCAAGCCAGCTTGTCACCGCCCGCGCACCCGGCATGGCCTCAAAGCCGCAGGCATTTCGGAGGATGGCCGTCGCAAAGCGCGGGTCCATCGCCCCCAGCCGGCGCAGAAGATCCCAGGCCGGCTTCTCGCTGACAGCAAGATAGGGATTGTCGGCCACTTCCGACTGGCGGCTCGCCGAGATCGTCACCGAAGTCACAAGCCGCATGGCAACGAGATCGAACAGGAGGTCGATTTCGTCTTCCAGCAGCGGATATTGCGCATGGAAACCCGCCGCCAGCGCGCCGATGGCGCCCAGCGGATCGTCGCAGTCGAGCGCGCCATAGGCGCCGGCAATCGCCACCTCGCAGATCAGCACGCTGTAAAGCGCATCGCCGAAATCGATCAGGCCGCAGATCTTCGTGTGATCCTCCGGGTCGACCAGCACGTTCCAGTCATTGGCGTCATTGTGGATCACCCCGCCGCGCAGGCGCGAAAGCCGAGGCAGCACATCGGTCTCAAACCGCGCGATGAAACGCTCCGCAAGCGCCCGATCGTCCGCATCGCGGATATGGTCAAGCCGCGCGCGGCTGTTGCCGGCAAGGCGCAGATCCCAGTCGAGCGCCCGCACAGCGCCGGGGTGCATGAAGCCGGAAAGCGCGTTGTTGAACCGGCCAAGCAGTTCGCCGAGGCTTTCCATGGCCGCTTCGCTGCGCGGCACTTCGGCAAGCGGCGTGCCCTCGATCCAGCTCACGAGCCGCAGCCGGTGCGTCGCACCGGCTGCGGCTTCGACATACCCCAGAGCATCGCCCTTCAGCGTCGGAAGAAGCTGCGGCACCGGCAGGTCAGGCGCAGCGGATTGAATGTGCTTTAGAAGCGCTGTCTGGAAATCGCTCTCCTCGACCGGCTCCGCCGCATTGACGATCTTGAAGATGAACGCGCCTTCCGGCGTTTTCACCTTGAAATTCTGGTCCCGTTCGCTCGCCAAAGCCGAGAACGCGCCATCAATGCCATAGACATCTTTGAGGAGCCCTGCCGCCTCTTCCACAGAAAAGCGCGGAACCGTATCGAGAATTGCGGTCATGCATAACCCTCCCGCGTGCCGTTTCCGGCCGTGTCATTCATGAAGCGATCTAGACCACTTCCGGGGTCGTTGGGAACTCCTGATCTAGGATAGCTCCGCGATCAGCTCTTCCGTCGTCACCTGCCGACAATAGCCCTTGATGGTGCGCAGCGAGTTGTCGTGACGCTCCTGGCTGTAGGTGAGGCAGGCATCCGTCACCTGCGTCACCAGATAGCCCAGATCGCAGGCATCGCGAATGGCGCTCTCCACGCATTGATCGGTGATCAGCCCGCAGATGATGAGCTGCTTCACACCAAGGTTTCGAAGAATGTAGTCGATATGGGTGGAGACGAAGACGGACGAAGAGGATTTCGGCAACACGATCTCGTCTTCGCCCGGCGCAATCTCGTCGATCACCTTGCCGTCCCAGGAGCCCTTCGGCACATTGAAACCGGTGATCTTGTAATCGAGGCTGCGGTCGCGCCCATCGAGCGTCAGGCTTTCGATTGTGGTGTACATCACCTCCACGCCTGCCTTGCGGCATGCCGCTTGCAGCTTCTGCATGCGCGGGATCACCTCACCCTCAAGCCGGTCGAAATACCAGCCATATTTCTCGCTCAGCGTCTTTTCGTCGAGATCGACAAACTCCGCGCCCTTCTTCTTGGCGCTGAAATTCTGCACATCCACATAAAGGATCGCGGCCTGAGCAGGCTCGATGGGAACGTTGCGCGTGAGTTCCATGTCTATAACTCCGTTACGAAGCGATGCACGACGGCGGCCATGAGCTTTGCCCATTCTGCCTGTCCGGCGGCATCTGCAATGAGGTCGTTGCGAATTTCAATGAGGCTGTGCGGCAGGCCGCTTTCTTCCCCATGGCGCGGCACAAACCAGTCCGACTCATCGTCTATCTGGTAGGGCTCGTTCATGCCAATGGTCAGGTTCGGCGCATTCTCCAGCACGAGTTGCCGCAGGCGCTCGGATGTCGCGGTGTCCTTGCGGTAAAGGAAACTGATTTCCCAGGGCCGGTTCACCCCATCGCGAAGCTGCGGGTTGAAACTGTGGATCGAAAGGATCGCCCGGCAATGCGGCTGGCTGCGGAGTTCTTTCACGGCAGCGTTGAAAGGGTCGAAAATCTCCCGCCTGCGCATCGCGCGCTCTTCTTGCGTCACGCCCCGGTTTCCCGGCACCGGCACGCCATCGCTCACCTCCGGCATCGCGTCCGGGGCTTGCGGCGGGCGGTTGCAGTCAATTACCAGCCGGCTGTAGCTTTGCAGCACGGCAGTTGCGCCAATCCTGTCGGCGAGCAGCCGGGTAACCTCGGCTGCACCGATATCCCAGCCGATATGCGCATTAAGCGCGTCAGCCTGCATTCCCAGACCTTGCAATGCCTGCGGGACGATCTGGCCCGCATGTTCGCAGACCAGCAGAACCGGAAAACGGCTCTCGCCATGCATGATGGTGACTGGATCCGGGTCGAGCGGCGACAGGAGTCGCGCGCTCTCCCCGACAGATGTTTGAAGGCTCATACTTTCTCCGCCTTGAGGGCTGGCGACGGGATAAGGCCGTTCGGGCGGAAGATCAGCACGAGAACGACCAGGCAAAGGGCGATGGGATCGCGGAACTCCTGCATGCCGGACGGCAGGTAGGCGGCCAGATAGATTTCAATGAAACCAAGCAGGAAGCCGCCGGCCACGGCGCCGCGCAGCGATCCGAGACCACCCAGAATCGCGGCGATGAAAGCTTTGAGAACCGGTGTGAATCCCATCAGCGGATCGACCGAGGCGCGCTGGCTGACCCAGAGCACGGCAGCAACGCCGGCCAGAAAGCCCGACAGCGCGAACGCACCGGCAATCACCGTGTTGGCGCGTATACCCATGAGGCGCGCAACCGAAAAATCTTCCGCTGCCGCCCGCATGGCGATGCCGATGCGATGATGCTTCATGAAGCGATCGAGGAAGATCAGCATCACGATTGTGGTGACGATGGCAGCAATCTTGTTGACGCCGATCACCAGCCCACCGAAGCGCACGCTTTCCGACAGGATTTCCGGCACCAGAACGGCCTGCGAGCGCGCGGAAATGAAGTTCTGAAACAGAACCTGCAAGATCATCGAGACCGCGAAACTCGTCACCAGCATGGTCGCACCGGACGCGTTTCTGACAGGCCTGAAGGCAATACGTTCCATCACAATTGCCGCCAGAACCGCAGCCGCAATCGCCAAAAGAATGGAGAACGCAAATGGGACGCCCGCCAGCCCGCAGGCCATCAGAATGTAGCCGGCAATCGTCATCAACTCGCCATGGGCGAAGTTGATCAGCCCCATGGTGGAAAAGACCATGGCAAGGCCCAGCGCAAGCAGCGCATAAGTGCCGCCCAATGCGAAGGCATTGACGGTTTGCTGTAGAAACAGATCCATTAATCGGCCCCCAGATAGGCAGCTTGCAGCGTGTCGGAGTTGCGCAGTTCGGCCGCCGTACCGGAAGCCGCGATGCGGCCGCTGGCCATCACGTATCCGCGATCCGCGATTTCGAGCGCCATCGATACATTCTGCTCGACGACCATTAGCGTGACGCCCTGCTTGCGCAGAACGCTGATCAGCTCGAAAACCTGCTCGACGATTTTCGGCGCGAGCCCCAGCGACGGTTCGTCAAGTAGGAGAAGACGCGGATTGCTCATCAATGCGCGGCCAACGGCCAGCATCTGTTGCTGGCCGCCCGAAAGCGTTCCAGCAAACTGCTCACGGCGTTCCCGCAGGATCGGAAAAAGGTCGAAGACCCGTTCCCAGGCTGTCTTGATCTCGCCCTTGTCCCGCATGGAATAAGCGCCCATGAGCAGGTTTTCCTGCACGCTGAGCGTTCCAAAGACCCGCCGCCCTTCGGGCGACAACGTCATGCCAAGGGAGGCGAAACGTTCCGGCGCGCTGCCGGTCACGTCCTGCCCCTTGAAGGTGATTTTTCCGGCGCTGGCCGGTGCCAGACCGACCAGCGCATTGAGCGTCGAGGACTTGCCCGCGCCATTGGCGCCCAGAAGCGCGATGATTTCGCCTTCACGCACCTCCAGATCGATACCGCGCACCGCATTGACGGCACCGTATTGAACCTGAAGCGACTGGACTGTCAGTAGCGCAGACACGTGTCCTACCTCACTGAACGCGGGGTTCGGGGATGAGCGAGGCGTCCGGCGTCGGCTGGCCGATCAGCTCACGTCCGCCATCCTTCACGCGGATCAGGCTCACCTCGCGCAGCGGCATGCCATCCGTACCCTTGTAGGTGATCATGCTCGTTGCGCCCTGCACGTTCTCCAGATTGGCGATCGCGTCGCGCAGCGTCTGTGCGTCGGTGGAACCGTCTGCCGCGATCACCGCTGCCTCGATGACTTTGATGAGGTCGTAGCCAACCGCGTTGAACACGGTTTCCGGTGCCTTGCCGTTCACCTCTTCGAATGTCTTGTTGAAGGCTTCAAGCGGGCTGCCCTCGGTCGGATGACCTGCCGTGGTGAAGACGAGACCTTCGGCCACCGCACCCAGCGAGAAGGTGGTCGGGCTGTCGATGCCGTCGGAACCGATGATCTGGCTTTCCACACCGGCTGCGCGCAGCGCCTTCAGCATGGAGGGGAAATCCGGCTCATAGGTCGAGGTCATGATCACGTCGGGCTGCGGGTCGAGCGCAGCGATGCGGGTCGCGATGGCCGAGAAATCCTGCTGGCCGATCGTGTGCGTGTCCTCGCCCAGCATCTTGCCGCCAAGCTTCTCGAACACTTCGGCGAAGTAGAGCGGCATGGTCGTGTATTGCGTGTCGGGCGAATAGATGATGTAGGCGCTGCGGTGGCCCTCGTCATAGGCCCATTTGGCCGAAACCGTTGCCTGCACATTGTCGCCGGGGAAGTTGGCGAACATGTAGTCGCCGCCGATCTGCGGCAGGGTGGGTGAGGAGGCGCAGGTGGAAATGGCCGGGATCTGCGCTTCGGTTACAACGCCAATGGCGGCAAGCGCCGGATCGGCATCGCAAGGCAGCACGATCACGGAAACGCCCTCATCCACCAGTTCCTGGGTGGCAATGGAGGTCTGCGCCGCGTCGGAACGCACATCCTTTTCCAGAAGCTCGATCTTGATCTTGCCGTCGATGCCGCCGGCTTCGTTGATCTCGTCGACGGCGATGTGGATGCCATCGATCACGGGCGTATCAAAGGGTGCGAGTGCGCCGGTCTGTGCGGTTGCGACACCGACGCGCAGCGTTTCTGCCGCAGCCGGAAACGCCATCGCACTGGCGAGAAGTGTGGATATGAGCAGTTTGTTCATGTCAGTTCCCTCTTTCTTGTTTGTTCGTTTGTCAGGCGGCCTTGCCCGGCCCGAGATATGCCTCGATGACCGCCGGGTTCTCCCGAATGGCAGCCGGGGCGCCATCCGCAATGAGCTTTCCTTCGTTGAGCACGACAATGCGGTCGCACAGTTCGTTGATCAGCTTCAGATCGTGGTCGACAAGCACGACGCCCAGTCCCAGATCGGCCGATAGCACCTTCAGCCGTTCGATCAGATCGTCGGTCTCTTCGCGGTTCATGCCGGCAGCCGGTTCATCGAGCAGAAGCAGCGTCGGTTCGCAGGCAAGTGCGCGCGCAATCTCCACCCGGCGCTGCTCACCATAGGAGAGTGTTCCAGCATCCTCGCCGGCGCGTTCCTCGATGCCGAGGCGCGCGAGTGCGGCACCGGCCCGCTCCTCCGCATTCTTTCCGCCATGGGTGGAAAGGGCCGCCGCCAGAACGTTCTGATAGACGGTCAGCGTCGGGAATAGGCGAATGTTCTGGAATGTGCGGGCAATGCCGGCGTCGGCAATCTTCTCCGATGCCACGCCGGTGAGCGATTTCGAACCCAGCACCACATCGCCTTCGGTCGGCTTCAGTACGCCGGAGATGATGTTCAGAAGCGTCGTCTTGCCAGAGCCGTTGGGGCCGATGAGGCCCAGAATTTCGCCCGGATTGACGGAGATGCTCACATCGTCCACCGCTCGCAGACCGCCAAACTGCATCGAAACATGCTCGACCTTCAGAAGGTCGTCGCTCGTGCGTTTGCCGAGCGCTTCGGCCCGACCTCGCTTCGGCCTGAACGGGAAAGCGCGCTCTTCCCATTCCTTGAGCCCCATCACGCCTTCCGACATGCGGAACATGGCAAACAGGATGAGCAGGCCAATACCGATCTGTGTCGTGCCGAACACGGCAGGCAGCTCGAAACCGCCAATGGAAAGACCGCTTTCAAAGCGGCGCAGGATTTCGGTGATAACCGTGATCAGGATCGTGCCAGAGATGGCGCCCGTCACGGTGGTCATACCACCGACGATCAGCATCGCCAGAAGCAGGAACGTGTCGTGGAAATAGAACTTTTTGGGACTGAAAGCGCCCAGAAAATGGGCGATCAGCGCGCCCGAGAGCGCCATGATGGCGGCACTCAGAACCCATGACACGAGGCGTTCGCGCTGCACATTGATGCCCACGGCCTTGGCCGCGATGGCGTTCTCACGGCCCGCCCTCAAGCGTAGACCCGAAAGGGAATCGCGATACCAGCGCGCCGCGATCAGCGCGATCACGCAGGCCACCGCGGCGATGATCAGCGTCGTGTCGCGCGGAACGCCGAAAAAGGACTGCGCGCCGCGCGTCACGTCGCGCCAGCCGATGATCACGCCATGCACGATCACCAGAAGGCCGAGCGTCGCAATCGACGCCGCCGACCCTTCCAGCCTGCCGATGGCAATGCCGATCAGAAGCGCAATCACCGCCGTCACCAGAACCGCGACGACAATGGCGGGAATGAGCGAGAGCTCAGTGGCCGCAAGCCAGTCCGGCAGCCCCCGCAGCGTCGCCATCTTCAATCCCGCCGGCAGTGTCAGAAGGCCCGACACATAGGCGCCGATGCCCATGAAGGCCACATGACCGAAACTCAGGATACCGCTATTGCCGCTATAGACGCCGATGCCTGTCACCGCGATCAGCGAAATGAAGAAAACCGTCAGCACGCGCTCGGCGGCAGCGCCGAAGAGACCGGCAACGACAACCCCCGCCACCGCCAGAACGATAATGGCGAGAGCGGCGGCAATGAAATGCTGGCGCGATGACGTGAACATGAATTCCCCTTTTGCTCCCCTCCTCTAGCTTTGATATTATTTTTTCATAGTCAACCAGAAATTTTCATATTGACTTATGATTTTCAAAATCGTCTGTTTCGTTGGGAGGGGATTTCGATGCAAGTCAGACAAAGGCTGGAGAACCTGTCGAGCGAGCTCACGGCGACCGAAAGGAAGCTGTGCACCGCGCTGTTGCTTGACTATCCCTATGCGGGCCTGGACACGATCCAGGATCTCGCGAACAAGACCGGCACCTCGCCGCCCTCGATCTCGCGTTTCGTCACCAAGCTCGGCTTTCAGGGCTATCAGGATTTCCAGCGTCATCTGATCGACGAGATACGGCAGGCGAACCGCTCTCCGCTCGATCTCCATGTGGGCGACCGCCCCATTCAGGGAGACTTTCTCGAAGACTTCGTCTCCCGCGCCGTCAACCTTATCTCGGCATCGGCATCCGCAATCACCAGCGCGCAGTTCGAGCGCGTCTGCGATCTTCTTGGCGATGAAAAGCGCAACATCTATCTGATCGGCGGGCGCATCAGCGATGCCATCGCGCTCTACGTCTCGCGCCATCTGCGCCAGGTGCGCAGCGGTGTCTTCCACCTGCCGGCGGACCCGGAAATCTGGCCGGAATACATGCTGCGCATGCGTTCGAAAGACGTGCTGTTCATGGTGGATTATCGCCGTTACCAGCGCAATCTGGCCGAGCTTGCCCGGCGCGCCAAGGCGCAGAGCGGCGTCCAGATCGTTGTCCTGACCGACAAGTGGATGTCGCCCGCCGCCAATCACGCCAATGAGGTCTTCGCCACCCCCATCGAAAGCGGCACCGTCTGGGACAGCTATTCCGGCGCCATGGTGCTGATGGAGGCGATGCTGACCCGCATTGCCGAAACGAACTGGGACAAAACCCGCAAACGCATCGAAGCCTGGGACTCGCTCCGCTTCGATCATGGAGCACGCGACGATGATCAGTAATCCCTTGATGTTTGCCGCCACTTCGGACTTTTCCGGCGTGACGCGCGGCAAGGCCTTTCCATTGAAGGAATTGGAAAAGCGCTTCCGCCAGGGCGTCGGCTGGACGCCCACCAATGTACAGATCACCTGCTTCGACACAATTGCCGAGAGCCCCTTCGGCTCCTTTGGCGATCTGATCCTCGTGCCGGATGCCGACACGGCCGTCACGCTCGATCTCGAAGATGGGGGCCCCGTCGAGCGCTTCGTGCTCGGCGACATCCTCCATCTTGAGGGCGATCCATGGAGCTGCTGCACACGCTCCATTCTGAAAACCGCGCTGAAGCGGCTCGAAGATGTCTCCGGCCTGCGTCTTGTCGCGGCCTTCGAGCACGAATTTCAGTCCCGCAATCCATCACAGGGCCCTGGCGAAGCCTTCGGTCTGGCCAGCTTCGGCAAGCACCGCGCGTTCGGCGAAACGGTCATGGCCGCGCTGGAAGTGGCCGGTGTAAAGCCGGACACCTTCCTGAAAGAATATGGCGCCGACCAGTTCGAGGTCACCAACGGGCCCGATCTCGGCGTTACCGCCGCGGACACCGCCGTCAAGGTGCGTGCGGTCACAAAGCTTGTCGGCGAGCGCATGGGCGAGCCTGTAACCTTCGTGCCCATCCGCGATCCCGCCGGCGTCGGCAATGGCGTCCATGTGCATATGAGCTTCGTCGATGAAAACGGCGCACCCGCCACCTACGACCCGGACGTACCGTGGGGCATGGCTGAAAAAACCGGCTCCTTCATCGCTGGCATCCTAAAATATATGGACAGCATTGTCGCGCTGACCGCACCTTCGGCCATTTCGTACACACGCCTCACGCCGCACCGCTGGAGCGCAGCCTTCAACAATCTGGGCTATCACGACCGCGAGGCCGCCGTGCGCATCTGCCCGGTGACGAGCGCCAGTGCGGAAAGTGCCGCAAAACAGTATAATTTCGAGTATCGGGCAGCCGATGCAACAGCCTCCCCCTATCTGGTTCTCGCAGCGCTTGCCCACGCCGGTGCACAGGGCATTGAAGAAGGCCTTGCCGCACCGCAGGTCACGGAAGAAGACCTCTCCGAACTGCCGGCAGCAACGCTTGCCGAGCGCGGCTTGGTACGTCTGCCGCAGTCGCTCGGTGAAGCGCTGGATCGCCTCGAACGAAACCCGCGCGTGGCCGAGTGGATTGGCGCGGAAGCGCTCGACGTCTACCTCAAGCACAAGCGCGGCGAGCTTGCACAAACCGCCGATCTCTCCGAGGCGGAACGCTGCGCGCGCTACGAAGCCGTCTACTGATCAGCCGCCCAGGGGGGAGAACCAGAATGACCGGTCTCTACGAACGCGAAAGCCGCAGCGTTTCCACGCTCGCTCATCTGCGCTTTTTCCCGCAGGCGGTGACGGGCGGCAAGGGCTCGATGCTGCGCGGCGATGATGGACGCAACCTTCTCGATTTCGCCGCCTCCTGGGGGGCGGCCAGCCTCGGCCACGGCCACCCCGCACTCGCCGAGGCCGTCAACCGGGCGCTGTCCGACCAGGCCGGAGCCAGCTATCTCTCCACCGCCAACGAGCCCAGCGTCCTCCTTGCCGAGAAGCTGCTCTCGCTGGTGCCGAAGCGCGCCGCCGGCCGTGTCTGGTTCGGCCATTCGGGCTCGGACGCGAACGAAACCGTCGCCCGCGCGGTGGTTGCGGCAACCGGCCGGCCGCGCATCATCTCCTTCAAGGGTGCCTATCACGGTGGCACGGTCGGGTCGGTGGCTATTTCCGGGCACCCCGCACAGGGCGGTATCGAAAAGGCTGCTGGCCTCAGCCTCGTCCCCTATCCGGATTCCTATGCCTCGGGCAGCCCGGAAGCCGCATCGAAGGCAGCGCTCGCCCATATTGAAGAGCTTTTCGCCACCTCCGTCTCACCGCAGGAAGTGGCGGCCTTCTTCATCGAGCCGATCCAGTCGGATGGCGGAATGCTGGTGCCGCCGCCGGGTTATTTCAGGGAAATCGAGAGGCTCTGCCGCAAGCATGGCATTCTGCTTGTCTGCGACGAGGTGAAGGTGGGCCTCGCCCGCACCGGACGCCTTCACGCGTTCGAACACAGCGGCATCGAGCCCGACATCGTCGTGTTCGGCAAGGGGCTTGGCGGCGGGCTGCCCATCTCGGCGGTCGTCGGCCCCGAAGCCATCATGAACCACGCCTCGACCTTTTCCTTCCAGACCCTGCATGGCAATCCGGTCTGTGCCGCCGCGGGCCTCGCCGTGCTGGAAACCATCGAGCGCGAAAATCTGGTCGCCAACGCCGCAAAGGTCGGCGACACGATGCTTTCCGCCCTGCGCGCGTTGCAGGAAAAGCACCCCCTCATCGGCCATGTGCGCGGCCACGGGCTTGCCATCGGCGTCGAGCTTGTCAGTGACCGCGAAGCCCGCACGCCCGCCATCGAGCAGACGGCGCTCACCGTCTACCGCGCCTTCCAGCTCGGCCTCGTCATCTACTATGTGGGCCTCAATTCCAACGTTCTGGAATTCACCCCGCCCCTGAACATGAGCGAGGATGAAGCCCTGCGCGGGATCGCCATTCTGGATCAGGCTCTGAGCGACGTGGAAGCCGGCAAGGTGGACCCGCAATTGCTGGAACGCTTTGCCGGCTGGTAAGTGCGTCAGCTCTGGGCGATAGCCGAGATCTGCTCCAGTTCGGCATAGCTGCCGCCGGTGGCCGCGAGCACGCGCGCCGGTGCGTGGAAGCCATCGCGCGGAAATGGCAGAACCGTGCCGCCGGCCTCGCTGACAAGGCAGTAACCTGCCATGCAGTCCCAGGCATTCATGCTCGGCTCCGCATAGCCGACCAGCCGCCCCGCGGCCACATAGGCAAGCATCAACGCACCCGAACCGTTGCGGATGAACGTTCCGCCGATCTCGAAAAGGTTTTCCACAATGCGCGCGGCAGCAGCCGGCTCGACGCGATCATTGGAGCCAAGCCCCACCACGCCGTTGCGAAGATTGAGCTGGTCCGCAACACGGATCGGCTTTCCGTTGAGCGTCGCCCCACCGCCACGGCGGGCGCTGTAGCACTCGTCGAAGCAGGGCGCGACAATGACGCCGAGCACCGGTTCGCCATCAATCGCGGCACCGACCGAAACACACCAGTTCGGCATGCCGTTCAGGAAGGCGCTCGTGCCGTCGATCGGATCGATCACCCAGGTCAGGCCGCTTGTGCCTTCGGTCAGCCCGTACTCCTCGCCAAGCACGCCATCACTGGAAAAGTGCTTCGCAATCTCGGCGCGGATCAGCTCTTCGACCTTCTTGTCGGCCTCGGAAACCAGGTCCTGCGGGTTGCGCTTGGTCTCGATGACCAGTTCATCGCGCCGTGTGAAATAGTCGAGGGCGGCTGCCCCCGCAGCCTTTGCCATGGTTTCGGCAAAACCCAGCCGTTCGGCAAGGTCGGTATCGGAAAGGGACACGCGGTTCTCCTGAATGGTCGTTGTCATGCTGTTATCAAGGCTATGCCACGATCGCGAAAGCCGATGGAAACCTCGGTCGCAGGCGGCAAGGGGTCGGTGGTCGCATTGTCGACGACGAAGATTGTTCCGGATGCGAGTTCCACCTCATATTCGACATGGTCGCCGAGATAGGCCGAGCTCTGAATCCGGCCGGGCAGGCTGGCATCCCCGCCCGCCTCAAGGCGAATGGCATTTGCCCTGACGGCCAGTTTTGCCGGGCCGGGACGTGCCGCCTTCCGTGTCGGCAGCGTGTGCTGCAGGCCGCCCACCTGAACCGTCGCGCGGCCCTCCGCAATGTCCAGCACCTCGCAGGCGAGCACATTGGCCTCGCCCATGAAGTCGGCAATGAACTCGGAGGCCGGCTCCTCATAAAGTTCGCGCGGCGGCCCTTCCTGCGCGATGCGCCCGCCCTCCATAACCACAATCCGGTCGGAAACGGCCAGCGCCTCTTCCTGATCATGCGTCACATAGACGGCGGTGAAGCCGAGCCGCTGCTGCAGCTCGCGGATTTCGGTGCGGACACGGCGGCGAAGCCTGGCGTCGAGGTTGGACAAGGGCTCGTCGAGCAGAAGCACCTGCGGCTCCAGCACCAGCGCGCGGGCAACGGCGACGCGCTGCTGCTGCCCGCCGGAAAGCTCCGCCGGCAGGCGTGCGCCAAACCCTTCGAGACCGACGAGCGCAAGCCCCGCATGCGCATTCTCCCGCGCTTCGGCCTTCGACTGGCCGCCGGCCTCCAGCCCGTAGGCCACATTGTCGAGCACGCTCATATGCGGGAACAGCGCATAGGACTGAAACACCATGGCCACATCGCGCTCATTGGCCGGCAGACGCGTCACATCATGCCCGCCGATCTCGATCGTGCCGGCACTTGGCGTCTCCAGCCCGGCCAGCATGCGTAGCGTCGTTGTCTTGCCACAGCCAGAGGGGCCCAGAAGCGTCACCAGTGTGCCCGGCTCGATCACCAGATCGAGATCGTGGATGGCCGTGAACGAACCGAAAGTCTTGCGCACATTGCGAAAACGGACGGAACCGCGTTGCGAATTGCTCATGCCTTTGCCTCCAGGCTGGATTGGGCGCGTTTCTTCGCGGCCGGGCGACTGACTGCGTTTTCCCGTCTCAACCGGCGCTCGCCGACAAGAAGCTGGAACCCGCCTATCACGGTGATCATGACAAGGATGAGAACCGAGGAGTAAGCGATGGCGATGCCGTATTCGCCATTCTCCACCAGCCCCACGATATAGGCCGTTGCCATGTTGTATTTGGCGCTCACCAGGAAGATGACGGCGCTGATCGAGGTGATGGCGCGCACAAAGGAGTAAACCAGTGCCGCCATGATCGCCGGGCGAAGCAGTGGCAGGATCACCCGGCGGATCGTGCGCGGGCTCCCTGCTCCCAGCGTGATCGAGGCCTCATCGAGGCTTTTGTCGAGCTGGCTCATCGCCGCCACACCGCCGCGCACGCCCACGGGCATGTTGCGGAACACAAAGCAGGCAATCAGGATCAGCGCCGTGCCCGTCATTTCGATGGGTGGCAGGTTAAACGCCATGATGTAGCTGATGCCGATGACGGTTCCGGGAATGGCGAAACTCATCATCAGCGCGAACTCGAAGGCGTTTCTGCCAAAGAAGTTCTGCCGCACGATGAGATAGGCCGTCAGCAGCCCGACGGCTGCCGTCAAAGGTGCGGCGATCAGTGCGATTTCCATCGTTGTCCAGAAACTGTCCCAGGCAACGCCGGTCCAGGCCAGCGCCCCTTCGCGCCACTCAACCGAGAAGCCGCGCGCATAATGCTCCAGCGTCAGCGTGTGATCGAGGCCCCAGGTGGTAACGAAGCCGCCGAAAATGATCATGCCATAGACCGCAAGCGTGAAGATAATCCACGGCACCACGATTGCATAAAGCAGGGCGACGAGTGGACCGGGCAAGGCGGCGTGTTTGCCTGAATCTCCCTTGCCCGTCACCGTTGCGAAATTGCGCCCGGCGAGCCAGACCCTCTGCAAGAGGAAGGCGGAAAGCGTGAAGGTCAGAAGAATGATCGCGAGCACCGCCGCGCGCGACGGATCTGTCTGCGCGCCGACCACGGCGAAGAATATCTCGGTCGAGAGAACCCCGTGGCTTCCGCCCAGCACCAGCGGATTGCCGAAATCCGCCATGCTCTCGATGAAGCCGATCAGGAAGGCGTTGGCGAGCCCCGGCGCCATCAGCGGCAGAGAGACCTTGCGGAAGGTGCGCCAGCGCCCTGCCCGCAATGTCTGCGAGGCCTCCTCCATGGAGGGGCTCACGCCTTCCACCACACCGATGAGAACGAGGAAGGAAATGGGCGTGAAGGAAAGCACCTGCGCGATCCAGATGCCGGTCAGGCCATAAAGCCAGCGCCCCAGCTCGATGCCCGTAAACGCCTCGATCCATCCGGTCACGAGCCCCGAACGGCCGAGCATCATGGTCAGAGCAAGACCGATGACGAAGGGCGGCGTGATGATGGGCAAAACCGTGAGAAGCCTGAGGCCCTTCTTTGCGGGAAAGCCCGTGCGGGTTGCCACCAGCGCGAAGGCAAGGCCAAGCGCTGTTGAGGCGGTTGCCGTCATCACCGCCAGAAAGAGCGTTCGCCAGGCCACGCCGCACCGCGCCCCGCCGACCACGCAGTCAAGGCTCCAGATAGCCGGATCCTGCATGTTTCGGATGAAGCCGTTCGGGTTGAAGGAGCCGTCGAAATCCTGGAAGGAGCCGACAAGCATGGAGATGATCGGATAGAAGACGAAAACGCCCACCAGTGCGATCAGCAGGATGATGGAGCCGACCGTGAAGGCGTCTCCCTTCATCGCGCCGCGTTCGGCCAGTCCGTAGGCGATGAGGGCCAGAAAGCCCAGCGAGAGAATGACCGCGCCCGCGCCAAAGGCCGGTTGCCCCGGATCAAGGGGCCCGAACAGCGTTTCGCTCACGCCCCAGGCCCACCCCCACAGCGTGATGGCAAGCCCCTGCAGGATCATGAATCCGGTACCGACTGCACCGATCAGCGCCAGTCGCCCGCCGCGCAGCTTTCCGGCGGGCATGGCAATCCGTGTTGCAATTGCTGCCGCGAACAGGATGAAAGCGATCAGGAGCCAGGAACGACCCGTAAAGAGTTGCAACAGGCCGGGATAGAGGTCCGGCTCGCCTGCCATCTCCCCCACCCACTGCAGTGAGAAAAACCCGCCCTCAACCCGATACCATGGCAGAAGACAAATAGCGGCAAGGCCAAGCCCGAACGTCACGTCGAGCCGACGGTTTTCGCGCGTCATCATGTGCAGTCCTGTCCGTGAGGGGCGCCTCGGGCTTCACCCCCGATGAAACCCGAGGCTTGCGAGCGCTGGATCAGTTGGCAATGGCACCAATCTCGCGATCCCAACGCTCAAGCAGCGCTTTTCGCTTGTCCGAGCTGCCATAGGTCACGAAGTCGTAGTCGATCAGCTTGACCTCATCGAGGCTCGGCGATTCCTCCGGAACCTCTGCAGAGGCATTTGACGGGATCTGGAACGACTTGGCATCCTTCAGGAGCGACTGCACATCCGCCTTCAGCACCCAGTCATACCATGTCTTGGCAGCCTCTTCGTTGCGTGCACGGTTGACGATCGACATGGAGCCGATCTCGTAACCCGTTCCCTCGCAGGGCGCGACCACACCGATGGGAAAGCCCTCGACCGCCTGGGCGACCGCATCATGCATGAAGACGATGCCGATCCCGGTTTCGCCGCGAGCAGCCGCCTTCACCGGCGCAGAGCCCGACTTGGTGTATTGCGACACATTATCGTTCATCTTCTTGAGGAACTCGAATGCCTCGTCTTCGCCCATGAGCTGGACGAGCGTGGCAAGCGCAGTGTAGGCCGTGCCCGAGGAGTTCGGGTTCGCCACCTGGATTTCACCCTTCAGCGCCGGGTTCAGCAGATCCGCCCAGCATTTGGGCGGCTCGATGCCCTTGTCGGCCAGAAATTCCTTGTTGTAGCCCCAGCCAAGCGCGCCGGAATAAACGCCAACGGTCTTGTAGTCGGCACTCTCGGCCTGCTTGACCGCCCACGGCAGGAGCTCATCCAGCATTGGCGACTTGTAGGCCATGGTTAGCCCGTCGGCCGCCGCCTGAAGATGCGGATCGCCGGTTCCTCCCCACCAGATATCCGTCTTCGGATTGCGCGCTTCCGCGCGCACTTTCGCATAGGCCTCGCCGGAAGACAGCCGCACCATGGAAACGTCGATATCGTGCTCGGCCTCGAACTTTTCGACGAGCAGTTCACAGATGACCACATCAGCCGAGCAGATCAGATTCAACTCGTCCGCATTCGCCACGGCCTGCGACGCCAGAACGGAACCTGCCGCCAGCGCCACCGTCGCCAGATAGTTTTTCTTCATGAAACCCTCCCTTGGTGCTTATCGGATTTATTTTGCACACGTGTGCAATGTTCTTCCGACTTGAAGGAGCTGTCAATGGTCGTGATATAAAAATTTCATAAGGCAAGGTAATTTGATACTAACGTTCTGATTGAACAGCTGTGCAATCCGTTTATGATCCGAGCAACAAACACACCGTCAGGAGCAAACGTGCCGGTTCGAAAGGCTTCCGTCAGTGCCAAGGATGTTGCGGCCCGGGCCGGGGTTTCCCGCGCTGCCGTTTCACGCACCTTCACACCTGGTGCGAGCGTTTCAGAGGAGACGCGCAGCAAGGTCATCGCTGCCGCCGAGGCGCTCGGGTATCAGGTCAATCACCTTGCCAGAGGCCTCATAAGCCAGAAGACAGGGATCGTCGCCGTGGTGGGGGCGGATCTGGCCACACCCTACCGCTCCGAGCTTCTCCGCGCCCTGACCGAGCGCCTTCAGGCCGTTGGCCGGGTCGCCATCCTCATCAACACGGATCGCTCGGACAGAAGCGTGGACATGGCCCTGCAACAGGCGATCCGCTATCGCGCGGAGGCAGCGATCGTTCTGTCAGGCATGCCCGACAAATCCATCAGCGACCTGTGCCATCGTAACGGGCTTCGCCTCGTCCTCATTAACCGTGACGACGCACATTCGCGATCTATCCAGATACGCCTCAACGACGCCGACGCAGCCCGCCTGGCGCTCACCTCGTTTCTCAGAGCCGGCTGCCGAACGCTGGCGGTGGCGACATCCAATGCCGGCACACCCAGTCTTGTCGCACGGGAGGAAGGGTTTCTCGCTGAAGCACACCGACGCGGACTGTCTGTGACCTGCGAGCGTTTCGGCCCGACCGGATATGAGAGCGGTCTGGCACTGGGCGAACGCCTGCTCGTGCTGCCGGACAGGCCGGACGCCATTTTCTGCACAACAGACCTGATCGCCTGCGGGGTGATGGACGCTGCCCGTCACCGCTTTTCTCTTTCGATACCGGACGATCTCTCGGTGATCGGCTTTGACGATATTCCGCAGTCCAGCTGGGACAGCTATCAGCTCACCACCTTCCGGCAACCGATAGGGGAAATTGCCTCTTCCGCCGTGGACTGGCTGGCCGAAGACGAAGGAGATGGCGAAACGCGCGTCATCCGTTTGGCAGCGCCCATGTCCTGGCGCAAATCCGTTCGCGGCAGCAATGCCAGATAGCGGCTTCCCTCAGAGATAGTGCAGCCCCAACCGGTGCCCGTCGACCTCTCGCACCTTCACGACCGTGTCGTAAATGTCCTTGAGAACCAGTTCCTGCATGAGATCGACCGCCCCGCCCTCAAGCATCACGCGCCCGTCGCGCATCGCCACCACATGGTCGGCATAGATGGAGGCAAAATTGATGTCGTGGATCACCACGGTGATCGATTTCGCGAGCTCGTCGGCGGTCCGCCGCAGCAGCTTCATCATCGCGGCCGCGTGCTTCATGTCGAGGCTGTTTAGCGGTTCGTCGAGCAGCACATATTTCGTGTCCTGCGCCAGCACCATGGCCACGAAGGCGCGCTGGCGCTGCCCCCCCGATAACTCGTCCAGAAACCGGTCTCGCAACTCATTGAGCCCCAGATAGGCGATCGCCTCGTCGATATGCCGCTTGTCCTCCACCGTCGGGCGGCCACCTGAATGCGGAAACCGCCCGAAGGCGACAAGCTCGCTCACCGTCAGACGCATGTTGACCTGATTGTTCTGCTTGAGGATTGCCAGCCGCTTGGCAAGCACCGCGCCTGGTGTTTCCTGCACGTCGAGCCCATCGACAAGAACCCGCCCCGCCGTGGGCGCGATCAGCCGCGCCATCATGGACAGAAGCGTCGATTTTCCGGCTCCGTTCGGGCCGACAATCGCGGTGATGCCGCTCTCCGGCAGCTTCAGGCTGACATCGTCGACAACCGTCGCTTCATCATAGCACTTGGTGAGATTGTGGATTTCGATCATCGGTTCAGATTCCGGTAGAGCAACAGCATGAAGGCAATGCCGCCGGTAAACTCGATAATGACGCTCAGCGCAGTGTCGAAACCGAACACGCGCTCCATCACGGTTTGCCCGCCCACCAGCGCGATGATGGCGATCAGCGTTGCCGCTGGCAGCGTGTATTCATGCCGGTCCGTGCCCACCGCCTGATAGGCAAGGCTTGCCACCAGAAGCCCGAAGAAAGTAACCGGCCCGACCAGCGCAGTGGAAACGGAAACCAGAACGGCGATCACCGCGAACAGCATCATCACCACGCGCTGGTAATCGATGCCCAGGTTGACCGCCGTATCACGTCCCAGCATCAAAACATCGAGCTTCGCCAGCAGCCGGCGGCTCACCCAGGCTGTCACCAGCACGATCACCGAAGAGACCGCCAGCAACTGCGTATCGATCGTGTTGAAGCTGGCGAACAACATGTCCTGCAGGGCTATGAACTCATTGGGATCGAGAATGCGCTGCATCATGTGTGAGAGGCTGCGGAAGAACACGCCGAACACCAGACCCGCCAGCACCACAAGATGCAGGCTGCGCCGACGGGAAAGAAAAAGCCAGTGAAACAGCGCCATCGACATGGCCACCATGAGCATCGTCTCCAGAACGAAACGGGGGCGCATGTCTATGATCGCCAGATCCCGTGTACCGAGAAAAAAAACGAGTGCTGTCTGGAGCGCCACATAGAGCGAATCGAACCCCATCACCGCCGGTGTCAGTATCCGGTTCTGTGTGATGGTCTGAAACAGTACGGTCGCCGTCGCCACCGCGTAGGCGACCAGAACGAGGCCAAGCAGCTTTCCGCCGCGAAACGGCAGCACGAAGTCCCAGTTGCCTTTTGCGCCGACGGTCATGAAGGCTGCCATCGCTGCAGCAGCGGTGAAACCGAGGAGAGCGAGCGCCAGACGAGGCCTTTGCCATGGGGGAGTTTTAGCCAAAGCGCGCCCGCCGGCGAAGGAGGAGGAACAGGAAAATGCCGGAGCCGAGAACGCCCGCGACCGTACCGACCGGGATTTCATAGGGAAAACGCACCACGCGCCCGATGATGTCACATGCGAGAAGAAACCCCGCCCCTGAGACGGCAACCCATGGCAGGGCGCGGCGCAGATTATCGCCCACCGCCATGCTGACGAGATTGGCTACGATGAGCCCCAGAAACGGTACGGTTCCCGCCGTCACAACCGCGGCGGCCGATACCATCGAAACGATCGCCAGGCCTGACGCAACTATGCGCCCGTAATTCAGGCCGAGATTGCGGGTAAAGCTCTCGCCCAGCCCTGCCACGGTGAACCGGTCTGCCGCCAGATAGGACAGGACTGCGAGCCCCCCGGCGATGAAAAGCAGTTCATAACGCCCGCGCAGCACACCGGAGAAATCGCCATTTGTCCATGTCGCGAGTGATTGAAGCAGGTCGTAGCGGTAGGCAAAAAAGGTCGTGACTGCATTGATGACACCGCCGAACATCAATCCCAGAAGCGGCACGACCAAACTGGAACCAGCCGGGATTTTCGAGACCAGGCGCAGAAACAGGAAAGTCGTGCCCAGCGCAAAGCCCGAAGCCACAACCATCTTGTAGAATACTGGCAGGCCCGGCGCGAGCAGCGCCACCACCAGCAGGCCAAGACTTGCAGCTTCAACCGTGCCGGTGGTCGTGGGCTCCACGAAGCGATTGCGAAACAGCATCTGCATGATGAGTGCGGCGACGCCCATCGACATGCCTGAAAGCACCAGCGCCACCGTGCGGGGTATGCGGCTTACGAGAAGCAGCTGGATGGCCTGCGCGCTGCCATCACCGGAAATGAGGTCACCGAGCGGCATGTCGGCCACCCCGACGAACAGGCTGATGGCTGCCAGAACAAGAACGCATCCCACCGCCAGCATCAGGCCGGCGGCGGGGCGAACTCGAACGGTCATGCTGGCGGCGGCTTGCATGGTCCGGTCAGTCGGCTGCGCTCAGTGCCCTGGTGATCGCGTCGACTTCTGCCTGGAGGGCAGTCATGCCGCCGCCAACGAGATACCAGCGAACCGCGTCGGCGTAATAGATATTGCCTTCCTTTGCGGCGGTGGTTGCGGCAACGAGTTCGTTGTCGAGCGTTTGTTTCGCCGACTGGCCGTCATTTCCGACCGCCGAATCGCGGTCGACCACGAAAAGCCAGTCCGGATTTGTCTTGAGGATGAATTCAAACGAAACAGCTTCGCCGTGCGTGGCCGCCTCCACATCCTCAACGGCAGGCGCAATACCGAGATCGTCATGCAGCCAGCCGAAACGCGAGCCGGGGCCATAGGCCGAAACCTTGCCTCCATTGGTAAGAATGATCAGGCCTTTTCCGGCATCTTTTGCGGTCTGCTGCAACGCAGCGACCGATGTGTCGAGCTTGCCGATCAGCGCCTCCGCCGCTTCTTCCTTCTCGAAAATCGTGCCCAGTTTACGTGCATTCTCCTGAGCCCCTTTCAGAAAGTTGTCGGGCTTGATGGTCAGGTCGATGGTCGGAGCGATCTTCGACAGCGCCTCGTATTGCGGGGCGGACCGGCCTGCCACAATGATGAGATCCGGGCTCGCCGCATTCACCGCCTCGAAGTCAGGTTCGAAGAGGGAACCGATCTTTGCGTAATCTTCACCCTCATATCTGGACAGATAGGCGGGGATCAGCGCGCTTGGAACGCCCGCCACCTCAACGCCCAGCGCATCGAGCGTATCCAGCGCGGCGAGATCGAATGTCAGGACCTTCCTGGGCGTGTCCTGCAAAACGGTTTCACCTTGAGCATGTTGAACAGTGACCTCTCCTGAATTGGCATAACCCGGCAGGAAGGCCGCAACCGCGATGGCGGAAGCCAGGAAACGCCCGGCAAGTGACGGTAAGTTTGAAATCATCGACACGCTCCAAATGTCCCAGAAAATGCAAGGAGGTGCCTGACGCCCATCGTCTGGCCGGTCGACAACACCCTTGTCAGCATGTCGGTTAGCAAATATGATTATCTTAATCAACTTATCTGTATGGGCAATCGACCAGACAGTTTCGGCAACATTTTTCCGGAGACATTTCTCATGCTGCAATCCAAAGCCGTCGTGACGACGGAAAATGCGTCAAAATATCTGCAGCAGCTTTGCAAGCATTTCGCTCACAAGGTGAGCGTCGACTTTGATACATCGCGGGGCAAGGTGGATTTCCCGTTCGGTGACTGCATCATGCGTGCAGATGAAGCAGCACTCACCATCGAGTGCAACGCCAAAACGGACGAAGAGCTCGCCCGCGCCCAGAACGTGATCGACGATCATCTGACGCGCTTCGCATGGCGCGAAAAACCGGAAATCTCCTGGCAGGCGTGAAAAGCCGGGCGAAGACTGAGCGAAAATTCGAAAGGCGGCGGAACGCGAGCAGTGAATTCCGCCGCCTTTCGTTACTCGGCGGCCTGAGGCAGCGCGAGTCGTTCTGTGTCCTGAAGTGACGCACCGATATCGGAATCCTGTTCCTCCTCCGGTCGCCTCACCCGGTAGAATGCGGCGTAAAGCGCCGGCACGAACAGGATAGTCAGGACCGTTGCAGCCGTGAGGCCGCCCATGATGGCAAATGCCATCGGCCCCCAGAACACATTGCTCGAAAGCGGCACCATGGCGAGGATGGCGGCCAACGCCGTCAGAACCACCGGGCGTGTGCGGCGCACCGTCGCTTCGATGATTGCCGTCCATTCTGGCGACCCGTCTTCAAGATCCGCCTTGATCTGGTCGACCAGAATGACCGTGTTGCGCATGATCATCCCGGCGAGCGCGATCAGCCCAAGCAGGGCAACGAAGCCGAAGGGCTGATTAAAAATCAACAGCCCGAACGCCGCACCGATGAGACCGAGTGGTGCCGTAGCAAAGACGAGGGCGAGCCGTGAAAAGCTCTGCAACTGGATCATCAGGATCGTAAGCATGGCCAGCACCATGACCGGAAACACCTCGAACAGAGCTGCATTGGCCTTGGCGCTCTCCTCGATGGCGCCCCCCATTTCGATGCGGTAGCCCACCGGCAGGTTTTCCATCAGCGGCTTCAAGGTCGGCCAGATCTGCGAGGAAACATCCGGCGGCTGCACCCCGGCAGGCACATCCGCACGCACCGTGATCATCATGTCACGGTTCTGCCGCCAGAGGATCGGCTCCTCATGCCCATAAACCACCCTGGCCACCTGCGACAGAGGCACCGGCGCTCCGCCGCGCGTGGCAATCGTCAGGTCGCCCAGATGCTCGATATCGAGCCTTTCGCTCTCCACTGCGCGCGCCACCACATCCACCTGTTCGATGCCATCGCGAACCGATGTCACCGTCAGGCCTGAAAGCAGTGTCTGAAGCGTGCGGCCGATATCCTGCGGCGTCAGGCCAAGAGCCCGCGCACGATCCTGATCGACCTCGAGCCGGATGGATTTCGCCTGCTCGTTCCAGTCCAGATTGGGATCAAGCGCATTGGGGTTCTGCGCCATCACGTCGCGCACCTCGTAGGCGATGCGACGCACTTCCAGTGGGTCCGGGCCGATGACACGGAACTGAACGGGGAAGCCCACGGGCGGACCGAACACGAGTTCCGTGACACGCACCCGCGCTTCGGGCAGGCCGCCTTCGTCGATATAGGTCTGAAGCCGTTCCTTGACCCGGTCGCGCGCCGCCGCGTCTTCCGTGTACATCACGATGATTGCATAGTTCGGCTTTGGCAGCTCCGGGTTCGAGGCAAGGAACCAGCGCGGCGCGCCGGCGCCCGTATAGGTGGAGTAGGTCAGCACTTCCTCGTCCGCCGCAATCACCTCTTCCATCACGCGGGCAGAGGCTTCGGTGGCCTTGATCGGCGCGCCTTCCGGGAGGCGGATTTCCACCATCAGTTCGGGGCGTGGCGAGGTCGGGAAGAACTGTTGCTGGACAAATCCGAAAGACCAGATCGAGACCGCAAAAAGCCCGACCACCGCTGCAATGACCACCCAGCGCCAGGACACACACCATTCCACGATCCGGCGAAGCCCATTGTAGAGGCGTGTGTCATAGATATCATGGTGTTGCCCACCCTCGGCCACCGCAGTACCGTGCTTGTGGAAGTCGGGCAGCAGCTTGACGCCGATATAGGGCGTGAAGATCACCGCCACGAACCACGACGCCACCAGCGCAATGCCGACAACCCAGAAGATGCCGCCGGCATATTCGCCCGCTGTCGACTGCGCAAAGCCGACAGGCAGAAAGCCCGCCGCCGTCACCAGCGTTCCCGTCAGCATGGGAAAGGCCGTCGACGTCCAGGCGAAGGTCGCCGCTTTCAGCCGGTCATAGCCCTGCTCCATCTTCACCACCATCATTTCGACGGCGATGATCGCGTCATCCACCATGAGACCGAGCGCGATGATGAGCGCGCCAAGTGTGATGCGCTCCAGGCTCATGCCCAGAATGTCGAGCACAATCATGACGATGGCCAGCACCAGCGGCACCGCCAACGCCACAACGATACCGGTGCGCCAACCGAGCGAGAGAAAACTCACTGCCAGAACCACGGCAAGCGCTTCCAGAAACACCTTGATGAACTCACCGACCGAATCCTGAACCACCTCCGGCTGGTTGGCGATCATGTCGAGTTCCAGACCGACCGGAAGATCGGCCCTGATCCCGCTCATGGCCTGATCGAGATTTTCACCCAGCGTGAGGATGTTTGCGCCCTCGGCCATAACCACACCGATGGCGAGTGCCTGCTGCCCTTCGTGGCGCGCGGTAAAGCTCGGCGGGTCTTCATAGCCGCGCCGCACATCGGCGATATCGCCAAGGCGGAAGACGGTGCCGTTTACGGCAACAGGCACCGAGGCCACGGCCTCCACACCCTTGAGCGCGCCTTCCACACGCAGGAAGACCCGGTCGGACGCCGTCTCGATCTCGCCCGAGGGCGTCACCGCATTCTGTGCCGCGATGGAATTAAAGATCACCTGCGGGTCGATGCCCAGCGTAGCAAGCTTGGAATGGGAAAATTCGACAAAGATGCGCTCATCCTGATCGCCGTAGAAGCGAACCTTCTCCACATCCGGCACCCGCAAAAGCCGCTGGCGGATGTCTTCGGCCGCGTCCTTCAGATCGCGCATCGTCGCGCCATCGCCGGTCAGCATGTAGAGCGCGCTGTCCACATCGCCGAATTCATCATTGAAGAACGGGCCGATCACGCCCTGCGGCAGAGAGGCACGAATATCGCCGACGCGCTTGCGGATCTGATACCAGATATCGGCCACCTCGCCCGGCGGCGTCGTGTCCTCCAGCTGCACCTGCATGAAGGTGGAACCGGGTTTGGAATAGGTGCGCACCTTGTCGAAATAGGGCACTTCCTGCAGCGTCTTCTCGATCGGGTCGGCGACCTGCCGCTGCACCTCCTCGGCTGTTGCGCCCGGCCAGATGGCATTCACCACCATGACCTTGATCGTAAAGCTCGGATCCTCCGCGCGACCAAGCCGCGCATAGGAATAGGCCCCACCCAGAGAGAGAACGATTATCAGAAACAGGACGAGCGTCTGGTGGGTGACGGCCCACTGCGAAAGGTTGAAACGCTGCATGATGGCCCCCGGTCAGTCGGCGCTGGCAGACTGGATTTCGGCGAGCCTCACGCGCTCGCCTTCCTGCAGTTTCTGAACACCGAGCGTGACGATCCTGTCGCCATCCTCGAGGCCCTCGGCAATGATCGCGTTGCGCGACTGATAGGCCCCGACGACGACCGGGCGGCGTTTGAGTTCGTTCGAGGGGGGATCGACTACGAACACGACCGGACCCCGGCCATCGTCGAGAACCGCCGTCATCGGTATGCGAGCGACCGGTGACGGATCTCCTTTGGTGAGTGAAACGGTGGCGGTCATCCCGAGCCGGACAGTCTCGTCCGCCTCCGGCACGGAAAAACGCACCGGATAGGTCCGGCTCGTGCCGTTGGCCTCCGGCGCGATCTCGCGCACCTTTGCGGCATAAACCCCGCCGCCGGCCCACAGCGACACTTCAGCGGTGGAACCTTCCAGATCGGAAAGCCGGCTTTCGGGGATCGATACCTCGACCTCCTTCTCGTCGAGCTGTGCCACGCTCACCACCATCTGCCCCGGTGAGATCACCTGGCCTGCCTCCACGCCCACGGCGCTCACCACACCGTCGGCGGATGCGGTGAGCTCGGCATAGCCCATCTGGTTTTCAGCAAGGGCGACAGCGCGCTGGGCCTGCTCAAAGCGCGATCGCGTTTCGTCGACCACCAGCGCCTGTGCATCGAGCGCCGCCTGGGTCACATGCCCGCGCTTGAAAAGTTTGCGCGCCCGTTCGAGATCGGTCTCGGCCTTTGTGAGGCTTGCGCGCGCTGCCGTCAGCGCGGCGCGTTGTTGTTCCAGTTGCAGGTTGAGGTCCAGCGGATCGAGCCGCGCCAGAACCTCGCCGGCCTTCACCACGTCTCCCACATCCACACGCCGGTCCGCCACCTTGCCGCCGACACGAAAGGCCTCGGCCACTTCTGTGCGCGGCACGATCGTGCCCGTGTAGGTGCGTGTTTCGGCAAGCGGAGAAAGATGCACCGTCGCCACCCGCACGACCGGGTCGGGACGCTCGGCCACTTCCTGATCCTGACAGGCTGCGAGCGAGAGCGCCACCGCGCCCAGAAGAACAACCCTATTCATCGTCGTAAGCGGCATGGCGCCCTACCTTGTAAATATTGTTAACTGATGATTCTCAATATTCATCACAATTTGCGCGCAGCAAGCGTGGTTCGCCATGCAACGTCAGCCTAAGTACGCTTGCCCAGTGCCTTCAGGATAAAACGCAACTGCTCGCGCAGCCCCAGCTCGGTGTCTTCGCCGTGCTGTATGCAATGTTCGATCAACAGAGGATGGAAGAACGGCACAAACGCTGTCTTCACACAGCGCGCCGCCTCTGCCGGGTCTTCAACTTCGAACTCTCCGACCTCGACTCCCTCGCGGATGATTCCCTCGATAATCGTGGTGACGCGCTCGATATGCGCCTTGATGATCGCCCAGTTTTCCTGCATCGCCACCGCGACCATCTCATGCGTCCGCTTTTCCTTGATCAGCGTCACCTTGTGATGCTCGTGGATCGCCGTCAGAAGCCGCGACAGCTTCTCCGGCGCGGGTGCACTGGTCCGCGCGATGGAAAAGGCGATTTCCGCCACTTCCTCGACGATCCGCCCGCATATGCATTCATTGATCGCACCTTTTGAGGGAAAGAACCGGTAGACATTGGCCGGACTCATGCCCACTTCCGCCGCGATATCGGCAACGGAAGTCTTCTGATAACCGATGCTGCGGAAGAAATTCTCGGCCACTTCCAGAATGCGGCTGCGGGTCTCTTCCGGATCGGTGCGGGTACGGGCGGTCTGTTTCATCATTTTAATCCTGACGATTTTCAATAATCGTCAGCTCTCACCGAGTCAACAGGCAATCGTCCTGGCCAGATCACAACCTTCGCCTACCCGCATCCTCAAGGATCATCGACGCCGCCTTCTCCGCAATCATGAGCGTCGGCGAATTCGTGTTGCCAGAAACGATGGCAGGCATCACAGACGCATCGGCGATCCGTAAGCCTCTCAGGCCACGCATTCGAAGCCGTGGATCGACCACCGCCTCCTCATCCGCCCCCATCCGGCAGGTGCCGACGGGATGGAAGATCGTCGTGCCGATCTGGCCCGCCGCCTCCACGAGTTCTTCCTCGCTCTGGTAGTTTGGACCCGGCTTGAACTCTTCGGGCCGATAGCGCTGCAGGGCCGGCTGCGCAACAATACGCCGCGTCAAACGGATCGCATCGACAGCCACCTGCCTGTCGCTCTCGGTCGCTAGATAATTGGGCCGGATGGCCGGCTGTTTCCGGAAATCCTTCGAGGTCAGATGCACCGAGCCCCGGCTGTCGGGCCGCAGGTTGCACACGCTTGCCGTGAACGCCGGAAAGGGGTGAACCGGATCGCCAAACTTGTCGAGCGAGAGCGGCTGCACGTGATATTGCAGATTGGCCGTTTCGCGTGTCTCGTCGGAGCGTGTGAAAAGGCCAAGCTGACTTGGCGCCATGGACATGGGCCCCGACCGTTTCAGCAGATATTCCAGCGCAATCGCTGCCTTGCCGGTCAGCCTGCTTGCCTGTTCGTTGAGCGTACGAATGCCCGAAACCCTGTAGGCGCACCGCAATTGCAGATGGTCCTGCAGGTTTTCGCCCACCGAACTCTGCTCGAAAACAACCGGGATGCCGGCTGCCTGCAAGACATCCCCGCGCCCGATGCCCGACAGTTCGAGAATGTGCGGCGAGCCGATTGCGCCCGCCGACAGAACGACCTCGGCCCGGCAATGCGCCTCGCGCGCCGCGCCGTTCTGCTCATAGGCGACGCCCGTGACACGCCCCTCCTCAACGATGAGCCGGCGCACATGTGCACCTGTCTCAACCCGCAGGTTCTGCCGGTGCCGCACTGGCTTGAGAAAGGCTTTCGAGGCATTCCAGCGTATGCCGCTGCGCTGGTTCACACGAAAATAGGACGACCCCTCATTGTCACCGCGGTTGAAATCGTCAACCTTTGGAATGCCGAGCGCTTCGGCCGCATCCTGAAACGCATCCAGAATGTCCCAGCGCACGCGCGCCTCTTCCACACGCCACTCGCCGCCGGCGCCATGCATGTCGTCGGCGCCCCGGTAGTAGTCTTCGGGCTTCTTGAAGAAGGGCAGTACGTCGTCCCAGGCCCAGCCGGTGCAGCCCATTTGCCGCCAGCGGTCATAATCACGCGCCTGCCCCCGCATGTAGATCATGCCATTGATGGAGGAGCAGCCGCCCAGCAGCTTTCCGCGCGGATAGGCGAGAGAGCGCCCGCCCAGTCCCGGTTCGTTCTCTGTCGTGAAACACCAGTCCGTGCGCGGGTTGGAAATGCAATAAAGATAGCCGACCGGAATATGCACCCAGGCGTAATTGTCCTTGCCCCCTGCCTCCAGAAGCAGCACCGAGATCGTGGGATCGGCGGACAGGCGGTTGGCCAGAAGGCACCCCGCCGTGCCAGCGCCGACGACAATATAGTCATATGTCTCCGTCATGGCGGTCAGCGGGCATCGTCCTCCCCGCGCGAAAACCGCGCGAGGATTTCACCGACAATGCCGCGACGGAACAGAAGCACGCAGATCATGAAGATCGCGCCGGTTATCACCGTCACCGGAAACTCCGACGTGGCGAGATAGTTCTGAAGCGTCACCACCAGCCCCGCACCGACAATCGGCCCGAGCATAGTGCCGATGCCGCCCAGAAGCGTCATCAGGATCACCTCGCCAGACATCTGCCAGGTTACATCCGTCAGCGTTGCAAACTGGAACACCAGCGCCTTCATCGCGCCGGCCAGCCCCGCCAGCGTTGCCGACATCACGAACGCCGCCAGCTTGTAGCGGGCCACACTGTAGCCGAGCGAGGTCGCGCGGTTTTCGTTCTCGCGGATCGATTTCAGGATCATGCCGAAGGGCGAATGCACGATGCGCCAGACGGCAAACACGCCGATCAGGAACCCGCCCAGCACGAAGAAATACATGTTGAGCGGCACGCTGAGATCGATGAAGCCGAAGAGATGGCCGCGCGGAACGCCCTGAATGCCGTCTTCGCCCTTGGTGAAGGGGGCCTGAACGCAGAAGAAATAGAACATCTGCGCCAGCGCCAGCGTGATCATGGCAAAATAGATGCCCTGCCGCCGGATGGCGAAAAAGCCGATGATCAGCCCCAGTACCGCCGCGCCAAACACGCCGAGCAACACGCCGAATTCCGGCGTCCAGCCCCACTCCTTCACGGCATGGGCAGTAAAATAGGCCGCCCCGCCGAAGAAGGCCGCATGGCCAAAGGAAAGCAGGCCCGTATAGCCAAGCAGCAGGTTGAAGGCTGCCGCAAAGAGCGCAAAGCACAGCATCTTCATCAGAAAGACAGGATAGAGGAAGAAGGGTGCTGCGATCAGCGCGGCAATCCCCAGCCCCACAAGAAGCCATTCGGTGCGGGCGCGGGTCTGCCGATCAATGCCGGTGGTTGTCATGTCCGCCATGTCACGCATCCTTCCCGAACAGTCCGGCAGGCCGCACCAGAAGCACGATCGCCATGATCACGAAGATCACGATGTTTGAGGCTTCCGGATAAAACACCTTTGTGAGCCCTTCGGCGAGCCCGAGCATGTAGCCGGTCACGATGGCGCCCAGAATCGAGCCCATGCCGCCCACCACCACAACGGCAAACACCACGATGATCAGGTTCGACCCCATCAGCGGGCTCACCTGATAGACCGGCGCGGCCATGATGCCGGCGAGGCCCGCGAGTGCCGAGCCGATGCCATAGGTCAGCGTCAGAAGCAGCGGAACGTTGACGCCGAAGGCCTGAACAAGGGTCGGGTTTTCGGTCGCCGCGCGCAGATAGGCGCCAAGCTTGGTCTTTTCGATCAGGAGCCAGGTGCCGATACAGATAATGAGCGACGCCACCACCACCCAGCCGCGATAATTGGGCAGGAACATGAAGCCAAGATTGGTGCCGCCGGAAAGCTGCGGCGGCGGTGTGTAGGATTGCCCCGAAACGCCATAGAAATAGCGGAACGCGCCTTCCAGAACCAGCGCCAGCCCGAAGGTGAAGAGTAGACCGTAAAGCGGATCCACATTGTAGAGCCGCGACAGCGCAACCTTCTCGATTGCCATGCCGCTCAGCCCCACGAGCAGAGGCACGAGGATGAGCGCCGGCCAATAGCCGATGCCCAGATGCGCCAGAAGCAGATAGCCGACAAAGGCACCCAGCATGTACTGCGCGCCATGGGCAAAATTGATCACCCGCAAAAGGCCGAAGATGATGGCGAGCCCGAGGCTCAGCATCGCATAGAACGAGCCGTTGATGAGACCGACCAGCAATTGGCCGAGAAAGGCCTGGATCGGGATTCCGAAGATCATGGTCATGTCATCAAACTCCAATCACCTCGTGCAATTCCTCCATGCGCTGTTCCAGCTCGGATGCCGGGAAATCGGCCGTTATCTGGCCGTGCTCCATCAGGTAGAAACGGTCGGCGACGCGGCTGGCAAAACGGAAATTCTGTTCAACCAGCAGGATCGTCATGCCGCGCGCCTTGAGCGTTGCCAACACCTCGCCGATGCGCTCCACGATCACCGGTGCGAGGCCTTCGGTCGGTTCATCGAGCAGAAGCAGCTTCACGCCGGTGCGCAGCATGCGGGCAATGGCCAGCATCTGCTGTTCGCCGCCGGAAAGCTTTGTGCCCTGGCTGTTGCGCCGTTCCTTCAGATTGGGGAAGAGCTCGAAGATTTCGTCAATGCTCATGCCCCCGTCAGAGACAACAGGCGGCAGAAGCAGGTTCTCGTCCACCGAAAGCGTAGCAAAGATGCCGCGCTCCTCAGGCACGAAGCCGAGCCCCGCATGCGCCGTGCGGTGAAGCGGTGTGTTCATCAGGTCCTGACCGGCAAAGTCGATCATGCCCTTGCGCTTGCGGATAATGCCCATGATCGCGCGCAGCGTCGTCGTCTTGCCGACGCCGTTGCGGCCAAGCAATGTAACGGTTTCGCCCTCCGCCACGTCGAGGTTCACGCCGTGCAACGCATGACTCTCGCCATACCAGGCATGCAGATCGCGGACGGAAAGAAGCGGCTTTTTGCCATGCTCATGCGTCATGGGCAGTCCCCATATAGGCCACCTTCACCTGTTCATCCTGGCTCACCGTGGCATAATCGCCGGCAGCGATGATCTCGCCACGCTGGAGAACCGTGATCCAGTCGCATAGATCGGCGACAACCTTGAGATTGTGCTCGACCATGAGAACCGCCCGATCCTTCGCAACATCGCGAATGATGTCGGCGACCGTCTCCACATCCTCATGGCCCATGCCCGCCATTGGCTCGTCGAGCAGAAGCACTTTCGGGTCGAGCGCCAGCGTGGTGGCGATTTCCAGAACGCGCTTGCGGCCATAGGAGAGATCGCCCGCCATCCTGTTGCGTTCGTTTTGAAGCCCGACTGTCTCCAGCAATTGTTCCGCGCGGGGCGTCAGGAGGTCAAGGCTGCCCAGCGAGCGCCAGAACTGATAGCCAAGCCCGCCCGGACGCTGCAACGCGACCCGCACATTGTCGAGCACACTCAGATGCGGGAAGATCGCCGAGATCTGGAACGACCGCACCAGCCCCATCCGCGCCACCTTGGCCGGCGGAGTGTGGGTTATGTCGCGCCCCATGAGCTCGATGCGGCCCGCACTGGGTGCCAGAAACTTGGTCAGAAGATTGAAAACCGTCGTCTTGCCGGCCCCATTCGGGCCGATCAGCGCATGAATTTTCGCATGGTGCACGTCGAGATCGACATTCTTGACGGCAACGAACCCGGCAAAATCGCGCCGCAGACCGCGGGCGGTAAGCACCACCCGCGGCTCTGCATCATTGGCGGCGCCGGAAACCGGCGCTTTCGTCATGACAGCCCCCGTCACTGGCTGACCAGGGAGCAGCCGCTTTCAGACGGTTTGATATAGGCTTCCTCGCCAGGAATGGTGGCAAGGACGTTGTAATAGTCCCACGGTTCCTTGCTGTCGGCAGGCGCCTTGACTTCCATCAGATACATGTCGTTGAGCAGACGCCCATTGGCACCCACCGTCGCGTCGCGGGCGAAGAGGTCGTTGACCTTCATCTCATGCAGCTTTGCAGCGACCGCTTCCGTCTCGTCCGTACCGGCTTCCTTGATGGCCTTAAGATACTGCATCACTGCGGAATAAGTGCCGGCCTGGATCATGTTGGGCATCCGCTCGGTGCGTTCGTAGTAACGGCGGGCGAACTCGCGCGATTCATCGTCGCGATCCCAGTAGAAGCCTTCCGTCAGCGTCAGTCCCTGCGCGGCTTCAAGGCCAAGACCATGAACTTCAGCCAGTGTGAACAGAAGAGCCGCAAGGCGCTGCCCGCCAGCCACGATGCCGAATTCGGCGGCCTGCTTGATCGCATTTGCCGTGTCGAGACCGGCATTGGCCAGACCGATCACCTTCGCGCCCGAGGCCTGCGCCTGAAGCAGGAAGGAGGAGAAGTCGGTGGTGGCAAGCGGATGCCGCACGGCTCCAAGGATTTCACCGCCCTTGGACTTGGCGAAATTGCCGGTCTGCTCTTCCAGAGAGTAACCGAAGGCATAGTCCGCGGTCAGGAAGAACCAGGTGTCACCACCCTGTTCCACCAGCGCGCCGCCTGTGCCGACGGCCAGCGCATGCGTGTCATAGGCCCAGTGGAAACCGTAGGGCGAGCACTGCGCGCCGGTCAGTTCCGTGGTCGCCGCGCCGGTGACCATGTTGATTTTCTTCTTCTCTTTCGAGATCCCCTGCACGGCCAGCGCCACCGAAGAGGTGGTCAGCTCCATGATCGCGTCCACCTCTTCAGTGTCATACCACTGACGGGCGATGTTGGAGGCGATATCGGGCTTGTTCTGATGATCGGCGGTGATC
Organism: Nitratireductor sp.; assembly: GCF_017794765.1. Taxonomy (GTDB): domain Bacteria; phylum Pseudomonadota; class Alphaproteobacteria; order Rhizobiales; family Rhizobiaceae; genus Nitratireductor. Next base: position 1,306,813 of record NZ_CP051236.1, on the reverse strand, counting down.
ACCTCAATGGGCTTGTCGAGAACGGTGCCGCCGAAGTCCTCAACCGCCATCAACGCGGCCTCGTAGGACCATTTTCCGCCAAAGTCGGCATAGACGCCCGACTGGTCGTTCAGGATGCCGATCTTCACCTTTTCATCGGAAACCTGGGCCATGGCGGGAATGGCGGTGGCCGTCATGAGGGCCATGGATGCAAGCGCAAGAATTTTCATAATCGATCTTTCCTCCCAAAACGGTGAACCCTGGCCAGCACGAGACGCGTGGCAGCGGCTATCCAGATCCGCAAGGCGCGTTCGTGCTCCTCCGCACGCCACCCTGCAGGAAAATCGGCATGATCAATCTGGATGGTGAAGCCGGTGCGAACCGGGCCTCCCTTCCCTCATGCACGACCATGCCTATAGTCATAGCATTGACCTTTCCGCACACAACTCTCTATTTTTGCACAAACACGGTGCAAAAACGTACAGATCGATGCGACCATTTTCCTGGGACGACCTCCAATATTTCCTTGCTGTCGCGCGGACGGGCCAGCTTTCTGCGGCGGCGCGCAAGCTCAGAACCAATCACGCTACGGTTTCACGTCGCATCGACAGGCTTGAGCAGGCGCTGGGGACACGGCTCTTCGAGCGCAACCCCCGCGGTTACCTCCTGACAGCGGCCGGCGAAAAGATGGTCGAGCGGGCCGAGGTGATCGAGCGCGAGGCGTCTTATGTGCAGAGCGAACTTGCCGGTGACGCAACCTCCGTCAGCGGTGTCGTGCGCATCAGCACGCTGGAAGGGTTCGGCAATTTCTTTCTTGCCGACCGCCTGCCCGATCTGGCGCGCTCCCTGCCCTCCCTGTCGATCGAGCTCCTCATCATCCAGCAGATCGTCTCACTGTCACGCCGCGAGGCGGACATGTCGGTGACCCTGTCCACCAATCGGGCGGGCTCACATCACTATGAAAAAATCACCATGTACCGCCTGTTTCTGTATGGCACCCGCGACTATCTGGAAAAGCACCCGCCGGTGCGGCGCAAATCCGATCTGGCCTCCCACCGCATCATCGGCTACATCGAAGACATGATTTTCACGCCGGGCCTCGATTACCATCGGGAGATATTGCCGGGCGTTCGTGCCTTTTACCAAAGCTCCAGCATTCACGCGCAGCTTGCCGCCACGCGAAAAGGGCTGGGGCTGTGCGTGATGCCGAACTTCATGGCACGCCACTACCCCGATCTTGTTCCGGTCATACCAAAAGAGATTCATCTCGAACGCTACTACTGGTGCATCGCCCATCAGGACGTCGCGCACACACCGCGCATTCGGATGCTGACGGACTTCATCAAGACCGAAGCGGAGGCCGCGAAGGACGATTTTCACGGGCAAAATCTTTTGACGTAAAAACACGTCGTTTTCCGGAAAACGAAAGCGTTTTACCTAAAATTCCGGAATTTCCGGGACTTTTCGGCAATTTTGTCGCAAGCTGAATTGTCACATGGCCACGCAGTCTTCTTTCGATGAGACTGCACCCTGAAATGGAGAGGCCGCGATGAAGAACGCCCAGTATACACCCACCGACAACCCGATGCTGACGGGGACCCTTGGCCGCTGCCCGCAATGCCAGCAGGGTCACATCTTCAAAGGCTATCTCCAGCTGGCGAAAAGCTGCGAGGTCTGCGGGCTCGACTACTCCTTCGCCGATCCGGCCGACGGTCCAGCCTTCTTCGCCATGACCATAGCCGCCGTTCCCGCGCTCGCCTTCGGGGTGTGGTTCCAGATGGCATTCGAACTGCCGCTTTGGGTCCACGTTTTCACGACCGTGCCATTGACGATCCTGAGCTGCATGGCGCTTTTGCGCCCGCTCAAGGGCTGGCTCGTCTGCTCGCAATATTTCCACAAGGCCGAGGAAGGCTCCATCGACCACGCCTGGCACAGCGAGGCGGCGGCCAAGAAGGCCGATCAGGCCTAGATCGCCATGCGTCCATCCGGACGCACAAAGGACGATCTAGGTAGTCTATAGTTGGAGCATCGGAATAATCCGAAAACCGGATTCCACTTTTCGGTCCGATGCTCTAAACTATCAGGCTCTCCGCCATCATTTCCTGAAGCGCGTCATAGGCGGCGATCACCGTTTGGGTCTGCGCTTCATGGGCCAGCCGAAACGCATCACCATAGACCGTCTCATCCGGATATTCGGTGATGAGCGTCATCGGCGCGTCGTGGCGGTCGACCTCCGTGATGGTGATCGGGAAGCCGTTCAAGACCTCGAACTGAAGCGTTCCGGCGTGGATCTCATAAAGCCTTATCTGCGCCGCGTTGAAAGCAGCCAGCCCCGGCACCTTCGCCAGTTCAGCCGTCACCTTTTCAATCAGTCGACGCGTGCGCTCGGCCCACCCGGGCTTGTGACGGGCGACCAGAAAAAAGCCCTTCGGCACCGTCCACATCTCGAAACCACGCGGAATGTAGCCCGTCAGCGGTCGTGTCCACTCATGCGAGGGATAGCCGTGCAGATTGACGTGGAGCGCCGCCTTCGTGCGTGAAAAAGCTTCGCGGCGAATGGCTTTTTCATAAAGGGGTTCGGCTTCGCGATACTCCAGATCATCGCCAAGCGCGGTGTAGCGGGCGGCGTGGTGCATGTGGTGCGGCTGGCTCTGACACAGCGCATAATGAAGCGCATAGCCGTCCGGGTTTTCCAGCGGCGACACCGTGAAATGCGCTTCCTCGCGCTCGGCCAAGAGCGATGCGCCGCGCAGCGCGCCGGCAACGCCGGAAATCTCGTTGGGATGCTGCCCACCGCTCAGCATGATCGGGTGATCGGTTCCGCGCACATGGCGCGCCGGAACAGCGCGGCCGGACCGCGAAGCCACCTCGAACGCCTCGCCGCCAATCTTTTCAAGCGTCTCGGCGACCATCGAGACGGAGAACGGCCCCACGGCCTGGTGCAGCGGCTGCGCCGGCCAAAGGGCGGGTTCGGTGGTGAGCGGCCGGGTTTCGACCTTGACGGTGATCGCGCCTTCGCCAGTAGCAATCACAGGGATGATCTGGCCGGGCTGAAGCCCGCGCGAACCAAGCTTGCGGCCCGACTTCTTCTGGAAGAGTTCAAGCAGCGAGAAATAGAAGTCCTCGTGCAGCGCTTCGTGCAGGCTGATCGCCTCTTCGCCGACCGGCAACCGCCGGTCCGCACCCGGCATGGAAACACTGATGTGAAGCGCGTCGAAAAATGGCTCGTCCTCACCCCATGGATACGCATCGATGGCGGCAATCGTTTCGTGAAAGAGGCGCTCGAAATCGGTTGCGAGCGCCTCGTCAACGACGCGACCATCGGGATGGCGCAGGCGCAGCCAGCCACAGGGCGAGAGAAGCTTTTCGCCAATGTGATCTTCGGCAAACCGGTTCGGCGCGAAGACCTTGTGATGGGAAACGGTTCCATCCACGGCCGTGATCTCGACGCCATATTCGTGCGGGCCATCGACCGGAGCCGGGGTGAAAGCGATCTCCGCTTCGTCCACCATGCCGGCCAGCGGATAGGCTTCCAAAAGGAAACGCTGCGCGGGCGCGGCAGAGCTGACCGGATAGGTGATGGCGATGCGTGTATGGGAGGCTGGCGCTTCTTCGAGAAAGAAGTGGACGAGAGGCTTGTAGGCGCTGTGCAGCCGGGCGGTGACGCCCGCTGCCTCGAAACGCTTTTCGGCGGCGCGGCGCGCGGCCTCATCCTCGAAAAGCCATGCCTCCAGCTCGGCGCCGCGCCATGCTTCTGTGGCGTAGTCGGCGAGCAGACGGTCGAGCGTGCGGTCGAAGGTCTTTTCGAAGATCGCGGTCATGTTTCTGTGCGTCCTGTTGGATCGAGAAGATCGCGCAGCCAGTCGCCAAGAAGGTTCAGGCCGAGCACGGTGAAGAGGATTGCAAGCCCCGGAAAGACGCTGACCCACCAGGCGTTCTGCAGATAGGTGCGGCCATCGGCCAGCATGCCCCCCCAGCTAGGGATCGTCGGATCGACACCGAGGCCAAGGAAGGTTAGCGAGCTTTCCAGAAGAATGTTGGTGGCGACGTTGAGCGTCATCAGAACGATGACGGGCCCGGCGAGGTTCGGCAGAAGGTGCTGGAACAGTATCTTGAAATCCGGCACGCCGATGGCCTTGGCGGCATGGATGAACTCACGGTCGTTGAGCGACAGGACGGAGCCGCGCACAAGGCGGGCATACTGCACCCACTGCGACACGATGAGCAGGATGATCGTGTTGGTGATGCCGCCGCCGACAATGGCAATGAAGGTGATTGCAAGAAGGATGAAGGGGAGCGCCAGCTGCACATCGGCAAAGCGCATGACAAGCATGTCCCAGAAGCCGCGGTAGTAGCCCGAGATCAGCCCCATGACGACGCCGATTACCACGGCGCCGGCAACGGAGGTGAAGCCGACCAGAAGCGAAATCTTGCCGCCGGTTATCACACGCGCCAGCACATCGCGGCCCAGCGGATCGGTGCCCAGAATGTGCGCCCAGTCGGTGAAGGGTTTTGTGAGACGTGCCGTCAGGTTGATCTGCTCGCCGCCATCCGGAAAGAGCAGCGGTGAAAGCAGGACCAAAAGCGTCATCGTTCCGGCAAGAAGGATGCCGAGAATAAACTCGATGTTCTTGAAGTGACGCAAACGCGAAACAGCCTGTGCCATGATTGCGTCCTTTCCTATCGGTTGCGGATGCGCGGATCGACCAGCCCATAGGCGATGTCGACCAAAAGGTTGACGCCGATGATGAGCAGCGAAAGCACGGTGATGACCGCCTGCAGGACCGGATAGTCACGTCCGGCCACCGCATCGAAGGCGAGCGTGCCGAGGCCCGGCCAGTTGAACACGCGCTCAATGACGACAATGCCGCCCAGAAGGCCGCCGAACTGGAGGCCGAAATAGGTGATCAGCGGAATGGCGCAGTTTCTGAGCGCATGCTTGTAGAGCACCTTGCTCTCGCTCAGGCCTTTTGCACGGGCGACCTGGATATACTGCGAACGCAGCGTCTCAAGCATGGCCGTGCGCACCAGGCGCACATTGGTGGCGGTGAGAATGACACCCATGGTGACTGCCGGCATGATGAAGCTGGCAAACCCGCTCATGCCTGATGGCGGCAGCCATTGCAGCATAATCGAGAACACCAGGACGAGCATGATGGCGAGCCAGAAATTCGGAAAGGAAAGCCCGACCAGAGACAGGATGCGGATCACCTGATCGGCGGTCCTGCCCTTGTTGACCGCCGCGTGGATGCCGAGCGGGATGGAAATCGCGATGGACACCAGCAAGGAGGAAAAGGCCAGTGCCAGCGTGGCCGGCAAAGCCTTGGAAATGAGCAGGGATACCGAGGTGCCTCCGAGGAAGCTGCGGCCGAAATCGCCGACGAACAGACCTTTGATGAAATCCCAGTACTGGGCGATGAATGGCTCGTTGAGGCCGAGCGCCTGACGGATATTCGCCAGATCTTCTTCCGTGACGCTGCCCGCACCCTGGGAGAGCATGAGCGCCGGATCACCGGTCAGCCGGATGGCGAACGACACCGTAAGGGTGACGACGAAAACGACGAACACCGCCTGCAGGATGCGTTTGAGAAGAAAACTGGCCACCAGAGCCTCCGGGATAGGTTCTGCGCGCTCGCGCAAAGTTCACGGGCTCGGGGGCGGCACGGGCCGCCCCCGACATTCACGTCCTGGGAGGACTATTCGACTTCAACCTCGTTGAGGCGCATGCGGCTGTCCGGCGGTGCGATGAAGTTCTTCACCCGCTTGTTGACGCCGTAAATCGCATTGAGGTTGTAGAGCGGCATTTCGAGCGCGCGATCGGCCGCGTAACGGGCGATCTCCTGCAGCACTTTCTCGCGCTTTTCAGCGTCGATCATCGGGCGCTGCGATTCCAGAAGCGCATCGAGCTCCTTGTCGCTGTCATACGGGTTCCAGCGCTCGCCCGTGTGGTACATCAGGTAAGCGGTGTTGTCGTAATCGAGCGTCCAGCCGCCCCAGCTCTGCTGGAACATCTCGCCGGTCTTGCCCTGCGGGATGATGTCGTTGAGCAGGACGTTGGTCTCATACGGCTTGATAGTGGCGTTGAGACCAACCATCTGCAGGTAGCTCGCAACCGCCTGCGTGACTTCACCGAAGGTGGCGTCATTGCCGCGAATGTCGATCTGGACCGGTGCGCCGGCAGCAACGCCTGCTTCCTTCAAAAGCTCCCTGGCCTTTGCCTGATCGAACGGCAGCGGCTCCATTTCCGGGTCATAGCCGAAGGACAGTTCCGACTGGAAGGATGCGATCTGCTTGGCCTGACCGCCGAGAACGGCGTCGATGATGGCCTTGCGGTCGACCGCCATGATCATGGCCTTGCGCACTCGCTCATCGGCGGTGATGCCGTTACCGGTGTTGAAGCGCAGGGCATAGACCGTCGGGCTGGTGACGGAAACGATTTCGAGCTTGTCGTCAGCCTCGATGGTGGGAACCATGGAGATCGGGATGGTCGGCGGGATGACGATGTCGACACGGCCGGCCTGCAGCTCGGCAACGGCGGTGGCCGGCTCCGAGATGAAGCGGTACTCGACGGCGTCGAGCTTCGGTGCGCCGCCCCAGTGATCGGCGAAGGCCTCAAGCTTCACGCCGACCTTCGGCTCATAGGAGGTCATCTTGAACGGGCCGGTGCCAACGGGATTTGCGTTGACGAAGTCTTCTTCGTTCTCGGTGACGTATTTTGGCGGCACGATCATTGCGCCGTAGCCGGCGAGCTTCGTAATGAGAACCGGATCGGGCTGGGTCAGAACCAGATCGACCGTGAAATCGTCAACGATCTCGACCTTTTCGATCACGGCGTAGTTGGAGCGCTGCGGGCCCTTTTTGCCTTCTTCGCCGAGCAGGCGGTCGAAGGTGAATTTCACGGCCTCGGCGTTGAAATCCTCGCCATTGTGAAACTTGACGCCTTCACGCAGCTTGAAGCGGATGCGCTTGCCCTCGTCGAGCACGTCCCACTCGGTGGCCAGTGCAGGCACGATCTTTGTGTCGGGACCGCGATAGACCAGACCGTCATAGATGTTGGTGGCGACGGACGACCAGTTCACCAGGAAGGTGTCGATCGGATCCCAGCTTCCCGGATCCTGCGGGGAAGAAATGGTGAGCGTGCCTGCGGCCTGCGCCGGCATCGCGCCGAACGGCAGCGCCGCCAGCACGGCGGCCAGCAATGCGCCGCGTGTTTTGCCGAATGTCATGAAAAGTCCTCCGTTTCTTTTGCGTTTGTGTTCCAGTGATCAGCCTGTGGCGTCACGTGCGACCAGATGGTCGGGCGCGATCTCCACCAGAGGTTTGATTTCCGGCTCGTCGCCCACCCGGCGAACCGGGCTTGGAATTTCGCCTTCGAGCATGGGCCGGTCGGGCCGCTTTGTCGGGTCGGCGACGGGAACGGCCGAGAGCAGTTTCTTCGTGTAGGGGTGCGTGGCGCGCTCGAAAACGGCCTCGCGCGAGCCCGCTTCGACGATCTGGCCGAGATAGAGCACGGCAACGCGATGGCTGACCTTTTCCACCACCGCCATGTCATGGCTGATGAAGAGATAGGAGAGCCCCTCATCGGCCTGAAGCTCCATCATCAGGTTGATGATCTGCGCCTGAACCGAAACATCGAGCGCTGAAAGCGCCTCATCGGCGATGATGAGTTTCGGACGCGAGGCGAGCGCGCGGGCGATACAGATGCGCTGGCGCTGGCCGCCGGAGAACTCATGCGGGTAGCGACGGGCGTGTTCGGGCCTGAGGCCGACGCGTTCAAGCAGTTCCTCAACGCGCTTCTGACGGGCCGCGGCACCGTCGATCAAACCATGCGTGAGGATGGGCTCGGCAATTGAAAAGCCGGCAGTGCGGCGCGGATCAAGCGAAGCGAAAGGGTCCTGAAAGACATACTGCACCTTCTGGCGCAGGCTATGGCGCTCGGCCGACGACATGGCGGAAATGGCCCTGCCCTCGAAATAGATTTCACCGCCAGTGGCCGCCTGTAGCTGCTGGATGGTGCGCCCGATGGTGGATTTGCCGGAGCCGGATTCGCCTACCAGCGAAAGGGTCTCGCCGGGCCAGATATCGAGACTGACCTTTTCGACCGCGTGGACGCGGTGGGAGACCCCGCCGAAGAAGCCCCTCTTTATATCGAAGCGGGTTTCAAGGTTCTTCAGACTCAGGATCGGGGACTGGTCGTAGCGGGCGGTATCCTGCAGGTGCTCCTCGCCCACGAGGCGGGGCGTTTCGCCATCCATGACGGCAACAGGCAGACGCTTGGGATATTTCTCGCCCTTCATCGAACCGAGTGTTGGAACAGCGGAGAGAAGGGTCTGCGTATAGGCATGCTGCGGGCTGGCAAATACCTGCTCGACCGGGCCTTCCTCGACCTTGTTGCCGCGCCACATGACAACCACATCATCGGCGACCTCGGCCACCACGCCCATGTCGTGCGTGATGAAGATGACGGCCATGCCGAGCTTTTCCTGAAGGTCGCGGATGATCGAGAGGATCTGCGCCTGAATGGTGACATCGAGTGCGGTGGTGGGCTCGTCCGCGATCAGGAGTTTGGGCTTGCAGGCGAGCGCCATGGCGATCATCACGCGCTGGCGCATACCGCCCGAAAGCTGGTGCGGATAACGCGACAGAAGCGCGCGAGCATCGGGCAGGCGGACCATTTCCAGAAGGTCACCCGCCTGCCGCAGCGCCTCTTTCCTCGAAACGCCCTCGTGCAGCATCAACACTTCGGCGATCTGATCGCCAATGGTGAAAACCGGGTTGAGCGAGGTCATCGGCTCCTGGAAAATCATGGCGATGTCCTTGCCCCGTACCCGGCGCATGGTGTCGATCGAGGCCTTCGCAAGATCGACCGGGCCGTTGCCGCCGTCGAACAGGATCTCTCCGTTGACGATGGTGCCGTTCATGTGGTCGATCAGCCGCATGATGGAGAGCGAGGTGACCGATTTTCCGGAACCGGATTCGCCCACAATGGCAAGCGTGCGACCGGGAGCAACCCTGAAGCTCAGATCATCGACAACGCGGTTCGAGCCGAAGGCCACGGCCAGCGAACGAATATCCAGTAACGTGTCCTGTCCGAGCTGCGGCATAGATACTCCCATCTGAAGGACAGGCCGAAAAACCCATTGAACCCGGTTGCGCCTGGCCCTAGTCTTTAGACCAGATGGGTGGCAGTCGCATGAATTCCGCGCTTTCGTGAGCGGCCCTGCCAGTAAAAGAAAACATTTCCAGACATTTTGTCAATAAATTATCATTGAGAAGCGTGAAATAGGTTCTTGCTGCCGTGCAGTCCCGCTCTGAGCGCGTTCATGACGGGAGATAAAATGATCATGCCGGATGGCTTGACAGTTTCGTTTCGCCAGCTAGGCTTGAGCGATAATAAGATTTTGGCATCTGGGCCTCGCCGGGAATATTGTTGTTCCCGTCGGGGCCCTTTGCGTTTTGGGGAACGAGTGTGAAAACTTATCCGATCGGCGTCCTGTTTTCGCGTTCCGGTGGCTACAGCCGCCCGGCCGAGCAGGGCTATTTTGGCGCTCTGGCGGCTGTGGCCGACATCAACGCCGATGACACCTACCCTTTCCAGCTCGAAGCCCACCACGCAGACCCGAAGGGGAATGCTGACCGCTACGCGGAGCTTTGCCGCGATCTCATCCGTCAGACGGGCGCGCAGCACATTGTCGGCTGCACCACATCATGGAGCCGCAAGGAGGTGATCCCCGTCGTCGAAAAGCTCGACGCGCTGCTCTGGTACCCTTGTGTCTATGAGGGTTTCGAGGTCTCGGAAAACCTTGTCTACATCGCAGCCTGCGCCAACCAGCAGCTCGTGCCACTGCTCGATTACATTGTTCCACGCTTCGGCGGTCGCGGCTTCCTGACAGGCGCGAATTATATCTGGGGATGGGAAACCAACCGCATTGCCCGTGACGTTCTGACCCGTTCGGGCGGCAGCGTATTGGGCGAGCGCTACGTGCCGATTGGCGATGATGACATTGGACATCTCATCGATGAAATCCGCGAGAAACGTCCGGACTTCATTCTCAACAATCTGATTGGCAATTCCTCCTATGCCTTCCTCGCCGCCTATCGGGCGCTCGGACAGGAGGATCCGGCTTTCCTGCCGGAAAACTGCCCTGTGGTGAGCTGCAATCTGTGTGAAAACGAAACAGTGCGGCTGGGAGTCGATGCCGCCGGGCACTATACGGTTTCAAGCTATTTCCGGGCGCTGGCAAGCGAGGAAAATGATCGGTTTGCCGCCCGCATGAAGGCCGAAAATCCGACACAGGTGGCAGACGCATTTTTCGTGCAGGCCTATGCGGCCGTGGTAACGATCGCCGAGGCGATCCGCAAGACAGGCAGCGACGACGCACAGGGTGTTCTGGAAGCAGCAAGAAACCACCAGACCATAACACCGCTGGGGTCTTTGCGCGTCGACCGCGCAACCAATCATGTGAGCCTTTTCGCCCATATAGGCCGCACACGCACCGACGGCGATTTCGAAATCGTTCACTATTGCCCAGAGGCCATTGCGCCCGACCCGTTCCTGACCGCAACGCCGCTTGACCGGCTCTATGCGGGCACCGCCGCCGATGCGCGGCAGCTAAGGGTGGTGCGATGAGCCCGGCCCTTGCACATACGCCCAATTTCGTCGGCTGGCGGGCGCTGATCCTGCACCGGCCGCACCAGAATGTGGACGCGCTGTCCGCCCAATGCGCCCGTATCGGCATCGCGGCCGAACAGGCCTGGCCGACGCTGGAAGAGAGCGGGGCGATGCGCGATTTCAATGTGCTCCTGATCGATGCCGATATGGGTTATGACGAGCAGTTTCCCTGGGCACCGGGGCTGGCGCCCATGCCGATCATTGCACTGATCGGCTCCGAAGCCCCGGGCCGCATCGCATGGACGATTGGCCAGGGCGCGGATGCTCAGCTCTTGAAGCCCATCGGCAGCGCCGGACTTTACAGCGCGCTTGTGGTGGCAAGCCAGGGGTTTCTGCGGCGCACCGCACAGACGGAAGAGATTGCCCGACTGAAGGAGCAGCTCGCCCAAAGGCAGGTTGTGGCCGAGGCGACGGCCATACTGATGCTGAAGCACAATTGCGATGCCGAAACCGCCTACAACCATCTTCGCAGGACCGCCATGGCAGAGCGACGTTCGATCGAGAAAGCCGCCGGTGGCGTGGTGGCCGGCTTCGACACAGACGGACGGACGAATGTCACAAACACTCGCTGAAAAGAACACCGGGGCCGAAACGCCTTCGGTAGTGATGCGTCTCCTGCGCCGGCCTCTGGCGCTGACAGGGCTCATCATCATCGCGGTGGTGGTTCTGGCCGCAGTCTTTGCGCCGTGGCTTGCACCCTACAATCCCTATGAGCAATTTTTCGAAGGGCTGACCATCGAGGGTGCACCGCTGCCCCCCAATGCGCAGTTCTGGTTCGGCACCGATCTCGTGGGACGCGATCTCTTCAGCCGCCTGATCTATGGCGCGCAGACATCGCTGATCATCGGCGTGGTGGCCAATGGCATCGCCGTGGTGATCGGCTCCGCGGTGGGCATATCGGCCGGCTATTTTCGCGGCTGGGTCGACACGGTGCTGATGCGCTTCACCGATCTGATGATGGCTTTTCCGGCGCTGCTTCTGGCTATCGTTCTGGCGGCGATTTTCAGCCCAAGCCTGTGGATTGTCGCAATGGTGATCGCCATGGTGAACTGGGTGCAGATCGCACGCGTGACCTATACCGAGACACGCTCCATCGCCGAACGCGATTTCGTGGTGGCCGAACGCGCTATGGGTGCAGGCGCAGGCCGCATCCTGTTCCGCCATATCCTGCCGCACCTGCTCTCCACGATCATCGTGTGGGCGACGCTCGGGATCGCCACCACCGTGCTTCTGGAGGCAACGCTTTCCTTCCTCGGCATCGGCGTTCAGCCGCCCATTCCCTCCTGGGGCAACATCATCTTCGAGAACCAGACCTATTTCACCTCCGCGCCCTGGCTCGTCTTCATTCCGGGCGTTGCCATCCTCGCGCTGGCACTGGCCTTCAACCTTGTGGGTGACGCGCTGCGCGACATTCTCGACCCGACACAGCAGGGGCGCCACTGATGCTTGCCTATGTCGCCCGCCGCCTGATCCAGACCGCGCTGATCCTGCTCGGCATCAGCTTCGTGACCTTCGTGCTGCTCTATCTCGTGCCAGCCGACCCCGCGCGCCAGATCGCCGGCCGCAGCGCGACCGCTGCGACGGTGGAGAACATCCGCGAACAGCTTGGGCTGAACCTCCCCTTTTATGAGCAATATCTGCGCTATCTCGGCGGACTTTTGAACGGGGATCTCGGCCGCTCCTATCTGCAAAAGACAGAAGTTTCCGAACTCATTGCTTCCCGCCTGCCCGCAAGCCTTCTTTTGATGGTGGGTGCGATCTTCTGCGAACTCGTTCTGGGCCTGACCATGGGCGTGGTGGCAGCGCTGAAGCGCGGCTCGCGCACCGACGACACGCTAATGATCGCCTCTTTCGTGGGTGTTTCGGCCCCGCAATTCGTGATCGGCATTCTGCTGCTCTACGTGTTTGCGGTGAAACTCGGCTGGTTCCCCATCGGCGGCTACGGCACCTTCGCACATCTCATCCTGCCCTCCATCACGCTCGGCTTTCTGGGGGCCGGCTGGTATTCGCGCATGATGCGTTCGTCGCTGATCGACGTTCTGCGCCAGGACTATATTCGCACTGCGCGCGCCACCGGTCTGACCCGCGCAAGAGTTCTTTTCGGCCATGCGCTGCCCAACGCCATCCTGCCCATCATCGCCATGATCGGCATCGACATCGGGCTCTTCATGTCGGGCATTGTGGTGGTGGAAAGCGTGTTTGGCTGGCCGGGCATCGGCCAGCTCGCCTGGCAGGCAATCCAGCGCGTCGACATACCGATCATCATGGGCGTCACGCTGGTTTCGGCCTGCGCCATCGTGCTCGGCAATCTGCTTGCCGATCTGATCACTCCGTTGATCGACCCGCGCATCAAGCTGCGCTGATGCAGGACCAACAAAATGTGCAGCACCAGAGAAAGGAACACTTGAGATGAGAAATCTGCTTCTGGCCGGCGTTGCCGCCGCTGCCCTTTCCACCTCCGCCATGCTGGCCCCTGCTTTTGCGCAGGATATCAAGCAGGGCGGCTCCATGACCGTGACCTACAAGGATGACGTCTCCACGCTCGATCCGGCCATCGGCTATGACTGGCAGAACTGGTCGATGATCAAATCGCTGTTCGACGGGCTGATGGATTATGTGCCCGGCACCACCGAGCTGCGCCCGGAGATCGCCGAATCCTATGAGATTTCCGACGACGGAACGGTCTTCACCTTCAAGCTGCGTGACGGCGTGAAATTCCACAATGGCCGCGACCTGACCGCCGAGGATGTGAAATACTCCATTGAGCGCACGGTGAACCCTAAGACCCAGAGCCCCGGTGCCGGCTTCTTCGGTTCCATCAAGGGCTTTGAAGAAGCCTCCAGCGGCGATGCGGACGGGCTATCGGGCATCACCGTGGTGGACGATCACACCATCAAGTTCGAGCTCTCGCGGCCTGATGCGACCTTCCTGCATGTGCTGGCGCTCAACTTCGCCCATGTGGTGCCGAAGGAAGAAGTCGAAAAACACGGTGCGGACTTCGGCAAGCATCCCGTCGGCTCCGGCGCGTTCAGGCTGGCGGAATGGACGCTCGGCCAGCGCCTCGTCTTCGAGCGCTTCGAAGACTACTGGAACCCCGGCGTGCCGAAGCTCGACCAGATTATTTTTGAGGTGGGTCAGGAGCCGGTTGTGGCCCTCCTGCGCCTGCAGAACGGTGAAGTGGACGTGCCGGGCGACGGCATTCCGCCGGCAAAGTTCATCGAGGTGAAGAACGACCCCAAATTCAAGGATCTGATCATTCAGGGCGGCCAGCTTCACACCGGCTATGTGACCATGAATGTGAAGATGGAGCCCTTCGACAAGCCGGAAGTGCGCAAGGCCGTGAACATGGCCATCAACAAGGACCGCATCCTGCGCATCATCAATGGCCGCGCCGTTGCCGCCAACCAGCCTCTGCCGCCCTCCATGCCGGGCTATGCCAAGGATTATGAGGGCTATGCCTATGATCCGGAAGCGGCAAAGGCGCTTCTGGCCGAGGCCGGGCTTGCCGACGGGTTCGAGACCGAACTCTACGTCATGAACACCGACCCGCAGCCGCGTATCGCGCAGGCGATCCAGCAGGATCTGAAGGCCATCGGCATCAATGCCTCCATCAAGTCGCTGGCGCAGGCCAATGTGATTGCCGCTGGCGGCGAAGAAGACCAGGCCCCGATGATCTGGTCGGGCGGCATGGCGTGGATTGCCGACTTCCCTGATCCGTCCAACTTCTACGGTCCAATCCTCGGCTGCGACGGCGCGGTGCCGGGCGGCTGGAACTGGGCCTGGTATTGCAACGAGGATCTCGATGCCATGGCGAAGGACGCCGATGCCATGGTCGACCCGGAAAAGGCCGGCGAGCGCGAGGCCATGTGGCGCGACATCTATCTGAAGGTGATGGAAGACGCCCCCTGGGCGCCGATCTTCAACGAAGAGCGCTTCACTATCCGCTCTGAACGCATCGGCGGCGACGACAAGCTGTTCGTCGATCCGGTGCACATTCCCGTCCACTATGACGAGGTTTTTGCCAAAGATGTGCAGTAACTGCGACTACACCATTCACGGGCGCCATCACCATTTTGGGTGGGATCATTCGATCCCGCCCGCCGAAAGGGTGACGCCGGGCTCGACGCTGGAATTCGAGTGTCTCGATTCCGGCTCCGGCCACTTTTCGCCCGACAGCACCGTGGACGATATCGCCACGCTGGATTTCTCCAAGGTCAACCCGGTCAACGGCCCCATCTATGTGGAAGGGGCCAAGCCGGGCGATGCACTAAAAGTGGAAATCCTCTCGTTCAAACCGTCCGGCTTCGGCTGGACGGCGAACATTCCGGGTTTCGGGCTCCTGGCGGACCAGTTCAAGGACCCGGCGCTAACGCTGTGGAACTATGACGCGGCAAGCCTTGAGCCGGCGGCCTTTGGCAAGCATGGCCGTGTGCCGCTGAAACCCTTTGCCGGAACCATCGGGCTGGCACCGGCGGAGCCGGGTCTGCACTCGGTGGTGCCGCCCCGGCGCATGGGAGGCAATCTCGACATTCGCGATCTGGCAGCGGGCACCACGCTCTATCTGCCGGTCGAGGTGGAGGGGGCGCTGTTCTCCATCGGCGATACCCACGCCGCACAGGGCGATGGCGAAGTGTGCGGCACGGCCATCGAAAGCCAGATGAACGTGGCGGTGAAGCTGGACGTGGTGAAGGGCGCAAACCTTGCCATGCCGCGCTTCACCACGCCGGGGCCAGTGACGCGGCATCTGGATGCGGAAGGCTATGAGGTGACGACCGGCATCGGCTCCGACCTCATGGAGGGGGCGCGGGCCGCCCTTTCCGGCATGATCGACCTTCTGTGCGCCACGCGCGGGCTCTCGCCCGAAGACGCTTACATGCTGTGTTCGGTCTGCGGCGACCTGCGCATCAGCGAGATCGTCGACCAGCCCAACTGGGTGGTCTCGTTCTACTTCCCACGTGTTGTCTTTTCGTGAGAAGGACCGAATGACCAAAGCGCGCGCCATGAACATGACAGCAGGCACAGGACTTCTGGAGGTAAGCGGGCTCACCGTGCAGGTGGCCACACCGAGCGGCGCGCGCACGGTCGTCGACGACCTGTCCTTCACGCTGGAAAGCGGTAAGACACTCTGTATCGCAGGCGAAAGCGGGTCGGGCAAATCCATGACCGCGCTCTCGCTGATGCAGCTTCTGCCAAAGCCCATGGCGCGCGTCTCGGCAGGGACGGCCAGTCTGGCAGGGCGCGACATCCTCGCCCTCTCCGAAGCCGAAATGCGGCAGGTGCGCGGTCGTCATATCGGCATGATCTTTCAGGAGCCGATGACCTCACTCAACCCTGTGCTCTCCGTGGGAAAGCAACTTTCGGGAGCGATTTCCGCTCATGGCGGGCTTTCGGACAGTACCATCCGGTCCCGCGCGCTTGAATTGCTCGACCAGGTGCAGATTCCCGAGCCGGAGCGGCGGCTCAAGCAATATCCGCACGAGCTTTCGGGTGGCATGCGCCAGCGCGTCGTGATCGCCATGGCGCTGGCGCAAAGCCCGCAGATCCTGATTGCCGACGAACCAACCACGGCGCTGGACGTGACCGTGCAGGCGCAGATACTGGCGCTGATCCGCAAGCTTCAGGCGGATCTCGGCATCTCCGTGATCATGATCACGCATGATATGGGCGTGGTGGCGGAGATGGCCGACGACGTGCTGGTGATGCAGCATGGGCGCATGGTGGAGCACAGCCCCGCCAGTGTGATTTTCTCAAAGCCCGAGCACGCTTATACAAGTGAGCTTCTTGCTGCCGTGCCTCGGTTGGGAGAGATGACCGGCACCACGGAGCCAAAACGCGTGGCGGCCCGCCCCGGAACAGGGCCAGAAAAGCCGCTTACCGCCGAACCGCTGGTTTCCGTGAAAGACCTTACCGTACGCTTCGATATCAAGGGCGGCATCCTGCAACGCCCGGTGCAGCGCGTGCATGCGGTGGAGGGTGTCTCCTTCGACATCATGCCGGGCGAGACGCTTTCTCTGGTGGGGGAATCGGGCTGCGGCAAGTCAACCACCGGGAAGGCTCTTTTGAACCTGATCCCCTGGCAGGGCGATATCCGCGTTGGTGGCCGACCGACGTACGGGCTTGGACCACGCGCCATGCGACCGGTGCTGCGTGACGTGCAGATGATCTTTCAGGATCCCTATGCCTCGCTCGATCCGCGTATGCGCGTCGGCGATCTGGTGGCTGAACCGCTGCAAATTCACGGACTGGCAAGCGGCAGTGAGCTGGAAGACCGGGTTGCCTATCTCTTCAAGCGCGTCGGGCTTTCGACCGATCAGATGCGGCGCTATCCGCATGAATTCTCCGGTGGTCAGCGCCAGCGCATTTGCATCGCCCGGGCGCTATCCCTCTCGCCAAAACTGATCGTGGCGGATGAATCGGTGGCCGCCCTGGACGTTTCGATCCAGGCGCAGGTGCTCGATCTTTTGCAGGATATCCAGAACGAGACGGGAATGTCCTATCTCTTCATCTCGCACGATATGGCCGTGGTGGAACAGATCAGCCACCGTGTGGCGGTGATGTATATGGGGCGCTTTGTGGAGATGGGCAGCCGGTCGCAGATATTTGAGAACCCGCAGCATGATTACACGAAGAAGCTGATGGCGGCGGTGCCGGTGGCCGACCCGTCACGCCCCCGCCGCGCCTTTATGGAAAAGGCCGAGGATCTGCCGAGCCCCGTGCATGGGCTGGACTATGTTCCGCCGCGGCATACCCCGTACGACATTGGCGGCGGGCACATGGTCTGGGGTGACCGCAAGGAAATAAACACCTCCGGCTCAGCGGGCCGGATCTGAATGGATGTCTTTCGCGCATCCGACAAAAAAAGGCCGGGCGCTAACCCGACCTTCCTGATCATCTCGATGCGCCGTGCCAGTACATCCGTGGTCACGTCGCAGAGATGAAAACTATGCTGCCTGCAGATTGTCTGCAGCGCTCTTGCCGGACTTGCGGTCCTGCACAACGTCGAAGCTCAGCTTCTGACCTTCAACGATGTTCTGCATCCCGGCGCGTTCGACGGCAGAGATATGGACGAAAACATCATTGTCGCCATTGTCAGGAGCAATGAAACCAAAACCTTTGGTGGCATTGAAGAACTTTACGGTACCAATAGTCATACGATTTTCCTTTCAAATCGTCATAGGGAATTGATGCCGGCAGCGGCCGTGCACCAGAGAGTTCGAATTTGAGGGAAGATCGTAGGGGCGCTTGGCAGCGCAAAACAAAGTTCAACAGCAATTTCGATGAGCAAGATATAGATGCAGATTGCGTCAAAAGCAAGGCTTGGTTGAATAAATAAACCGGCCGCTGCTGCAAGCCCTAAAACAACCTTGCAAAGAAGATCAGGCTCATCACCGTTCCGACGATGATGACCACCGCGCGGACCACGGAGGCCGGCAGCGCGCGGGCAAGTGGTGCGCCCGCATAGCCGCCGATCGTGGCCCCAACCATCATGACCAGCGCCTGCGGCCAGGCGACGATGCCGGCAAGCGCGAATGTTGCCACGGAAATGGCCGAGAGGATGAAGGACAAACCGTTTTTCAGTCCGTTCATCGTATTTAGATCGCGCATGCCCCAAAGCGAGAACAGCGCCAGAAGAACGATGCCCAGACCGCCATTGAAATAGCCGCCATAGATCGCAACGAGGATCGCGCTGAACCGGCCCTCCCCCGTTCCGCTGCCGAAACGGCGGGCGACGCTTTGAATATTATTGCCGAAGGCGAAGGTGAGCGTGGCGATCGCCAGCAGGAATGGCACCACAAGCGAGAACGCCTCATTGGAGGACACAAGAAGCAGAAGCGAGCCGACCAGCCCACCGAGGGCCGTTAGCCCTGCGATGCGCAAAAGGCGCGAACGCTCGAAAGCAGCGATTTCGGATCGAAACCCGAGTGCGCCGCCCAGATAGCCCGGGAACACGGCTACGGCGCTGGTGGCATTCGCGGCCACAACCGGAACACCGGCATAGACGAGTGCCGGGAAAGTGAGGAACGTTCCACCGCCGGCCACCGTGTTCAGCGTACCGGCGAAGAACGCGGCAACTGCAAGAATCAAATAATCTACCATGCCACTTCCTGCCCCGACGTATTTGGCAAAGCTGCACTAACCCAACAGGGCTGACAGGCCAATGGCCTCAGGAAATCAGCCGTTGGTGCAGGTGGTTTGCGCGCCTTGGCAACAACACTGAGGTGCGTCACCGACAGCTCTTCAACCTTTGTTGTGAATCTGACATTAGGGAAACCGTGAAGGGACTTTAAGCGCAGAGCCCATGGCGAGGCGCTTCGCAGCATGCTGGATATCCCCATGGAAAATAGCCCCGCGATCAGCATGAACGGACTGATCGGTCCGACAATCATGCTCGTGTTTGCAATCGGTTTCATATGGGTGTGGTGGGTGGACAGACGTCACCTGCACTCAGTCATTCTCGCCGCCGCCTGCGCTCTGTTCGGTGTCGCCATGCTTTCCCAGGTCCTGCAATGGCCGTCGGGAATCGGGCCGAATGCGCTCTTCTCCGGGGTTCTCTACACGCTGGCCGTGGTACTGGCGAGCGAAGGCATGTTACGCCGCGCCAGCAAGCGGCTCGGGTTCGTGGCAGGAATCGCCCTGACCGCCGCAATCATGATTTCGTTGTGGTATTTCGCCTATGTTCAGCCCAATCTGCTGGCGCGGATCTATGTGCAAAACTTCAGCTACGGTGCCGTTCTCCTCGTGGTTGCGCTGCGCATCCTGCCAACCCGCAACACCGGAAGAGCCGATCATATTCTCTTTTGGGTGCTGCTCGCATTTGCTTTGCATTTCTTTCCGCGAACGCTGCTGACGGCAAAACGCTCTCTGCCTACGCTGGCCATGGCTCCGGGCGACTCACTGTTCTGGCAGACGCTGCAACTTTCGCTTTCCGTCATGGGGGCAGCGCTTGCCCTGACGGTCCTCGCCACAATCCTGACCGACGTGATGAACGAATTGCGGCAGGACCGGGATTTGGACGGGCTGACGGGCGTGTTGAACCGCCGCGGTTTTGAAGAGCAGGCAGACTGCCACGTGAAGTCACGGCGCAGGGCGCCGCTTGCCCTCATCGTCTGCGACCTGGATCATTTCAAGCAGATCAATGACACGCTCGGCCATCATGTCGGGGATGCAGCCCTCAAGGCGTTTGGAGGGATGCTGCGGAAATGCGCGCGCGCAAGCGACATTGTCGGCCGGATCGGCGGCGAGGAGTTTGCGCTGCTTCTGCCGCATACGGACATCGCCGGCGCGCGAGATCTGGCCGAGCGATTGCGCAGCGCACTTTCGTCCGATGTGCATTCGATCCACCGGCAGGATGTCCGGCTTTCGGCAAGTTTCGGCATCGCCCTGAAGAATCCCGACGACGATCTTGCAACGCTTCTCATGCGGGCGGATCGTCATCTTTATGGTGCCAAGCAGGCGGGCCGCAATCGGATCATGTCCGACCCTGTGCAAGCTTCTTCATACGTCGACAACACAGGCTCTGTTCCATCCAGCCCTGCGCCGGGCATATGAGCGCACGGGCGACGTCAGTGGCCAATTTCACCCACGGCGGCAAGTGTGCATTGCACGAAATCCCGCACGAAGGGGTTCATGCTGTCTTCGCGCCATGCGATGACGAGTGAGACGGCCCTGGGCAGTTTCGGAAGCTCCCGGTAAACCACATTCTCCATTGGCGTCATAACCACCCAGGCCGGAACGATCCCGACACCGATGCCGGCTGACGCCATGGCAACGACCGTCATGGTGTGGCTGACCTCCTGCACCACTTTCGGTACGAATCCCGCCTTTCGGCAGTGCTGCAGAACCACATCCTGATAACTGACGCCGACAATCGAAGAATAGGTAATGAAATTCTCGTTGCGCAGATCCTCGACTTCGAGGTTCTCGCGGGAGGCAAGGTGGGATTCCGCCGGAAGCACGGCGACGAAACCCTCCCGGTAAATCTCCCGATAGGCGATGCCGGAGGCCGTGCGCGGAGGACGCACAAAAGCCACGTCGATTTTGCGGTCCTTC
Organism: Nitratireductor sp.; assembly: GCF_017794765.1. Taxonomy (GTDB): domain Bacteria; phylum Pseudomonadota; class Alphaproteobacteria; order Rhizobiales; family Rhizobiaceae; genus Nitratireductor. Next base: position 1,286,112 of record NZ_CP051236.1, on the reverse strand, counting down.
AAAAGGGCGAGCTGCTCTTCCGTGGTGTGGATCTGCATGTCAAGAAGGACAGAAGGATTGCGCCGGCTGAACTCACGCATCGCTTTCGACATGAAATTGTAGAGGCCTACATAAACGGCGGCGATGCGCAGGCGACCGGAGGAAAGGCCGCCCGCTGCCTGCGTTTCGCGGATCCCCTCTTCCAGCGAGACCAAAACCTGTTGCGCCTTTTCAAACAGAACCCGGCCGGCCGGTGTGAGCGTCACGCTGCGGGTGGTGCGGTCGAACAGCCTGACACCAAGACGCTCTTCCAGTTGGCGAATCTGCTGGCTGAGAGGTGCCTGCGAAACGCCCAGCATTTCGGCTGCTCTGCCGAAATGCAGTTCCTGCGCGACCCGCATGAAATAGCGTAGATGGCGAAACTCGATTGCGCCGAGTGACTGCATCACAATGCCCGATTAATATTCAAAACAGAAAAATAGCGTCGATAAATATATTGGACAACCAATATTTGCCCATGCTTCCGTAACTGAAAAAGAGAATGGGGACCCCTGTGAAAGACCATAAACCAATGGACCTGGTGCGTCCGCTGAGGATCGCTGTTGGCGTTCTGCTCATCATCGTCGTGAGCGTGACGCTGCTTCAGATCTTCCTGCGGTATTTCTTCAACGCACCACTCGTGTGGAGCGAAGAACTCGCGAAACTGCTGATCGTGTGGATCGCGTTCATCGGAGCGGCGGCCGTTTGCTGGGATGGCCGGCATCTCAATGTAGATGTGTTTTATCTGATGTTGCCCAAAGGGTTGCGCACGATCGTGCGCTACATCAACGCGATCCTCTCCATTGGCTTTCTTGCAATTCTGGGATGGACCAGCGTGAAGCTGGTGATCCTTGAGAATATGCAGGACCTCTCCGCCCTGCCGCTTCCTGCGGGCGTGGTGCGACTGGCTGCAACGGTGGGCGCCGTGTTGATGATCGCGGCGATCATCGGGCGCATCGTCTATGTCCGGCCGATGCATCGCCAGACCGACCCGGCCTATGGCCATGAAGACCCCATGTGATCCGCGGACCCCACAATGCTGACCATCTCGATTATCGGACTTCTTCTGGTCCTTCTGTTCATGGGGCTGCCGCTGGTGTTTTCCATCGGCATATCCTCCATGGTGTATTTCTTCTTTGCCGACATCAATCTGGCGCTTCTGACCCAGCGCATGACGGCCTCCATCAATTCCTTCCTCATTCTGGCGATCCCGTTCTTCTTTCTCGCCGGGGAACTGATGAATGCCTGCAAGCTGACCGACCGCATCATTGCCATGGCGAAGGCGCTGGTCGGGCACATCCATGGCGGTCTTGCCCAGGTCAACATCTTTGCCAGCCTGATCTTTTCGGGAATGTCGGGTTCTCCAACCGCCGACACGACAGCGCTCGGCTCCGTGCTGATTCCGGCCATGAAGAAGGAAGGCTATCCCGCGCCGTTCTCCGCCGCGGTGACCGTTGCCTCCTCCATGGTCGGGCCGATGATCCCGCCCAGCGTCGCACTCGTGATCTACGGCACTCTCGCCAATGTCTCGATCGGGCGATTGCTTCTCGCCGGAATCCTGCCGGGTTTCGTGATCATCGGAACGCAGATGCTGTTCACATATTTTTATGCGCGCAAACGGGAATTCCCCCGTTATGAGCGGGCGACGTTGCCGGAGCTGGCAACCGCCATCAAGGGCGGCGGACCGGCCATACTCTTCCCGGTCATCATCGTGGCGGGCATTCTGTTCGGCATATTCTCGCCCACCGAGGCGGCGGCAGTTGCCGTGCTTTACGGCCTGCTTCTCAGCCTCTTCTACCGCAATGTGAAGGCCGCCGACATCTGGGGCGCCATTCAGAACACGGCGCTTGGAACGGCACGCATTCTCTCCATCATCGCCGTGGCTTCGGCCTTCTCGTGGATCATGGTGCGCGAGCAGGTGCCGCTGGCCATCGCCGACGGCATCTCCACCATCTCGGAGAATCCGGTGATCGCGCTTTTCGTGATCGTTGCCATGCTTCTCGGCGTCGGGCTTCTCATGGTCGCCTCCTCCGCCGAGATCGTGCTGACGCCGATCCTCGTTCCGGTGATCCTGCAGTTCGGCATCGATCCGGTGCATTTCGGCGTGCTGATGGTCTTCAGCCTTATCATCGGTGGCGCGACGCCGCCCGTGGGTGTGCTGATGTTCATCGCACAGGACATCGCGAAGATCTCCCACGGCCAGATGGTGAAGGCGATGTTGCCCTTCTACATCCCGCTTTTCACCGCGGTCGTGCTGCTGGTCCTGTTCCCGCAGATCAGCCTTTTCATTCCCAACCTCGTGTTCGGAAACTGAGCGTTCAATGACTTTGGAGTCCATACATCAATGAGTACCGCGAACAAGCACCTCCTGGAGGACATGACCTTTCTGGAATTCCAGGAGCGTATGGGCGAGGATCCGGTGATCCTCATCCCGCTCGGCTCGCAGGAAATCCAGGGGCCGATGGTGCCGATGGGCGACTTCATGCTGACGCGTGAAATCGCCAGTCGCGTGGCGGAAAAAAGCGGAGCCATTGCGGCACCCACCATGCCCTTTGGATATGCGGAGTATTTCCGCTCGGTACCGGGCGGCATCGCGCTTTCAGCCGATGCATTCCGTGCCACGCTACGCGACATGCTCGACAATTTTCTCGACCATGGGCTCACGAAGCTTGTGATCGTCAACGGCCACAGTGGTAATGCGCCGCTGATCGATCAGGTAACGCGCGCGGTCCGCCGAGAGCATGACGTTCTGGTTCCCTGCATCAATCTGTGGCGTTCGATTCCCGATTCCCTCTGGAAAGAGGTGCATGGCGAGTTCGGAAAGAAGGCGTTTGCCCATGGCGGCGACCCCATCACCTCGGTCTATCTGCACCTTTTCCCGGATCTGACCCGCATGGATGCCGTGGAGATCGATGCCCAGTTCGGAAAGATGATCGACCTGCCCACTGCCGGGCTTGCCGCGGTGCGCTTTCAGGGCACGGAGATCGGCCTGCCGGTCAATGTGGACGATCACTGCTCCAACGGGATTGCCGGCGGTGACGCCTCTCGCTCTTCGGCTGACAAGGGCGCCCGTTTCGTCGATCACCTGGTGACGTTTTGCTCGGACTTTGTCGAGCACATGCGGTCCGTTTCTTCATCCACAAAAGCGAAATCAAAAGGGGAGTATGCAGCATGAAGATGAAAGCACTCGCACTCAGCGCCGTTCTTCTGGCGACAGCCAGCGCAGAGGCGGACGAAATCCGCTATGCGCTCTGGGCCCAACCGGGCGAAGCGCAGTATGAAGGCGCCATGGAGTTCAAGCGTGTGGTGGAGGAAAACTCCGACCACACGGTGACGATCTTCCCCGGGGACCAGCTCGGCACCCCGCGTGAGGTTTATGCACAGATGGCGCTTGGCTCGACGCAGATGCTGGCAAGCGGAGACCCCGGTCTCAAGGAAATCGAATACCTCGCCCTGCCCTATCTGATGAACGGTATCGACAACTACAAGAAAGTGCTCGATACGGATTTCGGCAAGGAATGGAACGAGCGTCTAACTGCCGAACGTCAGGTGCGGATGCTCGGCTTCATGCCCCGCAGCCCGCGCCAGATCAGCGCCAATGTGGTCATCAACTCCATGGACGATCTGAGCGGCCTGAAACTGCGCGCGCCGGAACGCGACTACTATGTGGAATCGCTGCGGGCTCTTGGCGCGAACCCCACCCCGATGGCCTTCGCAGAAGTTTATACCGCCCTGCAGACCGGCATCGTGGACGGGCAGGAAAACCCGATCGAAACGATCTACGCACAGAAGTTCTTCGAGGTGCAGAAGGGCGTGGCGATGGTCGATTACATCAACAAGCCCGCTTATGTGGTCATCAGCGATCAGTTCTGGCAGGGACTTTCGGAGGAAGACCAGGCACTTCTCCAGAAGGCCAATGACGCCTCGACCGCCAAAATCAACGAGCTGATGCCGGACCAGACCAAGAAGTACATCGCCGAGATGGAAGCGGCCGGCGTGACGGTCACCCATCCCGACAAGACGCCTTTCATGGAAGCCACGCAGTCCGTGCGTGACAACCTGGGCAAGGGTGTCTGGGGCGAAGACGTCTACAAGCAGATCGTCGCAATCGGCAAGGAATAGCCGATCCCCTGACGACAACTGCCGGCGTGGCCCTGACAGGCTGCGCCGGCCATTTTTTACTTATCGAGGACTGCTGCCCAGCCATGAGTGAAGAGCAAAACCTGCGCGCGCGCATTGAAGAGATCACAGCCGAGATCACACCGCGCCTGATCGAAATCCGCCGGCAGCTCCATGCCAACCCGGAGCTCGGCTTTGAGGAATACGAAACCTCGGCACTGGTGATGCGGGAACTGACGCGTCTGGGGGTCGATCATCGCTCCGGCTTCGGCAAGACCGGTGTTGCAGCCACCATCGGACAGGGCAACGGCAAGACGATCGGAATTCGTGGCGACATGGACGCGCTGCCGATTGAGGAAACCGCTTCGCCTGAATACAAATCGCGCAACCCCGGCAAGATGCACGCCTGTGGGCACGACGCGCACACGGCCATTGCGCTTGGTGTGAGCGAAGTGCTGGCACGCCTTTCAGATGCTCTGCCGGGCCGGGCTCTGATGGTGTTTCAGCCGGCGGAGGAAGGGCTGGGCGGCGCGCGCGCCATGCTGGAGGACGGCCTGTTCGAGTGGGTCGAACCCGACATCATGCTCGGCTACCACAACTGGCCGCTGATCGACGGCGGCACGATCGGCTATCATCCCAAGACGGCCTTCGCTTCCACGGACCCGTTCGACATCACCATTACCGGCCAGTCGGGCCATGGTGCGCACCCGCATCTGGCGGTCGACCCCATCGTTGCCGCCGGCTATTTCGTCTCTTCACTTCAGACGATTGTTGCCCGGGAGATCGCCCCGCTGGAAGCGGCGGTAGTGACCATCGGCTCGATCAAGGGCGGATCGGCGCGCAACCAGATTCCCGACAGTGTGACGCTTGAAGGCACGACACGCAGTCAGAACCCCGCCGTGCGCGAGGCAGTGAAAGCCGCCATCGAGCGGGTCTGTGCAGGCATTGCGCTAACCCATCGCGTGACCTGCGAGCCGACTTTCCTGATCGGTGTTCCACCTGTGGTTAACGATCCCGACATCCTGCACCCCGTGCTTGAAACCACGCGCGGCATGATCGGCGACGATAAGGTGATCGAACTGCCACAGGGCTCCATGGGCAGTGAGGATTACGCGGAGTTTTCGACCCGTGTGCCGAGCGCGCATCTGAGAATCGGCTCGCGTCTCAAGGACCGAAAGACGATGCTCCATCGTAGCGATTTCGACCTGGACGAGGCGTGTATTCCAACGGCGGTGAAGACCATCGCGGCAGCGGCCATCGACCTGATGAAGCGCTGAACCGAGCTCAACAATCCCTGCTTCCCAGGACAAAGCCCGGGCGGATTGCGCCCGGGCTTTGATGTGCTCGCTCACTGTTCAGGCGAGCGCGCGTTTGGCCATCGCCCGGATCAGATTGGCGCGATAGGCAGCATCGCAATGGATGTCGGACATGAGTCCCTCAGCCGAGATTTTCACCCCGTCCACCGCCGCGGCCGACCAGTCCTTCGACAGCGCCTGTTCCAGCCCTTCATGGCGAAACACGCCATCCGATCCGGCTCCCGTGACTGCAACGCGCACAGCGCCGCCGCCTTTGGAGACGAAGACCCCGGTCATCGCGTAGCGCGAGGCAGGGTTGGGGAACTTTGCGTAGCCGCAGGCCTCTGGTGCCTCGAAGCTGACAGCGGTGATGATCTCGCCCTCATCTAGCGCCGTGGAGAAAAGCCCGGTGAAGAAATCACCCGCGGCAATCTCGCGCCGGTTTGTGTGGATCGTGGCTGCGAGCGCCAGAAGACCCGCCGGATAGTCTGCCGCCGGATCGTTGTTGGCGATGGAGCCGCCAATGGTTCCCTGATGGCGAACCGCCGGATCGCCGATGCCGCCGGCCAGCTTGACGATAGCCGGACAGACCTTTGCAAGTTCGGCATTTTCGGCAACCGCCGCATGGGTGGTCATGGCACCGATGGTGACCTTGTGGCCCGAGACCTTCACCCCGACAAGATCGGCAATGCCACGCAGGTCGATGAGATCCGAAGGCGCCGCAAGCCGGTGCTTCATGGTCGGAAGCAGGGTCTGACCGCCGGCAAGCAACTGCCCGTCGGAGGCGGCAGAGAATTTAGCCGCCGCATCGTCGACGCTTGCGGCACGGTGATAGGTTACATCATACATGGTGGGCCTCCCTATTCTGCCGCGATCTTTGCCGAAGCGGCCTGCAACGCGGCCCATACGCGCGGCGGCGTGGCCGGCATCTGGAGATCGTTGTTGCCGATCGCATCCGTGATGGCGTTGATGACCGCCGGCGGTGTGCCAATGGCACCCGCCTCGCCGCAGCCTTTCATGCCTAGCGGGTTTGACGGGCTCTTGGTGGAATGGTGGTGAATGGCGAAGCTCGGCACATTGTCGGCGCGCGGCATGGTGTAGTCCATGTAACTCGCCGACAGGAGCTGGCCGTCGTCGTCATAGACCACGTTTTCAAGCATCGCCTGGCCGACACCCTGTGCAATGCCACCATGAACCTGCCCCTCCACGATCATCGGGTTGATGATGGTGCCGAAATCATCCGAGGCGACGAACTGGACGATTTTCGTCTCGCCCGTTTCGGGGTCCACCTCCACCTCGCAGACATAGGTGCCGGCAGGGAAGGTGAAGTTCGCGGGATCGTAGAACGCGCCCTCTTTCAGCCCCGGCTCCATCCCGGCGGGCAGATTGTGGGCGGTGTAGGCCGCGAGGCCAACCTCGTGCCAGGCCATCGCCCGGTCAGTGCCTGCCACCTTCACCTCGCCATTCTCGATGACGAGATCGTCTTCGGAGACCTCAAGTACGTGGGCTGCGATTTTCCTGACCTTGGCCTCCACCTTGTCGAGCGCCTTGACGATGGCCGACATGCCCACCGGGCCGGAACGCGAGCCGTAAGTGCCCATGCCGAATTGCACCTTGTCGGTGTCGCCATGCACGATCTGGATGTTGTCGATGGGCAAACCGAACCGCTCCGCCACCACCTGGGCGAAGGTGGTTTCGTGCCCCTGCCCGTGACTGTGGCTGCCGGTCAGGACCTCGATCGTACCGACAGGATTGACCCGCACCTCCGCGCTCTCCCACAGGCCGACGCCCGCGCCCAGCGAACCGACGGCTGCTGAAGGCGCGATGCCGCAGGCCTCGATATAGGAGGCAAGCCCGATGCCGCGCAGCTTTCCACGTTTGGCGGCTTCCGCGCGCCGGGCGGGGAAGCCCTTGTAATCAGCCGCCTCCAGCGCCTGATCGAGATTGCCGGCAAAGTCGCCTGCATCATAGGTCATGATGACAGGGGTCTCATGCGGGAACTGGCGGATGAAGTTGATGCGGCGCAGCTCGGCCGGATCGACACCCAGTTCGCGTGCCGCCGTCTCCATGATGCGCTCGACAAGGTAGCATGCTTCGGGACGGCCTGCGCCGCGATAGGCATCGACGGGCGCGGTGTTGGTGTAGACCGTGCGCACATTGCAGTAGATGTTGGCGATGTCGTACTGGCCCGAGAGCAGGGTCGCATAGAGATAGGTCGGCACCGCCGAAGAAAAGAGCGACATATAGGCGCCGAGATTGGCGATGGTGTCGACCTTCAGACCGACGATGCGGTTTTGTGCATCAAAGCCGATCTTGGCCGTGGAGACGTGATCGCGGCCATGCGCATCGGTGAGGAAAGCCTCTGACCTCGTCGATGTCCATTTGACCGAACGCCTGGCTTTCATGGAGGCCCAGAGACAGGCGATCTCTTCAGGGTAGATGTAGATCTTGGAGCCGAAGCCGCCGCCGACATCGGGGGCGATGACGCGCAGCTTGTGCTCTGGCGCGACCTGATAAAAGGCGGAGAGCACCAGTCTCGCCACATGCGGGTTCTGGCTGGTGGTGTAGAGCGTATAGTGGTCTTCCGCCTCGTCATAGGTGGCAATCGCCGAACGCGGTTCCATCGGATTTGGCGACAGGCGGTTGTTGACGATCTTCATCTCGGTAACGTGCGCGGCACCGGCAAGCGCCTTGTCGACGGCTGCCTCTTCGCCCAGACCCCAGTCGAAGATGAGGTTTCCGGGCGCATTCTCATGAACCTGCGGTGCACCACCTTTCAGCGCATCGACCGCATGCACGACTGCCGGGAGTTCTTCATAATCGACCTCCACGGCTTCGGCAGCAGCGCGTGCCTGGGCCTGCGTTTCGGCCACGACGAGAACCACGGCATCGCCCACATAGCGCACCTTGTCGGTGGCGAGTGCGGACCACGCTCCCATGTTCATGGGGCTGCCGTCCTTCGAGTTCACCGCCCAGCCGCAGATGAGATTGCCAATACCATCATCCGTCAATTGCTTACCGTTGAGGACAGCAATCACACCGTCCATCTTCTCCGCTTCCGCGCTGTCGATGGACTTGACCTTTGCGTGCGCGTGCGGGCTGCGCACGAAGGCCGCATAGGCCTGCCGTTCGTTGCGGATGTCGTCGGTGTACCGGCCCTTGCCGGTGATGAAGCGCTTGTCTTCCTTTCGGAGGACCCGGGCGCCGATGCCTTGTTCGCTCATCTCGTTTCCTCCCTTAGCTCGCAGTCATCTTCGCCGCGCCATCCTGAATGGCCCTGACGATATTGTGATAGCCGGTGCAGCGGCAGATATTGCCTTCCAGCTCGTGACGGATCGCTTCTTCGGTGAGCTCCTTTCCGGCTGCCCGGTACCGGGCCACCATATCGGTCGCCGACATGATCATGCCCGGCGTGCAGAAGCCGCATTGCAGGCCGTGATTCTCCTTGAACGCCGCCTGCATGGGATGGAGTTCGCCATTGGCCAGCCCCTCGATGGTCGTGACATCCGCGCCTTCGGCGGAAGCCGCAAGCATTGTGCAACTCTTCACCGCCCGCCCGTTGACGTGAACCACACAGGCCCCGCACTGGCTCGTGTCACAGCCCACATGCGTGCCGGTCAGGCGAAGATGCTCGCGCAGGAAATCCACCAAAAGCGTATTGTCCGGCACAGAGGCGCGCGCCGCCCTGCCGTTCACGGTCATCGAGATTTCGGTCATGTATTCCTCCCTTGCCTCGGGCTCATTCCGCGGATGCGAAACAGCGTCCTAGGTTGCGATGCGTCCTGCTCCTTCAGATGAATGAGCGAAGGTGCACGACAATCCGGTCGTGGGTTGACGAAGCAGAGACAGCGTCAACACGAAAAGATCTGATAGGCTGTATGAAGTTGGATGGCGCCTACGCCAGTTGAGGCACCCGATGAGGCGCCGCGTCCGCGCACCCGGCGCAGCGCATTTGCCGACAACGAGAACAGAAACCGCCAAGCCACGCCTCCCGCGTTAGCCTGCGACCGCGCCAGCCAGCCGAAAGCTTCAACCAGTTCACTCCCAAAGGTCATTTAAGCGGGGTTTTCGGCGAAAGCCAAGGCCCATTCAGGTATAGACCAAGAAGAATGCAAGATCAGAAGCCTTCGGGAGCAGGATCCTGCAATTTGAAAGCACTGCCCTCGACGCGATAAATGGAGCAATTGCGCTCCACCGCTCCGGAGGCGGTGAAGCGGAATGAACCGAGCAGACCACGAAAACCGGATTTTGCGGTCAGGGTGGAAACCGTCAAACCAGCAGCGCCTCTGGCTCTGGCAATGCCGATGGCGAGGGCTGCGGCATCGAACCCATAGGCCGCGTCCCTGCTCATCGCCCTGCCATACCTGCTTCTGAAACTCTCCGTGAGGTTCCCGACCGCGAGCTGATCGACGCGGCACATGAGTACACCCGCGACCGCGGGGCCAGGCGGCAGTTGCGGCGTTGAAAGGACAAGCGCGTTCTCTCGCAGAGCGCCAGTTGCTCGCAGCGCGGCCAAAGTGGCTGCCGGTGCCTTCAAACCGGGTGCAAGGACAAGAGCATCGGCTGCCTGAAGCCGTGCAGCTTTGCCCGCCAATTCACTCGTGGAGTTCGTTGCGACAGGCACATTTGCGACAATGTTGCCGCCTTCCGCCTTGATGCCTGCCTGCAGCCTTTCCAGCGTTGCCCGGTCCGCGTTGGCTGGGTGCACGACAGCGATGTTTCTGCGGCCGGCCCCGATTGCGTAAGCTGCGGCTTCGATGCTGCTATCCACTTCATCCGACATGAACGCAAAAAAACCCGTCTTGCGCGGCATCCCGTTTGACACCAGCGCAATAACCGGTGGAGTGGTGCCGCCCGCCGGGACAGCACTCAGGAGGTTCGCCTGAGAGGGGCCGATAATGATCCTGGCGCCGCGTTCAATCAGGGTCTCGACGGCCTTCTTCGTATCGGCAGCATTGGGCCGGGCCGTGTAAACAGCAAGTGTAACCTGATCACCGCCAAGCTGCTCGGCGGCAAGCTTGGCGCCGTCTCGGTAGTCACGCTCCGAGGCGCGGGCCGCGCCGGCAAGGTTTGTCACCAGGCCGATAGTCACTGGTCCGGAGCCGACCGTTTCGACGCCCGCGGCGGAAGGAGAGACGCTGGCGTCTTCCACCTTCAGCGCGTCATCAACTCCCGAAGACTGGCAGGCTGCAAAGGCAAGCGCGACACTCAGGGCCGCCACTGCCCGCGCCAGTCTCATGGAAAAGTGCCCGTTTGCATGGTGCTCAGAGCGCAGGTCTCGTGTCAAATTCATCTAGGAGCCGGATCAACAGGATCAATACATGTAGCGAACCATGCGGGCATGAAAGCACTCGCATTTGTTCAGATAATCCCCGTCCCGATATTCGGATTGCAGATAGCCATAAGCCTTGCCACAGGCGACCTTGGCTTCGGATGCCCAGACGAAGGCGGGGCGTCCCGAATTGATCCATTGCGGGCTATCTGCAACGGCCACGGCCTCATCCATCAGGCGGATGACCTCATCCGTCAGTGAAGCATTGCTCTGAATGGAAAGGAGCCGGGCGTTTTGGGCCACCGGGCAATACCCGCCGACTGAAAGATCAGCGGCCTGCGCCGGCCCAGCCAGAACAGTTACTGCAATCACGGCAAATCCCAAAGTAAGCTTTCTCATAGGTCCCCCTCGGCGATTCTCGCCTGTGGTGTGTTACCCGGATCCTTCAGCGTCTAACGAGCCAGCTGAAGCGGTCCAACTGCCGGCTTTCACGCAATTCCAAACGGAAAACCGGATTCCACCTTCATGAAATTGCTTTAGCCGGAAAACTACACCTTTCCCGCCGGCTTATCAAACAAGCGCATTGCCTCAGACCGTACCCGAATTGTCACTGCCATCATCCTCATAGAGGATCTTGATCGTAGAGGGTGTCTGCGGCACATCGAATGTGGCGACCGTCACCCAGTTTTCCGACCCGGCCGTTCCGTCGGCATCCACCTGCAGCTCGGTTGTGTTGCCGGGGTTGAGCCTCACATAGTCGGCGACATTTTCCCCCGGACCAATCGCGACAAGCTCTGTCAGGTCCACGACATCCTCCGATCCGAAGCCGATGATCGCATCCGGATCGAGCGCAGCCAGCGCCGACTGATCGATCACGACCGTGTCCTCGGCGTCGTCGATGTCTGCGAGCAGATAGGTGTCCTGTCCTTCCCCGCCGATAAGCAGGTCCGCACCTTCGCCGCCGATGAGTTCGTCGTCTCCGGCACCACCGATAAGGGCGTCGTCACCCCCCATGCCGAGCAGCGTCGAACCGCTGTCATTGCCGACAAGAACCTCATCTGCACTGGTTCCGGTGATGACGCTGCCCGATACCCCCGTGACCGTTACATGGCCATCAACCGAGACCTCTCCCGTTGAGGCGGTATAATCGAACCCGCCGCTGGAGAAGGCCGGAGTCGGGTCGTATTCAACACTGACGTTATCGAAGTAGACATCGGCATACTCATTGCTTCGTTCCTTCGACGTCATCAGCCCGCCGAGAGAGAGTGTGTGTTGGCCGGGCGACAGGGTTATTGTCGTTGAGAAGGTTTGCCAACCCGTAGACTGGTGAGTGTTATCCGAACCAGAGCCGGTCAGTTCATTGACTTTTCCACCCGTGCCGAACGCTGTGCCATCAATATCAGCGAGAACCCAGACATCATTCCCGCTGTCTGTCTGCCGCGATAGAAGGGCATAATAATCGAACGTGACCGTCACCGTTGTCGTGTTGGCGAGATCGAAAGTACGTACAAATGCACCGTTCATATTGTTGCGGTCAGTGCCACTGTTCCCACCAAGGGACAGGGCCAACGCACCGTTGTTGGCTATGCCGCCCGTCTCCCTCTGGCCAGACGCGTCGCTCCCAGTCGCCTGATAATATTGGTCCGCGTAGTGATTGTCCTCATATGTGAACCCGCCCAGCCCGGCGCTGAAATCTTCATCAACAAACGAAGCCGGTGTATTCGAGGGTGTGAAGACCACGTCATCCGGCAAACTCACGCTTCCATCCTGCGCATTGTCGACCGCCGCAACATGGAGCGGCGCGCCTTTGCCGTCATCGTTGTAGAGCAACGCCTGGGTCGGAATGCTGATCGCGGAATAGTCGGTGATGTTCGTCAAGACGAGATCACTAACAATTTCGGGTGGGGGCAAGACGTTCACCGTCAATTGGGTGGTCGACGTATCACCATCACCGTCGATGATCACATAGTTAAAAACGTCGGTTCCAGTCGTCGTGCCCGACCCAGCCTGATAATCCCACGCTCCTGTATCAAAATCGAATTCAAGTACCCCGCCCAGCGGCGTATCGACCTGCAGGTCACTGCCCGTCTGAACCGGTTCACCACCATCATTCGCGATCTGATCGGTGCCGGGATCATAGGTGTAAGTCACTCCATCAACCGTGATCGAATGGATGCGCCCGCCATCCGCTCCGAAACCGTCATCGTCGCTTCCGCCGGCGGCATTGTCATCACCCAAAAGGACATTGCCGGAAACGCTCACCTGATTGGCCAGGTCGAGAAGCGCGTCGACAAGATCGTCGAAATTGGAGACCGAAACGACCGTGTTGTCACCGTCCGCTTCATCCACATCCTGGAGCTGCTCGACATCGATATTGTTGCCAATACCGACCGTCTGAACCGTCACGTCATTGTCCTGGACAAAGTTGTTCCAGTCGGTCTGAGTGCTGCCAAGCAGAGAATGTCCGCCGGCGCCGATCTGCTCGTTCGGATTGCCATCACTGAGGAAGAAGACCTGATTGTTGTAGTCGTCCAGTGGCGTATAGGTCGCCATCGTTTCCTGAATGGCCGCGGTGAAATCGGTGCCGCCATTATAGGGCCGCGACCCGCCTTCAGCAGGATTCCAGTCGTCAATCTGCGCAGCAAACGATGCATAGTCGGTGAAAGGTCCCGGGGCGGACAACGCGCTCGACGAAAAGGCAACCAGCTCGATCTGTACGTCACCCGTCGTGCCGCTGAAAAATGCCTGTCCGGCGGCCTTCACGGCATCGAGCATCTGATCCAGTTCACTGTTGCTCACGCTGCCGCTGAAATCGAGCACGAAAGCGATGTTGAAGCTCTCGGTTCCGAGGGTCAGACTGGCCGTGTCAGGCTTCGCCGTCGGTCCGTCGTCAAGGATCGATACGTTCAGGGTGTCAACGGCGGAAACATCGCCATCGTCGTCCGTCGCCCGTATACGGAAATCATCGGAGACACCTTCAGATGTACCGGTGTTCGGGTTCTGTGGATGGTCGAGCGAGTTCTGGTCGAGTTCATAGGCCCAGGAGTAGTTTCCCGCTCCATCAGACGTTACCGTCAACGTCCCATTGGCTCCGACCACATCCACCGGGCTGCCGGTCGTTGCGGCCGTGACGTCGATCCAGTCGCCATTTGCGTTTTGAACCTCAAGCACGGAGAGAGCGTCGCCACTGCCAAGCGCTATGGAAATGCTACCTGTATCCGTGATGCTCGCGGTCCCGGCCTCAGACCCCGCAGGAAGCCCCGCTTCATCGACTTCACCATCCGTCACGCTCACCGTCGGGGGTGCGTCCGGCTCGAGGTGAATGTCGATCTGGGCTGCCGCCGTATCGCCGTCACCATCTACGATTTCGATCGGGAGGCTGAAGTCGACCGGGTCGGTGCTGACGACAGAGGTGCCAAAATTGCCCACCTTGAACGGTTGCCCGCCGCTCCAGTGCGCTTCGAGACTGTTATAGCCATCTGCCGTGTAGGTCGCGATCGAGGTGTTGTTGACGACGCCAGCAACCGTCACCTCCTGGACCCCGCCATTGTTGACGAAATTGACCATGAAGTTGTGCCCGCCCACCGTGACCGGTTGGGCAGTGCCGGGCGTGACAAACACGGTTTGACCACCGTACGATATTGCAACCGCGGTGATGTCGTCCGGGCTGCCATCGCCAACCTGAGTGGCGACCGGACCGGTGTCGTCGTCGTCAAACGCACGGAAAAGGACGGTGGACTGGCCGGAGCCACCACTTATTCCAGTGAAGTCGATGGATGCGCCGTTGGTCGTGTAATGCCCATCGAAGGTATGGTCTTGGTTTCCGGGAACCGAATAATCGCCCGTACCCGCATTGTTGCCGCCAAGGTCGGTCACGAAGTCCAGACGGACTCCCTCCCCGTTGCCGACGCTGCCTCCTGTTCCAACACCCCCGTTGTTGGCGTTGGTGTTCATCGTCCCGCCGCTGTTTCCCGGATTGAACGAAGTCGCCGGAATCGGCGTCAGAAGTAGATCGGAGCTTGCGTCATCGGCAGAGGTAAAGAAGCCGGCCCATGGCTCGTTTCCGCCTTTGAAATCGTAACCGCCGTCATTGAAATCAACGAAGGACTGGCTGTCGACCGACCCATTCATGTCCACCGAATAGGTGCCGTTTGCCGGGTCAAGCGTGACCGTGAAAACGGTGGTTCCGCCCGCGCCGCCGATCTTGCCAGTGAGAACCGTGCCGTCTCCGGAAAGATGGTAGGTGATGGGCTGACCGCCGGAGGTCAGGCCGCTGTCCTGCCCCTCGGTGACCGTGAACCGCACCGTGCCGGCACCGTCGGCTCCGTAATTGTCGATGACAGACCCGTCCAGATCCAGGTCGAAGACCTGTGGTGTCCCGGCCGAGTTGCTCAGAACCGCATCTTCGGGGACGATAACCGTCGGCCCATCGTCATCGAACCGGATCGAAAGCGCACTGGCGCTTGTCGCCGTGGCCGTGTCGCCATCGGCATCCGTCACCGTCTGGACAACCGAAATGGCTGCAGCACCACCGATGAAGAGCGCATCGTCATGCGCAGCACCGGGGCCGCCATCGACATTGTGCTCAAGGGTCTCGTGCTGGGTTACCGTGACTGCGCCCGTCGCGCCATTGATGGAGACCGTGAAGGCGAGCGTGCCGCCGGTCCCGCCGGCGCGACCTTCGTAGACGGTGTCGGAGAGTTTCACCATCCTGATCTCATTCGCCGCACCCGACTGGCCTGTCAGCCAAAGGCCGGTCAGCGCATTGTCGGTCGCGGATAGCGAATAGGCCACCGAGCCGGCACCATCTGCCCCGAATTCCGGAGTGGCGAACAGGCTCTGGATGACACCGGCCTGAATCTGACCGGGGTTGATCCCGTCCGTGCCAGAGCCGCTGCCATCGGATTCATCGAGTACAACCGATGCTGCCTCGCCGGCTGCGGCCTCGGCCTTCGGCACATCATCAATGATGTCGATGGTGATCGTGCCGGTCGTTGTGTTGCCGAATGCATCGGTGGCAACATAAGTGAAGCTCTCGGCTCCGCTGATGGTCTGAACCCCGTCATCAGCGGTCGCGTTCAGATAGTTCGAACTCAGCGTGTAGGTATAGGTGCCGTCGCTGTTGACCTGGATCGACCCATAGGTGCCTGCCGTCACCGCATTGCCGCCGGTCTGCAGGGCGTAGGTATAGGGCCCGGTACCACTGGTCGCGGAGGCCGTGTCGCCGGAGGTCTCGTCGGTGGAGCCCGGCAGTGAACCGGTCACCGTTCCCGGGACAAGATCGTCACCGTCCTTGTTGAGATCCAGCGCCGCTTCATTGACCGTGACCGTGTAGTCGGGCGTCGCCAGACCACTGTCGTTGACATTGATTGTCAGCGTTGTGGTGGACGGATCACCGTCGGCATCGGTGATCGTGTAAGTGAAGACGTCCTGAACCGTACCGCTCGCAACAGCGCCCGGTATGGACTGGTAGCTGTATGAGCCGTCAGAGGAGATCGTAAGCGTGCCATACTGGCCGTTGATCAGGGTGTTGGTGCCCACATTCGTTGCACTGCCGCCCGCCGTGGTGGCCACGATGGATGTTACCACCGCGCCATCCGCACCCTGAATGTCGGCGGAACCATCCGTCGCGTTCGCGTCCGAACCGCCCGAGCCTGTCAGTACATTGCCGTCCGCAATGCCACCTTCGATGGCACTGTCCGTATCGGCCATGGCCTCGGGGACGTCATCGACGATCTTCACCGACAGGACATCATTGGCGCTCTGGCCGTCCTGATCGGTCAGCACAAC
>NZ_CP051236.1:862356-1268121 GCF_017794765.1 Nitratireductor sp. | reverse complement strand
TGTAGCTGATCGAGCCCTGACCCGTCACCGCATTGTAGCTGTAGCCCGTCACCACCAGCGTGCCCGTCGCATCGCTCGACACCGTCTGCGGGAACGGATCGCCAAGGGCGAGCGCCGTGCCGGCAACGCTGACCGACTGGACGCCATCCGGCGCCGTGAACGTCACCGTGCCGGACGTCGCCTCCGACGGGTCRTCATTGTCCGTGCCGTCGCCATCCGCGCTCTCGCCCGAACCGGCTGGCTCGCCACCACGCTCGGCAAGGCCCCGTTCGAAAACAATCGTCCCATCTTCCTCGATACCCGGCGTGCGGATTTCGACCGACGCGTCGCCAATGTCTATTGTCAGCGTCGCAGTGTCGGTATCACCGTCGCCGTCCGTCAGCGTGTAGGTGAACACATCCTGGACGCCACCCGCCGTGCCGGGAGTGCGTGCATAGCTGTAGGATCCATCCGAGGAAATTGTCAGAACACCGTAAAGCCCCTCAACGACCGTATCTGTCCCGACGGCGGTTGCCGGCCCTTCGGCCGAGGTGGCGATGACGGAGGACACTGCCGCCCCATCAGCCCCCGGGGTATCGGCACCATTGTCGCCATTGGCCTCGGCATTCGTGATGAGATTGCCCGCGACGGGACCGTACGCGCCGGCAGAGACGGTTTCTGTGTCGTCCACCGCAACCGGGCCATCATCCGTGATGGTGATCGTCAGATTCTCAGTTGCCGTATCGCCATTGCCGTCAGTCACGACGAAATTGAAGACGTCCCTGACGACATCGTTTGCGCCTGTCTCACCCGGCTTGTCATGCTCTGTGGTGTTTTCAGAAAGCACATACTCGAAACCGTATGTGCCATCGCTGTTCCGTGTGACCAGCAATGTCCCGTATGTGCCTTCGACCAGACCGCCATTCGTTACATCCACGCTCACCCCATTGGCGTTTGTAACCATGAGCGAAGCGAGGCCGTCATTCCCGGGATCGACGAGGATGTTGCCTTTGGTTGTGGTGGTGCCCCCGCCAGAGCCCGAAGCAAGTGCGCTCTCGTTCACTTCGCCGGGCGGTGCTCCGATGCCCACAATGCTCAGCTCGGGTACATCGTTTTCCCGGTCTTCACGCAGTGACGGGAAAAGCTCGCGCCGTTCCGGCGCCCCAAACTGCAATGCCGTGGGCGGAAGTAGGTCGATCACCGGACCGGCATCACCAATGCCACCATTGGGCGTGGTGAAGTTTCCGCCGCCACTTTGTGTGGCAGACGAGACGACAGTCAATGCGCCGTCGGGGCCCGCGGCAACGTCTATGCCATTGGCCTGCAGCGCAGCGGCGAGCGCAAGCTCGGGTATTTCCACCTCTCCTATAAGGAAGGTAGGAACCTTCAGAGCGGCATTGAGGATTGTGACGGTCGAGCCATCGGGTTGAACCAGAACCAGATTGTCACCATCGAGTTTGATCTCGTCTATGGAGACACCTTCGGGGAGCCGAACGATGTTGTCGGCGCCCGGTGTTACCGTTTCGGGAAGATCAGGGACAATCGATGCCGCCCCAAGTTGGCCAGTGTCGGGATCGACAGGAACCGGTTCTCCGGCGCTCTCATTCTGCGCGATCTGGAGTGTGGCCAGATCGACCTGACTGGACGGGTGGTCCGTGGATTCTCCGAGAGCGCTTGCGCGTGCGTCGGTCTTGTCGGTGCGATCTTGGTTGGCCATCATAACCCCCGGAAACAGATTTCCAGGAAGCGGGCCACACAAGTTTAATTGGCGCAATACAATGTATAACGCGCTGATATATTATAATATTCGATTGTTCTTGATATTTATTTCTGGTTAATCCATAGACATAATATAATATACATCCGCCTGTAATTTCCCCTATTCGCAACTTCATGGCGCCGCGCCTGCCCACCGGCGATGGTTAACGCGAAATTACCACACAAATAACATTTCGAGTTAAATACGACAAAATCCGAAAACACATAATAATCCCTATCACTTAATCGGCACTTCATCTGCATCCCCTATCTTCAAATCAAGATCCGGGGGCGGAAAATGAGTATAGCAAAACATAGACATACTCTTTGGGGTGCAGCATTTGTGATGTCGGCGTTGACATTGGCAGCAACACCCCAGCCGGCTGCTGCGGGTCACGTTGCAACAGCGCTCACCTCCTATTTCACCACAACCAGCCTTAGCCTTCCTTCGGCTTCAACCGCCATAGCAGCGGTCGGCAACAGCCTTGTTCGGTTAAAGCATAGCTGGACAGCTGCCATTGCCGGGCTTCCGGCGAAAAGAATCCATGCTGCTGCCTCCACCAGAACAGAGATCCGACGCAACAAACTGAAGAACCCCGCTTCTGCAACGGGCGTGTTCGGCTCGGTGGCCATCCCTTTCAGGGCGCTTCCATCCAGCGCAAGCTGGCGGACCGTTTACCCGTCGATCGAGCGGGCGGAATTCACCAGGTGCGCAGATGATAGCGGCTGCACACCGCGCGCGACTGAAATGTCGCACCTCGTCCGGGAGATCAAAGCCAAGCCGTTTTCGCAAAAGCTCGAGGCGATCAATCGAACCGTCAACCGGACCGTCGCCTATATGTCAGACCGCGCCAATTATCGCCGGCTGGATGTATGGGCAACGCCGACGCAGATTATCGACCGCGGAAAAGGAGACTGCGAAGATTACGCGATACTCAAAATGGCGGCACTCAATGCCGCCGGCATCCCCCTGAGCAGCATGTCGATCGTTGTGCTTCAGGATCAGAACCGCTCCCTGTTTCACGCGGTATTGGCCGTTTCCACGACCAAGGGACACTATATTCTGGACAATCTGCATGATCGGGTAATGAAAGACACCGCACTGCCGAACTATCTGCCTCTCTATTCGCTCAGCGGGCACCGCTCCTGGATACATGGCAAGAGGCGCGACGGTTCCATGGTGGCGGCGATTACACCTTTGCCGCGCGATCTTGCGCCCGGAGAGGGATTTCAGGCGGCTTCCGGACACAGAATAGAAAACCGGCGCATCGGCGCGAACTGACCGGCATCAGCGTTTCTCAATTGGGCAGGATAAATCCGATAATCGCCTCCCGATCGATCAGCGGTGCGAGAATTGCATTGAGGCGTCCCCGGATCAACTGTCGCTCGACGCCGATGACGAAGCCGACCGTCGCCGGCCCACTGCCCTCGATCCTGAGCTTTTCAATCAGGTCGGAGAACTGGATGTCCAGCGACAGGCGAACGCCCTGCCCAGTGGTGTTGGAGGCCAGGCTCGACAGGCGCGACTGGACAAAACCGATGAACGCCGGATTATAAGCCATCAATTGCTTGTCGCCGGTCAGCGCAAAACACGGTGATGGACTCGCCATAACCTGGTTGCGCACCGCCTGCCGGCCGGTCTTGCTGCGGGCGGTTTCGAACTCCTGCTGCAAATAGCCCACCGCCTCAACCCGCAAAGCCGAAGAGAGGTTCGCACCCTTTTCCAACCGGCTTTCGCAGGCCTGGATCACGTCGCCCACAGAACAATCGCGCGCGTCAGCGATCTGTTGCAGCACCGCCCAGAAAATCTCTTCGAGGCGAATGCCCCGCCGGGCGCTGCCGACGCGCAGAACGCGGAACCTGGGCTGGAACGCCCAATCTTCGCCTCTGGTGAGTTCAGCAGGTTTCGTCATGATCGCTCACCGCTCTCGAAGCGCTTCATTGCGCGCCTTGTTGATCGGTTTCATGAGGTAGGCGAGTATGGTTTTCTTGCCGGTCATGATGTCTGCCGTGGCCACCATACCTGGGAAAATCGCATGGCTCTTGCCATCGCGGATGAGTTCGGCCTGATCGGTCTTGACCCGCACCTGATAGTAGGTTTCGCCAGTGTTCTGATCTACCAGGCTGTCGGCTGACACATTCGAAACTTCTCCTTCCAGCCCACCGTAGATCGAGAAATCATATGCGGTGACCTTGATCAACGCAGGCTGCCCCGGCCGGACAAACGCGACATCCCGCGGCGAAATCCGCGCTTCCACCAGAAGCGTGTCAGAGGTCGGCACCACGCCGGCAACGACGGTACCCGGCTCCACATAAGCGCCGATCGTGTTGACCTCCAGCGTGTTGATGATGCCGTCCACCGGAGAGCGGATGTCGGTGCGCGCCACCCGGTCGCTTGCGCCGCGAATGGTCTCTTCGATGACGGAGAGTTCTGCCAGCGCCTGTGTTTTTTCGGCCAGCGCTTCCTGCTGCATCTGGAGGGCGAGTTCATCGATCTGCAGCGTTGCCTCGTTGATGGAGGCCTCGATGCGCTCCACGGCCTCGCGTGTGGACTCGAGCTGGCCACGGGTCTCGGCCAGTTCCTTCTGAACGCGCAACAATTCCGTCTGCGCGACCAGTTTGCGTTTGACCATTGGGGCGAGAAGATCGGCTTCGCGCTGCGAAAGTTCCAGGTTCTCTTCCAGCCGCTTGATGTTGGCGCGCGCTTCGTCGAGCTCATTCAGCCGCTGGAGGCGACGTTCAATCAAAACAGAGCGTTTGTTCCTGATATTGTCTGCACGGGCCTTCAGAAGCCTTGCCTCGTTCTGGCAAATGTCTGGCGCAACCTCCTGCAATTCCGCCGGGCATACATATTCCCCTTCCAGTTCACCTTTTTCCTCCAGTTCAAGCCGTGTGATCTGCGCACGCAAGGCGCGTGCACGCGCGGCCGCTTCACCAAGCGAGGATGTCGTCGCCGTATCATCGAGCTGGAGGATCAGATCGCCTTTGCTCACGGTCTGACCAATCGTCACCGCAATTTCCTGGACGATCCCGGCCTCGCTCGACTGAACGATCTGCGTCTTTGAAACCGGTATGATCTTACCCTCGCCGCGGGCGATCTCCTGAACCTCGGCAATAGACGCCCAGCCTATGAAGGTCATCGTCAGGGCGGCGATCACTACCAGCCCCAATCGTGCAGCCAGTGGAGGACGGTCCATTGCAATCCGCCTTTCTTCCTGCCTGAGCGCCCTTTCGAAGGGCCGCAAGAGGCTTAGGGTTTCCTTCCCGAACGCCCGCCCCCGGCGTTCTTCTGCAATTCCGCGATCACTCTCTCCTTGGGCCCGTCGGCGATGACGCGCCCCTGATCGATAACCACCAGACGATCGACCAGTTGCAGCATGCTGTGCCTATGGGTGGAGATGACCAGCGTCACATCCTTGTGGAACGCCGTTTTCATCCGGGCGATCAGTTCACGTTCGCTTGCAAGGTCCATGGCGCCAGAAGGTTCATCCATGAACACGACCCGTGGGTCGCTGAGCAGAACGCGCGCGATGGCGACCGCCTGTCTCTGCCCGCCCGAAAGCTGGCTGCCGCGCTCGCCGACCGGCATGTCGTATCCTCTTGGGTGGCGGGCAACAAAAGCGTCGACGCCGGCCGCTTCCGCCGCGGCTACCAGTTCATCGTCGCTCGCCCCCGGCTTTGCCATCAGGAGGTTTTCCTTCACCGACCCCGAGAAGAGATCCGCACTCTGAGAGGTGAAGACGACGGCGGAGCGCACCACGGAAGGGTGATACTGACGAATGTCCACGCCATCCAAAAGCAGGTTGCCGCTCGAGGGCGGGTAAAGGCCGGCCAGAAGCCTGCCGACGGTGGTCTTGCCGGATCCGATGCGTCCGATTATGCCGACGCGTTCTCCCGCTTTGACTGAAAGATTGAAATCTACCAGGGCCGGGCTGGCGGCTTCGGGATAGGTGAAGCCTACATTCCGGAAGGCAACATCTCCGGAGCGAATCTCGCGGTTTACAAACCCTGCACTTTCCGGCCGATCCTCCGGCTGCTCCATGATCGCGTTGAGGATGCGCAAAGACAAAAGCGCCTGACGCATGCGAGAGAGTGTCATGGCGATCTGACCAAGGGGGGCCACAGCCCGCCCCGACAGCATGACCGTGGCTATGATCGCACCAGTGGAAATATTGCCTTTCGAAAATTCATAGGCGCCGGCGACAACCAGTCCCACTGTCACCAGTTGCTGAACGAACTGCGTCATGTTCGCCGCCCAGGCCGAAAGCTGTTTGATGCCTTCGGCGGTGCGCGAAGCGTTCTTGGCCAATTCGCTCCAGCGACGCAGCAATGTGCGCTCGGCACGAAGGGATTTCACGGTCTCGATCGTGGCTATCGTCTCCACCAGGAGAGACTGGCGTTGCGCAGCTTCATTGTTGGCGGTTGCCACGCGCCGACCGATCCGCGACTGGGCAATCAGGCCGATGATCAATGCAAAGACAAAGGCCGTGGCGGGTATAACCGCCAGCCAGCCGGCCACACCGTAGATCACCGCTATGAACACAAAAACGAAGACGCTGTCGATCAGTGTGCTGATAGTGTTCGAGGTGAAGAACTCGCGCACGAACTCGTACTGCGTGACCCGATTGGCATATTCGCCCGTCGACATCGGGCGGGACGCCATCGTCGCGTGCAGCACCTTCTCGAACAGAAGATAGGAGAGTTTCAGATCGGCCTTGCGACCGGCATAATCGATCAGTGCCGCGCGCACACTTTTCAAAAGCAGATCGAAGAGGATCGCGCCAGCGACGCCCAGCGCCAGAACCCACAGCGTGGCCGTCGCCTGATTGGGCAGCACCCGGTCGTAAACATTCATGACGAACAGGGGCGAGGCCAGCGCGAGGAGGTTGACGAAGAGCGCTGCCATGGCGACCTGGGCATAGGACTTCCAGAACGGTGCAAGCGTCGTCGTCAACCAGTGACGCTTCTCTATCTGCTTTACCTGTGTCGAGTCCGTGCTTTCGGACTGGTTCAGATAGATGACGCTGAAAGAAAGGATCAGGCGGATGTTCCTGGAAAGCACATCTTTCAGGGCAATGCCTTCTTCCGCAACAGGATCGGGCAGTAGTGTGGTCCGCAGGTGATCATTTGGCAGGGGCTCGAGGAGCGCCTGCGCCGTACCGTTTTCAAAGACCACAAGTACAGGCAGATCAAGCGAACCACTGGCCAATTCGCGCCGGCTGTGCTGCTCCACCTCGAGCCCGATGCGGGCGGAAAGCCGCTCTATATCCTCAAGGGAAGGGCTGTCTTCATCAAAAGGTGTATCCGAGAACAGGACCGTTTCCGAACTCGGCCGCGCCAAAAACTGCGCAATCTCCCGAAAGGCAAACCTGAAACTGCCTGCCTGAAGTGGCGTGCCCGCCACGGGATTATTGCGGAGTTGTTCCACCTTCCTCCTCTATGCCACCTTGCACCTGCGAGGGCTATTGCGAACGGATCGGCGCGAGAAGATCGAGCGGCAAGTCGTTCGTCTGTCGCGAAGGCAGCCTCTTGTAGGTTTCGGTCGGTGCCGTCTCCGGCACGTTGAACTCAGCACGTGCGTAGGCCTCGGATTGCTTGGCGCTCGATAGGTTCATCGTCGAGAGCAGCGTCCCCGTTGCGGCAAGTATGCGATATTCGGCGAACCGCGCGGCATACTGAGCCGTCTTCGACAAAACGTTGACACTGAACCGCGTATTCTGCGCACCAAGCACATCAAGCAGAGACCGCTGGCCGACGACCAGCTGCTCTCTATATGAGTTGACGAGCTGCGCATTGGTCTGTGCCTGAGCACGCAGTGTGCCTGCCAGGTCCATCTGCCGCTGACGCCGATCCCACGAAATGCGAACGGCTTCCTCCACCTCGCGATAGGCCTGGTGCAGCACAAGGCGCTGCTCGCTGGCGCGGCGGATCTGCTCCTGCTCATTGGCAACGTCGATGCCGCCGCGGTAGAGGTTCCACTTGGCGACGATCCGCGCCTGGAGATCGTTTGTGCGCCCGTCGGCGCCGTCGATGTCGTAACCGGCACGGGCGCGTCCTTCCGCGCTGATCTCAGGCAGCATGTTGGAGCGGGCGGCATCGACCAGAGCGTCAGCCGCATCGATATCGGCGTTGGCAACCTTGATGCGCGGATTGTTGGCCCGCGCGATACCGATCGCCTTGTCGAGAGAAGACGGCAGGGCGGAAGCCACCGAGCCCGGCATGGATGGATTGGTGAGCGGTTTGCCTACAAGCTTGTAGAACCGGATCTTTGCCGCCTCCAGCTCTTCCTCGGCTTCCTTCTGCCGCGCTTTTGCGGAGAGCATACGCTCCTGTGCCTGTTGTCTGTCGGCTTCAGTGAGCGCGCCGCCGGAAATCAGGGAGCCGATATCGCCCAGCATCGACTGATGAAAGCCGACATTCTTCCGCGCCTCGTTCACGATCTCGACCTGCAGAAGATATTCCAGGTATTCGCGCACGACCTGTAGCGCGATGGTTTCGGAACGTTCGAGGACACGGAAGGAAGCCGAGTCCACACGTGCCGCCTGACGCTCGAGTTCGGCCCGTCGCCCGCCACCATCGAACAGCTTCTGCGTTATCGACAATCCGATTTCAGCTGGATAGAGCGGGTCGTCCTCAATACCGACGCCGCGGCGTGAGGGATTGTCGAGCCGACGCGCACCGACCGATGCTTCGAGATCGACACTTGGCAGGAAAAGCCCTCGGGCCTGGCGCAATTCGAACTCGATTGCCTCCCGGTTCTCGATCGCCTGGCCGATTTCAGGATTGGATTCGAGTGCCACCGCCATCGCTTCCTTGACGGAAAGCGCATTCGCGCTGGTGGGAAACAAAACCGCACCGCTCATCAAGGCTGCGGCGAGAATACTCAAAACACGTGAACTGTGTGCCATTACCCCCCCTTTGCCTGTGCCTCCACCGGCACAACCAAGGACCCGTCCAGCTTCAAGACCAGACCTCCAAATATTATTTTATGCTAAGCTAACTCCCCTTGGCTGGCTATGATATACGCCCCACCAATACCTCTTTAGGAGTATTTTAGTCGACTCATTTTGAGAAAATGTTGCCCAATAGCAACAAAAATTGATTTTTGTTAAGCATTTCAAGTTTGAAATATGCTGAATACTGTCAGTCTTATTGCCCTATCTCACTAAAACAAGCGTCCCGACCTTAACGCTGCTATAAAGTATTATAACATCCTCATTGGTCATTCGAATGCACCCTGAGGAAACAGCCCTGCCAATTGTCCAGGGCTCGTTGGTGCCATGAATGCGAAACAGAGTGGATCCGAGATACAGGGCGCGTGCGCCAAGCGGGTTTTCAGGCCCTCCCTCCATCACAGAGGGCAGTATACGGCCCTTTGCCGCCTCACGTCTGACCATCTCGATCGGCGGTCGCCAATCCGGCCATTCCGCTTTCTTTGTTATGCGCTCCCGGCCACGCCAGGCAAACCCTTCGCGACCGACACCGATTCCATAGCGCACCGCTGTACCGTCACCCCGCAGATGATACAGCCGCCGCTCAGCCGTCTCTATCACAATGGAGCCCGCGGGCAGGTTCTCCGAGAATGGCACCACCGAAGGCTTCAAATCTGTTTCGGCCCAGGGCGCTTTGAAAGACAAAGACCGCTCACGCCTCACCCATGTCCCGGTTGCAGGATCGAACTGACGCACCGCAGCGGTCTGCGCATCTGCCGGCGTCGCAGGAAACAAAACAAACAACAGCGTCAACGCGCCTGCGACAGACTGGAAGATTGCCTTCGGCAGTTGCCTGCACGATGCGCGTTTCACCGCGCCTGGTCGAGTGTGACTATTCCAGTGTATCGTTCTTCGCCATCTCAAACGTCTCTCCCTCGATCCGGATGGAGGTCGTGTCAGGTGCCGAGATCGACCTGGTACGCCCATCCCGACATACAAGGGCAGGTCGTTCCACGATCACACAATCGACCTCTGTGTAGAGATTCCCCAGCGGCTTGCCGCGCGCAATGATCAGCGTGTTGCTTCCCAGTTTCAGGACGTGTTCCTCATTTCGCCCCATAAATGCCGCGACCCCGATCTCCCCAAAAGCCCCGGCGAAACTTCCCCCGTAGGCCACATCCGCACGTGGCCCTGCAAGAGCATGCCGTTTGGCCGACATCGCCCATGCATAACGCCTCAATACATCGACGCGTGCAGCATAAAGGGCTGCAATGTCTTTGTGCATTTCATCTGAGAAAGGCATCGGCGCCTGGAACAGCCTCGCGCCGCGCTCATTCGCGCGCACGAAATCGCAAGCAAGTAGAAGCAAACATCCAGACGCAATGAGCGCGTTGAGGTTCATCGCCACCCCCTGGGCGACCCCGCAACAGCGTGCCGCCTCCACTGCAAAAGCAGCCCGTCACGCGGCCTCGACTGCCCAAGGCTACCTGTGGCCGAATGGGCTGCTTGCTTTATTCATTGTGCGGCTAAATATCCGGCCTGTCCAGTGCATCGAGAGCAGCCGCCAGGTTCAGTGGTGTCGAAGGCAATCAAGCTCGGGCAAGCTCGGGCAAGCTCAGGCAAGCTCAGGCAAGCTCAGGGAGGCGGCGGGCGGCGCGTGCGCTATTCGCGACTGTGACCATTCTCTTCCGCATCCATTGCGTTGAGTGCACTGAGCCGAAATCCATCGGCCTCGCCCTGGCGTGCTTTCTCGAGTTGCTCCGAAGCGATCCTCATCAGGCCGCGAAACTCTATCTGGTCTTCGAAGATCACCCCGCCAATATCAAGTGCGAGTTCGATCGTTTCCCCCTGCGCAACAAAGGGTGCCTTTGCAACAGCATTGCGAATGCGCTCACCGACATCACGCGCCTGCTCCACTGTCGCACCCGGCAAAAACACCCCAAACTCATTGCCGCTCAGGCGACCGACGACATCGCTGCGCCGCACATTGGCCCGGATCACCGATGCAATCTGGCGCATCGACTCTTCGCCATAGCTAAAGCCGTAGTCGATGCTGATGTCACGCGTGTTCTCGGCTTCCACGATCAGCAGGGCGCCAAAGGTGCGGCCTGCTTCAGAAACGGTCGCAGCGCGGCGTCGCTCCACCAGAGTGGTGAACATGTCGCCATTGAAAACCTCAGTGGAGGGATCATGGGCAGCAGCGAAATTCCGTTCTCGCTTTACACGTCTCAATTGCTCACTCGCCAGGCCGATATATGCAAACAGGGGCGTAGCAATGAACAGAGGCAAAACCAGTGCGGCGATTAGACTGCGCTGATAGGGATTGATGTCATCGCCGAAGAACAAGAGATAATGGATACAAAAGGAAAGCCCCACCGCAGCGACGGTGCCAAGCAGTATAAAGGCCGTGAGCCATGTCCAGCGCGGTTTGCGTTGCAAGAGCGACTTGTCCATATGCTTTCAACGCTCCCAGTGTGCCTGAGTCTTAGATAACCGGCAAACTTCTAACAAAAGCTTCATTGATGGATCGAGTTTTAACGATCACGGGAACGCGGCGAGTAATGACCCGATCGCGGATGAAGGCTCCGGGGAGTTTGACTACTGGCTTTTTCGGGTTTGCGGTGTCTGAACGACAGGCACCGAGCCATGATCGTTAAAATGCGCTCCATATATTTTGTTTGCCGGTTACGATTTTCTGCGCATGATCACTCAGATGCGGGGGCATCGAAGAAGGACCATCATGCCGACGAACTTTGCATCCGTGCACGCTTGTCTGGAGAAGGCGCAAGCGGAACTCACCGGCACCGACGCGGCGACCCAGCAGTTGCGAGAAACGCTCGGACTGCTGATGGATGCCGCCCTCAAAGCCGAATATTCAGCCAAGCCACGGTCGTGCGAAGTCATCCCCTTCCCGCAGGCAGGCTCCCCTCGACCCAAGCAGACCTCACATCACGGTTAGGTAAACGCGCTGCGCCCGTATGATCGGCGTCATTGCGCTTCGCCGTCGCACACCCGGTCGCGGGCCTTCTCGGCCTCACGCGCAATCATTCGTGTGCTCTCGCCAGCGCTTTCCATATGGATGGTTGTTCCGGAATGGTCGAGAAACACCAGCGCGACGTCGGCTTCCGGGCCCACCATGACAGCCGCAACCCGCTGAAATCGCGGATCCCCATCAAGTCGGCGATTGAAGAGAACGCTCCCGCCCACGTCGTTCAGGGCGGCCAGAAGGGCGGTCTCGAAACCCTGCGCAATCAAATCTGCAAGGTTCAGCAACATTTCCAGCTGGACCACCTCCAGCGACACTTCTTTCGACACTTTGACGCTACTCGAATCACTACATACGCTCAGAAGTTAGCCGCGTTATCAGAAGCCCGGCAACCAAGCCACGGGAACAGATTGTATCATTATGAAACATGGTTCCGATGCATTGTCCTTACCCTCATTCGCCCGAGGGGTGGCCTGCCATCCCTCGGGGCGAGAAACCGTCAAATTCGGAGTTTCAGCAGGGGAAAATTTCATCTTGAAATCGATTACATTTGCCATACAATCGTTTTCATTGACGTGGCAGGACACCTGCGGAGGACACGTCAAAGGGAAGGAAACACACGATCGGCAACGGGGCCTCGGCTGCCTGCGCCGCTGGTGTCTGTCATCAGGGAGGAATTCATGAAACGACTGGCAACTGTCGCCCTGGCCGCTGCTGCCCTTGCGGGCACCGCACTCTCGGCCCTGGCTGAAGATTTCAAGATCGGCCTTTCAAACGGCTGGGTGGGCAGCGAGTGGCGCACCCAGATGATCGAGGAAGCCGAACAGGCCGCAGCCGCCTGGAAGGAAAAAGGCGTGAATGTCGAAGTGGTTGCGCAGAGCGCCAATGTCGACGTGCCAGGTCAGATCGCCCATGTGCGCAATTTCATCAGCCAGGGCGTTGACGCGATCATCATCAACCCCAACAGCCCGACCGCCTTTGACCCTGTGTTCGCGCAGGCCAAGGAAGCCGGCATTCTGGTGATCGCCACCGATGCCGAAGTTTCTTCGCCCGACGCCATCTATGTGGGTATCGATCAGAAAGGCTGGGCGATGGAAAGCGCCAAATGGCTGGCCGAAACGCTGGAAGGCGAAGGCAAGGTGGTCGCCATCAACGGCGTGGCGGGCCACCCGGCAAATGAAATGCGCGTTGCCGGCTACCGCGAGGTGTTCGGCGAGCACGAGGGCATAGAGATCGTCAACGAAGTGAACGCCAACTGGGACCAGGCGCAGGGCCAGCAGGCGATGCAGAACCTGCTTGCCACCTATCCCGACATTGACGGCGTCTGGGTTCAGGACGGCATGGCCGCCGGCGCGTGGCGATCCATCATGGATGCCGACAAGGCGGGCGACATCGCCGCAACCGGCGAAATCCGCAAGGACTTCATCGACATCTGGACCGAAAACGACTTGAACTCCGGTGCATCGGTGAACCCGCCCGGCGTGATGGCAAGCGCGCTCAACGTGGCTGTTCTCATGCTGCAGGGACGCGAGTTGAAGGAGCCGGCCACGGCCGGGCAGTACAACAACGCCATGTATCTGCCGATTCCCTTCATCAGTTCTGAGAACCTGAAGGAAGTGGCCGCTTCGGTCGAAGGCAAGCCGGGCTACTATTCCTATACAAGCTCGCTTTCCATCGAGGATGCGGAAGCGCTGTTCAAGTAAGCCCGTTCCATGATTGCCGCGCCGGCATTGACTGGCGCGGCGCTCTCTTTGGAAACATGTCATGACCAAACTGAAGCTCAGCGGTGTAAGCAAGGCTTACGGCGCCACGCTGGCGCTACGCCGCGGCGACCTCGCACTCGACACGGGTGAAGTGCATGTGCTGATCGGTGCCAATGGCTCCGGCAAGAGCACGCTTTGCAAGATTGTCGCTGGCAGCGTGCGGCCCGATGCCGGCGAGGTGCTGCTTGACGGGAACGCGGTGACCGTGAGCGGCCCCCGTGCTGCGCAGGCGCTGGGCATCGGCATTTTTTATCAGGAACTGAGCCTCGCCGATCATCGCAGCGTGGCCGAGAACATCTGCCTGCCGGACCTGCCGAGGAAGAACGGGCTTTTCGTCGATCGCGAAGCACTGGCAGAAAAGGCCAGCCGCTACATTGCGCTGTTCGAAACGGTTGCAGGCGGCAGCCTGCATGCCACGGCCACCGTCGGCGAACTGCGGGCGGACCAGCGGCAACTGGTGGAGATCATGAAGGCGCTGGCGACTGAAGCGCCGATCCTGATTTTCGACGAACCGACCTCCGCGCTGGACCGGGCGCAGGTGGATCGATTTTTCGAGATTTTGCGCGACCTCAAAAGTGAGGGACGCAGCATCGTTTTCATCTCCCATCGCATGGATGAGATTTTTGCCATCGGTGACCGTGTGACGGTGATCCGCGATGGCGAAACGGTGGGCACAGAAGCCATCGCACACACAAGTCCAGAGGCCGTGATCCGCATGATGGTGGGCGAGCAGGAAGTGCTGGCCGCGCCGCAGGCGGCACCCCCGCCGCTTCAGGCTTCCAGCGATGTGGCGCTGGCGGTGGAGAACCTGACGGGCGTGGGATTCCGCGATGTCGGCTTTTCCGTGCGGCGTGGTGAAATTCTCGGGCTTGGCGGCCTGCATGGGCAGGGACAATCGGCACTGCTCAAGGCGCTGTTCGGCGCGCCGCCGGCACGTGCGGGTCAGGTGATGCTCAATGGGCAGCCGCTTCGCACGGAAAGCCCGCGCGCGGCCATCGCGCACGGCATCGCCTATGTTTCGGGGGATCGGGGGCGCGACGGCGTCATCAGCGGACGGCCCATTCTTGAAAATGTCATTCCCATACATGCGCTGCGTAACAGGCTTGTACTGGCAAGACCCAGGTCGCTTTCGGAAAAGGCGCTGCCTGCGCTGAAGGCACTGAACACCAAGTTTGCCGGGCTCTCCCATTCCATTGGCTCACTGTCGGGCGGAAATCAGCAGAAGATCGTCATCGCCCGCTGGCTGATCGACAAACCAGATATCCTGCTTCTCGACGATCCGACAAAGGGCATCGACCTTTCGGCCAAGGCGGACCTTTTCGTCCTGATCCGCAGGCTCGCCGAAGAAGGGCTCGCAATCCTGCTTTACTCCTCCGAAGACGCCGAGCTCCTGAACAATGCCGACCGGATTCTGGTCTTCAATGGCGGGGCGGTGAGCCGCGAGCTGAGCGGCGCTGAGCGCACCCGCTACAATCTCTACCAGGCAGCCTACGAGGCGGCATGACGATGACCAGTGTTTCCAGCCCCACCAGACAGGACAATGGAAGCTTTCGGGCGCTGCTCGGGCGGTTTCCCTTTCTCCCTGCCCTTCTGATTCTCGTCGTGCTTCTGGTTCTGAACGGCATTTTTGAACCGAACAGCCTGAGCTTCCGCTCGCTGACAGGGCTCGTGCGCACCTATCTGGCGCTGATGCTTCTGGCCGTGGCGCAGACCTATGTGGTCTATGCCGCAGACATCGACCTTTCGGTCGGCGCCATCGCCTCGCTGGTCAATGTGACGATCATCGTGCTGATGCAGCATATGGGTGGAGGTGGGCTTTCGGTTCTGGCCGCACTCGGCGTGGGCGTCCTCGTGGGGCTCGCCTGCGGGCTGGTCAACGGTTTCGTGGTGGCTGCACTCCGGCTCCAGGCCATCGTCGCAACCTTTGCCACCAGCATCTTCTTCACCGGGCTGGCGCTCGTCATCCTGCCGGTGGCCGGCATGCCCGCGCCCACCGTTTTCTGGCGCACGTATGGCGGCACATTCTTCGGCATTCCGTTCGTCTTCTATGTGGCTGCGGCGCTCGCCATTCTGCTTTACCTGCTTGCCCGCACCCGGCTTGCCACGCAACTTCTGGCGGTGGGCGACGGGCAGCAGGCAGCCTTTCAAAGCGGGCTTCCCGTGACAGCGATCCGCATTGGCGGCTACGCGCTGTGCGGCGTGTTCGCAGCGCTTGCCGCCTTCTGCATCACAGGCGACACGGCGAGCGGCGATCCTCTCGTCGGCGCGAAGATGACGCTCTTCAGTGTGGCGGCCGTGGTGCTGGGTGGAAGCGCGCTTTCGGGCGGTTTCGGCACGGTTGCGGGCTCCGTCATCGCGGCGCTGATCATCGGGCTCATCAACTCGCTTGTGTTCTTCGCCGGAACACCCTCGCACTGGCAGAACTTCGTACAGGGCCTCGCCATACTCGCGGCCCTGATGGTTGGCGTTCTGGTGAGCCGCAGGGGACGCACATGAGCCGGGTCATCGAAATCGCGAAAAATCCGCTCCTGATCGCTCTGGCGCTCATCGCCGCACTTCTGTTTCTCGGCAACACGCTTTCGCCGGGTTTCGCCTCGGGCGGGCAGATTCTGCGCCTGCTTATCGTTGCCGCCCTGCTCGGCATCGTGGCGGCCGGGCAGAACCTCGTCATTCTGGGTGGGCGGGAAGGCATCGACCTTTCGGTCGGCGGCGTGGTCTCCCTTTCAGCCATCGTTGCCGGCAATGTGATGAACGGCATGGATGGCGGCATCCCGCTGGCCATTCTGGCCTGTGTTGCGACCGGCGCGCTCTTTGGCCTGTTCAATGGGCTCGGTGTTACGCTCTTGCGCATTCCGCCACTGGTGATGACGCTTGGCATGCTGGGCGTACTTCAAGGGCTTCTGGTGGTCATCCGGCAGGGCATCCCTTCGGGCCGTGCGGCCCCTGCCCTTTCGGAATTCGTGACCCGGCCATTCCTTCTCGGTCTGCCCGGCATCATCTGGCTGTGGATCGGCGTTGGCCTGCTGATGGCCTTCATTCTGCACCGCACGGTCTTCGGCCAGCGCATCTATGCGATCGGCTCCAACGAGCAGGCCGCCTTCATGGCCGGTGTGCCGGTGCGGCGCATGAGGGTTGCGCTCTTCATGCTTTCAGGCGTGTTTGCCGCCATTGCCGGGCTTTGCCTGCTTGGCTATTCCGGCTCCTCATTTGCCAATGTGGGGGAGCAATACATGTTGCCTTCGATTATTGCCGTGGTGTTTGGCGGCACGCCGCTTTCAGGCGGCAAAGGCGGCTACACCGGCACGATGGCGGGTGCTGTTCTGCTGGTGGTGCTGCAGAGCATCCTGACCACGATCAATATCGATGAATCGGGCCGGCAGATGGTGTTCGGCGCCACGCTTCTGGTATTGATGCTGTTCTATGGCCGTGGGCGGGGGCTGCGCGCATGAACCGTCGCCCCAAGATCAAGGATATCGCCCAGGCGCTTGGCGTTTCCCCGGCCACCGTGTCACGCGCACTGAGCGGCAGCGACCTCGTGACGAGCGAGACCCGCGCGCGCGTGCGCAAAACGGCCGATGCACTGAACTACCGCCCCAATGCCAGCGCCCGCAGCCTGCGCACCGCCCGCTCCATGGCGGTGCTGATGGTGGTGCGTGATGTGGGCAACCCGTTCTATCTCGATATTCTGAAAAGCGTGGAAGCGACTGCACGTGCTGCCGGCTATTCCGTGCTGATGGGCAACACCGAAAACGACCCCGAACGCGAGATCGAATATTTCGACATGCTACGCGACGGGCATGCAGACGGCATGATCCTGATGACGGGCAAACTGCCTGAGGAAGATGGTCCGCGGAACAGGTTACCCCCGAACGCGCCCATCGTGGTGGCGCTGGAAACGATTGAAGGGTCTGGCTTTCCCCATGTACAGATCGACAATGTCGCGGCAGCCTGCGAGGCGGTGGAACACCTGATCGGGCTCGGCCATCGGCGCATTGCCCATATTTCCGGTCCCGTGCCGGAGGTGATGAGCCTTCGCCGCCAGGAGGGCTATCGCCGTGCCATGCGCAAAGCGGGGCTTGCCATTCCGGAGGGCTATGAGCAGCGCGGCGACTATCTTCTCCATGGCGGGGCGCGGGCCTGCAAGGCGCTGTTCGAGCTTCCCGAACCGCCCACGGCAATCTTTGTCGCCAATGACGAAATGGCCTTCGGTGCCATTCACCACCTGCGCGAATCGGGACGCGACGTGCCGGGCGACGTATCCGTTGTCGGGTTCGACGATCTATATCTGAGTGAGGCGTTCTATCCTCCGCTCACCACCGTCAGCCAGCCGCGTATCGACATCGGTGAACAGGCAATGAGCATTCTTCTCAAGATGCTGTCCGGTGCGCTTGTGCCGGCAAAACCAGTCGTCCTGCCGGCCACGCTGCGCGTGCGCGGCACCACCGCACCACCCAAATCAGCTTGAAAGGGAAACAACCATGTCCGCACAGCCAAGAAAACGCCTGCGCATCGGCCTTGTCGGCACCGGCTTCATCGCCGAATTTCACCTGCGCTCCATGGTGGCCGTGCGCCATGTGGACGTGACCGCCGTCTACAGCCGCAAGGCGGAAAACCGCGAACGCATTGTCAAACTGGTGGCTGAACTGGGGCTCGGCGAGTGCAAGAGCCATGACAGCCTCGTGTCCATGCTGCAGGCGGACGATGTGGACGCGATCTGGATCCTCTCGCCCAATGACACGCGCGTGGACACCATGCGCACCATCCATGACGAAGTGGTGGCCGGGCGCAGCAAGGTGTTTGCCGTGGCCTGCGAAAAGCCGCTGGCTCGGACGGTGGCCGATGCACGCGAGATGCTGAGGCTGGCCGAAGCCGCCAAGCTGAACCATGGCTACCTGGAAAATCAGGTTTTTGCGACGCCCGTTCTGCGCGGCAAGGAGATCATCTGGCGGCGCGCCGCTTCCACGACCGGCCGGCCCTATCTGGCTCGCGCAGCGGAAGAGCATTCCGGCCCGCACGAACCGTGGTTCTGGCAGGGCGACAAGCAGGGCGGCGGCGTGCTGCTCGACATGATGTGCCACAGCGTCGAGGTGGCACGCCATCTCCTGACAGAACCGGGCAAGAAGCGCGATTCGCTGAAGCTCAAGGCGGTGCAGGGCAATGTGGCCAATCTGAAATGGACCCGGCCGCGCTATGTGGAAGACCTGAAGAAGCGCTTCGGCCCCGAAGTGGATTATGCGAACCGTCCTTCGGAAGATTTCGCGCGTGGCAATGTGATGCTGGAAGACGAGGACGGCAACGAGCTGATGATCGAGGCGAGCACGTCCTGGGCCTATGTGGGAGCCGGCCTGCGCATTCAGCTTGAGCTTCTTGGCCCCGAATATGCGATGGAGTTCAACTCGCTGGGAACCGGGCTCAAGATCTTCATGTCGCGCGAGGTGACCGGCGACGAGGGTGAGGATCTCGTTGAAAAGCAGAACGCCGAGCAGGGCCTGATGCCGGTGCTGGAAGATGAAGCCGGGGTCTATGGCTACACGGATGAGAACCGGCACATGGTCGAGTGCTTCCGAAAGGGCGAAGAGCCGATTGAGACCTTTGCCGACGGTGTTGCGGTGATGGAAATTCTTATGGGTCTGTACCTCTCCTCGGAAACCGGGAACACGGTGCGCTTCCCAAATCCCGATCTGGAGAATTACGTGCCAGTGGTGGCGCGCCGGTAAGACTGTGCTTGGTTCACCGGCTGGAGCGCACAGCCAGCCGGTGAGTTGCCTCCCGTGGCACATTTGACATCTGCGGCACACCGGCTTTCCAGCAGCCGACCTCGTCGGAGCGCGCGCCGCCTGGGCCCATCCCGATTTCCGATGCCTCCGTTGTTATGAAGGCCGGTGCCATAATGCCACACGGGTGTTGAACCTATTGCTTTCCCCCTTTGATCGGTATCTGTGGGCGGCTAAGGGTCGCCCATATTCAAGAGCTCGTTATGGGGACACGGTAGACGAGATTGCTCGAACGACCGGTCTGCCGTGTGTGGACACTCACGGTGCTGGGTCAGGCGAAGGAACGACGTGGAGGGGAACATGAGCCAAACATCCGACATCATCGTTATCGGCGGCGGTATCGCCGGCATCGGCGCCGGTGCGCGGATTTCAGCGGATGCGAAAGTCACTGTCCTCGAGGCGGAAGAGGCTATCGGCTACCACGCAACAGGTCGCTCCGCAGCGATCTATATCCGCAATTATGGCAACGTCACGCTGCGCGCACTGAACGCGGCCTCGGAACCGGTGTTCCGCGAGCCGGAAGGCATATGTGAGGAGAGCGTTCTAAGCCCGCGGGGATTGCTGTATGTGGCCAGCGATGAGCATGTGGACGCGCTCGACAATATCCTCCAGGGCGCGACCGGCATGGAACGGCTTAGCGTGGACGAGGCCGTCGCGCGCGTTCCCATTCTGAAACGCGAAAGCGTCGTTGCAGCCGCGATCGAGCCGGGCGCTCAGGACATCGATGTCGACCGCCTTTTGCAGGGCTTTGCCAGAATGCTGCGCCATCGCGGTGGTGCCATTGTCAACAAGGCGCCCGTGACCGCTATTTCGCGCGAAAACGGCACGTGGACGCTGGAAACACCGCAGGGCTCGTTCTCCGCGCCCGTCATCGTAAACGCCGCCGGCGCCTGGGCCGACGAGATTGCGAGGCTGGCGGGTGTCCAGCCGCTGGGCCTGACGCCGATGCGCCGCTCCGCCGTGATCCTGCCTGCGCCTGACGGGCATGACGTGACAGGCTGGCCGCTTTTTGCCTGTGCCGGCGAAGGCTGGTACGCCAAGCCGGATGCCGGCAAGCTTATGGTCTCGCCGGCGGACGAAGACCCGTCCGAACCCTTCGATGCCTGGCCCGACGATATGGTACTGGCCGAAGGGCTGCATCGTTTCGAGCAGGCTGTGACCGTGCCCGTCACACGCATCGAGCGAAGCTGGGCGGGCCTGCGCAGCTTTTTCTCCGACCGCACGCCCGCCGTGGGCTTCGCGCCGGATGCGGAGGGCTTCTTCTGGCTGGCCGGCCAGGGCGGGTATGGCGTGCAGACCTCGCCCGCCCTCTCTGCGCTGGCAGCCGATCTTTGTGCGGGGCGCTCTGCCACCCTGCCCGATACCGTGGTGCAGGCCCTTGCACCGAACCGTCTCATCAAGTCCTGAAAGGAAATTTCATGTCCGAAATCAAACGCGTCGACACCGGCACCCGCATGAGCCAGGCCGTCATTCATAATGGCACGATCTATCTCGCCGGCCAGGTGGGTACGCCGGGCGCGAGCGTGGCTGCGCAGACCAAAGACATCTTGCAGAAGATCGATGCGCTTCTGGAGCAGAACGGTTCTGACAAGACCCGCATCCTGCAGGCGACCATCTGGCTTGCGGACATGAAGGATTTTTCCGAGATGAACGAGGTCTGGGACGCCTGGGTCGCGCCCGGCCACGCGCCAGCCCGCGCCTGCGGCGAGTCCGCGCTGGCCACGCCTGATTACACGGTCGAGATCATCGTGGTAGCAGCCGCCGGCTGATCACGCCGCACGCTTTACCGGTATCACCGGCTCCTGGCTCGCCCCCAGGGCGAGCCGGACGAGAACGAACCCAAACACACCTGTGGCCAGAAAGCCGGATGCGAGCGGTATTGTCGTCTGGTTGTAGAATGCGCCGAAGCCGACCGCAAAGACCACGGCCACGAGGCTCGATCCGGACGCAATGAGTGAGGCCCCAAGCCCCGCCAGCTGTCCGAGTGACTGCATCGCCATGGCATTGAGATTGCCAAACAGAATGCCGATGCAGAAGAAGATGACGAACCCCATTGCCATGAAGACCAGAAATGGCGGCCTGCCTTCGTAGAAAACTGACAGGGAAAGCAGGCCAAGGCCCAGGATGACAAGGCCGATCAGAGCCCCCTCGCACATCGCCTGCATGCCAAAGCGGCGCACCACCTGTGCATTGGCCATGGACGCAAGGCCCATGCCGGCGGCAAACGCGGCGAAATAGGCGGGGAACAGAGTGGACACGCCGTATACGTCGAAAAAGATGTCGGCTGCCGTGCTCAAATATTGAAGATGTGCACCGAAGACGAGGCCGGTCGCCACGATAAGAAGCGTCACACGCCGATTGCCCAGGATGCGCGCAGCGTTCTGCACAAGGGAGACCGGATGGAAACGGATGCGGCTTTGCGGCGGAAGTGTTTCGGGCTGCCGTGCCATCAGCCAGATGCACAGAAACACCGAGAGAGCGAGATAAACCATGAAGATGGCCCGCCAGCCGGCAAAAGCCAGAACGAGCTGCCCCATCGCCGGGGCGAGCATCGGTACGAGAATGAACAGCACGAACATGAAAGACATGATCCGCGCCATTGCCTCACCCTCAAATTGGTCCCGGATCAGAGCGCGAGTGGCGATCTTCGGCCCTGCCACGCCGATGCCCTGCAGAACGCGGCCCAGAACGATCACGCCGACGCTTGTCGACAACATCGCCACCAATGTGCCCGCCATATAAAGACCGAGTCCCAAGACGAGAGCCTTCTTGCGCCCTATGGCATCGGAAATCGGGCCGAGGAACAACTCGCCGAAAACCATGCCGAAGATGAAGAGCGACACGATGTGCTGTGTGGAGAGTGGCGGCTCCACATGGAGTTCCGTCTCAATGATCCGCAAGGCCGGCAGCACCGCATCGATGCTGATTGCTGTCAGTGATGTGAGAAACGCGTAGAGCGCGACGCGCTCGAACGAGATGGACGGTTTTTTCAACAGCAGGCCTGAACGGTCAGATTGGCAGGGGGCGGCGCTCTTCTATGGCCTCCATGGCAAAATAAGACGTGACGGATTCAAGCTCGACCTTCTGGATCAGGCGCTGATAGACGGAATCATAGCTTTCCATATCGGTCGTCACGATGCGCAGCATGTAATCATAATCGCCGCCGATGCGGAAGAAGTCGACGATTTCGGGAATGCTGGAAACATGCTGACGGAACGTCTGCAGCCATGCCGTGGAGTGATGGCGTGTTTTCACCATCACGAACACAACAAGGCCCAGCCCCAGCTTGTTCCTGTCCACCTGAAGCGTGCGGCCACGGATCACGCCGCGCTCTTCCAGCGACTTGAGACGTCGCCAGCAGGCATTCTGGGAAAGACCCACCTTTTCCGCGAGATCCCTTTGCGAGAGAGATGCGTCTCGCTGAAGCGCCCGCAATATACGCCTGTCAAACTGATCTATTTTCTCAACCATATCCGATCATATGACCCAAATTTCTCGCAGTATCCATCATTATCTGTGAAAATGATAGACGATCACTGTGCGATCCTTTCGTTCTGACGACTTTGATGGATTGAACCATGGCACGTGATGTTCTGAACGCCTTCAAGCACAGCCTCAAACGCGCGGACATTGCCGAGTATCTGCGGACCGGTCTGATCGGCGAGAATGCGATGATCGACGGTCCTTGCGGGCAAAAGCCGCTGATCTATGCGGATTATGTGGCCTCTGGCCGCGCGCTTGCGCAGGTAGAGGATTTCATCCGCGATGAGGTACTGCCCTACTACGCCAACAGCCACACCGAAGCCTCGTATTGCGGCTCGTTCTCAACGCGCTTGCGCGAGGCGGCGCGTGCCGAGATTCACCGCCTCGTCAAAGCGGATGAAGAGACGAGCGTGGTCTTCTCCGGATCGGGCGCTACATCCGGCATCAACCGGCTCGTGCGCCTGCTGCAGATCACAGAAACCATCGCGGCCGGCGGTCGGGTGGTGGTGCTTACCGGCCCTTATGAGCATCATTCGAACATTCTGCCCTGGCGCGAGAGCGGTGCAACGATCATCGCCATTCCCGAAACCGCCTGCGGCGGTCCGGACATGGAGGCGCTGAGCGCTGCACTTGAAGCCAATGCCGACGCAACATTGAAGGTGGGTACCTTTTCCGCAGCCTCCAATGTCACCGGCATAACGACCGACACGGATGCGGTGACGCGGCTTCTCAAAGCGCATGATGCGCTCGCCATCTGGGACTATGCAGGCGGCGCGCCCTATCTCGACATCGACATGAAATCGGGCACCGACTGCGCAAAGGATGCCGTGGTGCTCTCACCCCACAAATTCCCCGGCGGTCCCGGCGCTTCGGGCCTTCTGATCCTGCGCGACGCCATCGCGCGCACCGCACAGCCGACCATGCCCGGCGGCGGTTCGGTGACCTTCGTGTCACCATGGGCGCATGATTATTCCCGATCCCTTTCAGCCCGCGAGGAAGCCGGAACCCCCAATGTGGTGGGCGACATCCGCGCCGCGCTCGTCCTCCTGGTGAAGGAAGCACTTGGCCAGGATTTCATTGATCGCCGGCACGAGGAGCTGCGTAAACGGG
Source organism: Nitratireductor sp. (assembly GCF_017794765.1). GTDB lineage: Bacteria > Pseudomonadota > Alphaproteobacteria > Rhizobiales > Rhizobiaceae > Nitratireductor. The sequence goes on along the minus strand of NZ_CP051236.1, from coordinate 1,244,336 downwards.
CGCTCGGCGTCTGGTCGCTGAACCCCTGCCTTCAGCTTCTTGGCAACCCCGCTGCGCCGCGGCTGCCGATCTTCTCGTTCCGGATTCTTTGCCCTGAAGGCAATACGCTGCACCATCAGCTTTTCACGCGGATGCTGAGCGATCTTCACGGCATTCAGGCGCGCGGCGGCTGTGCCTGCGCGGGCCCCTATGCGCATCACCTGCTTGGCATTGATGAACGGCACTCAGCCGCGCTGCTCGAGAGCATTCGAGAGGGCCGGGAGATGGAGAAGCCTGGCTGGGTGCGGCTGAACCTCAGCTATCTGATGACTAACGATAAGGCCGATTTCGTCATCAACACGGTCGACCGCCTGGCGCGCGAGGCACAACGTCACGCGAGCGCCTATGATTTCGACCCGAGCACCGCGCGTTTCCGCCACAAGGGCCTCGCGCTGGCGGGTTGACCCTGTCCGCTGGTGCAGTGGCTGTTCCCCCGGCTTCGTCCGATTGAAGCCGATTGCGTGAAGGAGAACTCCGGGAGCCAGTCGTGCCCCGTTTCAGGACCGGCTTTTTCTCCTCACAAAAACGGCGTCCTTTGAAGGGACGCCGCTGCTTCGGATGCTCCTGGCCTCACTCCGGTTGAGGAATAGGCATTGCCTTGACGGTGCTCGTGCCCTGATCAGGATCAACGCCGAACCAGGTCTTGTGGATGGCTGCCATCGTGCCGTCTTCCTTCATGGCCGAGATTGCCTCGTTTGCCTTTTCCAGAAGGGGATGGTCCTTGCGTGTCATCATCGCAAAGCGTTCGCCAGTCGGGATGCGTACAAGGATCTTGAGGCCCGGCACCTGCGTCATCGCATACTGAAATCCAGCGATTTCACCAGCACCGCCTTCGAGACGACCCGCCCGGACGTCAAGCAGGAGATCCTGCTGCGCCGAATAGGAGCGGATGTCCGCAATGCCGTACTTCTCGGCATTCTCCTTCGCCCAGGCTTCGCCGGTGGTGGCAGCCACGACGCCGATCGTCTTGCCCTCAAGCTCCTCCAGCGTCGCGACTTCAGAATCCTCGCGCCCCACAATCGTGCCGTCACTGTCGTAATAGGGTTGAGTGAAAGACTGGTTCTGCAGCCGTTCATTGGTAATCGAGATCGACGATATGGCAAAGTCGATCCGCCCTGAGCTTGTTGCGGCAAACAGTGCCTGAAAACCCAGATCCTGGAACGTGACCTCCATGCCCAGACGCTTGGCAACCTCGCGGGCGACGTCCACCTCAAATCCCTCGAAGTCACCGGTCTCGGTCTTGTACTCCCACGGCGGGTTGGCCGGATAGGCACCTACCGTGATGGTTTCTGCGAATGCCGCCGGCACAAATGACGCCGCTGCGAGCGCGATGGACAGAGCAAATGCGCGGATCTTCATGATCGATCTTCTCCCATTCTCACCGGCCCCTGTTCCCAGTGGAGCCCGGAAATTGTTTGATCACATGATCATTTATTCTGCAGCAGATCAATGGATATTTGAAGCTCAAAAAATCGCGCATATCCCCGGCAGAGGTTTCTCCCCCGATCGGGTCCATGCAGAAGCGGCGGCCGGAAAACGCCACCGCGCTCCAGGATTTCACGTGGCGCGAATGACAAGCTGCCAGAGCGGTTCACCGTTTCACGGAAACGCTGCCCCGCTCTATCCATCAGTTTTTCCGCATTTGTGCGGACGTCAGGTGTTTCCATCTGACTGCAAAATGTCTAGTCCTGCTTCGGCAGATTGTTGGCGCGTCTCGCCATTTCCGCCTCGTTGGTCGGCTGTTCGGTGAAGCCCTCGATATCGGAGACTTCCTCCACGTCGCGCTCGATCTCCATGGGGCTTGCCACGTAAGCAGTAGCAAGCTCGGCAACCGAACGCAGCGCATGAACGTGAATGCGCTCATACCCGTGGGAAGCATCGATACCGAAAGCGATCAGCGCCGTGCGCACATCATGGCCGGCCTCGATTGCGGAAGCGGAATCGGAGCGGTAGTAACGAAACACATCCTTCTGATAGCGAATGTCTTCCTCACGGCACAGTTCGACGAGCTTCTTCGTGAGATGATAATCGAATGGCCCGGCCTGGTCGGCCATGGCGATGGTGACGCCGAATTCCGCAGAGTTCTGCCCCGGTGCTGTCGTTCCGTTGTCTATGGTCACCATGGAGGCTATCTCTGGCGTCACGATCGAGGCGGCGCCCACCCCAACCTCTTCGGCGATAGTGAAAAGCCAGTGCGTATCGACCGGCAACGTCACCTCGTTGCCGAGAAGCGATTCCAGTGCTGCAAGCGCGATGGCAACGCCGGCCTTGTCATCGAGGTGCCGTGAAACGATGAAGCCGTTTTCAAGAAATTCAGGCTGCGGGTCGATGGCGACGAAATCGCCGACGTCGATGCCCAGATTGTGCGCGTCGGCACGGTTCCAGCACATGGCATCAACACGCAGTTCCACATAGTCCCAGCCAACCGGCATGGTGTCGACGTCGTCGTTGAAGGTGTGTCCGGACGCCTTCAACGGTAAAATTGAGCCCCGATAGGTCCCCTTTTCGGTGTAAAGCGTTGCCCGTGCGCCTTCGGCGAAGCGCGCCGACCAATGACCGATAGGGATGAGTTCGAAGCGACCATTGTCCTTGATGTATTTGACCTGAGCGCCCAGCGTATCGAGATGGGTGACGATGGCGCGTGCGCCTTCGCGACGGCCACCGCGCACAACGGCTCGAATAGCGCCTCGCCGTGTCAGCTCGGGTTCGAGCCCCAGACGCTCCAGCTCCGTCGTGACATGTCGGACGATCGTGTCAGTGTAACCAGTGGGACTGTCGATCTCCAGAAGCGCCTTGAGCTGGTCGACCAGATAGGAAACGTCGATCTTCAGTCGCGACATGCATACCCCTTGAATTGCCCATTTCGCCCGGCCTCGCTTCAGCCCGGCTGCGATTATCTGAGCAGACCGTCGAGCCTGCACGCTGTGTGAAACCCGCTACCCTCTGGGGGCCAATGCCCGTTCCGCCGATTTAACGCCGGAGCGCGGGAAAAGCAGATCGACGAAGCGCTCTGCAGTGGGCTGCGGTTCGTGGTTCGCAAGGCCAGGCCGTTCATTGGCTTCGATGAAGACATAATCTGACTGGCCCGGCGACCGGACCATAAGGTCAATGCCGACAACCGGAATGTCAATGGCCCGCGCTGCGGTGCAGGCCGCGCGGACCAGATCCGGATGCACCTTCTCGGTAACGTCATGAATGGAGCCGCCGGTGTGGAGATTTGCCGTTTTCCGGACCACCACTTCCTGGCCTTCAGGCAAGACGCTCGACATCTCAAAGCCGAGACCGGCCACACAACGCCTCGTCTCGTCGTCAATGGGGATCCGGCTCTCGCCGCCCGTTGCCGCCGCGCGCCGGCGCGACTGCTTTTCAATCAGTTCCCCAATGGTCTTGTGACCGTCACCCACCACACGGGGCGCACGGCGCACCGCTGCGGCAACGAGACGATAATCGATCACCACCAGACGCAGGTCCTCGCCCTCGAAACAGGCCTCGATGAGAACGCGGTCGGAAAGCTCGCGGGCGATGCGTATCGCATTCTTCGTTTCGTCGAGCGTTTCGAGACCGACGGCAACGCCCTTGCCCTGTTCACCGCGCGCCGGCTTCACCACAACACGCCCGTGCTTGTGCAGGAATGCTTCGAGCACCGCGTCGTCATCCACGGCCTCCATCTGCTCCGGCACGATCAACCCCGCGCGTTCCACCACGCGGCGGGTGACGGCCTTGTCGTCGCAGATTGACATGGCGACAGCCGAGGTAAGCTCCGAGAGACTTTCCCGGCACTGGATCGAACGGCCACCGAAAGAGAGGCGGAAAAAGCCGCCTTCGGCATCCGTTACATCCACTGCGACACCGCGCCGGTGGGCCTCATCCACTATCAACCGCGCATAGGGATTAAGACGGTCAAAATCCGCAGGAGGATGTGTGAAGAGTTTTTCGTTGATGGGGTTCTTCCGCTTGACCGCAAACACCGGAACGCGGTGGAAGCCGAGCTTTTCATAGAGCGCGATGGCCTGGTCATTGTCATGCATGACCGAGAGATCCATGAAGCCTGCACCCCGCGCGGCGAAATGCTCGGCCAGCCGTCTTACCAGCATCTCGCCCACTCCGGCGTGGCGGCACTGGGGATCGACCGCAAGACACCAAAGCGAGGAACCGTTTTCTGGGTCCTGGAACACGCGGCGGTGATCGACCCCCGTAACCGTTCCCAGAATGTCGCCCGTTTGGTCATCCTCGGCCACGAAATAGGTGACGGCGCGGCTGTCACGGTTGGTCCAGAAGAAGTCCGGCCGCACCGTGACCATGCCGCGGCTCTGGTAGATCGCGTTGACCGCGTTCGCGTCAGCCTCCGAGGTCAGCCGCCGGATGAAAAAGCCACGCGGCTGACGCCGGCTCGGCCGATAGGTCGCAAGATCGAGCCGATAGGTGTGTGACGGATCGAGGAACAATTCCTGCGGCGCCATCGAAAGGAGCACATGCGGATCGCGTATATAGAAGGCGATGTCGCGCCGCGCCGGCCCCTCGTCTCGCAGCGCTCCCGCAAGTTCTTCATTGGTGTCGAAGGTCTGTGCGAAGAGAAGCCGTCCCCAACCAAGTTCCAGAGAGACATGCTTGTCCTGTTGAGCGGAGGACTGATCTGCCGGCGCACTGGTCGGCTTCATGGTTTCGCTGCGCAAACGTTTCAGGCGATAGCCGAGCGCCTTGTCACTACGCCCGCGCGAGGCACGCAAAGCCACATCCTCTTTCTTGGCCATCGGTCACACCCCGTGGGTTTGCAGCCAGAGTTCGAGCAGCCCTACCTGCCAGAGTTCGGAACCGCGCAAGGGCGTAATGTGATCAGCCGGCGCGGCGTACAGCGTATCCAGATAGTCCTGACGGAACAGGCCGCGCTCACGCGCCGACTGCGACGATAGCGCATCGCGCACCATGTCGAGATAGGGCCCATCGACATATTTAAGTTGCGGCACCGGGAAATAACCCTTTTTCCGGTCGATGACCTCGTTTGGCACTACCTGCCTCGCGACCTCTTTCAGCACACCCTTCCCGCCCTGTTTGAGCTTTTCTTCGGGCGGGATGCGGGCAGCTAGCTCCACCAGTTCATGATCGAGGAAAGGCACCCGTGCCTCAAGCCCCCAGGCCATGGTCATGTTGTCGACCCGCTTGACCGGATCATCGACGAGCATGACGGTGGAATCGAGCCGCAGCGCGGCGTCGACCGGAGTATCGGCCCCTGCTCGCGTGAGATGTGCCGACACGAGTTCGCGGCTTGCATCACGATCCGCGATCCACTCAGGCGAGAGCTGCCTGCTCAGGGTTTCGTGCGAACGATCGAAAAAGACCCTGGCGTAATCGTCCACCACATCATTGGAGCTCATCAACGGCGGATACCAGTGATAGCCACCGAAAATTTCGTCGGCGCCCTGCCCCGACTGCACGACCTTGATGTGTTTCGATACTTCCTTGGAGAGGAGATAGAAGCCGACATTGTCGTAAGAGACCATGGGTTCCGACATGGCCGCAAACGTGCCCGGTAGCGCATCCATCAGATCGGCCGACGGCACGAAGATCTTGTGGTGATCGGTGCCGAATTCTTTGGCGATCAGATCGGAATAAATGAATTCATCGCCCTTTTCGCCATTGGCCTCCTCGAAACCGACGGAGAAGGTCATGAGACCCTTCTGGCCGGCCTCGGCGAGAAGCCCGACGATGAGGCTGGAATCCACACCCCCCGAAAGCAGGACGCCTACCGGAACGTCGGCCACCATGCGGCGCTTGACGGCAAGACGCAGGGCTTCCAGGGTCCGGTCCCGCCATTCATCCGGAGAAAGCGCAGCCATTTCGGGATCGCGCGCGAAGGGCGGATCCCAATAGACCCGATCCCGCTGCTTACCATCGGCTTCGATGATCCGGATGGTGGCGGGGGGAAGTTTCTTCACGCCATTGAGGATGGTGCGCGGCGGGGGGACGACCGCGTGGAATGTCATGTAGTGATGCAGCGCATGGCGATCGATGGACGTGTCCACGTCCCCGGCTGCCAACAGGGCTGGAAGCGAGGAGGCGAAGCGAATACGTTCCGGCGTTTCCGCCAGATAGAGCGGCTTGATGCCGAAACGGTCTCGCGCCATCACCACGCGACCCGTCTCACGTTCCCGGAGAACAAAGGCAAACATGCCGTGAAACCGGTTCACACAATCTTCGCCCCAGGCGTGCCAGGCTTTGAGGATGACCTCGGTATCGCCGGTGGAGAAGAAGCGATAGCCTCTGCTTTCCAGCTCCGCGCGCAATTCGGGATAGTTGTAGATGCAGCCGTTGAAGGCGATGGTGAGGCCCAGTTCGGCATCTTCCATGGGCTGCCGGGCCTTTTCCGACAGATCGATGATTTTCAGCCGCCGATGGCCGAACGCCGCGCTGCCATGAATGACGGCGCCGGCGCCGTCAGGTCCGCGCGGCGCAAGACAGTCCATCATTTTCGAAAGAGCGACAGGTGAGGCAGGGCGGCCATCAAGCCGCAGTTCTCCGCAGATTCCGCACATGGATAGCGATCTGATCCCTTGTTTGTCGTTGCGTCGGAGCGTATTTTAGTTATAGTTATAACTATTAGATGTCAAATTAATGGCGTCCGCATGACTTCCGAGACGACAACTGACAAAGTCACCAACGGGTTCCGTGACGAGGAGTTACGAGGGGTGGAAAAGTGCATCCGCCGCATCGTACGTGCCAACGATGTGCAATCCAGAGCGCTTGCCAAGCAGATCGGCCTCACGGCGCCGCAGCTGATCATCCTCAAGGCAATCGCGGCGCTGGGGGAGGTCACAACGACGGTTTTGTCGGCCCATGTCGATTTGAGTGCGGCGACCGTGATCACCATCCTCGACAATCTGGAAGCGCGGCAAGTGGTGGAGCGCTATCGGTCTCGCAACGACCGACGTGTGGTCCACACCCGGCTGACGGATCAAGGCCGTGGGCTGTTAATGCGCGCGCCCGAGCCGATGGGCGACGCTTTCGCCCGGCGATTTGCAGCTCTCTCTCCGGAACGCCGAGGCCAGCTTATTTCATCCCTGACAACCATTGCCGACATGATGGCACCTGGCGACGACCTGCAGAAACACCCCCTCCAGCACTGAGCGCGACTGCGCGCACGGGTTAAAATTGATCGAGCGCAAGGCCACGTCACACAGACGTGTCAATTTGCCCGAAACACGCAATGGACGCAGACCGGGTGCGCGATTATGATCGCGCCGCACAGCAGGAAGGTTCAATGAATTACCAGCGTTTTTTCTCAGAAGCGATCGATCAACTTCACGCTGAACGCCGTTATCGCGTTTTCGCCGACCTTGAGCGGATCGTCGGCGCGTTTCCGCGCGCCATCTGGCGGTCCGGCGAAGAGACGCGCGAGATCACTGTCTGGTGCTCGAACGATTATCTCGGCATGGGCCAGCATGAGTGCGTGATTTCCGCCATGCAGCAGGCCGCGGGCTCGATGGGTGCAGGCGCCGGCGGCACGCGCAACATCTCCGGGACCAACCACCCGCTGGTGGAGCTAGAAGCCGAGCTCGCGGATCTTCACGGGAAGGAAGCCGGTCTCGTTTTCACGTCCGGCTTCATCTCCAATGAAGCCTCCATCTCGACCATCGCCCGCCTTTTGCCCAATTGTCTGGTTCTGTCCGACGAGCTGAACCACGCCTCCATGATCGAGGGAGTGCGCAGGTCTGGTGCGGAAAAGAAAATCTTCCGCCACAACGATGTCGGCCATCTTGAAAGCCTTCTGAAAGAAGCCGACCCCAGCCGGGCAAAGCTGATCGTTTTTGAATCCGTTTACTCCATGGACGGTGATATCGCGCCCATTGAGGCGATTGCCGACCTGGCCGACAAGTACAATGCCATGACTTACATCGACGAGGTCCACGCCGTCGGCATGTATGGCGCGCGCGGCGGCGGCATCACCGAGCGCGACGGGCTCGCGCATCGTATCGACGTCATCGAGGGAACGCTTGCCAAGGGTTTTGGCGTTATCGGCGGCTATATCACGGGTTCGGGTGCCGTCATCGACGCGGTGCGCTCGTATGCCTCCGGCTTCATCTTTACTACCGCCCTGCCACCGGCCATCGCGGCGGCGGCAACTGCATCGATCCGTCATCTCAAATCCTCATCCGTCGAGCGGGAGGCGCAAAAACGCCAGGCGCAACGGACCAAGGAGGGGCTGCTGGCCGCCGGTCTGCCGGTGATGCCGTCTCAGACGCATATCGTTCCTTTGCTCGTCGGCGATCCCGAACTGTGCAAGCAGGCCTCTGACCGTTTGCTTGAAAAGCACGGGATCTACATCCAGCCGATCAATTATCCGACAGTGCCGCGCGGAACGGAGCGGCTGCGCATCACGCCGACGCCATTTCATGACGACGGGCTGATCGAGACCCTGCGCGATGCGCTTCTGGAAACCTGGGAAGCGCTCGGCATTCCGTTCAAGGAAGCGGATCAGCCTCAGCAGGCGAAGTCCGAACGTGTAGTCTCGCTTCTGGTGCCGAAATCCGGCGGGTGAGCTGATTTCTTCAATGTAAACAACGAAAACGCCGTCGAATTTTCGTTCGACGGCGTTTTCGATTTTTCTCATCCGTTTTCGGCGAAACCGCGAAAAAGCGCTACTTTTTCGACAAAAGATCGCGGATTTCCGTAAGAAGCTGAACGTCTGCGGGCGGAGCCTCGGGCTCTGCCGGCTTTTCGGCTTCCTTCCGGCGCAGTGAATTCACGCCTTTCACCATGAGGAAGATGATCCATGCCAGGATCAGGAAGTTGACGACGACAGTGAGAAAATTGCCGTAGGCAAACACAGCCCCCTGCTCCCGCGCGGCCTCCAGAGTGGTGGCGGTGACGGAGGAAGAAAGCGGCATGAAATAGTTGGAAAAATCGAAGCCACCGAAGATGGCCCCGATGAGCGGCATGATAATGTCATCGGTCAACGATTTCACAATGAGACCGAACGCGCCGCCAATGATCACGCCGACCGCGAGGTCCATCACATTGCCTCGTGCAATGAACTCCCGAAATTCCTTCATCATAAGGGTATCTCCCCAATCTAGCTGCAACCCCGGCGACTCATAGGCCGCCAACACCTGAACAGTAGAAGCGTCACGCGTGGAAAGCGCAACAAAAACCATTCGATCGTTTCCGCAAGCACATTCACCGAAAGAAGCATTGGACACGCAACCTGGCCTGTGTTTGCCTTTCAATGGACCTGTGAGGAGGAGAATCGCGACCGGTGCAGGGCTGGGTCATCGCAATCATAGCCGTTGCCTATGTGACGCTGCTCTTCTTCATAGCAAGCGTCGGCGACATTCGGGCTGCCCGTCAGGGCGGGCTTGGCTCGCGCCCCTACATCTATGCGCTCAGCATCGCTATCTACTGCACATCCTGGACATTCTTCGGCTCGGTGGGTCTGGCCTCCGAGCGCGGACTGGAGTTTCTGGCCATCTATATCGGCCCGGTGCTGGTTTTCCTGTTCGGTTTCCCGATCCTCAAGCGCATCATTCGGCTTGCGAAATCCGAAAAGATCACCTCCATCGCGGACTTCCTGGCGGCCCGCTACGGGAAAAGCTTCGCCGTCGCATCAGTGGCAACGCTGATCGCCACCTTCGGCACGGTTCCATATATCGCGCTCCAGCTGAAGGCGATTTCCGATTCCGTCAGCCTCATGGTGACACATTACGATGGCGCGCCTCCGGTCATCGACTTCTTTGTCGGCGACATGGCGTTGATTGTGACCTTTCTCCTGGCAATCTTCGCCGTTCTGTTCGGCACGCGTCACGCCGACGCAACCGAGCATCAGGAGGGGCTGGTTCTTGCGGTAGCGGTTGAGACCCTCGTGAAACTCGCAGCCTTCCTCGCGGTGGGCATTGCCATCACCTATTTCTTTTTCGGAGGGCCCCTGGACCTGGCGCGGGCTGTAAGCAGCCTTCCGGAGGTACAGAAGGCGTACACCTATCCCACATCGCTGGCGACCTGGATCGTCATGACGACGCTCAGCGCTTTCGCCATCATCATGCTGCCCCGGCAGTTCTATGTCACCATCGTGGAAAACCGCAGCACTACGGAGCTTGAGACTGCCAGCTGGCTTTTCCCGCTCTATCTGGTGCTGATCAACCTGTTCGTGATCCCGATAGCCTTCGCCGGGCTCGCACTGGTGGGAGATAAGGCAAATTCGGATCTCTACGTGCTCGCTCTTCCCCTGCTTGCAGGGCATGACCTTCTCGCACTGATCGCCTTCATAGGCGGGCTTTCAGCAGCTACGGCGATGGTCATTGTCGCCAGTGTGGCGCTCTCGATCATGGTTTCAAACGACCTGGTGATACCGCTGTTTCTGCGCCGTCTGCTGCGTCCTGACCATCACGAAAAGAACGACTGGTCGGCGAGCATTCTGAACATCCGCCGCGCAGCGATCTTCATCATCCTTTTCACGGCGTTTCTCTATTACCGCGAAACCACTCACAACACCCGTCTGGCCGCCATAGGCCTTATCTCCTTCGCGGCCATCGCACAGTTTGCACCGGCCTTCTTCGGTGGGCTGATCTGGCGTGGTGCGAACGCTCGCGGCGCTCTGCTGGGCATGGGCGCAGGGTTTGCCATCTGGGGCTACACGCTGCTTTTCCCCTCCCTTGCCCCGCAAGGCACCAGCATCATTACGGACGGTCTCTTCGGTCTACCCGCGCTCAGACCACAAGCCCTTTTCGGAACCGTTGCAGAGCCACTGAACCATGGCGTGCTGTGGAGCCTTGCCGTCAACACGCTTTTCTTCGTTCTGGGTTCTCTTTCACGCGCCGCACAACCGCTCGAGCGTATTCAAGCCGCAATCTTCGTGCCACGCGACACGGGCCCTATCCCGACCCTGCGCCGGTTCCGCACGGCAGTCACCGTGAACGATTTGAAGGACACGATCTCTCGCTATCTGGGAGCGGAGCGCACCGAGCGCTCCTTTGCCACGTTTGAAGCCACCCATGGCGTTCGTCTCAACGGCAACGATCAGACCGGCATTGCGCTGGTGCGCTTTTCAGAACAATTGCTCGCCAGCGCTGTGGGGTCCTCTTCCTCCCGGCTCATTCTGTCCCTGCTCTTCCAGAGGAACGACCGGTCGCCACGTGATGCACTCAGACTGCTCGACGATGCCTCCATGGCACTGCAGCACAATCGCGATCTGCTGCAGACCGCACTCGACCAGATGGAGGAAGGCGTCACGGTCTTCGACAGGGATTTCCAGCTCATCTGCTGGAACCGGCAATACAGAACGCTTTTCAATCTGCCGGACGAAATGGGCCAGGTCGGCGTGTCGCTTGATCGGTTCGTCAACCTCCTCACCGTGCGTGGGGAAATACCACTCGATGCCTATACAGTGACACTGAACCGCTTCACCGACTTTGGGATGCCATGGGAAATCCGGCTCCAGAAGAGCGGCCGCATCATCGAACTGCGCACAAACCCGATGCCCGATGGCGGTATCGTCGCCACCTATACCGACATCACCCCGCGCGTGGAGGCGGACATCGCGCTAAAGCGCATCAACGAAACACTTGAGCAGCGTGTGGCCGATCGCACAGCGGAACTGATGCGCGTCAACGAAGAACTGGCGCAGGCGCAGGTAATCGCCGAAGAAGCCAATCTTGGGAAAACGCGGTTTCTGGCAGCGGCCGGCCACGACATTCTCCAGCCCCTCAATGCTGCCCGCCTCTATTGCTCGTCGCTCATGGAACGCGCAGAAGGCGGGGAGACCCGCGAGTATGTGAGCAACATCGAATCGTCGCTCGATTCGGTAGAGGCGATCCTCGGCGCCGTGCTCGACATCTCGCGTCTGGATACCGGGGCGCTCAAACCCTCTCCGAGCGTGTTTCAGCTGGATGGGCTGATGCGCCAGCTGACAACGGATTTCATGCCGCTGGCTGAGGAAAAAGGGCTGAAGCTCACCATCGTTCCTTCAACTCTGACTGTGAACACCGACCGGAACCTGCTTCGCCGCCTTGTTCAGAACCTTGTCTCCAACGCAATCAAGTACACGCCCAGCGGTCGCGTCCTTGTGGGGGTGCGGCGGCGCGGCGAGTTGCTCGAGCTGCAGGTTATCGACACCGGCATCGGAATCGCCTCCGACAAGCTGAACACGGTGTTTCGCGAATTCACACGGCTGGAGGAAGGCGTGCGTCAGGCACAGGGGCTGGGCCTCGGCCTGTCGATCGTCGACCGCATCGCACGCGTTCTGAACATGGAGATACGTCTCGATTCCCAGATCGACGGCGGCACACGCTTCTCGGTCATCATTCCTATCAGTTTCAGCAGAGCCAGCGCGGCTGACATTCCCCCACGCCCGACCGCTATCCAGCAAACGATGCTGGAAGGTTTGCGCGTGTTGTGCATCGACAATGATCCACGCATCCTCGATGGGATGCGTCGTCTCCTCGAAGGCTGGGGCTGTGTCGTTGCAACGGCAACCGGATCATCTTCCCTTCCCGATTTTTCCGGCAGCCCTCCAAACATCATCCTCGCCGACTATCATCTCGACAATGAAGTGGGGCTCGACGTGATCGTGGCCTTGCGAAGCCGGTACGGGGGCACGATACCGGCAATCCTGATAACGGCTGATCGCTCCAACGAGGTGCGCGCCGAGGCCGAAGCCTTGACAGCCATGGTGCTGAACAAGCCTTTGCGCCCGGCCTCGCTGCGCACGCTGCTCATGCGATGCCGCCAGATGCTCGCCGCAGCGGAGTAGCTCTCGGGTCAGTTTTCGGTGACGATGGTATCAGCGCCTATCCTGGACAGACGAATGACAGCCTGGGTGCGGCTGTCCACGTTAAGCTTTTGCAGAACGGCCGATACATGCGCCTTGATCGTGGCTTCGGATACGTTGAGCTCATAGGCGATCTGCTTGTTTAAGAGCCCTTCAGCCAACATGCTCAGCACCCTGGTCTGTTGCGGTGTCAGGGTTTGAAGGCGGCTGATAAGGTCGGCGATCTCCGGATCGGCTTCGGCTCCCAGATCGATGTCGGCGGGGGTGTAGATGCCGCCGTCCAGAATCGTGCGAACCGCCGTTCTGATCTCGTCCATGCCTGACGATTTCGAGATGAAACCGGAAGCGCCCAGCTCCAGCGCCCGTCGGATGGTTTCGGGATCGTCGCGAGCAGAAACAACAACGATGGGCACCACCGCATTCATTCCACGCAAGGCGATCAATCCGGAAAGACCGCTCACGCCGGGCATGGTGAGGTCGAGCAGGACGAGGTCGATGTTGTCATCCACCAACGCCTTCGCGCCTTCGAAGTCGCCTGCTTCGAGTATCTTGCATGCATCGTCGAGTCCGGAAAGAGCGCCTTTCAACGCTCCCCGAAACAGAGGATGGTCGTCGGCGACCAGAAATCTATAGCCCGATGCCAAAAGTCCCTCCCGCGCCCGCTGCTTTATTGTCATCTTCTTCCGCCGCGGGTCTCGGTGCGATTATGCGGGGAATAGCCATCATTTCAAGCTCTGCCAAGGCCAGACGCTCCACCACTCGCCAAAATGCTCGCGGAAGATTTACTTGTCTGCCCCAGATCTATGCCACAGACTCGGCCGGAGGGTGAAAACCCGTGAGCCTGCTATGGAGAAAATCCACAAGGTAGCCCTATTCTGCATCGGACGCGCCGTGATGTTCGGCGCATTCGCCATCGGGCTGGTGATGCTGAGCTTTTCGTTCGACCTGATTCTCGCTTTCAGTGCCGGAGCCCTGATGACGCTCATCATGTCCGAACTTCTGATACTCAAGGCTTATGCGCTTGCCAAACAGAACCCCAAGAAGACCGAGGTCTGGATGCATCTCAATCCAGATGCGCGCCCGGTCGGGCGATCGGGCGCAAAGGTGTTTATCGCAATACTGAAAGACATCTATCTGCGCTTTGCCGCCCTGAGCCTGCAGGTCGGCTGCGGGTTCTTCGCATTCTCGATGGTGCTGCGTCTGGTGCGAGCGGCCACCTAGAGTGTTTCGAGCTTTATTGAAGCGGCTTAAAAAGCCGCCCTTCGCTCAGGTTCGATCGGGGGCCGGCGCATCGGGCGAGGTTGTGCTGTCTTCCTTCTCGAAATCCTTCACGATCCCCATGAACTTGCGGAAAAAACGTTCCATCAATCCCAGGGTCTGTTCAAACTCGTCCTCAGTCGGCAATTCCGATGAAGCCTCGGAGGAAGCGCTTTCCAGCGCCTCGACACGCTTTTCGAGGGTCTCGAGCTGGTCCTGCAGCGCGGCGATGTCTTCCTCATAGGCCGTGCGCTCGTCGGCCGCAGGCGCACAGACAAGCTGCCCTGACCGCTCGCGGCAAAGCGACATGGCACCAGTCCTCGTGTCCATGCGCACATAACCTTCGTCCGTGCGCTCCAGCTGAAAGCGCTCGGCCTCCTGCGCCGTGGCACTCGTCAGCGTGGACAGGATGATCAGCGCGCCTGTCGCTGCAATTGTATTGCGCATCATTGTATTGCGCATGGGGTCTGCTCCGCGTTCATGCTTCCGACGATGGCTTCATGCCCCAGGAATGCGCCATAATTGGGATAACGTGCAATCCCCTGAAAACGCTTTTTCGGGCCTTTCGCTACAGCGGTATTGCAAGTATAGCCGCTGGCATGGCTCACCTGATCTATAAAATCTGTCCCCGTGCGCTCTGGCAGGAAGCCGAGATGGCGGGAGTGTTCCATGGCGCACCGATTGATCATGCCGACGGGTATATTCATTTTTCCACGGCCGAACAGGTTGCGGAGACCGCGGCCAAGCACTTTGCGCAGCAGGATGACCTCTTGCTGATCGCCATTGATGCCACATCGCTTGGAAGCGCCCTGAAGTACGAGGTCTCACGGGGAGGCGCTCTCTTCCCGCATCTTTACGCCCCACTTGAGCTCGACAAGGTGGAGTGGGTTCGTCCCCTGCCGCTCGGCTCTGACGGTCTTCACATTTTTCCAGAGCTGCCAGAATGAAGAGCCTGCTCGACAAGATCGCTCGACAAGCCCTTTTTCGGATGGACTCCGAACGCGCGCACAATCTTGCAATCATGGCATTAAAAAGCGGCATGCCCCTCGCCCGCCCTCCACAGGTCAGCAAGCGTCTCAAAACCATCGTCGGCGGCATGGTGTTTCCCAACCCGCTCGGGATGGCCGCAGGTTTCGACAAGAATGCCGAAGCTGCCGATGGGCTTTTGCGCCTGGGATTCGGCTTTGTGGAATGCGGCACTGTCACGCCGCTGCCGCAGGAGGGAAACCCTAAACCGCGCCTGTTCCGGCTGGAAGAAGACAGCGCGCTCATCAATCGAATGGGGTTCAACAACCACGGCATGGCGGCCGTGCGCAGACGGATTCTGGATCGAGCCGGCAAGGGTGGGATCGTTGGCGTTAACATCGGCGCGAACAAGGACAGCGAGGATCGCATCGGCGATTATGAGGCCGGAGTGCGGGCCTTTGGCGACATCGCTTCCTATCTTGCCGTCAACATCTCCTCTCCAAACACGGCCGGCCTCAGGTCGTTGCAGGATCGCGCGAACCTGTCCGAACTCCTTTCACGCGTGCTTGCCACGCGCAACGAGGTCGCGAAGCTGCGGCGTGCTCCCGTGCCTCTCTTCCTCAAGATCGCGCCCGATCTGACCGACGCCGCCCTTTCGGACATCGCCGATGTGGCACTGGACAAGCGTATCGATGGGTTGATCGTCAGCAACACCACTCTTTCAAGGACGGGTGTCACGAGCCGTCTGGCTCACGAGACGGGTGGCCTCTCCGGCCTGCCCCTTTTCGAGCGGTCCACAATCGTGCTGGCAAAGCTGCGACTGCTGATCGGCCCCGCCATGCCGCTGATCGGCGTCGGTGGTGTGAATTCCCCGGAGACAGCGCTCGAGAAAATTCGAGCCGGCGCCGATCTGGTGCAGATGTATAGCGGCCTGATTTTCGGCGGCACGTGCCTGCCCGGCCGAATTCTCGCAGAAATGAGTGCCTTCACCCAGCGCGAAAACCTTTCTTCCCTGCGCCAGCTCCGCGACACCCGTGTCGACGAATGGGCCGCACGCCGGCTCGACTGACGGCCTACTCGGCGAATGTTCTGCGCATGCGCGAGGGCACGATTGCAAAAAGGCTGAAACCGCGAACCAGCAGCAGAACATGGAAAGCGGCCCACAGGCCATGATTGCCGAAGGCCCTCGTCAGAACAAACAGGCAGGCGAGATAAAGCGCGAAAGACAGCAACATCATGTTGCGCATGTCGCGTGACCACGTGGCGCCAATGAAGACGCCATCCATCTGGAACGCAAGGACACCCGAAATGGAAATCAACGCGGCCCAGGGCAGGAACGTGTTTGCGGCGGTCCGCACCTCCTGTGCCGTTGTGATGAACGCGATGAGGGCCTCGCCGGCCAGAAGAAAGAAGAGCGACATGAGGATGGCGAAGCCGAACCCCCATGCCATGGTCAACCTGACGGAACTCAGGAAAGCGGGCCGATAACGCGCGCCCACCGCTCGACCTGCCAGCTGCTCGGCTGCGGTTGCGGTGCCATCGAGAAAGTAGCCCGCCACGAGAAAGAAGTTCAAAAGTACGGCGTTGGCGGCGAGGGTGACAGTGCCAAACTGGGCGCCCTGCCTGGTAAACAGTGCAAAGGCGGCGAGAAGAGAGAAAGACCGGATCATGATGTCGCGATTCATCGCGACCATGCGCACCAGCTGATGGGTGTCGAACACCCGTCTCAGAGAGACCCGCGGCCCCTGCCGGAAGCGCCGTGCCAGCACCGCAAACCCGGACAGCATGCCGATCGCCTCTCCACCCACCGTGCCCCAGGCCACACCCTCTATGCCCCAGCCAAGCGACAGCGCCAGATACATCGACAACGCGATGTTTGCGCCGTTCAGAACGACCTGTAACACCAGCCCGAGCGCCCCTTCGCCGCGGCCCAGAACATATCCAAGGATCGCGTAGTTGATGAGGGAAATCGGGGCGGCAAAGATGCGGATCGCGACATAGGCCTCCATGGCGGCCGTGACCTCGGGGCCGGCATCCATGAAATAAGCCCCCCCGGCGATGATGAGAGGGCCGGCGAGAACGACGAGGAGACCGGCGACCAGGGCGACAAGCAGTGCTCGCCACAGGATCGCCTGTTCTTCCAGCGCGTTTGCCTGACCATAGGCCTGGGCAACCAGTCCGGTTGTGCCGGAGCGCAGGAAATTGAATGTCGTGAAGACCACGTCGAAAACGATGGCGCCTGCGGCCAGCCCGCCCAGGAGCGCCGCATCGCCATACTGGCCGACGATAGCCGTATCGGCGATACCGAGGAGCGGGGTCGTCAGATAAGCCAGCGTCATCGGCAGGGCGATCGACAGGACGAGACGGTTCGTCACCCTGAAAGGATGCGTGACGCGGGCTTGCGGCTGAGCGTGATCCATCGAATGCGCCCCAAAGGGCTTCCTAGCGGCGATAATTCAAAAGGCGCAGGATCAGAAAGGCCGGCACGACTATGGCAGCCCCGAGCAGGATGTAGCTCGCAAACCGGCCCAGCGCATCAAAGCCCATGTTCCAGAGATGAACGACCGTGTCGCGCAGAGCGTAGAAGATGTCGAATGGCGACCAGTTGAAGGCGCTCATCACGAAACCGACGATAAGCGAAACGATCAGCAGTTTGATGATGACGCGCAGCGGGCTGTCGCCCAGGAATCTGGTCAGTGCCGACACCGGAAGCTCCTTGATCTTGACCGCAAAGAGATACGCATACACGGACGGGCACGCAAGCTCGGGTGGTGCGAAAAGACTTCCATAGATCGGGCACGAATCGGGAGGCTGGAGCGGGTAGCGGGAATCGAACCCGCGCGATCAGCTTGGGAAGCTGACAGGCTACCATTACATCATACCCGCGCAGCGCGCATTAATCCGCGACCTTAAGCCCGGCGTCAAGCGGGTTTGTGACAGGGTGCTGGGGTTGATTCTCGATTTTGAGATGAGCGGCCAGCAGGTTCGTGCGCTTCGTTAGTAATGGCGTTTGACCGGGCGCTGACGATTAGACACAGGGCTCAGAGCGCCGCCGCTAACAGCGTCAGCGCATGGAGAGGCAACGCGCCTGTGTGCTTAATGGGGAACAGGATGCGGATTCGGCGCATCGGCGCCCGGGTCATTGATATGAATTCGGGGGCGGGAGCTGCTCCGGCCTTCACGACGACGCAGAAGACAGGCTTATTCGCGTACCGGACGCAATTGACGACGAAACGGCCGCAACGCTGTTCTTCAAGGGAACGACGGCACAACACCTTTTTCGTCGCGCGCACACGCGGCCCAGCCCGAGGAGCTTCTGCCCGCTCATTCGGTGGCAGGCGCTGTCGACCGGTTTCTCAAACCTCATGCACGGCACTTGATGCCCGCGTGGTCGGCGTGACACGAACGGCGGAGGAAGAAGTAACAGGCGGCTTTCAATGCGGACAGCGTTGTACTTAGCCCATGTCTTCTGTCCCCATCTCTTCCGCCCCCATGTCTTCTACGCCCATGTCTTCTGCGCCCAGCCCGTCCGCACGCTGTTCGCAAACAGTTCGACGCGAACGAGGGATAGCAAGACTGACGGGCATTTCGACCCGAGAGAGTTTCCACCGGATTATAATGGCCGCGGATATCAGGAAGACCGCCCCAAGAATGTAGGGGCCTGTCCGGCCGAATTGCTCAATTCCCACTCCCCCTGACACTACCCCCGCAGCAATTGCCAGCTGCATGACTGAAAACTGGAGGCAACCCGCATTCTCGGCATCGTCTTGGAGCCTGCGTGTGATCCATGTGGTCCACGCCGGTGGAATACAGCCGACGGAGAATCCCCAAACGGCAATGAGCATCCCAACCTTCCAGATGCTACCGGAAAACAGAATAAGGCCAACTGCCGACAATGAGACCGCCAGCGACGATAGAGACAGGGTGGCTATCAAGTCGTGTCTGATCATGAACGAAGAGACGGACGTGCCGACAAGGTTTGCAACGCCGAAAACGAACAGCATCGTCACGATGGCACTGCTTTGATGACCGAACTCGCCCTCCAGGAAAGGGCGCACATACGAGAAGAGCGAGAATTTTCCGGCGAAGACTAGAAATATCGCGAGCATGGCAACCGGAATACCCTCCCGTTTCGACACGCTCAGGACCCCCATGATATTCGCGCGCCGATGCGCAGGCAGCGGAGGCAGTACAACTGCCAGCAACAGCAGGAACATCGTACCTAGACCGGCGATCAGGAGGAACGCTGAACGCCAACCCCACAATGCAGCCAATGCACTTGCGATTGGTACGGTTACTGTCATCGCGATCGGGATTGCGCCGAACATCAGGGAAAATGCGAGAGGAACATCCTGCGGCCTGGCGAGCCGTAGCACGATGGAAGCCGATGTCGCCCAGAAAACCCCCAACGCCAATCCGAACAATGCCCGTCCCGCCAGCATGGTATAGTAATTCGGAGCGAGCGCCACTGACACAGCTCCCAGAATCACAAGCCAAATGCAGATGATCACAACGAGGCGGCGGTCAAGCATCCCCGTAAAGGTGGAGGCAAACAGGCTTCCAAGAACCGCAAAGAACGCAGTGACCGAAATCGCTTGCCCAGCGACCCCTTCCGATACGCTTAGTCCCTCGGCGATCGGACTGAGCAGGCTTGCCGGCAGAAGTTCCGAGGTTACAAAACAGGAAGCACCAAGGGCCATGACAACGATGGCAAGCCAGGCACTGCGGCTGACAACGTCCCTTTTAGAAGTGGGTTCATCGAGAAATGCCATGGAGGCCCTGTTACGGCTGGAATCTTCGCACAATCGGCACTTCCTTAAGGTTCTTCATTTTCCGGCGTAGATGCGGGCACCACGTGTTTCTGCCCGAATTAAAAATGCTCAGGACATCACGCAGATCGATGCAGCTTGACGACAATTGGAGTATGCGAGCCAGCGTCCCGGACAGGGGCCGATAGCCGGCTGTCGTTCAAGGACAGGAAGCAGGCCCAGGTGCAGAAAACCTCTGCACTTTCTCGACATCCGGGGCTGTCCGCCCTCTAGCGGGGCTCATTGACTTGCTGCAACAGTCCCCGAAACGCGTTCCCGAAAATTCCATTCACGCGCAGGAACCGCGTCGATGAGAAAGCGCGTATACTCGTCCCGCGGATTCGTCAGTATGTCTGCGGCACTGCCGGCTTCAACAACACGGCCGTTACGCATGACAATCACGTTGTCGCACAATTGCGCTGCCACCCTCAGATCATGGGTGATGAACAGGATGGCCACCCCGAGTCTGTCCCGAAGGTCGAGCAACAGCTCGATCACCTGTTCCTGTACGGAAACGTCCAATGCAGAAACGGCCTCGTCGCAAATGAGGACAGATGGCTCCAGCGCCAATGCTCTTGCGATACAAATACGTTGTCTTTGACCACCCGAAAGCTGATGCGGATATCGATCCAGCATGGATGGCTGCAACCCGACGGCCTGGATGAGTTCATTACAGCGTCTTTCGATTTCTGCAGGAGCGTAGCCGAAGTTCACCATTCCTTCAGCGATGATGTCGCGCAGCTTCAAGCGCGAGTTCATCGAACGATACGGGTCCTGAAAGACGATCTGAACATGCTTCCTGCTACGGCGCTTGTCCGCCGAAGACAGGTCGTCGATGCTCGCGCCCTTCAGCCGAACCACGCCCTCACTCGCCGGCACGAGTCTGGCAATACAGCGCGCGAGGGTCGTCTTTCCCGAGCCGCTTTCTCCAACAACCCCGAGAATCTCCCCCTCGCGCAGAAGCAGATCTGTGGGATGCAGCGCGTCGAAATATCGTTTTCGCGGGAAACTGCCCATGACATATCGTTTTGCCATGCCCTTCACTTCGAGGACGCCCTCCCCCGACAGTTCACGGCTGGGCACCGGAACGAGGCTGGGAACAGCGCAGATCAGCCTGCGTGTATAATCAGCTGTGGGAGAGGTCAGGATGTCCGTACTCTTGCCTTCTTCGACGACCCGTCCCTTATTCATCACGAGAATTCGATCTGCAATGTCATGCACAACCCCAAAATCATGGGTGATAAACAACACCGCCGTTCCCATCTCTTTCTGCAACTCGGAAATGAGCCCCAGAATTTGGGCCTGGGTGGTCACATCGAGAGCCGTTGTCGGCTCATCGGCGATCAACAGGCGCGGACGCAGGATCAGCGCCATGGCGATCACGACACGCTGACGTTGCCCGCCTGAAAGTTCATGAGGGTAAGCATTGAAGACCCGCTCGGGATCGGGAAGCTTCACCATCTGAAACATCTCCAGGACACGCGCGCGCCGGCCTGCATGATCGCCCTCCCGGTGAATTTCCAGAACCTCCATGACCTGCTTGCCGATGCGTTCCACCGGGTTGAGCGCAGTCATCGGCTCCTGGAATATCATCGACATCCGGGCCGCTCGGAGCTGCCGCAATTCCTGAGAGCTGGCTTTCAGCAAATCCACACCTTCAAGCCGTATGGAGCCGGCCGTGGGGCGCAGAGCGGCCGAATCCAGAAGCTGCATGACCGCAAAACTCGTTACCGATTTGCCCGATCCGCTCTCGCCGACGATGCAAAGCGTTTCACCCGCCCGTACGTTGAAGCTGATATCCGAAACAATCTCACGCCCCGAGTGCAGCGACACTGTCAGGCCATCGACCTGGAGGACGACTTCTCGCTGGTTTGCTTCATTCGTCATCATCATGCTCGCTTTATTAATTTGGGATCGAAACGGTCCCGCAGCCCGTCGCCCAGCAGATTGATCGCAAGGACCGTCAGTGACAGGAACAGACCGGGGAAAAAAACAAGGCCGGGCAGGAGCTGGAAGAACCTGCGCCCTTCCGCCATGATATTTCCCCATGTGGGAATTTCAGGCGGGAGGCCCACCCCCAGAAAGCTCAAGGCCGATTCCGTGAGGATCGCCGAAGCGACGATGAAGCTGCCCTGAACAATCAGCGGTGCCAGTGTATTGGGCAGCATGTGGCGCAAGAGGATGCGCCAGGTCGGAGTGGCGAGCGATACTGCCGCCTCGACATAAGGCTCGCTTCGCAGAGATAGAACCACCGAACGTACAAGACGCGCGACGCGGGGGACCTCCGGCACCACGATCGCGGTGACGACGGTGATGAAATTGGCTCCCATGATGGCAACGAGAGCGACTGCCAGAATGATGGCCGGTATCGCCATAATGCCATCCATGACACGCATGATGACACCATCCAGAGACCGGAAATACCCACTAACGAGGCCGATCAGGAGACCGACTACAAGCGCAACGAGAGCCACAAAGAGCCCCACCAACAGCGACGCACGGGTGCCGTAGAGAACACGGGCAAACACGTCTCGCCCGAGAAGGTCGGTTCCAAAGAAGGCCTCTGCAGAAGGCGGCTTGAGCTTCATGCCGGGGTTGATGAAGTCCGGATCCGCCGAGGTCAGTAGCGGTGCCAGTAGACCTGCGAGAACCACCAAAACCAGAGTGGTGATTGCGAATATGTTGTCATGCAGGAACAGCGCAATGCGCCGCATCCGGATAGCGAGAAGCTCATCGCTTTCAACGCTTGGTGAATGAGAAGATTTGTTCATTGGGTTCCCCCGTCGTATCTCAATACCGGATACGTGGATCGAAAACCGAATAGAGAATATCGGTGAGGAGATTGATGCCGATATAGACCAGCGACAGGAGCAGGATCAGTCCCTGGATCAAGGGATAATCGCGTGCAAGAACGGATTCCACGACCAGGCGTCCCATGCCCGGCAGATTGAAAACGCTCTCCGTGACGACGACCCCGCCGATCAGAAACGCCGCGGCGGAACCTGCCACCGTCAAAATGGGCACGGCGGCATTACGCAGTGCGTGCCGCAAGAGGACCCGCCTTTCCGAAGCCCCCTTGGCTCTCGCTGTTCTGATAAAATCCTCTCCGAGCATCTCAAGCAGGCTCGAACGCGTGATACGGGAGACGAGAGCCACGTACGCCAGAGACAGCGTGAACGCTGGCAACGTGACCGTTCGCAGAAAACGCAACGGGTTTTCACTGATCGGCGTGAACCCCTGCACCGGGAACCAACCCGCTTTCACCGAGAAAAGGAAGATCAGCACGTAGCCGACGACGAAGACCGGGGTGGAGAACCCTAGTACAGCGATACTCATCAGTGATCTGTCCAGCCACCTACCCCGCGCCCAGGCCGCGAGAATCCCCATCGGAATCGCAAGTATCAGCGACAGGAGAATGGTCACGGTCGCCAAGGAGAGTGTCGGTCCAACGCGCGCACCGATCATCTCCGAAACTTTTTTCCCCGAGTGAAGAGAAGTGCCCAGATCCCCCGTGGCAACCTTCCCGATCCATTTGGCAAACTGCACGGGCAAAGGTTGATCCAGGCCCATGTCCTTTCGCATCTTTTCAAGCTGTTCGGTGCTTGCGGATTCACCGGCGATGATCACCGCCGGGTCTCCCGGAGCCAAATACAGCAAGCTGAAAACCAGAAGGGCGACCACCCCCATGACAGGAATGGTCGCAACGATTCTCCTCAGTATGTAGAAGATCATTATTCTGCCGACTTGGTTACGTTCCAGAAGACGGTCGGCCCGTTTGGAATGAGACCGTCAACCCCATTGGTCCATGCATTCAGGCGGCTGCTTTGTCCGAGCGGGGCGTAGATCCCTTCCTCATAGACGACTTTCTGAATTTCAGCAGCGATCTCCTTCCGCTTGGCGACATCGGTCTCGGCCAGAAATGCCTGGATATTCTGATCGATGGCAGGGACGTCTCCCCAGCCGGCATAGCCCTTCGTGCCTTCCGAAACTATCATGTACGACCGGACGGGATCGGAAACCTCCGGCACCTGCCAGGAGGTGATGAAAATGCTCCATCCGCCCTTTTCGACGGCCTCCTGTGATGCCCTGCGGGACAACATTGTCATGAAGTCCATCGCCTGCATTTCCACATTGAACCCGGCAGCACGCAGCTGCTGAGCCATGACCGGTCCGACAGCCGCCATGGCCGGGTTATCGGTGACATGAAGCAAAAGAACGGTTTCGCCTTTGTAGCCAGCTTCCGCCAGCAGGGCCTTGGCCTTTTCAGGCTGGGCTTCGATCGCGATATCCGCCATCACATCGGATTCATAAGTCGTTCCGCAGCCAAAGATTGCACCGCAAGCCTGATAATTATCGGCGTCGCCGAACTGGGCCTGGAGTATCTCTTTCTGACCGACCGCATACAGTGCCGCTTGCCGGATCAGCTTGTTGTCGAAGGGCGGATGGAGGAAATTCAACCGATAGCCGTATTGATAACCCGCCTTGTCCAGATGAGCGGTTGTGATCGCCTCATTGCCTTCCACGAGGGGGGCAAGATCAAGGGGGACATTCTGCATGAAGTCGATTTCGCCTTCAGTGAGCGAATTGACGGCAGTCAGCGGATCTGCAATCTCAATACGCTCGATCCGATCGACTTTCGCGACCTTTCCACCGGCCATGCCGCTGGGCTCCTCGCTGCGTGGCTTGTAGTTCTCATTCTTCACGTAGATGCTCTTCACACCCGGAGAATACTCCCCTTCAACGAACTTGAAGGGGCCTGAGCCGACGTAATTGGTGATGGCTTCCGTGATCGGCGTTGCAGCGGCAGCTTCCGGCATGATGAACAGGGGCACGCCGCTTGGCTTTGCAAAGGCGTCGATCACCACGCCCAGAGGTGTATTCAGTTTAAGAACGAAGGTGTTGTCGTCTTCCGCCTCAAGGCTGTCTGTTGCTTTCATGATGGCAAGCCCCATCCGATCACGCTGTCCCCAGCGCTTGATCGATGCCACCGCATCTTTCGCCGTTACTGGTGCTCCGTCGTGAAAGGCCAGCCCCTCGCGGAGCTTGAAACGATATGTTTTGCCGTCTTCTGAGACCGAATACTCATCGATCATCTGCGGCTGCGCCTGACCCTGTGCATCCTCCGCGAATAGCGTGTCGTAGATGAGATATCCGTGCTCGCGGGTTTGATGGGATGCGGAAAGGATCGGATCGAGATTGCCAAGCCGGCTTTCCATTACGATCTTCAGTGTCTCGGCAGAGGCAGGCCCGCTCAGGACAGCCGCCATCAAAGCCAATGCAAGGCTACGGTGTTTCATGGAAATTCCCCTTTTTGATTTATGTTTGTTATGAGAGCAGCTCCAAACGGGGCTGCTCAGTATCGAAACGCTTATTGCGCACGAAACTCGGGATAGCTCGACGGGGAAAGCTGCTCGATGTTGCGCTTGCCCCAGTCGGTCACATGCATGTGTTCCCACATATGCTCGGCTCCGAGCTGAAGATCCGTGGAGAGCTTGTCCAAATCGACGCCGGGGATCACCCGGTTCTCCATAACCATCCGCCCATCGATCATTGTGGAGTGCAGGTCTTCCGGCGTCGCCGAGTAGACAATGTTGCGGATGGGGTCGCGAAGCGGGGTCATGAACAGCCCCTGCCCCTCCCAGAAAAGCAGGTCTGCCTTTGCTCCCCTGGCGATCCGTCCGAGATCGTCCCGGCCCAGCGATTTCGCGCCCGCCAGCGTTGCGGAATTGAAAACATCCGCTGCCGTAGCCACCTCGGTCCGCCGGTCCTGGATCTTGCTTATCACCGCAGTCCAGCGAAGCGCCTCGATCATGCTTTGAGGACAGGTATCTGTACCGAGAACCATGTTGATTCCCTTTTCCAGATAACGCGCGTAGCTCTCCATCGCGATGCCGCGCCGCGCAAACACCCAAACGTTGTGCGCCACGTTCGTGCCGGTGTCCGAGAGGATTTCCAGGTCGTTTCCGTGGTAGTTCACCCAGCTTGACCCTGACGGCATGATGACGTGCCCAAGCAGCACGTTATCGCCGAGGAAACCCAGTTCATGCAGCCATTCCACTGGAGAACATCCGTTGCGGCGGACCATCTCCTGAAATTCGGGAACGGACTGGGAGACGTGCAGGGCGACCGGTACTTTCATCTCCCGCCCTATCTCGGCCGTACGCTTAAGAAGCGCTGCCGAACACGTATCCACCTGCGCGGGCGTAAGAAATCCCTTGAGCAACCCATTGGCACGGCCCTCGAGCTGCTCAATGAAGTTGACCGCATGGTCCATACGTTCACGGCCGTCATCCTCCCACCACTCATATTTCACGCTGCGGCCGTCGTCGGTGTACCAGCGACCGGATCGATACATCTCTCCGATATAGGCCCGCAGCCCCACCTTCTCGCACTGCTCGGCAACGTAATCGCCATGGCTTCCCATCTCGACGACAGTGGTGGTGCCGGTACGGATCATCTCCGGCACTGACATCGCAATCGAAGCCCTGCGCGCCTGATCGGTGATCGCTCCGTCGCGCGCGGTGAGGAACTCAAACAAGCCCGAAAGATAGAAATTGCGCGGCCCCCGATCTTCCACGAAAGAACGATCGAGCGGCGATTCACTCATGTGAACATGGGTGTTTATGAAGCCCGGCGTGACGATCTTGTCAGAAGCGTCGATCACCTCATCCGCCTCACCGTCAAACGTCTTTCCCACATATGCGATGCGGTCGTCCTCAACCACGATCACCCCATCGCGAAGATGAGTGTGAGTGCCGTTTTGAAACGCGATGATATGGCCCGCGCGGATTAGCTTCACCACCATAATGGGTTTCTCCTTGTGACTTTCGATCAAGCTAAAATGAACAACGCATGCGATCAACACTTTTTTTGAGAAGACAGCGCTGGTGAAGCAAAACCATCACCTTAAAAAATTCAGCCTTACCCTTCATTCAATGACGAGACCCGCCAGCCACCTGCCCTGAGCGGACGGCGATCAAGGTTATCCATTTTAGAGTTTTACGGATTCTTGCGCGAAGGCACCCGCATTTGCGGACGCGCGCGCCCAAAGCACAGAGAGATTCTTCTTTTTAAAAATAGAATTATGCGCTCGGAGTTCAGATCTTATGGATAATTTATCATCCGAAACGAATGTCGGGGAACGACAAATGTGACGGCGCCCGATGCGGGGCTCATGCGTTCAGAAACTCCTGCCAGCGGTGGGTAAGATAAGTATGCTCATCCATAAAAGCGTTCCAGACGCGCACACTGGCCATGCGCTCATAATAGGAACCGCCATCCCTGACATCGCCTTCGCGGATTGTTGGGTGTGCATCGCCATCAAGAAGCGTTCGCGCCGCTGGCTTTCCGCCGTACCAATAGTCCCATTCCTCAGTGCTCAGGTGCCCGCGCGCCGTTTCCGGAAGGATCGAATAATATCCCTGCCGCGAAACCGCGGCCCCAGGAAACCCGGACAGCCACCAGTCCAGATAAGCATAAGCAGCGTCCAGCATCTCACCTTTCGTATCCCTTGAGATGCAAAGGTCCGTATGCCATCCCCGCCCCCCTTCTTCCGCGCTGGCGACTCGCAGGGGAATGCCCTCACGACGCAGACGCTGTACGGTAGGCCCGAACATGCTCTGGATAAGAACCCCGCCACGTCGTGCCAGCCGCACGGACTCATCGGAATTGGACCAGAACCCTTTGAAGTGACCTTTCTTCTTGCGCAGGATCAAACCATCCACCACCATATCAATCTCATCGATGCTGAGATTGGCTACATTGTTGTAGCGCAGCCCCTCCGCTGCTTCGGTCGCCAGCGCGGCTTCGATCATGCCCAGAACAGGATCTGCAAGCAGTGCGACCCGACCTCTCAGGCGGGAATCAAGCAGCCAACTCCAGCTTTCCGGCTCGTCTTCGCCGATCTTCTCCCGCAGCGCCGGATTGTAACCGAAGCAATCCACCCCCTGCGCGACCGGCATGATTGCAATATGGGAACTATGAGCAGAACCGAGTCTCCCATCGGGCTGTACAAATATACCTGCAAACGGATAATTGCCCAACGGCCTGCGCGCACGCGCCAAAAGCGCGCTGCCATTGCTGAGGCGAGACACCTCGATTGGCTGTATCGCACGCGCGGTCCACATGAGATCAACCGTATGCCACTGATGGTAAACATCGTAGCTTTCGGGCTGCTGTATCACCCGGCGCAAGCTTTCCAGACTGTCGATCGTCTCGAAGACTATCGGAAATGGTAGCTCCACACGCGCCCGGTCGATGATCGGCTGCCCAATCATCTCGCTTCGAATAATCACACGCAGGGCCGAGGTCTTGCCAGCACGCATCTTCAGCCCCTTAATTCAACGGACTAAGCCAGGGGGCAATCTGCGGCTCCCTGAAGAGCGACAAAACCTTCAGGCGTGCGCGTGTTCTTTGGTGATCTTCATGCAAATGATAGCGCAAGGCCTCTCCGGCTCCCGTAAAGTCTCCAATCAGCAAGTGATCGATAACCAGCGAATGCTCTGCGATCATGTCCCGGTCATCCGGCGTGGTGACATAACGCCGGAACAACTCATTTACGATGTGATCCAACTGAAGCCGTATCAGGAGATCATGCAACTTACGGTTTTTCAACGCCGCAAGGCAAGTTACATGCAGCGCAGTTTCCAGTTCGGCAAGACGCGGGATGGAAAGCGCCGGCCCGTCGGCAGCCGCGTTGCGCAAGGCGGCCCGAATAGCGAGCAGCTCTTCGCGGGGAATATCCGGCCCCGCCTGTACCAATGCTGCAGGTTCCAGCAAGATACGAATTTCCTGGGCCTCATCGAGCATCCTCACCGAAAGAGGACCGGCAGTCCAATGGGAGGTCCTGCTCTTGCGGACGATGCCCTCGGCATCGAGCCGCGCCAAGGCTTCATGCGCCACCGTACGGGAAACGCCGTAGGTCTCCGCCACCGCACTCTCAGAGATCTGATAGGTGCCGAAGGGGATTACATTCAAAAGCTGTCCCTTCAACCGATCATGGACCTCACCCCAACGGGGCGCCAAGGGCGTATTGCTCTGATTTGTCATCATGGACAAGTCGAGATCCAGCAAATGCAGGTTCTCGCGCACGGCGGTTGCACCTATATCCGGTCCACTGACCTGATATCCCTGCTTGGGCAAAGCACTCAAAAGCCCTTCGCTGGCCAGCATCTCTATCGCGCGCTTTGCGGGGGGACGGCTGATGCCGAGACGATCGGCCACCGCGGCCGTATAAAGACGGGTACCGGCCGGCAATCTTCCCGTTTCGATGTTCTTCGCAAGCACATCCCGCACCAGTTGATAATATGTCTTGGTTCGCATTTTGCCCTTACGCCGATAAACCGAAACCTCGATAGTTCCTGCCAGCCCGGATCGCACCCAAGGTTTCAGTGACCAGGCTCGCACCGTTAATAGAGTACATGAAAGAGAATGAAAAATCGGCCCACCAGGTCCGCGCAGATCGGCGTGCCCCCGCCTTCATCCTCCATTTCACGAACGCTTCATCATTGCCTGCGGCTGATACATTTCTGATTTCGGGGTGGCTGACGCTTCTAACCGATCCCCCACGCCTGCCGCATTCAAATCGGTATAATGCCTGAAACAGGCAAGCCTCTCCTGGCAGATTGCCAAGCCCCCCAAACGAACCAAAGTGACAATTTCGATCCATCCACCAGAACAAGGAAAGGCCCCTGGAGGAAAGGCGGTTCACACACCGAAAACACGATGACGCCCTTCACTCTGTATGGATGAGCCCGGCTCATGTTTTCTCTGTTAGGAGTGAGATTTTTGGAGACATCCCTGCCAGATCCACTCAATCAAGAATGACAGGGGGATATTCTTGTTATTTTACATAATCCATTCTGTCCCCCTGACTGGCTGGTCGGCCTTTCGCTTTCATGGCATGTTTTCGACGGCAATTGTATCAATACGTCAATGCGTCCTTCGGTGTCAGGCCCGCACCCTCTATCATCACTGAAACAACGGTTTCCTGCGGCTGAGTGTTCACAACGCGATAAATCGCCATCGACGCATCGCCCATGGCTCTGCCCTGGCCAATCAATACCTGCCCGTGGGCGATGGCCTGCTCGATGAGTTTTGTTGCGTCTTCACCAATAACGACCGCCGCTTCTCTGTTTCCTGCTTCCTCGCTGTCATTTGACAATCTCGTTTTGACTGCGGCGACCATCCTTCTCATTGATCACAACAAGCAACGGAAATGGCTCGGCAGGATCCCGAGATGGTTCGACTACTGTCAGCAGGCTTGCCCGACGAATAGAGAAGACCGGTTCAACGAAGGTGCGGGGAAGCTTTCAGGATACGATTGGACCATACCTGCGCAGTGCGCGTGAATCCTCGACCCGGAGCCCGGAGCCAAGCGGGGTTACGAGAAGGTGGCGCGGATGGCGGTGTGGGTGGTCGATAAAAGGAGATCGGATCGGGTGCAATGCCGGTTACGAATGCTTCTATGAACTTTCTGAACCGGGAATTGCGTATCGATCCGATCAATGTCTTAAGGTCGTGCTCTGGGCTTCGCGGCACTGTGAAACAGGAATTGAGACTTCCCTGCTTTAATTCTTATGCTGCCCGATGGTGAAGCCTGTACTGAATGGCCACCGGGCCGGACGCAGTTCTCAGCGCACCACGAAACCGAGGCCCACCGGGTCCGTCTGATCAATCAACCACTTCGCATAGCCGACCACCTTTGCGGTGCCCTTCACGGTGGGAATGACCGCACGCTGTGTGCCAAGCATCGTCTCGCCAAGGAGGCAACCTTCAAAACGACCGCAGCCCAGCAGACCCTCCGACTTGATGGTCTGCCCGATCTTGATTTTCCCGCGTGCCTCGAACACCGCCATCATCATGCTGGTACCCGTGCCGCCGGGAGAACGGTCGAGTTTGCCATCGCTGAACACGTGAACATTGCGGTAGAGGCTGTCAGCGTGATCCGGATCCTGCCAGAACGTGGTGAAGTTCAGCCCCTGAATATGCTTCTCGGTCGGATGCCGCACATCCATCTTTGCATTGATCTGATCTTTCACCAGAACGCCCATATCGGAGAGCAGTCGACCATTCTCAGGCCCGATGGGGCGATCCTGGTCAGGCCATTTCACCACAGCAAAGAAGTTGCCGCCAAACGCGATGTCGGCGGTCAGGGCGCCATAGCCAGGCAGCTCAATTGGCACATCCTGCTCCAGGACGAAGGCCGGGACATTTTGAAAACGCGTCCACTGAACCTGTCCGTTTTCGGACGCGACCTCGGAGACGACCATGCCGGCCGGTGTCTCGAAGCGGATCCTGGTGACGGGCTCCGCAACATTGTGAACCAAACCGTGCGAGACCATCGCCATGGAAAGCGCAATGGTTCCGTGACCGCACATTTCCATGAAATCATCGCCATCGGCCCACAGCATACCGGCATCCGCGTCAGGGCTGGAGGGCGGCGTTACAAACACACCAACCATGTCGTTGTGACCGCGAGGCTCACGCAGGAGCGCGGTGCGGATGTAATCGTAATTGTCGCGAATGAACTGGCGCTTTCCGACAATATCGAGACCGTGTGGATAGGGGATGCCACCATGGATGATGCAGGTGGGCTCACCATCGGTGTGCGTGTAGATCACATCGATGTATCTGTTCTTGTTCATCATTTCGATGAGTCCTTTTCTATGCTTAAGACTGAGAGGAGGTCAGAGACCGAGGGCGCGCGGGACCCAGAGAACGATCAGCTCGGGAAACAGGATCACCAGCCCAAGCACCACCAGCATCACGGCGACGAAGGGAAGATTGGCGAGCGTGAGGCTGAAAATGTTGACGCGGGCGATCACGCTGGTGATGAAAAGCGCCGCGCCGACAGGTGGTGTCTGCTGGCCGATGCCCCAGCACAAAACGACAACCATGCCGAAATGCACCGGGTCGATGCCAAGAAGCTGAACCGCCGGGAAGAAGAGCGGCACCACGATGAAAATCATGGCGATGCCGTCCAGGAACGTGCCGGCGATGATCAACACTACACTGAGCACGATCAGGAAGGTCACCGGGGACATGTCCATGCGTGCGATGGGACCAAGCAGACCATCTGCGAGCTGCTCGAAGGTGAAGGCATACCCCATCACATGAGCTGTTGCAGTGACGAACATGACGGCTCCGCTGAGGACCGCAGCCTCGCA
The DNA here is from genome assembly GCF_017794765.1 of Nitratireductor sp. Lineage (GTDB taxonomy): Bacteria > Pseudomonadota > Alphaproteobacteria > Rhizobiales > Rhizobiaceae > Nitratireductor. The sequence goes on along the minus strand of NZ_CP051236.1, from coordinate 1,212,342 downwards.
GAACGTTTCGTAGAGAACACGGATGGTGAGTGTGCGATAATAGACGACGCCGACAAGTATTCCGTAGACGACAGCCACCGCCGAGGCTTCCGTCGGAGTGAAAACACCCCCGAGGATCCCACCCAGGATGATGACAGGCATTGTCAATGCGGGGGTCGCCCGCAGCATCGCCTTCAGCATCACGCGGACATTGAATTTCTCTTCGACCGGATAGCCCCGATGGACCGAAATGCCCCAGGCGACCGCAATCAGCGCGAGCCCGAGCAGAAGACCTGAGACAATGCCTGCCGCAAACAGGGCACCAGTCGAAATACCCAGATACGCTCCAAGGATGACCATGGGAACGCTGGGCGGAATGATGATGCCGATGGTGGAAGAGGATGCCGTGACAGCAGCAGTGAAGGCACGGCTGTAACCACGCTTGATCATGGGATCGATCAGCATGCCCCCGACAGCCGCAGTGTCGGACATGGAAGTTCCGCTCATTCCGGCGAAGAACATGCTGGTGACGATGTTCACCGCCGCGAGGCCGCCACGCATCTGTCCCACCAGCGTCTTGGCAAACTCCACCAGATGGGCAGAGATGCCACTGCGGCTCATGATCTGACCGGCCAGAATGAAGAGCGGCACCGCCAGAAGCGGGAAACTCTGGACACCCCGATAGAGACGCTGCGCGACGATGACCAGATCGACGTCGCCAAAGAACAGAACTCCTATCGCGATCGCCAGGAGTGCGAACGCAATGGGTAGGCCAATTCCGATGAGGCCCAGCAGGATGCAAAGAACGAAGAGCAGTTCCATGGGATGTCTCAGATTTCGCTTTTGCCGGACATGGGAGCCTCGTCAAACGGCTCCTGGCCTGCAGAAAACCGGCGTAGACCGACGAAAATGCGGGTCACTGCGTCAATGCAAATCAAGAACCCGCACACGGGAATGGCTGCGTAGAGATATGCGTTGGATATCTCGAGTACCTGCGTGGTCTGATCCTGGAACAACACAGTCTGCCGCCAGCCCTGACGCAGCATCAGCAGCCCGATCAGACCAATAAGCGCCTGATTGCAAAGGAACACCATGAGCCGCCCCGGCCGCGGGAGCGCATTCGCCAGAAAGTCCACACGCAGATGCGCATTCTTGCGCAGCGCAAGATAGGCGCCGATGAAAGTGATGTAGGTCAGCAGACCAAGCAGCGCCTCGAAACTCCAGGAAAGGGCGCTGTCGAAGACATAGCGGTAGATCACCGCCATGAAACCGATAACGACCGTGGCCAGAAGTAGCGCGGCGCAGATCGCTTCAAGAATTCGATTGATCACGTCCGCGCTCCTGTTTTTCACTGTGCCGAAGCGCGGATCAGATCGACCAGTTTCTGAGCGTCATCGCCCCGTTCGGCGACCCAGTTCGACCAGACTTCCTCCGACGCTGCAGTGAAGGCGGAGATGTCGGCCTCGTTCACCTCCATACCCTTCTCCTTGAGGAAGGCGACGATATCGCGATCGGCCTCGATGCCCAGTTCAACGGACTTCTTCACAGCTTCTTCGCCGGCTTCTGCAAAAACCGCCTGAACGTTCTCAGGCAATTTCTGGAAAGCCTTCTCGCTCATCAGGAGATAGGTCACGGTGTAGAGGTGATTGGTCAGGGAGAGGTATTTCTGCACCTCATAGAATTTGGTGCTCTTTGCCCAGATGACCGGATTCTCCTGACCATCGAACACGCCGGTCTGCAATGCAGAGTATAGTTCCTGGAACGGAAGCGGAGAGGCATTGGCGCCGTAATGGTTGAAGATATCGATGCGCAACTTGCTGTCTGGAGTGCGCATCTTCACACCCTTCAGGTCTGCTGGCGTGACGATCGGACGAATGTTGTTCGTGATCTGACGGAAGCCGCCTTCAAGATAACCGATGACGCGCAGCCCCTTTGCGGCGAGTCTCTCGCGGATCCAGTCGCCGGCTTCGCCGCCCAGCGCACGGGCGATGTGATCACGATCAGTGAAGATGTATGGCAGGGCAGTCGCGCCCAGCACCGGATCCACGCCCGTGATCGGCGTTTCGATGGTCGCCATGTCGAGAATTCCCACCTGAAGCGACTCCAGGGAGCTCGGCTGATCACCCAGCGCACTGGAGTGAAACACCTTCACGGCGACTTCACCGCCGGTCTTTTCCTTGACCAGATCAGCGAAATGCTGGACAGAGCGGAAGGCGATGCCTTCTTCATTGCCAGGCACGTTGGCCTTCAGCTGAATCTGCTGAGCCATCGCAGGAAAACCAGACAGCGCCAGACCGGCGGCCATCGCAAGCATCACAGCTTTCTTGAACATATCCTGTTCCCTCTTGTTGTCTCGCACTCTATCGGAGCGATCTACCCTGCAGAGATTAAGGCGTAGAACACGGCCTCGGCGAGAAGATTCCAGACGCATTATTGAATTTTTTGGTCAAAACGATATGCTTACCGGCATTTCACACCAAGCTGCCGAAACGCGGTGGCATGCGGGGCCAGAGACTGGAATGCCTGCGGAAAAGGGACAGCAATTACGTGTCGGCTTCGTCTTGCTCGAATCCTTCACGCTCAACGCATTCTCGGGTTTCATCGAAGCGATGCGCCTTTCCGCGGACAAAGGCGGTCGCAGTCGGCAAATCGCCTGCGGCTGGGAAATCATGGGTGGCAAGGACGTCACCGCAAGCTGCGGTCTGAAGATAACCCCCACCAGTGAGTTGGCCGACCCCGGGCTGTTTGATTACATCGCCGTTTGCGGCGGCAACGGCTATCTGGAAAGGCAGCAGCCCCGGTGGCTCGACGACTACCTTCATCGCGCGGCAGCAGCCGGGACACCACTCATCGGCCTTTGTACCGGCACTTTCAACATTGCGCGGGCCGGTCTCATGGAGGGCTATGTCGCGTGCGTTCACTGGAATGTATTCGAAGCATTCAAGGAGCAGTTTCCGCATATTCGCGCTGTCCCCGACCGCATTTTCATTCATGCCGGCGACCGGATCAGTTGCGCGGGCTCGGCTGGCGCGTGCGACCTGGCACTGCATCTCATCACGCAGCACTGCGGCCACGAAAAGGCACAACAGAGCATCCGCCACATGATGCTTCAGGGAGTACGACCGTCAACGCATCCCCAGGCTCACTTCTATGGAGAGATGCAGAATGTGCGCGACAGCGCGGTGCGCCGGGTTGTGCATTTGATGGAGCAGTCGCTGAACGAGCCGCCGCAGGTTCCGGAACTCGCCAGGCAGGCTGGTATCAGTCCAAGGCAGCTGGATCGGCGGTTCATCGCAGAGCTCAACCAGACGCCTTCACGCTACTTCCGTGACATGCGCCTGCGCTATGGAGCCTGGCTGCTGACCCATACAACGGACAAGATTGCGCAAATTGCCGTCGATACCGGGTTTGCCGACGCGGCGCATTTCAGCCGTGCCTTTCGGGCACTATACAGTACCACGCCCCAGGGATATCGAACCGCCATGCAACCCGAGACCAGAGATCACGCAGAACCAACTGCGGAGATTCCAACAGTTGCACGCGCGCTTTGAAGCTGCGTCTTCAGGTCACCTCGGCACGGCATAGATGCGGTCATTAAGAGCGTAGGAGCGCTGACACATCGCCAAGACACATCGTCAGCAACTTCGAGCTCCCCTCATGGAGCGAAGGTGGGCAGAGTTATACCTGTCTTCAATTCCGCCAAAGGGAAACAAGAATCGATATCGGTCGACACTTATTGGCCCCCATTTTTGGGCGGCCAATTGCTTGACATACGTCAGTGATCTTGAATCTATTGAGCTGGTTAATTTTATTGGATGACATTTTGGCGTTACACCTATCATTGTTCAGGATCTTGAAGTCTTTTGCGCTCCCCTGGCTTTTTCTCGGACTTCTCGTTTGCATTCAGCCACCTGCCCTGGCTCAAACCGCCGATGATGGGGCAAAGAAGGACCCCTTCCAGCAGATGCTGCAAATCGAGGAGCGCCTCCGTCTGGCCGGTCACAAGCCAAGCTTCAGCAATGTTCAAAAAGTGTTGCGCGGAGAATTGAAGCTCCCGTCCAAGGCAGAATTGCTGTCGGCAAAGAACCCTGTGACCAAGGGCTACGCCAAGGTGAAAGACTACGTCTACAAGAACGGCGATCGGTACACCGGTGAGGTGCTCAATGGTCGCCGGCACGGCCATGGCACCTATTACTGGAAGGACGGCGGCCACTACACAGGCGCCTGGGTCCAGGGCAGGCGTGAAGGCAAGGGCCGCATGGTCACCAAGTCCGGCGGGGTTTATGTGGGCGAATTCCTCGACAGCAAGATCCAGGGCGCGGGAACCTATGAAACGAAGGAAGGCGACGTCTATTCAGGGACATTTCATGGGTCGCCTGGAGAGGGCGAAGGCACCTTCACCGCGAAAGGAGGCCGGCCTGAAAAGGCAAAATGGTCGGATGGGCGTGTGGTTCTTGCGTCCAAAAAGGCTGAGGAGAGAAATTTCGGTCGCCTGACGCCAGAGGCGCGCGCCCGCGCTGAAGCGAAGGTCGAGGAGCGGAAATACAGAACGCGCGAGAAATATGGGAAAAAGGATGGAAGCCGAAAAAGCCTCTATCTTGTCACCTGGGGGGCGGAAGACAGTATCGACCCTGGCGAACTTTATCCCGATCGTGCCCAGTCGGAAGTCGCAACACGCCGCCGCGTTGACCAGTATCTGCTGTTCAGACTGAGAGGCAGGGACAGCCGGCGCTGCCACCTCATCAGTTCAGGGGTGACGGTGGATGAATACAGGATCAAAAAAGGATCCTTCGACCGGTTTTATGCTCGATTGAAACGCGTCGAAGACAGGAATTCAGGCATTGAAGGCGGCACGCTCTTTCTGGGCGAACTTGCAGCCAAGAAAAAGGCCCGGCGCGTTGCCGAGAGGCTCGTGCGTTCCGGCGACTGGAAGGGATGGTCGGTCATGAGCATGAAGAACAAGCGGGACCTGCCCGTCAGATGCTCTTCCGGGAACATGAGGCGGCAATAGCGCGCCATTCAAGCGTGGTTTTGGCTAGCCGCTGCCTCCCGGCACGGCGCGAGGGCTGACGGCAGGCGAGCAGAATCTTGCAAAAGAAGGATGAGAACCGCATCTGGCGCAAGGGCGGTCTGTCAGCCCAGCAGATGCTCCTCCACCAGTGTCGCCACTCTCTTGAACGGCAAGACGCCGCCACTTCCAACCCAGGGCAGCGTTTCGCCGGCCAGAAGCAGAGGAACCCGCTCGCGCGTGTGGTCTGTTCCCGCCCAGGTCGGGTCGTTGCCGTGGTCAGCCGTCAGCATCAGAAGATCGCCGGGACGCAGCTTCGGGAGGAGCTCGGCAAGGCGACGGTCGAACCATTCGAGCGCCCGTGCATAACCGGCGACATCGCGGCGGTGGCCGTAAAGGCTGTCGAACTCGACGAAATTGGCAAAGACGAGATCACCATCGGCAACAGTTTCGACAGTCTCCAGAAGCCGGTCGAAAAGCTCATCGTCGCAGGAACCTTTCAGGACACGCGAAATGCCTTTGCCGGCGAAGATGTCTCCAATCTTTCCCACGCCATGCACGGTTCGACCAGCGGCCACCAGACGGTCGCAGATCGTTTCTCCGGGCGGAGCGATGGCGAGATCGCGCCGGTTGGCGGTGCGGGTGAACCCGCTTTCCGCATCCCCAACGAAAGGCCGCGCGATGATGCGCCCCACATTCATCGGATGGAAGATCTCGGCTGCTGCCTCACACAGTCGCAAAAGCCGTTCGAGACCGAATGTCTCCTCATGGGCGGCGATCTGCACCACACTGTCAGCCGAGGTGTAGACGATCGGTGCGCCGGTCTTCATGTGCTCCGCGCCGAAGCGCTCCAGCACATCCGAGCCGGAGCCATGCGCGTTGAAAAGCGTGCGGTCCAGCCCGCCCGCCTGCCGCAACCGCGCCATCGCGTCTTGGGGAAACGCTGGCACCTCATGGGGGAAGTAATGCCAGTCTCTGGAAAGTGGCAGGCCCGCCAGCTCCCAGTGTCCGGTCTGGGTGTCCTTGCCCGCACTTTCTTCCTGAAGGGCCGCCCAGGAAGCGCCTGATCCGGGAGGGGCAAGCCCCGGTGCCGACTGGCCGCAGGCGAGCTCGAGTGCGGCACCAAGACCAAGCGCGGAAAGACTGGGAAGATGAAGCGGGCCGGAACGCCCCTCCTCCGCCCTGCCCGCGGCACAGGCTTCAGCGATGTGAAGAACCGTGTTCGAGCCGGCATCGCCGAACCGCCCGGCATCCGGTGCACCGCCTATGCCTACCGAATCCAGAACGCACAGGAAGACACGACCGTTTACAGACATCCATCACCCTTCCGCGAAGCGCGCCTCCATGCGACGGCGCAACGCTTCGAACAGTTCATAAAAGCTCCAGCCCATAAGCGAGAGGAGCAGCACCATGCCGATCACTGTGGCTGTGTCGGCATTCTCCTGTCCAGAGGAAAGGAGATAGCCCACGCCCTCATTGGCGCCCATCAGCTCGCCAATCACGGCCGCCGTCATGGCCGCCGTCATGGCTGCCGTCATGGCAGGCGTGGTCGCCACTGTCGCGCCGGCAAAGAGCGTCGGAAGTGCGGAAGGCAGCTCGATGCGCAGGAAGCGCTGCAGGGGCGACAGCTTCAGGACGCGCGCCAGATCCAGATAGGATTTGCTGACGAAACGCACGCCGGACAGCATGCCCGTCATCACAGGGAAGAAGGTGCTTTCACCGCCAGCCACGGGGTCACCGGTGGACTGAGGATGTTTATGAGAAACGTGAATTGAAGCAACAAGCCCCGACCGCTCTCATCCTGGCGTATATCGCCTCAGGGGAACGGGGGGCTTGCCGAAAGTATGGTCTTCAGATCGGCTTCGGCCTCAGCAGTGGCCGATCATCCATTTCTTGCGCGGCGAAGGTGGTCCCTTCTTGCCAATCTTGCAGAGGGAACAGCCACAGCCGGCAAGATGTTCCTTCTTGACCACGCGCGGCTCGCTGCCGCTCTTTTCCGAGCGCGCCAGCGCGCGCCGGAGCGTACCGTTCATCAGGCTGAGGCTTGGCGCGGCCACATCGCGGTTGCTCGGCGTCTGGCAGCCTGGGCAGGCGCACGCATTGCCTGCGTCCGCCATCGACGTCCACTCGTTGAAAGGTCCGCAATCTTCGCAAACATAATTGTACAGCGGCATATTGGTCTCCGAAAATTCTATATGGCGTGGTGCGGCGGCCTGACGCCGCCGCACGAAAAAGCTCAGAGCATTCCCTGAAGCAGCAGGAATCCCGGCAACCAGCCGGTGACGATGCCCGTGAGAAGCGTGAAGACTGCAGTGGCCTGCAGGATCGGACGCTTCAAGGCAAGCAGCAGGAAATACATGAACCAGAGCACCGCCCAGATGGCCCAGTTGAGGCCGAGCCAGGTGTCGGTGAAGGTCTGGGCGCCGGCCAGTCCTTCAACCGCGATGGGCACGACGGTGATGGCCACGAACAGGCTGAACCAGCCGAGTCCGCGCCCATCCACCGCGACGACGCGGTTGTAGGCAACCCAGAGATAGGTGGTGGTGAACAACAGTGTGAGCGCCGCCGATTTGATCGACGCTGCATCAGCCCCGGCACCGAACGCCGAAGCCAGCGCTACGCAGAGCGTAACAAAGCCGGACACCACATTGATGACGACAATCTCCCTGTCGTCGATTTTCCCCATCAGCCACAGCCCGTTGAGGAACAGGACGGCGCCGACGTATAGCAAGGCAAACCCGAGCAGCATGGTAGCTCTTCCTCCCGAAAGGCGGGTTCAGCCGGGTCCCACCCCGGCTGTCCCACTCGTTTCTTTTTAAACACGGCCAGATGAAGCACCGGAACAACCGGGACGCAGGCTCCGCCTCCCCCGACCAATGCTCCAGGCCACTCAGCTTGTTCGCGCGACATCCACACCGGAGACCTGTTTGGTCGGGCCGGTCGAGTTTGGATTGATGTCGAAGTCGAAGATCGCGGTCGGAATGGCCAGCGTGGCGCATACATTCGGTATGTCCACGATGCCGGCTATTCGTCCTTCCACCGGGGCCGTGCCGAGGATGCTGTAAGCCTGCTCGCCCGTGTAACCGAACTTCTTCAGGTACTCGATGGCGTTGAGGCAGGCCCGTCGATAGGCCACATGCGCGTCCAGATAATACTGTTCGCCCGTGTGCTCATCGACCGAGATGCCCTCGAAGATCAGGTAATCATCGAAATGCGGGTCGATCGGGCTCGGCTTGAAGATCGGGTTGATGACACCGTATTTCGCCATACCACCCTTGATGACATCGACGCTGATGTCGATCCAGCCAGCCATTTCGATGGCGCCGCAGAAGGTGATTTCGCCATCGCCCTGCGAGAAGTGGATGTCGCCCATGGAGAGGCCACCACCTTTGACGTAGACAGGGAAATAGACCTTGGAGCCACGCGACAGGTTCTTGATGTCGCAGTTGCCGCCGTGTTCACGCGGCGGCACGGTGCGCCACGCTTCGGCAGCGGCCTTGCGCGCCGCATCGCCCGACATCTGGCCCATGAGCGCCGTGTCGGAGTAAGGCAGTGCAGCCAGCGGCGGCACCCGGTTCGGGTCGGTCGAAACCAGCTCTTCCTCACGGCGGTTCGCTTCAGCCAGAAGCGCATGATCGGGCAGACAGCCGATCAGGCCGGGGTGAATGATGCCAGGGTAGCGCACGCCGGGGATATGACGGGATGTGGTGTAGATGCCCTGGAAATCCCAGCAGGACTTGGTTGCGTTGGGATAATGCTCCGTCAGGAAGCCGCCGCCATTTTCCTTGGCGAACAGGCCGTTGAAGCCCCATTCGGATTCAGGCATTGCGCCGATGTCAAGAATATCGACGACGAGCAGATCTCCCGGCTCTGCGCCCTCGAAACCGAATGGACCGCTTAGATAGTGAACGCGGGTCAGGTCGACATCGCGCACGTCGTTGGCGCTGTCATTGTTGCCGATCTGTCCGCCGGTCCAGTCGTAGCACTCGACACGGAAAACTTCACCGCGCTTGAAAGTCTCAACCATGGGAATGTCGGGATGCCAGCGATTGTGCGTCTTTATCGCCTGATCCTCTGGCGCCTTGTTGAGATCGACAGAAAACACTGTTTTAGGCATTGGGTCTCCTCCTCTTGAACGGCCAGTCGGAGGTTTCCATTTCGAGCCCCCCGTCATTTTTGCGCCCGGAAACAAGATGCACCCAGGCGAAACCGTGCCGGAGAAGATTAGGTTTGGTCTGTAACCCGATTGGCTCCGGAGAACGCAGGCTGTGTAATTTTTTGTAACCGTCCGAGGTGGCACATAAAAACTGTTTAAGGCTGAACAATCGAAAATATGAAATGATTTTCAATTGGTTGTTCGACATTTCAACCAGAGTTCCCCTCTCGGCAGATGCGTCTGTTTCCTTTACGTGCAGACGGAGGCTGAGTTTTACGAGCAATCGGAGAGCGATCCTGTCTCGACCAGCGCAAGCGTTTGCGACTATCGTATGAGCCATGGGGATCTTGGACGAAAAGCATCGCGTTCTTGTGGTCGATGATGATCAGCGTCTTCGGCGCTTTCTTCAGCGTTTCCTCACGAGTGAAGGCTATGCCGTCACGAGCGCTGAAGACGGCCGCGCGATGCGGCGGGCCATGGCGGACGAGGATTTCGATCTGGTCATTCTCGATCTTACCTTTCCCGTGGGCGAAGACGGTGTTTCGCTGGCGCGCGGCCTGAGGGCCCAGCACGACCTGCCGCTGATCATGCTCTCTGGCAAAAACAGCACGATCGACAAAGTGGTGTGCCTTGAACTGGGCGCTGACGACTACGTGACCAAACCGTTTGAGCCACGTGAATTGCTGGCTCGCATCCGCACCGTCATGCGCCGATTTGCGAGGCGCATCAGCGTGCCGGAGCCCCAGGAGAAAAGCCGTTCACCGGTCATGTGTTTTGCCGGCTGGCAGCTTGACCCCTCACGCCACCACCTTGCCTCTCCAAGAGGTGAATCCGTGCGCCTCACGAGTCAGGAATTCCAGCTTCTGGCCGCACTGGTGGAGCGCCGCGGACGCGTGCTTTCGCGCGAGCAGATCCTTGATATCGTCGCCAATCGCAACTGGAACCCCTACGATCGCAGCATTGACGTGATGATCGGCAAGATCCGTCGCAAACTGCGTGACAATGCCCGCGACACACAGTTCATCAAGACCATTCGAGGTGTCGGCTACATGTTTGCGCCTCAATCCGACGAATAGTGCGCAGGCAGGTAGAGATTGACACAGGTCCCCTTGCCGGGTGTGCTGAGAATGCCAAGCCTGCCACCGGCCTGGCGCACAAAACCATCCACCATCGACAGGCCAAGCCCGCTGCCCTGCCCTGGCGGCTTGGTTGTGAACATGGGTTGAAGAGCACGACGGCGCACCGCCACCGGCATGCCGTGGCCCGTGTCGCGCACCGACAGGAGCACGTAGCGGCCCGGCAGGAGACCGGAGGCAACGCGCGCATCCTCCGGACGGACAATGACATTCGACGCTTCAAAATGCAGATTTCCACCACCGGGCATGGCATCACGCGCATTCAGCGCGAGGTTGAGCAGGCTGGGTTCAAGTTGGCCGGCAGGAATGAGCACGCTATTCAGCCCATCGGCGACCTTGAGCGAGATCGTAACCGTCTCTCCAAGCGTGCGTCCGAGCATGCGCATCAACGGAGGCAGGGCTTCACCAAGCTGAATTGCGGCTACATCCTTCGCATTCTGACGCCCGAACTGGAGAAGCCGATCCGTCAGATCCGAACCTGATTGTGTAGCGTCCAGCGCATCCGCCACGATCTCCGCCAGTTCAGGCTGATCCGACAGGCGCTCTTCGAGCCAGCGCAGATTGCTTAGAAGCACGGCGAGGATGTTGTTGAAATCATGCGCGATGCCGCTGGTGAGCTGTCCCATGGCCTCCATGCGCTGCTTCTGCCCCAACCGCTCGGCAGCCAGCCGCTTTTCCTCCAAAAGCCGGATCCGCTCGAAACATCGGGCTAGCGTCGCCAGCAGGTCTTCGCTGTGAAACGGTTTGCAGAGGTAATCGTAGGCGCCGGCCTGGAGCGCCTCGACGGCGGTGTCTATGGAGGCGTAGGCGGTGACCATTACACACACCACATCGGGATCGCGCTGGCGAATCTGGCGCACGAGATCGACACCATTGCCCGTGCCAAGTCGCACATCGACCAGGGCGACTGCCATTCGCGCCTCCTCAAGAACGGCAAGCGCTGCCTGGGGATCATGCGCGACTGCGACCCTGAACCCCTCGATCTTCAAGAGGCCCGAAAGGCTTGCGGCAAAATCCTCGTCATCGTCAACGATCAGAACGCCCTGATCTTCCGCCGGCGTGGTCTCGCGCAGCGGATGTTCTCCAATGACCTCTGCGGGAAGATCGATTTCGCGATCGGTCATGGCTCACGCTTTCCCGCACAGGGCAGCACAAGCGACACGGTTGTGCCGACACCTTTCTGGCTTTCGATAAGCACATCGCCACCATGCTGCTCCATGATGCGCTTGACGAGCGGCATGCCAAGCCCGACACCGAACGCCTTGGTGCTGAAGAGCGGTTCGAACACGCGGTCTGCCACATCCTGAGACATGCCGCCGCCATTGTCGGAGACCGAAAGGTAAACCCGGTCGCGCAGACGTTGTGTGGAAATGATGATCTGACCGCTTTGCTTCCCGCGCTCCTCACAGGCCTGCGCCGCATTCTGCAGAACATTGGAGAAGGCCTGCCGCAGACGCTCGGCATCGGCAAGGACATCGCAACCGGCATCGAGCTTGAGCGTGATGAGATGCGCGATCTCCTGGTCCTCTTCGCTCAACTGCTGCTTGACCCAGCGGTCGATGGCCACGGGCGACATGACAGGAGCGTGCTTGCGCGAGAAATCCAGAAGATCCTCGATGATGCGAACACAGCGCCAGGCATTGCGCTGCAGGCGCTGCAACTCGCCCGTCACAGGTTCATCGGCGTTTTTGAGAGAGCGGCGCAGAATATCGGTGGAGGTGACCATGGTGCCCAGCGGATTGCGCAGCTCATGGCTCACCGTGGCGGTTATCTGGCCGATTGCCGCCAGACGCTCGTTTGACGCGAGTTCCTGCTGCGCCTGCCTCAGCTTTTCAAGCGAGGTGACGAGATCGCGCTCGGCCAGTTCCCGGCTTTCATGCGAGAGAACGATCCACCATGCGCCAATGGCAAGCAGCGGAAGAAGCGCAAGGAACACCCGCAGGAGAAGCGTACCGCTTTCCACATGCGGCTGAAGCGCAGTGGCGCTCTATCAGCCGGTAGGTGAGCAGGAATACCGCGGCTGTCATCACGGCGAGCGAGAAAAGGACGCCGCTCACCTTGAGCAGCCGCTGCGTCATGCGTGGCGCGATCTTGCTGCGCAGGGCGCGGCCGAAATAACGCGAACGCGAGTTCTCCAGAACCGTGCCGGACGATTTGCAGACATCATGGCAATGGGAATCGAGACTGCAGCAAAGCGAGCAGATCGGGCGCTGATAAAAGGTGCAATGCACCATGTCCGGTCGCTCATATTCCAGCTCGCAGATTTCACAGCGCACCACAGGTTTGTCGGGCTCGGCAAGCGGCACGCGCGGGCGGGCGAGATAATAGCGACCGCGTGTCGCCACGCCGATCAGAACGGCGCCTGAAAGCGCGGTAAAGAAAGCTATGGGAGCAGCATATGCTTCCGCCAGATCCCCGAATCCGCCCATGAAACAGATGAGCGCGAAGAGGGAAGCAAACGCCATCGACCCGCAACCCACCGGATTGAAATCGTAGAGATAGGCGCGCTTGAACTCGGTGAAAGGCGGGCTGACGCCCATCGGCTTCAAGATGGCGAGATCGGCGAAGATGGAGCCGATCCACGCGGCGGCGATGACCGAATAGACCGCCAGCACCAGCTCCAGCGTCTGGAAGATGCCGAGCAGCATCAAAAGCAGAGAGATCAGGATGTTGAAGATCAGCCAGACCACGCGGCCGGGGTGATAATGCGTGACGCGCGAGAAGAAATTGGACCAGGCGAGCGAGCCGGCATAGGCATTCGTCACGTTGATCTTGACCTGCGAGATGAGGACAAAAACCGCTGCCAGGGCCAGCACGGTGCGGGGGTCGTCACTCACATATTCATAGGCCTTGATATACATGTGGATCGGCTCGAGCGCCGTCGATGGCGACAGGCCGGCAGAGACCGCGAGCACGGCCAGAAGGCTGCCGCACAGGATCTTGAAACCGCCAACCACGATCCACCCGGGACCGGCGGAGATGACCGCCGCCCACCAGCGCCAGCGGTTTTCGCGCGTCTTGTCGGGCAGGAAGCGCAGATAATCCACCTGCTCGCCGATCTGGATGGAAAGAGCGCACAGAACCCCGATGGCCGAACCGAAGGCAAGCACATCGAAACCGCCATCAGACGTTTCGCTGCCAGCGAATGCCATCCACTGATCGAGCGTTTCGGGATGCCCGACCGCGATATAGATGAAGGGCGCAAGCAGCATGGCGATCCAGATGGGCTGAGTGACCATCTGCAACTTGCTGATCATCGTGACGCCCATGAAGGTGATGGGAATGATGACGAGCGATGAAATGATGTAGCCCAGCACCAGCGGCACATCCGCGAAAAGCTTCAGCGCCTGCGCCATGATCGCACCCTCGAGTGCGAAGAAGATGAAGGTGAAGGTCGCATAGATCAGCGAGGTGATGGTGGAGCCGATATAGCCGAACCCCGCCCCGCGCGTGAGAAGATCCATGTCGATGTTGTAGCGGCTCGAATAGTAAGCAATGGGCAGGTTCGTGACAAAGACGAACAGGCAGGTGATGAGTACGGCGGGAAACGCGTTGGCGAAGCCGTAGCTCAGCGTGATCGCTCCGCCGATGGCCTCCAGCGCCAGAAACGAGATGCCGCCCAGCGCGGTGTTCGCGATGACGAACGGAGACCAGCGCCGGAAGGACCGCGCCGCATAGCGCAGCGAATAATCCTCCAGCGTTTCATTGGCGATCCATGAATGATAGGATCGTAAGGCAGGTGATTGCGGCGTTTCCACTAAACCGCACTCCGCCCGTTACACTGCCTGCAAGGCAGGGCCTGTGCTTTCCGCATCTTGTTTTTGCTCTCCCATTCTCCCCTTCAGAGATGATCACACAAAGCCGGCGTCGAAACCAGTGCGCGTTCTTTTCATGCCCCCCTTCCGCCGATTGACCAAGGCTGCCGGCCACATAGCCTCTACAGGTCGACCGAAAGCCCGAATGCTGTTGACAAAACAAAACAATTATTTTTTAAGTATCGGAACATTTGTTTTATTTTAGTCGGATGAAGTATGCGTATCGGCATCGCTCGCCTTTGGCACGAAGCGAACTCATTCTCGGTTTGCCAGACAAAACTCGAACATTTCGAGGCGCGCGAATGGTGCCGTGGCGACGAAGCTGCCGTGCTTTACCGAAACACATCCACCGAGCCTGGCGGAGCGCTTTCCTGGGCTGCCATGCACCCGGACGTTGAACTGGTCTTCTCGCGCTGCGCTTCGGCCGCTCCGGCCGGACCGGTTGAACAGACGCTTCTTGACCGGCTAACGGCAGAGATTGCGGAAGACCCGGCTTTGACGGGTATCGACGGTCTGTATCTGTCTCTCCATGGAGCCTGCATCGGCACCGTCGACCCGGATCCGGAAACGACACTGGTCGCGGCACTGCGTCGCCGCTTTCCGGAATTGCCCATTGCCGCGTCCTTCGACATGCATGCCTGCATCGCGCCGGAGCTTGCCGGCATGCTCAATGCCGCTACCGTTTACCGGACCTATCCTCACATAGACATGGCTGAGGCCGCGCGCGACGCGCTGGACATGCTGGCGCACATCATCAGGAACGGGGTGCAGAGCCGTGTGCTTTTGAAAACGATCGACAGGATCCTGCCGAGCTTCAACATGCGCACCGATGGGCCCGGCCCCATGCTGGATATCGAAAAAGAAGCACGGGCGGCGGGCCTCAAGATCGGCGGCAAGTCTCTCTTTCCGGTTGCCTATCCCTTTGCAAGCTTCGCCTATGCGGACGTTCCGCAGGCCAACTCCGGCGTTCTCGTGACATGCGAGGACAGATATCAGGGGCAGGCTCTGGCGGATCATGTTGCCGGCTATATGCGAGGCACGCAGGCTCGCTTTCAGCCTGATCTTCCCTCGGCTGAAGCGGTGCTCGCGGGCCGCCCATGGGCTGATGGAAGTCGCGTTGCGATCCTTGAGCCAGCCGACAATCCCCTTTCCGGAGGAATTGGCGACACACCAGGCCTCTTCCGTGCTGCCATGAATGCGGAATTGCCAGATGGCAGCGTGTTTGCGTTCTTCTCCGCACCGGAGATCGTGGCGGAAGCCCATCGGGCGGGCATTGGTGCAGAGCTCGACATCAGCCTCGGCGCAAGGCTCGACGTCCGCTTCGGAAAGCCCGTCGCCTGCCGGGCCGAAGTCCTGCGGATCACCGATGGGCGTTTCCAGAACGAGGACGCCATGGAGCGGGGCATGAAGGTGGATCTCGGCCCGACAGCTCTGCTGCACGTCGGAAACCTTCGGGTCATCGTGACCACGGGCTGCCAGTCTCCCAATGACAGCGCCTATTTCCGTCTTCACGGGATCGAGATCGACGACGTGCCCGTCCTGCTCGCCAAGGCGAAAAACCATTTCCGGGCTGCATTCGGCAACCGGTTCGACGTCATCCAGTCCTGCGAAACGCTGGGGCCAGCCATGGCTGACGTTTCAAAACTGCCCTTCCGAAATGTGCCTCGGGAGCGCTTCAACCTGAAAGAACAGAGGGTAACATGAAGAAAACCATCACCGCCGCCATTCTCGCTCTGGCCGCCAGCACGGCCAGCGCCGCTGCGATCGAACTCACAGTCAGTTCCTGGGTCGCCCCGTCGCATCCGACAATCTTCGCTGGCTATGAAACATATTTCCCGGCGGTGGCCGAAGCCTCCAAGGGAGATGTGACCTTCAAGCTCGTTTCGGGCGGCGCGCTTCTGGGTGGCAAGGAAACCCTGACGGGACTGGGCGATGGCGTGGCTGATGCTTCCGTGCTCGCGCTCACCTACAACCCGGCACAGCTTCCCACCAGCCAGCTTGTGGCAGAGCTTGCCATGCTGAGCGGCAACTCCCTTGCCGTCGCGGCGGCCGTCACCGAATTCACCCTCTTGAACTGCGCGCCCTGCATTGCAGAATTTTCCAGGCAGAACGTGGTCTATACCGGCAGCTATGCCACCGCGCCCTATGCGCTGATCAGCAAGAGCGAGATCGGCAAGACGGCGGACATCGCCGGCAAGCGTGTTCGTTCGCCCGGCGGCGCGTGGGATCGCTGGATCGGTGAGGCTGGCGCGACGGTCGTCCACACCTCCAGCTCGGAAATGTATGAGGCGCTCGACAAGGGTGTCATCGACGTTGCCATGCAGCCCGCCGCTTCGCTGAAAACGCATTCGCTCTGGGATGTCGCCGACACGATCACGCTCGGCAGTTTCGGCGTCTACAATTCCGGGCCGCTTCTCGCCTTCAACAAGGACAGCTGGGCGGAGCTCACCCCCGAGAACCGGCGCGTCATGCTGGACAAGATGGCCGAGGCCATCGTTGCGACGACCAAGGCCTATGTCGCGCAGAACGAGGAGGCGAAAGCCGAAGCGGCCGATCACGGCATGAAGGTTCTGGACAAGCCGGAGGCGCTTGAAGCCGAAATCGCCAGTTTCAACAGCCAGGACGTTTCTGCGATTGTGACGAAGGCGAAGGACGTCTACGGAGTGGACGACGCGCAATCGCTGATCGAGAGCTATCAGGCGGCTTTGGCCAAGTGGGAAGAGATCACCGCATCCGGCCTTTCCGACGAGGCCCTCGCAGAGCGCATGAAGACCGAGATCTTCGACAAGCTTTCTGAAACCGAATACGGCCTTTGAGCCTGTCACGGCGGCGCCCTTGCGGGTGCCGCCCACGCTTTTGATCAGCCGGGATCCACCATGCAAACAATCGATCTCTTTCTGGGCCGAATTGGCCGCCTGCTGGCGTTTCTGGCCAGCCTGTGTCTCGTCGTCATGATGTTCCAGATCTGCCTGGATGTCGGCGGCCGTTACCTCTTTGGCAAGCCGATGCCCTCCACACTGGAGATCGTGTCGGACTGGTGGATGCCGGCACTCATCTTTCTTCCGTTGCTCAATGTCGAATGGCGCAACGAGAACATTGCCGTCGATCTGTTCTATCAGGGGCTGGGACCAAGGGCACAGGCGGTGCTCGATGCCTTTGCGCTGATCTGCTTCGGCGCGTTTCTGGCACTGATCGCCTATGCGGGGTTTGAACAGGCGCTGCGCGCCTATCGTCAGGGCGAGTTCATTGTCGGCATGATCCCCGTGATCACATGGCCGCCGCGCTTTTTCCTGCCGGTGGCGGGTTTCCTGACGGCACTTCTCTGCCTTGTCCGAGCGGCTTGCGCGATTTCGCGCGCCGTTTCACCCCAGACACAAAACAGCGACCACTAAGGGCCTCACCGTGGATAGCATCACCCTCGTCTACTGGGCGCTTGGGGCGCTCATGATCCTCCTTGCGCTGCGCGTTCCCGTTGCGGCAGCGCTGGGCCTCGTCGCAATCGTCGGCATGTATCTCCTTGTGGGAGAACGGGCGACATGGGGCGTCATGCGCTCGGTTCCCCATGCCTTCGCCGCCCATTGGAGCCTGAGCGCCATCCCTATGTTCCTGTTCATGGGTTATGTTTGCTTTTCCGCCGGTTTGACAGACGGGCTTTTCCGTGTCGCCCGCGCCTGGCTGAATTTTCTGCCCGGCGGGCTTGCCATCTCCTCGGTGGGTGGGGCCGCGCTCTTTTCTTCCGTCACCGGCTCGTCCGTCGCCTGTGCAGCCGCCATGGGCAAGATCGCCGTACCGGCCATGCTCGACCGTGGGTACGACGCCAAGCTTGCCGTTGGCACGATTGCCGCCGCAGGCACGATGGGATCGCTCATCCCCCCAAGCACCATCCTGCTTCTCTATGCCGTTTTTGCCGAGGTTCCCGTCAGCGAGCTTTTCATCGGGGCCGTGATACCGGGCCTTCTGACCGCGCTCATGTATGGCCTGATGATCCTGCTTCGCGTCAAGCACAACCCGGCGCTTGCTCCGCGCGAGACGAGCGTCGACTGGCGCGAGCGGTTTCTTGCGCTTGGCGAGACATGGCCGCTCTTCCTGCTCGTCATAACTGTTTTTGGCGGCATCTTTGCCGGGCTTTTCTCCGCAACCGAAGCCGGCGCCATCGGTGCCCTTGCCTCCATCGCCATCGGCTTTGCCAAGCGCACACTGAGCTGGGAAGCGCTGAAGGCGGCTGCGTTCGAGACGATCCGCTCCACCTCCGCAATCTTCCTCATAGCGGTGGCCGCAGCGCTTCTGACCCGGCTTTTCGCCTTTGCGGGCTTCCCCGACTATGTGCAGGGGCTTATCGGAGAGGACATGTCGCCGCTTCTGATCATCATCGCGGTGTCGCTGATCTATCTGGTGCTCGGCATGTTCCTCGATCCCATCGGGGTGATGCTGCTCACCCTTCCGGTTCTCCTGCCGATCTTCGAGACCGCGGATATCAGCCTGATCTATGCCGGCGTCATGATCACCAAATATCTGGAAATCGGGCTCATCACACCGCCGGTCGGTCTCAATGTCTTCGTCATCAAGAATGTCGTCGCCGATAAAGTGTCCATCAGCGATGTCTTCCGCGGCGTGGGATGGTTCCTGCTTGCCGATGTGGTGACGGTCGCCATACTCATCGCATTTCCGGCAACCGTCCTGTGGTTGCCCAGCCTTATAAGCGGGTAAATGGATGGCAGAGATGACAGACCTTGAAGCGCTGACACAGCGCATGATCTCGCAAATTGAAACGCTGCCCCGCCGGCTTGCCGATGGAGCCCGCTACCTGATCGATCACCCGGACGACGTCGTGCTGCTCTCCATGCGCGAGATCGCCAACCGCGCCGGCGTTGCGCCAGCCACCCTCGTGCGCCTGGCGCGCACGCTGGATTTTGCCGACTGGTCGCAATTGCGTGCCGTTTATGCGGACAGCTTCAGGACCGGACCCGCACGCTATGCCGACAAGGCTGTGGCGGCCGTCAAACAGGACAAGGGCAGCGGCCTTCTGGCCGAGACCTTCAAGGCGCAGGAGGCAAGCCTTGCCTATGCGCTGGAGATCAATTCGACCGCAGATATCGCTTCCGCCGCCAAAACGCTTGCACATGCCGAGCGGCTCTACGTTGCCGCCTTCATGAGCTGCCGTGGGCCGGGGCTCACCTTCACCTATCTGTGCAAGATGCTGCGGCCCAATGTGGAGCTTCTCGGCAGCGAAGGTTCTTCGCTGGTGGCCGATCTTGCCATGCTGACGGAGCGCGATGCGGTTCTCTCCATCAATTTCCAGCCCTATGCGCGCGAGATCGACATGGTGGCTGAGGGCATCTGCAATTCCGGCGCGAAACTGGTTTCACTGAGCGACAGCCGCGCCACACCATTGCAACCCCATGCATCCACCAGCCTGCTCTTCTCAGCCGAAAGCCCGTCCTTCTTTCCATCCGTGATTTCGGCTGTCGGCGTTGTCGAAGGGCTCGCCGCCGCCATGCTTACAGAGCTTCAGGACACGGCCATGGAGCGAATCGGCACCATCGAAGAACAGCTTTACGCCTCCGGCTCCTACCACGCGCACCGGCGCGCACGATAACAGAGACCTCCGAATGACCCATGTTTTTCACCGCTCCCCCCGCAACCCGCTTCCGGTCGCTGTCGGGGGGAACGGCGCCTACATCATCGACGAGACCGGCAAGCGCTATATCGATGCCTGCGGCGGCGCTGCCGTATCGTGCATCGGGCATGGCGATGTGCGTGTTCTTGAGGCTATTCAGCAGCAGATGACACAGATCAGCTATGCGCATACCAGCTTCTTCACTTCGAACGCGGCCGAGGCACTCGCCGATCATCTGTGCGCGGCGACATCGCTTCCACTCGACAGGGTCTATCTCGTCGGCAGCGGCTCCGAAGCCATCGAAGCCGCGATCAAGATGGCGCGTCAATATCATGTCGAGCGCGGTGAGCCCTCGCGCAGGCTGGTGATCTCCAGGCACCAGAGCTACCACGGCAACACGCTGGGCGCGCTCTCGGTCGGGGGCAATCCGCCACGGCGAAAACCCTACGCGCCGTTCCTGCTCGAAGAACCCAAGATCGAGCCCTGCTTCGCCTACCGATATGCCCACGCCGGTGAGAGCGCGGATGACTATGCAAACCGTGCTGCCAACCTTCTCGAAGACAAAATAAGGGAACTCGGCCCTGAAAATGTTATCGCCTTTCTGGCGGAAACAGTGGTGGGAGCGACCGCAGGCGCTGTTGCCGCCGAAAAGGGCTACTTTCAGAAAATCCGGGAAATCTGTGATCGCTACGGCGTGCTCCTCATTCTCGACGAAGTGATGTGCGGCTCGGGCAGAACCGGCAGCTTTCTGGCCTGCGAACAAGACGATGTGGTGCCAGACATTCTGACACTCGCCAAGGGGCTGGGCGGCGGCTACCAGCCAATTGCCGCCGTCATGTGCTCAAAGGATGTCTACGAGACCATCACCGGTGGCAGCGGCAGTTTCGTTCATGGGCACACCTATTCGGCCCATCCACTGGCCTGCGCTGCGGCGCTTGCCGTTCAGCAGATCATTCGTGACGACTCCCTCATCGACAATGTGGTTGCGCGCGGCGCTCAGTTGCGCGAGCGACTGCTCGCCCGGTTCGGCAATCACCCGCATATCGGGGATGTGCGCGGGCGCGGCCTGCTGCAGGCCATCGAACTGGTCGAGCATCGCGATACCAAAGAGCCTTTTTCACCTGGCCGGAAAATCAGCGCTGCGATCAAGAAAAGCGCGATGGATATGGGGCTTTTGATCTACCCGGGGAGCGGCACGATCGACGGAGCCTCCGGCGATCACATTCTCCTGGCACCGCCTTACAATGTCGACGGGGAAACCATTGATCTGATCGTCGAGAAACTGGGCCACGCCGTCGACGCCGCGCTCGGAGGACAATAGTATTAGAATGTCCCCGAGTATTGGAACGCCCCGCATGGCGACCGCGGACCAATGCTCCATGACAAAATGATCGGGTCCCGGCTCGGTCTTTCTTACGGTACGAACGGCGCAACCGGCAAGATTTACGAGCGCGGTGACGGGCCTAAAATTCTGGCACCGGGCCGGCGGTGCGCAACATTCTCGCCAAACTCGGCCATGAAGCAGGAGGCCATCGCCTCGAACTCGGCTATGAGCGCAGTCGCGATAAGGCTGATCGCCGATCAAGATGAACATGGGTCTGGCCGGCGATACTCTGCACCCACTCGAAGTGGCGCGGTATGCCTTGAATGAAACACACCATAACGGCTTCCACTAACATGCGGGATGCCAACGCGATGGTCGGCCCTTTTCATTTTCGGCCTTAAGTTCGACCCGCCGGACACAGTCCTGTAAAAATCCTGTCGCATGCATTCGCTACGGGTAACGGCAGATGCCGCCATCGGCGGCTCAATCCAGCCAAACAGCCAGAGGACTGCCGTCATGAACAAGCAGGATATCGTTCGCCTGTCATGGGACGAATTCGACGAAATGCGCGATCCGCGCCCTGAGGACAATGGTTTTGACGCCGTGGTGGAGCGCGCCATCTCGCGTCGCGGCTTTCTGGGTGGTGTTCTCGCATTCGGTTCCGCTGCCGCAGTTATGGGGTCCGGCGTTCTTTCTTCCATCTCAACTGCAAAGGCGGAAAGCGCGGCATTCAGGTTTGAGCCCATCGGGATCGCGACCGATCACGAAATTCACGTCCCCAAAGGATATAGATGGAAAACACTTGTTCGCTGGGGCGACCCGCTTTTCAAGGATGCGGAAGGCACCTACTCGCCTGAAAGGGGGGTTCCTGTCGAGTTCTCGGACAAGGTGTTCGGCGAGAACACCGATGGCATGGAGACTTTCATAGACGGCGACAAGACGATCCTCGCCATCAACTCCGAATATGTGAACCCGGAGATCAACCTCCCGGCCGAAGCAGAAGGCATGCCCCGCAATGCGGACGAGGTGAAACTCCTCAAGAACCTGCAGGGCGTGACCGTGATGGAGATCGCCGACAATGGCGATGGCTATGCCGTGGTGCTGGACAGCCCCTATAACCGACGCATCACGCATGAGACACCCATGACCATGGATGGCCCGGCGGCGGGCTCCGATCTGGTAAAAACGAATGCCGATCCGGAAGGCCTCTCGCCGAAAGGAACCATGAACAATTGCGGCTCCGGCAAGACGCTCTGGGGCACCTATCTGACCTGCGAAGAGAATTTCAACGGCTATTTCGGCACGACGGCCAGACGTGAAACCACCGAGGGTCAGGTCCCGGATCACGAAGCCACGGAAGGCGAGGTGCGCTACGGCATCGGCGGCGAAGGCCGTTACGCCTATGAAAAATTTGACGAACGATTTGATCTGTCCAAAGAGCCCAATGAGCCGAACCGTCACGGCTGGGTGACTGAAATCGACCCGCTCGATCCGGAATCGACACCTGTCAAGCACACCGCGCTCGGACGCTTCAAACATGAAAACGCCGAGATGGTGCAGGCGGCCGACGGGCGCGTCGTGGTGTATATGGGCGATGATGAGCGTGGCGAGTTCATCTATCGATATGTGTCGAACGGCACCTGGGCCGAAGGCCAGCCGGGGGACGGTCTGCTTTCCGACGGCACGCTCTATGTCGCCAAGTTCAACGATGACATGACCGGCGAATGGCTGCCCCTGACGCCAGAGTCCACCGGCATGACCATTGAGGAGATTCTTGTCTTTTCCCGTATCGCTGGCTCCAAGGTCGGCGCTACCACAATGGATCGTCCGGAATGGGTTGCCGCCAACCCGTTGCGGGTGGAGGCATATTGCGCCCTGACCAACAACAAGAACCGCGGTGTGAAAGCCAATGCCGGCGGCGATGAACAGCCCGTGGGTGGCCCCAACCCCCGCGAGACCAACAATTTCGGCCAGATCGTTCGCTGGCGGCCGGAAGGAGAGGACCACGGCGCCGACACGTTCACCTGGGATCTCTATGTCATGGCCGGCAACCCCAAGGCCTACAACAATGTCTATGCCGGCTCGGACAACATCAACGAAGGCAACATGTTCAATTCCCCCGATGGCATGGCTTTCTCTTCCGACGGATTGCTGTGGATCCAGACCGATGGTGATGACAGCAATGAGGGCGAGTTTGAAGGACAGGGGAACAACCAGATGCTGGTCGGCAACCCCGAAACCGGTGAAATCGCCCGCTTCCTGACAGCTCCGAACGGCGCAGAAGTGACCGGTCTCACCTGGTCGGCAGATCGCAAGGTTGCGTTCGTCGGCATCCAGCATCCGGGCGGCAACTGGCCGGACGGCAATGGAAAGCCACGCTCGGCAGTGATCTCCGTCTGGCGGGAAGACGGTGAAGTCATCGGCTAGCTCGAACCGCTGCAATTGATGAACGAGGCAGGAAGCCACGCTTCCTGCCTCGTTTCGTTCAGGGGAAATGAGCACGATGCTCCCACTTCTCGGGTGACCGCGCCGCAGCCGCGTTATGGCCGAACTGTCGCGAACGGCTTGACGTTTCGCCAAATCCATCCCACCTGTTTGCCGCCAATCTGCAAAACACCAACCGGACTTCCAAACGTGCAAGCGCTCAAAAGCCTGATCGAATCCCGCCGCTTCGAAGCGGTCATCACTGCCCTTATCGTCGTCAATGCGATCACGCTGGGTCTTGAGACTTCTGAACGGGCCATGGATGCATTTGGCCCGCTATTGAAAACACTGGACCAGGCCATTCTGGGCGTTTTCGTCGCCGAGCTTCTCGCGCGGGTTGCCGTGTACCGGCAAAACTTCTTCCGCGACCCCTGGCGCATCTTCGACCTTGTGGTGGTGGGGATTGCACTTGTTCCGGCGACCGCCGGGCTCTCGGTTTTGCGCGCGCTGCGCATCCTGCGTGTTCTGCGGCTCGTCAGCATGGTGCCGTCATTGCGGCGTGTGGTCGGCGGACTGATTTCAGCCCTGCCCGGCATGGGCTCCATCATGCTGCTTCTGGGGCTGGTTTATTATGTATTCGCTGTCATGGCCACGAAGCTGTTCGGTGCGTCCTTTCCGGACTGGTTTGGTACGATAGGCCTTTCCGCCTATTCGCTCTTCCAGATCATGACGCTGGAAAGCTGGTCGATGGGGATCGTCCGTCCGGTGATGGAAGTCTATCCGTTTGCCTGGCTCTTCTTCATTCCGTTTATCGTCTCGACCACTTTCACCGTGCTGAACCTGTTTATCGGTATCATCGTCTCGGCCATGCAGGCCGAGCATGATGAAGAGGCATCGGCCGAACGCACCGCCCTGCAGGCCGAGCAGGAGATCATCCTCAACGAGATTCGAGCCCTGCGCAAAGAAGTGCAGGCAATGGCCGCGGAAAAGGTGCGAGAAGAGCGCTGACCTTCGCGGTCAGCCCATGCGGAAGTGCTTGGAAAGCTTGAGCGACTGGCCCTGATAATTGGATTTGAGATCCGCACCGTAGAGCGCTCCGGGGCGTGAAAGCATCCGTTCGTAGACGAGGCGGCCGACGATCTGGCCATGCTCGAGAATGAATGGAACCTCATGGCTGCGCACTTCCAGAACCGCGCGGCTGCCAGTGCCTCCGGCGGAGGAATGGCCAAAACCGGGATCGAAGAAGCCCGCATAGTGCACGCGGAACTCGCCCACCAATGGATCGAAGGGCGTCATCTCGGCGGCATGGTGCGGTGGCACATGCACCGCTTCCTGCGACACGAGAATGTAGAACTCGTCGGGATCGAGGATCAGGCCGCCCGCACCATCGCCGGCCAGCGGTTCCCAGAAGTCCGCGATATCGTGCTGATCGCGCTTGTCCACGTCGATCAGCGCCGTGTGGTGTTTAGCGCGGTAGCCGATCAACCCGTTGCTGCCACCGCTCAGGTCGACCGAAAGCGCGATACCACCGCCGGTGATGTTGGGATCTTCCGAAGCAACAAGCGTCTCGCGCGCATGCAGTTCCGCCAGAGCGCTTTCATCGAGCAGCGCCTTGCCAGTGCGGAAACGGATTTGCGAAAGACGCGAGCCGGTGCGCACGACGATCGGGAAGGTGCGGGGGCTCACCTCCATATAGAGCGGACCGGAATAGCCGGCGGGGATCTTGTCGAACTCCTGCCCGTTATCGGTCATCACGCGGGTAAAGATGTCGAGGCGTCCGGTGGAGCTTTTCGGATTGGCCGACGCGGAAATTCCGTCTGGCAGATCGAGCCCCTCCAGCAGTGGAACAATATAGACGCAGCCTGTCTCCAGAACTGCACCCTCACCAAGCGCGATCTCATGCAGCTTGAGTTTCTCAAGCTTTTCCGAAACGCGGTGGTTTGGCCCCGGCAGGAAGCTGGCGCGCACGCGATAGGCGACGGTGCCAAGTCGCAGATCGAGGCTGGCCGGCTGAATTTGATCGTGATCCAGCGGGCGGGCCGAGGCGAGCGCTCCATTGTCGAACAGTGCCGCAATATCCTTGTCCGGCAGAATTCCCGCTTTTGCCAACGCCCCTCTCCTTGCACAGGATTTGATTGAACGAGGTTTAGCGCCGCTTGTCGTTGACGCAAGGCGCTTGAAGGCGTAATGGAGCTTTATCCCGTGGTGATTTGGCCGGTCGGCTTGCAGCCACGTTAAAGAAGTCGCTAAAAGGCCGCGCTCGATCACCGGACCGGCATGCGGCTTCTCGCGGCCGGTTTTTTGTTGGGTGTAGAAGCGATGACAGACAATTCCAAGAACGACTGGAAACCACAGACAGCGCTTGTCCATGGCGGGGTCACCCGCTCACAGTTTGGCGAGACCTCCGAAGCGCTCTATTTGACGCAGGGCTTTATCTATGACAGCGCGGAAGCTGCGGAAGCCCGTTTCAAGGGTGAGGAACCGGGCTTCGTCTACTCCCGCTATGCCAACCCAACCGTCGACATGTTCGAGCGCCGCATGTGCGCGCTGGAAGGTGCGGAAGAGGCGCGGGCCATGTCTTCCGGCATGGCGGCTGTCACCGCTGCGCTCCTTTGTTCGCTCAAAGCAGGCGATCATGTGGTGGCCGGTCGCGCGCTTTTCGGATCCTGCCGCTGGGTGGTCGAGACACTGATGCCTCGCTACGGGATCGAGACAACGCTTGTCGACGGCGCGAAGCTCGAAAACTGGAAAGCGGCCATACGCCCCAACACAAAGCTGTTCTTTCTTGAAAGCCCTACCAATCCGACATTGGAGGTGGCTGACATTGCCGGTGTCGCCGCCCTTGCCAACGAGATCGGTGGCCGGCTGGTTGTCGACAACGTTTTCGCCACCCCTCTCCTGCAGAAGCCCCTTGAACTGGGCGCGCACGTGGTCGTCTATTCCGCTACCAAGCACATTGACGGTCAGGGCCGATGTCTGGGCGGTGTCGTCTTGTCGGATAAGGAGTGGGTGGACGAGCATCTGCAGGACTTCTTCCGCCACACCGGGCCCAGTCTTTCACCCTTCAACGCATGGACACTGCTCAAGGGGCTGGAAACACTGCCGCTGCGCGTGCGCCAGCAGACCGAGAGCGCCGGCCGCATCGCCGACCTGCTTGCTGCCCATCCCAAGGTCGCCCGCGTCATCTATCCGGGTCGCAGGGATCACCCACAGGCCGACATTATCGCCCGGCAGATGAAAGGCGGCTCGACGCTTATCTGCGCTGAGCTGAAAGGCGGCAAGAAGGACGCATTTGCTTTTGAGAATGCTTTAAAAATCTTCCAGATTTCAAACAATCTCGGCGATGCCAAAAGCCTCATCACCCACCCGGCAACGACCACCCACAAAAATCTGTCGGATGACGCCCGTGCAGAGCTGGGGATTGGTGACGGCACGCTGCGCCTGTCGGTCGGTCTGGAGGATTGCGACGACCTTCTTGCCGACATCGAACGGGCGCTGGACGCGATCTAGCCGAGATTTCAGCTGAACCGCCTGCCCGCCAGAACAATGCGTGAAACGGTGGTATAAGCGGTAAGCGCGGCGAAACCGTAGGCAAGCATGGAGAACCACGACGGTAAGAGACACATGGCCACGAATACAGCCAGTGTCTCACTCGCTTCGGCAAGCCCCGTGGTGAAGAACAGCGATTTCTCGCCCCGGGCATCGCTCTTGAGTCGGTGTTTCTCGGCCATGATCGCGTAGGCGAGAAAGCTGGCGCCATTGACGTAGAAAGCCAGCAGGAGCACTGCGCCGGCGATCGCATTCGCATCGGGATCGGCGACGATGAAGCCGAGCGGCACCGCGCCGTAGAAGGCAAAGTCCAGAACGATGTCGAGATAGCCGCCGAAATCGGTCTTGCCGTGAATTCTGGCGATGGCCCCGTCCAACCCGTCGCATAAGCGGCTGGCCAGAATAAGGGCGAGCCCTGCCCAAAATGCCTGACATGCTATGAGAGCGGCGGCGGCAACCCCCAGAACAAGCCCGGCATAGGTGACGGCATTGGCGCGTACCCCCGCTGCCGCAAGACGGGTGGCCATGGCCGATAACCCGGGGTCGATCTTTCGGTGTGCCCAACCGTCAAGCATGTTTCACCAGCAAGTTGTTCTCATTGCCCCATGCTTATCGCCATTCGACCTCTCATGCCGCTCACAATGGCGTCATGAAAGATCACCGAACCTCATACATGATCCGCCATCTCATCTCTGCTATGCTCTTGATCTTTCACGGGAAGGCTCCATCCTTCCTGCGTCGAGTGCGCGCAATGTGAGTTTGAGCCATGTACAGAGCTGTTACCCAATCAATCGAAGTGAGCGCCGAACCGAGCTATCTGTCCGCACAATCGGACCCGGAAAGCGGCCATTTCGTATGGGCTTACCGGATCACAATCACGAACCATTCGCCCGAGACTGTTCAACTCGTCGCGCGTTATTGGCACATCACCGACGAGACGGGACGGGTTCAGGAGGTGCGCGGAGAAGGTGTGGTGGGAGAGCAGCCGGTCCTGCAACCGGGCGACAGCTACACATATACGTCCGGGTGCCCGCTAACCGCTCCATCCGGCATCATGGTGGGGCGTTACACGATGCGAGGACCGCGCGGAGCGCTTTTCGAGATCGACATACCCGCCTTCTCACTCGATCTTCCCGGCGCCTCAGCCCGGGTCAACTGAAATCCGTCGGATCGAAGACGTATTCGGTTGAACAGAACTCACAGGTGACGCGTATGACGCCATCCTCGGTGCTGTCAGCCACCTCTTCCGGCGTGAAGCCATCCAGAACGGCCTTGATCTTGTCTCGCGAGCATGAGCAGTCATCGCGCACGTCAGAGCCTTCATAGACGCGCACACCGTGCTCGTGAAACAGGCGATAAAGCAGGCGTTCGGCTCCGACCGTGGGGTCAACGAGTTCCGTCATTTCAGCAGTGGAAAGCAACATACGCGCTTCCTGCCATGCGTCGTCTTCGGGATGGGTGGACCCTTCGTGCCCCTCGTCACCGTCGCCGCCAGGAAGGTCCAGGCCGCGCATACGCTCAGGCGAGCTGGGAAGGAACTGCAGAAGCAGACCGCCGGCCCGCCAATGTTCCTCTCCACTCTCACCGCCCGGCAAAACCATCTTGGCCACGCCCAAACGAACCTCGGTCGGTATCTGCTCGGACTGGCGGAAATAGGTGCGCGCGACGTCCTCCAGCGTGGCTCCGTCGAGTTGTACGATGCCCTGGTAGCGCTGCATGTCGGCCCCCTGATCCACGGTCAGAGCCAGAACACCGGCGCCAAGGAGATCCTCCGGAGCATCCTTGCCGGCTGCAATCGCCTCTTCGAGACGTGTCTCGTCAAAACGCGCATAGGCCCGCATGGAGCTCGGCGTGGAAAAATCGGCAACCAGCATGTCGACCGGCCCGTCGGAGCGGGTCTGGACGATGAATTTGCCCTCGAACTTGAGCGAGCTCCCGAGAAGCACGGTGAGAACGATAACTTCTGCCAGCAGACGGGCAACCGGCTCGGGATAGGTGTGGCGTGCAAGGATCTGATCGAGCATCGGTCCGAGCTGAACCGCGCGACCGCGCACATCCAGCGGATCGACGTCGAAAGGAACGACGTGGTCGTCGCCGGCGAAGCCAAACTCGCCCAATTGTCTTGTTTCGCCTGTCACCTGTTGAGACACCATGCAAGAACTGCCTTTTGTGCATGAAGGCGGTTTTCCGCCTCATCGAACACCACCGAATGCGGCCCGTCGATGACCTCGTCAGTCACTTCCTCGCCCCGATGAGCCGGCAGGCAATGCATGAACAGTGCGTCGGATTTGGCGTGCTTCATCAGCGCCTCATTCACCTGGAAGGGCTTGAAGACATTGTCGCCGCGCGCACGATGCTCCTGCCCCATCGACACCCAGGTGTCGGTTACGACGCAGTCGGCGTCGGCCACGGCTTCCTCGGCGGTTTTCATGAAAGTGACCCGCCCGCCATTCGCACGCGCCCAGTCGACATACCGTGCCATAGGCTCGCTGCCGGGGGGCACCGCGATGTTGAGCCGGAACTCCATGCGTGCAGATGCCTCGATCAGCGAATGCAGCACATTGTTGCCGTCACCTGTCCATGCAAAGAGCCTGTCCCTGACCGGACCCCGATGCTCCTCGAAGGTGAGAATATCGGCCATGATCTGACACGGATGCGTGTCATCCGTCAGCCCGTTGATCACCGGAACGGTGGCATTCTCCGCCAGTTCGACAAGACGCTCATGCGCTGTCGTGCGGATCATGATCGCATCGACATAGCGCGAGAGCACCTTTGCCGTATCAGCGATGGTCTCGGAGCGGCCGAGTTGCATCTCCGCGCCCGTGAGCATGATCGTTTCACCGCCAAGCTGACGCATGCCGACATCAAAGGAAACGCGGGTACGGGTCGACGGCTTATCGAAGATCATCGCCAACGCCTTGCCTTCCAGAGGCCTTTCGCGCTCGCCGGCCTTCAGCCGCGCCTTGCGTGCTCGTGCATCGTCGAGCATGAAACGCAGATCCTGCGGATCAACGGTCGAAAGATCAATGAAGTGGCGCAGACCACTGGCCATGCCCGTCTCCCTGGTTTTCTCAAGCATCGGCTTTTTCGGTCGCCCTCACCGCGGCGGCGGCATCATGGATGCGCTTTACCGCCTCGCGGATCTCGTCTTCGGTAATGATCAATGGCGGCAAAAGCCGAAGTACGTTGTCACCAGCCGGCACCACGAGCATCTTCTGATCGCGCAGCGCCTCCAGCAGACGCAGATTCTGCACCTTGCATTTGATGCCGAGCATGAGGCCCTCGCCGCGGACGCCCTCGATAATGTCCGGGAACTCGTCCGCGACGGCAGCAAGGCTCTGCTTGAACTGAAGCCCTTTCCTGCTGATGCTTTCCATGAAGCCATCAGCGAGAACGATATCCAGAACCGCATTGCCCACAGCCATTGCGAGCGGATTGCCGCCAAAGGTTGTGCCGTGGGTGCCGGGGGTCATGCCCTTGGCGGCTTCCGACGTCGCCAGGCAGGCGCCCAGCGGAAAGCCGCCGCCAATCCCCTTCGCCACAGCCATGAGGTCAGGAGTGATCTCTGCCCATTCATGTGCAAACAGCTTGCCGGTACGTCCAACGCCGCTCTGCACCTCATCAAGGATGAGCAGCAGCCCGTGGCGATCACAGATTTCGCGTAGACGTCTCAATGATGCGTTGGGGATCGGGCGAACCCCGCCCTCGCCCTGGATGGGCTCGACCAGGATCGCGGCCGTCTCGGGGCCAATCATTTTCAGAAGCGCTTCGGTATCGTCAAACGGAACCTGATCGAAGCCGTCGACTTTCGGGCCAAAACCCTCGAGATACTTCGCCTGTCCGCCGGCGGCGATGGTTGCGAGCGTACGGCCGTGGAACGCGCCTTCGAACGTGATCACGCGATAGCGTTCGGGCTGCCCGTTCACATGGTGGTAGCGCCGCGCCGTCTTGATGGCGCACTCCAGCGCCTCTGCGCCGGAATTGGTGAAGAACACCCTGTCGGCGAAGCTGTTTTCAGCCAGCCGCTCTCCGAGCCGAGCCTGGCCGGGTATCTCGTATACATTAGAGACATGCCACAGTTTGCCGGCCTGCTCCGTCAACGCAGCGACAAGATGCGGATGGGCATGACCCAGCGAGTTGACTGCAATTCCGGCTGCGAAATCCAGATAGCGCTCGCCTTCAGCGGTCTCTATCCAGCATCCTTCGCCTCGTTCAAACGCCAGTGGCTGGCGAGCATAAGTTCCATAAAGCGCAGATTCACGCATCCACACGGTCTCCGCTGAGCCTGAGATTGGTATCCGCTCCGAACAAGTACGGGCACGGACGAATGAAATCAAAATGCCGCCCAAGGGGCGGCACTCGTGCGATTTATCGGTTGTTTCCGCTTGGCTGTCAACGCACGCGGGCACGACAGCTCAGTGACAGCAAAAACCAGCAAATTGGGGAAAACCCCAAAAAGCGAATCAGCTTACGGTAAGGACTCTTGTCACGGAGTCTCGCGATAAGGTAGTTTCAGCCCAAGCAAAAAGACTACATTTTGTGCGGCGGACCACATCTACCATGATCATATGGTGCTCCCTCAGCTTTGGCTGAGCGAGACTGGATTCGGATTCCGCACGCTTGGACAGGAGCGTGTCCCGATGAACTGGACTGACGAAAGAGTCGAAACCTTGAAGAAATTGTGGGCGGAGGGCTTGAGCGCAAGCCAGATCGCCGCACAGCTTGGCGGCGTCAGCCGCAATGCCGTGATTGGAAAGGTCCACCGCCTCAAGCTGTCCAGCCGGGGCCGCGCCACCAGCCCGCGCACCCGCCAGAAAAAGGCGCCCCCCGCGGCACAGGGCACGACGACGTCGCGCCGACCCCGCAATACCCGGCCAACCACGGTCAGCGTGGGTGCAACAGCACTGCAGGCTCAGTTTGACGAGGAGCCGGTAGCCCGGACCTATCTTCGCCCGACGGAAAATGTGGTGGTCCCGATCTCGCGCAAGCTTGAGCTGGTGCAACTCACCGAGACCACCTGCAAATGGCCGAACGGCGACCCTCTTTCTGAAGACTTCAGCTTCTGCGGCAATGAAGCGGGCGAGAACGGCCCTTACTGCACCTATCATTCACGTCTTGCCTATCAGCCCGCATCGGAGCGGCGCAGGAGCCGCTGAACCTATCCTATGTCTCCTCTGGACTAACCCGGCCAAGGTTTACCGCGGCCGGGTTTTCTTTGTCGATTGGTGAAGCCGCTCTCGAAAGTGCCGAACACCACCACTGCCAGGCGGCGTCCTCGATGGCGCTCCGTCGTTTTCGGGAACGAACCAGGCGGAACTGCCCATAAGGCAATATCGGCCCATCCAGCCATTTCAGAAGACCCGTAGCCAGCTCCCGCCCAAGCAGGCTTACATTCGCGAGAAGGACTCCCTGCCCGCTTATTGCCGCCTGGACGGCATGGGCCTCATCCGAGAACCACGCAATCCGCCCCGTATCGAGAGCCCCAAAGCCGGCTTCCCGCCACCATTTTTCCCAATCAGGCGCTTCGGGGTGGGGTGACATCCATTCAAACGCCAGAAGCGGCGCGTCGCGGACGGACAAGCGGGCAAGAGATGGAGCCGCCACAGGTGCAAATCTCCCGGGGGCAAGGTCGAGACTTTCAAGGCCAGGATTGATATCCCGCTGGAACCGAACCGCAAGATCGGCATCACCGCTCCCCAGATCGACCACATCATCGGAGGCAAGAATACGGCAGCCCAGCTCAGGGAACGCAGTACGGAACGCACGCACCTGCGGCGCAATCCAGAACGTCGAGACGGCCATGGTCGCCGAAACCACCAGCGAGCTCTGAGAAAGATCGCGCCGGACCGCATCCAATGCATCGCCAATGCGCCCGAATGCATCCTCCAGTATCGGATAGAGACGAGCGCCTTCCCGGGTCAACAGGATGCGCCGCACGTGGCGCTCGAAGAGGTCGCAACCCAATTGCTCTTCCAGCTTTCTGATCTGATGACTGACGGCTGTCGGTGTCACATTGAGCATATGGGCCGCTTTTTTAAAGCTTCCCCAACGCGCCACCTCGACGAAAGTGCGCAGCGCGGGCAACGGCATCCAGGACAAGGCGACCTCCATATGGATGAACAAAATTCATTTATATGCTGAGAATTCACCTTTTGTCACAGCGGGGTAGCTGCGTCATAGCTGATTTATAACTCAAATGGAGAACAGCCATGACACTCAAGCAGATCCACACCGAACCTGACCCTTATGCCCCTTACCTGCTTTCTCAAGGAATTCAGGCGGGCAATCTTGTATTCATTTCGGGCCAGGCCGGATATGACGAGGATGGTCAGATCGTTGAAGGTGGATTTCTGGCCCAGGGGCGCCGCGCTTTCAAAAACCTGGAACGCGCACTCAACAGTGGAGGGCTGGGTTTCCGCGATGTCGCCAAGGTGACCATTTTCGTGACCGACATGCAGAATTTCGCTGACGTGGTCACGTTGCGGCGGGAGTTCTTTTCCGCACCCTACCCCGCCGACAGCATTCTTGAGGTGAAGGCTCTCTACACCCCAGAAGCAATGATCGAAATCGAGGCCATCGCTATCGCAAACGCATGACGCATGCCTTCTGGCGCACGCTCCGGCGTGCGCTGGACCGCGTTCTCCGGGATCAAGAGATTCCTACGCCTCGGGTTCCGCAATGACGCTGTGGCTTTGATCTTCCTTTGGACGCTCCAGCGGCAACTGACGTCCTGTCACGATGTGGTGCACGGTCTCGGCAATGTTGGTCGCATGATCACCGATACGCTCAATGTTCTTGGCGCAGAACAAAAGATGCGTACAGGCGGTGATGTTGCGCGGGTCTTCCATCATGTAGGTAAGAAGTTCCCGGAAGAGCGACGTGTACATCGCATCAATTTCCTCATCCCGGTCGCGAACGAAACCGATCCGCTCAACGGATCGGGACGCATAAACGTCGAGCACTTCCTTCAACTGGGTGAGCGCCAGGCCGGCAAGTGCCTCCAATCCGCGAAAGAGACGAACCGGCTGTTTGCCCTCAGTCACGGCAACGACACGCTTTGCGATGTTTTTGCCGAGGTCGCCGATACGCTCCAGGTCCGAAGAGATGCGGATCGCGCCGACAATCTCGCGCAGGTCATCGGCAACCGGCTGCCGTTTGCCGATGATGATGACGGCCCGCTCGCCGATCTCCCGCTCCTTGGCGTCGAGAAATGCGTCGTCTTCCACCACCTTCCGGGCAAGACCTGAGTCTGACTGCACCAGCGCCGCGACGGATTCTGCGACCATGCGCTCAGCATACCCACCCATCGCTGCGATCTGGTCCGACAGGTAGTTCAACTCATCGTCGAAGGACCGCATCGTGTGCTGGTTCTGCATGATATCATTCCTCTTCAGCCAAACCGGCCTCGCTGTTTCCCACCCTTACTATGTGATTGTGATGGCGGGAAAATGAAAGTCGCGCAACCCTGCGCAAGCGCGCCTTCAGGTGCGCTCGCCAACGGATGCAGACGGTGGAACCGGTGGAAAGTGCACCATGAATGCCGCCCCCTGGCCGGATCCGGACTTGACCGACAATCGAGCGTCATGCCGCGTCAATATGTGCTTGACGATGGACAGGCCGAGACCCGTGCCTTTCTGCGTGCGGCTGGTTTCCACATCGACGCGATAAAAGCGCTCGGTGATGCGGGGGATATGTTCTTCAGGAATGCCAGGCCCAAAATCCCGCACCGTGACACGCACTTCGTCCATGGGGCTTGCCTGATCCGCAGAGACAATTATCCGTTCGCCTGAGCTGCCGTATTTGCAGGCGTTCTCCAACAGGTTCTCAAAAACCTGAACCAGCTCATCGGAATGACCGGCCACCAAAAGCGGCGTGTCGCCGAGCTCGGAGACGATGTCGACCCCGTTCTCACTGGCGATATGCCGCATGGATTCGATCACCCCCTTTACCAGCGCCACCACATCGATCTGAACGTTCGGTTTTTGGTAGGGCTTCATTTCCAGGCGTGAAAGCGAAAGCAGATCATCGATCAGGCGGGCCATTCGCTGCGTCTGGTTCTGCATGATCTGCAGGAAGTTATCCCGTGCCGCAGGATCATCGCGGGCCGGGCCGCGCAATGTTTCGATGAAGCCTGCAACGGACGCGAGCGGCGTTCGCAACTCATGGCTTGCATTCGCGATGAAGTCCGCCCGCATCCGGTCGATCCGACGCGCCTCGCTCTGATCCTTGAACATCAGCACATAGAGACCGGTGTCGTTTCCGATCCGGCTCGCCACCACACGATAGGCCCGCTCCACCGGCACGCGCTCAGCGTAGTTGATCGCAGTCGATTCCTCTTCGCCCGATATGACACGACTGACAAGCTCGTGCATTTCGGGTGCGCGGAACTTCAGCCGCAGGGATACGTTCTTTGTGACAGGGCCAAATGCAAGGTCGGCGGCCTCGTTGGAGTAGAGAATGCTTCCGCCAGCGTCGAAAATATAAAGCGGATCGAGTACCGCCGCAGCCAGATAAACGGCAGGCAGCGAGTCAATGTCGCCCCGCGCGGTCGGGCGTTGCCCGCTGTCTTCGTCCGGAGTGTCGCGCTTCACAAAAGCATGGAGGGCCCGCACAAGCGGTGTTCCGCGCTGCCTGATACGCTGCAGAACCTTTCGCTGCCCTGCTTCCCGCTTTTCATCTTTCATACCGCCAACCAACTTTATCCCCGTGGACGCCAGCACGCAGTTTCCCGGGTTCGTTTCATGAAGACCTGTTGTTGCTTTGCCTTCGCCGCTGGACCTTGTATCAAGCTGCAAATAGCATGGACACTCCCACGGTTCAGGATCGATTTTATGAACAAGCCTCTGGAAAACCCCGCCCTGGAAAAAATCGAACCCATCAAGCTGTCCCTGGCTGGCAAGAAAAGGGAGTTCGACATAAACGATCCGGACCTTCCAGACTGGATCAAGGACAAGGAACTGACGGCGGGCGGATATCCCTATGACGAAAAGCTCGACAGGGACGATTATGAAGAGCAGCTAGAGGCACTTCAGGTTGAACTCGTCAAACTCCAGGCCTGGATGCAGAAAAGCGGTGCCCGCGTCATGGCTCTGTTTGAAGGCCGGGACGCCGCCGGCAAGGGCGGTACGATTTCGCGCATTCGCGCATACCTCAACCCACGCAGCGCACGCAATGTTGCCTTGCCCAAGCCCAGCGAAACCGAGCGGGGCCAATGGTATTTTCAGCGTTATGTGGCACATTTCCCAACCAGTGGGGAGTTGGTCACCTTCGATCGGTCCTGGTACAATCGGGGCGGCGTCGAGCCCGTAATGGGTTTCTGTACGCCTGCGCAACACGAGCAGTTCCTGGATGAAGCCCCGGATTTCGAACGCGCCATCGTCAATGACGGCATTCATTTCTTCAAGTTCTGGCTGAATATCGGCCAGGAAACGCAGCTCGGGCGATTTCATGACCGTCGACACAGCCGGCTTAAATACTGGAAATTCTCGTCGATGGATGTCGCCGGCATAAAGAAATGGGATGATTATACCCGTATGCGCGATCTCATGCTCGAGCGCACGCACAGCGCCCATGCGCCGTGGACGATCGTGCGGGCGAATGACAAGCGACGGGCACGCCTCGCGGTCATTCGCCGGATGCTTCTGTCAATTGCCTATGACGGCCGCGACCTTGAGGCCATCGGCCAGGAAGATCAGCTTATCATCGGTTCAGGCCCCGGGTTTCTGGATTGAAACCCGGACTTGATGGCGTCTTTTGTGTGGCGTTTTCTCCCAGTGATGGGGATTCCAGTAGAGTTGCCAGACGCAACGCCACGCGGCGACCGACATCAGACACCAATAAGCCGGGGTCCACAGAACGCGCTTCCAGAAGCCCGATCTTTCGGTCTTGTGGAGCGTCGACCAGCCCAGCATCAAAAAGGCTGCATGGCCCAAAACCACATTCGCGGTATCGATGAGCAACAACAGACCTTCCACAGGTCTGAATACGCCGCCGAAAATCCAGTAGATGCCGATCCCAAGAGTGGTCGCCCAGAACACACCATAGGCCAGTGCCGACAGCACCATGCCTGCGAACAACACCTGCATGATCAAGAAAGATGGCATCCCAACTTCGCGAGCCGTTGCGAAGGGGTTTCGCATATGGACAAGCCAGGTCTGAACCCATCCCTTGAACCAGCGGGTGCGCTGAGGCAGCCAGGTGCGAATATCTGTCGGAGCATCCTCCTGCGTGGCATTGCAGATCACGTCCGTCCGATACCCGAACCGACAAAGGCGAGCGCCGAGGTCCGCATCTTCCGTCACATTGTAGGGATCCCACCCGCCAGCGTCCTCAAGCGCAGACCGGCGGAAGTGGTTCGAGGTGCCACCCAGGGGCATCATTAAACCGCGCCGCGCCAACCATGGCAGCACCGCACGGAAGAGTGCTGCGTATTCGAGCGCGAACATCGCCGACACCCAGCTCTCACGTCGATTGGAGATGCTCAGAGGCGCCTGGACACAGGCAAGCCGCTCATCCGCGTTGCGGAAGGCATGCCAGGCTTCGACGAGCTGGAACGGGTGTGGACGGTCCTCCGCATCATAGAGGGCAACGAAGGTTCCCGACGTCATCGGGAGTGCGTATGACAGGGCTTTCGGCTTGGTGCGCGGCCCGCCCGCAGGCACTTCAATGACCTCGATATAAGGTCGCAATTCCTGTGCGCGCAGGGCTGCCAGCGTCTCGCCATCATCCTGTTCGCAGACCAGCTTGATCTCAAGCTTGGCGCGTGGCCAGACGATCTTGCCAAGCGCGACCAGCAGATCGGGAACGATCTCCGCCTCCCTGTAGAGCGCGATCAGCACCGAATAGACAGGCATCTCTGCCGGACGGACGGTTGTGATAGACGGCTGCGACGGCCGGCATCCACTCATCCGAATGATGACTCTTAAAAGGACGCACGAGAAAAAAGCCAAAGAAAACAATCCGTGCAGCACCAGGAGTGTCAGCCAAGGCGAAAAGAGGGCAGCAAAGGCCAAAGAAACAAGACCGGCCCCCAGCACTGCTCCCTGCCATGCATTGGCGACAAAGCGCGCAGACATCTCCGGTGCGATCGAAAACAGTTCTTCCGTGGCAATACGCATAAGCGCGTTCTGAGACCGCGACGAAATCGCATCTCGCAATACGGTGGGCTGCACGACTCGAATCCGTGTGGAGGCGCGCGGATAACGTTGCACAAACGATCTTAAAGCCGGAATGTTGAGCTTGTCCGGGGCAATGAGCACTACAGACAGCCCGGGCTCGTCTACAATCAGGCTCACGCGCGCTCCTCCGCGACGTCCAAGCGCGGCCAGGCCCTGTTTCTCACGCATGACAAGCGCGTCGGGATCCACCCGGGAGACGAAGGCCAATCCGAGATGCTGCGCAAGAGCAATGAACAAAGCCCGTTCGGACACGAGGCCGGACGACAGAAGCTCCGTCTGAAAACAGAACCCGGCCATCCTGGCCCGCGCGTCAACGCGGTGCGCTTCGTCTTCAGGGATTGAGAGGGTTTTGAGGATCGGCAGCCAGTCCGCAACGGCAGACGGGACAGCTGCGTCTGGTAACCCCTCTTCCTCGCT
This sequence comes from Nitratireductor sp., assembly GCF_017794765.1. Taxonomy (GTDB): domain Bacteria; phylum Pseudomonadota; class Alphaproteobacteria; order Rhizobiales; family Rhizobiaceae; genus Nitratireductor. The sequence goes on along the minus strand of NZ_CP051236.1, from coordinate 1,173,740 downwards.
GATTTCCCCGGATTTGTCTACGATCGTCCGACCTTCGACGAGATGATCCACCATCCCATCAGGCGACCTGTCTATATGCCAGACTCTTCTTTTCGCTCAGGCCTCTCTGGACTAGAGCATAGCCGCCAATAAAACGCGAGTTGGCATCAAAAAATGCGCGCGATAGTTGTAAAACATACTTCATAAGTCTCTCCCCCGCCAGACTTCAACTATAGCAGCACAATAATCCATCCTCTGCAACTTATGTAAGAATATATTAAAATTGACACCACCCCCCCCGTTCTTGGCCTTCAATCAAGAACGCCACACCGAATCGCTTCGGCGACTGCATGCACACGATTTGAAGCGCCCAGTTTTGTCTTTGCGTTGAGAAGATGTTTTTCCGCCGTATGCTCGGAGATCCCAAGTATCTGCGAGACTTCCCATTCCGATTTTCCAAACGCCGCCCACTGCAGGCATTCCTTCTCCCGCGGCGTCAAACGTGGCAACTCGCTCTGCCGATACGATGCATGACCGGGACCGACTTTCTGTCTGGCGCGTTGAAGCTCGCCTCTTACGTCATCTTCCGTGATGGCAAGCCGCTCAGCGATTTCCGCAATCGACCGGCCCCGGACCGCGAGTTGCAAACATTCCTTTTCGAGACCTTCAAGCTCTGTAAAGCGATCCTTGCCGCGTAAATTCAGTGCGTGCCCAATCGCGTAGGACGAAGCGAACCAGATCATCTGCAGCTCGGACGCAGACAGTTCAACCCGCTCACCGCCAAAAGACATGACGATCAGATCGCCCTCAAGAGTGGTGAACGACATGGCAATGCCGTCGGCCAGCCTGAAATCACGTGCCTCGCTCAGAAGCTTTGAGGCTTTGCGCGAGGCGTCATGTGTTTTCAGAATATCGCGCCATAAAATGGCATTCCCGCTTTGGCGCATATGGTCTACGATTGGATCATGAAAGATGTAGTTGCACGAAACGTAGCGGTCGATCCATTCCGCTGGCCAGCTGCTGAGCACGATATGCCCGACCTGATCGCCAGGTGTACTGCCCTTCGCGGGAAGTGTGCCGGCGCAAACAGCATGAAGACCGTAGTTTTCGGTAAACGAAATGAGTGTACTACAAATGGCGAGCGGGCTCCGGGCCTTTTGAATTTGCTGAACAAAGGCCCGTGTCCTCACAAAATCGAACATATGTATTCGTCCCCGCCGTCATGCCGCCCCGCGCGCAGAATTTTCACGCGTCATCTGACGACTATATACCGCGATGAAGCAAGAATTTAAAAATGTTGAAGAACAGCCCACAAAACTTTTCATCAAGCCAACTTGCAAAATATTTGCCGGCTATGCGTTAAAAGCAATGAAATTGCCCATTCTTCAAATTGCGATTGCCCTGTTCTTCTTCTATCCCACGCAGATCACTATCGCAGAGGACACAGCTCCTCCGGGCTTTTGGGAACCCAAGCAACGGCAATCAAAGCCAGACCTTTCCGCTTTGGCGAGACTGCGTTTTCTGACCACGGTCGATTTCTATCCGTTCAACTATCTGGACGCTGAGAACCGGCTCAGCGGCCTCCATATCGATCTTGCGCGGGAGATTTGCGCTGAGCTTGAGATGATGGAACGTTGCCAGGTGCAGGCTTTGCCCTGGGATGAACTCGGCCCAGCGATTGAGAACAACCAGGGCGAGGCGATCATCGCGGGGATGGCGATCACGGCTGAAAACCGAGAGCGCTATCTGTTTTCACGTCCTTATCTACGCTTCCCTGCGCGGCTTGTTACCCGACGCGGAGGGAAGCTTTCTGAACCGCTTCACGCAAATATCGCCGGCAAACGGATTGGCGTCATCGGCGCCAGCGCCCACGAAATGCTGTTGCGCGATCTCTTCCCGCGGGCGCAAAGCGTTGTGTATAGCCGGACCGACTGGCTCTTCGACGACCTGAAGTCGGGCAGGATCGATGGCATCTTCGGCGATGGCGTGAAACTGAGCTTCTGGCTTGCGGGCCGGGACTCCGAAAACTGCTGCGCTTTCGCAGGTGGACCTTATCTGGCGCCAGAATATCTGGGGCAGGGTCTGGCAATCGCCATACCGCGCGATATGCCCCAACTTGCGCAGGCGATCGATTTCGCCCTTCACAACATCGACACAGGCGGGCGTTTCACGGATATTTACCTGCGTTATTTTCCCATTGGTTTCTACTGATCCCGTCGCAACGAGCGAAATGGCAGGGCCAGCATCCAAAGAAGCGTTGCCGTAAAGGTGCCGCGATAGGCGGACAAGCCGATGTCCATGCCCTCATGGCCCAGTTTCGGCTGGGCGATATAGGTGCCGAACAAACGATCCCAAAACGGAAAGTTGAAGCCGTAATTGGAATCCGTCTCCCGTCTTATTGTGGAATGATGGACGCGATGCATATCCGGGGTCACCACAAGCAGCCGGAGCACTCGATCAAGCCCGAGCGGAAGCCTCACATTCGAGTGGTTGAACATCGACATACCGTTCAGGACAATCTCGAAAAACAGAACGGATAAAACCGGCGCGCCGAGAAGAACGACAATAACCGCCTTCCATGCCATCGAAAGAAGAATTTCGAGTGGGTGGAAACGCAGACCTGTGGTCACGTCAAAACCATTGTCGGCATGATGCATGCGATGAATGCGCCACAAGACCGGAATCTTGTGGCTTGCCAGATGTTCGAGCCAGACCGCGAAATCAAGCACGACAAACGATACCAGTCCCGCGAGAAGCGGATCGACGCCCACGCCGTGGAAGAGCCCAAAGCCACGTGCTTCGGCCCAAAGCGCAGCTCCCACCGCGGCCGCCGGGAAAACCACCCTGAGCATTACCGATGAAATCAAAACCATGGAAAGATTTGCGAACCACCGGCGCGATTTCAGCGCACCGGTCATCTCCGGTCGCTCCAGACGTGGCGACCAGAGTTCGTATAGCCCCATGGCTGCAAATATGCCGATGAATGCGAAGAGACGGATTGCCGCTTCGGAGAACAGAAACGAGGTCATGGCGCCATTATTCCGCAATGCCGATCAAACGCCAGTCACATGCGCTTGAGCGGGCACCCGATCAGGCAAGTGTACGTTTGCGGGCCTGAACTGTTCGCTCAATGGCCGCTGCCACGAGAGGCTCGAGATGCAGCCGGCTTCGGACGATATGAAGCATGCGCTTTTCTTCAGGCTCGACATGCATGTCGGCAGCCGCGACCTCGACCGCCAGTGCATAGGCCGTGTCGTGCAGTTTCGCCGGCACGGTGTCGCGCACGGCACTCAGGATGCGCTCGAGACCGCTGTCTTCCTGAAGGATCTGCTGGCACTGACGCGCCACTTCGATAATGCGGTTGTCATCGAATTCCCTGAACACCGGCCAGGAACGAATCGTGTCTCCGATTATGGCGAGCTCCGCGTCGGTCATGTCCCGGTCAGCGGCCGACATGACAACCATCAAATAGATCAGGGCTTCGTGGGCGGTCGGCTCGGCCATCTCAATCTCCGCTGGCAAACAATGGAGCCTGAAAGTAGGTAGCCGGGCGTCATGTCGCAATGAAAAATCGCCGCTTCGATTGACGCACCGCCTGAGCCGCCTTACAGGCATTGCTTTTGATGAAACCCAAACCCTGGAAAGCGACATGACGACGGCAAGCCGAGACGCGCTTGAATTGACGCCCGAAGTGATGGAGGCCGCAGCCGAAAGCAAGGCCTGGCCCTTCGAAGAAGCGCGCAAAATCGTCAAACGCTACGAGGGCGGCGCCTTCCCCGACACCGTTCTGTTTGAAACGGGCTACGGTCCCTCCGGTCTGCCCCATATCGGCACCTTCGGCGAAGTGGCGCGCACCTCCATGGTGCGGCATGCTTTTCGCGTGCTCACCGAGGACAGGGTCAAAACCCGGATTCTTTGCTTCTCAGACGATATGGACGGGTTGCGGAAGGTCCCCGACAATGTGCCCAACAAGGAGATGCTGCGCTCCCATCTTGGCAAGCCGCTGACACAGGTGCCGGACCCGTTCTCCAACGAGTATCCTTCCTTCGGCGCGGCCAACAATGCCCGGTTGAGAGCGTTTCTTGACCAGTTCGGCTTCGACTACGAATTTGCCTCCTCGACCGAGTATTATGCCTCGGGCCGTTTTGACGAGATGCTCCGCACGCTGCTGGAGCGCTATGACGCGGTGATGGACATCATGCTGCCATCTCTCCGCGAGGAGCGTGCGCAGACCTATTCGCCCTTTCTGCCGATCCACCCGAAAACCGGCGTGGTGATGCAGGTGCCTCTTGAAGAACGCAAGGTCGACGCCGGCACCATCGTCTGGCGTGACCCCGAGAGCGGCGAAATGTTCGAGACACCCGTGACCGGCGGGCACTGCAAGCTGCAGTGGAAGCCCGACTGGGCGATGCGCTGGGCAGCTCTTGGCGTCGACTATGAAATGTCCGGCAAGGACCTGATCGACAGTGTCAAGCTGGCGGCGCAGATCTGCACGGCGCTCGGCAAAGAGCCGCCGGAAGGGTTCAACTACGAGCTGTTCCTCGACGAGAACGGCCAGAAGATCTCCAAATCCAAGGGCAATGGCCTGACCATTGACGAATGGCTCGCCTATGCGCCGACGGAGAGCCTTTCCCTATACATGTTCCAGAAGCCGAAGGCGGCCAAGAAGCTCTATTTCGATGTCATACCGCGTGCGGTTGACGAGTATTACACCTTCCTGTCGGCCTATGACCGCCAGGACTGGAAGAACCGGCTGGGCAACCCGGTCTGGCACATTCATGACGGCAATCCGCCGGCCACCGAACTTCCCGTGCCGTTTGCGCTGCTGCTCAACCTCGTCAGCGCATCCAACGCGCAGAACACGGACGTTCTTTGGGGTTTTATCTCGCGCTATGCGCCCGGTGTCACACCGCAGACACATCCCGAGCTCGACCGTCTTACCGGCTACGCGTTGCGCTATTTCGAGGATTTCGTAAAGCCATCCAAAGCATTCCGCACCCCCGACGAGGTCGAACGCGAGGCGCTGGCCGGCATCAACGATGCACTTGGTGCCCTGCCGGCAGATGCCGATGGCGAAGCGATCCAGAATGCCATTCTGGATGTGGCCCGCGGCATCGAGCGCTATCAGGATCACAAGCGCAAGAGCCCGAATGGGGGGCCGGGCGTTTCGGTGGCATTTTTCCAGATGCTCTATCAGGTGCTTCTGGGACAGGAACGGGGCCCACGCTTCGGCTCCTTTGCAGCGCTTTACGGGATCGCGGAAACCCGCGCCCTGATCACCGCAGCGCTCACCGGCAAACTCTGAAGCCAAGCCGTATTCAGCGTTTGATCATGAACCAGACGGCCCGCCACTGAATATGCCCTTGCCGGCATCGCGGGCCGCCTTTTCTGCCTCCGTATAGGGGCCTCCGGTCTCGGACAGCGCCCAACCGTTTTCGACCAGCCACGTCCCGACATCATAGCCTGCAAGAGAACAGCGCATCGGTTTGTCGCCCGCTTGTTCCGCAGCGGCCTTGTCCGTCTTCTCCTCAACGTGGCACTCCACTGCGCGCCCGCGCAACCAGTACCGAAACGCCGTGCGGGCACGCTTGCCACAGGGCCACGCACCGCCATCAGTTGCATCACAAACCCTGTCGGGAGCAATGACGCGGATACCCGCAACGGTGATGGTGTGCCCCTCGGATTCAAACATGCCCGCGGCGATTGCGATCGGTCGGTAGTAGAGCGTGTCCTGAGACTTTGGTTCGGGCGCGGGCGCACCAAGTTCGCTCAACGGTATGCGCGGATCCGCGCGCTTCAACCCGGTGGCATCGATTGGCGGGGGCGCCACGAGCTCAGGCGCGATGATGCGGGGTTGCCGCCTGTCCTGAGCTACAGCAGGGCCGAACCCAGAGGACGCGAACATCGCGGCGGCGGCCAGAAGCCAAATGCTGCGGCGCAGGTGCCCGCGCATCACTGACTTGCCCAGATGATGCGCGCCATCCACTCCATCTGCGACTTTTCGAGAACGCGATTGGGGTGGTCAGGGTTGAGGGAAAGCAATTCTACCTGCCGGCTCGTCTGACGCAAAAGAACCTTTGCCATTACCTCGCCACCCGCAGTCTTGACCACCACACGATCACCGCGGCGCAGGCGCGCGGTCGGGTCCACGATCAGCGTATCGCCATCACGATACAGCGGCATCATGGACTCCCCCTGCACCTGAAGCGCATATGCGCCTTCATGCGCCTGCCCTGGCAGATCGACGTGCTCCCATCCTTCTCCCAACGGGAAACCCGCATCGTCAAAGAAACCACCAGCTCCCGCCTGGGCAAAGCCGATCAGCGGAACGCTCGATGGAGGCTGTTCATAGGGTTCGGATGGTTTGCCATCGTGCTGCAACAGCGCGACAAATTCCCAGATCGTGGTGCCGGTCGCTTCCATGATCTTCGAAAGAGATTCTGTAGAAGGCCAGCGTGGCCGGCCGTCCGCCGAAAGCCGTTTGGACTTGTTGAAGGCAGTCGAATCCAGGCCTGCCTTCCGGGCCAGGCCGGAGGCGGAAAGCGAGTGACGCACAGCCAGTGCGTCTATGGCTGCCCAAACCTTGTCGTGCGAGAGCACGCTACTCATCCTTCCGGGACCGTGAAACAGGAAAAAATACCTGTTTCCTGTTTTAACGCTGGCTATGAAACTTGTCCATAAACCCATGTTAGCCTACGGGACGCAAAATCCCGGGCTCAGCTTCGGGGCCGGCGTCCGAATTGACCCAAAAAGCCCTAGCGCGGCGCACGCTTGGCAAGAATACGCTGCAAGGTGCGCCGATGCATGTTCAGCCTGCGCGCGGTTTCCGAAACATTGCGATCGCACATTTCGTAGACCCGCTGGATATGCTCCCAGCGCACCCGGTCGGCGGACATGGGGTTTTCAGGAGGCGCCACTTTCTCACCAGCCTGCCGGGTGAGTGCCGCGTAGATGTCGTCTGCATCTGCCGGTTTGGCCAGATAATCGATCGCGCCAAGCTTTACCGCGGTGACCGCGGTGGCGATATTGCCGTAGCCGGTGAGGATGATCGTGCGGGAATCCTTGCGCTTTTCGCGTATGGTGGCCACCACGTCGAGGCCATTGCCATCGGCAAGCCGCATATCGACAACAGCGAACGCCGGCGGAGCCGCTTTGGCGTGCGCAATGGCTTCTTCCACGCTTTCAGCTGTTTCCACCGTGAAGCCACGGCTCTCCATCGCCCGAGCCAAACGCGTCAAAAACGGTTTGTCATCATCGACAATGAGAAGGGAACGGTCTTCACCCAGGGCCGCCTCCGGGTCTTCCACGGTGTTGCTTGTCATATCCGGCACGTTCAGCACATTAATTTTCCTGGAATCTTTCTAACCTAAATCCGTCAGCTTTCCAATTTAGGACTCTTTTCGCCTGAATCCAGATTATCCTCAGGCACGACGAAGATCGAACGCGGCCAGATGACTTCCGCGAATGCACCCTTGCCCTTTTCGGCAAGATTGCCAAAGCGGATCTGCGCGCCGGAACGCTCAAGGAGCGTCTTGGCAATGAAAAGTCCCAACCCGAGCCCCCCGCCACTGCTGCCATCGGACGAGCGCTTTGACATATAGGGCTCACCGATCCGATCCAGGATTTCGGCGGGGAAGCCGTGGCCGTCATCGACCACAAGAAGCCCGACGGTGTCTGCATCCCAGTGCCAGCGGATCGTGACGCTTTCGCGCGCGAAATCCACCGCGTTCTCCACCAGATTGCCAAGCCCGTAGATGACCCCCGGATTGCGCCGCCCCACTGGTTCCGGCCCTTCCGTCGCGCCTGGCTCCAGACGGATATCGATACCAAAATCACGGTGCGGGGCCGCAGTTTCCTCGATCAGGGAGGTAAAGGGCTGCCGCGCCATATGGGCCTCGCCTTCCGACGACAGGCTGGTCAGCTGGCGCAGGATTTCCCGGCACCGTTCGCTCTGTGTGCGCAACAGCGTCACATCCTCGCTGAACCGCTCGTCCTTGCCGAGCGCACGCTCCATCTCGCGCGCCACCAGCGCGATGGTCGCAAGGGGAGTGCCAAGTTCGTGAGCAGCGGCTGCCGCCAGTCCGTCGAGCGCAGAGATGTGCTGCTCGCGCTGTAGCACCAGTTCGGTCGCGGCAAGCGCGTTGGCCAGAAGCCGAGCTTCCTTTGCGACCCGGTAGGCATAAACCCCTGTGAAGGCGATGCTTGAGACCACCGCGATCCACACGCCGATAATGTATACAAGAGGCATTACCAGCTCGGTGCCGGGGAACCATGGAAGCGGGCGATGAAAGACGGCGAGAGCCGTGGTCAGGGCAACCACCAGAAAGCCAAGAAGCGCAGTCCAGCGCAGCGGTAGTGATGTGGCCGAGATAACCACGGGTACTGTCATGAGGAGCGAGAACGGATTGGTTAACCCGCCCGTCATGAAAAGAAGACCGGCCAGCTGGAAAGCATCGAAGGTGAGAATGCCGAGCGCGGCCGCAGGCGCCAGCCTGTGCGCCGCAGAGTAGCGAATGGCCAGATGCACATTAAGCCAGGCGGAAGCCGCGATCAGTGCAAAGCAAAGGCCGACCGGCAGTGGAAAATCGAGCCCGAAGGCGACAACGATCACGGCCGCGCTCTGGCCGATAATCGCCAGCCAACGCAGCTTGATCAAAGTGTTGAGCCGCAGGCCGTGGCTCGGATCGTGGGCCCTGATGTCTTCAAGCATGGCGGGGTTATGGGGGAAGTCCGCCCCCACTCCAAGCGTTATTTTCTGCGTGGTTTGGCGCGATGTGTCGCGGCTGCGCTGGCCGGATCTTCCGGCCACACATGTTTCGGGTAGCGTCCACGCATATCGGCACGCACATCCGCCCACGAGCCGGCCCAGAAACCCGGCAGATCGCGCGTGGTCTGGATTGGCCTGTGGGCAGGCGACAGAAGCTCCAGTTTGAGTGGGATGCCATCGGCGACCGTTGGATGCTCTGTCAGGCCGAAAAGCTCCTGCACGCGGATTGCCAGCACCGGCCCCTCCGCCTCGTACCGGATGGGCACACGGCTGCCCGAAGGCGCATCGTAGTGGGTGGGCGCCATCTGGTCGATGCGCCTTTGCAACTGGTGCGGGACAAGTGCGGTCAACCCTCCACGCAAGCTGTGAGGTGCCAGTTTTGAAAGTGAAGCCTCGCCGCTCAGAAATGGCAGAAGCCAATCATCCAGCCGTTCGAGAAGCGCCACATCCGAAACATCCGGCCAGGGATCGCCCTTTGCCGCGTGAAGCCACGCAAGCTTGGCCCGCAGGGCGTTCATCTCCCTGTCCCAGGGCAGGAGCGAAAGTCCGTGCGCCCTGACAGCATCGATTAGTGCACGGTCGGCTTCGAGCCCTGATGGCGGCGGCAGCCCCTGCTCGGCCAAAATCAGCGCTCCAAGACGGCGAACACGCCGCTGTCGCACCGATCCCGAAGCACGATCGAAGCGCGTCTCCGTGCTTTCCTCGATCTGATCCCCGAGTGCGGCAATGATGTCGTCTTCACCGATGGCCGCTGCCTGGGCAATGCGTGCGTTCTGCGCCCGGCCCTGTAGATCCGCCACCACGAGATAATTCGCGCCGGAAAGCCGCTCTTCCGGTGCCACCACGCCGCCGCGCCCATTGGCCATCACGAAATGCCCGTGTGCGCCGCGGGCTTTGGCAACGCGGTCCGGCCATGCGTGGATCAGCAGAGCCCCCGCCTGCGGTACCTCACCGGATCGTGCGCCACCTGCGGTCCTGGCGAGCCGCTCTGCGAGATGACGTGCCTTTTCCGCCCGCGCGCCCTTCTCCCGGCGAAAGCGATGCAACCGGTCATCCAGATCGACGGACCGGCCACCCAGCCCGCGTTCCGACAGGAGAACGGCCAGTTCGGCTGCGGCAAGCGCATGACCATCTTCAGCCGCGCGCGCCACCATATGCGCAAGCCGCACCGGCAGGGCGAGACGGCGCATCGCCTCGCCCGACGGTGTGAGGCGTCCGCTCTCGTTCAGTGCGCCAAGTCGCCGCAGAAGACCGCGCGCCTCGGCAAGCGCCGGAGCCGGCGGGACATCGAGAAAGGAAAGAGATGCTGGATCGCTGACGCCGAAGGCGGCACAGTCGAGGAGCAGGTCCGACAAATCCGCTTCCAGGATTTCCGGTGGCGTGAACGCCGGCAGCGCCGCTGTCTGCTCCGCGCGCCAGAGGCGAAGCGCAATACCGGGCGCGGTGCGTCCCGCACGGCCCGCGCGCTGATCGGCTGAAGCGCGCGAAACGCGCACTGTTTCCAGCCGCGTAAGGCCTGTTGAGGGCTCGAACTTCGGCAGGCGCGACAGGCCGCTGTCAATCACCACCCGAACGCCGTCAATGGTCACCGAGGTTTCCGCAATGGCCGTGGCCAGAACCACCTTGCGCCGACCTTGGGCGGCGGGCCGGATGGCGTCATCCTGCGCACGCCCGTCAAGACCGCCATAAAGTGGCGTGATGTCCACATCGGCGGGCAGCCGTCCGGCAAGACGCTCGGCCGTCCGCTCAATCTCGCGCTGACCGGGCAGGAATGCAAGCACGCTGCCCTCCTCCTCCGACAGAACCGCGCGCACCGTCCGCGCCATGGTGTCCTCGATGGGCTCGCCTGAAGGGCGTTCCGCATGGCGCAGTTCGACGGGAAAACTGCGCCCTTCGCTCTCGATCACCGGCGCATCACCCAAAAGCGCTGCGACCCGCGCGCCATCAAGCGTGGCCGACATCACCAGCAGCCGCAGATCCGGCCGCAGAGCAGCCTGCGCATCAAGCGCCAGTGCCAGCGCGAAATCGCCATCCAGCGCGCGCTCGTGAAACTCGTCGAACAGCACTGCGGAGATTCCCGAAAGCTCCGGATCATCGACGATCATGCGGACAAGAACGCCTTCCGTCACCACGAGAATGCGGGTTCTGGCAGAGACCTTTTGCTCCATGCGCATGGCATAGCCGACGGTCTCACCCGGCTCTTCGCCAAGGAGTGCCGCCATTCGCCGGGCGGCCGCCCGCGCGGCAAGCCGGCGAGGTTCAAGGAGCACAATGCGCCCGCGCGATGCCCATTGGGCGTCCAGAAGCGCCAACGGCGCAAGCGTCGTTTTGCCGGCTCCGGGCGGTGCAACGAGCACTGCCTTGCCACGGGTCTTCAGTTCGGTAGTGAGCGCCGGCAGCACTTCCGTTACCGGCAGATCGGGCAGTTTCAGCCCCTCCATCACGCGCCAATCCGCACGATGTCACCGCATGCGGCCTCTGCGTCTGCCTCGTCATGCGTGACGAGGAGCACTGGTAGTCCACTGTCACGCGCCTTGGAAAAGACGAGTTCACGGGTCTGCGCACGAAGATCTGCATCAAGCTTGGAGAAAGGTTCATCCAGAAGCAGTGCGCGGGGCGAGGAAACCAGCACCCGAGCCAGCGCTACCCGCGCTTTTTGCCCGCCGGAGAGCGTGGCCGGATCCCGATTTTCAAGCCCTGCAAGGCCGACACCCTCCAATGCATGAGCAACATGCGCTGCACGTTTAGCGCGGCCGCGCACTGCCTCGGGCAGCGCGAACATCAGATTGCCGCCGACACTCATATGCGGAAACAGAAGTGGATCCTGAAACAGCACGCCCATATGCCGGTCTTCGGGTTTGAGCGCCGTCACGTCCACACCATCCACGAAGACCCGGCCCGTGGTTGAAAAAACCGAATCGAGAACCCCCCCGATATAGGCGAGCAGTGTGGATTTCCCCGCTCCAGACGGCCCCATCACGGTCAGGACTTCACCGGGCGCAACCTTCCTGGTGAGCGAGAGAATCTCGCGTCCTTCGAGTGTGATCGCCACCCCATCGATGAAGAGCCCGGTATCAGTCAAATCCGTTTCCGTTCAAACATGCATGTCACGATAACGGCGGAATATCAGCGCCGGCACAATGGTGGCAACGGCAAAGCCCGCGGCCGGCAACAGCATTTGCATGAAGGCATAAATTCCGATCACGCGGCGATTGCCGCCAGAAGCCAGCGCCACCGCTTCCGTGGTGATGGTGGTCAGCCGGCCGGCGCCCACCAGAACCGTAGGAAGATAGAGCCCGATCGAAACGGAAAACCCTATGGCTGCAACCGCAAGCAGCGGCCGCGCCAGCATCGGCAGGCGGATGATAAAGAAGCGCCGGACCGGGCCTTTCCCAAGGCCCGCCGCGATCTGATCATAACGGCGGTCGAAGGCACGCCACGGATCCCTCAGGCTGAGCCAGGCATAGGGCAGCACGAAGACGAGATGGGCGAAGACAAGCGCTGTCCACGTGGCCTCCATGCCGGCGAGAATGAAGAGCAGTTGAAGCCCGAACAGAAAGGCCACCTGCGGCACGAGCAACGGCAGATAGAGCACCGTAAGCGCTCCGCGCCCCGGCGGTCTTGCGGTCTGGTCCTCTCGTGCGAAGCAGAGTATGGCGATCACCACGGCGATCACCGTCGAGACGAGTGCAACTGACAACGTGGTCGCCAGCGGTTCCATGAGGTTGGGCAGGACGCGCATCCAGTTGCGCAGTTCGAACCGCGCCGGCAGCACGTCGGGGTATTGCCAGAGGCCCGCGACAGACCACAGCGCCAGCGCCGTCATGCCGGCAAAGATAGCTCCCGCCGAAGCGAGCATCACGGCCAGCGCGCCTAGCCTCAGGACGCCGTCGCGCCGAAACCGGCGCCCGGCACAGGCAAGACGCTCGCGCACTCGCGCGCCAATCCTCTCCAATCCGATCCAGATGACGACTGCCGCCGCCGTCACGCCCAGTTGCAGAATGGCACCTGCCGAGGCGAGGAAGCGCATGGACAGGTCCGGGTCGTTCATCCAGTTGACAAGCCGCACCGCGAGCGGCGCCGGCGTTGTGGGGCCCAGTATGGCTGCGACATCCACCACCGAGGTGGCGAATGCTATGACGGCGAAGACCGGCAGGCGGATCTGCGGATAGATCGAGGGCCAGAGGCCAAACACGAAGCCGGAAATGCGCCCATATCCCATCGATGCGATCAAAGCCCGCATGCGCGCCGGCTTGACCTGCGGCAGGGCTGCCAGCGTGACGAGCAGTAGAAATGGTATCTCCTTCACGATCAGCCCCGCCATCATCGAAAGGCCGAGGGGATCATGTATGATGAGGAGATCCGGCGGCCGCTGCCATCCAGTCAGTTCCGGCGAGATCATGCGTGCGATCAGGCCGGAAGGCGCGATGAGGAAAGCTAGCGCGAATGCCGTGGCCGCATGCGGCACTGACAGAAGTGGCGACAAGAGATGCTGTATGCGCACAAAAATGCGCGTGCCGCCCCATGCGGCCGTGAAAAGCATCACGGTCAGGAGTGAAAACGCAGCTGTGACGAGCCCCGCCGCAAGGCTCATCAGCGCCGACATAAAGATGGCCGGTTCGGCAAACAGCCTCTGAAATGGTGCAAGGTTAAACGACGTTCCGCCCAAGGCTGGCAGATAGCCGAAGGCAGGCAGGATGGTGCCGGCCAGGCCGAACAAGACCGGGACCGTCAGGAGCCCTATGGCGAGAATGGGACCGAGGCGCGTCAGCATGGGGCCATAGGCTTGAAATGCAACCGAAACACCCGCGTAGCAACCAGGTTAATTGCCAACCCCATAGCGGCGCTTCCACTCGGTTTCGATGCGCTCCATCCAGCTTGGATGCGGCTCGTCCAGTGCGGGGCCAAGTTCATCCGGCCGCAATGTCGCAACGCCAAGGTCGATGGCATCGAAGCGGGCGCGCTCTTCCGGTTCCAGCTTGTCGAGCGCAAGGACCGTCGGGTCACCCCAGCGCGCCGGATCCTGCTTGCGGGCCTGCGCCTCCGGTGAAAGGAAAAAATTGGCCGTAACCAGCGCACCCGCCTTGGCCGTAGCGTTGTAGGGGATGGTCAGAAAATGCGTGTTGGAAAGCGTGCCTTCGGGAAAGGTGAAGGAGCGCACCGTGTCCGGCAATTCGCCATTGGCAATGGCATTCGAGGCTTCCGCTGGATTGAAGGCAAAGATGATGTCGAGCTCTGAATCGGCCAGAAGCTGCTTCATCGCCGGGTAATTCTGTGGATAGGCACGGCCCGAGCGCCACATCACCGGGTTGAGCGCGTCGAGATAGTCAAACAGGGGCCTGGTTACCTGATCGAACGTGTCTTCATCGACCGGCACCTGGAGCATTTCGGGATTTTCGACAGTTTCGGCAAGCACCTGTTTCAAAAACGAAGTGCCTATGAAGTCCGGCGGCTGCGGATAGGAAAAACGTCCCGGATTTTTCTTTGCCCATTTCAGCAGACTGTCCGCGTCCTGCGGCAGGGTGTGCACTTGCGTACGCGCGGAATCGTAGAAAAACACGAGCTTCGCCATGCCCCAGGGGCTTTCCAGCCCTTCGACAGGAACGGTGAAGTCGGTTCGGATGGTCGGCTTGTTTTCGACGTCCACATAGGCCCAGTTGGGCAATTTCTCCGCCCAGCCGGGAGATAGGAGCAACCCCTGCCGTTTCATGGCTGCAAAGTTCTCGCCATTGATCCAGATGAGATCCACCGTCCCGCTCTCATCGCGGCCCGCCGCCTTTTCCGCGACCACGGTGGCGACTGCGCTCGCGGTATCCTCAAGCTTCACATGTCTGAGCGTGACGCCGTAGCGTTCCTTCAGTTCCGCACCGGCCCACTCGATATAGGCATTGATGTTCTGCGACCCGCCCCAGGCGTTGAAATAGACCGTTTCCCCGCGCGCATCTTCCAGAACAGACGCCCAGTCATCGGGATTGGGCCCGCCCTGACCAGCGCTTGCGGAAACGGCACCGAGCGCCAGAATGGCCGTCGAAAAAACAAGTGACCTCACGCAAATCCCCTGACTCGCCCAGAATTGAAATCTCGACGATAGAGCACGCCGTGACTTCGCAAATCAACGCAAACCACCTCGCGCTACGGTCACTTCACGGTGAGCGTCAGGTGAAATGAAGTATCAGCCGGCGGCCTCCGTACCCGCTCCAGGGATGTGCAATTCGATCCGGTCGGCAGCGAAGCGGGTCTCGGAATACTGCACCGGTGAGCCCTCGGTATCCACATTGATGGCGATGGTGACGAGGACGATTGCGCCGGGCGACAGCTTCAGGTCTCCCAGGTCACCGGCGTCGGCGTGCCGTGCCGTTACCGTCGTGCTCTGGCGCAGATAATCAGCAAGCCCCAGTTCCCTGAAGGCTGCGGTGATCGAGTGCGTGCGCCCAAATGCCTCCGCCATGCCGCAGAACCGTTGCGCATCAAACCAGCTTCGGGCCCGGGAAACGGGCCGTCCGTCAGCGTGCGAGCGTGTTTCGAGCCGGATCACGGGGGAGCCGGGAGCAAGCATCAGAGCGCGCGCGACATCAATCGGCGCCGCTTCGACCGCATGGGCGAGCAGGTCGGCCGCAAGCCCGCGCGACTGGCCGGCCAATCCCTCGGAGAAGCGCGTGCGATTGCGGATGGGATAGGCAAGCCGTTTTCGCCCTTCCACAAAGGTGCCTCGCCCCTGCTCGGCTCTGAGCACCCCCTCCTGAACAAGCGCGGCGATGGCCGTGCGCACCGTGTGACGATTGACACCAAAGCGCTCGGCCAAAGCCATCTCGGGGGGCATACGCCCATCACTGCCAATCGCGCCTTCACCGATCTCACGTCGCATACGGTCGGCGATCTGCCGCCACAGAGCTACACCGCTGCGCCTTTCAATCATCGTTTCGGCCATCTACACCGCTTTTCTATCTGCTTCGCCCGCATTGTCATCAACACGTCATGGACACTCGATAGGCAGGAGTCATAATATGTTTAGTTGTCTAGAACAATAGACAAATTTAATGTCGACGAGAATGGAGCCATCATGGTCTCACGACAGGAAAGACAGGCCCTCAACGAGCAACGCCGTGAGGCAATGGCAGTGCTGGCAAAGGCAAATGGAAGTGATCTGCTTGCGCTTTGGAACGAGGCTGGGCTGCCGGATGACGCCAAGATCCTTCGCGGCCCGGAAACCGGGCTCGTAACTGTCCGCGGTCGCATGGGGGGTGGCGGCGCGCCGTTCAATTTTGGCGAAGCCACCGTCACACGCGCCACCGTCAAGCTACCCACAGGAGAAGTTGGGCATGCCTATGCACTCGGCCGCGAAAAAATGAAGGTGCGGGTCGCTGCTCTCATCGATGCGTTGCGCCAGAAGCCGGACCTGCAGGACCAAATCGAGGACAAGATCCTCGGTCCATTGCGTGCGCGCCAGGCTCAGGCCGACGCCACACGCCGCGCAGAAACGGCTGCCACCAAGGTCGATTTCTTCACCATGGTTCGGGGAGAAGACTGATGCTTGATTCCATCGCCATCGAAGGTGGCTTCCAGAAGCCGGTGTTTGATGCACAGACCGTTTTTCGCGCGATCATGCAGGCCATGGCAGAGCCGGGCACGATCCACCGGGGAATGGCGCTCGCCAAACCACCCGCCCCGCTGACGCCGGAGGCAGCCGCTGTCGCCCTGGCGCTTTGCGACCAGGACACGCCGGTCTGGCTCGATTCATCGCTTGCCGCAGAGGACGCCGTCCGTGCATGGCTGGCATTCCACACCGGCGCGCCGCTTGCGAACACACCAGCCGATGCGCATTTCGCCTTCTCTGCTGATCCGGAACACCTGATCGGGCTCGAGAATTTTGCTCAGGGCTCACAGGAGTATCCGGACCGTTCCGCCACGCTCGTTCTTCAGGTAAGCGACCTTTCGGGCGGTGAGGGCCTGGTTCTCGCCGGGCCCGGCATTGAGAGCGTGGCGCGTCTGGCGCCGCGACCACTGCCGCGCCATTTCATCCGCCAATGGGCACAAAACCATGCCCGGTTTCCCCGTGGCGTCGACCTCATTCTGGTCAGCCGTAAGGGCCTTGCTGCCCTGCCCCGCTCCACCCGCATCTCCAGCCAGGAGGCCTGAGCCATGTATGTAGCTGTCAAGGGCGGTGAAGCCGCCATCCAGAACGCACACCGGCTTCTGGCCGATCGCCGGCGCGGCGACCGAAACCTGCCCTCGATCACACTCGAACAGATCGCCAGTCAGCTTTCGCTCGCCGTCGACCGTGTCATGTCCGAGGGCTCGCTCTACGACACGGGCCTTGCGGCACTTGCCGTCAAGCAGGCGCGCGGCGACATGATCGAGGCGATCTTCCTTCTGCGCGCCTACCGCACCACCCTGCCACGCTTCGGCTATTCGCGCCCCGTCGACACGGCGGCCATGCTGGTCGAGCGACGCGTTTCCGCTACCTACAAGGATCTGCCCGGCGGGCAGCTTCTGGGCCCCACCTTCGACTACACGCACCGCCTGCTTGACCCGGAACTGGCCGAAGACGCCGCGCCGGCAGCGCCTGAAGCGCGCAGCGAAGCGGAAGAGGCCATGCCGCGTGTGTCCGACATTCTTGCCAATGAGGGTCTGATCGAGGAAGACGGCTCGCTGCCAGAAGATCGCGAGCCCGGCGACATCACCCGCGAGCCGCCGGAATTTCCCATGGAGCGCGACCAGCGCCTTCAGGCCCTGTCGCGCGGTGACGAGGGGTTCCTGCTGGCGCTCGGCTACTCCACCCAGCGCGGCTATGGTCGCAACCACCCCTTCGCCGGCGAAATCCGCATTGGCGAGGTGGATGTGGAGATCGACGTGCCGGAACTCGACTTCCCCCTCACGCTCGGCCGCATCCGCGTCACCGAATGCCAGATGGTCAACCAGTTCAAGGGTTCGAAGAAGGTACCGCCGCAGTTTACCCGCGGCTATGGGCTGGTGTTCGGCCAGTCTGAGCGCAAGGCCATGGCCATGTCACTGTGCGACCGGGCGCTGCGCGCCAACGAGCTGGATGAAGACATCACCGCACCGGCGCAGGATGAGGAGTTCGTCATTTCGCATTGCGACAACGTGCAGGCGACCGGTTTCGTCGAACACCTGAAGCTACCGCATTATGTCGACTTCCAGGCCGAGCTTGGTCTGGTCCGCCAGATGCGCCGCGAATACGAGGAGCGCCACAAGGGCGCAGCCGCAGACACCGAGCGCCGGGAGGCCGCCGAATGAACGCCCACACCGACAACATCGCCCAGTACAATTTCGCCTATCTGGACGAACAGACCAAACGCATGATCCGCCGTGCGATCCTCAAGGCCATCGCCATTCCCGGCTATCAGGTGCCATTCGCCAGCCGCGAAATGCCGATGCCCTATGGCTGGGGCACTGGCGGCGTGCAGGTGACGGCATCGATAATTGGAACGGACGATGTGCTCAAGGTCATCGATCAGGGTGCCGACGACACCACCAACGCCGTCTCCATCCGCGCCTTCTTCCAGAAGGTCGCCAATGTTGCGGTGACCACCCACACTGCGGACGCGACCATCATCCAGACGCGCCACCGCATTCCCGAAGAACCCCTGAAATCCGGCCAGGTGCTCGTCTATCAGGTGCCGATCCCCGAGCCCTTGCGTTTTCTCGAACCGCGCGAGACCGAGACGCGCAAGATGCATGCGCTTGAGGAATACGGCCTCATGCATGTGAAGCTCTACGAGGACATCGCCCAGCACGGCCACATCGCCACCACCTTCGCCTATCCGGTCAAGGTCGAAGGACGCTATGTGATGGACCCGTCGCCGACGCCGAAATTCGACAATCCAAAAATGCACATGTCGAAGGCGCTCCAGCTTTTCGGCGCAGGCCGCGAGAAGCGCATCTACGCCGTGCCGCCCTACACCCGTGTCGAAAGTCTCGATTTCGAGGATCACCCCTTCGAGATCCAGACCTTCGATGAGCCCTGCGCGCTGTGCGGCGGCACGAATGTCTATCTCGACGAAGTGGTTCTCGATGATCGCGGCGGGCGCATGTTCGTCTGCTCCGACACCGACAATTGCGAGGCGCGCCGCGCCGAGGGCCATCGCGGACATCTGTCCGGCGAAGAGGCTGCGACCGTCTGATGCGCAAACTTCTGAAAATTCGCGGAGAAATCCAATGACCGACGAACCGCTGCTTCGCGTTCGCTCCATCTCGAAATTCTACGGCAACCGTATCGGTTGCAACGACATCTCCTTCGACCTGTGGCCGGGTGAGGTTCTGGCTGTGGTGGGCGAATCCGGTTCGGGCAAGACCACCCTGCTGAACTGCCTGTCGACGCGCCTCCTGCCGACCTCCGGCACCGTCTCCTACCGCATGCGCGACGGGGCCTTCCACGACCTCTACCGCATGAGCGAAGCCGAACGGCGCTTCCTGATGCGCACCGACTGGGGCTTCGTCCACCAGAACCCCGCGGACGGTCTGCGCATGACGGTCTCGGCGGGGGCAAATGTCGGCGAGCGGCTGATGGCCGTGGGCCAGCGCCATTATGGCAATATCCGCGCCACCGCCACCGACTGGCTGAGCCGCGTGGAAATCTCCGAGGATCGTATCGACGACCAGCCCCGCGCTTTTTCCGGCGGCATGCGCCAGCGTCTGCAGATCGCCCGCAACCTCGTTACCAGTCCGCGCCTCGTCTTCATGGACGAGCCGACCGGCGGTCTCGATGTTTCGGTGCAGGCCCGCCTGCTCGATCTCCTGCGCAGCCTCGTTCACGAACTGGGCCTCTCGGCAATCGTCGTCACCCACGACCTCGCGGTCGCCCGCCTTCTCTCCCACCGCATGATCGTCATGAAGGACGGTCACGTGGTCGAAAGCGGCCTCACAGACCGGGTGCTCGACGATCCGCAGGCGCCCTACACCCAGCTTCTCGTTTCCTCCATTTTGCAGGTGTGATCATGGCAACGCCCCTCGTCGTCTCCGAAGTCTGCAAGAGCTTCACCATGCATCTCCAGGGCGGCATTCGCCTCCCCGTGGTGACCGATGTCTCCTTCTCGCTCTCCGCCGGCGAATGCGCCGTGCTTGGCGGCCCCTCGGGCGCCGGCAAGAGCTCCATCCTCAAGATGATCTATGGCAGCTACGCCATCGACAGCGGCCAGGTGATCGTCACCCATGACGGCAATCTGGTGAACCTCGCCACCGCCGACCCACGCACCATCATCGCCATCCGTCGCGATACGATTGGCTATGTGAGCCAGTTCCTGCGCGCCGTGCCGCGTGTTTCCGCGCGCGATGTGGTGGCTGAGCCGCTGATTGCACGCGGCGAAGCTCTGGAAACCGCACGCGGCAGGTCGGAAATTCTGCTGGAACGCCTCAACCTGCCAGAGCGCCTGTGGGATCTGCCGCCAGCCACCTTCTCCGGCGGCGAACAGCAGCGCGTGAACATCGCCCGCGGCTTCATCACCGATCATCCGGTGCTACTTCTCGACGAGCCGACCGCCTCTCTCGACAAGGCCAACCGTGAAATCGTGATTGCCATGATCGACGAGAAAAAGAAGGCGGGCGTGGCGCTGTTGGGCATTTTCCACGATCAGGATGTGCGCGATGTGGTTGCCGACCGGATCATCGACGTCACCGAATTTGCACCGAACAGGAAAGCGGCATGAGGAAGCTCTCCGTGGAGCCCTGTATTCATCCGACCGCAGAGGTGAATGGCACAACGCTTGGCCGCTACACCGAAGTGGCCGAGCGCACGCGCCTTCATGAAACGGCGCTCGGCGACTATTCCTATGTGATGCAGGATTGCAGCGCCTGGTGCGCAGACATCGGCAAATTCTCCAATATCGCCGCCGCCGTGCGCATCAATGCCACGAACCACCCGACCTGGCGTCCCACCCTGCATCATTTCACCTATCGCTCCGCCGACTATTGGCCGGATGCTGAACATGACAGCGCGTTCTTCGACTGGCGGCGGGACAACATGGTCAGGATAGGACATGACACCTGGCTCGGTCATGGCTCCACGATCCTGCCCGGTGTCACCGTTGGTGATGGCGCCGTCGTCGGTGCAGGTGCCGTGGTCTCGAAGGACGTTGCGCCCTACACGATTGTCGGCGGGGTGCCCGCGCGTCCGATCCGGGAGCGCTTCGACCGAAAAACCGCCGAACGTTATCAGGCACTTGCCTGGTGGGACTGGAGCCATGACAGGCTGCGCGGCGCGCTGGAGGATTTCCGCTCACTCGATGCGGAAGCGTTTCTGGAGAAACACGAGATCTGAACCCGCGCCATCACGTCGCAACTTTCCCTGAATATAATCGTCAGGTTTTTATTGACAGGATCAAAGACCTGCGGTTTTTATGATCCTGCATCCGCGCGATGCGTCCATGATGTCTGGGCCTTTAACCCTTTCGATCGCAGGACGTCTGTCGTTGCCCGCTGATTTGTGTGCTGTCTCATCCGACGGCATGGCATTGTGATTGCTGGGCGCTTCTTCCGACAAACTCCGGCAACAGGGATTTGGTTCTGCATCCGGGACCGACCTTGCAAAGCCACGGAGTTCCGACGTCGCCATGCTCGTCTGTCAGTGCAATTTGATCACCCAGAAGGAGGTCGAGGATACGATCGTCTCCATGCTGGATGAGGATCCCTGGCAATTGATTGTTCCGGCAAAGGTCTATCACACCATGTCCAAGCGCGGACGGTGTTGCGGCTGTTTTCCGAATGTCGTGGAAACAATCATCCGTGTCACCGAAGCCTATCATGCGCGCCTTGATGCTGCCCAGAATGCTGCTACCGTGACCTATCTTGATCAGGTACGCGCGTTGCGCGAGCGTTTTGGAAGGAAGTTCAATGAAAGGCGACAAAAAGGTCATCGAGCGGCTTAACGAGGCGCTCACCCACGAGCTCGGCGCGGTCAATCAGTACTGGCTGCATTATCGCCTTCTTGAGGACTGGGGTTTCACCAAGCTCGCCAAGAAGGAGCGCGAAGAATCCATCGAGGAGATGCACCACGCCGACAAGCTCGTCGAGCGCATCATTTTCCTCGAAGGTCATCCCAACCTTCAGGTTGTTGGCCCGCTGCGCATCGGCCAGAACATCAAGGAAGTGCTTGAGGCCGATCTTGCTGGCGAACATGACGCCCGCAAGCTTTACAAGGAAGCGCGCGACGACTGCCACGATGCGGGCGACTATGTTTCCATGAAACTCTTCGAAGAGCTGCTCGCCGACGAGGAAGGTCATATCGACTACCTCGAAACGCAGCTTGAACTCCTTGAGACAATCGGCGTGGAAAAATACGGCCAGCTCAATGCCGGCCCGGCCGACGAAGCCGATTGATCAAGCCTCTGGGATGGCCGGTTGAAATGTTGATCCGGCCACCTCTCGTCGCGATCTGGCACAAATCCAGGACACGCGGGATTGCCTAATGGGCCTCGGGCCGCTCTTTGCGGTGGGGCGTGATCGCAACTTTGGCGGTTGCAGCCCCGGTCCCGGCCCGTTCAGCAACGACCACCAATCCTTCAATAGGTTCGCCACGATCCCGGCGGATCACTGCCTTTTCAAGCAGTACAGGTTCAAATCCAGCATCCCCCATGACCGCCCGCAAATGCGCCTCGGAATGAGCGTAGCGCCGCGAGGGACGCAGCACCATTGCCTCCGGCCCCGCATGATGTTCGACTGAAAAAACGAAAAGTGCCCCCGGCGCAAGCGCAGCTCCGGCCACTGCAAAAAGCCGGTCGAGCGAACCCAGATACATGAAAACGTCTGCCGCGGTCACCAGATCGGCCTCGCGGGGCAGCGTGGTGAGTGCGGAGAGATCGGCCCGTTCCAGCCGGTCGTAGATCTGTTTGTCATCCGCACGCTTCAGCATTTCTGCCGAGATATCGATCCCTTCAAGAAAGCTGACATGGGCTCTCAGACGCTCGCCCATCAAGCCAGTGCCACATCCAAGGTCGACGGCATGAGCGAAAGCATGTTTTCCGATCCGCAGAAGCGCTTCCTCCAGCAATTCGGGCACGCGATAACCGAGCTTGTCCACCAACGCCGTGTCGAACGTTTCGGCATACTGATCGAACAGGGTTTCGACGAAAGCCGATGGAACGGCGCCAAGACCATCGAGCGCACCGAAAAGCTCCAGCTTCAACGCCGCACCCAGCCGATCCATTTCATCGAGCCTGAGCACATTTCGCCAAGCGTCCAGCGCGGCTGCGACCTCGCCTGCCTCTGCCAGCATCTCACCGTGGCGAAAATGTCCTGCCGCCCAATCCGGCGCACGCGCCAGCGCCTCACCCATCAGGTCTGCCGCGGCTTTGAACTCCCCACTGTCGAACAGCATCTCGGCATAGTCAGCGCGGCGATCGGCGAGCAGATCACCCGAAGTGAAGAAGATCGGCTTCATGCAGTGTTTTTCCAGGAAGCCCGCATGCGGGCGGTGAGCGCTTATGCTCCCGGAAATCTCTCCTGACAAGTCGGACTTTCGTTGCCTGAAAAATGACCTATCTTCTTACCTCATGAAGCCGCAGAACCTGCTCCAGCCGCGCCCGGCGGGACTTTATTGCCCGCCCGGTGATTTCTACATCGATCCTGTGCGCCCGGTGGAGCGGGCCCTGATCACGCACGGGCATGCCGATCACGCACGTGCCGGGCATGGGCAAGTTCTGGCGACCAAACAAACGCTCGACATCATGGCGCTGCGTTATGGGACAAATTTCGCCCGGAGCCGGCAGGCCATCAGTTACGGCGAAACGCTAACGCTTGATGGTGTGGGCGTCTCTTTTCATCCGGCTGGCCACGTGCTGGGTTCGGCACAGATCGCCGTTGAGAAAAGCGGCCTGCGCATCGTCGCCTCGGGCGATTACAAGCGCCATCCCGATCAGACCTGCGCGGCCTTCGAGCCCGTGCGCTGTGATGTCTTCATTACCGAGGCGACCTTCGGACTGCCTGTTTTCGTTCATCCAGACCCCTCGCAGGAGATCCGGCGTCTGACCGCGTCATTGATGCAGTTTCCTGAGCGTGCGCACATTCTGGGGGCTTACTCGCTCGGCAAGGCGCAGCGCGTTATCAAACTCCTTCGTATAGCGGGATACAATACGCCGATCCTCATTCACGGCGCCTTGGAAAAACTCTGTCGCTATTATGAGGGGCAGGGCATCGACCTTGGCGAACTCGAACCCGCAACTGTTGAGAAAGACCTTGCCGATCGCGCTGCGGGTCGCGTTATAGTCGCACCTCCATCCGTGTTCGGCGAACGCTGGACGCGGCGCTTCGCCGATCCGCTCAACGTCTTTGTCTCCGGCTGGATGCGCATCCGCCAGAGGGCGAAGCAGCGCGGTGTCGAACTCCCCCTGATCCTTTCTGACCATGCAGACTGGAATGAGCTGATCGCCACTATCCGAGAAACGGAGGCAGGCGAAGTGTGGGTAACACACGGTCGCGAGGAAGCCATCGTGCGCTGGTGTGAACTGAACGGCATCAAGGCCCGCCCGCTCAACCTTGTCGGTTATGAAGACGAGGCCGAGTGATGCGAAACTTTGCCGATCTGCTCGACCGTCTCGTCCTGACCCCGTCCCGGAATGGAAAAATCCGCCTGCTCACAGATCATTTCAAAGCCGTTCCCGACCCTGATCGCGGCTACGCGCTAGCTGCGTTGACTGGAGGACTCGACTTTCCCGCCGTTAAACCCGCCATGCTGCGGACGCTGATCGGCGAACGCATGGACGAGGTGCTTTTTGCCTATTCCTACGATTATGTCGGAGATCTCGCCGAGACCATATCGCTCGTTTGGCCGACCACCCTGGAAGAGGAAACCCCGCCGCCGCTTTCCGAAATCGTTCAAACGCTCTCAAGGCTCGGTCGAGCCGAGGCCCCTTCCGTCATGGCGGGCCTCCTTGACCGGCTCGATCCCGCAGCCCGTTTCGCACTTATCAAACTGGCCACCGGCGGCTTGAGGATCGGCGTCTCGGCACGACTTGCGAAGCAGGCCCTGGCAAGGTTCGGCGACAGGGACATCAGCGAGATAGAAGAACTCTGGCACGGGCTCGAACCGCCCTATGAAACGCTCTTCGCGTGGCTGGAAGGCAAAACTCAAAAGCCTGTCAGTACAGCAAAAGCGCTGTTCCGGCCGGTCATGCTTGCCCATCCCGTCGGCGACGGGGAGCTTTCAAAGCTGGACCCTGCCGACTACGTGGCCGAATGGAAATGGGACGGGATCCGCGTTCAGGCAGTGTGCGAAGACGGTGTCAAACGGCTCTATTCGCGCACAGGCGACGACATATCCGGTGCATTTCCGGACCTCCTGTCATCGTTCGAAGCCGAAATGACTTTGGATGGAGAGCTCTTGGTCGGAAAACCGGATTTACGAACCGGCACCTTCTCGGACCTGCAGCAGCGCCTCAACCGCAAGACGGTCTCGAAGAAGATGCTTGGCGAGTACCCGGTCTTCCTCCGCTGTTACGATCTGCTCCAGGCGGAAGGAGAAGATCTGCGCGCCCTCCCCTTCATCCAGCGCCGGGCGGCACTGCAGGAGCGGATATCGGGGCTGTCGCAGGATCGTTTCGATCTGTCCCCGCTCGTCGATTTCACAAGCTGGGAAGATCTGGACGCCAAGCGCCGCGCGCCTCCGCATCCGGTGATTGAAGGGGTCATGCTGAAGCGGCGCGATTCCTCCTATGTTCCCGGCCGCCCCAAAGGCCCATGGTTCAAATGGAAGCGTGATCCGTTCATCATCGATGCAGTGCTGCTTTATGCGCAACGTGGTCACGGCAAGCGGTCGAGCTATTACTCCGATTACACATTCGGTGTATGGACCGGGCCCGAAGACGCACCCGAGCTCGTCCCTGTCGGTAAGGCCTATTTCGGTTTTACCGATGAGGAACTGAAGCAGATCGACAAATATGTGCGTGACAACACGATCGAGCGTTTCGGTCCGGTCCGATCAGTCCGCGCCGAGCGCGATCGCGGTCTTGTTCTCGAAATCGCATTTGAGGGGCTTAATCGCTCCACGCGACACAAGTCAGGCGTGGCGATGCGCTTTCCGCGGATTTCCCGTCTGCGCTGGGACAAGCCGGCAGCGGAAGCGGACCGGCTTGAAACCCTGACCTCAATGCTCGATAGCTAGGTCATTGCGTCGCAATGGCCGCGCGGATGGAGAAGACGTCAAGCGCATGCCCCTCGCCGGTGGCATCCGGAATAATGGTGATCGTTCCACCGCTGCCGGGCGATTGATTGGGCAATTCGACCTCGAAGAGATAGTCTGAACGCGTGGGCCCGACCACGTAGCGGGTGCGGCCGCAACCGCCAAGGGCGCCAAAGTTGCAGGAGAGCGAAAGTTGCGTCTCCTCCCCGTCCTGCGCTCTCGCCTCGATGCTGAAAATGGCGTTGCGTCCGGCGAGCGTCTCCAGAACGCCGCGCCCGACATCAAAGGAAATCCCTGCCCCACCGGACGTGCTGACCTTGAGAAAAACCTGATCATCGTTGCGCATCACGTCAATGTTGCCGCCATCCGGCGCCGAAACGGTGGTCGGGTCGCTCGGGTCAAAGATCGTGATCCATTCGCCTTCCGCGCGGCTCCCGCGGGGCCCGGAGGATGGTGTTTCGTCTTCAGCCGAAAAATTGTCCTCCTCCAGGGAAAGCGGCGGATTGCGCACGCTGGTGTCCCTTTCATCGCTGGACATCAGAATCCCACTGGACATGGTCCACCAGAGCCCCATGCCAAGAAATGCCACGACTGTCGCGACCAGAAAGAGCATGGCGTAAGAACGCCGTTGCCGTGGCAAGGCGGCTCGGATACGGCGCTTTGCCTCTTCCGGTGAGGGCTCGTCCGACAAGCCGCCGCGGTCACGCGGGTCGATCTGTGGAGCGAATCCCTCGTTTTTCTGCTTGGGGCGTGGCACGCCGCGCGCCTCAGGTTCAACTTGTGGCGAGGGAGCCTGCCGCTCTCGCGGCGCAGGCTTTGAAACCGGAGGGACCCTGTCTTTAGGTGCGGCGGGAACAAATTCGGTCTCGATCTCGGTGATCGTTGTCTTCAGGTTCTCGCGCCTGGCAAGTTTTGCTTCCTCGGAAAGATCGTCGCGCGCTTCGAGCGTGCGCTCAAGCGCAGCGAAGGCAGAACGATACACCTTTTCACGAAAGGGCCGTTTGCTAGCGTCGCCCTTTTCGAACGCCTTTCTTATCGCATTTTCTATCGCGTCCAAGGCTGGCTGCCCTCTTTGCCTGTCTTTGTCACATGGTTAACCGTTGGTGAGTATGCAATCAACGGTCATAACAAGGTGTGAACAATCGGCTATTCGCGCCCTGAAGAGGGGTAGCCTGGTTTTTCTCCACCCTAACCACGCCCGAGGAGTTCAGAATGCGGGATTTCGCCCTGGAGGTTCACTTTTCGCGCTGGGAGTTCAATGCCCGGCATCACATGACAGCTTCCGATATGGAGAGCATGACGCTGGGCGAACTGACGCAGATGGCCGGGCCTTCCGCGCGCGAAGAGCTCGACAGGCTGTGGCTCGGCTACACGGAAACCTGGGGTGCGCCGGACCTGCGCGAGGCCATTGCTGCCACCTATCACGGTCTTTCCGCGCGCGACGTCCTTTGCTTCGCCGGTGCCGAAGAAGGCATTTATGCGGCCATGCGGGTGATGCTCTCGCCCGATGATCACGCCATCGTTTCTGTTCCAAACTACCAGGCTGCAGAAACCGTGCCGCTCGGGCTGTGCGCTGTGACCGGTGTTCCCCTTCTGGAAAACGACAACTGGCGGCTCGATCTGGATGCGTTGCGTGCCGCAATCCGCCCCAACACCAAACTCATCTCGGTCAACCTGCCCAACAATCCGACCGGCGCGCTGATGCCCCAGGATGATTTCGCCGCGCTCGTGGCGCTCTGCCGCGAGCACGATCTCTACCTGTTCAGCGACGAGGTCTATCGGCTGCTCGAAAGCGATGAAAACAAGCGCCTGCCGCAGGCCGCCGAAGCCTATGAAAAGGGCATTTCCCTCAACGTCATGTCCAAGGCCTATGGTCTGCCGGGCCTGCGGATCGGCTGGATCGCTTGCCGCGACACGGCGCTTTTGCAGAAGCTCGAGCGCTACAAGCATTACCTGTCCATCTGCAACTCTGCCCCGAGCGAGCGGCTGGCGGTGATGGCGCTTTCAGTGCGCGACCGCATTCTCACGCGGAACCGCTCGCTGATCGCGGAGAACCTGGAGAAAATGGACTCATTCTTTGCCGAATACCCGGATCTCTTCGACTGGAAGCGCCCGGATGGCGGCTGTGTTGCCTATCCGCGCTATAACGGGCGGGATGGGGTCGAACGGTTCTGTCACGATCTCGTGGAACAGGCAGGTGTTCTTTTGTTGCCCGCCTCGGTCTATCGCTCGGAACTGATGGAGACCCCAGCAGGGCGCTTTCGCATCGGCTTTGGGCGCAAGGGGATTGATGCCGGGCTTGCCGCGATGCGAGACTTTCTCGGGCGGCGGCACAACGATATCGCCCCCGGCTGAGACAAGAACCCCACAAAATGTGTGGCTGGAGGTTTTCAACCGGGACCGAGATGCTGTAGAAGTTTTGACGTTTACGAATACGTCAATTTAGAGGAAATCACATGGCGCTTCCGGCCGTTTTCGACACCTTGCGTTTGCCCGTCGTCGGCGCGCCTTTGTTCATCATCTCGCATCCGCCTCTGGTGACCGCACAATGCAAAGCCGGGATTGTGGGCTCCTTTCCAGCACTCAATGCGCGCCCCAAGGAGCAACTTGACGAATGGATATCGCAGATCAAAGAGGAGCTGGCCGCGCATGATGCGAAAAACCCGGACCGGCCGGCTGCACCTTTTGCCGTCAACCAGATCGTCCATCGTTCCAATGATCGGCTGGAGCATGACCTGAGGGTCTGCGTGGACCACAAGGTGCCGATCGTCATCACCTCGCTCGGGGCTGTAGAGGAGGTGAACCAGGCCGTCCATTCCTATGGTGGCATCGTGCTGCACGACATCATTCACGATCGCCATGCGCGAAAGGCTGTCGAGAAGGGCGCGGACGGGCTCATCGCCGTGGCCACGGGGGCCGGCGGACATGCCGGTACGCTTTCCCCGTTTGCTCTCGTTCAGGAAATCCGGCAATGGTTCGAGGGGCCGCTGCTTCTGTCAGGGGCCATCGCCAATGGCGGCGCGGTGCTGGCGGCCGAGGCAATGGGAGCGGATCTAGCCTATATCGGTTCACCCTTCATCGCCACTCAGGAGGCGCGCGCCACCGACGATTACAAGGAAATGATCGTTTCCTCGCGTGCCGCCGACATCGTCTATTCAAACCTCTTCACGGGCGTGCACGGCAACTATCTGAAGGGCTCCATCGTCAAGGCCGGCATGGACCCCAACAATCTGCCGGAAGCCGACCCCTCCAAGATGAATTTCGCCAGCGCCGATGCAAAGGCCTGGCGGGATATCTGGGGGAGCGGTCAGGGCATTGGCGCAGTGAACGAGATTGCGAGCACGGGCGCTCTGGTGGATCGTCTTGCGACCGAATATGCCAGAGCGAAGGATCGGGTCTGCGCGCCGCGCTGACCCTTCCGCACTTCACCGCACTTCACCCCGGCAGGCCCTCCAGCCGGGGAATTTCGCTCAATCCTTCGTCCCAGTCGGCACGACTGGACATGCAGATATGTGCGGTCGGAGGTGTTGAAACCGGTGTATCAAGACACCCTGCGGGAACGATAACCATCGCCCCGCCTGCTTCCGATCTCGGTAAAGCCGAGCCACAGGTCTGACAAAAGCTCCTCCGGTGCCGCGCCCCCGGCACACGGTAGCTTGCTATATTCTCTTCCCCCGAAAGCCAGGTAATCTCTGCCTCGCTCGAAAACAGATTGGCCGCATGGGCCGAGCCAGACCCCTTGCGGCAGCGCGAACAGTGGCAGAGATAAAACCGCTCGAACGCACCTGAGATTTCATATCTTACCGTCCCGCACAGACAAGCGCCGGAATGCTTCGTACCCATTGATCATCTCCTCAAAGATGACGCCTCTTAGCACATCCCGGGAGAAGACACATCGCCACGACGCAACCCTGCGCGCGGCAGCAATGTGGACTGTCAAGAAACCGTCATCCAGTCGACATGCAGGTTTCATCCACACCCATTAGGCGAATGAGCAACAAGGGCGAAAAGCCTGCGGGAGAGCCGCAACAAGGCGCTTAACGGGATAAGCAAATGCTTGAAATTCGACAGGTCACCCGACGCTTCGGTCCGAACACGGCTGTGCGCGATGTGGAACTGGAAATCGAACAGGGCCAGATGGTCGGTGTCATCGGCCGTTCCGGTGCCGGAAAATCGACGCTTCTGCGCATGATCAACCGGCTGATCGATCCTTCGGAAGGCTCGATCTTCTTCCACGGCAAGGAAGTCTCCGCGCTTCGTGGGGCGGAGCTGCGCCGCTGGCAGCGCGACTGTGCGATGATCTTTCAGCAGTTCAACCTTGTGCCGCGCCTCGACGTGCTGACCAATGTCCTGCTTGGGCGGCTCAACCACCGCTCCACCGTTCTGAACCTGATGAACATGTTCACCCGAGAAGAGCGCATCCGCGCCATCGCCGCACTGGAGCGCCTCGACATTGCGCAGACTGCCCTGCAGCGCGCAGGCACGCTTTCCGGCGGCCAGCAACAGCGCGTCGCGATTGCCCGTGCGCTCATGCAGGAGCCGAAGGTGATCCTCGCCGACGAGCCGATCGCCTCGCTCGATCCGCTCAACGCCAAGGTGGTGATGGATTCACTCGCTGACATCAATGCTCGCGAAGGCATCACGGTCATCACCAATCTGCACACGCTCGACACGGCACGCGCCTATTGCAATCGCATCATTGGCATGGCGAAGGGCGAAGTGGTGTTCGACGGCCCACCGGAAGCGCTGACGGGCGACGCCGTGCGCACGATCTATGGTGGTGAGGAAGGTGCGGAGCTTTCGGAAGCCATCACCTCCACCAGCATCAATGTTCCGGCTCCCCAGCCAGCGAAAAAATCGACGGGTCAGGCCCAACCGGCACTCGCCGTCGTCTGACCCACGGGATCGCCTGGCCCGCGTAACGGGCCGTTCTGCCTGAAAACCCGCCGGCGGCAAGAGCCGGCATCCAAACGGAGAGACGTCATGTTCAAGAAAGCTCTTATGGGCGCCGTCGCGCTCACTGCATTGATGGTAGGCGGCGCACAGGCCGAAGACCTGAAGGAATTCCGCATCGGCATTCTCGGCGGCGAAAACGAAGCCGACCGCCTGCGCAATTTTGCCTGCATTTCCGAGAAACTTCCCGAGGTAATCGGCGTCGAGAAGGTTTCACTCTTTCCTGCGGCTGACTATGACGGCGTGATCCAGGGGCTTCTTGGCGGCACCCTCGACTATGCCGAACTCGGTGCTTCCGCCTATGCAAAAGTCTATCTGGAAAACGCCGAGGCCGTGGAGCCTATCCTGACGACGGTCCAGACCGATGGCTCCACCGGTTATCATTCAGTCATGGTGGCCCGCAAGGATTCCGGCATCACCTCGCTGGAAGACATGAAGGGAAAGAAGCTCGGCTTTGCCGACCCCGATTCCACCTCCGGCTACCTCGTGCCTGCCGTAACGCTCCCCAAGGCCATCGGCGCTTCGGTTGAAGAATTCTTTGGCGAGACCGGATTCGGCGGCGGCCACGAAAACCTGGTTCTCGAAGTGGTGAAGGGTACCTTTGATGCCGGCACCACCTGGGCTTCCGGTGTTGGGGAATTCTCCGACGGCTATACCTCCGGCAATCTGCACAAGATGGTCGAGAAGGGCATTCTCGACATGGACGATCTGGTGGAACTGTGGAAATCGCCGCTGATCCCGAACGGCCCCGTTGTCGTGCGCACCTCCATGGACGCCGACATGAAATCCAAGTTCAAGACCTTCATGATGGAGCTCCCGGAGACGGATCCCGAGTGTTTCTCCGCCATCCAGGGCGGCGACTACAAGGGCTACACCGAAGTGACGCCGGCATTCTACGAGCCGATCATCGACGCCCGTCGCTCCAAGATCGGTTCCTGATCCCTTTCCCGTAATCTGACGCGCCGCCGGCCCCGCCGGCGGCGTTGTTGCACAGGCGTGCCAGACATGACAGCAACGACCCATTCCCCGCTTCTTTCCGAAGCCGGCGAGGCCGTGGAGCGCCATTGGCGCGAACTGGCCGGACGCCGGCGGCTCTATACCATTGGCGGCATCGTGTTCATGGTTCTCGCCATGAGCGGTTCGCTCTGGTTTGCGAATGAATCGAACGCCGGCAAATTTTTCGACCGGCTTCCCTACCTGTTCGATTTCGTAGGCCAGATGCTGCCGCGCGATGGGTGGGAAATATGGCGCGCCTTGTTCGACCTGCCATCGCCCTATGACGATGGGAGCCTCAAATACAATTATCCCGAAGGGCGGGTTTATTTCACCGAGACCTTTTATCTGCCCGAGTATTTCTACAAGATGCTGGAGACCATCAACATTGCACTGGTTTCCACGCTGATCGGTTTCGGCCTGGGCTTTGTGCTGTGCTTCCTCGCTGCATCGAACCTGACCACGCGACGCTGGCTGCGTTTCTTCGTACGCCGCTTCATGGAAGTGCTGCGCGCTTTCCCCGAGATCGTGATCGCCGGCTTCTTTCTCGCCATCCTCTCGCTCGGCGCAGTCCCCGCGATCATCGCGGTCTCCATCCACACGATTGGCGCACTCGGCAAGATGTTCTTCGAAGTAGTCGAGAACGCCGATATGAAGGCTGAAGAAGGCCTGCGCGCTGCCGGCGCAAACTGGGTGGAGCGGGTGTGGTTCGCAATCGTTCCACAGGTCATGCCGAACTTTCTGAGCTACGCTCTTCTGCGGTTTGAGATCAACGTGCGCGCCTCCACGATCATCGGCGCGGTAGGCGGCGGCGGCATCGGCGAGGCGCTGCGCCTCTCGATCAGCCGCACACATGAGGCAAAGACGCTCGCCATCATCCTTCTCCTGTTCTGCACCATCGTCGCTGTCGACCAGTTTTCGGCCTGGCTGCGCGGTCGCCTTGTCGGCAAGCAGGCATTTGAATTCGGCCGGGGAGCCTGATCATGACCGAAACCGAAGCCAACGCCATTGCCGCGCGCCATGCGGACGTGTTTCATCGGCCAGTGATGGAGCACCTGCGGGGCTTGCTCATCATCTGCGCAGTCGCGCTCTACATGGTCTTTGCCTGGTGGCTCTTTGCCGTGGGGCAGGTCGTCTCCAACGGCAACTGGGATATTGCAGGCAGCTATCTGGCCGATTGGGTTTCGTATGAAATCCGCCCTGACATCGAGTATGACGGCGATGCGCTGGAGATTTCTTTCCCCCGCTTCTCACCGCTGGGGGACAATCCGAAACCTGACTGGCTGGCAACGGAAACAGCAATTGTCGAACGCCGTCGCGCAGTGACCACTCAAGCCACAGACACCGGCAGCGGCCAAACCAGTGGCGCAGGTTTCCTCGGTGCGCTCGACACGAAGCCGGCTGCGAAAGATGATGGTGGTTTCCTCGGTGCCATGCCTTCTCCCTCCGCGCCAACCGAAGCACCGACCGCAAAACCCGCACCGGCGGAGCCGATGGTAACCCGGGAGGAAGCCATTGTGGGCGCCGATATTTCCTTCGGTGGTGACGCGCATATACGCGTTCAGCCAGGCTTCGTGTCTGTCGCGTACAATGGTGAGGTACTGGAACTCGATATAGAAGAGAGGGAAGCCGTTCATGCGCGCGGTCCCCTGCCCGACTGGGCCAGCCAGCGCGCGCCCGGTGCCAAGGTGATCGTACGCTTCGGCTTTGCCGGCCGTGCGGAAATCGAGGATGATGAAGTCAAGGTGCGCCGTCGTTTTCTCGGCTGGGAAAACTTCTTCTTCGACACGCGTTCGCCCTATTGGGGCATGTCGACGAGCGAAGTTCTGGGGACGATCTTTTTCGGTGAGCGCATCGAGGAAGGGCGCTCCAATCTGGCCATCGCCTGGGACAACATCGTCAACAATGCCGACTGGCAGCATGGCGATGTCTGGCTGAAACTACTGCAAACAATCGTAATGGCATTTGCCGGCACTGTGTTTGCTTCGCTTCTGGCCTTTCCGCTGGCTTTTGCGGCCGCGCGCAACATCATGCCCAATCGCTTCGTCAACCATCTTCTGAAGCGCTCTTTCGATTTTCTACGCTCGGTGGATATGCTGATCTGGGCGCTGTTCTTCACCCGGGCGTTCGGGCCGGGACCGCTTGCCGGCATTTCGGCGATCTTCTTCACCGACACTGGCACCTTCGGCAAGCTTTACTCGGAAGCGCTCGAGAACATCGATGACAAGCAGCGGGAGGGCGTGCGCTCCGTCGGCGCCTCGCCGTCATCCGTGCAACGCTTCGGCGTCGTGCCCCAGGTCCTTCCCGTTTTTTTGAGCCAGTCCCTCTATTTCTGGGAGTCCAACACGCGCTCTGCCACCATCATCGGCGCAGTGGGTGCAGGCGGCATCGGCCTCAAACTCTGGGAGGCCATGCGGACCAATCAGGACTGGGAAAACGTTGCATATATGGTCATCCTGATCCTGCTGGTGGTTTTCATCTTCGACAACATCTCCAACGCGCTGCGTCAGCGTCTCATCGGCAGGCAATGAGGTGGATGATGACGCGACGGAATTTGGCTGATAGCTTCTGTGGTCCTTTCGAGGGATTCGTTAACCTGTCACACAAATCGCCTATTGCACCGCAATCGGCGAGGAAAAGCTCATGCGCTACGCAATCTACTTCACACCCGAACAGGATGACCCGCTAACGCGGGCCGCCGCCCGTTGGTTGGGACGCGATGCCTTTACCGGCGCATCGCTCACGCCGGTGGATGCCGGGCCCTTTTCGGCGGCGGAGATCTCGTTTCACACGGCTGCGGCACGCCGCTACGGATTTCATGCGACGCTCAAGGCCCCGTTCCGGCTAGCCGAGGGCCAGAGCGAGCAGGCGCTGATCCAGGCGCTGGCAAAGTTCTGCGCACAGATGGAGCCGGTAACGATCCCGCGCGCGGTGGTGCGCAGGCTGGACGGCTTTTTCGCGCTTGTTCCCGAAGAGCGCTCCGAACGGCTGGACGCGTTGGCCGGCAGTATCGTGGAGAGCTTTGAAGCGTTTCGCGCTCCGCTGACCGCCGGGGAGCTTGAACGGCGTAATCCGGAAAACCTCACACCGGCGCAGCTCAAGAATCTGCACAAATGGGGCTACCCCTATGTGTTCGAGGAATTTCGCTTCCACATGACCCTGACCGGACGCGTGCCCCAGGAAGAGGCTCCGCGCATGGAACGCGCCATCGATGCCTTCTTCGGGCCGCTTTTGTCGGAACCATTGGAAATCGGCTCGCTGGCTCTGTTCATCGAGTCGGAGCCGGGTGCGCCGTTCCAGGTGAAATCCTTCCAGACGCTTGGCTGGAACAAGACAAGAAAGACCGCCTGATAATGACGAACGAACTGGTCCTGAAAAACGCCCGCATCGTGCTGCCGGATGAAGTGATCGAAGGCAGCATTTCGATACGCGACGGGCGCATCACCGACATTGCCGCCGGCAATGCCTCTAGCGGTGAAGATATGGAGGGCGATTACGTCCTGCCGGGCCTTGTAGAATTGCACACGGATCATCTGGAGCGTCACTATGCGCCGCGTCCGAAAGTGCGCTGGAACCCGATCGCCTCGGTGCTGGCGCATGACGCGCAGATTGCCGCTTCCGGCATCACCACCGTGTTCGACGCGCTGCGGATCGGCCTTGATGAAGACAGCAATCTTGGCGCGCCGGAAATGCGCGAGCTCGGCCACGCGATCGAGAACAGCGTGGAAGCCGGTCGGTTACGCGCCGACCACTTCCTGCATCTGCGATGCGAGGTCTCCGCGCCCGATTGCCTGGAAGGGTTCGAACTATTCATGAATGACAGCCGGGTGAAGCTCGCGTCGCTGATGGACCACTCCCCTGGCCAGCGCCAGTTCACCAGCATCGAGACCTACAAGGTCTACTACATGAACAAGACCGGCATGACGGAAGAGGATTTCCGCCAGTTCTGTGAAAAGCGCGTCACCCAGTCGCAGACCTATTCGAACAGGCATCGCAACGCCATTGCCGACATCTGTCGGGAAAAGGGCATCATTCTGGCAAGTCATGACGACGCCACGATGGAGCATGTGAACGAAGCTGCAACGCAGGGCGTACGTGTCGCCGAGTTCCCGACCACGCAGGAAGCTGCCAGGGCTTCCCGAGAGGCCGGCATGCAGGTGTTGATGGGCGCGCCCAACGTGGTGCGTGGCGGGTCGCATTCCGGCAATGTCTCCGCGCGCAGTCTGGCGGAAGGCAAGACGCTCGACATTCTGTCGTCCGACTATATCCCGTTCAGCCTCGTTCAGGCCGCCTTTGCACTGGGCGAGACGGTGGAGCACATTTCGCTTCCACAGGCCGTGGCCATGGTTTCCAAGAACCCGGCCGAAGCTGTCGGCCTTGATGATCGCGGCATTCTTGAACAGGGCCGCCGCGGTGACGTGATCCGGGTGCGGGTAGACGAGCATGTGCCGATCGTACGCTCAGTCTGGCGCGAAGGAGCGCGGGTGGCATGAGGTCATCGGCCACGCTGGAGCGCATTCTCGACGAGCAGGATTTCCCGATCCGGCACGGCGTTTTCATTGCAGTGGCCGGTCCTTCGGGCGCCGGCAAGGATTCGGTGATGGACTATGCCCGCCAGCGGCTCGGTCCGCAGGACAGCGATGTGACCTTTGTCCGCCGTGTCATCACGCGCGAGATGGACGGAGCCGGCGAGGCGCATGACTGCCTCACTCGGGTGGAGTTCGAAGAAGCGGAGCGCGAGCGTGCATTCGCGGTGAGCTGGGAGGCGAACGGTCTGAAATACGGGCTGCCCGCCAGCGTCGACGAAATCGTGCGTGAAGGCCATGTGGCAGTCGCCAACGTTTCACGCGCGGTGATCCCCCTGCTGCGTGAACGCTATGGCAATGTGATTGCCGTGATCGTGACGGCATCGCGCGAGGTTCTTGCCGAGCGGCTTTCTCGTCGTGGTCGCGAAACCCGCGAGGAAGTGCTGGCGCGTCTTGAACGGGCGCACGCGAAGGAGCTCGCCGTGGAAGACGCAACAATCATCGATAACTCCGGTTCGCTGGAGGAGGCGGGCGAAAAATTTCAGGACATTCTGCGTCGTGCCGCCGCATGGAGCGCGGTGAGCGACAGCGTCTGATCCCCTTCCCTGCTCCAGAGATGCGGGCAGACGCCAAAAGCACCTCTTGGCGCGCCCTCTGTTCTGGTTTAGTTCTAACGCATCTTGGAACACCGGACGCACCCCATTGACGGCATTGCCGCGCCCACCCTGCCAGCGCCCTTCAGCGAATGGTTCGCCACGCGTGGGTGGCAGCCGCGTGCGCATCAGCTGGAGCTTCTGGCACGCACGCAGGCCGGTCGCTCCGCGCTACTGATAGCGCCGACGGGTGCCGGCAAGACGCTCGCCGGTTTTTTGCCAACGCTCACCGATCTCGCGGACCGGCCAAAACCTCGCCCCGGCGAAGCGCGACGCGGGGTGCACACGCTCTACATTTCGCCGCTCAAGGCACTCGCCGTCGACATTCAGCGCAATCTCAACATGCCGGTGGCCGAGATGGAGTTGCCGGTGACCATGGAGACACGCACCGGCGATACGCCCACCCACAAGCGCCAGCGGCAGAAGCATGCGCCACCCGACATTCTGCTCACCACGCCCGAACAGCTTGCCCTTCTTATCGCGTCCCCCGATGCGGAGCGCTTCTTCTCGCACCTCAAATTCGTGGTGTTCGACGAATTGCATTCGCTGGTGATCTCCAAGCGTGGACATCTACTCTCACTCGGCCTTGCGCGGCTGCGCCGCCTGCGGCCGGAGCTGCAGACCATTGGTCTTTCTGCGACCGTTGCCGAGCCTGAAGCACTGCGCCGCTGGCTGGTGCCGCAGGACAGGCCCGACGCCATGGCCGACATCGTGACCGTGTCCGGCGGCGCAAAACCACACATTACCATTCTGGAAACGGACGAGCGCGTGCCCTGGGCCGGACACTCCGCGCTCTATGCCATCCCGAAGGTCTATGAGGCGATCAAGGCGCGTCGGACCACCCTGCTTTTTGTCAATACGCGAAGCCAGGCCGAGCTTCTGTTTCGCGAATTGTGGCGCGCCAATGAAGACAATCTGCCGATTGCGCTGCACCACGGCTCGCTGGATGTCGGCCAGCGGCGCAAGGTGGAAAAAGCGATGGAGACCAATAGCCTCCGGGCCATCGTCGCCACGTCGACGCTGGATCTGGGAATCGACTGGGGCGATGTGGATCTCGTCGTCCATGTGGGCGCGCCGAAGGGAGCGAGCCGGCTGGCGCAACGCATCGGCCGCTCCAACCACCGCATGGATGAGCCGAGCCGCGCCATTCTCGTGCCGGCAAATCGCTTTGAGGTGATGGAGTGCCGCGCGGCGCTTGAGGCAAACTATCTTGGCGCGCAGGACACACCGCCACTGGTGGAAGGCGCACTCGATGTGCTGGCTCAGCATGTGCTGGGTTCGGCCTGTGCAGCCCCGTTCGACGCGGATGTGCTCTATGGCGAGGTGGCGAGTGCTGCCCCCTATGCCGGGCTGGACCGGGTGACATTCGACCGTATTGTCGAGTTTGTAGCGACGGGCGGCTACGCGCTGAAAAGCTATGAGCGCTATGCCCGCATCCGCAAGACGAAGGACGGGCTCTGGCGCATCGCCAACCCGCGCATCGCACAGCAATACCGTCTGAATGTCGGCACCATCGTCGAATCGCCGATGCTGAATATCCGCATGGTGCGGCCTGGGCGCGGCAGCGCCTCGCGCGGCGGACCGGTTCTTGGGAAGGTAGAGGAGTATTTCCTCGAAACCCTGACACAGGGCGACACCTTCCTGTTTTCAGGCCGTGTGCTGCGCTTCGAGGGCATTCGCGAGAATGAGTGTCTTGTCTCGGCGGGCGGCGGCGAGGACGCCAAGGTGCCTTATTATGCGGGCGGAAAATTCCCGCTTTCCACCTATCTGGCTTCGGAGGTTCGTGCCATGCTGGCCGACCCGGAGCGCTGGAAGACATTGCCGCCGCAGGTGGCCGAGTGGCTTTCCATCCAGCACGACAAATCCATCCTGCCGCGCCGCGAAGACCTTCTTGTGGAGACCTTTCCACGCGGCAACCGATTCTACATGGTGCTCTACCCGTTTGAAGGACGGCTCGCGCACCAGACGCTCGGCATGCTTCTCACCCGCCGGCTCGAGCGCGCCGGCGCACACCCGCTGGGCTTCGTCGCCAATGACTATGCCATTGCCGTATGGGGCCTCAACGATATGAGCGCCATGTTGAAAAGCAGCAAGCTCAGCCTGGCCGCGCTCATGGACGAGGACATGCTGGGCGATGACCTCGAAGCATGGATTGCCGATAGCTGGCTTCTGAAACGCACCTTCCGCAATTGCGCGCTGATTTCCGGCCTCGTGGAAAAACGCCATCCCGGCCAGGAAAAGACCGGCCGGCAGGTGACCGTTTCCGCCGACCTGATTTACGACGTTTTGCGGGCCCATGAGCCCGACCACATTCTCATGCAGGCCACATGGGCGGACGCCGCGCAGGGGCTGCTTGATGTCAGGAGGCTGGGCGAGATGCTGTCGCGCATTCGCGGACGAATCGTGCATAAGGCGCTGACACGCATTTCGCCACTCGCCGTGCCCATCATGCTCGAAATCGGCAAGGAAGCGGTGGCCGGTGACGCAAACGAAGCGCTGCTTGGCGAAGCTTCGCGACTTTCGGGCGAGGAATTGATGCAGGAGGCCCTCGAAGCATGAACAGCCTGGCACCCGCAACCGATGCAAGCACAGCGCTGACCGTGCGCATTGCCGGGCACGAAGCCGTGTGCGACTGGCGCGGTGTGCTGTTCTTTCCGGCGATGGGCCTGATGGTCGTTTCCGACCTGCATCTGGAAAAGGGTGCGGCCTTCGCCCGGCGCGGCCGCATGCTGCCGCCCTATGACACCGCTGCAACCCTGAAGCGGCTGGAAGGCGTTTTGGCAGATTACGACCCCGAGATGGTCATCAGCCTCGGCGACAGTTTTCACGATGATGAGGGTGCAGCCGAAATGCCCACGCTTTTCCGCGAACATCTTGTCCGAATCATCGACAAGCGCGACTGGCACTGGATTGCCGGCAATCATGATCCGGCACCTCCTCCGGACCTGCCCGGCCACTGCGCACGGGAAATCGCCATTGATGGCCTCACCTTTCGACACGAACCCGCCCGCACTGCGGGCCCGGGTGAAATCGCCGGGCACCTGCATCCGGGGGCGCGCATCGTGCGACGCGGACGTGGCGTGCGACGGGCCTGTTTCGCGTGTGACGGAAGCCGGCTCATCATGCCGGCATTTGGCAGCCTGACGGGCGCGCTCAATGTACTCGACCGCGCTTTCAGCGGGTTGTTCGAGCGTGAAAGGCTGACAGCCTACATGCTTGGCCGACAGGGCATCTACGCCATTGCCGGAAGCATGTTGCGATAATCAGTCCTTGCGGAAAAACAGCCGCCCAAGCCAGCCTGTCACAATCGCGATCAGCACGGAAAGAATGCCGTAGAGCATGCTGTTCTGATGCGCGAACTGATAGAGGCGCTGCTCAAGCCCAGCCTTGCGAATGGTGAGTTGAGCCGAGGTTTCACGTAGAAACATGCCGTTGCGAAACAGAAAGGCACGAGCTCTATGCGTGCCGACTGCGACGTTGGGGGCGAGCCTGAGCGAGGCTCTGAAAAGGCTTTGTGAGAGAAACCGCACCGCCCCTGGCCGCGTCGAGTAAAGGCCTTCGGCCTCCTTGCGTTCGCGCAGCGCACGCGTGAATTCCTCGATCGTTTTCGGGTCGCCATCCGCATCGAGTGGCTGAAGATGAAGATTGTCCGCACCCAGCGCCAATTGCCGATAGCCAT
Source organism: Nitratireductor sp. (assembly GCF_017794765.1). GTDB lineage: Bacteria > Pseudomonadota > Alphaproteobacteria > Rhizobiales > Rhizobiaceae > Nitratireductor. The sequence goes on along the minus strand of NZ_CP051236.1, from coordinate 1,133,062 downwards.
CAGGGGCCGTGATATCCTGCGGCGCGCGCGTGAGCGCCATGGAATAGGAGGCGGGGACATCGCGGAAGATCACCGATTCGGTATTGATCCACATGCCAGCGACGCGGGTTTTCTTGCGGACCGTCACGGGGCGCGGCGGCCCTTCTAGAACCACGATCACGTCGTAACGTCCCTGCCGGGCAATCAACGGATCTGCATTGTCGAGTGCGCCAAAGATGGTGAGTTCGGCGCCGCTGAAATCGGAGGTGATCGAAACCTGATCTGTAGACAGACCAATCTGGATATTCTCCGGAATACGATCCTGTGCCTGCACCGCCGAGTAGGACGTCAACAGGATGAGGGCGAAGAACAGGGCAAACCGCATCGCTCAACCTCCCGCCGGTGAGAGCGAGTAGACGCTCTCGGGACGAACGAAGAGGTCAAACCCAAGACGAAGCGCCACCGCCAGAACGAGCAGTGCAAGAAGCGCACGCAATTGCTCGCCGCGAAGCTTTTGCCCCACCCTTGCGCCATATTGCGCGCCGGCAACCCCACCTACCATGAGAAGAAAAGCGAGCACCACGTCAACGGTCTGGTTTGCCGTCGAATGGATAATCGTCGTGAAAGCGGCCACGAAGATGATCTGGAACAGCGATGTACCGATCACGACATTCGTCGGCACTTTGAGGAGATAGATAAGCGCCGGAACCATAATAAAGCCGCCGCCTACACCCATGATCGATGCCAGAAAACCGATGAATGCTCCGAGCGCCAGAACTGGGATGACACTGACAAATAGCTTCGAGGCTCGAAAGCGCATCTTCAGCGGCAGGCGATGGATCCAGTTGTGCTGGCCAGGCTTGCGCAGTGTGACCGTCTGGCCACCGCGGGACCGCCTGATGGCGCGCACGCTTTCCATCAGCATCAACCCACCGACCACGCCCAGAAATGCCACGTAGAGCAGTGAGACGATCAGATCGAGCTGCCCCAGACGCCTTAAATAAGCAAAGACGGAGACACCCAGAGATGCACCAACTATACCGCCGGCCAGCAATACGGTGCCTAGCTTCAGGTCAAGAGATTTGCGTTTGAAATGCGCCAGTGCACCCGAGAACGACGATGCAATCACCTGGTTGGCGCCGGTGGCAACCGCAATGGCGGGGGGAATATTGTAGAAGATCAGGAGCGGCGTGATGAGAAATCCGCCACCGACGCCGAACATGCCGGAGAGAAAGCCGACCGCGCCGCCCATGGCCAGCAGCACGAACACGTTGACGGACATTTCGGCGATTGGGAGATAAATACCCACCCGCGGCACCCGAATAATTGTTTGCCCGGCGACGACGCCAGGCGAGATGTGGAAGCATTATGCGTGCTTCCGTTCTGCGCTCTGGCGGTCACGAAGTCAAACCGAGTTGTCACGAAATCGGGAAAAGTTTGAACGACTTGCCCGGCGAAAGTGAAGTGCGGCCATTCTGACACACCGGGGCGGACAGGCAGCCTTCCACGATGCACCCCGCACGAACGGAAGGATGCGGCGGACATTCGCCGTTACGGGCGATTTCACCCACACGCGATTTGCAGCCGCCTGTCTATGAAACGCCCAGCCTTCTTACTGGGCCACCGCTGCCGCCTTGTTCTTTTCCAGAAGGGCGCGCACCAGCGCTTCATCCACTTCTCCGGTCGGCGTCATGCCGTTGGCCTTCTGAAAGGCGCTGATCGCCATTTTCGTTTTCGCACCCATGATCCCGTCGGGTTTGCCTGCATCAAACCCCTGCTGATTCAGGATCAGCTGAATGTTTGTAACCGCCTTCTTCATGTCCACGCTTGCCGTCAGCTCGCGGCTCTCGCGCCAGGATTCTGGAACATCCACCATGTTGACGGCGGGATCGATTGATTTGGCCTTCCACAGAGCCGTCTTGTTCTTTGCCTGTTCCAGCTTGTCTGGCGAAAGGGCAGCAGCGATTTCATCGCGTTTGCCGGCGGCATCCGCATCCCCGCCATTGGCGACGATGGCGAACCATTTGTAGGCTTCCGTCAGATCCTGCGGCACGCCCATGCCTTTGGCAGAGAGAATTCCAAGATTGAACTGGCTATCCCTGACGCCATGTTCAGCCGCTTCCAGAAACCAGCGAGCCGCGGAGGCATTGTCGGCCGGTCCGTCGGCGCCCATGGCATAGAGGACACCCAGATTGTGCATCGCGCCGGCATTGCCCTGCTGTGCCGCAAGCTGGAACCACATTTTCGCCTTGGCTGCGTCGCGCTCGACGCCGGTACCTTTCTGATAAAGATCGCCGAGCCTGTACTGAGCCGGAGCAAAACCGGCTTCAGCGGCCTTTGTGTACCATTCGATAGCCTTTGAAATGTCCGCAGTCGTTCCGCGCCCTTCCGCATAGCGGCTGGCAATTTCGAAATACGCTTTCGGGTCTCCCCCAGCAGCCGCTTCCCGGAGCGGCACCGGTCCGGCATCCATGGGGATCTCATCAAGCGAAACCGGCTGAACGACTTCCGAAATCGGCAACTCGGGGGTGTTCTCTGCTTCCGCGACCGGAAGTGGCTCTTCAAATTTTCCCTCGGCAGGCCCATCCATCTCCGGCATGGAGGCCAGCGTGTCCACCGCCTCGTCCGAGGTGTCATCAAACGCCACTTCTTCCAGCGGCTGTTCATCGAGAATGCGAACAGGCCGTTCCTCGGCTTTGGCCAACACGGGTGCCGTTTCTGACGTCAGGCTGTGGCTTGCGACCGGCGTCGGAATAGAGGTCGAACTCGACAGATAAGCCTTGCTCATCTGGTAGCCGCCGGCGACCACGATACCTGCTCCGAGCATGACCATGAGAGGTTTCTTACTGCGTTTGAGAAGGCGGCCGAGACCGAAGCCGCCGCGCTCCTCTGTCGCCTCGCCCCTGCGCTTTTTGAGGATCTCCGCTTCAGCGGCGGCTGCCTGCGCCGCCCTTCTTGCCGCTGCGATGAAGTCGGATTTCGCCGCGTCGTCTGTCTCCGCGCGTGCGGGTGCTTTCTTTTCGTCGCGCACACGGCGCAGGATCGCATTGAGGTCCGGGGCCCCCGAGCCTGGTTCCAGCGGCTGATTGATACGTTCAGCGTCAAGTTCCACGGCGTCGAGACTTGCATCGACTTCGAAATCGATCTCCCCGCCTTCTTCCTCCGCGATCTCGGTTTTCTGTTTATCGCCGCGTGCACCCCATGCACGGGACAGGCCTCCGAGAAGGGATGTCCGACCTGGTTTTGCCTGCTCATTCTCACCGTCCTCATCCAAAGCTGCGCGCGCGGCGGCGGCGGCGGCTTCGGCGGGTGAGCGGTTGGGCGCGGGCTCATAGTCCTCAACCCCTTTAGAGGCGGGTTCGTCTTCAACAGGCGAAATCGACGGGGCGGCCGCAACGGCAATTTTCGCCGCATCGCCACGGCCTCCGGCTTTCGCGGTCCCCTCTACTGCGCCGATCCGATCGACAATCTTGAGAAGCGTGTCGTGGATGGCTTCAAACGTCTTGGTGTTGCGTTCGTCCGATTTGCGCGTGAGTTCCTCAAGAGCCCGCAGTTCCGCCCGCAGTTCGCGGTCGAAAGCCTCGGCTTGCGGAGTGCTTCCGAGAGCGCCGATCGCTTGTTCGGCAGCGTGACGTGCAGCTTCAACGACAGCGGCGCGGTTCTCGTGAATAGAACGCTCGATGTTCTCCAGACGCGGGGCCAGGTCCTCGAATTCCGGCAGATCGGCGCCCGGGCGCGACAGATGTTCGGAAAGACTGCGGACCTGCGCTTCGAGATCCCGGATCACGTCGGGATCGACAGAGGAGGCGTTTGCCGAGGATGCCTGCAGGCGCCCCGAGATGTCATCGAGCCGAGCTTCCAGTGCCCGGAGCGCGTCACTGTCAGCCCTTCCAGCACTGGCACCCGTATCGAGACGCGCGACCAGTTCGTTGAACCGGGCATCGATCGTCGCCATGATGCCCGCCTCATCCTGAACAGGATGGCTGCGCTCATCGATCCGGGCGGAAATTTCCTGAAGACGGCGTTCCAGCTCGTCGACCAGCGTTCGGCTCTGCTCGACCACATCGCCCTGTCGCTGTTCGATCATTTGGGAAAGATGCGCGAAGCGGTCTTCGATGCCGCGCAGCATATGCTCCGCAATCTGAGGCTGCGGTGCGTTGTCCAGCTTCTCGGCGATGCCGGCAATCTGTCCGGCAAGGCGTTCAACGGTCTGTTCCGGCATGTCGATACGGCGGGCGATATCATCGACGCGCTGTGACAAGGAATAGAGCTGGTCGCTGAGTTGCCCGACTGCCTCGCCACCTCCGCGCTCGGCGAGCAGTTCCGACACCTGGTTTGCAAGCGAGGAAATGCGGGCCTCAATGCGCTCAAACGGCTGCGGATCAAAGCTTGCGGCCTGCGCTTTCGGGGCCGAAGCCGCGATTGCCCTGCTGATTTCGTCCAGACGTTCGTCAAGGGCGGCATAGATTTCGGGATTGCTTTGCTGCTTGCGTTCAAGCAACTGGTCAAGCGCACCGGCCAGTGTACGCACACGGTCCTCAAGAGACTGGATCGAAAGGGACTCGGGCAGATTGTTTACCGCATGGGCAATTTCTTCGATGCGCTGATGCAGCATTTCGATCGCCGGGTCGCTCCTGCGAATGTCACTGGAAACACGGTCCTCGAACGCGCTCCAGCGATCATCGAGGGCATCCCAGCGCTGATCGACCGCACGCAGTGTCTCTTCACGCGCAAGCTTGGAGATGGACGATTTCAGCTCTTCCATTTCCAAACGCAGCATCTTGACGTTCTTGTCGTCGCTGCGTTCTGCAAGCTGACCAATGGCATTGGACAGGCGCTCGAACTCGACCACGAGCTCCCGGCTCAACGCGGCGTTGGGCACGGAAGCCATGATGCCAGCCAACTCACGGCGCAAAACCGAGAACTCGTCGTTCAGACCGGAACGCATCGCATCATGCAGATCCGCGCGTAGTGTCTTGAGCTCATTTGCAATGCTTCCGATCGAAGCGATTTCACGTTCCTGCCTATGGCTGCGTTCAAGCTCGTGTGCAGCGCGCTCGAAGGACGTATGCGGCGGCGCTTTGCGTCTGTGCGGCGCTGACCTCTCCATCGGTCGGGCATAGGTCTGCGATACGGTTTCGGAAAGTTCCTGGATACGGCGGGCAACCTCATTCTCTTCGGCGTTATGGTCGAAACGGCCCGTTGCATGCCCGAAGCGATGCTCCATTTCTTCCAGCGTTCGGCTTATCTCATCAAGAGACGCGTTCGCCCCTGGTCGCCGCCGACGACCGGCATTTATGTTTTCCAGATAGGAACGCTTGTTGTTCATCGGAACGCCCGCCTCTCCACCGGTTGCCGGTTGGCCATCGATAGTTCTTGCCACGCGGGCCCTTGAGCTTTGGAACGCCGGGACGGCAGAAGACAAACGCTGCAAAGATACCCACGGTCAGGCTGCCATTCCCGAGGCGACAAAAGCCAACGGGCACGGTCTACTGACGAACCCACAATTCCCCGATCATGGTAAACACGGAGTTAATATTTCTTACCGGCGATTAATCATACGCGCGGAAATCCATCGAAAAGGTTGTTGGCAAGCCGTTCACAATTTGGCTTGCGGCCCTTGTAATGCCGCATTCTGCAACGCATAAGCCCGCCTTCAAAACATGTCTGCGTGGTGCATTCTCCGCCATCAGCGGAGCTTGACCAACAGGTATGGCACCATTCCGGGCCCTCACCGGAGTGTTCATTCGATACGGAACAGTGATCATGACGAACATTGCAAAGGCTGTTGAAAACACAGCCGAGGGAAATGATTCTCCCAATCAGTCCGAAGACTACACCCGCATTGGCGAGATGGCGCGCGAGTTCGGCGTCACTCTTCGCGCCTTGCGGTTCTACGAGGACAAGGGCCTTCTGACGCCGGAGCGAATCGGCACCTCGCGCCTTTACTCCCGCAACGACAAACTCCGCCTGCAGCAAATTTTGCTTGGCCGAAAGATCGGCTTTTCGCTGAGCGACATCAAGGAAGTCCTGGACCTGCACGATCCCGCAAAGGACCGCGGGGCAGGCAATGTCGAACAGCTGAAGCTCGTGCTCAGAAAATCTGAACGCCAGATGGTGAGGCTCGAAAAGCAGCAGCGCTCCATCGAAGATGCGATTTCCGAGCTCAAGAAGCTGATCGCGGACGTGACGGGACGACTGGAAAGCACTTCGGCTCTCAGTACAGCCGGCTGATTCCATCACGGCATCCAGGCTGCGGGGACGAAGCCCTCCACACTCGGGCAGACACCGCTCCACATTCCGCTCCACGTTCATTGCCGGACAGACCGTGCCGACACAACTCCGCGCGGGGCTGAATCACGCCATGCGTCGTTTTTGACGTTTACGCAAACGTCAAAATTTGCTAAAGCGCCTGGAACGCTGCGCGAAAGTTCTGTTCGCGCCGAATTCCGAGAGCTGGAGGAGTCTCATGCCGACCTACCGGGCGCCCGTACGCGACACGCTTTTCGTGCTCAACGATGTTCTTGGCTATGGCAATCACGACAATCTGCCGGGCTTTTCCGATGCCTCGCCGGACATCGTCGAAGCGATCCTGAGCGAAGGCGCCAAGCTGGCCGAAAACGTCATGCAGCCGCTCAACCGGGTTGGCGACGTGGAAGGCTGCACCCGTCATGACGATGGCTCCGTGACCACGCCGAAGGGTTTTGACGAGGCCTACCGTCAATATTGCGAAGGTGGCTGGCTCGGTCTCTCCGTGCCTGCAGAATATGGCGGCCAGGGCCTCCCCTACACGGTGCACTCGGCCGTCAGCGAGTATCTGGTTTCCGCCAATATGGCGCTGATGATGTATCCCGGCCTCACGCAGGGCGCCATCGCGGCGATCCTTGCGCATGGGACCGAGGAGCAGAAGCAGAAGTGGCTGCCGAAGATGGTGGAAGGCACCTGGACCGGCACCATGAACCTGACCGAGCCCCATTGCGGCACCGATCTGGGCCTTCTGACTTCCAAAGCCGTGCCGAATGGCGACGGCACATACAAAATTTCCGGCCAGAAGATTTTCATTTCCGCCGGCGAACACGACCTTTCGGAAAACATCATCCATCTGGTTCTGGCCCGCATCGAGGGCGCACCCGCCGGCGTGAAAGGCATCTCGCTCTTCATCGTGCCGAAGGTGATGGTCGACGATGCCGGCACGCCCGGTGCGCGTAACGGCGTTTCCTGCGGGGCCATCGAGGAAAAGATGGGCATTCACGGCAACGCCACCTGCGTCATGAATTATGACGACGCCACCGGCTATCTGCTTGGCGAGGAGCATGGCGGCCTCAAAGCCATGTTCACGATGATGAACGAGGCGCGTCTCGGCGTCGGTCTGCAGGGCCATGCCATTGGTGAAGCGGCGTATCAGGGTGCGGTGGAATATGCGCGCGAACGGCTCCAGGGCCGCTCGCTCACAGGGGCGAAAGCGCCGGAAAAGAAGGCCGATCCGATCATCGTCCACCCGGATGTGCGCCGTAACCTGATGACGATGCGTGCATTCAACGAAGCGGGCCGCGCGCTGATCCTGTGGACAGCGCTCCAGTCCGATATCGCGCATCTGTCGGAAGACGAAAAGGATCGCGAAGCGGCATCCGACCTCCTGGCGCTGATGACGCCCGTGATCAAGGGTGTTCTCACCGACAAGGGCTTCGAGCACGCCGTCATGGCGCAGCAGCTTTTCGGCGGTCATGGCTATATCGAAGAGCATGGCATGAGCCAGTTCGTGCGCGATGCACGCATCGCCATGATATATGAAGGCGCGAACGGTATTCAGGCGCTGGACCTGGTGGGCCGCAAGCTTCCAGCCAAGGGTGGCCGCGCCGCACAGGCCTTCTTCAAGGAGGTGGGCGATTTCTGTGAGGCCCATCGTGGAGACGAGGCGATGGCCCCCTTCACGAAGGCGCTCAAGAAAGGCCTCAACGACCTGCAGGCCGCTTCGCTGTGGCTGATGCAGAACGCCGTCCAGAAGCCTGACAATGCGGGCGCGGCCTCCCATGACTACATGCATCTGATGGGCCTTGTGGCGCTCGGCTACATGTGGGGCCGAATGGTCAAGAAAGCGCAGGAGCAGATTGCCGCCGGTGCCAATGGCGACGCCTCCTTCCTTGAAGCCAAGATCGCCACCGGCCGGTATTTCATGGAGCGCGTCATGCCCGAAACGGCGGCGCATCTTGCCCGTATCTCCACCGGCGCCGACGCGATGATGGCACTGCCGGAAGAGGCGTTTTGACTGGCATGAAAACCGTGCTCGTTCTAGCGTGCTTTCGCTAGAGCGCAGTGCTGTCAGCGAGGAGGCGTAGAGTGGCAGACCCGCAGTCCGTACTTGGCCTTTCCCGGCCCGACTGGGCCGGCGAAGACGTCGCGATGCTCTATGACATGGCGAGCCGCTTCCTGACGGAAGAGATTGCGCCTCACTATGAAGCGTTCGAGAAGGCGGAGATATTCGACCGCGCGAGCTGGGAGAAGGCCGGAGCGGCAGGCCTTCTCTGCGCCTCGATGCCGGAGGAGCACGGCGGTGCGGGCGGCACCTACGCCCATGAAAGCGCGATCATCGAAGCGATCAGTCATGTGGGCGTTGATGGTTTCGGCATCGCGCTCCACAATGCCATCGTCGCGCCCTACATCCTCCACTATGGCTCGGAAGAGCAAAAGCAGCGGTGGCTGCCGAAGCTCGCAAGCGGCGAGCTGATCGGCGCAATCGCCATGACCGAGCCCGGTGCCGGATCCGACCTCCAGGGTGTGAAAACGCGGGCGGAGAAGGACGGAAACCATTACCGTCTCAACGGGTCCAAGACCTTCATCACCAACGGGCAGTTAGCCAATCTCGTCATCGTGGTGGCCAAGACGGACCCGAGCCAGCGCGCGAAGGGCACATCCCTGATCGTGGTCGAAACCGACGAGGCCGAAGGGTTTGAGCGTGGTCGCAACCTCGACAAGATCGGCCTCAAGTCCAACGACACTTCGGAAATCTTCTTCAACGATGTGCGTGTGCCGACCGCCAACCTTCTCGGTCATGAGGAAGGTCAGGGCTTTGTGCAGCTTATGCAGCAGCTCCCGCAGGAGCGGCTTCTGATCGGCGCTCAGGCGATAGCCATGATAGAGCGCGCGCTGGCTGTCACCATCGACTATGTGAAGGAGCGCAAGGCCTTCGGCCAGAATGTGATCGACTTTCAGAACACCCAGTTCAAACTGGCGGAATTGAAAACCGAGGCAACGGTCGGCCGTGTTTTCTACAATGATTGCGTGGCACGCCACCTTGACGGGAATCTCGATACCGCCACCGCCTCCATGGTCAAATACTGGCTCACCGACCTGCAGTGCAAAGTGGTCGATGAATGCCTGCAGCTCCACGGCGGCTATGGCTACATGAACGAATATCCCATCGCGCGCATGTATCGCGACGCCCGCGTGCAGCGCATCTATGGCGGCACCAACGAGATCATGAAGCTGGTGATCGCCAGAACCCTTTGAACCAATCGCACGACCCCGCGTTGGGTCGGTAAAGCAGGGAGACCGATATGGCTGACGCTTATGTATATGATGCCGTGCGCACGCCGCGCGGACGCGGCAAGAAGGACGGTTCGCTGCACGAGGTGCCCGCCGTGCGCCTTGGCGCGAAAGTTCTCGAAGCCGTGCGCGACCGCAACGGGCTCGACACGGCCAAAGTAGACGACATCATTTTCGGCTGCGTCGATCCGGTCGGTGAGGCAGGCTCCGTGATCCCGCGCTCGGCCGCCTTCGAGGCGCGCTACGCAAACGCGGCTCCTGGCATGCAGATCTCGCGCTTCTGCGCTTCCGGCCTCGACGCCATCAATCTGGGTGCGGCCAAGATTGCCGGCGGCTCCGACGAGATCGTGATTGCCGGCGGCGTTGAAAGCATGTCGCGCGTCGGCATGGGCATGTCCGGCGGTGCATGGTTCATGGACCCTTCGGTCGGCATCCCCGCCTATTTCATGCCACAGGGCGTTTCCGCCGATCTGATCGCCACGAAATACGGCTTTTCACGCGACGACGTGGATGCCTATGCCGTGGAAAGCCAGAAGCGCGCCAAGAATGCCTGGGACAAGGGCTATTTCAAGAACTCCGTGATCCCGGTGGAAGACCAGAACGGGCTGACCATTCTCGACCATGACGAGCACATGCGCCCCGGCACCGACATGCAGGCGCTCGGCCAGCTCAACCCCTCCTTCGTGATGCCCGGCGAAATGGGTGGTTTCGATGCCGTGGCCGTGCAGCGTTACCCGGAGCTTGAGAGCATCAACCACGTACACCACGCTGGCAACTCTTCGGGCATCGTCGATGGCGCTGCCGCCGTGCTGCTCGGTTCGCGCAGGGCGGGCAGGACCATGGGGCTTGAGCCACGCGCGAAAATCCGCGCCTTCACCAATATCGGCTCCGAGCCCGCCATTATGCTGACCGGCCCGGTCGACGTGACGGAAAAGCTCCTGAAGAAAGCCAGGATGAAGCTTTCGGACATTGACCTGTTCGAACTGAACGAGGCTTTCGCTTCCGTCGTGCTGCGTTACATGCAGGCCTTCGAAATCGACCATGACCGGATCAATGTGAATGGCGGCGCGATTGCCATGGGCCACCCGCTGGGTGCGACCGGCGCGATGATTTTTGGCACGGTTCTCGACGAGCTGGAGCGCCGCGACCTGAATACGGCGCTCGTGACGCTGTGCATCGGCGCGGGCATGGGCACCGCAACCATCATCGAACGCGTTTGAGCTGTCGGGGAGAGATCAGACCATGACCGACTACAAGAACTTTACCGTTGACGTGGACGCAGATGGCATCGCGCTCGTCACCTGGGACATGCCAGACCGCTCCATGAACGTTTTCACCGAAGAGGTGATGAACGAGCTGGACGCGATCATCGATCACGTTGCAAGCAATGACGAGATCAAGGGCGCTGTCATCACCTCCGGCAAGGAAACATTCTCCGGTGGTGCTGACCTGACCATGCTGCAGAAGATGCTCGGCCAGTTCGAGAAGGAAAAGGCCAAGGACCGTAAGAAGGCGATCAAGCTTCTGTTCGACAATGCCGGCCGGATGGGCTGGCTCTGGCGCAAGCTTGAAACGTCCGGCAAGCCGTGGGTCTCGGCGATCAACGGCACCTGCATGGGCGGCGCATTCGAGCTGTCTCTTGCCTGCCATGGCCGTGTTGTAGCCGACAGTCCGGCGGTCAAGATGGCGCTTCCAGAAGTCAAGGTTGGCATCTTCCCCGGTGCCGGCGGCACCCAGCGCGTGCCGCGTCTGGCCAAGCCGCAGGAAGCCCTGCAGATGCTCACCACCGGCCAGACGCTTTCGCCGCAAAAGGCGAAGGCCATGGGACTGATCCACGAGATCGCGGCGCCGAAGAAGCTGGTCGAGACCGCGAAGAAGATGATCCTCGACGGTCTCAGCCCGGTTCAGCCCTGGGACGAGAAGGGCTTCAAACAGCCCGGCGGTCCGGTCTATTCGGCCGCGGGCGCAAACCTCTGGCCGCCGGCAATCGCCATCCTGCGCCGCGAGACCTACAACAATTACCCGGCGGCGGCTGCGATCCTGAAATGCGTGTATGAGGGCATGCTGGTGCCCTTCGACACGGCGCTCACCATCGAGCAACGCTATTTCACCGAGATCATGCAGACGACCGAAGCGAAGATGATGATCCGCTCGCTCTTCGTCTCGCTGCAGGAGCTCAACAAGGGCGCTCGCCGCCCCGACGATGTACCAACCAAAAAGTTCAAGAAGATCGGCGTGCTCGGTGCCGGCTTCATGGGCGCGGGCATCGCCTTCGTGACGGCGAAGGCCGGCATTCCGGTCGTTCTGATCGATCGCGACACGGCATCCGCCGAGAAGGGCAAGGCGCATTCCGCCGACCTGATGGACAAGGCCATCAAAAAGGGCCGCGCTACCGCCGAGGACAAGGAAAAGCTCCTCTCGCTCATCACGCCAAGCGATGACTATGCGGAGCTTGAAGGCTGCGATCTGGTGATCGAGGCCGTGTTCGAGGATTCGGAGATCAAGAAGACGGCGACGGAGAAGGCCGAGGCCGTTCTCAAACCGTCTGCCGTTTTCGCCTCCAACACTTCGACCATTCCGATCTCGGGCCTTGCGAAGAACTCCAAACGCCCGAAAAACTTCATCGGCATCCACTTCTTCTCGCCCGTCGACAAGATGATGCTGGTCGAGATCATCATGGGCAAGAAGACCGGCGACAAGGCGCTGGCCACGGCGATGGACTATGTGCGCGCCATCAGGAAGACGCCCATCGTCGTCAACGACACGCGTGGCTTCTACGTCAATCGCTGTGTCCTGCGCTACATGCAGGAGGCCTTCTCCATGGTCATCGAAGGCGTTCCCGCCCCGATGGTGGAGAATGCGGCAAAGATGGCCGGCATGCCGGTTGGCCCGCTCGCCCTCACCGATGAGACGGCTGTCGACCTTGCCCAGAAGATCATGAAGCAGACGGTGCGTGATCTCGGCCCCAAGGCTGTCGACCCGCGTCACATGGAGCTGATCGACACGCTGGTCGACAAGCATGGGCGCCTGGGCCGCAAGAACGGCAAGGGCTTCTATGACTATCCGGCAAAGCCCGCGAAAAAGCATCTGTGGGCTGGCCTGAAGGATCTCTATCCGCAGAAGAACCCGGACAAGATCGATGTCGAGGAGCTGCAGGAGCGTTTCCTGGCCACGATCGCGCTGGAAGCGGCCCGCATCATGGAAGAAGGCATTGTCGTCGATCCGCGCGAGGCGGATGTCGGCTCCATTCTCGCCTTCGGCTTCGCACCCTATACGGGCGGCGCGCTGTCCTACATCGATGGGATGGGTGCGGACGCCTTCGTCGCCATGACCAAGCGTCTGCAGAAGAAGTATGGCAAGCAGTTCAAGGCTCCGAAGCTTCTTCTCGACATGGCTGAGAGCGGTGAAACATTCTACCAGCGCTTTGCGCCTGAAAAGGCGACGGAAAAGAAGGCTGCCTGAGGCAGGTCGCTTGAAATGAAAAACCCCGTCCCGGGAGCGTTCCGCATCCGGGGCGGTGGATACGGCGGCAACTCAGATCGCTGTTTCCCAAAAACGCCTTAAGCGTTAGGAGAGGCAGCGACCGCAACGCCAACCCGATCAGGATAAGAAAACATGTATGTCTGGATGCGTCTTCTTCGCGTGGCCGCTACACGCAAGAGCCGGGGCGTCTATCGGCTGGGCGATGAGAGCAAGCTCTCCTTCCGCTGCCTGCCCACCGACATCGACATGAACATCCACCTCAACAACGCTCGCTACATGATGCTGGCGGATATGGGGCGGATCGACATTTTCCTGCGCAGCGGGCTGATCGGTGCCGCACGCCAGCGCGGCTGGGCCCCGTTGCTCGGTGGACTGCAGACCGCCTATGTGCGCGAGGTTCGCCTGTGGCAGCGTTTCGACGTTATATCGACCATCGAGACCTGGGAAGGAACGCAGATCATCGGCCAGCACCGTTTCGTGCTCAAGGACGGGCGTGTCGCCGCCATGATCCTCACCACCGGTGGTGTTTACGATTATCGTGGGAAACGCTTCGTCCCTGTTGAAGAAGTGATGAAGGCTCTTGGCGTGAACGCTGCGCCGCGGGCACCTAACGATGAAGAGCGCGCTTTCATGGCTTCACATCAAGGCATGCGTGCTCGCGCAAAAGTGTTGTCCTGAAGCCTATCGGTCCACCCTCGGCCTCGATAGTTTCGGCCCCTAGATCAAACCGGAGACATCGATGACAACCACCGTAGATTATTATTTCACATCCGCATCGCCCTTCACCTATCTGGGGCACCAGCCCCTGCGCGCGGTGCTCTCGAAGCATGGTGTGGATGTGCGGGTGAAGCCGATCAACCTCATGGGTATCTGGGAGGTTTCCGGAGCGGTTCCACCGGCCAAGCGCCCTCCAGTGCGGCAGCGGTTGCGTCTGGTGGAACTCCAGCGCATCGCGGATTTCCGTGGCATGCCCATCAACAAGACGCCGAAGCACTGGCCGGTCGATCCGGCTCTTGCCGACCATGTGATCGCAGCACTCGTCGCTGAGGGGCGCGACCCCATGAGCTATATGGAGCGTGTCTTCGCCGCCGTGTGGGCGAATGAAGAAAACATTGCCGATCCCGATACACTTGCGAAATATCTCGAACTGGAAAAATTCGACGCCGCGTCCATTCTGGAGATGGCGCAGAGCGAAGAGATTTCTGCGATTCGCGCACAGAACACCAAAGATGCCGTGGAAGCCGACGCGGTCGGCGTGCCGACTTACGTGCTCAATGGTGAGGCGTTCTTCGGGCAGGACCGCGTGGAGTATCTCGACCACGCGCTGGCAACGGGCCGCGCTCCCATCAAAGCCTGAATCTCAACCTGCTTCATCGTCTGCCAGCGGGACTTCAATCCCCGCGAGCTCGGCAGCGGTGACACGTGCCGCTCCCGCCCTCGCAAAGCGCAGCATCATCGCCTTGCGCGTCGCGGCGGCGAGCCGATGCTCATCCGGTTCACGCAGGATCTCTGCCCCATAACCGTCAGACAGGATGAAACCGCACTCTTGGGGGAAAATTTCTGCAGGTACTTCCGGGTGGGTTGCAAAAAAGAAGCGGTCGGAGTGCTGGCGGTATTCCGGCCATTTCCGATCCACCCGGAAATCCTCGACCGAGGACTTGATCTCGATAATCCAGATGTCGCCCTTCAGCGTCAGTGCCACGAGGTCGGCACGGCGGCCCGTGGCAAGCGTCAACTCCGGCAGAACCACGGCCCCCATGGTCATGAGCAGCCGCTGGACACCGCGGCGGATAACCATGGCCCGGTCAGACTGGCGCCCATCGGCCAGAGGATTAAGGGGAATCGGAGAGATGATAGGCATCTGGAGACTATGCCATTCCCGCACGTCTGATTGAAGCCTCAGCGCGCTCCGGCAATGTCGTTGAGGATCGGACAATCGGGGCGTTCATCGCCGCGACAGGCGAGGATCAACTTATTCAGGGTCGCGCGCATGGACTGGAGTTCGGCAATCTTCTCGTCGATTGCCGCCACGTGGGACACGGCGATATCGCGCACGTCCTGACTTGCCCGTTCCCTGTCGCGATAAAGCGCCATGAGTTGCCGGCACTCGTCGATTGAGAAGCCGAGCCCCCGGGCTCGTTTCAGGAAGGTGAGGAAATGCAGATCTTCGTCGCTGTAGGCGCGATAGCCATTGCCCGCACGCTGCGGCGCTATCAAGCCGATTTCCTCATAATAGCGAATCGTCTTAGCCGGCAATCCCGAACGGCGGGCGGCCTGTCCAACATTCATGATGCAGCTCCTGCGCTTTCATCGAAACTGGGGATTGTGTTGCCTGTTTGCAATAATCGGAGTCAATAACAGGCTTACGCAACGTCAATGCGGCCGAAGCCTTGGCAATTCATTAACCAAGAATTTAACAATGGTGCTCAAATTGCGATACGCTTCAGGCACAATTAAGGTATCCGGGTTGGGGGAACACATGAGATTCAAGGCCATCGCCGTCGCTGCGGCACTGGGATTCGCAACAGCACTCGCAGGCTGTACGACGGACGGACCTTTCAAGGTATTCACCTCCGACTACGGCACAGTGAAAGACGCTGGCTATCAATTGCCACGGATCCCGATCAACGAAGTTCCCCGCCAGTATCATCGTCAGATTGTTTCTTACGAAACCAAGGAGAAGCCCGGCACCATCATTGTCGACACCAATGCCAAGTTTCTCTACCTGGTGATGGATGGCGGCAAGGCTATGCGCTATGGCATCGGTGTTGGTCGTGAGGGTTTTGAATGGGCAGGCACAGCGCGCATTGCGATGAAACGCGAATGGCCGACCTGGACGCCGCCCTCTGCAATGATCGGCCGTCAGCCGGAACTTGCGAAATGGCGCCGCGGCATGCCGCCCGGCCTGTCCAATCCGCTCGGCGCCCGCGCGCTCTATCTGTTCAACCGCGGTGGCGATACGGGCTATCGCCTGCACGGCACGCCGGAATGGCGCTCCATCGGCAAAGCAATGTCCTCGGGCTGCATCCGATTGATGAATCAGGACATAATCGACCTTTACAACCGTACCGAAGTTGGTGCTAAAGTAATCGTTAAGCGGTAGAAACCGTCTCAGCGACCAGGGTCTTTTGTTCCGACCCTGAAAAAAAACCGGGCCTAAGAGCCCGGTTTTTTCTTGCCTAAATCCTGTTGCGGGAGCGATCAGAGCACCTGTTCGACTTCCCGTACTTCCGGCACGAAGTGATGGAGCAGGTTCTGGATGCCGTGCTTCAAAGTGGCGGTGGAGGACGGGCAGCCAGCGCAGGCGCCCTTCATATGCAGAAAGACAGTGCCCTTCTCATAGCCTCGGAACGTGATGTCACCACCATCCTGAGCGACTGCGGGACGCACACGGGTGTCGAGCAGTTCCTTGATGGTCGAAACGATCTGCTCGTCGGCCTCGTCATAAAACTCTCCGTCTTCCGAAACCGGAAGCCCGCCTAACCCTGCTTTCGCCATGACGGGCTGCCCCGACATGAAATGCTCCATGATGGTGCCGAGAATGGCCGGCTTCAAATGCTGCCAGTCTGGCCCATCCTCTTTGGTGACCGTAATGAAGTCATAACCGAAAAAGACACCGGACACGCCTGTGACCGAAAAAAGCCGCTCGGCCAGAGGCGATGTCTCCGCCGCGGACTCTGCCTCGCGGAAGTCGGCAGTGCCCTCTTCCAGAACCACTCGGCCAGGCAGGAATTTCAGCGTCGCGGGATTGGGGGTCGCTTCGGTCTGAATGAACATTGTAGTTTTCCGATCTGGCGTTTATTGGAATGATTCTAAAATAGGCGGAATCGTTCGACGGTTCAAGCGCACATATGGGGAGCACCGCGCGCTTATGCCAGGCTTTCGATTTCCTCGTCGCTCAGATTCTGCGGCACGACGGTGACGGGGATGGGAAAAGCGGCCGTCTTACCGGCAATGGACGAGACAAGCGGCCCCGGACCTTCCTTGGAACTGCCCGCCGCCAAAACCAGAATGGCGATGTCCTGATCCTCTTCGATCAGCTTGTGAATCTCGTCAGCGGATTTTCCTTCGCGCACGACGAGCTCCGGCTCGATGCCGATGGTCTCGCGGACCTTGGTCGCGTGGGTATCGAGTGCCGCATTGGCGGTTGCCGTCGCTTCCTCACGCATGATCTGCTCAACCCCCAGCCAATGCTGAAAGTCCCCGGGTTCGATCACGAAAAGAAGCACCAGAACGCCGTTCGTCGACTGGGCACGCCGGGCCGCATAGGCAACGGCCCGCTCGCATTCGGGCGTGTCATCAATGATGGCAAGGAATTTGCGGCGGTGCCCCGCCTCGCGGATCAGTCGCTTGGAGACCATTCACACGTCCTGTTTCGCCGGCGAGTGCCCCGCCAATTCCGCGCAATCTGCCATTGCAGAGGGCTTTCGGCAAGACGGGGCGCTCATCGGGGTCACCCGTCGATGAGCCCGATGATTTCGCGCACCATCTTCATGGTCGCTTCCGCCTTCTCGCGTGCCCGTCCCGCACCCTCGCACAGAACGCCATCGATATAGGCGGGATCAGCGATGATACGGCGCATCTCGCCTGCGATCGGGGACAGCTTCTCGACTGCAAGCTCCGCCAATGCCGGCTTGAACTCCGAGAACTGGCGTCCACCGAACTCTGCAAGAACATCCGCCTTGGTGACACCGGAAAGCGCGGCATAAATGCCAACGAGGTTCTGCGCCTCGGGGCGCTCTGCCAGGCCGCCCACTTCAGAGGGCAGTGGCTCGGGGTCGGTCTTCGCCTTCTTTATCTTTTTGGCGATGGCGTCGGCCTCGTCCGTCAGGTTGATGCGCGACAGGTCGGAGGGGTCCGATTTGGACATCTTCTTGGAACCGTCACGCAGGCTCATCACCCGCGTGATAGCGCCTTCGATCAGCGGTTCGGTGAGCGGGAAGAAGCCGTTCACCTTTTCCTCGCCCACCTCCATTTCGACGCCATAGCCCAGTTCGGCGATGCGCTGGGAAAAGTCGTTGTTGAACTTTTGCGCAATGTCACGCGTCAGCTCAAGGTGCTGTTTCTGGTCGTCCCCCACCGGCACATGGGTGGCGCGGTAGACGAGAATGTCGGCCGCCATGAGGCTCGGATAGGCAAGCAGACCGAGCGATGCGTTTTCACGATCCTTGCCGGCCTTGTCCTTGAACTGCGTCATGCGGTTCATCCAGCCGA
Organism: Nitratireductor sp.; assembly: GCF_017794765.1. Lineage (GTDB taxonomy): Bacteria > Pseudomonadota > Alphaproteobacteria > Rhizobiales > Rhizobiaceae > Nitratireductor. Next base: position 1,114,843 of record NZ_CP051236.1, on the reverse strand, counting down.
TGCGCGCAACGCAGTTGAAAATCCATGCGAGCTCGGCGTGCTGCAGCACCTGGCTCTGGTTGAAGACGATGTTCTTCTTCGGATCGATGCCGCTCGCGAGGAAAGCGGCGGTGATCGAACGCGTCTGGTCGGCCAGATCGTCGTGCGCCATGGTCGCGGTCAGTGAATGCAGATCGACGACGCAATAGATGCACTCATGGCTGTCCTGCAGAGCGACGAATTTCTGCAGCGCGCCCAGATAATTGCCGAGGTGAAGATTGCCCGTCGGCTGAACGCCGGAGAAGACGAGCTCCCTGAATTCGCTCATGGATCTTTCCTGAATGCCCTGTGGAGCGCGAAGGCCGCGCGCCATGGCTTATGAACGACGAGAAACCGGCAATCAAGCCCCACGCATCGATTGCGTTTCCGCGCCACCCGCCGGCAGCGGCTTTCCACGTGGCGGAAGCCCCACCAGAAGGCCGATGCGCCCAGGCAGTAACTCAACCGCCATGGCGAACAGAAAAGAGCCGGCGAACGTCGCCATCAGCACCAGCGCATACTCCGTCCAGACCCCAAGCCCGAGCGGCAGCACATAATAGAGGGCCGCCACCACCACGGTCTGATGCACGATGTAAAGCGGAAACACCTTGCGATTGAGCCATGAGACGATTGCACTCGGTGCATCCAGATGCTTCGCGGCGAACCCGCATAGCGCCAGGATCATCGTCCATGCAAGCGCCATCAGCAGTGCCTTGTATAGTGGTGTCATGGTTTCATAATCGCCGATCGAAAACCCGCCAGCTCCTGTCCATGAAAAAAGGTAGATCGCCAGCGTCAGCACTGCTGCCAACCCGGCACTTTGCCAGCGCAAACCCACCACGGTCCCGATCAATGCCTGGTGGTATCGGGCAAACAGAAAGCCAAGCCCGAACCAGCTCGCCCACACCGCAAACCATGCGCCGTCATTATAAAGCGCATTGGTCTGGCGCGGGAAAATGGGCGACAGCGCGAGATTGAACACGAGCGGAAGGAGAAAAAGCAAATAGACCCGGGGTGAGGCGGCTATCCGTTGAAACCAGTCGGTCACAGGCTTCATGAAAGGCTGGTCGATCAAGCGGAAGACCGGATAGCAGACAAAGGTCATCACCAGCAGATAGGCAACAAACCACATATGCGCCCAGGTGAAATTCCCGTCCGGATACTTGCCTTCGGTGAAATAGCGCGTGAGCCAGAAGGTGAGGAACGACCCCTCATAGCCATTCTCATATATGCGCTCGTACCAGACCTGCGGCACGATGATGACGCACATGGCGAAGATCAGCGGAGGGAAAAGCCGCTTGAAGCGGCCTTTCAGGAAGCTGAGGTCGCTACACCGCCGGTAGACGAACCACGTCCCCATGCCTGACACAAAAAAAAGCAGGGCGAGCCGCCACGCGCGCGGGAATTTCATGATAAGCGACAGCGTGGCACTGCCTTCCGGCGCTTCGATCAGCCACTTCATGTCGGGAAAGAACGCCACTGATGCATGGTAGGCGATCAGCAGCATGAACGCGGAGACACGCAGGAAATCGATGTAATAGAGCCGTTGCTGCATGCCTCTCCCCCGAAATAGCGAAGGGCACGCTATCAGCCCTGCCTTCGCATTCGGTTAATGGGAGACTTATCTGCCGCGTCTGCGCCGAACACGCGCCAGTTCCGCCCGGTCGATGCCACCGGTCGCAAGCGCCACGCCAAAATAGGCAATGGCCGCCAGAAGGACGATGGCAATAACCGTGAGAATGCGGACGATCAGAAGATCGTGTCCCACGAACTCCGGCAGAGCAGCAAGCAGCGCCCACACGACCGCTCCCATGACTGCGCTCGCAAGCAACATAAAGGTGATGCGACGAAGGGTGAGCGACGACGGACGAAAGTCGCCGCGCCGCCAGAGGGTAATGGCCAGCAGCAGCACGTTCACCCAGGCAGAGAGCGCCGTCGCCCCGGCAATGGCCACATGACCATACAGAGGGAAAAACAGGAGGCTCGCCGCAATGTTCACCACCACCGTGATCAGCGAGAACCACATGGGTGTTTTCATGTCCTCGCGGGCAAAAAAGGCTGGCTGAAACACCTTGGTCAGCACATAGGCCGGAAGACCGCTCGCGAAGGCCGCGAGAGCCGCCGCCGTCATCGCCGTATCGAGAGCGGTAAACTGGCCACGTTCATAGAGTATGGCAACGATCGGAGCCGGCATCACCATGAGCCCTACGGCGGCTGGCAGTGTGAGCCCCAGCGCGAATTCCATGGATCGGTTTTGCAGATGTTGCGCGTCGGCATGATCCCCCGCCTTCAGCGCACGGGAGAGCTCCGGCAGGAGCACCACGCCAACTGCAATGCCGATGACGCCGAGTGGCAACTGGTTGATGCGGTCGGCAAAGTTCAGAAGACCAATGGCATTGTCCTGCGTGGAGGCAATGATCTGCCCGACCAGAAGGTTGATCTGCATGATGCCGCCGGTGAGCAGCGCAGGCGCCATCAGCACAAGCAGGCGCTTGACGCCCGGTGTGAGACGCGGCGGGCGCAACCGCATGGAATAGCCCGCGTGACGCGCGCCCTGAATGAGAAAGAAAAGCTGCGCCAGACCCGAAGCAAACACACCCCAGGCAAGCCAGATCCCCGTCTGGCGTGGGTCGAATTCCCATAGCAGCGCGACAAGCAGAACCCCGATCAGAATGACATTGAGAAGCGTTGGCACCAATGCTGCCAGAAAATAATGGCGCATCGCATTCAGAATGCCGGAGAACATGGCGACCAGTGACATGCAGAACAGATAGGGGAACATGATACGCGTCATGATCACCGTCAGATCGAACTTCTCCGGCGTGTCGGCGAAACCCGGCGCGATGATGGTGGAGACGAGGAATGGCATGGCGAGCATGGCCGCGGCCGACAGCGCCAAGAGCACCGTGATCAGAACGGCGAGCACATTTTCACCAAAGCGCCGCGCCGCCTCGATGCCGCCGCCCTCCATTTCCTTGGCAAACAGCGGAATGAAGGCGGTGTTGAACGCACCTTCAGCGAAGAGCCTCCGGAAGAGATTGGGAAAGCGGAACGCGGCATAGAAGGCATCGGTCACGGGGCCGACACCGATCGCGGCGGCGATAAGAGCCTCACGCGCAAAGCCGAGTATGCGGCTTGCCATGGTGGCGCTGCCGACACTGGCGAATTTTCCAATGAGACTCATGGCTAGGAAGACCTGAAAACGGGAGCGGGATGGGGGCTGCAATCCATAGAATTGCAATGCTGAGATGCTCTGGCATGGATCCCCGGGTCAAGCCCGGGGATCCATGCCGGAACGCTGCTCCCGCCGCCGCCCTGCAAGACTCCCTCCCCCGCTGTTCCGCTCATTCGGCAGCCGCCCGTGACTTGCCTCTCGCCGATCGCTCCACGCCGCTTTCCAGCGTTTTTAGAAGAGCCTTGCGAATGGCGTCCAGCCGATCGGTGCTGACGATCTTCTGGCCGGTGAGATCGGTCACGTAGAATGTGTCGATCACCTTCTCACCGAAAGTGGTGATGTGTGCGGAAGCTATATCCAGCGAGAGATCAGACAGCGTTTCGGTCACCTCCGAGAGAAGACCCGGCCGATCCAGCCCCTTGACCTCGATGACAGAGAAGCGGTTCGACAGCGTGTTGCCAATCTCCACACGCGGTTCGACACGAAAAGCACGGGTGCCGCGGCGCGGCTTTGCGCGCTTTTCAATCATGTCTGGCAGATAGGATTTGCCCGAGAGTACATCCTCGATGAGCTTGCGTACACTTTCGGCGCGGCGGCGCTCATCCGCATCGAAATCGAATTCACGGTTGATCAGGATCGTATCGAGCGCGCGGCCATGGGTGGTGGTGAAAATCTGCGCATCGACGATGTTTGCTCCCGCCGCCGAGCAGGCACCCGCAATGATGGACAGGAGGCGGGGGTGGTCTGGAGCAAATACGGTAATCTCCGTCACCGCCTCGAATGTGTGTGGCTTCACCATCGTGGCCAGCGGGCGCTCCTCCCGGTCTGCCTCCCGGATGAAATCCGCATGGCGGATCTGATCATCCAGATCGACGGCCAAAAGATAGGCCGAATAATGCAATTCGAGATAGTCCTCGATGTCTTTTTTCGGCCAGCCGTGCTCCTCTAGCGCGCTTGCCAGCCTCTGGCGCGCCTCATCCGCACGGGTCGAGCGCGGTGCCTCCGAGAAGCCACCGGTCAGAAGCACTTCGGTCTCATAATAGAGCGTGCGCAGGAGCTGCCCCTTCCAGCCATTCCATACGCCCGGCCCTACCCCACGAATGTCGCAGACGGTCAGCACCAGAAGCAGCTTCAGCCGTTCCACGGACTGCACCATGTCGGCGAAGTCCTGGATGGTCTTGCGGTCGTTCAGATCGCGCGTCTGGGCAACCATGGACATGTCGAGATGATGCTCGACCAGCCAGGCGATCATCTCCGTTTCCTTGGGATCGAACCCCATATGCGGACACAGCCTGCGGGCGATACGCGCGCCCGCCGTCTCGTGGTCTTCGGGTCGCCCCTTGGCGATGTCATGCAGAAGCACCGTGGTGTAGAGCACTTCGCGCCACGGTTTCAGCGAGGGCATCAGGGAATGGGAAAGCGGATGCAGCTTCTCCCCGTCGCCATGCTCGATCTCGGACAGGACGCCAATGCAGCGGATGAGATGCTCGTCGACCGTATAGTGGTGGTACATGTTGAACTGCATCATCGCCACGATCTTGTTAAAATCGGGGATGAGCTTGCCCAGAACGCCTGCCTCGTTCATGCGGCGCATATTGAGCGCGGGATCGCGGTCGGATGTCAGCACATCCATGAAGAGGCGATTGGCCTCCTTGTCGCGGCGCAGATTGCGATCGATCAGCTTGAGCGAACGGGTAAGCAGCTTCAGCGCTTCGGGGTGATATTCGAGCCCGTGCCGGTCTGCGAACCAGAAGAGGCGCAACAGGTTCACCGGGTCGCGCTCGAACACACCTTCGTCGGCCACGTTGATGCGGTGATTGTCGACGATGAAATCGCTGGTGCCTGCAAGTTTTCTGCGGCGGCGCGAGAAATTCATGAAAAAGCGGTTGAAGCCGGGCACATGCTTGCCCTGCTCCTCCTCAAGAGCCGCACAGAAGATGCGGGTCAGGTCGCCCACGCCCTTGGCGGTCAGGAAGTAGTGCTTCATGAAACGCTCGACCGCCGACAGGCCGGGATGGCTCGTATAGCCAAGCCGCTCGGCAATATCGCGCTGAATATCGAAATGCAGCCGCTCTTCAGCCTTTCCGGTAAGAAAGTGCATGTGGCAGCGCACTGCCCAGAGAAAATCTTCCGCCTTGCGAAACTGGAGATATTCCTTGCGGGTGAAAACGCCCTGCCCCACCAGGTCTTCCGCGCGGCGCACACGGTAAAAATATTTGCCGATCCAGAACAGCGTGTGCAAGTCGCGCAGGCCGCCCTTCCCGTCCTTCACATTGGGCTCGACCAGATAGCGGCTCTCGCCCGCCTTGGCATGGCGCAGGTCGCGCTCGGCCAGCTTGGCCTGGCTGTATTCGGCGCCCGTATCCTTGACCACTTCCTCGTCGAAGCGCTCGACCATTTCCTCGTAGAGAGGCTTCTCACCGCAAATGAAGCGCGCTTCCAGAACCGCAGTGCGGATCGTCATGTCGGTGCGCGCCTGGCGGATGCACTCATCGATGTTGCGGGTGGCATGACCGACCTTCAGCCCCATGTCCCACAGCATATAGAGCACATATTCAACGATCTGCTCGCCCCACGGGGTTTGCTTGTAAGGAAGCAGAAACAGGAGATCTATATCGGAGCCTGGCGCCAGCGTGCCACGCCCATAGCCACCGACCGCGACGATCGCCAACCGCTCTGCCGATGAAGGGTTTTGTGTCGGATAGACATGCGTTGCCGCAAAAAGCTGCACCTCGGTGATGATCACATCCATGAGGTGCGAGAGACGCGCCGCGCAGGCCGTGCCCCCCCCATCATTCATCAGCATGGTTTCAGCGACTTTGCGGCCTTCAGCTATGCGCGCCTTCAGTGCCTTCATAACCTTCGAGCGCTGCTCTGGACCGCTCGACTGTTCGGCAAAGGCTGATAGCTCGGCACGCAACGCCGCGCCATCGATGATCTGATCGAGCTTGAGTGGAACCTTGGCCATGAGTTTCCCGAGTTGGCGGCGCTGTATAGCGTGTTTTCGCGCGCTGCGAAATGGCTGCCAAAAACTGCGGTTGCGGGTTTTACCGCCTGCCGCTATGTCGCACCCGTTTCGCACACCAACCACCCGGGTTTCAAATGGAGCTTCCCGCCCCGCTGCGCCAGGCAGTCGATGCACTTCTGGAAGGCACCCCGCTTTCCGATATACAGGACGCCGCCCGGCGCCTGTCGCAGCGCTATCGCGCCGAAACCCGCGATGGTAGCCTGCATGTGGGGGACACGCTGGCGGCAAAAGCCTATCTGGCAACCCGTCTGCCCGCCACTTATGCCGCGGTGCGCCAGTGCGTTTCCGAGACGGCGGCCCGGCGTCGGGATCTTGCGCCATCGCGCATGCTCGACGTCGGCGCGGGCCCCGGCACAGCGCTTTGGGCGGCACATGCAGAGTGGCCACATCTTGGTGTGGCGACGCTTGTTGAAACAAGCGCTGCCATGCGCGAGGCGGGCGCAAGGCTTGCTGAAGCTCTTCCCGTGAACACCAGGTGGCTTGCGGCAAGCATCGAAGGCGGTCTCACCGATATCGCGCCGGCCGACCTCGTGACGCTCTGTTATGTTCTGGATGAGCTTGCCCCGGCGGTGCGCGAAGCGCTGATCGACCGCCTCTGGGCCCTGACCACCGACACGCTGGTGATCGTGGAGCCAGGCACCCCTGCCGGCTGGCAGCGCATTCTTGCCGCACGCGACCGACTTACCGCTCTCGGCGCTTACATTCTGGCCCCCTGCCCGCATCACGCGCCCTGCCCGGTGGGGGACCCCGACTGGTGTCATTTTTCGCGCCGCGTGGCCCGCTCGCGCCTGCACCGCACAGCCAAGGGCGGCGAGGTGCCGTGGGAGGATGAAAAATTCTGCTTTCTGGCGGTGTCTCGCCACGCACCCGACGACCGACCCGACCGAGTGCTCGCCCCGCCAAAGAAGGCCAGCGGCATGGTGCGCCTGAAACTGTGCACCAGCAGCGGCGCTCTGGAGGAACGCCTTGTCACCCGCCGCGAAGGCCCCTCCTTCAGGGCCGCCCGCAAGGCCGACTGGGGCGATGTGCTTTAGGGCGAGGCAAGCAGCCTATTTCTCCGCCGCAATCTGCTTCAGCCGGTAAAGCGCCTCCAGCGCCTCGCGCGGGGTCAGGTCGTCGGGGTTGATCGCCTGCAGCTCATCGCCAAGCCGGTCAGGTGCCTTCGATGCCTTGGCTTCCTGTTTTGCCGCCACCGAGAAGAGCGGCAGATCATCGATCAGCTTCGAGGCATTGCCGGAGGTTTCGCCCTCTTCAAGCTGCTGGAGCACCTCGCGGGCGCGTTCGACCACCGCATGGGGCAGGCCAGCAAGCCTCGCCACCTGTACGCCGTAGGAGCGGTCGGCCGCGCCGCGTCCCACCTCGTGCAGGAACACCACGTCACCCTCGAATTCCTTCACCCGCATGGTGACATTGGAGAGCCTTCCGAGCTTTTCGGAAAGCGCTGTCATCTCGTGGAAATGGGTGGCGAAGAGCGCCCGGCAGCGGTTTTGTTCGTGCAGATACTCGACCGCTGCCCAGGCAATGGAAAGACCGTCAAACGTCGCTGTTCCCCGGCCAATCTCATCAAGGATCACCAGCGCGCGCGGCCCCGCCTGATTGAGGATCGCCGCGGTCTCCACCATTTCGACCATGAAGGTCGAACGGCCACGCGCCAGATCATCGGACGCACCGACGCGGCTGAAGAGACGGTCCACCACGCCGATGCGGGCAATAGACGCGGGCACGAAGGAGCCCATCTGCGCCATCACCGCGATCAGCGCGTTCTGGCGCAGAAAAGTCGATTTACCGCCCATGTTCGGGCCTGTCAGAAGCCAGATCGCGCCCGCCTGCTCCTCACCTGTCGGCGAGAGGTCGCAGTCATTGGCAACGAACGGTTCGGCCAGTTGCCTGCGCAACGCCTGCTCGACCACCGGATGCCGTCCACCCTCAATGTGGAAGTCGAGACTGTCGTCCACCTGCGGGCGGCAATAGTTTTCCGCTTCCGCAAGCTCGGCAAGTGCGGCCGAAACATCGAGCACCGCCAGCGCATCGGCGGCAGCGCGGATGCTATCGGCGGCGGACACTGCTTCCGACAGCAGCTGGTCGAACACGCCAAGCTCGATCTGCAAGGCGCGGTCGGCGGCGTTGGCGATTTTCGTTTCAAGCTCGGCCAGTTCCGTCGTGGTGAAGCGCATGGCGTTGGCCATGGTCTGGCGGTGGATGAAGCGGGCCTTGGCCTCATCCGTTCCCGTCATCACGCCGGCATTGTTGGCCGTGACCTCAATGTAGTAGCCGAGCACATTGTTGTGCCGGATCTTGAGCGACTTGACGCCCGTCTCCTCGGCAAGCTGCCGCTCCATCTCGGCGATCACCCGGCGCGACTGGTCGCGAAGCGCGCGCATCTCGTCGAGCTCGTCATTGTAGCCGGCGCGGATGAACCCGCCGTCGCGCTTTAAAAGCGGAAGCTCATCAGAAAGCGCGCGCGCAAGATGGGCGGCAAAATCCATGGGAAGACCGGCTATTCCGGAAAGCGCTCCGGCGATCTCCGCCGGCGCGTCCTTACCCATAAGCAGCTCCGCCACGCCATGCGCTGCCTCGAAACCGGAGGCGAGCGCGCCGAGATCGCGCGGGCCACCACGGTTGAGCGCCAGACGCGAAAGCGCGCGGGCAATGTCCGGTACGCCCTTCAGAAGCCGGCGCATATCCTCGCGCAGGCCCGGCTCGGCAAGAAAGAAGGACACCGCATCGAGCCGCCTGCCAATCGCCTCCGGATCGGTGAGCGGTGACATGAGCCGCTCGAACAAAAGCCGGCTGCCCGCCCCCGTCACCGTGCGGTCGATGGCTTTGGCAAGGCTGCCCTCGCGGCTGCCGGACAAGGTGCGGCCAAGCTCCAGATTGGCGCGGGTCGCCGGGTCGATGAACAGGCTCGCGCCCTCGTCATCACGTTCCGGGCGGCCAAGCGGCGGACGCTCTGCCTTCTGGGTCTTCTCCACATAGGCGACCGCGCCGGAAATGGCCGAAAGCTCGGCGCGGGAATAGCGGCCAAAACCTTCCAGCGTCGCCACGCCATAAAAGCGCGTCAGGCGCATTTCGGCGGAGGCGGAATCGAACAGGTTCGCCGGCTGCGGATTGGCCACCCGTCCCAGAACATCGAAGGCAGGCCGGAAGGCCTCGTCATAATAGACGGCCTCGGGCACGATCAGCTCACGCGGGTCGATGCGCAGTACATCGGCCAAAAGCCGGTCGGGCCGCGTGGGTGCGACCCGAAACGCGCCGGTGGAAATGTCGATCCAGGCGAGCGCAAGGCTCTCATCCCCTCCCTTCACCCGGCCAAGGGCCATCAGATAGTTGGCCTCGGAGGGGTCGAGCAGCTTTTCCTCGGTGATGGTGCCCGGCGTGACCAGCCGGATCACATCGCGCCGCACCACGGATTTCGAACCGCGCTTCTTCGCCTCCGCCGGGTCTTCCATCTGCTCACAGACAGCGACGCGATGGCCAAGCCCGATCAGCTTCTGCAAATAATCGTCAGCCGCATGCACCGGCACGCCGCACATGGGGATGTCGTCGCCCTGGTGCTTGCCGCGCCTGGTGAGCGTGATGCCCAGCGCCCGGCTGGCAATCTCCGCATCCTCGAAGAACAGCTCATAGAAATCGCCCATGCGATAGAACAGGAGCGAATCGGGATTGGCCGTCTTGATCTCGATATATTGCGCCATCATGGGCGTTGCCCCGGCGGCTGCCTGCATTGCCTTTTGGCGCATGGGCGTTTCGTCGTTCAAGGAGGGCTCCCCCAGCCTTTGCATTGGCTTTGTACTGGCTTCAAATCAACAGCTTCAATCTGCTTGGCCATTTACTGGGCAAAAGTGTAGCCTTATGCACCCGTCACTGGCAAAACTCCACAGAAAGCATAAGCCAGAGCCCGTCTCCCGGAGGAAAAAAGCCGACATGCCCAACGATAAAAAGTCCGAACGTCAGGGACCGTCCGTCAGCCCGCAGGAAGCGCTCGACTTCCACTCATCCGGCAGACCCGGCAAGCTGGAAATCACCCCCACCAAGCCGATGGCGACGCAGCGCGACCTGTCGCTCGCCTATTCTCCGGGCGTGGCGGTTCCCGTTCAGGCCATTGCCGAAGACCCGAGCCGCGCCTTCGACTACACCACGCGCGGCAACATGGTGGCCGTCATTTCCAACGGTACGGCGATCCTCGGCCTCGGCAATCTGGGCGCGCTCGCCTCCAAGCCGGTGATGGAGGGCAAATCCGTCCTTTTCAAACGCTTCGCCGACGTGGATTCCATCGATCTCGAGGTCGACACGGAAGACGCCGACGCCTTCGTCAACTGCGTCAAGCTGCTCGGCCCCTCCTTCGGCGGCATCAATCTGGAAGACATCAAGGCGCCCGAGTGCTTCATCATCGAAAGCCAGTTGCGCGAGCTGATGGACATCCCCGTCTTTCATGACGACCAGCACGGCACGGCGATCATCGCGCTCGCCGGCCTCATCAACGCGCTGCACCTCACCGACCGCGACATCAAGACGACCAAGCTTGTCTGCAATGGCGCGGGGGCTGCCGGCATTGCCTGTATCGAGCTTGCCAAATCGCTTGGCCTTGCGCCGGAAAACGTCTTCCTCTGCGACACGAAGGGCGTGGTCTACAAGGGCCGCGAGGAAGGCATGAACCAGTGGAAATCCGCCCATGCCGTCGAAACCGACAAGCGCACGCTGGCCGAGGCGCTGGAAGGGGCGGATGTGTTTTTCGGCCTTTCGGCCAAGGGCGCGCTGACGCCGACCATGGTGCAGTCCATGGCGAAAAACCCGATCATCTTCGCTATGGCCAATCCGGACCCGGAAATCACGCCAGAGGAAGTGGCCGAAATCCGCACCGACGCCATCATGGCGACGGGCCGCTCGGACTATCCCAACCAGGTGAACAACGTCCTCGGCTTCCCCTACATCTTCCGTGGTGCGCTCGATGTGCGCGCGACCACCATCAACGACGCGATGAAGGTGGCCGCCGCCGAAGCGCTGGCCGAGCTTGCCCGCAAGGACGTGCCGGACGATGTGGCCGCAGCCTATCAGGGCAACCGCCCAAAATATGGCCCCAACTACATTATCCCCGTGCCGTTCGATCCGCGCCTCATCTCGGCGGTGCCGGTGGCTGTCGCAAAGGCGGCGATGGATTCGGGCGTTGCCCGCCGTCCCATCCTCGACATGCAGAAATACGAAAACGAGCTTTCGGCCCGCCGCGACCCGCTCGCCTCGACGCTCCAGCGCATCTACGACCGGGTGCGCCGCCAGCCCAAGCGCGTGGTCTTCGCCGAGGGCGAGGAAGAACAGGTGATGCGCGCTGCCGCCTCCTATGTGAACCAGAAGCTCGGCACCGCCATTCTTCTCGGCCGGGAGGAGCAGATCCGCGAGACGGCGCGGCAGGCGGGCGTCGATCTTTCCAAATCCGGCATCGAGATCATCAATGCGCGGCTTTCGCGCCGCAACAGCATCTATGCCGACTATCTCTATGAGCGCCTGCAGCGGAAGGGCTATCTCTTCCGCGATGCGCAGCGCCTGATCAACAACGACCGCAACCACTTCGCCGCAACCATGGTAGCGCTGGGCGATGCGGATGCGATGGTGAGCGGCGTGACGCGCAACTATTCCACCGTGCTCGACGATGTGCGCCGCGTGATCGACGCCCGCCCCGGCCACCGGGTCATCGGCGTCACGCTGGCGCTGTGCCGCGGGCGCACCGTGCTGGTGGCCGATACGGCGGTGCACGACATGCCCAATTCCGAGGAGCTGGCCGACATTGCCGAGGAGGCTGCCGGACAGGCCCGCCGCATGGGCTATGAGCCGCGCGTGGCGATGCTCGCCTATTCCACCTTCGGCCACCCGCCGGGCGAACGTTCCGAGCGTGTGCAGGAGGCGGTGAAGATCCTCGACAAGCGCCGGGTCGATTTCGAATATGATGGCGAGATGGCCGCCGATGTGGCGCTGAATCCGAGCCTGATGCAGCAATATCCCTTCTGCCGCCTGTCGGGCCCGGCGAACGTGCTCGTCATGCCCGCCTTCCACTCCGCCTCCATCTCCACCAAGATGCTGCAGGAACTGGGCGGCTCAACCGTCATCGGCCCGCTTCTGGTGGGGCTGAACAAGTCTGTTCAGGTGGTTTCGCTCAACGCGAAGGATTCGGATATCGTAAACATGGCGGCGATTGCGGCTTATAATGCGGCGGTTTGAGGTCAGAAAAACTCAAGAAAATAAAAAAACATGTATGCAAAGAGCCTATCTTCTATACTTCACAAGAGTATTTCCGAAGCAGAAGATTACAGCGAAACGTTAAAGCGCTTCGAAGGCTTGCGCAGCTATCACCTACTGCCTCGTGGGCGCGGCAAGGCTGGCGAACGTCTCACCAACGAGCAGATCGCTTCCGCAATAATTGGATTCGTTCCAAAATCCAGCAACAGGGCAGGGCAGGTCGCCTCTATTATGGGTGACCTTCGGCCCGTGGGCGGCATCGAAGCTTCGTTTCAAAGGTCGACCTCGCTCAACTCCGCCATTGCTGCCCTGCTCAGCGAAAGTGAAGTCTGGAAAACGCTAATATCGCTATCACTATCGATGGCCCACACCTCTGGGGCGAATGAATACCAAGCGCGTCTCGTTTCCGAAGAGAACGGCCAGCGACGGACGTTCTCATATGTTTCAAAATACGCCATTTCGCTGACAGCAAAGGGTTCCGAGGAAGAATTTGACCACGATCGCCCGATTTCAGCCAGTACTAGGCAACTCATTCTAGGCCGCGCCTTTTTTCGAGAGCTCAAACGAAATGTCGCTCTCTCCCGGAGCTTAAATTTGCCTGTGGAGACGGATTGGTGCGAATATCAGAATGAAGAAGAGCTAGGCGCTTTTTGTCAACGTCTGGGTGCCACGTCGCATTCATGTTTTCTGAATATTGGCGTTGATACCGATGCCACATGGCCGAAGAGCCCAACACGTATTTCTTTTGGCGGCCATCATTTTGTGTTGTTTCCCAAAACTAGTGAGTATTCACATTCAATCAGCATAGATTTGCACACTGAACGCATCACAAATGAAGAAGCTCTGACACTTCTGAATCGCTTTTTAAGCCTGCTCTCATGGTGCGATGATTGCCATGCAGTCTTGCGCGATGGTTGGTCTGGCAACCCTGTACCAGTGCCAGTTCCGAGACATGACACAGCGTTTGCCACAATGCAGCGTTGGATGTTCTACCGGACAATGCCTCAAGACAATGCGTTACTGAACTGTCTCTCTTACTACAGAGAGGGCCTGAACGCAGCTGAAGCTGGCATCGCATCACAGGAAGTTTTGAGCTTCTTCAAAGTGTTCGAAATGAAGCGCAAAGGCCGGGAGGTCAGGCAGTGGATCGCGGATGCTTTCGAAGAAGCATGTGCAAACGTGAATGAGAGGACGATAGAACAGTTTCACAAAGACCGAAACGGTATCTCCGTTGAGAAATATATCTTTGAAAACTGCCGCGTCGCGTCAGCTCACGCCTCCCGAAATCATCCCTCCGATGGAGACAATTCGCTTGAAACAATCAGGCTTTCGAACGCAGCCCAAATCATACGGGCGCTAGCGCGCCATCACATCCGAACGATTTTCAATTTTTCGGAATCGTACCTTCACGATTAAACAATCTGAAGAGATCAGTACCTTTAACAGCCGAACACTAAATCAATACTTTAAATTTTTGAATACGGCCTTCTCAAGCCGCAAAGCGCTGCGCTTCGGCCCCGTAGTAATTGATATACCGGTCCGAGATCGCCTCCACCGGCAGCACGACGAACACATCCGTGGTGCCGAAATCATGGTCGATCACGCAGCCATCGCCAAAGCGGGCGCCGAGGCGCAGATAGCCTTTGACGAGGGGCGGCATGGCGGCAAGCGCCGAGCGGGTCTGGATCGCTTCCTTCGGCATCAGGTCGAGCGGGGCATAGCGGCTGGCGACGGCGCGCACATGCCACTCGGCCTCCACCTGGCAGAAATGCCCGAGGAAGGAGAGCGCTTCCGCATGGGCCGCCGGCACGACGCCGGGGAAGGAGGCGCAGCCCATCATCACGTCGATGCGCTTCTTGCGGCAATAGGCCCAGATGCCCTGCCACAGAAGCTCGATCGTGCGCTTGGTGCGGTAGGGCGGCAGAACGCAGGAGCGGCCAAGCTCCAGAAAGCGGCGGCCCTGGTGGCGGGCCATCAGCGTCTCGATGGCGAATTCGTCTGCGGAATAGAATTTTCCGGCCCGGCGCGCGCCCTCCGGCGTCAAAAGCCGGTAGGTGCCGACAATGCGGTCCACATCCTCGCCCGGAAGCGCGGTGTCGAACACCAGAAGATGGTCGCACACGGCATCGAACGCATCCGCGTCACGGTCGGCATTCAGCGCGCCGAGCGGCGCCTTTGCGCCCATCTCGTCATAAAAAACCCGGTAGCGAATGCTCTGGGCCGCGACAATCTCCTCCTCGCTGCGCGCAAGGCGCACTTCCAGCGAGCCGATGCGGCCCAGAAGAGCCTCCTCGGCAGCGCTTACGAGCGGCGGCCTTGCGGCCTGGTCATCGAGAGGCGTCCGGTTCAGCGTGATGCCCTGCATTGCTGATTCTCCTCCGCTTGGCGTTGACGCTCAGATAGTGATCGCTTGCGACAGAACTATGACACTACCGTCACACGAGGGTAAGCGGCAAGCGGGAGTGGGGGCGCGGGCACCGCCCCTGCTCCACCGGCAGCACCTTCTGCAAAACCAGGCCCTGCTCTCAATGGGTCCCGCGTCAGGCCCGGGTAGACGCGGTGCTTGGAGGGCGAAGGACCACACAGCCCTCATCCTGAGCGTGTCGAAGGGCGAGGGCGGCATGGAGTGCAGCGGCGGTGGCGAGGGTCGTGCATGCCTTCACCCCGCCCTTCGCCCTTCGACAGGCTCAGGAAGCGCAGGATGAGGGTGAAGGCACAGAGAAGCGGCATTCGCAACCCGCCCAATCGAACCGCTCATTCCGCACCTGGGTCTGTCCCCACCCTGTTCTCAGGCCGTGACCTGCAGCTCCAGCGCGGCCAGAAGTTCGTCCGGGTCGAGCGGCTTGGTGACAAAGCCATTGGCGCCATGGGCAAGCACGCCGCTGCGCGTTTCTTCCTGCCCGTCGGCGGTGAGAACGAGGATGGGCAGAGGTGCCAGCCCTGTTTCCTCCTCGTGACGGCGGATGGCGTTGATGGCGTCGAGCCCGTCCATCACCGGCATGTGCAGATCCATCAGCACCGCATCGAAGCGTGTGCCCGGCGCGCTCACCGCCTCCACCGCCTCGCGCCCGTTGGAGACGAGGGTGACCCGATGCCCAGCGCGAGACAGTGTGGCGCGCGCCAGCATGGCGTTGATCTCGTTGTCCTCGGCCACAAGGATGTTGAGCCCGCCCGCGCGCCGGCCCATGGTCCCGGCATCATGTGTGCGATCATGCGTTTCCGCAGCCGGCCAGGTGGCCTCGCCCTTGCTGCCCAAAAGCTGGCGCAGCAGCGTCCTGCCACGCACGGGCCGCGCGAGAAACGCGCCATAGCCGCTGGCGCGAAACGCGGGAAGCCGCCCGCGCTCGGAAGGCGTGATCAGCGTCAGCGCGCGCTCTCCGCCCACGCCGAGCTTGTGCAGACGGGTGATCAGCGCGCCCTCGTCGCTTTCAAGCGAGGCGTCGACCAGCACCGTGTTGAACGGCCGGCCGCTCTCCTCGGCGAGCCTTGCCGCATCCTCCGCAGTGGCGGCGATCGCCGCGCGCCCGCCATGGACACGCACCGTCATGGCGATGGTCTCGGCCTCCTGTGCGAAGGGCGAAAGAATGACGGCGTTGATCCCTTCAAGCACCGGCTCGACGCGGCCCGCCTCTTCCGCCTCCGCGTCCAGCGGCAGGAGCACGGCAAATTCCGAGCCCTCGCCCGGCGTGCTCGCCACGCTGATCGAGCCATTCATCGCGTCGACAATGCGCTTGGTGATGGCAAGGCCGAGCCCCGCGCCGCCATGGCGGCGGGTGGAGCTGCCGTCCACCTGTTCGAAATCCTTGAAAATACGGTTGATGTCGTCCTTTTCGAGCCCGGGCCCGGAATCGGAAACGGCAATCCGCAGCGCCGGCGCACCATTCTTCTCCGCCCGCGAGACCGCGACCGTCACCCCGCCCTCGTCGGTGAATTTGAGCGCATTGCCGAGCAGGTTGATCAGCACCTGGCGAAGCCGGCCCGGATCCGCCGTGATGGTTTCGGGCACATCCGGCGCGATGTAGCAGCCAAGGCCGATGTTCTTTGCAAAGGCGCGGGCAGCCAGAAGCTCGACCACGTTTTCCACGAGCTCGTTCACCGGGAGCGCCTGGGGCTCCAGTTCCAGCCGCCCCGCCTCGATCTTGGAATAGTCGAGCAGGTCCTCGATCAGCGCCACAAGCGCGCTCGCAGAAGTGGATACCGCGCCCACATAGGTGCGCTGCTCGGGCGTCAGTTCCGTGTCGGCCAGAAGCGTCGCCATGCCCATAATGCCGTTCATCGGGGTGCGGATTTCATGGCTCACAGTGGCGAGGAAGCTCGATTTCGCGCGGCTTGCCTGTTCGGCGCGTTCGCGCGCGTTGATCAGCGCTGTCTCGGCCCGCTTGCGGGCGGTGATGTCGCGCGCAATGGCGCGGTGCGACACCGAATCCGCGCTGTCGTCGCGCACCGAGTGCTCGATCCATGAATACCAGCGCACCCCGCCACGCGTGTGGATCGCCACATCGGTAGAACTCAGGCATTCGCCATCGGTGAAAGCCGCATCGGGCACGAGGCCGATGTCGATGCCGAGTTGGCTCAGCGTGCGGCCCACCAGGGTGGAAGGGTCGCGACCCAGAAGATCGGCGAACACGCGGTTCACATAGACGATGCGGCCGCTGCGGTCGCGGTGGACGATCAGGTCTCCCAGCGCGTCCACCAGCCCGTGAAAGCGCTCCTCGCTTTCGCGCAGCTCCCACATGCGGTCGGCCAGTTCTTCGAGCTCGCCGCGATTAACCGTCTCGGATTCGGCAAGCGCAGTCGCCATGCGCCGGTCCGCCCTGGAGGCGCGCAAGGCGATGGCCAGCGCAAGAGCGCCCAGCCCCAGAAGCGCCATGCTGACCAGCGGTGAAGCGCCTGTCAGATGGCTGAGCCCGGCAATCAGGATGATCGCGAGACCGATTGCCACCTCGCCATGATGTGTCGGCACGGGAAGCCGCACCGGCGCGAGCGCCGGTGGCCTGATGCGGATCCTCTTGCGCGGCTGCCGCTCTGGAGAAAGCGTCCTTGCCGGCTTCTGGTCGCTTTTGTTTTTCCCCGCAACTGTCATGGCGAAGACAATAGGCGGCGGGAATTACGGAAGCTTTTGGCTGGTCGTTTGAATTTTAGCGATCGCCTTAACCGGGCATCTCCACCACCACGCGCCCGCGCACCCTGCCTTCGATGATGTCCGTTGCCACCGAAATCACGTCGCTGAACGGCACGACGCTTGCGATCGCGCCAAGTTTTTTGTGGTCGAGTTCTTTGGCAATGCGCTGCCAGGCCTCCATGCGCAGTTCCTTCGGCGCCATGACGGAATCAACGCCCAGCAGCGAGACGCCGCGCAGGATGAACGGCGCGACACTGGCCGGCAGGTCCATGCCCTGCGCCAGACCGCAGGCAGCAACCGCGCCGCCATAGGAGGTCATCGACAGAACATTGGCGAGCGTGTGGCTGCCCACCGCATCGATGCCACCGGCCCATCGCTCCTTGCCGAGCGGACGGGCGGGGCCGGAAAGCTCCTCCCGGTCGATGATTTCTGATGCGCCGAGCTCCTTCAGGTAATCGGCCTCGGATGCGCGCCCGGTGGAGGCGATCACGTGATGCCCCTGCCCGGCCAGAAGCGCGATTGCGACAGAGCCGACACCGCCGGCCGCCCCCGTCACCACCACCGGCCCGCGTTCCGGCGTGATGCCGTGACGTTCCAGCGCCATCACGCACAGCATGGCCGTATAGCCGGCGGTGCCCACGGCCATGGCGTCCTTCGCGCTCATTCCGTCGGGCAGCGGCACCAGCCAGTCACCATTCACCCGCGCGCGCCCGGCATAGGCGCCATAATGCGTCTCACCCACGCCCCAGCCGTTGAGAATGACCTTATCGCCCTCTTTCCAGCCGTCATGGGTGGATTTCACAACCGTGCCGGCGAAATCGATGCCCGGCACAAGCGGAAAGCGCCGCACCACGGGGGCCTTGCCGGTAACGGCGAGCCCGTCCTTGTAGTTGACGGTGGTCGCCTCCACGGCAACTGTAACGTCGCCCTCCATCAGATCGTCTTCGGAAAGCTCCGTCCATTCGACGGACTGCTTCTTGTCCTCGTCGCGCGAAATCAGAACCGCTTGAAACGTGTCCGCCATCACTCACTCCGGCTGGTTACGGTCATCGATGATGGCAGACTTTGCGGCGCAGCGGGCGCGAGGTCAATCCGCGTGCGTCTGGCCGCCCATGCGGCCGCGCCGCCAGTCAAGAAACTCGTCGAGGATGACAAGTCCCGCACCGACCGTGATGAACACATCGGCCAGATTGAAGATCGCAAACGACCAGACCGGCGTGTGGAAATAGATGTAGTCGGTGACGAAACCGTTGGTGAGCCGGTCGATGAGATTGCCGAATGCCCCACCCAGAATGAGCGCGAAGCCGAACCGCGCCCATTTTTGCGCGGCCCCCGTGCGCAGTGCGAGATACCCGATGAACAGGATCACACCTGCCATCACAAGGCTGAGCGCAAGATCGCTCATCCCGGAAAACATGGAGAAGGCTATGCCGGTATTGCGTGAATGCAGAAGTGAGAGGAACGGCAGAAGCCCGATCCGCTCATGCAGCGGCATCATGGTCTCGACCAGCTCTTTCACCACCTGATCTGCCACCGTGAGGAGCACGATTAGCACAGCGTAAAACCCGATGGCGCGCGCGCTCATGCGTCGGCCCTTTCTTCAAGCGGCAGCGCCTCGCGCCGGATTTCATAGAGCATCACGCCCGTTGCTACGGCGAGATTGAGCGAATCCGCCCGCCCCGCCTGCGGGATGCGCACGAGCGTGTCGCAGCTTTCGGCAAGCCGGTCCGGCAGGCCCTGCTGCTCATTGCCCATCAGGAGCAGGACCGGCCCCTTCTTGTAATCGACGGTGCGAAAATCGACCGAGCCTTTCAGATGCGTGCCCACAACCCGGCCGGAAAACCCCTTCCGCCAGGCGAGAAACGCCTCTTCGCTCGAGCGCACGATGGGCACGGCGAATATGGAGCCCATCGTGGCCCGCACCGTCTCGAAGGAAAACGGGTCGGTGCAGTCGCCCACGAGGATGACACCCTTTGCGCCCACGGCGTCCACGGTGCGCAGAACCGTGCCGAGATTGCCGGGATCGCGCACCCGGTCGAGCGCCACCCAGACGTCGCCATCGGCGGGCTTTACGGTTTCAAGCTTAACCGTCTTCTGCTCGAAGACGCCGACAACCATCTGCGGATTGTCGCGCTTGGTGATGGTCGAGAGCACCTTTTCGCTGACGATGAGAACAAGACCGCCGGATGCCACGGTGCGCGCGGCCAGCCGCTCCACCGCCTCATTGCCGCGCCCCGCTTTGGCATAGAGCAGCGTGCGGATCGTCCAGCCGGCATCGAAAGCGTCGATCACCAGCTTCTGTCCCTCGGCGATGAAGGCGTGCTCCCGGTCGCGATATTTCTTTTGCGCAAGCGCGCGTATATCCTTGATGATCGGATTGGTCAGGCTGGTGACTTCCTTCACCTGACCCGGCCTGCGCCGCTCATTGTCATGTCCGCTCATGATGCTACCCAGCGCGAAAACAGCGAGGTGGACAGGGCGCGGCCTGCCGATTTCTCGCGAATGATCAGTTCACCCGATTCCACTCGACCACCATCGCCGGCAAATGTGTCGCGCATCAGGGCATGTATGGCGAAGAAGGAGGCGCGGATCGAGTAGGCCGTCAGCACCACCGCCAGCGGCCTGGGTGTCAGAATCGAGCGGCAGAGATCGGCCAGATAGGGCAGATCCTCGAACAGCTGCCACACCTCGCCCTTGGGCCCGCGCCCATAAGCGGGCGGGTCGAACAGAACGATGTCATAGGCATTGCCGCGCCGCGCCTCGCGCTCGGCAAATTTTACCGCATCTTCGCAGATCCAGCGGATCGGCTTGTCGCCGAGGCCGGCCATTTCCTGGTTCTCGCGCGCCCAGCCGATCGCCTTCTTGGACGCATCCACATGCGTCACTTCAGCCCCCGCCCGGGCCGCAACCAGCGAGGCAAGCCCCGTATAGCCGAAAAGGTTCAGCACCTTCACCGGGCGGCGCGCCTCGCGCACCAGCGTTTCCATGTGCGACCAGTGTGTCGCCTGCTCGGGAAAGACGCCCACATGACGAAACGAGGTGAAACGTCCGAGATAGTCGATCCCGTCATGGCGCATTGGCCATGTCTCGCCGAGTGGCTCCCTGGGAAAACGCCAGCGACCCATGCCTTCTTCGTCGGTATCGCCGGTAAAGATGGCATCCGCCCTGTTCCATTCCGCCGGGCCAAGCGCAGGTCGCCAGATCGCCTGCCCCTCCGGCCGCACGATGCGATAGGGGCCGTATTGCTCAAGCTTCTGCCCACCGCCGGAATCGAGCAGCGCATAATCATCATTCGGCAACACTTCGAGAATGACGGGCAGCCGCTCATCCGGCAGGGCACCGCTGCGCCGCGGGGGCGCCGGACGAGCGCTTGTCGCCGGTTGCCGCTGCGGCTTCTCGCCCGGCGCTGAGTGCTTCCTGGGGCTGCGCCGGTCTTCGTTCCGGCGTTTGGGGCGCGCTGGCTTCAATCGGGTCTCCGACACTGGGCAATCATGCCCGCGCTTCTGCCATAGCAGCGCAGGACAGGCAACAAAGCCTCCGCCGGGTTCATCTCAATTAAACTGGGTTCACGAAGCGGAGTGTTTGATCTGCGGCGCATTACGCGCGACTGCAGGCGGCGCCTTGCGCAGCTTGTCGACCTCTTTCCTGCGCTCACGCGCGTCGCGGCGATAGCGCCCCTGACGGAACCAGGTGGCAAGGCTGCCAATCACCATGCCCAGCACCGCTGAGGCAAAGAGGTAGGTAAAAAGCGGCCAGTGAACAGTGAGAGCAGGATTGCCGGGATTGAACGGGTCGATGGTGAAAGGCACCAGCGCGCGGTTGGCAACCGCCAGCGCAATGATGATTACCGCCAACGGCACGAGAACGAGTACGAGAATGATGCGGTTGGCCATTTCAACCCACTGTTACATTGTAGACGCTTCGGGGTAGACGCTTCGGGTAGACGTTTCAGGAAAGACCTAACGGTCTTTCTCCGCGTTCAGTCGCTCGCGCAGTTCCTTCCCGGTTTTGAAGAATGGAACCCACTTTTCCTCGACTTCGACGGATTCGCCAGTGCGAGGATTGCGACCGGTACGAGCCGGTCGGTTCTTCACGGAAAATGCGCCGAAACCTCGCAACTCCACGCGGTTTCCTTCCGCGAGCGCATCGGAGATCTCCTCGAAGATCGCGTTGACGATGTTTTCCACGTCACGCAGATAGAGATGCGGGTTGCGATTGGCAATCGTCTGCACGAGCTCTGATTTGATCATGGATTCTTTTCCGCCGCTGAGTTGCCCTGTTTATCGCCCTGTGTCTGTGACACAAAGATGATTTTGTTTGCTTTTTTAGTCAGTCAACCTTTTCATTTCAGGTTGCCAGACCGACAGGAGACCGTCAAGGAAGATGCGGTCGGCACCAAGCTCACGCAGGATGTCGGCACCGCCTTCGGGCACTCCGAGAAAGCGGGAAGCGATCTGGGGCAGCAGGAGACTGCCAGCCGTTTCGCGCTTCTTCCATTCGACAACGTCGAGATCGTCGCTGAGCCCCTTTGAAACCAGCCACTCTTTTGCTTCACGTTCGCCGCCAAGCCCATCGACCAGTTTATTCTCAAGCGCCTGACGCCCGGTGAATACCGAACCGTCGGCAAGTTTCAAGACTTCGTCCCGCGACAGGGGTCGGCGCTCTGTGACCAGGTCCACGAACCAGTCGTAACTGTCGAGAATCATCGCGCGGATCATGGCGCGCGCCTCGTCGCTTGTCGGTTTGAAAGGTGATGGCTCTGCCTTCAGAGGCGATGACTTGATCTCTTCCAGCTTTACACCCAGCTTGTCCATCAGACCGCTCACATCCGGGTATTGGAAGAGGACGCCGATGGAACCCACGATGGAGGATTGCCGCGCGACGATATGATCGGTGGCGCTGGCGATCATATAACCGGCTGAAGCTGCCAGCGTACCCACCTGCGCCGCCACGGGCTTCTCGCTGGCCAGCCGCCGAACCTCCTCGTAGATCGCCTCGCCCCCGGCCGTGGTGCCGCCAGGTGAGTCGATAGTCAGGATTACGCCTTTCACTGATGGGGCTTCGCGGATGCGCTGGAGCCTCTCCAGCAGTTCGTCATCTTCGAAGATCGTTCCGGAAATCTTGACCTGCGCGATATGGTTCGCAGAAACATCCACCGCGCTTCCCATGATCTGACGCGTTGCGAACGCGATCGCCAGCACGATGACGGCAAAGGCCACAACCCGCCAGAATGTAAGCTTGCGCCGCAGTCGCCGCCGGTCGATCAGTTCATCCGCTCGAGTGGACATGACATCCTCGCTTTCACCCGGTTTCGGTCCAAACCAAGCGCCTTTTAGTGCAAAGGCCAATCTGGAGCCACCGCC
Organism: Nitratireductor sp.; assembly: GCF_017794765.1. GTDB lineage: Bacteria > Pseudomonadota > Alphaproteobacteria > Rhizobiales > Rhizobiaceae > Nitratireductor. The sequence goes on along the minus strand of NZ_CP051236.1, from coordinate 1,091,909 downwards.
TTTGTACAAGATTTTGCGTCGAGTACACGTCATGGGCGAGAAAGGCGCAAAAATTGCGCCTAAATCATTGTCGTTAATCCAAAAATAGCCATATTGGGATTGAATGGAGTATGAAGGGGCGAGTTTGGAACTCGGGGTTTTGTGGCTGCGCTGTTTCGGTCGGAAGCCGGGTTGGGTTGTATCGCCTCATGGATCGTGCGTTCCTCATCGGATCGTCATCGGTAGTATCCGGGAGGGCTCAGACCTAATCGGCTGATTGGTCTGCTGTAGCGCACACGGAAAAATAGAATGAGTGAATCAGTCAACAGCAGCGCCAAAGCGGCGAAGAGCGGGCGCGGGCAGGCAATCCGTAGCAGCGAGCGCGGTGCGGAAGCCTTCGAGCAGGCATCACGGCATTCGCAGCGTGTGCGACTTCTCAAACGCGTTCTTCCGGCAGCGGCTCTTGTGATCACCGTTGTGTTCGTCGGATATTCCTACGTCTTTTCCGGGACGCGCGGTGCGATAGATCTGGCAAGCGCATCGATCGAGGGCGGATCACTGGTCATGTCCAGCCCCGAATTGAACGGCTTCACCAATGACGACCGCCCCTACAAGATGACAGCCGAGCGCGCACGCCAGAAGCTGGGCGGTGAGGATGTCATCGAGCTGGAGGGCATTCGCGCCCATGTGCCGGTTGATGCCGACAATTTCGCCACCATCCAGGCGAGTGACGGCATCTATGATCGGAGCAATAATCGTCTGGACATCACCAGCAAGATTTCGCTACGCACCACTTCAGGTATTGTTGCCACGCTGGACTCTGCGGAAATCGATATCGAAAACAGCAGCCTCGCCTCTTCGAAGCCGGTGGAAATCGAGCTTGAAGGAACGAAGATTGCAGCCGATTCCTTCGCAGCGGAAGACGGTGGCAAAGTGTTTGTATTCGATAAACGCGTTCGCGTTACAATCGACCCGTCGCGGCTTCGCGAAACAGCGGCAGCAGCGGGAAATTGAACCACGGTCACCGGCGCGATGACCAGGCAATGGAGAGGAACACAATGCGCATCGGAAGCTTTTCCAGGCTCGCCTCTGGCGTGCTTCTTCTTCTGGCGGGAGTGTCCTCTGCCGCTCTTGCGCAGGATTCCCAGAGTCGCCTGACCGGCCTCCAGCTTTCCGGTGACAAACCCATTCAGATCGAGAGTGAGCGCCTTGAAGTGCGCGAGAGCGAGAATGTTGCGGTGTTCTCCGGAAACGTGTCCGTCGTGCAGGGGCCGACCCTGCTCAAGGCGGGGCGCATGAAGGTGTATTACCTGAAAGATGGCGGCTCTGCTGCAACCGGAAGCGCGAATATCGACCGACTTGAGGTGGACGGCAATGTCTACGTGAAGTCGGAGAAGCAGGTCGCCACCGGCGACAGCGCCACTTTCGACATGGCGACCGAGGTGCTCGTGCTCTCGGGCAAGGAGGTTGTGCTTTCGGAGGGCGAGAACGTCATCGTCGGTTGCCGCCTCACAGTGCAGATGAAGAGCGGTCAGGCAAAGCTTGATGGCTGCAAGGGCGGTGGTTCTGGCGGCCGTGTGAAAATGCTGCTCACCCCTGGCTCCCAGAACAGGCAGTAACCCACATTGATTTCCAAGTTGCGTAAGAAGCGGCCGGCAAAAGAGCCCGCGGCGGAGAATCCGGCCAGGGGCAAGCTGCCCAACTACAAGGGCACGCTCATCGCTCGTGGCCTGACCAAGGCGTACAAGGGCCGCCAGGTCGTCAGCGGAGTTTCCATCGGCGTGCGCGCCGGCGAGGCCGTAGGCCTGCTCGGCCCCAATGGCGCAGGCAAGACCACGTGCTTCTATATGGTTACGGGCCTTGTTCCAGTGGACCAGGGCACAATCCATATCGACGGGCACGACGTTACGGGAATGCCCATGTATCGCCGCGCGCGGCTGGGCATCGGCTACCTGCCTCAGGAAGCCTCGATCTTTCGCGGCCTGACGGTGGAACAGAATATCCGCGCGATCCTGGAAGTTGTCGAACCCAGCCGCAAGGAACGCGACAAGAACCTCGACGCGCTGCTTGATGAGTTCAACATCAGCCATCTTCGCAAGTCGCCATCGGTCGCGCTTTCCGGCGGCGAGCGGCGGAGGCTGGAAATCGCCCGCGCGCTCGCGAGCCGTCCCAACTTCATGCTGCTCGACGAGCCGTTCGCCGGCATCGACCCCATCGCCGTGACCGACATCCAACAGCTCGTGCGCCATCTTACCGCGCGCGGCATCGGCGTCCTGATCACCGACCACAACGTGCGCGAGACGCTCGGACTGATCGACCGGGCCTATATTATTCATGCCGGCCAGGTGCTTACCCACGGACGTCCCAACGACATTGTCGGCAATGCCGATGTACGCCGTCTTTACCTCGGCGAAGGCTTCACCCTTTAACCATTCCCCTCTTTCAACTTGACAAGCAAAAGTCGGGCCAATTGAATCCGGCTTTCTCCCGGCTCTCCCAGCCGGGCTCAATCGGGGCTGGTTTTTATGGTGCTTGCGCCAAAACTCCATCTGCGTCAGACGCAATCGCTCGTCATGACGCCGCAACTGCTGCAGTCGATCAAGCTGCTGCAGATGACACATCTGGAGCTTGAACGCTTCCTCGATTCCGAGATCGAGCGCAATCCGTTGCTGGAGCGCGGCGAAGCCAATTCGGAAGAACGCACCGAAACCTGGCAGAACGAGCCGGAACTGCGCGAAAACACAGCCGAATCCATTTCGGACAAGCTGGACTCCTCACTGGAAAACCTGTTTCCGGATGATCCAGGTACAAAGGAGCGCATCGGCTCCGATCTCTCAGCGCAATGGAAATCGGCGAGTGGCAACGGGCTCCAAAGCAGCAGCGGCACCGCTTTCGACCTGGAGAGCACAACAGCCGCCGCCCCAACCCTGCGCGACCACGTAAATGGCCAGATCGCGCTGGCCTTCACTGACCCCGCGCAATTGCTCATCGCCCATGAACTCGCCGATGGCCTGGATGAGGCAGGCTATCTCGCCCTTGACATCGAAGAACTCACCCAGCGTATCGGCGCCGCAGCTGAAACCGTCCAGGCAACGCTTTCTACCTGCCAGACATTCGACCCGCCGGGCCTCTTCGCGCGTGATCTGGCGGAGTGTCTCGCACTGCAATTGATCGCTCAGGATCGATACGATCCCGCCATGAAGGCGATGGTGGACAATCTCGAGCTTCTGGCAAAGCGCGATTTCCGTACACTCGGGCGCCTGTGCGGGGTCGATACGGAAGATCTGGCCGACATGCTGTCGGAAATCCGGGCGCTCGACCCCAAACCGGGCATGGCATTCTCAGGCGGCACTGCTGATCCGGTTGTCCCCGACATTATCGTAAGAGCGGCGAATGATGGAAGCTGGACGGTGGAACTCAATCCCGAAACCCTGCCCCGTGTTCTCGTCAACGAACCGTACTACGCGGAGGTTTCCAGCCAGGCTCGCGAGGGCGAAGGCCAGTTTCTCAACGAATGCCTGCAGAGCGCCAACTGGCTCGCCCGCAGCCTCGACCAGCGGGCAAAGACCATCATGAAAGTCGCCTCCGAGATTGTACGCCAACAGGATGCCTTTCTGATCCACGGTGTCAGCCATCTGCGCCCACTCAACCTGCGCACCGTCGCGGAAGCGATCGGGATGCATGAATCGACCGTAAGCCGCGTGACCGTAAACAAGTACATGATGACCCCCCGCGGCACATTCGAGTTGAGATATTTCTTCACATCGGCACTCGGCTCCGCATCCGGCGGTGACGCGCACTCGTCGGAATCGGTCCGCGATCGCATTCGCTCGCTTATTGATGCCGAGGCGCCCTCCGCAGTGCTTTCTGACGACGCCCTTGTGGATATGCTGCGCGAAGAAGGCATCGACATTGCCCGCCGTACCGTTGCCAAGTACCGGGAAGCGCTCAATATTCCGTCGTCGGTGCAGCGCCGCCGCGAGAAGAAGATGCTGGCGGCTGCAGGCACGCGCGCCTGATTGCGCCTGCGGTTGAATTGACAAGGGCGACGGAAGCCACTAGAAGCCCGCCCGCATGGACTACCAGGCCTTGAGAGCCTTCGACTTTTGTCCGCAGTGCCAGCAACCGAAGAAGGGATACGCGGCCGACTTACATCACAATCCGCCGCGGCACCTTGTACATGCAAGCCACACGTATAAACTCGATTCGTTCGGTGTCTGATCAGGAAAGGTCTGTTTTCAGATGAGCTTACGTATTTCCGGAAAGCATATGGACATCGGCGAGGCGTTTCGCTCGCGTATCGAGGAGCGGATCGGCGAAGCCGTCGACAAGTATTTCGATGGTGGGTTTGCCGGTCGCGTAACGGTTGAAAAGTCGGGTTCTCGTTTTGCCGCCGATTGTATGATCCATCTCGACACAGGCATGGTGTTGCAGGGCACTGGCCAAGCGCAGGAGCCGCAATCCGCTTTCGATGCTGCCGCCGAGCGTATCGAAAAGCGTTTGCGCCGCTACAAGCGCCGGCTGAAGTCCCACAACAACGGCCAGACTGTCGATCCGATGGACATTGCGTATCGCGTCATGGCGCCGGTGGCCGAAGATGAAGAAGAGGTCCCGGAAGATTACGCGCCCACCGTGGTCGCCGAATCGAAGATGGCTCTGCAGACCATGTCTGTCGCCTCCGCCGTCATCGAGCTCGACACCAAGGACAATCCTGTCTTCGTGTTCCGCAATGCCGGAAACAACGAAGTGAACATTGTCTACCGCCGCGCCGATGGAAACATCGGCTGGATCGACCCATCGGCAGTGGCAAGCGCATAGGTTCCGTGCCAGCCTCAGCGCCGGTCATGCAGCATGACCGGCGAACAGACAAAGCAGAGGATGCATAGACATGGATCTGAGCGATCTGATCGACCAGAAGGCCGTGATCCCCGCCCTGAAGGCCAATTCGAAGAAGCAGCTCCTGCAGCTTCTGGCCGAAAAGGCCGCCGCAGTGACCGGCCTGCCGGAACGCGAAGTTTTCGATACCATTTTGCAAAGAGAGCGCCTGGGTTCCACCGGCGTTGGCAATGGCGTCGCCATTCCGCACGGCAAACTGCCCGGCATCGACCGCATCACCGGCGTGTTCGCGCGCCTGGAAACCCCTGTCGACTTCGAGGCCATCGACGACCAGCCCGTCGACCTCGTTTTCCTTCTTCTTGCGCCCGAAGGAGCCGGAGCCGATCATCTCAAGGCACTGTCGCGTATCGCGCGCGTTCTGCGCGATACCGACAATACGGCCAAGATACGCGGCACCAAGGACGCGGCTGCCATTCACAGCTTCCTGTCGCAGACGCCCGCCTCCAACGCCGCCTGAACACTCAGCGCTTGCGGCGGCGGGACCATTGGTTCTCCTCGTAGACGGCTTTCTCACATGGAGAGGGCCGTTTCCTTTTCGACGACCGGAAGCTGGTGAAACGGATTGGCCGGATCGTTGCCGCGGCGGATGTGCATGCGCCGTTCGGCCAGATCCATCGCGATCGTGCAGACCGTGCCCTTGCGGCCAAGGAACCCTTCGCTGTCCCTGTAGGGTGCAAGGATGGCGTGCTCGGGGTGCTCCTGATCGGAAAGAACCGATTTGAGCCGGGCAAGGTCCGTCGGCGAACCTGGAGCCGTCAGGGTGCGGATGCGGTCGAGGCGTGCCGTCGAGTTTTCCAGCAACTCGGCATCCACAGGCGCGTCACAGGTCAGGTAGTGGTTGGTGTGGGTCGTGGCGGCGCCACCCACCTCCATGCGCCGCGCGGCATCGCCCTCATATTCAATGTTGATACCGTGTCCATCTGCACCTGCGATCAGCAGGTTCAGCGAACGGCCGGTGCCGGCACGCTCAAGCGTTTCTTCCACCTCTGCCCAGGATCCCGCGTCCAGGAGAGCGCGTAAGAGCACGTGCGAGGGTAGCCCGTTCGTTGGTTTGAGCGTGGGAAGGAAATTCAGACACACGCAAAAGCCCGCGTCATTCAAACCCACCTTTGCCAGAATGCCCGGCTCGGTCATGGTCAAAAAGCGCCGACCCCGCTCGTCTTCTGAGCGGATCAAAACGACCAGATCCTCGAGCTTTTCCGACCAGTCCCAGTTTTGCCCGGCAAAGGGTGTGCCGGTGTAGTGCACCACCGTGCATTCTGAGGCTGAAAGTGCAGCAAGAAGCTCGCTGCGTGCATTGAGGGCATAAATCCACAAAGGATCGACCTCCGCGCCCTCGGCGATACCGTCTATTTCGGCCGTGTACTGAGGGTCGAACCTTTCGACAACACTGCGAAAATGGGCCGCCACCGGCAGGAGTTCATCGTCGGGCCGCGCGAAATACGCCTTGTAGAGGGAAAGCGTCTGGTCGATACGCTCGCCGAAGGCGGCGCCTATCTGACGGCCGCGTTCCTCCGGCCTGCCCCAAACATCGATAAGCGGAAATCCGGTCTTGCTAGCCCGCATGGCCTCTCCTCCATTTCTGGTGCGCGAAAGGCGCGACACCATTGCCTGGAAGATTGGCTCTGCTGTCAAGACCCGGAAGCGATCGGGACAGACAAGCGTCAGGGCGCGTGGTCTCCAACGCGCCCTGCTTCGTCCTCAATGTCCGGCCCAGGAGCGGTTCACCGTTTCACGGAAAGGCTGCTCCGCTTTATCCATCAGATTTTCCGCATTTGTGCGGACGCCAGGTGTTTCCACCTGACTGCAAAATGTTCTAGTGGAGGCTGACAGTCTCCAAATCGTTCTGCATCGCGCCTGCGAGCGCCGCATCGCGTGCATCCGCCAGCAGGATCGGCTGGCCATCGGCACCGAAAAGCGCCCATAACCGTGTGCCCGGCTTCAAATCAGGCATCCCGGGGAACTTGCCCTGCAAATCCTCGGCCTTCATCTCGCGCATGTAAGCCACCGCGCCTTCGCCGATGTGTGCAAGCTGCTGCTGAGTAATCGCCAATTTATGCTCATGTTCGGTCATGCAAGCCTCCTTAGCGCAGGCGTTTCCCTGAGAAACCAACCCGCTGAAGAGCCCAAGGTTCCGGAACGGGTCAGCCCGCCCGGGTTCCTCCCGAATAAGACCAGTATGTCAGTCTTTCACGGAAATGTTTATTTTTTGTACAAGCCGCTCGGGTTCGGGGCGGTCGAGATCGATGGACAGGAGGCCGTTTTTCAGTTCGGCACTCAGAACACGCATCCCTTCGGCAAGCACAAACATGCGCTGGAACTGGCGTGCCGCAATACCACGGTGAAGATATTCGCGTTCGCCTTCGTCCGCCTGCCGGCCGCGAATTATGAGCTGGTTTTCTTCCGTCGTAACATCCAGATCGTCTGAGCTGAAGCCTGCGACGGCCAGCGTTATACGCAGCTTAACGCCCTGCTCGCTTTCCGAGCGAATGCGCTCGATATTGTAAGGCGGATAGCCATCGCCCGATTTCGCAATGCGCTCGAGCGTTTTTTCCATACTGTCGAACCCAAGCAGAAGCGGGTTCGAAAAAGGAGTCATACGCGTCATTTCAAACAGTCCTCAAAGAGCGACGTGGATAGAGAAAAACCCGGTTGGCATTTTTCTCTTCCCAACTGATATGGTCGCTCAAAACACGCGTTTCAAGCATTTTGGAGCTTCTGTATGACGTCAGCGCGAAAGATCATTATCGACACGGATCCGGGCCAGGACGACGCGCTGGCCATATTGCTGGCACTGGGCAGTCCGGAACTGGATGTGCTTGGCATCACCGCCGTCGCCGGCAACGTTCCGCTGGCCCTGACGGAGAAGAATGCACGCAAAATTTGCGAACTCGCTGGCAAACCCGAGACAGGAGTTTTCGCCGGGGCGATCCGCCCGCTGGTTCGCGATCTCGTAACAGCAGAACATGTTCACGGCCGGACCGGGCTCGATGGGCCTGAACTGCCCGAGCCGCAGATACCGCTCCAGGAAAAACATGCAGTGGATTTCATCATTGAGGCCCTGATGGCTCACGACGAGGGCGAAATCACCCTGTGCCCTCTCGGGCCCCTCACCAATATCGCGCTGGCGCTCAACCGCGAGCCACGCATCGCCTCCCGCATCCGCGAAATTGTCCTGATGGGTGGCGGTTTCTTCGAGGGTGGCAATGTCACGCCTACGGCCGAATTCAACATCTATGTCGACCCTCATGCGGCCGATGTGGTGCTGCGCTCCGGCGTCCCCATTGTCATGATGCCGCTGGATGTCACCCACAAGGCACTCACCACACGCGCGCGCATCGCAGCCATTCGCGGCCTCGGCACCAGGGTCGGCAAAGCCTGTGCCGAATTGCTGGAGTTCTTCGAACGCTTCGACGAAGAGAAATACGGCACAGATGGCGGGCCTTTGCATGACCCCTGCGTCATTGCCTACCTTCTCAAGCCTGAGCTCTTCCAGGGACGCAGTTGCAACGTGACCGTGGAGACTGGCTCCGAACTCACCATGGGCATGACGGTGATCGACTGGTGGCAGGTGACCGACCGGCCGAAGAACGCCCTTGTGATGCGCGACATCGACGCTGACGGCTTCTTCACGCTTCTGACAGAACGCCTCGCGCGTTTATAAACCGCGCCGCCGATGGAAAAAGCACTCACGCGAGTGCCGCGTCGACATCCTTGCGTAGCGGGATGGCCGGCTGCGCGCCCGGCTTCAGGCAGGCCAGCGCTCCGGCCACCGTTGCGCGCCGCAGCGCTGCCTCGAGGTCAAGTCCCTCGGAAAGTCCCGCCGCCAGATAGCCGCAAAACGTATCGCCGGCACCGACCGTATCAACGGGCGTGATTTTCATTGAAGGGCAGGTCACGAAACTGTCAGGCGTGGCAGCCCACGCTCCTTCACCGCCCAGCGTAACAATGACGGTGCGTCCGGTCTTCGCCGCGAATGCTTCCATACGCGCGCGGCGCCCTTCGCCGCCCAGGTCGAGTGCATCGGCATAAAGATCGAACTCGGTCTCATTTGCTACAACGTAATCGGCCGCTGTGAGAAGACCCGCTGCCTCAGGTCGATAGGGCGCCGTGTTGAGAATGGAAATCGCTTCCGCCTTCCGCGCAGCCTCCATTGAGGCGGCCACGGTTTCGATGGGAACCTCCAACTGCAGGAGCACGTGGTTTCCGGCTGCGAGCGCTGCCTGCGCCACATGCCCCGGCAGAACGTCGGCATTGGCGCCCGGCACCACGGCAATGGTGTTTTCACCTTCCCGATCAACGAGGATGTGAGCCGTGCCCGTGGCGCTTTCGGCCTGATGTACGGCGGAAAGATCGACGCCCGCCGCTTTCAGAAGCTCCAGCGCCTCACCGGCAAACGGATCGTTGCCCACAGCCCCAACGATGCGGGTGCGCGCGCCGGCGCGCCTTGCGGCAAGTGCCTGGTTTGCCCCCTTGCCACCCGGTGCGGTGACGAACGTGTCGCCAGGCACCGTCTCCCCCGGCTTCGGGAGGCGATGAACGGTTGCGATCAGATCGAGATTGATGGAACCGATGACGATGATCAAGGCACACTCCCACGCAGATTCGCGGCGAACCTAGACCATTTTTCAGCACGGTGGAATCCATTCGAACCCCAACATCCAAGGCTCGATCAATCGGCCTGGCAAAGCTGTCCCGCTTCCCAGCCAAGGATCGCGCGTTTGCGGGTCAGACCCCAGTGATAGCCCGTCAGCGCGCCGGATTTGCCGACCGCGCGATGGCATGGCACCACGAAGGAAACCGGGTTCGCTCCGACCGCCGCACCAACGGCGCGTGAGGCGCTGGGTTTGCCGATCCGCTCGGCGATATCGGAATAGGCGCAGGCCCGGCCCATCGGAATTTTTAAAAGCGCATCCCACACCCGCACCTGGAAGTCTGTCCCGATCAATACCACGCGCAGCGGCTCTTCGGCGCGCCAGCGCGAGGGATCGAACACCCGTGCCGCATAGGGCGCGGTGGCGGCCATGTCTTCCTCGTAATCGGCGTTCGGCCAGCGTGACGCCATATCCTCGAATGCCGCGCGCTCATCGCCCGGATCGCAGAAGGCGAGCCCGGCAAGACCGCGCTCCGTGACCATGACAAGTGCCTGACCGAAGGGCGAGAGATGAAAACCGTAGCGCATGGTCAGCCCCGCGCCCCGCGCCTTGTATTCACCGGGCGAAATCGCCTCATGCGTTACAAACAGGTCATGCAGACGCCCCGGTCCTGACATGCCGAGCTCCAGTGCCGCGTCGAGCAGCGGCATGCCCGAATCGAGCAGCCGGCGCGCATGATCCAGTGTAACTGCCTGCAAGAACGCCTTGGGCGTCAGCCCCGCCCAGCGGGTGAACAGTTTCTGCAGTCCGTTCGGCGTATCGCCCACCTCCCGGGCAATTTCCTCCAGCGAGGGCTGATCCCGATAGTCGAGACTGATCTTCTCAATCACCCGGCGCACGACCTCGTAGTCGCTGCCTTCCGGGGTCACATCGCGCTGCAACAGGGCTGTCTGCACGTTCATGGTGTTAACTCCCGGCACCCGCCTTTGCGCTGGTGCCACATGACATTTTTCCTGAGCATGACCATGCCGCGTTTCGGGCCAGTCAACCACCCGTTTCCTGCCGAGTTCACCGGCCCCTGGCGGTGGCGAGCGCCTCTCCGAAAGCGGCGGCGAAACTCTCCCGGTCATCCGGATTCAGGAAACTGCCGAGCCCCACCCGCTTGCCACGCATCTCGACCGTCATGTCGATGATGCCGATCTCGTCGTGCCGTTCTATGCGAAACCGCGTCCAGAACGGGTTGAAATGGTGCTCCTCGGCCTTGCCGGAGGGCAGTACCTTGCGGATATCGAGACTGGTGCGCGACAGCCGCACCTCCTCGCGGACACGGGCAGCACGGTAGTTCAGCCGGAAGGCCACATAGATGGCCAGTACATCGAGCCCGAAAAACCCGACCACCGGCCAGGCGCCGAGCTTCAGGAACACCGCACCGATGGTCAGCCAGACGAGCAGCAGAACGGCCATGAGAATCGTGAAGCCGCGCGTACCCAGAGAGCGATAAGGCGTCAGCAACGCCTGAAAGACGGGAGCGTCTGCACTGTTTGTTTCGGCCATGATCCCGATTATAGAAGCACCATGGAAAAGCCCAAGAAGAAAATTGCCGCGGCCCGAAAACCCGCTCGCTCCCGCAAACGCAGAACCGCCTATTCACCCGGGGAGGTCCACGAGATCTTCCGTCGCTTCTCGGTCCAGCGCCCGGAGCCGAAGGGCGAGCTTGAGCATGTGAATGCCTTCACGCTGCTCGTGGCCGTCGTGCTCTCGGCGCAGGCCACCGATGCAGGTGTCAACAGGGCGACGCGCGATCTCTTCAAGGTCGCCGACACGCCGGAGAAAATGCTGGCTCTCGGCGAGGAAAAGGTGGGGCAGTACATCCGCACCATCGGGCTATGGCGCAACAAGGCGAAGAACGTCATCGCCCTCAGCGAAGCACTGATCCGCGATCACGGATCGCAGGTGCCCGACAGCCGCGAGGCGCTCGTCACCCTGCCGGGCGTGGGCCGCAAGACGGCCAATGTGGTGCTGAATATGTCATTCGGCCAGCCGACCATGGCTGTCGACACTCATATTCTGCGTATCGGCAATCGTATCGGGCTTGCTCCCGGCAAGACCCCGGAACAGGTGGAGGATACCCTGGTGAACATCATCCCGGACGAGTTCATGCGTCACGCTCACCACTGGTTGATCCTGCACGGGCGCTATGTCTGCAAGGCGCGCAAACCCGATTGCACGGCCTGTGTGATCGCGGACATTTGCAAATCGGAGGAGAAGGTGACCGACATACCGGCGCCGCTGGTCGAATTGGCGCCGCAGGCCTGAGGCGCATCGGTCCAGACTATCCGCGCTGCTCTACACCCTGCGCAGCGCGCGCTGCGTCTTCCATTGAAATCATCTTGTGCAGATGAACCATCATGGCGGCTGCGAAAAGCGGCGTTAGCAGATTGAGAATCGGCACTGCCAGAAAACCCGCGATCACCAGACCGGCCAAAAAGATCGTGCCTGCATGGCGCCGGCGCAGCGCCTTCGCCTCAGGTTCGCTACGGAACCGCATGGCAGCGAACTCAAAGAACTCCCGACCGAGCAGATAACCGTTAACGAGGAAGAAGGCGAGGATGTTGATGCCCGGCACTAGCAGCAGGAACAGCGCGACGATGTTTCCGAGAATCACAATACCGAAAAACTTGATCGATGTGGCGATCGCAGCGCCCAGCGGCAGCGCCTTGCCCGGCGGATCCTGCGGATAATCTTCCTTTTCGACAACTTCAGCCACATCGTCGAGAAATAGACCCGCGATCACAGCGGTCACGGGCCCGATCAGAAGCGCCAGACCGGCGGCCAGCCCCAGACCGGCAGCGATCAGCGCGACGAAACTCATCCAACCGAGCCAGGAAGGAAGATCAGGAAAGAAAGCATCAAGCCATGGCAGCGCGATATATTCGAAGAGTTCCTTGGCTCCCAGCCACAAGCCCACAAGGACCAGCAACGTCAGACCCAGTGTCTTGATAAAAACGCTGCGGAATTCACTGGAAAACAGACGGCTGATTGCGGCGCGTGCCGCGTCGAAGATCATTGAAGGTCAGGGCCTTTCGAGTTTTGATTTCCCATTCGAGATAGGAACCCTTTCGGGTCGACGCAAGCAAAACCCTTCACACCAATGGCTTGCAAATCGTGCTCAAACCGGTAAACCGCCCGAAGCCTAAAGCCAACAACGCTTCCCTTGCATATCTGGAGATCTGAACTTGAGCGAATATGACGTGCTGTGCATCGGCAACGCCATTGTCGACATCATCGCCCGCTGCGACGAAGCGTTTCTGGAGGAAAACAATATCATCCGTGGTGCGATGAACCTGATCGATGTCGATCGCGCCACCCTGCTCTACGAGCGTATGGGGCAGGCCATCGAGGCGTCCGGCGGCAGCGCAGGCAACACGGCAGCCGGCATCGCCAGCCTCGGCGGAAAAGCCGCGTTCTTCGGCAAGGTTTCAAACGACACCCTTGGCGAGATTTACGCCCACGACATCCGCGCTCAGGGTGTCGCCTTCGATACCAGACCGCTTGAAGGTCATCCGCCAACTGCGCGGTCCATGATCTTCGTCACGCCCGACGGTGAGCGCTCCATGAACACCTATCTCGGCGCATGCGTGGAGCTTGGCCCGGAAGACGTGGAGGAAGACAAGGCGAAGGGCTCCAGGGTCACGTATTTCGAAGGCTATCTTTGGGATCCGCCGCGGGCCAAGGAAGCGATTCGGATGACCGCCGATGCGGCGCATGCAGCGGGCCGCGAAGTGGCGATGTCTTTGTCCGACCCATTCTGCGTCGATCGCTACCGCGACGAGTTCCTGGAGCTGATGCGTTCGGGCAGGGTCAACATCGTATTCGCCAATGAACACGAGTTGCTGTCTCTTTATCAGACCTCGTCATTTGACAGTGCGGTGGAGGCCATCCGCAAGGATACCCGCCTTGCAATCGTCACCCGCTCCGAGAAGGGCTCGGTTGTCGTAACGGATAACGAGACCATCCCTGTCGAAGCGACGAAGATCGATGAGTTGGTGGACACCACAGGTGCAGGTGATCTCTACGCAGCAGGCTTCCTCTACGGATACACCAACGGCCACAGCCTCGCCGATTGCGGCCGTCTCGGCTCTTTCGCAGCCGGCCTCGTCATCCAGCAGATCGGCCCGCGCCCGCAGAAGGATCTGCGCTACGAAGCGCAGCAGGCCGGTCTACTCTAGCTCTTCTGGCGGTCGGCCGGGACGGGATCGGTAGCGCGGAATGGTCCATCCGAAGCGGAGGGCCCCGCCGCGCACCAGAAATGCGGCAGTGACGGCGATCAGCGCTGCCATTGCACCCTCAATTCCGGCAAAGTCGGCCACGGTAAATACGCCTGCGCCGACGAGTGCCGCGGTCACATAAACCTCGGGCCTGAGCAGCACCGAGGGCTCCCCAGCCAGCACGTCGCGCAGAACACCGCCAAAAGTCGCGGTCAGAACGCCTGTAACCAACGCGACAATGGCCGATCCGGATGCCTCCAGCCCCTTGGCAGCGCCCAACACCGAATATGCCGCAAGTCCCGCCGCATCCAGCCACAGAAGCAGCCTGTAGCGATACTCCACCAGCGGCGCGGCAAAGAAAACGAGGACCGCAACCACGGCGCAGACGATGATGTATGTGTGATTTTCCACCCAGAAGACAGGTACATCAAGCACCAGATCGCGCAGCGTGCCGCCGCCGGTGCCTGTCACGCCGGCAAGGAAAATGAAGCCAATAAGGTCGAGTTCCTTGCGCGAGGCCGCAAGCGCCCCGGTGGCCGCGAACACGGCCACACCGGCATAATCGAGAAGCTGAATCAGGTCCATGGGGCCCTCCACGTTCTGGATAGCCGAAGGCCCCCTGAATAGGAAGTGAGCCGTTGCCTCACTGCCGCTTGCCGCACATCGGATGCAGCGGAACGGAGATCAGGCGTCGCGCTCGGCCTGCGGATTGGGCGGACCGGGTTCGGCGCTGGCATTTTCGCCGTTTTGGACCGCACCGGCCTTGGGACCGCCTTTGGCAACACCAACCATCGCCGGACGCAGAACGCGCTCACCGATCACATAGCCCTGCTGCACCACCTGAACGACAGTGTTCTCCGGGGTTTCGGGATCCGGCACCTCGAACATTGCCTGATGGAAATGCGGATCGAAGCGCTCGCCCTTAGGGTCGATCTGCTTAACGCCATGACGCTCGAGCGTGGACAGCATGGCGCGTTCTGTCATTTCGACACCCTCCATGAGGGACGCAAGCCCGCTATCTCCAGCAGCGCGGGCTTCCGCGGGAACTGCCTCGAGCGCGCGGCGCAGGTTGTCCGAAACCGTAAGCATGTCCCGTGCAAAGCCGGCGATGGAATAGCTGCGCGCCTCGGCGACATCGCGCGCCGTGCGCTTGCGCAGGTTCTCCATTTCCGCCGCGAGGCGAAGGGCGCGCTCCTTCAGCTCTTCATTCTCCTTGGCCAGTCGTACAAGGACGTCTTCTTCCGAGATCGGCTCTTCGCCGGCATTTTCTTCAAACGCCTTCACGTTCGGGTCCTCTGCCGCTTCGGTTCTGGCCTGTTCGTTGTCCTTAGCCTGATTGGTCATGTCAGTCCGTCTATGGTTTTAGAATTCTTCGGATGTTGCGCCCGATATCGAGGTTCGCGACGGCAAAATCAAGGGGAGACGGTTTCAGTTTCCGATCCCATACACCGGCTCGGTTCGCACGCTGCTGTCGAAACCGGCGATAAGGGGCCGGGCTTCAGCGATCGCCGCCTGAACCGATGGCAGGGTGAGAGACCTCTTATGGCTTTCCTCACTGTCCCAGACTTCTGTGATCCAGATCGCCTCCGCATCCTCCGGATCGAGAGCAATCACATAGCTCAGGCAACCCGGCATGGACCTGGTGCCTTTCGAGAGTATGTTGAGCAGCGCGTCGCGTTTGCCCGGATGCGCTCGCATCTTGCCGATAAGGCCAAACATTGATCCCCCCATTGAAAAATTATCGAAGCAAACGCCCGACAATCTGCGCAGTATAATCCACCATTGGCACGATGCGCGCATAGTTCAGCCGCGTCGGACCGATTACGCCCAGCGCGCCGATCACGCGCGATTCCTGGTCGCGATAGGGGGCCACGACCAATGAAGAACCGGACAAGGAGAAAAGCCTGTTCTCCGAACCGATGAAGATACGCACCCCAGAGCCTTCTTCTGCCATGTCGAGAAGCTGAATCAGACCTTCCTTGGTCTCCAGATCTTCAAACAGGCGCCGCAGGAGCTCCAGATCAGCCTCCGCCGTGAGGTTCTCAAGCAGATTGGCCCGCCCCCGTACGATCAACCGTGCCGGCTGGCCGCTTTCTGCACCCGCCCAGACGGCGAGCCCCTGCTCCACGAGTTCCTGCGATAGCGTGTCGAGCGCGGCACGCGTTTGCTCCTGCAAACGCGAAAGCTCGGCACGCGTTTCGGCCAGTGTGCGCCCACGGATATGCGCATTCAGGAAATTCGAGGCTTCATGCAGTTGCGATATGGTGACGCCTTCGGGCAGGTCGATCACGCGGTTTTCCACGTCACCGTTCTGCGAAACAAGAATAGCCAGCCCCTTGCGCGGTTCCAGTTGGACGAATTCGATGTGCTTGAGCGCTGCCTCGGACTTGGTTGCAAGGACCACGCCGGCACCCCTTGAAAGGCCTGAGAGAAGCTGGCTTGCCTCTGTCAGCATATGGTCCAGCGAATGGCCACTGCTCGACGCCTTCACCTGGGTTTCGATGATCCGGCGTTCATTGTCGGAAAGATCACCGATTTCCATGAATGCATCGACGAAAAACCGCAGCCCCTGTTGAGTGGGCATGCGGCCGGCAGAAACATGCGGCGCATAGATGAGCCCCAGATGCTCCAGGTCGCTCATCACATTTCGGATTGTGGCCGGGGAAAGCTGTGTCGACAGAATACGCGAAAGATTGCGCGAGCCGAGTGGCTCACCATCTCTCAGATAGGTTTCGACGATGACCCGAAAAATCTCGCGGGAACGACTATCCAGCGATTG
Organism: Nitratireductor sp.; assembly: GCF_017794765.1. Taxonomy (GTDB): domain Bacteria; phylum Pseudomonadota; class Alphaproteobacteria; order Rhizobiales; family Rhizobiaceae; genus Nitratireductor. The sequence goes on along the minus strand of NZ_CP051236.1, from coordinate 1,075,392 downwards.
CAGCGCGTGTTCCTGAAATTCTCTGTCCAAGACCGGTTTCGTCATTCGCGACCTCTGATCACCTGAATATAAGCGCCGCCGGCGGGAAAACAACAGTGTTGTTGGTGGCCATATGTGCGGTTTCCCCTCGTTTTCCGGAATTCCTTTGCGTTCATGAATGCGGAAAGCTACAAGCCGGCAAGACTGGCCGGAAACATTGAATGACACTGGAGAAATTGCTCATGCGCCCTTCCAAACGCGAACCCGATGAAATGCGCGCTGTCAGTTTCGAGCGCGGCTTTTCAAAGCATGCGGAGGGGTCGTGTCTGGTGCGCTTCGGCGATACCCACGTGCTTTGCACCGCAAGCCTTGAGGAGCGTGTGCCGCCATGGCTGCGCAATTCCGGCCAGGGCTGGGTGACGGCGGAATACGGTATGCTGCCGCGCTCCACCGGCGACCGCATGCGCCGTGAAGCCTCCTCCGGAAAGCAGGGCGGCCGTACACTGGAAATCCAGCGCCTGATCGGCCGCTCGCTGCGCTCGGTAGTCGACCTGCAGGCCCTGGGCGAAAAGCAGATCACCATCGACTGTGATGTTATCCAGGCCGATGGCGGGACACGCACGGCAGCCATCACGGGTGGTTTCATCGCTCTTTCGGACTGCCTTTCATGGATGGAAGCGCGCCAGATGGTGAGCCGCGACAAGGTTCTGAAAGATCACGTCGCCGCCATTTCCTGTGGCATCTACCAGGGGACCCCGGTCCTCGATCTCGACTATGCCGAGGACTCGGCCGCAGAGACCGATGCCAATTTCGTGTTGACCGGCAAGGGCGGCATTGTCGAAATTCAGGGCACTGCGGAAGGCGAACCTTTCTCCGAGGAAGAGTTCGCGGCCTTGATGGGGCTTGCCCGCAAGGGTATCACCAAGCTCATAGACATGCAGAAGATGGCCATCTCCTGAACCGACGCAAAGCGGACCATGCGACCCTCGGCAATTCTCGAAGCCGCGCTCTATGTGAGCGATCTTGACCAAGCCGAGCGCTTCTACGGCGAGACGCTCGGGCTTGAGAGGATCGCGAAAATCGAGGGTCGGCATGTGTTCTTCCGCTGCGGGCAGGCAGTGCTTTTGCTGTTTGATCCCGCAGCAACGGCCGAGCCGCCCCCTCCCGACGCACGGCTTCCCGTTCCGCCGCACGGAGCGAAGGGGCCGGGGCATCTCTGTTTTGCTGCAACCGCCCAAGAGATCGGTCGCTGGAAGGCACATCTCGACGCGGCTGGTATTGCCATCGAAGCGGATTTTGAATGGCCGAACGGCGGCCGCTCCATCTATTTTCGCGACCCTTTCGGTAATTCGCTCGAATTCGCCGAGCCACGTATCTGGGGATTGACTTGAGACCGATCGAAAACAAGACCTTTGTGCTCGCCAGCCACAACAAGGGCAAGCTGCGGGAGTTCTCAGACCTCCTGGCTCCATTCGGCTATACGGTGCGTTCCGCTGCTGAACTCGGCTTGCCTGAGCCGGAAGAAACCGGCACGACATTTGAACAGAACGCCCGCATCAAGGCGCTGGCTGCCGCCCAGGCAACGGGCCTGCCGGCGCTTTCCGACGATTCCGGCCTGTGCGTCGATGCGCTGGATGGCGCGCCCGGCGTCTACACCGCCGACTGGGCCACGAAGGACGACGGCAGCCGCGACTTCATGATGGCGATGGAGAAGACCGAGAAGCTGCTTTCGGAGAACGGGGCCAACACACCGGAGAAACGCACCGGCCGCTTTGTCGCGACGCTTTGCCTTTGCTTCCCTGACGGGGAGACCGAGTATTATCGCGGTGAAGCAGAAGGCCATCTGGTCTGGCCGCCTCGCGGCGCGGATGGTTTCGGCTATGACCCCGTATTTCAACCGCTCGGCTATGACATCACTTTTGGCGAGATGACGGCTGAGCAAAAGCATGGCTGGAAGCCGGGCGAAGACCATGCCCTCTCTCATCGCGCCCGCGCTTTCCAGAAATTCGCCCGCGCCAGACTGGGCGCTGCGTGATTTCCGCGCCTGACAACATTCCGGGGTTCGGCGTCTATCTGCACTGGCCGTTCTGTGCAGCCAAGTGCCCATATTGTGACTTCAACAGCCATGTACGCCACCAGCCGGTGGACCAGGAGCGCTTTGCCGCCGCCTTTCGGCGCGAACTGGCAACCATGCGCGCCCGCACCGGCCCGCGTACGGTCACCAGTATTTTTCTGGGTGGTGGAACCCCCTCTTTGATGGAGCCCGAAACAGTCGGAGCGCTGCTCGATGCCGTTGCGGTCAACTGGAGCGTTGCGGACGGGATCGAAGTGACGCTGGAGGCCAATCCGAGTTCGGTGGAAGCAGACCGCTTCCGCGGCTATCGCGCGGCCGGCGTCAACCGTGTATCGCTCGGCGTTCAGGCGCTCAACGACCCGGATCTAAGATTTCTCGGTCGTCTGCACAATGTTGACGAAGCGCTGAAGGCGATCGGACTTGCCCGAGAAATCTTCCCGCGTCTCTCTTTCGACCTGATCTATGCCCGTCCGCACCAGAGCGAGGAAGCCTGGGCCAGCGAGCTTGAACAGGCCATCGGGCATGCAGCAGATCATCTCTCGCTCTACCAGCTCACCATCGAGGAAGGCACACGTTTCCAGCTTCTCCATGAGGCCGGCAAGCTCGCCATGCCGGATGGAGATCATGCCGCGCGTCTCTACGAAATCACGCAGGAGGTGACGACGGCGCACGGTCTCCCCGCCTACGAGATCTCCAATCACGCCCGACCGGGTGCGGAGAGCCGGCATAATCTCGTCTATTGGCGTTATGGCGAATATGTCGGCGCCGGCCCCGGAGCCCATGGGCGGTTCATCGAGGATGGCCGTCGCCATGTGACGTTCACCGAGAAGATGCCTGAGACATGGCTCGAACGCGTCGAGACGCAGAACCATGGCGTGATCGGCGGTGAGGTTCTGACCCGCGACGAGGAAGCCGATGAGTTCCTTTTGATGGGGCTTCGGCTCGTCGAAGGCATCGACCTGCCGCGCTATGAAGCGCTTTCAGGCAAGGCCCTTTCCAACGCCCGCATTGCGGTCCTGCAGGAAGAAGGCCTTGTCGAGCCCGTTGGCAACACCCGGCTGCGCGCGACGCCGAAAGGCATGATCGTGCTGGATGCCGTGGTCGCCGATCTGGCTCGGTAGGACCTAACTGCCTCCACCAAATCGTGACGGGGCTGCGTCAATGATTTCGGCCTTGCCGCCACGCACTTCATAGATCGCGTATCCGCGCTCGGTCGTGCCGTCGGCCAGAAAGCGGAACAGGCCCGTATAGCCATTGAACCCGACTGGCGTTTCCAAGGCATGTCGCGGGATTCCGCCGCCGCCCCTGGCGATGTTGGCGACGAGCACAACCGAGTCATAAGCAAGCGCTGAAGTCAGGGACGGCTCGGCGCCGAACCGTGCCTGATAGCGCTGCTTGTAAGTGCTGACGCGACCCTGGTCCGTGTCGGCGAACCACGCGCCCTGAAGCGCAGGATCTGCCAGATTGGCGCTCGCCCACTGCCCCGTTCCCAGCAGCTTCTTGCCGGAAATGTCGATGCCCGCTTCCGTCATCGTCGAGACGATGGTCGCCGGGCTCGTGCCGCCATCGGGGATGAACACCGCATCAGCCCCCCGCACTGCATCGGCGACGCGCTGCACGGCCTCAAAAACCGACATGTTGTCATAAGCGTAGCGGGCCACTGCAGTCACTTCGCCCCCCATGGAAAGCATGGTGCGACGCGCTTCGGCTTCGGCGATATCGCCGGCAGCCCCATCAGGCAGGATAGCAACCACGGTGCGCACCCCCTGCCGGGCGGCGTAGGAAAGCGTGCGCTGGACCACGCCCTGCGGCAGGAAGGAGTTGAGGTAGACGCCAGGCGACGCCGCCGCACGGTCGGAGGAAAACGCGATCATCGGTGTCTGCGACGTGCCCAGCGCCTGCGCAGCAGCGCGCACATTGGCCGAAAAGAGCGGGCCTAGCACTGCGGCAGCACCTTCGGCGGATGCCTGTCCTGCTGCGACTGCAGCGCCCTCCGTGGTTCCACCCGTGTCCTTGACGACCATTTCCAGCGCGTTCAAGCCAGCATCGTCCATGGCAAGCAGCGCGGCGTTCTTGAGCTCGGCCGCGATGCGGCTGGCATTGCCTTCGCCGGTCAGCGGCAGGAGCAGCGCCACACGCGTTTCACCTGTACCGATCACCTCACCTGTGGCCGCTACACGCGGCGCAGTTTCCGCAATGGGTCGTGTGGCGATGGACTGGTCGACGGGCTGCGGCATGCCATAGGGCACGTCAGCCCCCACGCAGCCACCGAGCGCCAGAAGGCCGGCCAGCGCCAGTGAGATGATCCCGGTTCTGCGACCGGGCGATGTCGATAATTTCATACGTCGCATCCGTCCCAAATTCAGCGCGCGACTTTGCAACCCACATGCCTCCATGTCAAAGAGATGAGCGAATAAGGATCAAAGAGTTATGGAAAACCCGCGCGGAGAGAAAAGTTTCGTCGTCGGCAATGCCCGTATTGGCGCCGGGCCGCTGGAGCCGGCGCTTTATCTGGTGGCAACCCCCATCGGCAATCTGGGCGATATCACGCTGCGCGCGCTCGAAGTGCTTGCCGGGGCGGATATCGTCGCCTGCGAGGACACCCGCGTTTCGCGCGTGCTTCTTGCGCGCTACGGCATCGGCCAGAGCCTCACCGCCTATCACGAGCACAATGCGGACAAGGCCGGACCGCGTCTGCTCGCCGCTCTCGAAGCGGGCCAGAGCGTTGCGCTCATCTCCGACGCCGGAACGCCGCTCGTCTCCGATCCCGGGTATCGTCTTGTGGACCAAGCAATCGAAAAGGGCCTGCGGGTTGTGCCCATTCCCGGCCCCTCTGCGGTTCTTGCCGCGCTCTCGGCCTCCGGCCTGCCGACGGATGCATTTCTGTTTGCCGGTTTTCTTCCCGTGAAGGACGGGCAGCGCCGCGCGCGGCTCGAAACATTTCGCCAGACCCCGGCGACGCTGGTTTTCTTCGAATCGCCACGCCGTCTCGACGACAGTCTTGCCGCGATGGCGGACGTGCTTGGCGGGGAGCGGCAGGCCTGTGTGGCGCGCGAGCTCACCAAGACCTTCGAGGAGCTGCGCCGCGGCGCGCTTTCGGATCTGGCCGCGCATTATGCCGATACCGGTGCGCCCAAGGGCGAAGTGGTGGTGTGCGTTGCGCCGCCGGAAAGCGAAGAAAAGACAAGCGCGGAAGATGTGGATCGGCTACTCATAGCGCTCTCCGATGAGATGTCCGCCTCCAAGGCGGCGGGTGAAGCCGCACGCATGACGGGCGGACGCAAGTCCGAGCTCTATCAGCGGCTTCTCGATCTGAAGGCAAAGAGTGATGCCGGCTGAGGCGCGGCAGAAAGCCTATCGCCTCGGCCATCGCGGCGAGTGGCTGGCGGCCATGGCGCTGCGGCTGAAGGGCTATCGCATTCTGGCCCGGCGGTATCGCACAAAGCTTGGCGAGATCGACCTGATCGCCCGGCGCGGCGATCTGGTGGCGATTGTCGAGGTGAAGGCGCGCCCGACTGTGGAAGCGGCGATGGATGCGGTGGCCTATCATGCGCAGAGCCGTATCGAACGCGCGGCTGACCTGTGGCTTGCCCGCCAACCCGATCACGCACGGCTCTCGCTGCGCTTCGATCTTGTCGCCATCCTCCCCCGCCGATGGCCGGTGCATGTGGAGAATTTCTTCCAGGGGCGTGGTTGAACACCGGGCCATGTTCCTGCGCATTCTGCCAATGGGTCCCGGATAGCCTGCGGCTTCCGGGATGACAGGCTGGGATGACGGGGTGGTGTGGCGCGGGCATTTCAAGACAGGCTCCATCGTTGCCGCGCGGGGTTGCCGCCGGGGTTTGGATCGTTCGGGAAACGGGGCGCGTTTTTCGTGCCTCTCTGTTGTGAAATAAGTGGCGCGAAAAGCGCGCCCCGCCGGCCGCTGTCCCGTCTGCCGGCCGGTCACTCGGGCGATCTGTGCCCTAGCGGCTTTTCCGCAACCGGCATGATGCCGGCCGCCGGCCTTTCGCGGGCCCTCACAGGCCCCGGGTTACCGAACCCGAGGGGGAGGCTGCCGTCGCCCCTCCTGATCCCCGGCTCCGGACCCGGTTCCCGACAGGGGCGATGGGGGAAGTGTAGCGGAGGTTTTGAGGGTGGGGAGAAAAGAGCGAATAGGGAGTAGCGAATAGCGAGTAGGGAACGCGCTTCAACTCCCTCGTGATCCTATGGCCTGACCATGGGATCCATGCCGTTGCGGTGGTGACGGGGTGCGGGTGAGAAAAAATGTACGTGCCCAGGACGGGTCGAAGTTTATCCCCGGCGTCCCGGCATGGATCCTCGGATCAGGTCCGAGGATAACGAAGGTGTGGGGAGATGATGACGAAGGAGCCGGGTGAGATGTGGCGACAAGGGTCTTCGACACTGGTGCGATTTTACTGAACGGATTCAGGAGCGGTGGGAGACGCGCATGGGCAGGCCACCCTGCGGCTGGGTGGTGAGCTTCTGAACCGGCCAGGGGTTCGTTTCCGGCAAGGTCTCAAAGCGGAAGCGAGAGAGGAGGACCGCGAGCGCGATGACCGCCTCCTGCATGGCAAAGGTAGCGCCGATGCAGACGCGCGGGCCGGCACCGAAGGGCAGATACTGATACCGGTCGAGCTTTTCGCGGTTTTCAGGGTGGAAACGCGAGGGCATGAAGGCGTCCGGCTCGTCCCACAGAAGCCGGTGGCGATGCACCGTCCAGGGCATGACGAGCACCTGCGCGCCCTTGACGATGGTGAAATCCTGATAGCGATCTTCGGACAGCGCCTCGCGGTTGATGGAGGGTGCTGGCGGATAAAGCCGCATCGCCTCCTCGAAAGCGGCACGGGTTAAGGGCATGGCGTCGAGCCATCTCACCGGGTCGGGTTCGTGGACCAGCGCCGCGTCGATCTCTGCCTCCACCTTTTCACGCTCCCATGGGGCTGAGGCGAGGCAATAGATCGTCCAGCCCAGCGCACGCGCCGTGGTCTCGTGGCCGGCACCGATGAATGTGATGATGTTGTCCTCTATCTCCGCGCGGGTGAGGCCTTCCGGCCCTTCGGCGCGCAGGAGGAGCGTGAGGAAATCTTCCGGCACGTCGTGGCCGGATGCCATCTTTTTCCGGCGCATGGCCATCGTCTCGGCAACGATGTCGCGGAAGAACTTTAGCGAATTGCGGCCCATAAGGCGCGTGATGCGCGGGAGCCAATCGGGTGCGCCCAGAAGATCGAGGGGGTCGACACGGCCCATTGTCTCGAACAGACGATCCACCTGATGCGCGAAACTGCCGGGCTCGCCGGCGATCTCTCCGGAAAAGAGCGTTTCGGCAAGAATGTCAAAGGTGAGCAGCGTCATGTCGCGGGAGACATCGACGGGTTGGTTCACGTTTTCGTATCGCGCGACGAAGGCTTGCGTGCGCTCAAGCATCGGTCTGGCGAAGCCGGCAATATGGCGCGGAGTGAAGACCGGCGCCATGGCCTTGCGCGAACGGCGCCAGACCGCGCCCTCCGCCGTCAGGAGCCCGTCACGCAGGATGGGCCGCAGGATCTTCTGGCGCACGCGGGCCATCTTGTAGTTTTTCGCATTGTCGACCAGGACATGGCGGATAAGGCCCGGATCATTTGCGATGACGAGCGGGCCGCCGATCGTGTTGTCGATGGAAATCCACGGTTCGTTGTAGGAGGGCTCACCCCACAGTTCGAGCGGATTGCGATAGACAATGCGCATCATCTCAAATGTGGAAGGCGGGCTGGTGCGCGGGCGCGGCGCTGGCGGCACGAAAGGCGCAGGCTGGCTTTCCATGAGGTTTTCCTTTCCCGCTTAATCTAGGCGCGGGAGACCCGACGTTCAAATCCGCTGATGGCGAAAACAAGGCGGGAACCACATCATTGTTCATGCATTATCGAGGCACCTAGGCCGATGACCTCAACCGGAGTGCACTCCTTTCAAATGCGGAAGGAATACCGACATGAATTGGAATCAGATCGAAGGCAATTGGGAACAGTTCAAGGGCAAGGTCCAGCAGCAGTGGGGCAAGCTCACCAATGATGACCTGGATGTCGTTCGCGGCAATCGAAAAGAGCTCGCCGGCAAGCTGCAGGAACGTTATGGCAAGGCCGAGGAAGAGGCCGAGCGCGAGATCGACGACTGGCTTTCACGCCACTGATCGAACCCTGGCATGAATACGAAGAGCCCCGCCGGAAACAGCGGGGCTTGTTTTTGAGAGGCTGGCCACAATCAGTGATTTTCGTGGCTTTCGCCAGAACCGCCAACCGCGACGATATTGTAGGGCATGCCTTCCACCGCGATGTCGCGGGCCTTCTCGAAACTTGCCGCATCGATGGCATGGACAACGCTCTTGAGCGGGTCGGTGACCATGATCTCGTCATGGGTGACGGCAATGCGCGGGCGCGGGTCGGACCAGTGCCCGTCCATGGAATAGGGCGCCGTCAGCTCAAGCGACTGGTCGATCTTGCCGGACAGGACATTGATGCGGTTGAGCTTGCCATCCTCTGTGAAGACATAGGCGAATTTGGGCCTTACTGGATCAACCACGAAGTGGACAGCCCGAACCGGCAGCTCGATCAGGCGGAAGGCATCTTCGTCTTCCGGGTCGATCAACACGAGGTTAGATTTGCCGAAGTTTCCGAGAAAGTACTGCAACGCCTTGCCACCGGCGAGCGTGGAGACCTTGAGATCATCCGGCAGACCATCGGAATAGGCCATGTGGCGGATTTTCGGGACATCGTTGCGGCCGCCCGTGATGAGAAGAAGACCGGTGTCGCAGGCGATTGCCGTGATGTTGCCGGAGGTGGCCTCACCGTGCAGACCGGGGCAGGCAGCGGGCTCGCCGATGGCTGCGCCCTTTGCATCCACCACCTGAACACCCTCCGGGAGTTCGCTCGGGTCCTTGCTGTTGGGCACCGTTGCGATCGCGTGTGCGCCATAGGGGATGACAACGCCGTGATGAGGGGCCGGAGTCCTGATTTCCCGGATATCGGGTTTTCCCTCCGAGATGGATTTTTCCGAAACCAGCCGCGCAACCCCCTCGCCGTCGAAGAAGAGTGCTATCTCGCCATGATGCGCCACGAAATGCACCGGCCGATCGCCATCTACGGAGCCTTCCAGCGCCTTGGGCTCGGTGACCTCCATATCCGCATGATCCCCATGATCATCGAAGTGAATGCCAGTGGAAAAGGCGGTAATCGTGTTGGCGTCGCGCTGGACGGCGAAAACGGTTTCATTGCTTTCAGTGGCATAGAGGCGCGCGGGAGACTCGAGCGGGAAGGTTTCAAGCACCGCGCCCTTCTCCGCGTCGAGTGCGCGCAAGACCGGTTCGCTGTGGTCGGCGATGAAAAGCCGCCAGACTTCCTTTTCATCTGCGTGAAGGGGCTGCAATGCGACGAGCGCCGTGCCAAGGGCGAGCGCGCCCGTTTTCATGAGGTAACTGAACGGTCGCATTCCAATTCTCCTTTTTGTTATAACATTACAATTTTGGTTGTGAGAGTTCTGGTCTTGTCTAGAAGGCCTGCCGTGGCAGCCAGGTCAGCGTGCTTGGCGGGCAGACTGACAACAGCTCTGGAGCCCGCGCCAGAGACGCACTGCGGCTTAGCTCGCGGGTCGCTGGCTTACCGTTTATCTGGCGAGGCAGTTCTTGAAAGACGCCGCCATGCCGCGCAGCAGCTCGAAGTAGAGATCCGGGCCATCGGCGATCTCGGCGCCAAGCGGATCGAGAACACCGGATCTGGCGTTGGTGCCTTCGGTGACAACCTCTACAAGACGCGGCTCGAACTGGGGCTCGGCGAAAACGCAGGCGGCGTCGAGCTCGCCTACCTTTGTGCGGATCTCATCGACGCGCTGTGCTCCGGGGATCACTTCCGGGCTGACGGTGATGGAACCGGCAGCGGCGAGACCGAAGCGCTTCTCGAAATACTGATAGGCATCGTGGAAAACGATGAAGGGGCGATCCCTGACAGGCTCGAGTTCTTCCGCAATCTCGGCGCTCAACGCGTCGATGCGCTCGTTCAGCTTCGCCGCGTTGGCTGCGTAGGTCGATGCATTCTCTGCATCGGTTTCGCTCAGCGTCTCGGCAATGGCATTGACGATGACTTTTGCATTTTCGGGATCAAGCCAGATATGCGCGTCCGGACCATGGTCATGGTGATCGTGGCCTTCATGTGCTCCGTGATCCTGAGCCCCGCCCTCATGGGCATGCTCCTTCTCATCCTTCTCATGATCATGGCCATCTTTGTGGTCGTGATACGCCTCATGATCTTCATGATCGCCTTCATCGCCATGGGTATGCGCCTCGAACGCACCACCCTCGCGCATGTCGAGCAGTGTGATGCCTTCGCTTTCGGAGAGCGTCACCAGCTTTGCCCCACTGGCCAGGGTTTCAAGAGGTTTCGCCAGAAAAACTTCCATGTTGGGCCCAACCCAGAAAACGACATCAGCTCCAGCGAGCATGCGCGCCTGGGACGGGCGCATGGAATAGGTATGCGGCGAGCCCGCGCCCTGCAGGATGAGCTGCGGATCGCCGACGCCCTCCATCACGCCGGCCAGCAGGGAGTGCACCGGCTTGATGGAAGCCACCACTGCCTGGCCGACCGCTGCAGCGCCACCAACGCCGGCTGGCGCCAGCAGCGCGAGGGAGGATGCGGCGGCGGCGAATAAGAGGCGAAACGATCTCATGGCTGGCTCCTGTCAGATGTCGAACGAACAGATGGATGCGCAGCCACAACACTCAGACCATCGGGTCCGGATTGGCTTGAATGTTATGACATTACATATCCTTGCGTTACGCTATAACGTGTGCCATATCCGCTGACAAGTCGGAAAAAATCACATGCTGGAAAAATCAAAACCACGCGCTCAACCATCCAGCGATACGCTGGTGGAGATGCACAATGCCGGCGTCAACCGCGGTGGGCGCTGGCTGGTACGCGGCGTTGACCTTGCGGTCCGCCGTGGCGAAATCGTCACGCTCATCGGTCCCAACGGATCCGGGAAAAGCACGACGGCCAGGACGGCAATCGGCATTATCGAACCGAGCGAAGGCCATGTGCATCGCGCGGAAGGCCTGACTATCGGCTACGTGCCGCAGAAAGTGGCGCTCGACTGGACGCTGCCCCTCAGCGTGGAGCGGCTGATGACACTGACGGCACCGGCAAGCCGCAGCGAGATTACTACGGCCCTCGAGGCAGCAGGTGTGGCGCATCTGGCGGGACGTCAGGCGGCGGCGCTTTCGGGCGGCGAGTTCCAGCGTGCGCTTTTGGCGCGGGCCATGCTGCGCAAGCCTGATCTTCTGGTACTCGATGAGCCGGTACAGGGCGTGGATTTTACCGGGGAAGTGGCGCTCTACGAACTGATCCGCGACATCAGGGACCGGACCGGTTGCGGCATATTGATGATTTCGCACGATCTTCACATCGTGATGGCCGACACCGATACGGTGATCTGCCTTAACGGCCATGTGTGTTGCCGCGGGGAACCGCAAAGCGTGATGGACAGTCCCGAATATAGAAAACTGTTCGGCACACGCGCGGCAGAATCGCTGGCGCTCTATCGCCACCATCATGACCACACGCATCTGGCCGATGGCCGTGTGCGCCATGCCGATGGGACGATAACCGCGCACTGCCACAAGGATGACGGTCACCACCACGACCATGAGGCCGCCGAGACGCCGGCAAATGGAGGCCGTGATGCTTGACGATTTCTTCATCCGTGCGCTTGTAGCCGGTGTCGGGCTTGCCCTTGTCACGGGTCCGCTCGGCTGTTTCGTCGTTTGGCGGCGCATGGCCTATTTCGGCGACACCATGGCGCATTCCGCGCTGCTGGGCGTGGCGCTCTCGCTGGTGATGGAGATCAATCTCATGGTCGGCGTCTTTCTGGTGGCTGCACTTGCCTCGCTGGCGCTTATCCTTCTGGAACGCCGTCGCGCGCTTTCCACGGACGCTCTGCTCGGCATCCTGTCGCATTCAACCCTTGCGCTCGGTCTTGTCATGGTCGCTTTCATGACCTGGGTGCGGGTGGACCTTATGGGGTTCCTGTTCGGCGACATCCTCGCCGTATCGAAGACGGATATCGCGATCATCTATGGCGGCGGCGCCATCGTTCTTGCCCTGCTCGTCTGGCTTTGGCGACCATTGCTGGCTGCGACCGTCAATCCCGATATCGCTCAGGCCGAAGGGCTACGGCCAGAACGCTCGCGACTCATCTTCATGCTGCTGATGGCAGCCGTGATTGCCATTGCCATGAAGCTGGTGGGCATTCTTCTCATCACGGCATTGCTGATCATCCCGGCCGCAGCTGCGCGCCGCTTTGCGGGCGGTCCCGAAATCATGGCCGCGCTTGCCGCGTTGATCGGCGCAATTTCGGTGGCCGGCGGGCTGACGGCCTCGCTGCAATTCGATACACCTTCGGGTCCGTCCATCGTGGTGGCGGCGCTCGTGCTCTTTGTGCTCAGCCTCGCGCCCTCGCCCGTGTTGAAAACGGAAACGTCCTCTGCGGAGACCAAACCATGAGTGCCGATCTGACCCGTAACCAGACGCTGGTGATGAAAACGCTGTCGGGCGCCGAGGCGCCGCTCAGTGCCTACACGATCCTCGACCGGCTGCGCGATGACGGGCTGCGCGCGCCGCTGCAGGTCTATCGCGCGCTCGACAAGCTGACGGAGATGGGACTGGTGCACCGGCTCGAAAGTCTCAACGCCTTTGTCGCCTGTGCACACCCGAACTGCCATCAGCAGGAACTGATCGCCTTCGCCATCTGCGAGACCTGCGGCAAGGTGGAAGAATTCTCCGACGAGGTGGTGAAGGACCGGCTCGACGGCTGGACGCGCGCGCACAGTTTCAGACCGGCCAAGACGACGATCGAGATCCGCGGAAATTGTGGCGGGTGTGTGGGCAAGGCCTGATCTCCGTCACACAAGCTGCTCACGTCTTCAAACATTTTCTAAACGTATTTCAGATCCCGCTTCTTGACGCGCGCCTCGAATCGTAACTACATAAGTTACATGAAACGAGACAGCCGCCTTTCCTCTGTTCTGCACGCGCTTCTTCACATGGCCGAAGAGGACGGACCAATGACATCCGACAAGCTTGCCGAGTGTCTGCGCACCAATCCCGTCGTGGTGCGGCGTACAATGGGGCTTCTGCGCGAAGCAGGGATCGTGACGTCGGATCGCGGGCATGCTGGCGGATGGCGTATTGCGGTCGATCTTAGCACCGTGACGCTGCGCCAGCTCCATTCAGCCCTTGGGGAACCGGCATTCTTTGCGATTGGAAACCGCAACGAGACGCCCGAATGCCTGGTGGAACAGGCAGTCAACGCAGCACTCGACGACACGTTCATCAAGGCAGAAGCGCTGCTTCTGGAACGCTTTTCAGAAATTTCGCTCGCCGATCTCGCCGCCGATTTCTCGCGCCGATACGCCGAGCACCGAAAACAAGGACGCTAGACGATGGATCAGGATGTCATCATCATCGGCGGCAGCTATGCAGGCATGGCTGCAGCACTTCAGCTTGCAAGAGCACGACGCAGGGTTCTGATCGTGGATGCGGGCCAAAGACGAAACAGAACCGCCAACCACTCCCACGGTTTCCTGAGCCGCGACGGTGCCGGCGCGGCGGAGATCGCACTCGAAGCCAGGCGGCAGCTTGAAGCCTATTCCACAATCAGCGTTGTAACCGGAAACGCTACTGCCGTTTCCGGAGAACGCGACCATTTCGTGGTCGAATGTGCTGATGGAGCGCACCACCCCGGCCGCCGCGTGATCCTTGCAACAGGTGTGCGGGATCATCTGCCGGCCATCGAAGGTATCGCGGAGCGCTGGGGCCGGAGCATTTTCCATTGCCCCTATTGCCATGGCTATGAGTTGAACCGGGGCCGTATCGGCGTGATCGGCAGCGGGGCGATGTCTGCCCATCAGGCAGAGCTTCTGACCGAGTGGGGGGCCGTCACCTTCCTGCCCAACGATGCGCTGACGCTGGACGCTGAAACATGCGACCGGCTCGTACAGCGCGGCGTGAACATCGAAACCGCCGGAATTTCACGGATTGCCGGGCAAGCGGATGTGGAACTTACAGATGGTCGGAAGCTCTCCTTTTCCGGTCTCTTTGTCGCGCCGCGTGTAGAGCCTGCAAGCGACCTTCCGGTGGCGCTCGGCTGCGCGCTTCAGGAGACGCCCATGGGGACGCAAATCAAAACGGATGCATCCAAGGAAACCAGCATTCCCGGCGTCTTTGCCTGTGGCGATGTCGCGCTGGCGCCGCATTCCGTATCGCTTGCCGTGGCGGACGGGGCGATGGCCGGCGCACAGGTTCACCGCTCGCTGGTCTGGCCCGGATAGGACATACATGCCTCCTTCACGCATGACAGCCACTACTCCGGTGGAAGGGTATGAGGAGCGCGTGACGCGGCAGGTGCCGGGCCTCGCCGACATGCACCGCATGGCAGGCATTCTTCTGGCGGAGAACGTTCCTCAGTACGGACGGGTTCTCGTCCTCGGCGCGGGTGGCGGGCTGGAGTTACGCAACTTCGCTCGCGCTTATCCCGGCTGGCGCTTCGATGGAATTGACCCCTCCGCCGATATGCTGGCGCTGGCCCATACCACGCTTGGCGATCTCCAAAAGCGGGTGACCTTCCACCACGGCTACATCGAGGATGCACCCGAGAAGCGTTTCGACGGGGCTTCCTGTTTCCTAACCCTTCACTTCCTGCCGCGCGCAGCCCGGCTCGACACGTTACGGGCACTGCACCACCGGCTCAAACCCGGAGCACCTCTTGTCGTGGCGCATCACTCCTTTCCCATCGATACATCTGCCGGCGAACGATGGCTAAGGCGCAATGCCCGCTTTCACGCCGCATCGGGGGAAGCGTCAAACCGGGTCATGGCGCAGATCGAAGCCATGCGAAAAAGCTTGCCGGCATTGCCACCCGAAGAAGACGAAGCCCTGCTTCAGGAAGCGGGCTTTGGAGATGTGGAGCTGTTCTATGCGGCCTTTAGCTTCCGGGGTTGGGTATGCCGCGCGCTTCCGGTTTCATGACCGAAGAAGACAGTCCCCAGACGCGGTAAAGTTCGTTCAGTGCATGGGCCGTGTGGCATTCAATTGCCGGAAGAGCCGAGGCACGGACAGTTTCCGCATATTTTTTGTCGCTGCCGCGGGTTTTGACGAGGATCCAGTGGATCATCTCCCACTTGATGCTGTCCCGGGCACCTTCAAGATGCCCGGCGCGATCAGCCCGGTTGATCAGGGTGCGCTTCAGATATCGACCGATGCGCAGCCACGGACTGGATGTGATGAGAATGATGCCGGTGGCACGGGCCAGCCGCTGCGGCATGAGGCGGGAATAATTGCCCTCCATCACCCATTGGTCTTTTTCGATTGCTGCATCATGCAGAGCCTTGAACTCGGCCTCCGACCGCGGTTGCCAGTCGGTGCCGGGCAGATGTTGCAACTGATCGAGATGAACCGCCGGCAAACCGAGTTTTGCGGACAGGGCGACAGCCAGCGTTGATTTTCCAGCGTTGGACGGGCCGAGAATGACAATCCGCTCGCCGAGCGAAGCAAGAGGCTGCATGGGATCACCGGTGAGTTGCGCGGGGCGGCTGAAATGCGCCTTGCTCCTGGCAATGTCAACCCCGTTGGATGCGCACAATAAGGCCCGGCCGACCTAGGGAGTGCTGCCGAAATATTTGAGGCGCAGTTCTTCCAATTCTCCGCTTTCCCGCAATGCGAGTATCTTGAGCGTCACCTCCCGCGCCAATGCGCTATCGTGGGGGAAAGCGAAGCCATATTTGTCGGGGTGGAAGAGACTGCCCACCACCGTCATTTGGTCGTCCGGATTGTGGTGCGCATGATATTCCAGCACGGGAGCATCGCCGACGATCGCATCCACACGGCCGCTTTTCATCGCCGCAACCGCTGCGTCGAGGTCTTTATAGGGTCGTGTCGCAATGCCGAGTTCGGCGAGATAGTCCTCAGCCGAGCTATCGGCAATGACACCTGTGGTTTTCCCGGGAAGATCGGCCAGGGAATCAATCTGCTGTTCGAGAGAAACGGCGGTCATGACGCTCGTTACGGACGATGTAATATATGCAACAACCGCCACGCCGCAGACCAGCCAGAGAGCGGACCAGATCCGCCCCACCCAACCAAACAGGTTTTTTCGTGAAGCCTTGCCCGTGGTGGCAATGGACATCACATGATGGAAACTCTCTGCGATCCCTTCCCGCCATCGACGCGGGAAATCCTTGTCGAAACGGCGGTCGAACAGGGTCAACAGAATGGTGGACACCACGATCACCAACGCCAGCCATGCGTAGGCACGTAGATGGCCCGCATTGCGCAAGCCCGACACGACGCTTCCAAAGCTGGACGTTCCCTCGTCGGGAACCATGATGCGCATCCCCGAATCATACCAGGGCTGGCTGAATGAAACTGCCTCGGCACACCGCCGGGTAATGGTGAGATTGGTGACCGCAGCATCGACCTCACCACTACTGACCGCCGTAACCAGTTCGCGCAGGGTTGGATAGGCTGTGTAACGTGGCGTCAGCCCAAGTTCCGTAGACACCATTTCCCAGAGTTCAATAGCCATCCCCTCATAATGGCCGGCTGTGCCGGAAACAAAGGGAGGACTTTGAAAGATGCCTATCTGAGTTTGGGAGGCGATCTCAGCTTGGGGGACGATTTCCGGGGCAGGCTCCTGCGCAACAACAGGCTGCACCAACAGCAGAACCGGGAGCAGGCAATACCGGACCAGCCATAGCGCTTTGCGAAGCAACGTTCTGACCGCCTCGTCAACTGCGCAGTATTGAAACGGATGGCCGCCCCTCCAATACATCAACCCCTCCTGTTTGTACCGGTGTTAATCCACGGGATGCAGTGAGGATGACCCGGAGACCTTTACAATCGGTTTTTGCCGTTTGTTGCCGGGCCGGGGCAGTTCATGACGTCCACAGAAGCGTTCCGAAGCCGGTTCAGCCAACAGCTTGGCTGCCGAAGCGCCTGCTCTACCCCTTCTTCTCCACGTGATTGTTCCTGAGCCTGGTCACCGCGTTTCCATGCGCGTCGAAACCTTCATAGCGGGCAAAGCGCAGGGTGTGGGGGGCGAATTCGGCATAACCTTCCGCCGTCACATGGCCAATGGACGCCGTTTTCATGAAATCATGAACGCCAAGCGGCGAGTGCGCACGCGCCATGCCGGAGGTGGGCAGAACCGCGTTGGGGCCCATCGCGTAATTGGCCATGGAGCCCGGTGCATATTCACCAAGCAGGATTTCGGACGCGTTGCGGACCCGAGACAGATATTCGAACGGCGTCTTCGAGAGGATCTGCAAATGCTCCGGTGCGTAGTCATTAATGAAGTCGAACGCCTGTTCGGGCGTGTCCGCGAGCACGATGCCACCGCTCGTTCCACCCAGAACATCGGAAGAATAGCGCACGCGCTCGGCATTCATCTCGGCCCAGTATTTCGGCAGCGCATCGCGCACCTTTTCCGCCACGTCGCGCGACCAGGTGACCAGGAAATTGGAGCTGTCACTGCCGTGTTCGGCCTCGACCAAGAGATCGAGCGCTGCGATTTCGGGATCAGCTGTCTCGTCGGCAAGCACGATGCTTTCTGTAGGACCAGCGGGAAGGCGCGAGGCGATCTGGCCTTGCAGCAGACGCTTGGCAGCGGCGATCCACGGGCTGCCCGGCCCCTCGAACCTGGCGCAACGCGGCACCGTAGCCGTGCCATAGGCGGCGGCGGCGACGGCCTGGCCACCACCGGCCTTGTAGACGTGCCTGACGCCGGCAATGCGCGCGGCAACCAGCGTTGCGGCATCCACCTTGCCATCGGGTCCGGGCGGTGTGAGCACGATGGGCAGGGGCACTCCGGCCACCACGGCGGGGATCGCCGTCATGAGCGTCATCGAAGGGAAGGTGCCCTTGCCGCGCGGCGAATAAAGCGCAACGCTGTCGATGGGCGTGGCCCGTTCTCCGACCAGAACGCCGGGGCGGATTTCCTTCATCCACATTTCCTGCGGCCGCTGTGCCTCGTGGAAACGGCGGATATTGTCGGCGCAGAATTCCAGCGTCTCGATCATTTCTGGATCGAGCGCCCTGAAGGCGGCATCGAAATCGTCTTCCGTCGCCGCGATCTCGTGAGGCTCCACCTGTGCCTTGTCGAACAGGCGCGCAAAACGGGATAGAGCCGTATCGCCCTCTTCTCGAACCGCGTCGATGATCGGGGCGACATTTTCGAGGAAATGGGTGAGATCGTCTTCCGTTCGCGTCAGCAGCGTCCTACGCTCGTCAGCGGACAGTTTGGACAATTCATGCCAGGCAACGCGGTTCGACATCTTTGCTCTTCCTCGGGTTGTGCGACAGGCGGCTTCGCCGCCCGCGGCACGTATACCCTATTTTCTCCCGAGGCAAAGGTGGGAAACGGCTTAGCCCAAAGCCCGGCTGGCGAGATAGGCTGCCTTTGCCGGCACCGAGAGCCAGGCCTTCGCCAGCGCCACACGCTCGGGCGTGTAGTGGTGCTCGACATCGAGCATGTTGACGGTGCCGACCAGCGTATCGCCCAGCACCACCGGCAGGTTGATGACCGAACCGCAGCC
Source organism: Nitratireductor sp. (assembly GCF_017794765.1). Taxonomy (GTDB): domain Bacteria; phylum Pseudomonadota; class Alphaproteobacteria; order Rhizobiales; family Rhizobiaceae; genus Nitratireductor. Next base: position 1,056,727 of record NZ_CP051236.1, on the reverse strand, counting down.
GAGCTTGCCGATCAGCGTGGCGTCGGGGAACACGGTGTCGATGTCGGCCAGCGTGTTGGCGACGAAGCATTCGCGCTTTTTGTGCACGGTCTCGAACCAGCGGTCATAATGGATCGGCTTGGTGCCGGAGACGGGATATTCTTCCGGATGCGAGGTGTAGGAACGGCTTGCCGTTTCCGTCTTCATGTCGGCGGTCATGAAGGTGAACAGCTTCGTGCCGACCACGGCACGCGTCAGCTCCAGAAGCGCATCGAAGGGTGCATCCGGGGTCGTGGCGCGTGAAAGCGCACGGTCGAATTCGGCCAGCGGGCCGGTGTAGTCGGTCATTTTCAGTCTCTGTTATGCGGGTTGGAGCGTGCCGCCGCTGGCGGCGTAGAGTTCGCGCGAATAGGGATCGGAAAGCCGACCCGTCTTCAGCGCATCCACCTCCGCGATCTCGACAACGCGGCCATGACGCATGACCGCCATCCGGTCGCAGAGGAAGGAGACCACGGGCAGATTGTGGGTCACCATCAGATAGGTGAGCCCCTGCTCGCGGCGCAGCTTCTTCAGGAGGTTGAGGATTTCCGCCTGCACCGAGACGTCGAGCGCCGAGGTGGGCTCGTCGAGCAGCATCACGCGCGGTTCCAGCATCAGCGCACGGGCAATCGCCACGCGCTGCCGCTGGCCGCCCGAAAGCTGGTGCGGAAAGCGGAAGCGGAAACGCTGGTCGAGACCGACCGCGTCGAGCATGTCCTTCACACGCGTGTCGCGCCCGCCGATACCGTGCACGGCAAGCGGCTCGGCCAGGCAATCGTCCACCGTCTTGCGCGGATGCAGCGATCCATACGGATCCTGAAACACCATCTGGCAGGTTTTTGCGAATTCCCGGTCAGGTTTGTGGCCGCGCGGCTTTCCGAGCACGGAGATGCGACCGCTCCAGTCGGGTGCAAGCCCGCTGATCGCCTTGAGGATGGTCGATTTGCCGGAACCTGACTCGCCAACCAGCGCGAAGCTCTCGCCCTCGGACACCGAGAAATCGACATCGAACACCACCGGCGTCGTGCCGTAGCTGATCGACAGGTTTTCGAGATGAATGGCGGCGTTCTTCATGTGCCGGCTCCCGTGGTCCAGGTGCTTCGGTCGAGCACCGGCAGTTCGTCGCGCTCCTCGTCCATGCGCGGCATGGCCGCAAGTAGGCCCTTTGTATAGGGGTGCGTCGCCTTGTTGAGATCGCTGGCCTTGCACGATTCAACGATCTCGCCGCTGTTCATCACGAGGATGCGGTCGCAATAGCGCGAGACGAGGTTCAGATCGTGGCTGATGAGGATCAGCCCCATGCCCTTGCCGGTCACGAGATCGTCGATAATGTCGAGCACCTGCGCCTGGACCGAAACGTCGAGCGCCGACGTCGGCTCGTCGGCGATCAGAAGGTCGGGCTCGGGGATGAGCATCATCGCAATCATCACGCGCTGGCCCATGCCGCCGGACACCTCGTGCGGATAGAGGTTCGCCACCCGCTCCGGCTCATTGATGCGCACGGCTTCCAGCATGGAAAGCACCCGCGCCTTCAGCTCGCTGCGCGGCAGCTTCCTGTGGGTGAGCAGCGCCTCGCCGATCTGCTCGCCGATGGTCATCACCGGGTTCAGCGAAAACTTCGGGTCCTGCATCACCATGGAGATGCGCGCGCCGCGAAGCTCGCGCATCTGCCGTTCGCTCTGCGACAGAAGGTCGATGCCGTCGAAGGTTATCCGGTCCGCCGCAACGCGGCCCGGCTTGCGAATGAGCCGCAGGATGGAGCGACCCGTCATCGACTTGCCGGAACCGGACTCGCCGACGATGCCCAGACGCTCGCGGCCGAGCGAGAAGGAAATGCCCTTCACCACGTCGACCGGTCCGCGGGATGTGGGGAAGGTGACGGTCAGGTTTTCGATTTCAAGCAGCGGTGCGCTCATTGCTTTTCTCCCTGCTTGGGATCGAGCACGTCACGCAGACCATCGCCCAGGAAGCAGAAGCCGAGGCTGACAAGGATGATCGCAAAGCCGGGCATGGTGGCGACCCACCACTGATCGAGGATGAAGTTGCGCCCGCGCGAGATCATCGCCCCCCATTCAGGCAAAGGCGGCTGCGCCCCGAGGCCAAGGAAGCCGAGGCCCGCTGCGGTGAGGATGATGCCCGCCATGTCGAGCGTCACGCGCACGATGGTCGAGGACGCGCAGAGCGGCAGAACATGACGCAGGATGACGCGCGTTGCCGAAGCGCCCTGCAGCCTGACCGCCGAGATGAACTCCGAATCGCGAAAGGTGATCGTCTCGGCGCGAGCGATGCGCGCATAAACCGGCCATGCGGTGATGGCGATGGCGATGATGGCGTTTTCGATGCCCGGCCCGAGTGCTGCCACGAAGGCAAGCGCCAGAATGAGCTTCGGCATCGACAGGAAGATATCGGTCACGCCCATCAGGACGCGGTCGACCCAGCCGCCGAAATAGCCGGACACCGCACCGACCACGAGGCCGATGGGGGCGGCGATGACGGCCACCATGGTGACGATCAGAAGCGTAATGCGCGCCCCGTAGACGACGCGTGAATAGATGTCGCGGCCAAGCTCATCCGTGCCCATCCAGTGTTCGGCGGAGGGCGGCATGAGGCGGTTTGCGAGATCCTGCCCAACGGGGGAGTAGGGTGCAATCAGCGGCGCGAAGATCGCCATGACGACCAGCACCAGCACGATCAGCGCGCCGACAACGGCGAGCGGATTGCGCAACAGTGCGGTCCAGACGCGCCATGCGCGGCCCATATTGGCCTGCAGGCGCGAGGCGGGCGAATCGTCGAGAAGCCAGTCAATCATCGGCGTGCCCTCGGGTCGAGGATGCGGTAAAGCACATCGGAAATCTTGTTGATCATGATGAAGACAGCGCCAATCACCAGCGTCGCACCGAGAACGGCGTTCATGTCGGCGGTCAGAAGCGCGGTCGTGAGATAATTACCGATGCCCGGCCACGAGAACACGGTCTCGATCATGACCGATCCTTCCAGGAGTGCTGCATAGGACAGGCCGATCACGGTGATGAGCTGGATGCGTATCGGATAGAACGCATGCCGCCAGATGACGCGGCGCTCCGATACGCCTTTGACCCGCGCGGTCGTCACATATTCCTGCCCGAGCTGGTCGAGCATGAAGGAGCGCGTCATGCGGGCGATATAGGCCAAAGAGAAGAAGCCGAGGATCGATGCCGGCAACATCAGGTGGTCGAGCGCGTTCCAGAAAATGTCCCACTCGCCGGCGATCACGCTGTCGATGAGATAGAGCCCGGTCACGGGATCGAGCAGGCCGTCATAGAAGATATCGACGCGGCCGGGACCGGCAACCCAGCCGAGCCCGGCATAGAACACGGCGAGACCTACAAGGCCGAGCCAGAAGGCAGGAACCGAATAGCCGAGCAGGCCGAGCACGCGGATGACCTGGTCGATCCAGCTGCCCTGATGCGTGGCGGCGACAACGCCCATGGGCACGCCCAATACGACGCCGATGATGATGCCGATGGTGGCCATTTCCAGCGTCGCGGGGAAAACGCGTGCCAGATCGTCGACCACCGGGCGCCCGGTGGAGATCGACATGCCGAGATCGCCCGTCAGAACGTCGCCCACATAGGAAAAGAACTGCACGATGAGCGGGCGGTCGAGGCCCATGGCCTGACGCGCTGCCTCATAGACTTCCTGTGTCGCCCGGTCGCCAACGACCGAAAGCACGGGATCGATCGGCACGACACGACCGATGAAGAAGGTGATGGCCAGAAGGCCGAGAAAAGTGCCGGCGACGACGATGGCGAAACGCAGAACGCTCGCAACGCCCTCGAAGGCACGGCCGGCCAGCATGCCCATGCGGGCGGTGGCAGCCCCTGCGGATGGTTCAAACGCCATGGCTTTTTCGCTCTCTGGCTGCTGCTTCGTTGAATGGATGCCCCAAAAGCGCGCCCCTCTCCCCTGGCTGACCTGCAAGGCGGCGCACGCACCACCAAGAAGCCAACACTCTGATTTCATGCGGTTTTGCGGCGCCAAAGCTCGTCTCGCGCCCTGCAATACCTCCAAAAAAGAGCTTGGATCATACAAAAAAATCTGGTTACATCAAAAAAATTTTTGTGGGGGAAAAATCTTTGAGTACGCAGCCGGCCCGTGCCACGCCCGATGTAGACACCAGAATTGGTGTGCTGATACGCGCCCGCCGCCGGCAGCTCGGCCTCACCCTGCAACAGCTCGGCAAGGCTTCAGGCCTCTCCGTTGGGTATCTGAGCCAGGTGGAGCGCGACAACGCCACGCCGACGCTCGGTTCGCTTGCCGGCATTGCCCGCGCGCTGGGTGTGGGGCTCGATTATTTCGTCGCCCAGCCCCGCGCCGAGGACGGGCTGACGCGGGCTGAAAGCCGCCAGCAATTCTCAATTGCCGGCTCCTCGATCATCTATGAGCGGCTCGGGACAGAGTTTCCCGGAAGCCAGCTTTCCTCCTTCGTGCTGACAGTGCCGCCGGGCTATTCGTCAGAGACGGTGAGCCATGAAGGCGAAGAGCTGATCTACATTCTCGAAGGCACCATCACCCAGTATCTCGACGGAGAGGAAATGGTGATGAAGGCCGGGGACAGCCTGCACTATCGCGGCAACACCCCGCATGCCTGGAAGAACACCACCGATATGCCGGCCCGCCTTTTGTGGACCGGTACGCTGACCGTGTTCAGCGCCAATGGCCAGGCCAACAATCGCATCGAACTGGTTTCGCCGGACAAGGCCTCCGGCAAACCACCAAGAAAAACCAAGAGCAATTCCTGATCCAGAAAAGGAGGAGAACAAGATGAAGCTCTTCAAAACGGCGCTCCTTGCCGCCGCCCTCACCATGCCGCTTTCGCAGCATGTGCTCGCAGCCACGCCGGACAATGTGCTGGTCGTCGCGCAGAACATCGACGACATCGTCGCCATCGATCCCGCTCAGGCCTACGAGTTCTCGTCGGGCGAGCTGGTCACCAACATCTATGACCGCCTCGTGCAGTACGACGCCGAAGACCCGACGGTGCTCGCTCCCGGCCTTGCAGCCGAGTGGGAAGCCGATGCGGAAGCAAAGACCATCACCTTCACCATGCGCGACGGCGCGACCTTCCATTCGGGCAACCCGGTGCGCGCGGAAGACGTGGCGTTTTCCTTTGCCCGCGTCATCAAGCTGAACCTGACCCCTGCCTTCATCCTCGCCCAGCTCGGCTGGACGGCGGAGAATGTGGACCAGATGGTCACCGTCGACGGAAACAGGGTTGTCGTGAAATACGAGGGCGACTTCTCGCCTGCCTTCGTGCTCAACGTTCTGGCCGCCCGCCCGGCTTCCATCGTTGATGAAAAGACGGTCATGGAGCATGAAGAAAACGGCGACATGGGCAACAAGTGGCTCAATTCGAACTCCGCCGGTTCCGGCCCGTTCAAGCTGACGGCCTATCGCCCCGGCGAGCTGGTACGCATGGGCGCCAATGCCGACTACTTCAAGGGTGCGCCGAAGGTCGAGAACGTCATCATCCGTCACGTGGCGGAAGCAGCAACCCAGCAGCTTCTGCTTCAGTCGGGCGATGTGGACATGGCCCGCAACCTGACGCCGGACCAGATCAACGGCATCAGCGCCGAAAACATCAAGGTCGAGACCTATCCGCAGGCCGCCGTGCATTTCGTCTCCTTCAACCAGAAGACGGAAGCTCTGCAGCCCGAAGCGGTCTGGGAGGCCGCACGCTACCTCGTCAACTACGAGGGCATGACCGAAAGCTTCCTCAAGGGACAGATGGAGATCCACCAGGCCTTCTGGCCGAAGGGCTTCCCCGGCTCCTATGACGAAACGCCCTACACCTACGATCCGGAGAAGGCGAAGCAGATCCTCGCCGATGCCGGTGTGGAAACGCCGATCAACGTGACGCTCGATGTCATCAACTCGACGCCGTTCACCGACATGGCGCAGTCATTGCAGGCGAGCTTTGCGGAAGCCGGCATCAATTTCGACATCATCCCCGGCACGGGCTCGCAGGTCATCACCAAGTACCGTGAGCGCAGCCACGAGGCGATGCTGCTCTACTGGGGTCCGGATTTCATGGATCCGCACTCCAACGCGAAGGCATTCGCCTATAACCGCGACAATTCCGACGACAACTACCAGGCCACCACCACGTGGCGGAACGCCTGGGCCGTGCCGGCAGAGATGAACGACCGCACGGCGGCAGCTCTTGCCGAATCCGACGCCGACACGCGCAATGCGATGTACGTCGAGTTGCAGAAGGACGTGCAGGCCAAGTCACCGATCATCATCATGTTCCAGGCCGCCTACCAGGTGGCGATGGACAAGAAGGTGAACGGCTATGTCAACGGCGCCACCTCCGACTTCGTCTACTACCGGCTCGTCACGAAAGACTGACAAACGCCATAGCATCCGAGGCCGTCCCGCCAGTCGTGGCGGCCTCTTTTCTTTTCAAAGCGCCTCTCTCTCTCATTTCTGGAGTTTGTCCATGTCCACCACCTCCAACCGGCGGCTTGAGGCCCTGCGCGAACGCATGCGCGAAACCGGCACCGATCTCGTCGCCATCGGCCCGTCTAGCCACATGATGTATGTGGCGGGCCTCGATCCGCATGGTGACGAACGCCCCGTCATGCTGCTGGTCTCGAAGGATCATGCCGGCTTCCTGATGCCCGCGCTCAATGTCGACAGCTCGCGCCAGAAGACCGACCTGCCATTCTTCCCCTGGCGCGACGATGACGGCCCGGACGCCGCGCTTGCGGAGCTTCTGAAGGCATCGAACCTGCCGGAGGCCCCGAGCGTCGTGATCGACGAGACGATGCGCGCCGATTTCGCGCTGCTTCTGCTCGACGCGCTGCCGGGCGCAAAGCGCCGTTTCACCGACGACACGGTCGGCCATCTGCGCGCCCGCAAGGACGAAGACGAGTACAAACGCCTGAAGGCAAGCGCGGTGCTGAACGACAGGGCCGCCATGGCCGGTTTCGATGCGCTGAAGCCGGGCATCACAGAGCTGGAAGTGGCCGCCGCGATCCGCGACGTCTACAAGGCGGCGGGTGCGGTGCCGGTGTTCACCAGCGTCTGCTTTGGCGGCAATGGCGCCTTTCCGCATCACCACACCGGCGCGACGAAGCTGAAAGAAGGCGATGCGGTGCTGATCGACACCGGCGGGCGGCTGGACGGCTACCCCTCCGACATGACGCGCGTTGGCTTCTATGGAAAGCCCGATGCGGAGTTTGAGAAGGTCCATGCCATCGTGGAGCGGGCGGTCACCGCAGCGTTGAATGCAGCCAAGCCCGGTGTCACCGCAAAGGCCATCGACAAGGCCGCGCGCGACGTGATCACGGAAGCCGGCTATGGCGAATACTTCACCCACCGCACCGGCCACGGGCTTGGCATCGACATTCACGAGCCGCCCTACCTGACCGCCACCTCCGGGACCATTCTGGACGAAGGCATGGTGTTTTCCATCGAGCCCGGTATCTACCTGCCCGGAAAATTCGGGCTCAGGCTGGAAGAGATCGTCATCCTGCGTGCCGACGGTGCGGAGATCCTCTCGGACATGCCACGGACGGTGCAGATCCGGGGTTAGCTCCGCGGGACAGCCCCCTGCCACTCTACCTGACGCGCCTCTAGCCCCCCCGGGGCGCGTTTCTCAATTGCTCCGCCAGAAAGGCAAGGAAGCGCGGATGCGCGCCATAGGCAACATTCACCCGGATCGCCGCCTTGCCATTCGCCGGCCTTCCCGGACGGAAGACGCTGCCGGGCGCAAGGAAAATGCTTTCTTCCGAAGCCGCGCGGCACAGCGCCATCTCGTCAATTGAATCGGGAAACTCCACCCAGAGATAAAAACCCGGCGAGACACTCTTGCGGACCGTCAGCCCCAGCCCCTCGAGCCGCGCAAGCGAGGTCTTGTGCGCTTCCTCGACACGTGATTTCAGCTTTCGCAGATGCCGCAGATATTGGCCGCCCTGGATGAGATGAAACACGAAACGCTCGACATAGTCGGAGGTGGCCACCGTGGTCAGCATTTTCAGATTACCAAGAGCGCCAATGATCGCGGGATGGCCGGCGACGAAGCCGCAACGCAGACTGGCTGAAAGCGTTTTCGAGAAGGTGCCGACATACAGAACCCGGTTGAGCTGATCGAGGGATGCGAGGCGCGGCAGTGTCGCGGGCAGAATATCGGCCAGAGCGTCGTTCTCCACGAGCAAAAACCCCCAGCGCTCGGCAAGTTGCATGAGGCCGAACGAAACCGCCGGGGACAAGGTGCTGCCGGTGGGGTTGTGCGCCAGCGACTGGGTGAAAAACACCTTTGGTCTGTGAAGCGCCAGCTTCGCTGCCAGGTCCTCCAGATCCGGCCCGTCATGACCACGGGAGATGCCGATGATCTTTGCCTTGGCGAGCGTCAACTTTGCAAAAAGCGGGTAATAGCCCGGATCATCGACAAACACCGTATCGCCCGGCTCAATGAGATGCCGGATGATCAGGTCGACCCCGTGATTGATCCCGTGCGTGAGGAGAAGCCCGTCGGGCTGGGCGGTGATCGACCGCTCCAGAAGCAAGACACGCAGACGTTCGCGCAGGGGCGCATACCCCCAGGAACTGCCATAACCGAAATCCACCGTGTCGACGTCTGCCGTCCTGAAGCTGGAAAAGTATCGTTTGAGTTCCGCGCCCTCCATCCACGATGCCGGCGGCCTGCCATCACCCGGCCGCACCTCATAGTGCTGGTCAAGCTGCTCCCGCAGGAGAGAAACCACGTCCACCGCCGCAGCAACATGCGGGGCGGGAGGCGAAGGCCGGTCGAGCTGAAACTGGACAACGTAATAGCCAGACCCCGGACGCGCCTCAAGAAGCCCCCGTGCAACGAGCCTGTCATAGGCTTCCGCCATGGTGTTCTTGGAAACGCCATGCTCCCGGGCAGCCTGGCGCACGGAGGGCAACCGTTCACCCGACTTATAGGCACCGGCGGCGAGCAGCCCACTCACCTGCTGGACAATTCGATCGACACGGGAGAGGCGTGTATCGGCTGCGGTCATCGCGTATTGTCCCATTTACATTACCGGGACAGTCATCGCCAATTTGGGCCAAACTGTCCCTTGATTGTCCCAATTAATTTTATGACAATTTGGGTTTACGATCAAACTTGCTGTCTTGGGAGGAAGCAATGACAGATTTGAAGAGGCGCCGTTTTCTGACGGCTTCTGCATTGGGTGGCGCAGCAACGCTGGCAATGCCGGCAGTGGCACGCTCAGAGGAGTCCGTGCAATGGCGCATGCAAGCGCTGTGGGACGGCGGAACCACACCCTTTGAGTTCGAGAAGAAGTTCGTCGAGCGTGTTGCCGAACTTACCGGAGGAAAGTTCGACATCAAGCTTTTCTCGGCAGGGCAACTCGTGCCGGCCAATCAGGCCTTCGATGCGGTCCGCAGCGGCGCATTTCAGATGATGAAGACTTTTGACGGCTATGAAGCCGGAAAAATTCCGTCCTTTGCCTTTACCTCGACCATCCCGTTCGGCTTCCCGGACCCCGACCAGTATGAAGCCTGGTTCTATGAACTGGGCGGCCTGGACATGGCCCGTGAAGCCTATGGCAAGGCCGGTCTTACCTACGTCGCGCCAACTGTCTATGGCGAAGAGCCGATGCATTCGACCGTCAAGATCGAGAGCATTGCAGACATGGCCGGCAAGAAGGGCCGTTTTGTCGGCCTCGCCTCCGCCGTGATGGGGGATCTCGGTGTGGCGGTGACGCCGATGGCGACGGCGGAAGTCTATTCCGGCCTCGAAAAGGGCCTGATCGACTTCGCCGACCGCGGCGACCTCACGGCCAACTATGAGGCCGGTCTCGCAGAAGTCGCGAAATTCATCATTCTACCCGGTGTCCACCAGCCGACCACGGCGACCAGCTACGTCGCGAATTCGGCGGCATATGACGCATTGCCGGACAACTACAAGGCGGCTCTCGCCGTCGCGGCCCGCGAGATTTCCGGGTCCCTGCGCCAGCGCATCATCGTGCAGAACAGCCAGGTGCTCGACAAATACCGCGAACAGGGGGTCGAGGTGATCTATCTCGACCCGGCGGATGTGGCCGAGGCCCGTTCCAAGGCGGTTGTTTCCTGGAAAGCTGCGACGAAGGAAGATCCGCTGGCGACAAAGATCGTCGACAGCCAGATCGGCTTCATGCAGTCGCTCGGTCTCATCTGACCTTGTATCAGGCGGGCGGCCAAAACGCCGCCCGCTACCAACCCCAGGCTGAATATCAGTTCCATGCAGGCAGTTTGCGCCTTTGTCACCGGTGTGAACCGGGTTCTTTTCGTTGTCGCCGCGGTGATCATCTTCGCGGTCGTGCCGATGCTCCTCTACGAGGTGATCGCGCGCTATGCTTTTGATGCGCCCACCGTCTGGGCCATGGAAGCGAGCACGCTTGTCTTCGGCCCCCATTTCATGCTGGCCGGACCTTACCTTCTGCATCTGCGCGGCCATGTGGCGGTCGACATTGTGAGCGAGAAGGCTCCCGCACCGGCGCGCCGCATGCTCGATGTCTTCGCCTTTCTCGTGATCGCCATTTTCGCGGCAGTTTTCGCGGCCGTGAGCTGGCCACTGGCAATAAACGCCTGGTCGCTTGGAGAGACAAGCTTTTCTGCATGGAACCCACCCATCTGGTGGCTGAAATTTGTCGTGCCCTTCGCGTTTGTCATGCTGTGCGCACAGGCGCTGGTCGAGGCAGTGTCGGCCCTGCGCAATGATGCACGCGCGGAGGCGCGCCCATGAGCTCCGAACTCGTTCTGGTCATCATGTTCGCAAGCCTGGTCGGGCTTCTTCTGACCGGCCTTCCGCTCGCCTTCACGCTGGGCGCGCTCGCCCTTGTCTTCACGATCACCCTTTGGGGACCGGCAGCCCTCTCTGTTACCGTCCTCAACCTCTTCGACACGATGCAGTCGGAATCGCTGCTCGCCATTCCGCTCTACGTCATGATGGCCAGTGTGCTGCAGCGTTCCGGCGTGATCGAAAGTCTGTACAAGGCAATGGAGTTGTGGTCGCGCCGCCTGCCCGGCGGGCTTGCCGTCGGCACCATCGCCATCTGCACGATCATCGCGGCGATGACCGGCATTGTCGGCGCGGCCGTGGCCGCCATGGGGATGCTCGCCCTGCCCTCCATGCTCAAGCGCAATTACCAGCCGGAACTTGCCATCGGAACGATCTGCGCCGGCGGCACACTCGGTATCCTTATTCCGCCTTCCGTCATCACGATCGTCTATGCCGTCACCGCACAAGCCTCGATCGGCCAGATGTTCATCGCCGGCGTGGTGCCCGGCCTTCTGCTCGCCTCGCTTTACATCGGTTACATCGTGCTGCGGGCCGCACTCAACCCGACTATTGCGCCGCGCCCGGAAGAGAATGAAGACATCACCTGGGCGATGCGCATCGCGGCGCTGAAGTCGCTCATCCTGCCAATGCTGATCATCGTCGGCGTATTGGGCACCATCTATATGGGCATTGCCACACCGACCGAAGCTGCCGCCGTGGGTGTGGCGCTGGCCTTCGTTTCCGCCCTGATCGAGCGCCGTTTCGGCTGGGAACTGCTGCGCGGGGTCGGCATGGATGTGGTCAAGGTCACGACCATGATCCTCTGGATCACCATCGGCGCGCGGGCCTTTGTCGCGATCTTCACCGGCACCGGCGGTGCCGACTTCCTGCTCGGCTTCATTCAGGACATGGAGGCCAATCGCTGGATCGTTCTGGCCGTCATGCTGGCGATCCTGTTCTTTCTCGGCATGTTCCTTGACGAGATCGGCATCATCCTCCTTTGCGTACCCGTCTTCCTGCCGGTCATCGACTTTCTGGATTTCGACCGGCTCTGGTTCGGCATTCTGTTCCTCGTTTCCGCGCAGATGGCCTATATCTCGCCGCCCTTCGGCTACACGCTCTTCTACATGAAAGGCGTTTTGCCGGCCGGGATCGGCATGGGGACGGTCTATCGGGCCATCATCCCGTTCATGCTGCTCCAGGCGTTCGGCATCCTGATCTGCGCACTGTTCCCGGAGCTTGTGCTCTGGCTTCCCAAAACCATGATTCAGTAACCACAGGACACATGATGAGCGACGTCCAATCGTCCCGTATTGAAGGCCTTCACAAGATGACACCTGCGGAGCGGCTTCAGGCCGTTGCGCGACAGGCGCAGCTCGGCAACGAGGCCTTATCGAACCTCGCGGCAGCAGCCGAGGGACAAATCGAGCTTGCTGATCGTCTCGTCGAAAACGCCATCACCACCATGGCCATCCCGGTGGGCATCGCCACCAACATGATCGTTGACGGGCGCGAAGTTCTGGTGCCGATGGCGACAGAAGAATCCTCCGTCGTGGCCGCCGTCTGCAACGCGGCCAAGCGATGCCGTTCCACCGGCGGCTTCTTCACATCGGGCAGCGGACCCGTCATGGCCGCGCAGATCCAGCTTCTCGGCGCAAGCGACCCCGAGAATGTCCGTCTCAAGGTTTATGAGAAGATCAATGAAATCCGGGCGATCTGCAACGAAACCGATCCGCTTCTCGTCAAATTCGGCGGTGGTTTCCGCGACATCGACGTGCGCGTCATCGACAGCGACGAAGGGCCTATGACCATCGTGCACATCATCGTCGACACGCGCGACGCGATGGGCGCCAATGCGGTCAACAGCATGGCCGAGGCGCTTGCCCCAAGGCTCGCCGAATGGACCGGCGCCCGGACGTTGCTGCGCATTCTTACCAATCTGGCAGACCGTCGCGTAGCGCGTGCACGCGCGGTGTGGACACTCGACGAGATCGGCGGCGCGCAGGTGCGCGACGATATGCTTTCCGCCTATCGTTTTGCCGATGCGGACCCCTACCGCGCGGCGACCCACAACAAGGGCATTATGAACGGCGTCAGCGCTGTCGTGCTGGCGACCGGCAACGACACCCGCGCGATCGAGGCCGGCGCACATGCATATGCCGCACGCGAGGGCCGCTATCGCTCCATGTCGCGCTGGGAAAAGGACAAGGACGGCAACCTGGTCGGCATACTGGAAATGCCGATGGCGGTCGGCCTGATCGGCGGCGCCACCAAGGTGCACCCGACCGCGCAGGCCCATCTGAAACTGCTGGGCGTCGAAACCGCCGACGCACTCGCACGCATCATCGTTTCCATCGGTCTTGCTCAGAATTTTGCCGCTATGCGCGCGCTTGCCACGACCGGCATTCAAAAGGGCCATATGGCGCTGCATGCGCAGAATGTCGCCCTGATGGTCGGTGCGGTCGGTAATGAGATCGATCTGGTGGCAAGTGAACTCAAAGCCCTCGGCAAGGTGCGACAGGATCTGGCCGAAGAGATCCTCAACCGCATTCGGGGCGAACGGTGAGCACACAGGTCTCCATCGTCGAGGTGGCTCCCCGCGACGGATTGCAGGCGCGCAACGAGCATATCGAAACCGCCCACCGCATCGAACTGGTCGAGCGGCTGCGCAGCGCCGGCGTGACACGGATGGAAGTGGGCGCGTTCGTTTCGCCAAAGCGTGTGCCACGCATGGCGGACACGGCGGAGGTCATGCAGGCCGTGAGCGCTTCACGACACGCCGGCGACATGGTGCTGGTGGCAAATGAACGCGGGCTCGAACAGGCGCTTTCAGAAGGCGCGCGTGCCATCGCCGTTTTTACCGCGGCGAGCGATGCTTTCGCCGAGAAGAACATCGGTTCTACCGTGACCGCCTCCCTCGAACGGTTCGCGCCCATCGTCGCGCGGGCGCGCGATGCGGGTGTCTTCGTCCGCGGCTACGTCTCCACCATCACCGATTGTCCCTATGCCGGCCCGGTGGACCCCACGGCCGTTGCGCCGGTGGCCAAAGCGCTGCGCGACATGGGTTGCCAGGAAATCGCTCTCGGCGAAACACTGGGAAAGGCGACGCCTGCGCGCATCGCCGCCGTGGTTGAAGCGGTGGCAAGCGACGTTCCGATAAACGAGATGGCAGCGCATTTCCACGACACCTACGGCATGGGTATCGCCAATGTCTGGGAGGCGGTGAGGTTGGGCATCCGCACCGTGGACGCGGCGGCGGGGGGCCTTGGCGGCTGCCCGTTCGCGCCCGGCGCTGCAGGCAATGTGGCGACAGAGGATGTGGTTTATCTTCTGAATGGCCAGGGCATAAAAACCGGCATCGCGCTCGATCCGCTGCTGGATGCCGTCGCTTTCTGCGCGAACACGATGGGCATTGCCCCAACAAGCAGAGTCTACAAGGCGCTGCGCTCTGCCGATTCCTGAGTTGAACGGGAGAGCAGATCCAGGCGGGCTGATTGACACATATGGAACTTCCTTTATTTATACACCGTATAATTATGGAGTTTTCGAATGGTCACTGGTCACGTATTCATTGCCACCAGCCTCGACGGCTTTATTGCCCGTGAAAACGGGGATATCGACTGGCTGCTCAAGCACGACCAGGCTAACGAAGATCATGGCTATGACGACTTCATAAAAGACATCGACGTCATCGTGATGGGGCGTGGCACCTATGAAGCAGTCCGAAGCATGGGCGCGTGGCTTTACAACCGTCCGGTGCTGGTTCTTTCGAGACGGCTTGCGCCACAAGACATGCCGCATGAACTCAGCGGAAAGGTGCGCTTTTCGGACAAATCCCCTGAGGAAGCGATGGCGATGCTGACGTCCGAGGGTGTACGCCGCGCCTATGTGGATGGCGGGCAGGTCATTCAATCCTTTCTCGAACGCGACATGATCAGCGACATGGTGATCACGCGCGTGCCGATCCTTCTGGGTAAGGGACGGCCTCTGTTTGGCGGTGGTCCCCGCGATGTGGCCCTCGCACACAAGGGTACAAGGTCTTTCCCTTCCGGACTGGTTCAGTCTCACTATGAGGTCATCAAGTGATCGCAAGGCGGCGCGGTCGGCCACCCGCCGACGGAAGGACTGTTTCTCCTGATCGCATTCTCTCGGAAGCCTTGGAAATACTCCATGCCGAGGGCCTCACCGGCTTGACAATGCGTGCTCTGGCAACGCGCATGGGCATCAATCCCATGACCATATATCACCACTTCAAAGATCGGGATGGACTTATCAGGGCTCTGGCAGAGCGTGCTTATGCGGACGTGGCCGCACCTGAGAAGGGTGAAGCGCTTGCGCGCGCGCAAGCTCTCCTCACGGCTTACTACTCCAAGGTTGTCCATTATCCGGCACTGACCCTGGCGATATTTGCCCAGCCGGCCATTTTTCCGGAGCACGCCCGGCGGATCACCGATGAACTGACCCGACTGTTGAGCAGACACAACAACGCCCTGCTTTGGACGCACATACTCGTCGACTATACGCATGGTGCGGCTCTCGCGGTGGCCAGCCGAGATGGAAACGCAGGGCATCAGCGCTCAAATGAAGCCATGCTCGACGACTTCGAATGCGGACTTTCCGAACTTCTGGCGGCATTTGAGAAATCTCTGAAAGGTGATCCCGCCTAGCGCGCCCGCTCCGGAGACGCCGGCTGCAAGGAGCGTCGCGGCTTACCAATCAATATTGGTCGACAGCTTGGATTCGGCGGCAAATGGCGGAGGGGGTCGAACCGGGATCAAACGTTCTCCACCGAATGAGCGGCTACCCTTCGGGCTTTCGTTTCGTCAGCAACGTCGATCCCGGTATACGCCTTCACGCTCCCGTGCGACATAGAAGTTGTGGCAGGTTGGCCGTCCGGGCTGCGATCCCGTCGTGCCTTAGTCCTGAGACTCGCCGGTAGAAGTTCATCGCTAGATCGGTACGGAATTCATGCTTTTGACGGTGTCGACGAGATCGTCAGGTTGACTGGTTCGAGAACGTCGCCGTCGGGTCATGAACATCAATATTGCACTGAGTACTGCGACACCTCCAGAAACACAGAGCGAGCGTCTCATGGCGACACCACGTCAAGGAGGGGCTGGGAAACCCAGTGCAGATGCTGCTTTCTTCAGGCATTGCAAGTATTTTTCCCTGTTTGCTAATCCGTCCTCCCGCGGAGAGACGAGACAGAGCGTCGCCACGCACCGGTGCTCCGCATTCACGACCGGCACCGCGAAGCAATGGGTGAAACTGTCGACAATACTGTCGAACGTGAACTCGCCCTGTTGAGTAGCGTCCCGAACCTCGCGCAGGAACTCTTTGGGATCGAGCCACTCGCCATTTGGCAACTGGAAGTCCTGTGAAGGAATGAAATCGAGGATCTCCTGATCCGACATATGCCCCACCAGCAAGCGCCCCGATGCAGTCCATGGTATAGGGACGGACTGCCCAACATCGGAAGAAATGCGGAATGGTCGTGCCCCCTCTTTCATGCGCACCACTGTGTATTTGTTGCCGTCCAACATGCAGAACTGAGCCGTTTCACGCGTTTCACGTGCGATTGTTTCAAGTGCGTTCTCGCATTCCCGCGTGAAATCGAACTGCTTCTCATAGGCTGCGCCCAGAAAATAGAGTTTGCGGCCCAGATAGACGCGTCCATCGCCGTCGGCAAACTCAAGAATCTGATTGCGCAGCAGCAGGTTGACGAGCTCGTACACCGAAGAGCGCGGCGCGCCAATCTGGCTGGCGATCTCATTGGGACGCATCGGATTCTTCTGATTGCGGAGAAACTCGAGAATCTCAAATGCACGGTCGAGTCCGCGAGCGCGCTTGGCGGTCAAATTCGTTTCGGCTGCTTCCAAGGACCTGCTCCATAACTTCGGGCAACGTTCTTCTTCTTCTGAACTGCCCGCGCCCTGTCAATCTCCACCACCTTCAATTTCGCCGACCGCCGTGATTTGGGTAATCCGGCAATGGCGGCTTGCGGGATGGAGAAAAGTTGATAGGATCCATATCCGTTATAAGGATCATATGTTCGTTATAATGGACATGCAAGAGCGACAACCTCTGTCGCATCGCAATTGTGTTGAGGGAGGAAATCATGAAGTTTCTAGGTTCAATGCGCCACCGCAGCCTGATGGTGAGCGCAGGGGTTGTGGCCATGCTGGCCGCGGGGAGCGGCACTGCTTCGGCGGCTGCCAATTGCATCAAGGGCGATCGCGAGGCGCCGTACACGATCGGCTGGGCGAACATCTATTCTGTACCGACCTGGATGAAACAGACCGAAGGCACGATTGCTGCCGAGGTGGAGAGGTTGAAGAAGGAAGGGTTAGTCGACGAGCTCATGATCACCGACGCCCAGGGCAATGCACAGACGCAGATTCAGCACATCCAGTCGATGATCGATGCCGATGTTGACGCCGTCATTGTTATCGCTGGCTCATCCAATGCGCTTGACCGTGTGATCTCGGATGCCTGTGACAAGGGCATAGCGGTCGTCAATTTCGACAGTCTGGTCAATACCGACAAAGTGACCGCGAAGATCAATACGGATTCCAGCGAATGGGGTGCTTCCGCCGCACAGTGGATGGTTGATCAGCTTGGCGGTGAGGGCAAGGTCATCGTCATGAATGGTCCCGCCGGCATTTCGGTAAGCGATGATCGCCGCAAGGGTGCGCAACCGGTTCTGGACGCCAATCCCGGCATCGAAATACTCACCGAGACGAACACCGAGTACAATGTTGCCCCTGCGCAGGAGGCGATGACCAGCCTGTTGTTCGCCAATCCGGAGATTGATGGCGTTCTTTCGCTAGGCGGTGCACTTTCGGCTGGTTCCATTCTCGCCTTCGATCGTCAGGGCCGCGAACAGGTACCAACCACAGGCGAGAACGCACGCCAGTTTCTTGAGCTCTGGAATGAGAAGGGCTTGAAGGGCTGGGCAACTATGCAGCCTAACTGGCTAGGTGCGTTGTCGGTCTACACGGCAGTGCAGGCACTTGAAGGCAAGGATGTTCCCGCTTTCGTGAAGGTCCCGCTGCCCGTCATCAGCGACGACACCATCGACAGCTACCTGGCGCGCGCCGAGCAGTTCCCGGCCGACGGATACATCTACTCCGATTACGACCGCGCACTCTTCGACGAGCTTCTTGCTCAGTAGAACACGAAGAGAAAAGGTCAGTTCCCGATGACGAAAACCAAGCCCCTGCTTGAAGCCAGGCGGGTGTTCAAGGGATTTTTCGGCAATCCGGTGCTCAAGGGCGTTGACATCGCCCTTGAGCCAGGACGTGTTCACGCCCTTCTGGGGGAGAACGGTGCTGGGAAATCGACGCTCATCAATCTGCTTTCGGGTGCGTTGCAACCCGACAAGGGCAATGTTGTCGTGGATGGCCAGCCGGTCTTGCGCTTCTCCCCTGCCGCAGCGCGCGAGGCGGGGATTGCAGTCGTTCAACAGGAGCTCAGTCTCGCAGCCGAACTTTCCATCGCCGAGAATATCGGCCTGGGGGCCTTGCCGCGACGCTTCGGACTTATCGATTACCGGGCGCTTTCGACCGCTGTGGCGGAAGTCTGCGAGCGGGTCGGCCTGACCGAGCCGCTCGATATGCCCGTCGGCGATCTTTCGCTTGGCCGCCGTCAGATGGTTGAGATTGCTAAGGCGCTCTTCCGCAAACCACGCGTGCTGATCCTGGACGAGCCGACGTCGTCGCTGTCCGCCCATGAAGCAGGTATTCTGGCGGGCCTGATCCGCAAGTTGCGTGATGAAGGGATAGCGCTTCTCTATATTTCCCACCGCCTCAACGAAGTGCAGGCGCTCTGCTCCCATGTGACCGTTCTGAAGGACGGGGTGGTCACCGCAGACCAGCCCCTCGCGGGCGTCAATGACGAAGGCCTTGTGCGTCTGATGGTGGGGCGCGATGCGGGCGATCTTTTTCCGGCCTGGCAGGACAATCCCGTTGGAAACGAACTGATTGGCCTCGAAGGTTTCTCTGCCGGCATGGCGCGGGATGTGAATTTCCGGGCCTGCGCCGGTGAGATCGTGGGCATTGGCGGCCTGGTGGGGCAAGGGCAGGAAGATTTCCTGCTTGGTCTTTACGGCGCAATACCCGCTTCCGCCGAAACGGCGCAGATCGCGGGTCGCCACAGGCCACTCAAGAACGTCGAGGCAGCAAACGGAGCCGGTCTGGCATATGTGCCTGCTGATCGGAAACATGAGGGGCTGGTGCTGCCTCATTCGATCGCATCCAACCTGCTTCTCCCCTCGCTCGGGGATCTTGTGAAGCACGGTCTGCGTGATCGCGCTGCCGAGCGCAAACGGGTCGCCGATCTCACCAGACGCCTTACCATCAAGGGCGATGTGGGCCGGCCCGTCCAGGCGCTTTCAGGCGGTAATCAGCAGAAGGTGGCGCTGGCCAAATGGCTGCCGCTCGATCCGTCTGTGCTGTTGCTCAACGATCCGACCCGCGGCGTCGACATCGAGACGAAGCGTGAGATTTACCTGATGCTGCAATCCTTCGCGCGTGAAGGAAAGCTGGTCATTCTCCTGAGTTCGGACACGCCCGAACTTGTACACCTTTGCGATCGTGTGGCCGTGTTCCGCGAAGGGCGGCTCGCGACCATGCTGCCACGCTCCGAAATCTCCGAAGAAGCGATCGTCGGCGCTGCCATGGGCCTCTCGGCAAAAGGAGCAGCGGCATGACTGTCACGCGGGTTCCAGCAAATCTCTATACCGCCGTCCAACGGCGGCGGAATCGCGGCCTTACGGGTCTCTATCTGGTCGTTGCTGCGTTCCTGGTGGTGTACGCGATCCTGTTTCCTGGTCTTTTCACCATTGGCGGCTTTTCCAAGTTCACGCAGAACTGGTTCCCGCTCGCACTGGTGACAATGGCGCAGGCGCTGATGATGCTGAATGGTGGCATCTCTCTGGCGATCGGTCCGCTGGTCAGCCTTGGCGCTGTCATTGCCGCGGTCACGATGGGCGGGCCGTTGGGCGTTCTTGGCGGTTTGCTGGCGGTTTCGGCCGCCGGCCTCTTTATAGGTGCCGCGACAGGCGGCATCGTCGCCTATCTGCGCCTGCCCGCCATCATCGTCACGCTGGCGGGCTCGTTCATCATCACGGGTATCGCGTTGCTTCTCCTGCCGCGTCCGGGCGGCTACATCCCCGACTGGTTTTCCGATCTGCTTGCCGGGCATACGCCGGTCGCCTTTGGTCTTCTGGTCCTGTTCCTCATCGGTTGGAAAGTCTACCTCGCGACACCGCTCGGCATTGGAATCTATGCTGCGGGAAACAATCCCGTCGGGGCGTATCGTTCAGGTGTTCCCGTCGAGCGCGTCAAGGTTTTCGCATTTGCGCTGTCGGGTCTGCTGGCGGCTCTGGCCGGCCTGTTTGTGGCGGCGCAAACCGGCTCGGGCGATCCGGTGATCGGCACACCCTTCACGCTCAATTCCATTGCGGGCGCCGTGCTTGGCGGTGTCGCGTTTCTGGGTGGAAGAGGCACGATGCGTGGCGTTATCTGTGGGAGCCTGCTCCTCTCGGTCATGATCAATGTCATGTTCTTTCTTGGCTTTCCGCCCGTCGCCCAGTATGTCGCGCAGGGCCTCATCATAGTCGGCGCGGTTGCGGTTCCGCAATTGACCAGTCAGTGGAGGGCGAAGCCTTGAACGCCATCAAAGCAGCGCTCCGCAACCCGCCGCTTCTCACACTGATCCTCGTCGTCCTCGTCTGGATCATAGCCGGCCTCACGCTGCGCGGCTTCGGTGCCTATGGCCATCTGCGCTATCTCCTGGAGCTTTCCGCGGTGATCGGCATCGTTGCCGCCGGCCAGACGCTCGTGATCCTCATGGGGGGTATCGACCTCTCGGTCGGTGCGATCATCACTGTGACGGCCATTCTGCTGCCACTTATTTCACCGGAGGCGGATCCGACCGGGCTTGTCGGCATCGTTCTCACCCTGGGTATCGCCACGGGCATCGGTCTGCTGAATGGTGCGGGCGCGGCCTATCTCAAGGTGCCGCCAATCATAATGACTCTGGCGATGGCGACCTTTCTGCAGGGCATGCTCGTCATTATCGCTGGCGGCAGCGCGGTATCGGTAACCAATGCCGCCGTTATCTGGCTGGGACAGGCACGTCCTTTCGAAGTTCCCGCAGGCGTGCTCCTGTGGGTGGTCGTATCGATCGTGATGCTGATCATCATCCATCGCATGCCTGTCGGTGCGCGTTTTCTGGCGCTGGGCGCGAATCCGCTCGCCGCACGGCTTTCGGGCGTCAGCGTCGGGCGCAACACATTGCTCGTATTTGCTCTGTCGGGTTTCTTTGCCGGGCTCGCCGGTATACTCATCCTGGGCATGAACCGTCAGGGCTATGTGGGCATTGGCGCCCCCTATCTGTTGACGTCCATTGCCGCTGTCGTTCTTGGAGGCACGTCTATTCTCGGCGGCCGCGGTACCTATGCGGGGACCATACCCGGCGCGATCCTTCTGGTGACCACCACAGCGCTAATCACCGTCGTAAATGCTTCGCCCGGCTGGCGGTCGATCATGTTCGGTTCGCTCATTCTGGGCCTGCTGTTGATCTCGGGTCGTGAGGCGCGGCGATGAGTTGTGGTTACGGGGGGCCGATCATCGATCCGCACCACCATCTGTGGGATCTGTCGCTCGGCCGGCATCCATGGCTTGCGCCGCCGGAGGCCGGCGAGAACGAAATGGTGTTCGGCAACATAGCGCCGATCCGGCGCAATTACGGCGTACGCGAGTACCTGCGCGACGCGGCCGGGCAGAACATCGTTGCCTCCGTTCATGTCGAGGCCGGCTGGTCGGATGACTTTCCGCTTGAGGAAACCTCTTGGCTCGACAGTCTCGACAGGCGTCTCGGTGTCGCTGCCCGCTATGTGGCGCGCGTGCCGCTGTCGGCGAAGGAAGCACCGGACCTGCTTGAACGGGAGGCCGAAAACCAGGCTGTGGTCGGCATTCGCGATATCGTGAGCTGGCATCCCGATCCGAAAAAAAGCTTTGCCTCCCGAGAAGGCATTATGAGCGACCGGCGCTGGCGCGAAGGGCTTTCCAGAGCAACCGAGCTCGGCCTCAGTTTCGATCTTCTGCTTTTCCCATGGCAGATGAAGGAGGCCCTGCGCCTGATCGCTGATTATCCTGACACCCGATTCGTGCTCAACCATTGCGGTAGTCCGGTGGATCGCAGCGAAGAAGGCATGATGCTCTGGCGCGACGGGCTTACAGAGCTTTCTGCCGCGCCGAACATCGTAATCAAGATCTCCAACCCCGTGGCCTATGATCACGATTGGACGGTCGAAAGTCTGCGCCTGGTGATCGACCACTGTATCGCCTGTTTCGGGCCGAAGCGGGCCATGTTCGCCAGCGATTTTCCCGTTGCGGGTCTGCATGCGGACTTCAATGCGCTTTACGACGCGTTCAGAACCATTGCCGCCAGCCTTTCGCCAGATGAGCAGGAGGCCCTGTTTTTCTCGACGGCAAACCGCATCTATCGCCTCCACCTGTCGCCTTCACAGACTTCACAGGACCCTACCCATGTCTGACGCCACGCTCACCAATGCGAGCGATCCCGTCATCGATGACCGCGTTCGCGGCTATCCCGCAGGCCATCCCGGTCTTCGCCTCAGCGCCATCGCCGGACAGGGCTGGAAACCCTTCGATGGCGACATGTCATTGCCATTGATCTCGCTCGATGAAGCGGCTTTCGCCAGCAATGTTGATCTGATGATGACCTATGTGCGCGAGCAGGGGGTCGAGATCGCACCGCATGCCAAGACGCCGATGTCGCCGACCATCGCCGCCCGTCTCGTTGAAGCCGGGGCATCGGGTGTCACGGTCGCCGACATTCGTCAGACCTCGGTCATGCTCAAGGGGGGCTTCCGCCGCCTGATCCTTGCAAACGAGATCGGTGGCCGGGCCGCGGCGAGACGGCTCGCCTACCTGCTTTCCGCCTATCCCGATGCTGACGTTTCGATCTTCGTCGATTCATTAGAGATGATGGAGGCGCTCTCATCTGCGTGGTCGACTTCAACTGATCTTCCGCCGCTTGGACTTCTGGTCGAGCTGGGCGCTGCCCGCGGCGGACTCCGCTCCAGCGAGGCCGCGCTGCAACTTGCAGACGCCATTCTCGAACGCGAAACCGCTACCTTCCGGCTTGCCGGCGTCGCGGCTTATGAAGGCGTTGCTGCAACGCCCGATGCGGCTGAGACGGCGCTGCGCATTTCGACTCTGGTCGAACGCTCGGCAACGCTCATTTCTGCCCTGCGCCAGCGGCTCGGACCGGAGCGCCCGATGATCGTCACCGCCGGCGGATCGGTTTACTTCGACATGGTGGTTCGCGGCCTGAAATCGGCGATCGTTGCAGACCCAAACGCGGTTCTGGTCTTGCGCAGCGGCGCAATCTTCTTTCATGATCACGGTATTTATGAACGCGGCCTCACCGGTCTCGATGACCGCTCCGGTTTCGTGATTGGCGGCAAAGCGGTTTCGGCGACCAGCGGTTTTCGCCCCGCGCTTCGCGTCTGGGCCGAGGTTCTTTCGCGGCCAGAGCCAGGGCTTGCCGTTTGCGGAATGGGCCTGCGCGATGTGGCGGCCGATCAGGGCCTGCCGCGCCCGCTGGCGTTCTATCGCGACGGTACAAATACGGCGCTCGCCGACACGGTTCACGTCACCGCGCTCAACGATCAGCATGCCTTCGTTTCTCTGGGAGGTGGCGTCGATCTGCGTGTCGGTGATGTGGTGGAGTTCGGCATCTCGCATCCCTGCACCTGCCTTGACCGGCACGCAATCGTGTACGGTCTAGACGACGATCATTGCGTGGTTGCGGCCTATCTCACCAACTTCGGCTGAAACGGTTCAAACCCTTACCCAAGCAAAGAAGGAATTTTAGAAGAATGATCATGCGCTACCAGAAAGGATCTCGAATGAGCCAGGCCGTCGTCTATGGCGGTCTAGTCCACATTGCAGGGCAAGTGCCCGATAACCGAAAGGCGAGCATCGAGGATCAGACAGCAGATGTTCTGCGGAAGCTGGATGCGCTTCTGGCTGAAGCCGGCACCGACCGCTCCAGGCTTCTGGCCGTCAATGTGTTCCTGCCTTCGATTATTGATTTCGATGCGATGAACAGCGTCTATGATGCCTGGATCAACCCTGAGAACCCGCCGGCCCGCGCCTGCGTGGAGGCACGTCTTGCCGACCCTGACCTGCGCGTCGAAATGACGGCTGTCGCCGCAGTTTAACAACCGGCCGGCGGCTCGCGCGCCGGCTTCAGATCTGGCGACCGGAGACCAGCCATGCATACGGGCGTTTTTCATTCCATCGATTTTGAGGCCGAGGGCGTCCAGCCTGGCTTTCTGTCGGTTCCCTACTCGGTGGACCGGTCGCCCTACTACCAGATCCGCGTTCCCTATCTGCGGGTGCGCAGGGGAGAGGGTGCGAGTCTGCTCCTGATGGCCGGCAATCATGGCGACGAGTATGAGGGCGAACTTCAGCTTGCCCGGCTCATGCGTCGATTGCAGACGCTTGAAATCAGCGGAACCGTGACCGTGCTGCCGGTTGTGAACCGGCCGGCGGTCATGGCTGCACGCCGCTGCTCGCCACTCGACGGGGGGAACCTCAACCGCGCGTTTCCAGGCGATCCAGCGGGAACGCCGACCGAGCGGATCGCTCATTTTCTCGAGCACGAACTGTTCCCGCGTCACGACGTGGTATTCGATCTGCACTCTGGCGGAACGTCCATGGCGCATCTGCCGTGCCTCCTGATGGAGCGGCAGGCAGAGACCAAGCGTTTCGAGCGTTCGCTCGATCTCATGCGAAGGATGGGGGCCGCCCACGCCTTCGTCGCCGACAACGGGCAAGCCGCGCCAACCTCGATGGGCGCGGCGGGTCGAGCAGGGGCGATCGGCCTCTCCGGTGAGTTCGGTGGTGGCGGCACGGTCACGCCCGAGAGCATGGCCTTTACCGCTGGAGCAATCGACCGCCTCCTTCTTGCGCTCGGCCTAGTCTCCGCTCCGGTGCTTTCCACCCCGCTTGAAGACAAAACCCCTCCGCTCCAGTTTCTTTCGCTGTCACGTCACAGTCAGGGCATCCATGCCACGCGCCGCGGTTGGTTCGAACCCGCCGTCCGACTCGGCGCGCGCGTTGCAGCGGGCGATCTCGCCGGCTGGTACCACGACCTCGAACGGATAGACATGGCCGAGGAAGCGTTGCATTTCGCCGAGGCGGGCGTCGTCATCTCCCATCGCCTTCATTGCGACAGTCAGGCAGGCGATTGCCTGATGCAGGTAGCCGAGACGCTGGAGTCCTGAACACGCTTTGGGCAGTCACTACCGAAACATATGGAGGATCGACAATGCACCTTTCGATGTGGACCTATCCGTGGGACGTTCAGGATCAGGGGGTAGAGCGCACCATTGCTGATCTGCGGGACCGCGCAGGGCTTAACACGATCAGCCTTGCAACCTCCTATCATGCCGGCCGTTTTCTCCAGCCGCGCAGTCCGCACCAGAAGGCCTATTTTCCCGAGGATGGGACAATCTACTTCGAGCCGAACGAGGCGTTATGGGCCGACATGGAGATCAGACCGCTCGTGGCGCGGAATGTTGCCGAGAGGGGCGACATCCTCAGTGCACTTATCGGCGCGCGCGAGCAAACAGGCGTCAAGGTTTCGTGCTGGACAGTCTGTCTGCACAACACGCGCCTGGGCACGGCGCATCCCGAGCATGTTACCCGCAATGCCTTCGGGAACCCGAACTACTACAATCTTTGCCCTTCCAGCCCGGCGGCGCGTACCTATGTAACGACGCTCGTCCGGGACGTCAGCGCGCGGTATCGGCCGGACATGATCGAACTTGAGAGCCCGAACTTCATGGGGTTCGCGCACGAGTATCACCACGAGAAGGATGGTGTCGGCCTCAATCCGGAGGACGACTTCCTGCTGTCGCTGTGTTTCTGCCGGCATTGCACGGCACGAGCACAGTCGGCAGGGATCAATGTCGAGGCCGCACGTGGAACAGTCGCCGGCTTCATAGCCGAGATGTGCGCGCGTGAGATTCCCGAAAAGCAGTTTCCTGATTTTCCCGAGCTTGGTCTGGATGCATTCAACGCTCATGCCGATCTCCGGGCCTTCCTCGACTGGCGTAGCGAACCCGTAACCTCACTGATTGCCGAAATCCGGGAGGCCACGCATCCGGAAACGCGTGTTCTGCTGATCGATCTGGCCGATGGATGGCTTGGTGGCGTCGACCTGCATGATGCAGTTCGCGCTTGCGATGGGGTCATTCTGTGCTGCTATTCCATGGCGCCCGAAACAGTGAGGACGCTTTTCGAGAATGCGCGCAGCGTCGTACCCACCGACAGTTTCCTGGGTGTCGGCTTGCGTCTTTACTACCCCGAGATGGAGAACGCTGCGGCCCTTGCAGCGCGGGTCGATGCGGCTATTACCGCAGGCGCTAATGCAGTGAACTTCTACAATTACGGCCTTGTTCCGGAAAAGCGGCTCGATTGGGTGCGCTTTGCACGGGATCGCGTTTCGCAAGGGATTGATCGTAACTAGGACATTGTACAGGCGGGAAGCCTCCACCGCTACATTTTCTGGAGAGATTGGGATCTGAGCAGTCTCGTAGGTCGAGGTAACGACCGAGGCCCGTCTTTAAATAATCCAATCGTCCAGCGAGTGTGGTTGCAGGCTTACTGCGTTGCTTAGCAACTCTCCATCACCCCGGATAGCAACCAAATCAAATTGATGTTGCAGCGCACGCTTCTTGAGGAAAAGCCGATGACCAATCCCGCTTGGGACCGTCATTCAATCCTTGCCCATCTACGACGAGAGGGCATGACACTCGCCGCCCTAGCGACGCACTATGGGTTTGCCGCTTCCAGCGTCAAGAATATCTGGACGCGGCCGAACGAGAGAGCCGAAAGGGCAATTGCCGATTTCATCGGCCAGCCCGTCGAAAACGTCTCTGCGGATCGGTACCCGATAACCCGCAACCGCATCCTCAAAGCTGAATATGCGTCTTCGCGCGGCAAGCCTTCATCCGCCCAACGGAAGGAAACCGCGTGATGCGTGGCGCTGGCGGTTCGCCAGGCTGCTCTGGCCTTTGCTATCCGGTCATGCGTACCGGCAACGCGAGAACGCACTCTTACGAGACATGTCCGCGCCCGCGGTCAGCCGCTTGCACGACGTCAGCGCCAAACACCGGTCCTCTCGGAACGAGCCGGTCTCGGCAATGTCTAAAACGCAATGGAAATTCGACATGCAGAAGCATGTCAAGGTGAACGTCGGACGCACATCTCATGTCCCATCTCTTCAATTCCAGGGGACACAAGTCGAAATCAACTCTTCATCGTGAAACGGGGCCGGAAAGCCCCGGCAGCGGGTCAAGTCGCCCAACCAATCCCGCCCGACAGCATATAAGCATAACCGTCGCTCCCGTCCGGCCCGTCGCCGGCTACATCGGAGGCAAATACGCTCTCGCCCGCCGTCTGTGCGAGCGCATCGCCGCTACGCCTCATTCACTTTACGCGGAGCCGTTCGTCGGTATGGGCGGCGTCTTCTTCCGCAGGAAGCTGATGCCCCACGCCGAGATCATCAACGACCGCAATGGCGAAGTGGTGAATCTCTTCCGCATCCTTCAGCGCCACTATCCGCAGTTCATGGACACGCTTCGCTTCCAGATCACCTCACGCCGCGAGTTCGAACGTCTGAAGGCGAGCGACCCCGCAACGCTGACCGATCTGGAGCGCGCCGGCCGCTTTCTCTACCTCCAGCGCCTGGCGTTCGGTGGCAAGGTGGCCGGGCAGAATTTTGGCGTGAACCGGGACGGCCCGTCGCGCTTCAACCTCACGCGGCTCGCTCCCATGCTGGAGGAGGCGCATGAGCGCCTTGCGGGCGTGATCATCGAGAACCTGGACTGGCTGGACTTCATCGAGCGCTATGATCGGCCGGATACGCTCTTCTATCTCGACCCGCCTTATTACGGCTCGGAGGGCGACTACGGCCGCGCCCTGTTCGACCGCGACCAGTTCGCCCTCATGGCCGATCGGCTCGGCCAGCTTAAGGGACGGTTCATCCTCTCGATCAACGATGTGCCGCAGATCCGGGAACTGTTCTCAGGGTTTGATATGGAGGGCGCCGAGCTGACCTATTCCATCTCAGCCGGCAACGGTACGAGGGCGAAGGAACTGATTATTTTCTCGGCCGAAGATCAAGGTTGATCAGAAGCCCCTTCAAACACCCTTTGAGGGGGCTTCAAAGAGTTGTGGCTGGTCTAAAAAGCGCTGACAAAAATCCAAAAAGCGGCGACCGGCTACAGACCCGGTAGGAAATGGCGGAGAGAGAGGGATTCGAACCCTCGATACGGTTTCCCGTATACACGCGTTCCAGGCGTGCGCCTTCAACCACTCGGCCACCTCTCCACGGCGCAGCTTTATCTTCCGCGCGAGGGTCATCTAGTCGATCTGATCGAGAATGCCAAGTCCAGTCTGTGACAGTTTTGCAATTTGCCGCACTTTCCTGCGCACAGCCCTCCAATACGCTCAACTTTCTGTAAGGCGATTGCCAAGTCTGGCCGCCGGGCCTATGTCTCGCACGGTTCGTTTTTTGTTTGGCGATCCATGCCGGCAGCGGCACAGAGGTGAGGCCTGAATGTTTCGTCTGTTCTTTCGGATACTGGCTCTTGTTGCTCTTGCAATCGCCGTCGTCATGGCCGTGATCGACGCGACACGCTCCATCGCGGCTGACGCCCTGACGTTCACTCCACTGGGCGAAAGCTGGTACGCAGCATCACCCGACACCCTCAATCTGTCGCAGGCGATTATCCAACGCTACACACTTCCCTTCATCTGGGATCCCTTGATCGTTCAGATCCTGACCTTTCCGGGCTGGCTGGTCTTCTTCGCTCTTTCCCTCATTTTCTACATCGCCGGCTACCGGCGACGACGGACTGTTCTTGTCTGAATGCAGCAAAGAGCCTGACACTGCTTCGGTTGCAGCGCAGCCTGCAAGACCATCTCAAGTCGTTTTTCCGAACGGTCAAAATTCCGCGTGAATTTTCATTTCAGCCGTGCAAGAGTGCCCATAAGGGGAGAGCGGAAGACTTTCTCCATGCCGTTCCCGATGGTCCACGGCCGTTGCGGGACGCTCGCAGGAGCGCTTGAGCGGATCTGCCATTTGAGGCTGCCCGTTCATGCGGCGCAGACAGAAACGCAAGACAACCGACAGGGTGTGGATCACATGAAGCGTATTGTTCTCGGCCTTCTGGCCGCCACCGCACTATCCGCCAACGCATTCGCGGAAGACATCGCTCCGGCTCTCATCTACGATCTGGGTGGCAAGTTCGACAAATCCTTCAACGAGGCAGCCTATAACGGCGCCGAGCGGTTCAAGGAAGAAACCGGGATCGAGTATGTCGAATTCGAAATCTCCAACGATGCCCAGCGCGAGCAGGCCCTTCGCCGTTTTGCCGAGAACGGGCGCAACCCCATCGTCATGGCCGGCTTCACCTGGGTCGACTACCTGAAGAAGGTCGCCCCGGAATATCCCGACACCGATTTCACCATCATCGATGACGCGGTCGACGCACCCAATGTGCGCTCCGTGACCTTCAAGGAGCAGGAAGGCTCCTATCTCGTCGGCATGCTGGCCGCACTCGCCTCGGAGACCGGCACGGTCGGCTTCGTCGGCGGCATGCAGGTTCCGCTCATCGGCAAGTTCGAATGCGGCTATGTCGGCGGCGCCAAGGCTGCCCGCTCCGACGCGAAGGTGATCCGCAACTACACGGGCGACACGCCGTCCGCATGGAACGACCCGACAAAAGGCGGCGAGATCACCCGCACGCAGATCGACCAGGGTGCGGACGTGATCTATCATGCGGCAGGCGGCACCGGTGTTGGCGTGCTCCAGGCAGCTGCGGATGCCGGCAAGCTCGGCATTGGCGTCGATTCCAACCAGAACGGCCTGCATCCCGGCCATGTTCTGACCTCCATGGTCAAGCAGGTGGACGTCGCCGTCTACAATGCCTTCATGGACGCCAAGAACGGTGAATTTTCCTATGGCCTGCAGAATTTGGGACTGGCCGAGGACGGCGTTGGCTACGCAGTGGACGAGCACAATGAGGCTTTGATCACCGCCGAGATGAAAACGGCGGTCGAAGAAGCCAAACAGAAAATCATCGACGGCGAAATCGAGGTGCATGACTACCTCAGCGACAACGCCTGCCCTTACTGAGGCAGAGCCGCTTTCGTCAGAACCGATCCAAAGGGCCGCCTGTGCGGCCCTTTTTCCATTCCTCATCCCAGCCGGTATGTGTTAGGTCGCTTCAACATCTTCTCCGAACAGTCTTCAGGAGCTTTCCATGTCCGATATCGCCCCGGTTCTCGATCAGCTCGATCGTTCCATCGATCAGAGTCTGGAGCGGCTTTTCCGCCTTCTGAAGATCAAATCGATCTCTACCGACCCGGCCTTCGCCGGCGAATGCCGGAAGGCGGCCGAGTGGCTGGTGGAAGACCTGAAGACAATCGGCTTCGAGGCAAGCGTGCGTGATACGGCAGGCCATCCTATGGTGGTGGCGCATCACGATGGCGACGGCCCGCACGTGCTCTTCTACGGACACTACGACGTGCAGCCGGTCGATCCGCTGAACCTGTGGGAGAACGACCCGTTCGACCCGTCTGTCAAGGAGATCGAGCCCGGCCGCAAGGCGATCATCGGGCGTGGGTCTTCCGACGACAAGGGTCAGCTCATGACTTTTGTAGAAGCCTGCCGCGCCTATAAGACGGTGCATGGCAAGCTGCCCTGCAGGATCACCATTCTGTTTGAGGGCGAAGAGGAATCCGGCTCGCCTTCGCTGCGTCCTTTCCTGGAAGAAAACCGAGAAGAGCTTTCGGCCGAATACGCGCTCGTGTGCGACACCGCCATGTGGGACCCGGAGACGCCGGCCGTCTGTGTCGGCCTGCGCGGGCTTGTCGGCGAGGAAATCACCATCAAGGCGGCGGATCGCGACCTGCATTCGGGTTTTTTCGGCGGAGCGGCGGCCAATCCGATCACGGTTCTCGCCCGCATTCTGGGCGACCTGCATGATGAGAACGGGCGTGTGACCGTGCCCGGTTTCTATGAAGGTGTGGAGGAAACACCGGCGGAAATCCTGAAGAGCTGGGAAGGTCTTGGTGAGACGACCGAAAACTTTCTCGGTCCGATCGGCCTGTCGAAGCTTTTTGGCGAAAAAGACCGCTCGGCGCTGGAGCTTGTCTGGGCCCGTCCGACGGCGGAAGTGAACGGCATTACCGGCGGCTATACCGGCGAAGGCTTCAAGACTGTCATTCCGGCTGAGGCTTCCGCCAAGGTCTCGTTCCGGCTGGTTCACAGGCAGGATCCGGTCAAGATCCGCGCCGCCTTCCGCGCTTTTGTCGAAGAGCGACTGCCGGCCGACTGCCGCGTGGAATTTCATCCGCATGGCGGCTCGCCCGCCTTCCAGCTCGACTATGACATGCCGCTGGTGACGAAGGCGCAGGGTGCGCTGAGCGACGAATGGCCAAAGCCCGCAGTGGCGATCGCCATGGGCGGCTCCATCCCGATTGCCGGCGAGTTCCGCCGCATGCTCGATATGGAAACGCTTCTGGTCGGCTTCGGGCTTCAGGATGACCGCATCCATTCGCCGAATGAGAAATACGATTTGAATTCGTTCCATCGCGGCCAGCGCTCCTGGGTCCGCATTCTCGACGCCCTGAGCAAGCAATAAGCCGGAAAAAGCACCATGACGATCCGATTTCACAAGAACGACCTGCCCGATCTCAGCAACTACAATGTCGATGCCGTCGCAATCGACACGGAGACGCTGGGCCTCAAACCACACCGCGACCGGCTGTGCGTGGTGCAACTCTCGCCGGGCGACGGCACGGCTGATGTGGTGCAGATCGACGCCGGGCAGAAGAAGGCTCCAAACCTCGTCGCGCTTTTGAAGAACCGCAAGATCACCAAGCTGTTTCACTACGCGCGCTTCGATTTGGCGGTGCTCTATCACAGCTTCGGCGTGATGCCGGAGCCGGTGTTCTGCTCCAAGATCGCCTCGCGCCTCACCCGCACCTACACCGATCGGCATGGGCTAAAGGATCTCTGCAACGAACTGCTTGGCGTCTCGCTTTCGAAGGCGCAGCAATCGTCTGACTGGGCAGCAGAAGAGCTTACGCCCGAACAGCTCGAATATGCGGCGTCCGACGTGCTCTACCTGCATCAGCTGCGCGAAAAGCTCAATGAACGCCTGGCGCGTGAGAAGCGCACGCGCGAGGCCGAAGCCTGCTTCCGCTTCCTGCCCACACGGGCGAAACTGGATCTGATGGGCTGGGAAGAGGCGGACATTTTCGCCCATAGCTGAGCGCCGCCCGGCCGATTTTGTTTAATTTGACTTAACTGCGCCTTAAACCGCTGCCTCTTACTGTGCCCGCAATGAGATGTGCGGGTGCAGGGTTGCGGGGTTTGTGAGCGTATGGCGCGCAGGACGAAAAACCGAAGGATCGAGCCGACTTTCGACGCGCCAGCGGCGCGCCGGAGCGGAGACGATCTGAAGCTCGGTGACAGCGATCGCGTCGTGCCTTCACGTCAGCGGCGCAGGCCTGGCAAGGGCAAAAGCGCCAAAGGGGCGAAAAGCGCTCGCCGCACCGGCACGCGGCGCAAGAGTGGCGGGGGCGGCGGTTTCTTCGGCTTCCTGCGCACTGCAGTCTACTGGTCGCTCGTTCTGGCCCTGTGGGGCGGCATCGCCGCTGCCGGCATCACCGCA
The DNA here is from genome assembly GCF_017794765.1 of Nitratireductor sp. Classification (GTDB taxonomy): domain Bacteria; phylum Pseudomonadota; class Alphaproteobacteria; order Rhizobiales; family Rhizobiaceae; genus Nitratireductor. The sequence continues at coordinate 1,024,121 of NZ_CP051236.1, read as the reverse complement.
TACTATGGCGCCAAAATGCCGTCGGCGACCACATGGGAAATTCCTGACCGGCCACCCAATGTGAAGATTGTCTCGGCTGACGGGGACATGATTGCCAATCGCGGCATGACCGGTGGCGAGGCGGTGGGCCTGCATGAGATGTCGCCACACATTCCACAGGCGGTTATCGCCATCGAGGACCGACGCTTCTACTCGCATTTCGGTGTCGACCCGATCGGCCTTGCACGCGCCATGGCAGAAAACGTCATGGCTGGGCGTCTGACTCAGGGTGGCTCCACTCTGACGCAACAGCTCGCCAAGAACCTTTTTCTGAAGCCCGACCGGACGATTGAGCGCAAGGTGCAGGAGGTGCTTCTGGCGCTGTGGCTGGAGCAGAAGCATTCCAAAGACCAGATCCTGGAGATGTATCTGAACCGGGTCTATTTCGGCTCGGGCGCCTATGGCGTGGAGGCTGCCTCGCGACGCTACTTCAACAAGCCCGCACGGGATGTCACACTCTCGGAAGCAGCCCTTCTGGCCGGTTTGCTGAAAGCGCCCTCGCGCCTTTCACCCGCACGTGATCCCCAGGCCGCCGAAACACGGGCGCAGGTGGTGCTGACCGCCATGCGCGACCAGGGCATGATCGGCGACAGCGAGATGACCACGGCCATGAGCCGGCCCGCCACCCGCGCTGCAGCCTATTGGACGGGCTCGGAACATTATTTCGCCGACCGGGTGATGGAGGAACTGCCGGCGCTGATCGGCGACGTGAAGAGCGACATCATCGTGGAGGCCACGGTCGATCTGCGTCTTCAGAAACAGGCCGAAAAGACCATTCGCAGCCTGATCGACGAGAAAGGCGGCAAGCTCGCCGTTAGCCAGGGTGCCCTCGTCTCCATCGACACCACAGGCGCGGTGCGGGCGATGGTGGGTGGCTATGACTATGCCAACAGCCAGTTCGACCGCGCTTCCGAGGCGCGCAGGCAGCCGGGCTCGGCCTTCAAGCCCTTTGTCTTCATGGCAGCGTTGGAACAAGGAAAGCGGCCCGATAGTGTGCGTAATGACGCGCCGGTAAAGATCGGGAACTGGACGCCGGAAAACTACAAGGGCAAGTATTATGGCCGGGTGACGCTTTCGGAAGCCCTTGCGCGCTCGCTCAATTCGGTGGCCGCGCAGCTTGCCATGGAAGTCGGACCGAAATCCGTTGTCGAGCTCGCGCACCGAATGGGCATCGAATCCGATCTGAAAGCCAATGCCTCCATTGCGCTTGGGACCTCGGAGGTGACGCCGCTGGAACTGACTGCGGCCTATGTGCCCTTCGCCACCGGCGGGTACAGGCCAGAGGTCTATTTCGTGCAGCGCATCACCACATCCTCCGGCAAGGTGCTTTACCAGCACGACCGCCCGCGTATGACACGGGTGGCAAGCCCCGAGATCATCGGCATGATGAATGCGATGATGCAGGGAACAGTGGAATATGGCAGTGCGCGCGCGGCGAACATCGGTCGTCCGGCAGCGGGCAAAACCGGCACCACCCAGCAATCGCGCGATGCCTGGTTCGTTGGATATACGGCCGATCTGGTGACAGGCGTCTGGTTCGGCAACGACGCCTCCAAGGCGACGAAGGCAACCGGCAGTTCCCTGCCCGTTCCGGCCTGGAAAGCCTTCATGGAGGAAGCAGAGAAGGGACGGCCGGTCAAACGGTTGCCAGGCTCCTGGAGCCCCGGCGCTCCGGCGCCCGGCATTGCAGCAGGAGAGCCTCAGACCCGCCCCGTTCCGCAGGCTTCCGTTGGCGGCGGGACGCAGGCTCCGCAAGGGCACCCCACACCACCCGCTGCGGTGCCCTCTGGCGGCGATCCGGATCACACCGCTTCGGTTCGCCGCCCCGTGCCGCCAGCCGATGTGGGTGGCGGAGTGCAGAGGAAGCAGACCTCCATTCTGGACATCATTCTGGGAAATTAGAGCCGGACGCTCCGCTTTTGCCTATCGCATTCCCCTGCGCTCTCGCTTACATAGGAGCGGAACAGGGAGCAGGGCATGGCCGACGAACGCAAGACACTGGTTTTGACCGGCGCAAGCCGGGGCATTGGTCACGCGACAGTGAAGCGCTTTTCCCGAGAAGGCTGGCGGGTGATCACCTGCTCAAGACAGGCCTTTGCCGAGGATTGTCCATGGCCTGCGGGACCGGAAGACCACATCAAGCTCGATCTTTCCGATCAGGAAGACGTGGGCAACGCCATCGCTGAAATCCGCCATCGGCTGGAGGCCAATGGCGGGCGGCTCGATGCGCTGGTCAACAACGCTGCGATTTCGCCCAAGCTTGAAGGCGGCAAACGGATGAACTCCATCGAAACGCCCATGCATATGTGGCGCGATGTGTTTCAGGTGAATTTCTTCGCACCGATCATGCTGGCGCGCGGGCTCTTCAGGGAACTCGGCAATGCAAAGGGCTCCATTGTGAATGTCACTTCCATTGTCGGCAGCCGCGTGCATCCTTTCGCTGGAACAGCCTACGCAACCTCCAAGGCAGCGCTGGTGGCGCTCACCCGCGAGATGGCAGCCGATTTCGGCCCGCACGGCATTCGCGTCAACGCTATCGCACCGGGCGAGATTGAAACCTCAATCCTTTCGCCCGGAACGGAAAAGATCGTCGAAACCATCCCGCTACGCCGGCTTGGGCAGACGTCGGAAGTGGCCGAGACGATCTATTTCCTTTGCTCGGATCAGTCGTCCTATGTGTCTGGCGCGGAGATCCATATCAACGGCGGACAGCACGTTTAAGGCCTCCAAGCGGGGCTGACTTTGGCGGCGCCTCTCAACGGGGTTTCGGCGGCGCGTTTGCAGGCGCCGCCCAACACTGCATCATCTACTGCATCAGCACCTTCTCGATATCGCCGACCGTGTGATTGGTCAGCGTCTTGGCGACCTCGCCGATCACCTTGTCCTCCACTTCCTTGTGCATTTCCTTGCGCAGCTCACCCAGCACCAGCGGCGGGGCGACGAGCACCAGCTTGCTGAACTTGCCCCTGTGCGCAAGCTTGTAGAGCCGTTCGGCGACGTCAGCGGCAAACCGCTCCTTCTCGATACGATGCCAATCGGTTTCGTCCACTGCGCTGCGGTGAACGCCGTGGCCGTCGTTGAAGCGTCCCGGCTTGTCGGTGCCCTGCTCACGGCTTGGCGGATTTTCTTCATGGATCGTTCGCACCACCTGAAGATTGGGATAGGTCGCGTCGCCCTCATTGCGAAGAAACAGCGCCTTTTCACCATCGGCGACGACAACCCAAGCATCGTGTACGAGCCGGAACTCAGCCATATCAATCTCCATTGCTTCTATGGTTCTGAGGAAACGCAGCCTGTCGCTTCCCGTTCCACAAAGTGGATATGGGTATCCGCGCAGGGCCGGGGAAGGATTTCCTGCCGCGAAGCGGTGCGGCGAAAAAGCAATCTTGTCACAATCATGAGGCAGCGAGTGTGTTTCTTCTCAGGCAACGCTGCAAACCGCCATTATTGCGGGCATCGTTCGAGAAGGCTCGTAAACCATGACGACAAAGGTCCAAAAGCTTGCCGCTTTCCCCGTGTTCCTGCGGGTGGAGAACCGTGCTGTCGTCATTATCGGCAATGGGGACGAAGCGCTTGCGAAGGCGCGGTTGCTGGGCCAGTCGAAAGCGGCACTCACGCTGGTTGCAGACGCGCCCGAGAAAGCGCTCGCCGCGTGGGCGGCGGAAAATGGAGCCCATCTGATCCGCGCGCCCTATGCTCCGCGCTACATCGAAAACGCAGCGCTTGTTTTCGCCGCAACCGACGACGAGGCGCAGGATCGCGTCATTGTCGCGGATGCGCGGGCGCGCTCCATCCTCGTCAACGCAGTGGACCGGCCCGAGCTTTGCGATTTCTATACACCGGCCCTTGTGAACCGGGCTCCGCTTGCGGTTGCCATCGGGACCGAGGGTGCCGGACCGGTGCTGGCGCAAATGGTGCGGGCGCGCGTCGACCAGATGCTGTCCCCATCGCTTGGCGTACTCGCCCAACTCGCCACACAATACCGCGATGCCGTGGACCGGCTGGTGCCGCGCGGCCTAGCGCGGCGTCGGTTCTGGAAAGCCTTCTTCACCGGCGACACAGCCCGCGCGGTCGAGCGGGGAGACGTGGCCGCTGCCCGCCGCAGCGCCTCCAGCCTTCTGGCGGCTGGTGAAGACATTCCGGGCCACATCGCACTGGTGGGCGCCGGTCCCGGCGCGGAAGACCTTCTGACACTGCGCGCGCAGCGCCTTCTGATGGAGGCGGATGTCATTGTCTATGACGCGCTGGTGCCGGAGGCCGTGGTGGCGATGGGCCGGCGCGATGCCGAGCGCATCTCCGTGGGCAAGCGCAAGGGCTGCCACTCCAAGAGCCAGGATGAGATCAACGATCTGCTCGTGGCGTTGGGGCGCGATGGCAAACGTGTCGTGCGGCTGAAATCCGGCGATCCGCTGATCTTCGGACGCGCTGGCGAGGAAATGGCAGCACTCCGCGAAGCGGGCGTCTCCTATGAAGTTGTTCCGGGCGTCACTGCCGCCTTCGCCGCCGCCGCCGATTTCGAACTGCCGCTGACCCTGCGCGGCATTGCCTCTTCAATCGTGTTCACCACCGGCCATGACCTGAAGGGCCGCACCCTGCCCGACTGGGCGAGCCTTGCCGTCTCCGGTGCGACCATCGCCGTCTATATGGGGCGTTCGGTGGCTGCAGATGTAGCAGGTCGGCTTGTAGAGGCCGGGCTCTCGCCGGATACGGCCGTGGCGGTGATCGAGAATGCGAGCCGTGACGACAGGCGGCTTCTGCACGGAACTCTGAATGACCTGCCCTCGCTCGCCGACCGTAGCGAACTGACCGGCCCCGTGATGACGCTGATCGGCGACGCGGTGGCCGGCGCAAATTTCGAGCGCTCGGAGGCGCTCGCCACCTACAAGCACCAGCTGGAGCGCGCGTGATGAAGATTGTAGCCGCCAATCGCCTGACCGATGGTGAAACCGTGTGGCTGGGAGCCGGCGAGCGCTGGGTCGACACGATCGACGCCGCCCATGTGGCAAAAGATGCCGAAGACGAGGCCCGTATTGCCGCGGCCGGAAACGCGGCACTCTCGGCCAACATCGTGGTCGATGTCACGCTGGTCGACGTGGAGATCGTGGAAGGCCGCATTCTCCCCAAACGCCTGCGCGAGCGCATTCGCGCCGGCGGCCCTTCCATTCATCCCGAGATCGGCAAGCAAGCGCGCAACGCTGCGCTCAACGCCGCCTAAAGCCAGGTCACGTTCCATGTATCGTTATGACGAATTCGACCAAGCCTTCGTGAAAGCCCGCGTTGCGGAGTTCAGCGACCAGGTGAAGCGCCGCCTCGCAGGCGAGCTGACGGAAGATCAGTTCAAGCCGCTCCGGCTGATGAACGGTGTCTATCTGCAGCTACACGCCTATATGCTGCGGATTGCCATTCCCTACGGTTCATTGTCACCGCGCCAGATGCGGAAGCTCGCCCATATCGCGCGCACCTATGACAAGGGCTACGGCCATTTCACGACGCGCCAGAACCTGCAGTTCCACTGGCCAAAGCTGGTCGACATTCCACGAATCCTGGAAGAGCTCGCCGAGGTAGAGATGCACGCCATCCAGACCTCCGGAAACTGCATACGGAATGTGACAGCCGATCATTTTTCCGGTGCTGCGGCTGATGAGGTGGCAGACCCCCGCCCCTACGCCGAAATCCTGCGGCAATGGTCGTCGTTGCATCCGGAGTTTTCGTATTTGCCGCGCAAGTTCAAGATTGCGGTGACAGGTGCTGCACGCGACCGTGCGGCCATTGAGGTGCATGATATCGGCCTGCATCTGAAAAAGAACGACAGGGGCGAGCTCGGCTTTGCAGTGTTTGTCGGTGGTGGTCTTGGCCGCACACCCATGGTGGCCAAGAAGATCCGCGATTTTCTGCCAGAGGAAGACCTGCTCACCTATGTGACCGCGATCCTGCGCGTCTACAATCTGAACGGGCGCCGCGACAACAAATACAAGGCGCGGATCAAGATCCTCGTGCACGAGACCGGCACGGAAGAGCTGAAAGCGCAGGTGGAAAAGGAGTTCGAAGAACTCCGCGAAAGCGAGCTGAAGCTGCCTGCCGCCGACATCCGCGCCATCGAAACATATTTTGCACCGCCGAAACTGAAGGCGCGCCCGGAGGGTGACGCGGTGGTGAGCAGGGCAGTAAAGGCCAATCCGGGTTTCGCCGACTGGCTGCGCCGCAACGCGCATACGCATCGCAACCCCGACTATGCTTCCGTGACCGTTTCGCTGAAGGGCATAGGCGAAGTGCCGGGCGATGCGAGCGACGCACAGATGGATGCGATTGCCGACCTTGCCGAGCAATATGGCAACGACGAAATCCGTGTCAGCCATGAGCAGAACCTGATCCTGCCGCATGTGGCGCGCGCCGACCTGCCGGCGGTGCATGCAGCACTTGTCGAGATCGGTCTTGCAACCTCAAATGCCGGGCTCATCACCGACATCATCGCCTGCCCCGGGCTTGACTACTGCGCGCTGGCCAATGCCCGATCCATCCCCGTGGCGCAGGAGATTTCCCAGCGCTTTGCCTCCCAGGCCCGACAGGACGAGATCGGCGATCTGCAGATCAAGATCTCCGGCTGCATCAATGCCTGCGGGCATCACCATGTCGGCCATATCGGCATTCTCGGTGTGGAGAAGAAGGGCACGGAGCTCTACCAGGTAACCCTTGGCGGTTCGGCGCGTGAGGGCTCGACCATCGGCGAAATCATCGGGCGCGGCTTTGAGCCGGACGAGATCACCGACGCGGTGGAGACCATTGTCGACACTTATCTCGCCAGACGCGAAAGCCGCGAAGAGAGCTTTCTCGACGCCTATCGCCGGCTTGGTCCAGCACCATTCAAGGAGGCTCTTTATGGCCACGAAGCCAAGGCAGCTTGACCGCGATTTCGCAGCCAACGGCGATGCAACCGAACTTGCCGTCACGCTGAACGATCGGTACGGCTATCTTCCTGCCGAAGAAATCATCGCCGTCGCGATCGATCTGTTTCGGGATGCGGGCGGCATCGGAGCGACCTCTTCGTTCGGAGCGGATTCGGCCGCCTTGCTGCACCTAATCGCGAAAGTTGAACCGGGGATTCCGGTGGCGTTTCTGGACACGGGCCAGCATTTCGGTGAAACGCTGGACTATCGTGATCAGCTGGTCGCCGACCTCGGACTGACAAATCTCAAGATCGTCGCTCCGCGCGCCAAGGCGCTCGCCGAGCAGGATCCGGATGGGACCCTTCACCAGCGCGACACGGATCTCTGCTGCGACATCCGCAAGGTGGAACCGATGGCACGTGCGGTCGAGCCATATCGTGCGTGGTTTACAGGCAGGAAGCGAAACCAGGCTGCAACCCGTGCCCAGATGCCTGTGTTCGAGGCGGTGGGCCCGCGGATTCGCGTAAACCCCCTTGCGCGTTGGACCACCGAAGACCAGGCCAGCTACATGCGCCAGAATAAGCTGCGGCAGAACCCGCTGGTGGCTTTCGGCTATCTCTCCATCGGCTGCTTTCCGTGCACCAGTCCTGTCAGCCCGGGAGAAGACCCCCGTGCGGGGCGCTGGGCAGGGCAAGCCAAGATCGAATGCGGTATCCACCTGCCCGGCCTCGAGGCCGCGCTCTCCCCATCGCGCTAGGAGTGGCATCATGAACGATACACAGCCAAAGCTCTGGGACGGCAGAGCATTCCGCAAGAATGTCTGGCAGAAGCATGAAGAGGCTGTAGTGCCGGGCGACGGCCAGCGTTTTATCCTGCCGCTGGCTGCTTTTCTCGAACTCGAGGAAGAAGCACGCGAGGAAGCCGCGAAGCGCATTGGTGTCGAGCTACAACCAGGTGAGGCGCTGGATCTACTGTTGCCGTACCTAGAACGCCTCCCGCTGGTGGCCCTGGCTTTTCCCGCTTTCAATGACGGGCGGAGCTATTCCAAGGCAGAACTTCTACGCGCGCGTCACGGATACCGAGGAGAAATCCGGGCAACGGGCGACGTGTTGATCGATCAGGTCGCACATATGTTCCGGGTCGGGTTTTCGACGCTTGAGATCGTCAATCCCCTTACGATCAGCCAGCTTGAGGCTGGAAAAGAAGCGGGCATCCCGCTCTACTATCAACCAGCAGCGAAGGCAGCGGCCGCCCCAGGATCCTATGCGTGGAGGCGTGTTTCCGCCTGATTATCTCGGAAAATTCGAGGAAATTGTGGGGTTTGCGCTCCGCTCTGCGTCATTTCATCTCGAAATCCTCCGGTTCTGACCTATATCTCTGCCAAGGGGTGCATTCCGTGCCACTTCTGTTATGGTGCGCCCCATCTTGAGTCGCCCTATGCTTGGGCGCTTTTGCATCTTTGTGCCGGCTGATGCCAGGCCCTTGCACCGATGTAGAATAAGATTGACCGAGAGCTGCTCTTCGCGCTTTCCAGCGCATTGGACATGCTCAACCATTGAAACGCCAACTGAAGAAGGAAGTCCATTGCAGGTTATCGTTCGCGACAACAATGTCGATCAGGCCCTCAAAGTGCTCAAGAAGAAGATGCAGCGCGAGGGTGTTTTTCGGGAAATGAAAGCCCGTCGTTCTTATGAGAAGCCCTCGGAAAAGCGCGCACGTCAGCGTGCCGAAGCTGTCCGCCGGGCTCGGAAGCTGGCCCGCAAGCAGGCCCAGCGCGAAGGCCTTCTGCCGAAGAAGCGCCGCGCAGCCTGAGGGCTGACGACCAGGCTCAACCTGGCTTTATTGGATTTGAGAACAGGGACGGTGCGGCTCAGGCCCCGTCCCTGTCTTGATTCACGGGTTCGTTTGAAATGGATCAGCCGGCACGGCGCTCGGCTTCATCGAGCTTGCCCAGAAGGTCATGGAACTCCTCGGGCATGTCGGTATCCAGCGAGAAATGCGGCATTCTGTTCAGAAACCGCGTGTTTTCAGGGTGACCAAGACGCTGTCTGACACTGCGCGCAGTGTCAGCGCGATTTGCGTCGCTCTGGCGCTCCTGTCGTTTTTCGTGTTGCGTCATTGTCCTTGCTCAATCGTTTCAAATCGCACTTATGGAGTTAAACCCCCAGATGAGGATTTGTTCCGAGAAATGAGGCACTTCGGCCATGTTTGAGCAACAGGGTAAACTTTTCCTAAAATTCTAGATATCAGCCCAGGTATCTGACATCCGGTATCCTTCGGGCCACGGATCAGAAGGGTCGAGCATCAGTTGATGCGTTCCGGTGACCCACCCTCGCCCAGCGACCTCAGGCATGATAGCCGGCTTATCTCCTGCGAGTGTTTCGCCGAGGATCCGGCATTCAAAGCGCGAGCCCAGCACCGACACGCCCGTGAAGCGACCTCCTACCTTCATGCGGCCACGCGCGTGGAGCACGGCCATGCGGGCGGAACATCCTGTGCCGGTCGGGGACCGGTCGAGCTTGGCCGGGCGGATGACGACCGTGTTGCGGCCGATCAGACCTTCCGCGGTTTCCTCCACCGGCAGGGCGAGCTGGCAGAAGGAGATGTGATCCCATTCCGGATTCTCGGGATGGGAGAAGCCAAGCTGCTCATTTGCCGCCCGTGTGATCTTTGCCCCGGTTTCGGCCAGATCGCGGGCTTCATCGGGCGTGACGGAGAAGCCGAGGGCGGCGGCATCGGCGATGACGAAACTGTCGCCGCCATAGGCGGTATCGACAGTCAGCGTGCCGAGACCCGCAACCTCAAGCGGTGCGTCCAGCCGGTCGGCGAAGGAGGGCACATTGGTGACGCGGATACGCTCGGCCTTGCCATTGCGGCATTCGGCGACCACGTGAACGAGACCGCCCGGCGCTTCCAGAACGAGTTTTGTCTCCGGCTCGGTCATGGGCACGATGCCAGTGTCGAGCAACACGGTGGCGACACAGATGGAGTTGGAGCCCGACATGGGCGGCGTGTCTTCCGGCTCCATGATGATGAAGCCCATATCGGCTGCCGGGTTTTTTGGCGGAACCAGCAAATTGACATGGCGGAAGACACCGCCGCGTGGCTCATTGAGAACGAAATTGCGCAGGCTTTGATCGCGAGCGATGAAACTGCGCTGCTCCCACAGCGTATCCCCGGGCGGAGGGAGCACACCGCCGACAATGACGTCGCCGACCTCGCCCTCGGCATGACAGGAAACGATGTGGATTGCCCGGCTGGTACGCACGACTCAGGCGCCTTTTCCAAACGACAGGACCGGTGCGCCAAGCGTTTCGAAATCAGGCTCGATGCCAAGACCCGACCCTGACGGCGCTTTCATGCCACCATTGACGCGTTTCGGTGCATTGGCGGCGATGGTTTTGGTGCCGTAGGAATTGAAGTCCGTTGCCGAAAAGACGAAGTCGGATGGCGTGGACTGCGCAAGATGCGCTATTGCGGCGGTGACGATGTCACCGCCCCATGTGTCTTCGATGGTCATGGGGATACCGTGTGCGAGACAGACATCGCGCATGGTGCGCGCCTTCGAGAGGCCGCCGACCTTGGAGATTTTCAGGTTGATGACGTCGAATGCGTCGTCGGCCAAACCGCGCACGAGCATATCCAGGCCGGTGATGTTTTCATCCATCACGAAAGGCTTTGCCGTGCGGCGGCGGATCGACAGGCACTCGTCATAGGTGGGGCATGGCTGCTCGATATAGACATCGAGATCGGCCACCGCATCGACCACGCGTGCTGCCTCATGCCGCGTCCAGCCGGTGTTGGCGTCGGCCACGAGAATGTCCGTGTCGTCGAGGATTTCGCGGCAGGCGCGGATGCGGGCGATGTCATCATCCGCATTGCCGCCGACCTTGAGCTGGAACCTGGTGTAGCCCTCGGCCCTGTAGCCGGCGATCTTCTTTGCCATCTGATCGGGGTCTTCCTGCGAGATGGCGCGGTAGAGGCGCACCTCGTCCTGCGCGCTGCCGCCAAGAAGCGTGACCAGCGGCAAGCCACTCGCCTTGCCCAGAATATCCCAGCAGGCGATGTCGAGCGGCGCTTTCACATAGGGGTGCCCGTTGAGGGCGGCATCCATCGTTCGGTTGACCAGACCGAGATTGGTGGGATCGAGGCCGATCAGCTTTGGTGCGATCTCTTCAAGGCCCGCGCGCACACCGCGCGCATAGGACGGCAGATAGGCCGAGCCCAGCGGGCAGCATTCGGCATAGCCGGTGAGGCCCGTATCCGTCTCGATGGCGACGACGGTGGAATCGAAGACTTCAACGAAGTTTCCGTTCGACCATGAATAGCGCCCTTCCTTCAGCGGCAGGTCGACCTGATAGGCGTGGATGGCAGTGATTTTCATGGTCTCTCCTCAAACGACAACAAAGCCATGGGCGTAGGGATCGCGGTCGTCGATCATGATCGTGTTGTAGCCCGTGACACGCGCCCAACCGGCGACCGAGGGCACGATGGCGGGTTTGCCTGCAACCTGCGCTTCGGCCTCCACGCGGCCTTCGAACACGGACCCGATGATGCTTTCGTGGACGAAATTATCGCCGGGTTTCAGGAGCCCTTTCGCATGCCAGTGCGCCATGCGCGCCGAGGTGCCGGTGCCGCAGGGCGAACGGTCGATCGCCTTGTCTCCATAGAACACCGCATTGCGCGCATGGGCCTGCGGCTGCGTGGGACTGCCAGTCCACAGAATGTGGCTCAGGCCCTTGATGTCCGGCTTTTCGGGATGGACGAAATCGTACTTCGCGTTGAGGGCGGCGCGCAGTTTCGGGCTCCAGCCGATTAGCTCGCCCGCCGTATGGTTTGCCATATCCTCAAAGGCAGGCTGCGGCTCGACAATAGCGTAGAAATTCCCGCCATAGGCGACATCGACCGTGATTTCGCCAAGCCCCTCGACCTCTGCGGTCAGACCGGTGGAATGCACGAAGGCAGGCACATTGGTGAGGCGCACCTTTTCAACAAAACGCTCATTCTGTTCATATTCCACCACGACGAGCCCCGCCGGCGTGTCGAGGCGGACCACGCCGGGCTCGCGCGGACGGATGAGGCCGTTTTCGATGCCGATGGTGATGGTCCCGATCGTGCCATGCCCGCACATGGGCAGGCAGCCGGAGGTTTCTATGAAGAGAATGCCGATGTCGCAATCATCCCGCGTGGGCGGATAGAGAATGGAGCCCGACATCATGTCGTGGCCGCGCGGCTCGAACATCAGGCCGGTGCGGATCCAGTCATACTCGGCGAGGAAGTGCGCGCGGCGCTCCAGCATTGTGGAGCCCTGAAGCTGCGGACCGCCACCGGCCACGACCCGAACCGGGTTTCCGCAGGTGTGTCCGTCGATGCAGGTGAAGGTGCTGACCGCCATGGTGTTTTCCTGTCAAAACCGGTCGGGCCGGAAGGGCGATATGTCGATGGGTGGATTTCGCTCGAGGATCAGATCAGTGATGAGTCGAGCCGTGGCGGCCGATTGGGTGAGCCCCAAATGGCCGTGGCCGAAGGCATAGAGGATGCGGGGGCTGGAGGAGGCCCGCCCAATGACCGGAAGCGAATCGGGCATGGAGGGGCGCGAGCCCATCCACTCCGTTCCGCCTTCGCGCTTCAGCCCCGGCAGGAAGCCGGCAGCCTTGTCCAGCATGTGTTGTGCGCGCCTGAAATTGACCGGGGCATCGAAGCCCGCGAGCTCGGACGCGCCGCCGACACGGATGCCGGTGGCAAGAGGCGTGACCACGAAGCCATGCGCAGGGAAAATAACCTGACGTTTCAGATCGAAACTGCCGGGTGGCAGCGTGGTGTTGTAGCCGCGTTCGGGTGTGACGGGCAATTTGTCGCCAAGGAGGGCAGTGAGGCTGTTCGACCACGGCCCGGCGGCGAGAACGGCATGGTCTGCCTTGAGGGTTCGACCATCCTCAAAGGTGACAATGACGCCTTCGGTGCTATCGGCCAGATGAGAGACCGCTCCCTCGACAAGGTGGACGCCCCGCGCCTGAGCTGCTTCCAGCAGGGCAAGCGCATAGTCGCGCGGGTCGCTGACCGTTTTCCATTGCGGCAGGAACACGCCCTTCACCAGGCGGGGCGAGAGGCCCGGCTGCAATTCGACAAGGCGCGCGCCTTCCACATGCTCCACCTCGATGCCGGCCCTCTCGCAGCGCTCCCAGCTTTTTAGCGACGCGCGCCATGCCGCCTCGCTCTCGTAAAGTTCCAGAGCGCCATCGTGGCGCACCAGATGGTCGAGACTGGCTTCTTTCGTGAGGGATGCGGTTTCAGCTTCGGAGAGTTTATTCAGCGCTGCCTGCGCCGCCGTGCTCGCCTCGACGCGGTCTGGCAGGGAGGCGCGGAAGAAACGCAGGAGCCAGGGCAGAACCGATGGGAACTGCGCCGGTGGAATGGAGAGCGGCCCCAGCGGATCGACCAGCCATTTGGGCGCCTTGAGGAGGATGCCGGGAGACGCCAGCGGGAGAATGGAAGGAAAGGCGAATGCACCCGCATTGCCCCGGCTTGCGGCATTGGCCGGCGCATCGCGCTCGATGAGCACGACCTGCCGGCCTGTCTCCGCCAGGCGGAACGCGGTGGCGATGCCGATGATGCCGCCGCCAATGATGACGACATCCAAGTTGTCTCCCTGCCGGGTTTTGCCCATGTTCCCTCCGATAGATCAGGGCTGCGTGTACGCCGTCTTCACCGTCGTGTAGAACTCGACGGCATAGCGACCCTGCTCGCGCGAGCCAAAGCTCGAGCCCTTGGTGCCGCCGAAGGGCACGTTGTAATCGACACCGGCGGTTGGCAGGTTGACCATGACCATGCCAGCCTGCGATTTCTGCTTGAAGTCGCTCGCATATTTGAGCGAGGTGGTGCAGATGCCCGAGGAGAGGCCGAAACTTGTGTCGTTGGCGACATGCAACGCCTCCTCGTAATCCCTGACACGGATAACACTGGCGACCGGACCGAAGACTTCTTCGCGGTTGATGCGCATATCGTTTCCAGTCTCGGTGAAGAGCGCAGGCGCCATGTAAAAGCCAGGCTTCTCCAGCGTCAGGCGATCGCCGCCGATTGCGAGCTTTCCGCCTTCCTGCCCAGCGATCTCGACATAGGAGAGGTTCTGTTCGAGCTGTTTTTCATCGACCACGGGACCCATCTGTGTCTTCGGGTCGAGCGCATCGCCGACGACGAGGGTCCTGAGCTTCTCGGTGAGGGCAGAAACGAAACGATCGTGAATGCCCTCCGTCACAACGAGACGGCTTGAAGCCGTGCAGCGCTGGCCGGTGGAGAAGAATGCGCCATTGAGCGCAACGCCCACCGCCGCATCGAGGTCGGCATCGTCAAGAACCACAAGCGGGTTCTTGCCGCCCATTTCAAGCTGCACCTTTTTCAGATGCTCACCACAGGCTGCCGCGATGCCGCGACCCGTGGGCACGGAGCCGGTAAAGGAGATGGCCCGCACTTTCGGGTTTTCGATCATGCGGGGGCCAAGCTCGGAGCCGCGTCCGGCGACCATATTGAAGACGCCCTCGGGCAGGCCGGAGCGCGAGAGGATTTCCGCCAGCGCCCAGGCCGAGCCCGGGACCAGCTCTGCCGGCTTCAGCACGACTGCATTGCCATAGGCGAGCGCCGGGGCGATTTTCCACGCCGGAATGGCGATGGGGAAGTTCCACGGGGTTATCATGCCGATAACCCCCATGGGTTCGCGGCGCATGTCCACCTCGACGCCGGGGCGGATGGAATCGAGCCGCTCGCCCGGCAGGCGAACAGCCTCGCCGGCGAAGAACTTGAACACCTGACCGGCACGCACCACCTCGCCGATGCCTTCCGCCAGCGTCTTGCCCTCCTCGCGCGAAAGCAGACGGCCAAGCTCGTCCTTGCGGGCGATGATCTCATTGCCGACGGCATCGAGGATATCGAAGCGCTGTTGCGGGGTGGAACGCGCCCAGCCGGGCGCGGCATCATGGGCGGCATCGATGGCGCGGTCGAGATCGGCGGCACCGGAACGCGCTGCCAGGCCAACGATATCGCGCGTGTCGGACGGGTTTATATTCTCAACCTGGCTGTCGCCCTCGATCCAATCTCCGGCGATGTAATTCTTGAAATGGTTGGTGCCTGTCTCGCTGAGCGCCATTTGTGGAGTACCCCGTTTTTTTAAGTTTCAGTTGGCCGTTTCAATTCGACGGGCAGCCTAACGCAGACGCGGCCTGCCAGTCATGCGATGGTTCGTTATGCCAGCCTGCCATTTGCACATAAGATGCCTCTTGTGGACATAAGACGCCTTTTGGCCCAGCGGGCCAAACGCCCACGGGAAACCGAACAAACATTGTATCGAAGTCTTTAACTCATATTGGATCCAATATACAATTATAAAATCAGCGGCGGCATGAAGAACGTTAGCGTATGGCAAAAGCGCGTGTACGCAGCCAAGGGTTGCCGATATTGCCACGGGCAGGATTGAAACGATGAAGCTGGACAGCGTTGACATAAGACAGACAGCGTCAGCCACCGATCTGGTCTTTGAAGCTCTGCGCAAGGCCATCATCGAAGGTGAATTGGCGGAGGGCGAGCATCTGCGGCAGGATCATATCGCACAGATGTTCAATACCAGCCGCATTCCCGTGCGCGAGGCATTCCAGCGCCTGGAGCAGGACGGCCTGGTCACCACGCAGCGCTTCAAGGGAACGGTGGTCGCGGCACTCTCGGTCTCGGAAATCGAGGAGATCTTCGAGTTTCGCGCGCTGCTGGAGAGCGAAATGATGCGGCTTGCCGTTCCGGAGCTCACACAGGAGCGACTGGAGATCGCCCGGGCACACCTGCAGGCGTTCGCAGAGACTGCCGATCCCGGCGGCTGGGGCGAGGCGAACCGAAACTTCCACTACGGTCTCTATGAGGCGGCAGCCCGCCCCTATCATCTGCAGATCATTCGCTCCTCACTCGATCGGGTCGATCGCTATCTGCGCGCCCAGCTCACCCTTACGGATGGCGTGCAGCGAGCCAACCGGGAGCACCTGGCGATATTCGAAGCCTGCAGGAAAGGCGATGCGGATGAGGCCGCGAACCTCACCCGCTCCCATATTCTCGACGCCGGCCGCTCGCTCCTTGCGATACTGGAAAAGCGGCGCGGCTAGATGGTCAGCACTGGCCGGGACGGACCACCCGGAAGCCGGCAGCACGCGCGCTGCACGCATTGCCGAATGTCCGACGCTGGCCGCCCTTGCGGGCGCAAACAGGCCTGTATTCACGCGTGCAGGCCTGCGGACGACCTGGACGGTTCGACTGAGGCCGGCAGGTGCCCGGACGCACGATCCTGAACCCCTGAGCGCGCGCCGAACAGGCATTGCCGAAGGTGCGCTGCTCTCCGCCGCGTCGCGCGCAGACGGGGTTGTATTCCATCGTACACATCTGTGGCCGATCCGGCCGCGGAGGACGAGGACGATTGGGGCCTTCCTCAACCACGACGGTACAACTCGCCAGAATAATCGCGGCGCCCGCGAGTGCGCCCATCCGGGACACGATCTTTGCAATGAACACGGTCTACCCTCTCTCGACTCTCGGTGCGGAAACTCCGCTCAATCCCCGAAAGCAGATTAGCCGATTTGTGGAACGATTCCATCCCGTTGTACAAAGATCGTAAACAGAAGACCCATCTTCAACGCAGGCGACGAATCGTATCTCCTGCGGGAAAGCAAGTGGGTGACATCCCGTTCTTCTGTTGCCAATCGCCGATGGAACGGCGCGTCTTGAATCCGACGAGGCCATCTGATCCGCCTACGTCGTAGCCAAGACGTTCGAGCCCGCGCTGCATCGCAGCTACATCGCTACGAGTGAACCCGCCGAAACGACCCCAGGATGCAGCAAACTCGCTTTTGCCATACATGATACGATCACCCGCATGGCCGACGAAGAGCGCGTAAAGGTCGCTCTCATTGTAATCCTTGAGGCGATAGAAATTCGGCGTGACTATGAAAGCCGGGCCGTAGCGGCCGGCGGGCATCATCAGGTAACCTTCGCCCCTCAGTTCGTGCTCGGGAAACGCCTTGCCACCGACCCGGCGAATGCCGAGCGCCTGCCAGTCTGCTATGCGTTTTCCACGATCAGGGCCTTCAAGCGCACAGGACACGGATTGCGGGACGGTAACCTCGAAACCCCAGTCGCGCCCGCGCACCCAGCCATGCTGAGCCAGATAATTGGCAATGGACGCCAACGTGTCCGCCTCGGAATTCCAGATGTCGGCCGTGCCATTGCCGTCGCCATCCACCGCGTATTTCAGATAGGACGAGGGCATGAACTGTGGCTGCCCCATCGCACCGGCCCAGGAGGAGCGCATGGTCCGTGGTGAAACGCCCCGGCGCTCCACCATTTCGAGTGCCGCCAAAACCTCTTGTCGGAACATCTCTTTTCGTGTGGCGAGGAACGCCTTGGTGCCGAGAACCTCAAAGGCGTCGTAAGGGATCTTGGCGCGACCAAACCCGGATTCACGACCCCAGATGGCAAGCAGGATGCCGCGAGAAACGCCATAACGTTTCTCGATCCCAGCAAGAACGCCGGAAAGCTGACCGGCGCGGGAGCGGCCACCCGAAACAACGCCGCCAATATGTTTGAAATAGGCGGATGGAGCACGGAACTCGGCCTGATGCTGGGTGTCGCTCCGTGGCTTGCCCTGTCCCGGGAGAACGAGATCGGGCAGTTTCAGATTGGGGGAGACATTGGCAAAGGCTGCATTGAAGGTGGCAGAAGAAATGCCGCGCTGCTGCGCCTCGGGCCAGAGATCACTCGTCAACCAGTTGCGGAACTGCGCCTCGACGGATTGCGCCGACACCGGGATGGCGATCAGGCACATGAACAGGAGGGCCATGAGGCGGATCGTGTGGCGAAATCTCATGACGTTTCTCCCGCTTCCTTAAAAACTCGTGCGCGACTTCAGGGCTGCCGAAAGCGTTCCCTCATCCAGATAGTCGAGTTCGCCACCGACCGGCACCCCATGGGCAAGGCGCGTGACTTTCACGTCCATCCCCGCGACCTGATCGGTGATGTAGTGAGCCGTTGTTTGTCCCTCCACTGTGGCGTTGACAGCGAGGATCAGTTCCAACACACCGCCTTCGGCCACACGGCTGACCAGCCCCTTGATGTTGAGATCGTCGGGCCCAACCCCATCAAGCGGCGACAGCGTGCCTCCGAGAACGTGATAGCGCGCATTCATGGCGCCGGCGCGCTCCAGCGCCCAGAGATCGGACACGTCTTCCACGACGATGATCGTGCTGCCATCGCGGCGCGGATCGGTGCAAAGCGTGCAGGGATCGCTTGTATCGACATTGCCGCAGGTGGAGCAGACCCGCACCTTATCCACTGCCTCGGCCATCGCCGCCGTGAGCGGAGCGAAGAGCTGATCCTTCTTCTTGATCAGATGCAATGCCGCCCGCCGGGCCGAGCGCGGCCCAAGCCCCGGCACGCGGGCCAGAAGCTGGATAAGACGTTCGATTTCCGGTCCGGCGATGGATTTTGACATGACTGTTCCGCCCACACATGGCCAAGACGAGGCCGGCCACTCTTGCTGCTAGAACGGCAGCTTCATGCCGGGAGGGATCGGCAGGCCGGCGGTCATTTCCTGGGTTTTCTCCTGAATGGCCGCTTCGAGCTTCGTTTTAGCATCGTTGTGTGCAGCAAGGATCAGGTCTTCGAGAATCTCCACGTCGTCTTCCTTGAATAGCGACGGGTCGATTTTCAAAGCCTTCATCTCGGATTTGCCACTCAGCGTCACCTTGACCGTGCCGCCGCCGGCCTGACCCTCGATTTCCATTTCGGCCATTTCTTCCTGCATGGCCTGAAACTTGGCCTGCATTTCCTTGGCTTTGCCCATGAGGCCCATCAGATCGCGCATTTTGATCTCCAGTTCATTCAAAAATCGTCGTCATCATCGTCCGGATCGACCGGAACAATGGCGTCTTCAGTTTCCTCGACGGCATCGGGATCGGTCGCATCCGGGATGCGGATGTCGATGATCTTCGCACCGGGAAACCTCTCCAGAATGGCGGCCACCGCCGGATCGGCCTTGGCATCGGCTATCGCGCTTTCACGGCGACCCTCTTCCTGTTCGGCAAGGGTCTGCCCTCCGGCCTCACTCGACAGCGAGACTATCCAGCGACGGCCGGTCCATTCCTTCAGCCGATTGGTGAGGTCACCCATCACCGTCTTCGGCGCATCCTCGGTCAGGCTGATGTCGAGGCGACCCGGCTCAATGGAGACAAGCCGCACACACCGCTTGAGCAACACCTTGAAGGCCATGTCCCGCTTTGCATCGGCGAGTTTGGCGATGTCCTCAAGCGAGTTGAGCGGAACCGCATCGGGCACCGCCTCTTCGGCAACCACCGGCGGCTGCATCGCCACGGGCGCTGCTTCCGGCTGGACGAGACGCATGGTCTGACCGCCACCGGAGACCGGCGCATGCTGGGTCGCAACTGCGGATGCCACTGCGCCACCGGCGCCATTGCCGGACGGTGAAACCCCACCGGGCGCCGGAGGCTGGCCCTGCCCGTTGCCCGCACCTGATGACAGGTCGTCCAGTCGCTTCAGCGCCTCGTCAAGCGTGGGCAAACTGGCGGCGTGGGCGATGCGGATCAACACCATTTCGCCAGCGGCCATGGGCCTGCCAGAAGACTGCACCTCCTGAATCCCTTTCAGGAGCATCTGCCAGGTGCGCGAGAGAACCCGCACCGAAAGTGTCTTCGAAAATTCCAGACCCCGCGTGCGTTCGTCTTCCGAAAGCGCCGCATCATCGGCGGCTTCCGGCACGAAGCGCAGGCGGGTAACCAGATGATTGAACTCGGCCAGATCGTTGAGCACCGTGGCCGGGTCGGCGCCGACATCGTATTGGGCGCGGAATTCGGCAAGTGCGGCAGCCACATCGCCCTTCATCAGATGTTCGAACAGGCCGATGATGCGGCTACGGTCGGCCAGCCCCAGCATGTCGCGCACGGTTTCCGCCGTGACCTTGCCTGAGGAATGGGCAATCGCCTGATCGAAGATCGACTGGGCGTCGCGCATCGAGCCTTCCGAGGCGCGCGCGATCATGGCCAGAGCCTCGTCCTCTGCCTCCACGCCTTCCAGCCCGCCAATACGGCCGAGATCGGCCTTTATCATCGCCGCATCGATGCGACGCAGATCAAAACGCTGACAGCGCGAGAGGATGGTGATGGGAACCTTGCGGATTTCCGTGGTGGCGAAGATGAACTTCACATGCGGCGGCGGCTCCTCAAGCGTCTTCAACAGGCCGTTGAAGGCCTGGTTGGAGAGCATGTGAACCTCATCGATGATGAATACCTTGTAGCGCGCGGAAACTGGTGCGTAGCGCACCTGGTCGATGATCTCGCGGATATCATCGATACCAGTGTGGGAGGCGGCATCCATCTCCACAACGTCCACATGCCGGCCTTCGAGGATGGCGCGGCAATGCTGGCCTTCCTCTGACAGATCGACGGTTGGCTTGTCGATCGTGTCGGTCTTGTAATTGAGTGCACGCGCCAGGATGCGGGCGGTCGTCGTCTTGCCGACACCCCGCACGCCGGTCAGCATCCATGCCTGCGCGATGCGTCCGGCATTGAACGCGTTGGTGAGGGTACGCACCATCGGCTCCTGGCCGATCAATCCGGTGAAATCGCTGGGACGGTATTTGCGGGCCAGAACCCGGTAGGCGCCGCCGGCCTTGTCGCTTGTCCTGGTGCCGGCCTCGGTCATTGCCCTCTCGCGCTCCGTGTTTTGTCCTGACGCCGGCAGTGTCCCCTTGGACAAGGTTCTGCGTCAATGGACAATGTGGACTGCAAGGCTGAAATCCGATGAATGCGGCCAGGAAAGCAAGAAGAAGGTGGGAGGCTGGCACGGCGACCCGTGCCTGGCTCGTTAGGGCTGCTTCCTTCCGGACCTGACCCGGTTGGCGAGTGGCGCGTCCACCACCAACCTCCCGGCCCCCATATCGGAAATTGTGAGGACAAATGCAAGGGGAAGAGATGTGCTTTCCTGCCGACGGCCAATCATTCGCTTGCAGGTGCAGTCGGCTCCCTCTAGCGTTGACGCACATTATAAGGAAAGCCGATGCTGCCAGACGCAAAACAGGGTTTCGAGCTTGATCCAAAGCTGGAGGCTGAAAGCCTCCATGTGATGTGGCTCGGCCTGTGTGAGCTACGCCTTTGTGATGACAGTCGATGGCCGTGGCTCATTCTTGTTCCGCAGCGCCCGGGCGCGGAGGAGATCCATGACCTGACGCCTCTCGATCAGGCCATGGTCAGCTTCGAGACCAACATGGTTGCGCAGATGCTCAAGGATATGACGGGCTGCACAAAGATCAACAGTGCCGCACTCGGCAACGTGGTTCGCCAGTTACATATACATGTGGTTGCGCGCAGCGAGGACGACCCCGGCTGGCCCGGCCCCGTCTGGGGATACGGTGTCCGCGAACCTTATCGACGCGAAGACCTGCACCAGTTTGCCGAGACGATTCGCGGCAAGCTATGAGTTTGTTTGAAACCCGATAGATCGCCCTTCATGACCTTTCCATTTTTCGACAACATACGCGACGAGGCGAGCCAGCGTGTCGCTTTCTCCGGAAACCGCATCGACCGGCAGGCGGAGGCTCGCACAGACGATGCCGGCGACAGAGCGCTGGAGAACCCGGATGCGCGCCTGCTATTGTTCGCACAGGGGCGGCTTTTTCTTCGCGTTGCAGGCGACGATGCGTTCGATCCATACTTCACTCGGGAAACGGCCTCTCGCCTGGCAGCCGATCTGAAGGGCGCAGTGCTTCTTGGCCATGAGAACGGCACACCTATTCTGGCCGTTCCTTCGACGGCAGATATCGAAACCCTGCCCGAACCTCTCAAGGCGATCGACTATCGTTCCATTTATATGCAGGGACTTCTGGAACCGTCTCAACTTGGCGCGCTGGCGCAGGGAGCAGCGCTGCTTGCCTGGCACGACAGCCACCGGTTCTGTGGTCGCTGCGGCAACGAGACGGTGATGCGCGACGGTGGTTACAAGAGGCACTGCCCGGCTTGCAGTCGTGATCATTTCCCCCGCACCGACCCGGTGGTGATCATGCTTGCCGTGCGTGGTGAGCAATGCCTTTTGGGCCGCAGCCCTCATTTCGCACCCGGCATGGTTTCCTGTCTTGCCGGGTTTGTGGAGCCCGGCGAGACCATCGAGGCTGCCGTTCGCCGCGAAACCCAGGAAGAGGCCAACATAACTGTGGGCTCTGTCGCCTACCATGCCAGCCAGCCCTGGCCGTTTCCCTATTCGCTGATGATCGGGTGTTATGGAAAGGCCGAGAGCGTGGCGATCACCATGGACGAAAACGAACTGGAGGAATGCCGGTGGTTTTCCCGCGACGAGGTTCGCCTCATGCTGGAAGATGCGCATCCGGAGGGCTATCGCGTGCCCCCCACGGGCGCGATAGCCAACACGCTCATCCGCGACTGGGTGTTCGCAGCGTGAATATGTCGCCCAGGTGACTAATCGTCGTCTTCGGTCTGCGTGGCGCGGAAGGCATGCCCCTCGTAGACACCAAGAATGCGCACTTCACGCGAGAAGAAGCCGAGTTCCTCAAGCGCCAGAGCGACATTGCGGTCGTCGGGATGCCCTTCCACATCGGCGTAGAACAGGGTGGAGAAGAATTTCCCCCCGAGCTGATAACTTTCCAGCTTCGTCATGTTGACGCCATTGGTGGCAAAACCGCCCATGGCCTTGTACAGCGCGGCGGGAACGTTGCGCACCCGGAAGATGAAAGTGGTCATCATCAACTGGTCAGGCGATGTCCGCGCGGCCAGCTTCTGCTCTTTCGAGAGCACGACGAAGCGGGTGACATTGTTCTCGGTGTCTTCGACATTCTCCATGGCGATGTCGAGGCCGTAGAGCTCTGAGGCAAGCCGGGGCGCCAGCGCGGCATTGGAGCGCTCGCCCATCTCGGCCACGAGGCGGGCGGCACCTGCGGTATCGCCCGCGACCGTGCCCTTCCAGCGGTTCTTGCGAATGATGTTCCGGCACTGTCCCAGCGCATGAATATGGCTGTAGACCGTCTTGATTTCCTCGGTCTTCACACCGGGAAGCACCATGAGCTGAAAGTGGATCGGCAGGAAATATTCCCCTACGATATGAAGCTTCGAGCGCGGGAGAAGGTGGTGGATATCGGCCACCCGACCAGCAATCGTGTTCTCGATCGGGATCATCGCCAGATCGGCTCCGCCGGTTTCGACAGCGGTGAAGCAGTCTTCAAAGGTCGGACAGGGAAGCGGCTCCATGTCGGGAAACATATTGCGGCAGGCGGTGTCTGAATTTGCACCGGGTTCGCCCTGGAAAGCGATCTTGTTTGTCTTGGCTGCCATGATCATGTGTCCGTTTTCAATGCGAGTCTTTGCCTGGCTTTTTCCAGGTCTTCAGGGGTGTCGACACCAAGCGGAACCGCAGCGACGATCTGCGCATCGATGCGCATTCCCGCCTCGAGAGCCCGCAACTGCTCCAGCCGTTCGCGTGTCTCCAGAACAGAGGGGGGCAGGGAAACGAAACGCTGCAGCGCTGCGCGCCGATAGGCATAGATGCCAACATGATGATAGAGCGGCCCTTCCCCCCAGGGGGCGGTCGCGCGGGTGAAATAAAGCGCCCGCAAGCGAGACGAATCGCTATCCAGGGGGGCGCCCACGATCTTCACCACGTTCGGGTTGGTTTTCTCTGTCTCATCCTGGATCTCCACGCCGAGGGTGGCGATGTCCACCTGCGGATCGTTGAGCGGACCGGCAACGGCGCGGATGTCCTCAGGAGCGATGGTCGGGAGATCGCCCTGCAGATTGATGATGTTCTCAAAGCGGCCGTCCGGATCAAGGGTGTCCAGGGCCTCGAAGATGCGATCGGAACCGGACTGATGATCGGTGCTCGTCATGATGGCGGTGAAACCGGCTTTCTGGACGGCCGCGGCCACCTCGGTCGAATCGGTCGCGACGGCCACTTCGCCGGCTTCACTCTCGCTTGCGCGACGAGCGACGTGCACAATCATCGGCGCACCGGCGATATCGGCCAAAGGCTTGCCCGGCAATCTGGTCGAGGCCATACGCGCGGGAATTATGATCAGGCTGGACATGGAGGCCGGAACTCTTTTGAATTGCTAAAGTGGCAAAAAGTCTCACTGGGAAGTGCCTTATATGTGTTGCATGCGCGGAGCAAAAGACCTAGTTTCCGCGCGATTTTACCGGCAACGGCCGAACGCGGGGGACACTGGCGCTGAAGTTTCTTTCTTCTCGCCGCCGCGAGCGTCCGGAATAGGGAGCCTCAGGGCGTATGAACTCGTTCGAACTCAACAAAATCCTCGGCGCGCTTCTGGGCGCCGTTTTCGTAATCTTCTCGGTCAGCATTCTCTCGGACGCGATTTTCTCCTCGCCGCCGCCAGCCACACCGGGCTATGCGATCGAGGTGACTGAGGACGCTGGTGCCGGCGCATCCGACGGACCGGCCGAGCCGGAGCCCATTGCCCCGCTGCTCGCCTCCGCCGACGCCGGAAAGGGCGAGAATATCTTCAAGCGCTGTCAAGCGTGCCATACCGTGGATGAAGGCGGCGCAAACAAGGTTGGTCCCAACCTTTGGGAGATCGTGGACCGTCCGATCGCCAGCCATGAAGGCTTCGGTTATTCGGCAGCCATGCAGGAATTTGCGCAGGGCGGCAGCGTCACCTGGACCTATGAAAACCTGGATCATTTCCTGGCGAACCCCAAGGGTTTCATTTCCGGAACCGCCATGGCATTCGCCGGTCTGAAGAAAATCGAAGACCGGGCCGATCTGATCGCCTATCTGCGCCAGCACGCTTCGAGCCCAGCTCCTTTGCCTGACCCTGAGGCCGGGAATGACGACGACGCCGCGGCGGCACCGGCGGAAGGTGAAGAGGCTGCTCCTGTAACCGAAGGCGAGACGGCTCCGGCTGAAGAAGAGGCAGCTCCTGCGGAAGAAACGTCCACGGATGAAGCTCCGGCTGAAGGCGAAAATGCGTCATCAGGCAACTAACGAAAATTTAATTTTGCAAAGCTTGAAAAAGCCGGTTTCGACCGGCTTTTTTGTTGCCCAAAAGAAGCTTCAGGAAAGAGCTTAGGCCCTTGCCATGCGTGGGGGATGGTCTACCTTTCGACTGGGAACCAAAACAATATGAGGAGAATGCCATGCGGGTGATCGGTGCGACAGCAACCAGGGCGGTCTGCCTCGCCGCAGCTCTTCTGTTCGCCAGCCATCCCGCAAGCGCCGAAGACGAATGGCTCACCAGTTCGTCACTCATCAAGTCTGAAAGCCAAGAGAGCACGTTCGAGCGCTATGACTATGTAAATCCGGACGCGCCCAAGGGCGGGACGCTGAACTCCGTCGCGCTCGGCACCTATGACAGTTTCAATCCGTTCATCGTGCGTGGCACCCAGGCAGCCGGACTCAACTATTTCGGCGGTTTTCTCTGGGACACGCTCATGCAGCAGTCCCTGACAGAGCCCAGCACGAGCTATCCGCTCATTGCCGAAGCCTTCAAGCATCCCGAGGACAACTCCTCCGCCACCTACCGCATCAATCCCAAGGCGCGCTGGCACGACGGGACACCAATTACAGCGGAAGACGTGGTGTGGTCTCTCAACATGCTCAAGAAACACAGTCCGCAGCACACTCGATATTTTTCCAGCGTCGAGGAGGCGGTGGCCCTTTCCGAACGCGAGGTGGAATTCCGGTTCGATCAGGCAGGCAACAAGGAACTGCCGCACATTATGGGCGATCTTCCAGTTCTGCCGAAGCACTGGTGGGAAGGCACAGACGCAGAGGGCAAAAAGCGTGACTTTACGCAGCCCACGCTCGAGCCCCCACTGGGAAGCGGTCCATACATGATCGAGAGCTTTACACCCGGCTCCGAGATCGTCTGGAAGCGGGTGGAGGATTATTGGGCGGCCGACCTGCCTGTGCATGTGGGACGTTACAATTTCGACCGCCGCAGATACACCTACATTCAGGACGAGAACGCCGCCTGGCTCGCTTTCACCAAGGGTGGCCTGCAGGATATTCGCGTGGAAAACCGCTCTCGCCGCTGGGCGACGGAATACACGTTTCCGGCGGTCAAGGATGGCGACGTCATCAAGAATGAGTTTCCGACCGGCGGAGCGGAGCCGATGCAAGGCTTCGTCCTCAACACGCGCCGACCGAAATTTCAGGACCGCCGGATTCGGCAGGCGCTGACACTTGCGTTCAATTTCGAGGACATGAACCGGACACTCTTCTTCGATAGCTATACCCGTACAGACAGCTATTTCGAGGGAACCGAGCTGGCCGCTACCGGCCTTCCAGAAGGGCGCGAACTTGAGATTCTCAAGGAGTTCAAGGACAAACTGCCACCGGAAGTGTTTACTGATGCGTTCAAGCTCCCGGTCTACGACAATCCGCAGGCGGAGCGGACCTATCTGCGCGAAGCAATCAGGCTCTTCTCCGAAGCGGGCTGGAGCATCAAGGGCGGCAAGATGACGAATGACGGCACCGGCCAGCAATTCACCATCGAGTTTCTTGGCAACAGCCCCACTGACGAGATAACGACCGGGCCATATATGGCGGCACTACGCAAGATCGGTATCGACGTATCGCTGCGCATTATCGACCCGTCGCAATATGTGAACCGCATCCGAAATTTCGACTTCGACGCGGTCGCGAGCATCTTCGTAAACTCGCTTTCACCGGGGAACGAGCAACGCGAATATTGGGGTTCAAAAGCGGCCGACACCCCCGGCACCCGCAATCTTGCCGGGGTCAAGAACCCCATCGTGGATGCACTCGTCGAAAAGATCATCTACGCGCAGGACCGCGAGGAGCTTGTCGCGGCAAGCCGGGCGCTCGACCGAGTACTCCTGTGGAATTATTATTGGGTGCCTCAATGGCATGCGCCTTACGTTCGCATCGCCTACTGGGACAAGTTCGGGATGCCGGAAAAGCAGCCCGAATATGCCGGTGTCGACCTTGATTCCTGGTGGATCGATCCGGAGCGCGAGAAAGCGCTTTCAGCCAAATACCGGAGCCAGAATTGAGCGGGCGCAGCGAGCCTCCGCAGCAGCCTTCACGCAGGGACTTCCTGTCGCTCGCCGGTGCGGCAATTGCCGCGCCGCTGCTGCCGTACGAGGCTTTCGCCAGTGTCGGGACCGGCACGCCACTACACGGCCTTTCGGCATTCGGCGATCTCAAATATGCCCCGGACTTCAGCCATTTCGACTATGCCAGTCCGGAGGCACCAAAAGGTGGTACGTTCAATTTTCAGCCCGGATACTGGTTTTTCAATCAGAACGTCCTGACCTTCAACACGCTGAACGCCTTTGTGCGCACCGGCGATGCACCGCCGCGCATGGAGATATGCTTCGATTCCCTGATGGTTCGGGCCTATGACGAGCCCGACGCGATCTACGGGCTTCTGGCCGAAAGCGTGACTCTTTCCGACGACCGCAACGGATTTATGTTCAAACTGCGGCCGGAGGCCCGGTTTCATGATGGCTCGCCGGTCACCGCCGAAGATGTGGCTTTTACCTACAACCTGCTGAAGGAGAAGGGGCACCCCCAGCTGCAACTGCCACTCGCCGAGATGACCGAAGCCAATGCGGACGGGACCGATCTCGTTAATTTGCGGTTTTCCGGCGCGCAATCACGCCGCAACATTCTCACCGTTGCGGGTTTTCCGATCTTCTCAAAGTCCTTTGTCGAAGAAAACGGCTTCGGCAGCTCCCGGCTGGTGCCACTGCTCGGCTCCGGCCCATACAAGGTGGGTCGTTTTTCGGCCGGGCGCTACGTGGAATATGATCGAGTGGGAGACTATTGGGCCCGAGACCTCGGCCCTGCCAAGGGTTTCAACCATTTCGACACGATCCGCATCGACTTCTACCGCGACCGCAATGCCGGCTTCGAAGCCTTCAAGAAGGGTGACGTCTACTGGCGCGAGGAGTTCACGTCGCGCGTCTGGGCGACAGGGTACGACTTTCCCGCGATTCGCGATGGCCGCGTGCTTCAGACCGAGATACCCGGTGAAAAGCGCCCGCAGCTCTATGGTCTCGTGCTCAACCAGCGACGGGAACAATTCAAGGATGTGCGGGTGCGCGAGGCCATCAGCCTGTGCTTCGACTTCGAATGGACCAACCGCAACCTGTTCTACGACGCTTACACGCGGTCGCATTCCTTTTTCGAACGCTCACCTTACATGGCCGAAGGAGAACCCTCCCCCGAGGAGCAGGCGCTGCTCGACCGCTTTCGCGGCGAAGCGCCGGAGGCAGCATTCGGAGATGCGGTGAAACAGCCGACATCCGATGGATCGGGCCGCGACCGCAACAATCTGCGTCGGGCGCGCCAGCTCTTGACAGAAGCAGGCTGGACGCCGCGCGATGGTGTTCTCCACAACGAGAAAGGCACGCGCTTCACACTGGAATATCTGGTGCGGGATGAAATCTTCCTGCGTCAGGATGCCAGCTTCGGCGAGAACCTGCGCGCCATCGGCATTGATGCGTCCACCCGTGTGGTCGATGCCTCGCAGTATCAGAGCCGGCAAAGTGCGTTCGATTTCGACATGATCTCCATGGCGATCGGGCTGACGGCCACACCGGATGCAAACGGGCTCGAACAGATATTCCATTCGCGAACGGCAAGCGTCGAAGGGACCTACAATTTTGCGGGCACGGCCGATCCGGTGGTTGATGAACTTATCGAAATTGCCGGCAGGGCGAAAAGCCGCGACGAACTGACCGTGACGCTAAAGGTGCTGGACAGGGTCTTGCGTGCGAGGCGCGACTGGATTCCAAATTGGCACCTGACGAATCACCGCGTGGCCCACTGGGACATGTTCGGTTACAGCGAGAACAAGCCGGATTACTTTTTCCCGGTGGAATCTCTGTGGTGGTTCGAGGAAGAAAAGGCGAGAGCGATTGGCAAGGCGTAAGGGCGGCGTGGCAGAATTTTCCTCAATCCCAAACGTGAAGAGAGTGGCTGACTGATGGGCGCCTATATCCTCCGTCGACTGCTCCTCATGATCCCGACGCTTTTTGGCATCATGGCAATCTCTTTCATCGTCGTGCAGTTTGCACCGGGCGGTCCCGTGGAGCAGGTGATTGCCCAGATCACCGGGCAGGCTGGCGGCGCCGATGCACGCATATCCGGTGGCGGCGGTGATTTCGGCAATCAGGGATTCGGCGGCGGTTCTGTCGAAGGCAGTGGCGTAACCTCGAAATATCGCGGCGCGCAGGGTCTCGATCCAGAGTTCATTGCGTCGCTTGAAAAACAGTTCGGCTTCGACAAGCCACCGCTCGAGCGTTTCGCCCTGATGATCTGGAACTATGCGCGGTTCGACTTCGGCGAGAGCTATTTCCGCGACATTTCGGTGATCGACCTGATCCTCGAGAAGATGCCGGTCTCGATCTCACTCGGCCTCTGGATCACGCTGATCTCCTACGGGATTTCCATTCCGCTCGGCATCCGCAAGGCGGTGAAGGACGGTTCGGCATTCGACGTGTGGACCAGCGGTGTGGTCATCGTCGCATATGCCATTCCCGGCTTCCTGTTTGCGATCCTCCTGATGGTTCTGTTCGCCGGCGGGTCTTTCTTCGACTGGTTTCCGCTGCGCGGCCTGACTTCCGACAATTGGGAAAGCCTTTCCTGGCCGGAGCGCATACTGGACTATTTCTGGCACCTTGCCCTGCCGTTGACGGCCATGGTGCTATCGGCCTTCGCCACGACGACGCTTCTGACCAAGAACTCGTTTCTCGATGAAATCCGCAAACAGTATGTGGTGACCGCGCGCGCCAAGGGGCTCTCGGAGCGACAGGTGCTCTACGGCCATGTCTTCCGCAACGCGATGCTGATCATCATCGCCGGATTTCCCGGCGCGTTCATCTCCGCCTTCTTCACCGGCTCGCTTCTGATCGAGAGCATCTTCTCGCTCGACGGGCTCGGTCTGCTGGGCTTCCGTTCGGTTATCGACCGCGATTATCCCGTAGTGTTCGCCAATCTCTACATATTCTCGCTGATGGGACTGGTCATCAGCCTCATCTCGGATGTCACCTACACGCTGATAGACCCCCGCATCGACTTCGAGCGGAGGGATGTGTGATGTCCGACATTCAGGTGCAAAGCGAGGTGGCAGCGGTGCGCCGCCCCGGCAGAAGGCCGTGGCTCTCGCCGATCAACAGGCGCCGCTGGCAGAACTTTTGCGCCAACCGGCGCGGCTACTGGTCCCTCTGGATCTTCCTGATCCTGTTCGTGCTGTCGCTGTTTGCCGAGTTTCTTGCCAACGACAAGCCAGTGCTCGCCTATTACAAGGGTGAGGTTCTGTTTCCGGTTCTGGTGGACTACCCGGAAGAGAAGTTCGGCGGCTTCCTCGCCGTGACGGACTATCGCGATCCGATCATCTCCGAGGAGATCGAGGCCAATGGGTGGATGGTGTGGCCGCCGATCCGCTATTCCTACCGCACGGTGAACAACGAAATTCCCGAGGCGGCGCCCGCCAAGCCCTCATGGATGTACACCACGGAGGAACGCTGCGGGCGTTATCTGCAGGGTGTTGACGATCCGGCCTGTACGCCCGGAAACTGGAACTGGCTCGGGACGGATGACCAGGCCCGGGACGTGCTTTCACGCGTGATCTACGGGTTCCGCATCTCGGTTCTGTTCGGCCTCATCCTGACCGGCGCCTCGGCGCTGATCGGCGTGAGCGCCGGCGCGATACAGGGTTATTTCGGCGGCTGGACAGACCTTCTCTTCCAGCGCTTCATCGAGATCTGGTCGTCAATCCCGGTGCTCTATCTGATCCTGATCATCGCCGCCGTTCTGCCGCCGGGCTTCTTCATCCTCCTCGGCATCATGCTGCTTTTCTCGTGGGTCGCTTTTGTGGGCGTCGTGCGCGCCGAATTCCTGCGCGCGCGCAATTTCGAATATGTGAGTGCGGCGCGGGCGCTTGGCGTTTCCAACCGCACGATCATCTTCCGCCACCTTCTACCCAATGCGATGGTGGCCACCCTCACCTTCCTGCCCTTCATCCTGAACGGCTCGATCACGACGCTGACATCGCTCGACTTTCTGGGTTTCGGGCTGCCGCCCGGCTCCCCTTCGCTCGGTGAACTCCTCCGGCAGGGCCAGCGCAACCTCAACGCGCCATGGCTCGGCATTGCAGGCTTCCTGAGCCTCTCGATCATGCTGTCGCTGCTGATCTTCATCGGCGAAGCCGTGCGTGACGCCTTCGACCCGCGGAAGACGTTCAAATGAGTGACGCCCCCCTCCTCTCGATCCGTGATCTTTCCGTCTCCTTCAGGCAAGGCGCTCAGGAAACGCTTGCGGTCGATCACATCTCGTTCGACATCGCGCGCGGCGAGACTGTCGCGCTGGTCGGGGAATCGGGGTCGGGCAAGTCCGTTTCAGCACTTTCGGTGCTGCGGCTTCTGCCCTATCCTGCGGCGAGCCACCCGTCCGGCCAGATCTTCTACAACGGCGTGGACATCCTTGCCGCCGATGAAGCGACACAGCGCAAGGTACGCGGCAACGAGATCTCCATGATCTTTCAGGAGCCGATGACCTCACTGAACCCGCTGCACACCATCGAACGGCAGGTCGGCGAGGTGCTCAAACTGCATCGCGGCATGGGCGACAAGGCGGCGCGGCAGCGGACCCTTGAGCTGCTCAATCAGGTTGGCATACGCGAGCCGGAGAAGCGGCTTGATTCCTTCCCGCACCAGCTTTCCGGCGGCCAGCGCCAGCGCGTGATGATCGCCATGGCGCTGGCCAACGAGCCCGACCTCCTGATCGCCGATGAACCGACCACCGCCCTCGACGTAACGGTGCAGGCGCAGATATTGGAATTGCTCGCTGATCTTCGGCGCAAAAAATCAATGTCGATGCTCTTCATCACCCACGATCTTGGCATTGTGCGCAAGATTGCCGACCGGGTCTGCGTCATGACCGACGGGAAAATCGTGGAGAGTGGACGGACGGAGGATATCTTCACCAACCCGCAGCATGCCTATACACGCCACCTGATCGAGGCCGAGCCGAAGGGCCGCCCGCCGAAAGCAGACCCTACTGCAGAAACAGTGATGAAAGGTGACGGGATCAAGGTCTGGTTCCCTGTTAAAAAGGGGCTTCTGCGCCGCACGGTTGACTACATCAAGGGTGTCGACGGGGTGGACGTGACGGTGCGCGCGGGCCAGACGCTCGGCGTGGTGGGTGAATCGGGTTCCGGCAAGACGACTCTCGGTCTGGCCCTTGCCCGCATGATTGGCTCGGAGGGGCATATACGCTTTTCCGGCGAAGAGATCGATCAGCTTTCGTTCCGGCAGATGCGCCCCTACAGGCACGCCTTGCAGGTGGTGTTTCAGGACCCTTACGGGTCATTGAGCCCGCGCATGTCGGTTGCCGAGATCATCGAGGAAGGTTTGCGCATTCATGAACCCGGCCTTTCAGCAGCCGAGCGCGACGCGATGGTGGTCGATGTTCTGAAGGAGGTCGACCTCGACCCCGGCAGTCGGTTCCGCTACCCGCACGAGTTCTCCGGTGGGCAGCGCCAGCGCATCGCCATCGCGCGCGCCATGGTGCTGAAACCGCGCTTCGTGATGCTGGACGAGCCCACATCGGCGCTCGACATGAGTGTGCAGGCGCAGGTGGTGGACCTTTTGCGCGATTTGCAGAAGCGGCATAACCTGGCCTATCTCTTCATCAGCCATGATCTGAAAGTCGTTCGTGCGCTAGCCAACGAGGTGATCGTCATGCGCGCGGGCAAGGTGGTGGAGGCCGGTCCGGCGGAACAGATTTTCGATGCGCCGCAGACCGAATATACACGCGCGCTGATCGCAGCCGCATTCAACATCGAAGCCACGCCCGGAGGCGTGGTAAGCGAATAAAGTTCGAGGGGCAAACCATGAGTACACCAAAACGCGGTCGCGTCCTTCTTTCCGTTACCGGTTTCAATCCCCAGCGCTGGTACGACCTCCTCTCAAAGGAGAGGGAGATCGTGCTGGAGCCCGAGAGCACGGAGGACCCTTCGATCGACTTTGCGGTCGTGTGGAAACACCAGAAGGGCGTGCTCGCCAAACTACCGAACCTGAAGGTGATCTTCTCCATCGGAGCGGGTGTGGACCACATCTTCGCCGATGACCAGGTGCCAGATGTGCCCATCGTGCGGGTGGTGGCGGACAATCTCACGCAATACATGTGCGAATATGTGACGTGGCGTGTGCTCGATCATCACAGGCAGGGCTCCGTCTACCGGGAACAACAGGCCCGGAAGGTCTGGCACGAACCGCGGCAACCGCCAGCCAACGAAGTTTCGGTTGGCGTTATGGGACTCGGTCAGCTCGGTACACGGGCCGCACAGGCGCTGCGCGCGGTTGGTTTTTCAGTGAATGGCTGGAGCCGCACACCCAAGGACGTTGACGGGGTCAGGGGCTTTCATGGCGAGGACGGGTTGACCCCCTTCCTCAACGCCACGGACATCCTTGTGGTATTGTTGCCGCTGACAGCCGCGACCCACGGTATCGTCAATTATTCACTGCTCTCACAGCTGCGACAGGATGGCCCGCTGGGCGGCCCCTGCCTTATCAATGCGGGGCGCGGAGGCCTTCAGCGCGAGGTTGACATCCTCAAAGCGCTTGAAGAGGGCGTGCTAAAGGAAGCGAGCCTCGACGTGTTCGAGCGCGAGCCACTGGCGCCGGAAAGTCCGCTCTGGTCGCATCCCCGGGTTTTCGTGACGCCACATGCGGCCGCCACTTCAGACCCGGCACATCTGGCGCCTCTCATGCTGCAGCAGATGGAGGCGTTTGAACGTGGCGAGGCGTTGAAAAATCTCGTCGACCGGAAAGCGGGCTACTAGAGCATCTTGCGGTCAGGTGGGATCCCTGACACCCGCAAAAGGCGGAAAAACCGACAGATTGAACGGAGCGGCGTTCCGTGAAACCGTGAACCGCTCTAAGGGCGACGGTAGTGTGATGGACGGCCATAGAGCCGTTCGATCCGCTCGATCGCATCGCTCAACGGTTCGCGTGCGACGTTCATGGTGTTGCCGTTGGCGTGAAGCATCATCTCGGGGTCGAGCATGATCGCCACATGGCCTTTCCAGAACACGAGATCGCCTCGTTTAAGTGCGGTTTCCGCGGGGTTGATCAGGTCGCCGATGCTGTCGGCCTGCATGTCGGTATCGCGCAGGACGGTTTTTCCGGCCATGCGCATGGAAAGCTGCACAAGACCCGAGCAATCGATGCCGAAGCCGCTTGTCCCGCCCCACAGATAGGGTGTGTGCAGGAAGGTTTCGGCGACTGCAACGTAGTCTTCCGCATGCACACCGAGAGGCTGCAGGTGGCCGGCAATCATCGCACCGCCTGACGCGAGAAGCATATATTGCGTGCCCCGATTTTCGACAGTCTCCGTCACACAGACCGCCGCACCCATGCTGTGGGCGGCGATTGCGGGCTTCTTCAACTCCGGCTCGGGGTAGACAAAGCTGCGCTGCGCGCGAACACGATGGGTGGGCGTGAAATCTTCCGCTGCCAGCGCCGCGGCATTCACATAACCCACATAGCCATCGTGCCCTGCCTGCACCCAGGCCCAGCCTTCGCGCCTTTCGAACACACGCACCGCATCACCATGGAGGAACTGGGTGTCCATTCCGGCGTCGAGACGCGGGGCGCTGTGTACGTCGGCAATGGGGGCGCCAATGCGGGCGGGTGTGCCGGCGATGAAACGGTTCGCCTTTACCCTGCCCTCGAGGCTGGCGTCGGCAAGATCGGCCCGGTGGGCATTTAGGCGGCGATCAAGTGTCGTCATAAGGGAAGCTCCGCGGACTTTGCCACCACCACATCGCCAAACCGTTCCACAAACAGAGCGCCCTCGACGGTGCGCTTGATCAGGACATTCCGACGGTCGTTCGGGTCGCGATGGCGGGAAACGAGTTTCAGGGCACCCATCGTGTCCAGAGCTCGCGTGATAACGGGTTTGGAGACATCCAGTTTCTCGGCCAGCCCGCGCACGGTGTGTGGTGGCGGGTCCAGATAGATCGTCAGGAGGACAGCCAGCTGGCGCTCGGTGAGGTCCGGTGCCTTGCCGCGCACCTCGGCAAGGCTGACCTGTTGCCACAGACGCAGCGCCTGGCTTGGCCTTAGCTGAACGGACATATCAGGACCTGCCTTCGCGGATAAAGCCGGAAACCGTTTCGGCTCCGTTTTATTCATGCCGTGAAAGGCGGGTAGGCGCAAGCGCCAGCTGCTTCTTGCTAGGATACAGCTCCATAACGCTCTGTCAGCACGCGTTCGATGGCGCGGATACCCTGTGCCTCGCCGCCGACCGGCGCATACGGCTTGTCGGCCGGGTTCCAGCCATAGATGTCAAAATGCGCCCAGTTCTTCGCCTTCTCTACAAAACGGCCAAGGAAGAGACCGGCAATCGGTGAACCGGCAAAGCCGTCGAGCGAAACATTGTTTATGTCGGCGATCTTCGAATCGAGACGTGAGAGATAAGGCTTCCACAACGGCATGCGCCAGAGCGGATCGGCGACCGCCTCCGAGGCCTGCACCAGCGCGCCCGCCAGCGCTTCATCATCGGTGTAGAATGGCGGCACATCGGGCCCCAGAGCGACGCGCGCGGCTCCGGTAAGCGTCGCCATGTCTATCAGAAGTTCCGGTTCCTCCTCGTCTGCCAGGGCCATCGCATCAGCAAGCACCAGCCGACCTTCGGCATCGGTGTTTCCGATCTCCACAGTGAGCCGTTTTCGGCTGGTCAACACATCGCCAGGGCGGAAAGCATTGCCTGCAACAGCGTTCTCCACGGCCGGGATGAGGACACGAAGGCGAATATCGAGCTTTGCCGCCATGATCATCGAGGCCAGGCCGAGCACATTCGCGGCACCGCCCATGTCTTTCTTCATGAGCAGCATGCCCGCCGCAGGTTTTAGATCGAGGCCGCCTGTATCGAAACAGACGCCCTTGCCGACAAGAGTGACCTTCGGCGCATCGTTCCGCCCCCATCGCAGATCGAGAAGGCGCGGCGCGGCCTCGGCTGCCCGGCCGACCGCATGGATCATGGGCAGGTTTTCCTTGAGGAGGTCATCACCAAGCGTCACTGAGAGCATCGCACCATGTTCCGAGGCGAGTGCGCGGGTGGCATCTTCAAGCGCATCAGGCCCCATATCGCCTGCAGGCGTATTGATGAGATCGCGTGCGAGAATGCAGCCATTGGCCAACCGCTCAACACGGCTCACGTCGACCCCTTGGGGAACGGCGAAGCGAAGGGCATTGCGCGGTTTCTTGCCATAGCGTGTGAATGCGTATGACCCGAGCAACAGGCCGAGGGTTGCTAGTTCCGCTTCTTCCGGCGCGTCGGCAAAGTGCCAGTCGCCTTCCGGCAGATGCCGCGCCAGCGCTCCTGCAGCGAGCGGGTTGAGTGTACCGGATTTGCCAAGCCCGAAAAAAGCGCCGGCGATTGCGCCATTGTCACCAGGTATAGTCAAAACCGTGGCCGTGGCCCCTGAAAAGCCGTTTGCCTTCGCCCACCCGATGGCTGCCTTCGGTGCTTTGCAAGCATCCAAGGCGTCCGCCTCTACCAGATAGACCGGCAGGGATGAAGCTTTTGGCGTGCTCAGGAGCGTGACGGGCATTTGGTATCTCCTCGTTTACATTTTGCGGCGCGTTTTAACGCTCCGTTAGGGTTAACAGAATATTTCTCTCTGTTGAAAGTGGGCCGGACAGCGGCCGAAGCCAACCGGAGGGCGCGCGCAGATGTTTACCGAACAGCGCACGAATGCAACCGCAAACAGGATCTCCATGACAGCGATTGCGCTGGTTATGGCGGTGTCAGTCGCTGGCTGCGCAAAGGATCGGATCACGACCGGTTCGATCAGCCGCAGTACGCCCAAACCGGTTTCCAATGTTGCGACCATGAGCGAACCGCAGTTGCGGAACACCGCCGATTCCCTCGGGCGCGCCTACACGCAGAACACCAAGGACAAAGGCACAGCACTGCAATACGCTTCTGTTCTTCAGATGACCGGGCGGGTCGACCAGTCTCTCGCGGTGATGCGCAAACTTGCGATCGACCACCCCAAGGACCGCGAAGTGCTGGCCGCCTACGGCAAGGCATTGGCTGCCGCCGGAGAGCTTCAGCCAGCGCTTGACGCGGTACGCCGGGCCCAGACCCCGGAATATCCGGACTGGCGGCTGCAATCAGCCGAAGGCGCAATTCTGGATCAACTCGGGCAGAAAGAAGCTGCCCGCACCCTCTATCGCCAGGCGCTCAATCTCAAACCGGGTGAACCCTCCGTGCTTTCGAACATGGGAATGTCATATCTGCTTGAGGGTGACCTGAAATCAGCCGAGCATTATATGCGGCAAGCTGTACAGGCTTCCGGTGCCGACAGCCGCGTGCGGCAAAATCTGGCCCTCGTCGTCGGGCTTCAGGGGCGTTTTGGCGAAGCAGAGCAACTGGCCCGGCAGGAACTCTCGCCTGAGCAGGCCGAAGCCAACGTCGCATATCTTCGCTCAATGCTTGCGCAACAGAATGCGTGGAGCCAAATCGCGGACGAAGACAAGAAGAAGCGCCAGTAACAGCGCTTTCCCTTTGTAGACCGACCCTGGAAAGGCCGCCTCAGGCGGCCTTTTTTGCCAAGCTGGGTTGAGCTCAGAACAGTCCCTGCTGCTTGATCTGGATACCTGCCGGCCCAAGAATCACGGCAAACAGGACGGGGATGAAAAAGAGAATCATCGGGACGGTAAGTTTCGGCGGCAGAGCGGCAGCCTTCTTTTCCGCCTCATTCATCCGCATTTCCCGGCTTTCATCCGCGAGCACTCTCAATGCGTGGCTTACCGGTGTGCCGTAGCGCTCAGCCTGGATCAACGCCTGGGTGACGCTTTTCACGGTTTCCAGCCCTGTACGCGTGGCAAAATTCTCATAGGCCTGACGGCGTTCCTGAAGGAAGGAGAGTTCCGCATTCGTCAGCACCAGCTCCTCGGCCAACGGGACCGACTGAATGCCGATCTCATCCGCCACGCGCCGGAAAGCCGCTTCAATGGACATGCCCGATTCAACGCAGATCAACATCAGATCAAGGGCGTCGGGCCACGCGATCTGGATCGACTTCTTTCGCTTCGAAGCCAGATTGCTGACATACAGAACGGGTGCGTAAAAGCCTGCATAGGCGGCGATGACACAGACAAAAAGCTTCACAAACAGGGGCTGCTCGGGAAGTCCACCAAGGACGAAAATATAGACGATTGCGAGAAGCAGCGTGACGAAGGGGAGAATAAGACGAAAGAAAAGAAACTTCGTGAGCGGGTTCTGGCCTCGAAAGCCGGCCGTGCGCAACTTCGCTACCGCCGCATCATCGGCCAGCGCACGGCGCAGATCGAGCCGATCTACGATCGCCCGCATGCCTTCTGACTGATGCTCACGCAGGCCCCGCCGGCGCTTGTCGGCCTCGGCGGCAAGACGCGCACGCTGCCGCGCACGCAATTCCTCGCGCTCAAGCGCAACACTTTTCATGCGCGCTTTCAGCGGATCTCCGCCGAAGGCCGGCAGAAGCGTGAAAACAGTTGCGAAAACCGCCACCGCAACCAGAAGCGCGATCAGGAAACTGGGTTCGATGATACTTCCGATGACGTTTGAAGGCATTGTCTAAACCTCGAAATTGATCATGTTCCGCATCACGAGAATGCCGATCGTCATCCACATTGCAGCGAAGCCGAGAATCAGATGCCCCGCGCTGGTGGTGAAGAGCGGGATGATGTAACTCGGGCTGGTGAGATAGACGAGGAAAGCGACGACGAAAGGCAGGGCCCCGATAATCACGGCCGATGCCTTGGCCTCCATCGACAGCGCCTGCACCTTCGCCTTCATTTTCTTGCGGTTGCGAAGAACGCGAGACAGGTTTGACAGCGCTTCGGAGAGATTGCCGCCTGCCTGAGACTGAATCTGAATGACGATGCCAAAGAAGTTCGCTTCCGGGCATGGCATCGTCTCGCCCATGCGAACGCAGGCTTCCGGTGTCGAAACGCCCATTTGCTGGGCTTCCACAATCCGGCGAAACTCGGTGCGCACGGGCTCCTGCGACTCACTAGCGATCAAGCGTATGCCATCATTGATCGGCAGGCCCGATTTCACCGCACGGACGATCACGTCAAGCGAATTCGGAAACTCGTTCAGAAACGCTTTCACGCGGCCGCGACGCCTCCAGGACACGAACCAGCGCGGCAAGCCCAGAGCTCCGACTATCAACGCCCCCGGCAGCACAAGCAGCGGAGCACCCATGACGAAAACCGCCACGGTAAACACCAATCCGCAGATTGCCGAAATGATGTAGAACCGCTCCGGTGTTACACTCATCCCAGCCTGTTTAAGCTGCATCTTGAGTGGCGGCTTGCGAACCCTGCTGTCGCGCTTCTTCTGCCGCTCTTCCAGATCCTTCAGGGAGTCCTGAATGGATTTGCGGCGCTTTGCCGTTTCAGCAACACGGTCCCGCGAGGCTTTGATGGAGACCTGATCGGTCTGCGCCCGCTTGACGGAGTCCAGCCGGCGCCCGACCTTCTTTTCCGCGGTAATGTTGTTGAACATCAGCGCATAAGCCACCGCCCCGGCACTGCAACCGGCCAGAAGAACAAATGCTATCAGAGTGATGTCCATTCCAAACATGGATTTACCTGCCCAAACCGAAACAGAAAGGCATCGACACGCTAGTCGGTCTTCCGTTCCATCGCTTCCAGCGCATTCGCCAGACGCTGCTCTTCACCATAATACCGGGCACGGTCCCAGAAATGCGGCCGCGCAATACCGGTCGACACGTGCTCGCCAATAATCTTGCCGTTCGCGTCCTCGCCTTTCATGTCGTAGAGGACGAGATCCTGCGTGATGATCACATCGCCTTCCATGCCGATTACCTCGGTGACGTGCGTGATGCGGCGCGAGCCATCGCGCAGACGCGTTGCCTGGATAATGACATCGACCGAACCGACGATGATTTCGCGTACCGTTTTCTGCGGCAGCGTGAAGCC
Organism: Nitratireductor sp.; assembly: GCF_017794765.1. Taxonomy (GTDB): domain Bacteria; phylum Pseudomonadota; class Alphaproteobacteria; order Rhizobiales; family Rhizobiaceae; genus Nitratireductor. The sequence continues at coordinate 984,166 of NZ_CP051236.1, read as the reverse complement.
ACCCATGGCGACCATGGATTCGATACGATTCAGGCACTCGCGCGGATTGTTGGAGTGGATGGTTCCCATCGAACCATCATGGCCCGTGTTCATCGCCTGAAGGAGATCGAAAACCTCCGGACCGCGCACCTCACCGACAATGATCCGCTCGGGGCGCATGCGCAAACAGTTGCGCACGAGGTCACGCATGGTGACCTCACCCTCGCCCTCGAGATTTGGGGGGCGTGTTTCGAGCCGGACCACATGCGGCTGCTGCAGCTGGAGTTCCGCGGAATCCTCGCAGGTGATGATACGCTCATCAAGATCGATGAAACTGGTGAGACAGTTGAGCAGCGTCGTCTTGCCCGAACCCGTGCCGCCCGAGATCAAAACGTTGCAGCGGACGCGACCGATGATCTTCAAAATCTCGGCGCCTTCCGGGGAAATCGCTCCGAAACGCACAAGCTGATCGAGGGTCAACTTGTCCTTCTTGAACTTACGAATGGTCAGCGATGCGCCGTCAATGGCAAGTGGCGGTGCGATGACGTTGACACGCGAACCATCGGGCAGGCGCGCATCGCAGATCGGGCTCGATTCATCGACGCGGCGACCGACCTGGCTGACGATGCGCTGACAGATATTGAGAAGCTGCTGGTTGTCGCGGAAGCGGACGCCGGTCTGTTCGACCTTGCCGTTGACTTCGATGTAAACATGCTCGGCGCCATTGACCATGATATCGGCGATATCGTCACGTGCCAGAAGTGGCTCGAGCGGACCGTAGCCCAACACGTCGTTACAGATGTCTTCGAGCAGTTCCTCCTGCTCGGATATCGACATCGCGAAATTCTTGATCGCGATGATGTCATTGACGATGTCGCGGATTTCCTCACGCGCGCTATCAGGGTCGAGATTGGCGAGCTGCGAAAGATCGATGGTTTCGATCAGCGCCGAAAACACCTGGCTCTTGGTGTCGTAGTATGACTCGCTGCGCGCCCGGGCGGGCTGAGGCGTTCTCGCCGGCGGCGGTGGTGGCGGCGCGGACGGCGTGGGCCTGGGGGCCTCCGTGCGCTGACGCGGCGCGGGCTCCTGCGACGCCGGCGCTGCGTTCTGCGAGCTCGCAGGAGCCGGCCGTTCCGGCGTCAATACGTCGGTGCCGCCCGAAAAGGAATTCGGGGTTTCGGTGTGCGGCGCTGTGGGATGCGGGACGCCTGCCCCTCTCTTTCCGAACATCTGACGCTACCAATCCGTATCAGCTTTTGCGTTTCAACCTGCCCAGGATGCCGGACAAGCCACTCTTCTTTTTCGGCTTCACATCACGCCGACCAGTCAGGATATGTGCGAGTTCATTGATCGTCTCGACGATCGGGCTGTTTGCGTCCATCTCGCCCAGCATGCGCCCGTTGTTGGCTGCATTGCCAAACAGTTGCGGCTCGAAAGGAATGGTCGCTGCCGGGATCACACCGAGCGGTTCGGCAAAGTCTTCCAGCGATATTTCCGGTCGCTTCGGGATGCCCGCCTGATTGAGCAGCAGCACTGGCGGTTTGTCATTCGGCCGCAGCTTCTTCAAAGTATCGATTAGGTTCTTTGTATTGCGCAGATTGGCGAGGTCGGGCGTGGCCGTGATGACTATCTCATCGGCCTGTGCAAGAGTTGTCTTGGTCCAACCGTTCCAGACATGCGGAACGTCGAGAACCAGGACCGGCGCCGTGCGCTGCGTGGTGTCGATGATCTGCGCGAATGCCTCCGGATCGAAATCATACACGCGGTCGAGCGTGGAGGGTGCTGCCAGGAGGGAAAGCCTTTCCGCACACTGGGCCAGCAATCGATCCAGATAGACTTCATCTATGCGCTCGGGCGAAAACACCGCTTCAGCGATGCCCTGTGCGGGGTCCTGATCGAAGTTGATGTTCGCCGTGCCGAAAGGCAGATCCAGATCGGCCACCACGACTTCGTTTTCGAACAGACTGGAGATCGACCAGGCCACGTTGTGGGCAACTGTAGAAGAGCCAACCCCGCCTTTTGCTCCGATAAACGCGATAGAGTGTCCAAGCGGCTCAGCTTCAGGATCGACGAAAATGTTGGCGATCACGCTGACGATGTCCGCCATCGAGATCGGCGCGACCACATATTCGGAGATGCCTGCGCGGATCAGTTCCCGATATAGCCAGACATCGTTGTAGTGACCGATGATGATGACCTTCGTCGACGGGTCGCAGACCGTCGCCAACTGTTCCAGCGAAGCCAGCAATTCTCGCGGCTCGCTGGAGGATTCGACGATAACAAGGTTCGGCGTGGCCGCAGTCTGATAAAACTCGACGGCAGTCGCCACACCGCCCATATGCACCTTCAGATGGGTTTTCGCCATGCGGCGGTCTTCGCCTGCCCGCTCGATCGGATTGGCAACGCTGTCGGTCTCGCAGAATGCCTGAATCGAGATCCTCGGGATCGGCCGCAACTTCTGCAGCGCTGGCGACGCGCCATCCTCGGGAGCGAGATCCTCGTGGTCCGTTTCGTAGGCCAGATTGCTCATGTCATGCCCCTCGCCTAGTATGCGATCTCTCTGGCGGCCCGGAAATCCTCGGATACCTGACCAGGTTTATAAATGCTCTCAGCACCACGATATTTGTCGATCACACCCATCCGGTTCTCGGCATCAATCTCACCCTGTTTGCGTGGCCCAAGGAAATCGTTCGGATTGGCCACCTGTGCGGCGAGATTGTTCTGATAGGAGCAACCGAAATTCGCGTAGTGCTTGTTGTCGGTCGTATCCAGGATATCTGCCGGCCAGCTGCCGCATTGACTGGTGGATGCCTTGACTACCGGGTAGGAGACGCGGATCGGTGGCGCGGTATCCGGCGCAGGCGCCTGATATGAGATCACCGAAATACTCTCCGGCGGAACGCCCTGTTTCTGCAGCAGATGCGTAATCTGCGAAGCGACGTTGGACGCACCGAGTTCATTGGTAGAGCCCGACGGCACGAGTACGGAAACCGTACTGCCGGAGCGGCGGTCATATCCGCTCATGAAACCCGCGAGCGTGCTCATCTGGTCACGCGACATTTTCCGCGCGGAAGCGGCGACCGGGAGATCGATTTGCTGCGCCTTCTCGGAGATGACGATCGGATGATTGGTGCGATAGTCGTCCGGTATCGAACCGACAATGACCGAATCCCGTTTTGCGGCGCATCCGGCCATGACCGCGGCCGCGCAGACAATCATTGCCGTGCCGGCGAGCCTGGCCCGATGTGTGTTCCGTGTCGTGTTCTTCATCATGACCACCCCCGGCATAACCTTTCCCCAGCTCATTTGTAGATGTAGCCGACAACGCCGTGGTAGCGGCCATTGGGCAGGTTGGTTTTCATGCTTCCGTAGACGCGGTTTACGCGGCCAAGGAACATTCCCGCGCCATCACTGGCGGGTGTGAAATTATCGTCCGGCCTCGCCAATGCATTGCGCGCGGTCGGTTTGGACAGGTACGGCGTTACGATGATCACCAGTTCCGTTTCATTGCGAACGAAATCACGGCTGCGGAACAGCGCACCAAGTACGGGGACCTTGGAGAGCCCCGGCACCCCGTTGAACGCCTGGCGCACGTCATCCTGCACGAGGCCGGCGATCATCATCGATCCGCCGGAGGGCAGTTCGACCGTGGTATCGGCCAGGCGCTTGCGGATCGAGATTGCGTTCATGCTCGAAGCGTTGCGGTAGCGCTGGCCGCGCCCCATGCCAGAGAAGAAGGTCTGGGATCCCTGCATGGTGGGTTCGGAAACCTGAGTGCGGATCTTCAGGCTGATGCGGCCGGCAGAAAGAACTGTTGGAAGGAACTCCAGACCAATGCCGTAGTCGATCTTTTCGACCTCGTATTTCAGCGCGTTCGTGTCTGGGTCGATTTCCTGCGAGGTGACGATGTTGAACTCACCACCAACACGGAACGTGGCTTTCTCGCCGGAGACAGCCGTCAGAGCCGGCTCGGCCAGCGTCTTCATCACGCCTGCCTGCTCCATGGCGTTGATATAGGCGTCAATCAGCGATCCACCGACCGAAAACTGTGTGGGGGAAAGCGGCTTTCCGAGCCCGAAGGCATTGTCCACCACGGCACCCCAAGAGATGCCGTCAGCACTTCCCGAGCCGATCATGTTCACGCCAAGCTGCTTCATGACGGAGCGGCTGACCTCGGCCACCGTGACCTTGAGCGTGACCTGGTCCTCGCCGATGATCTGGATCATGTTGACGATCCGGCTCGTCTGGCGCTTCTGGTCGGGGTTGTTGATCGCTACACCGCCGCCATCTGTCGGTGCGGCCGCGCTTTGCGAGTATTGGCCGGTCGTGGCCTCACCACCGGTGACGAAGATCTGCGCAAGCTGCGCGGCACGGGCGGCATCAAGCGGTGTCTCAACCGTTCCGGTGAGAACGACGTTGTCGTTGATGAGTTCAACATCGATAGCGGAGTTGGGAATGAAGCGCTTGAGATACTCTTCAAGGCCGGCAACATCTCGCTCCACCGCAAGGTCCAGGCTTGCGATCTGCTCACCATTGGCGCCAAACACGAAGATGTTGGTCTCGCCCACCTGCTTGCCGAACAGATAAATGCGTCGTGCGGTGCGGGTCACGGCGTCGGCGACCGACGGATTTGCAACCAGAATATCGTAAGCGTCGCTCGGCAGGTCGAGCACAAGCGACTTGTTGAGACCAAGCTTTACCCGCTGGTTCACGCTGGGTCCGCCGCGCGCCTTGACAACGTTCTGTTGGGCAAAGGCCGCGCCATCCGGCAGAGCGGATTGTGCAGCCAACACCGTGACGCACCCCAATAGTAGGTGCGCGGTCAATTTCAGAGTGCTGCGCATTCCCCGCTCCGACTGTTTCACGGCCTTCGCCTCATCCATGCGCTTCGTCATTTCCGGGTCCCCACTTCGGTGACTTCACCGGATTTGATCAGACGGACGCTGTTGCCCCGGCCTCTGCCTGAAACAAGGTAGGACCCGTCATTCTCCGATGTTTCGTTCGTATCGGTAATTGCCCGCAGTGAAAGCGTGAGACGATCAGCCATCTGCTGTGCAACCGTGATGATCTCCGCCTGCTCCGGCGTAAGTTCGAGCGTCGCGGTTTCGCCCACCTTGACGCGGCGCCCTTCCTCGTCTTCCTGGATCGTCTGGTCGATCGCCAGAACCTTGATGTTCTTGAGGATGGTCTCAGTGATGAAACCGTTCGCGGTGCCGTTCTCCTGCGAGCGGCGCGTCATAATGACGTCTACGTAATCATTGGGAAGGATAAAGCCGCCCGCTGACGTATCAGCAGCGATCTGGGTTGCCACAGCGCGTTTGCCCGCAGGCAGGATCGCAGACATGAAGCTCATCCCCTCGCCGATGAGCTTGGAACGCCTGAGTGGCTCCCCCGTATAGAGTGCGACGCGCGCAATGGAGCTGCGCAGCTCTTCCAGCGCCTCGGGGCTCTCGTTCCTGGTGATCATGTTGGCGTTGATGTTGTCCGCAGGCCAGGACTGCCAGGACAGGGCGCTGCCGAGCTCGGTTCCCATCGGAACATCCTGTCCGATGACCAGAACATCGACGAGATCGATTGCCGGTTCTTCTGGTCCTGCGCTCGCGACTGGCTGCTGCGGAGCCGGTGCCGTCAGGTTCTTGGCGACATAACCGGCGCCAAGGGCGGCCAGCACGGCCACACCTAAGATGACGATCCGGGATTTGCTCATGACTCCGCCCCTTGTACTCGGACTTCCGTTGCGTGAAGCGGAGAATGGAGCGTCAATCGTCAAATTATGGTTAACGTGAACCTTACAAAAATGATTAATTCAAAGTTGAACTGTCCCGCGAGGCGCGAAACGCAAAAACGCCCCGACCAAAATCGGGGCGCTATCACGGTTTTGAGCTGCCGGAGGCTTCGGGGCTGGATGTCTCGGGCGACCGGAGTGAGCCCCTAGAGCCCCGCCAGCCTGGCGAGCGCCCATTGGACAAAAGGCGTTTCGGGATAGGCGAAGAGGCCCGCAGTGCCCAATGCAATGCCATAGGGAATCCCCGCCTTGTGATCTGCAAGATTTCGCAACAGGAGATTGTTGACCGACACGTATCCGATATACGAGTTCCTGAATTTGAGGATCAGGAGTGTGAGGGCGCCCCCCAGGAGCGCTGCGGTCAGAAAATACTGAATGAGAACCGGACTGAACCCAAACCAGATGGCGGTGGCCGCCATCAGTTTTGCATCGCCGCCACCCATGCCGCCGAAGGCAAAAAGGGCGAAGGTCACGGCCAGAACAACCACGCCTGCTGCCAGATGCATTCCAATTTGCGCCCAGTCCATGCCTATCATCGGCGCCGCGACAGCGAAGGTCGCGAGAAGCAATACAGACACGCGGTTCGCAATGGTCATGGACAACAGGTCCGAGACCGCGGCAAAAACCATACAGAAGGGAAACACCACAAGAACGATTGCTTCAAGCATGCCATGACACCTCAGTTTCCTTTGGATTATCCGGATCGCCGCTTAAAACTTGATGAACTGACGATTGTGACATCAAACGAAGAAGGCCGCTCCTCCAGTAGAGAAGCGGCCCCAATCTCTGGAACAATCCAGTCGGACGTTCTTAGTTGCCCGGCAGGTCGTCCGCGATGCCCTGGAAGGTGTCGCTCAGCTTGCCGCCGAGTGCGGTGGCGCCAGCAACGATACCAAGAGCGATCAGAGCAGCCAGAAGGCCGTACTCGATAGCGGTTGCGCCGGACTCGTCTTTCATGAAACGTGCAAACAGATTAGCCATTTGGGAAAACTCCTCTTCCGCGTTTTGTTCAGCAAGACCGTCAACGTTTTTTGTTGTGTTGATCGGATGGCCTGACCATACGAGGGAGCTCTTTCAACCTGCTTAAGAAACACCCTTACCAAAACCTTGCCGCCTCAAAGCGCGGGTGTTGGTTAACATGTTCATAAAGCACGGGGCCGCACGCGGTTCGCCAGAACACTTTATATATATAATCGGAAATGCTGCCGCCTTCGCACCTGTTCGGCCGGCACTTAACCCTTGGTTCACCAATCAGGTTCATACTCTCTTCAGCTTGACGTGGGGAGCAGGGTGATGCGCGCCGTATTTTCCAAAACCGGAACTGCCTTGAAAACAGTCTGCCTGACCGCCGGTCTGGTTGCACTGCCGGGAATCACCTCGGCAAATGAGGCGGCAATCGAAGTCGTGATGAACCAGGCGAAAATCGTCAAACTCGCGCGAGAGGCCGACACGATCGTTATCGGCAACCCCGAGATCGCTGACGCGGCCGTACAGGACGCCACGACGATCGTTCTCACGGGCAAGGGGTTTGGTGTCACCAATCTCGTCGTCCTCGACATTGACGGCCAACCCATAGTCGATGAACAGATCATGGTCAGCCGGCAGTCCGCCAGTTCCGTACGCATTTACCGCCGCGCGAACGTCCAGACGCTTTCCTGTACGCCTTACTGCGAGAGCTCATACAAGACTGATGCGGAGCGGGCCTCGGAAGCCGAGATCAGCGCCAACCAGTAAGTCATGCGAGAACGCGGGGCTGGCGGCGCTCGAACAGGCCGAACAAGGTTTGCAAAGCGTAAACCAAAACCCCGCAATTTGACCTGCAGTCAAAACCGGAATGCAACCGGGGCTGGTTATAGTCCTCCCTGACAACGCACACTTCAGGGGCCAGTTATGGACGATCAGACAAAAGGCAAAGCGTGCCGCGCGCCGAACCGGCGCCGCGTGCTGGGCCGGTTCATCAAGAACCAGGAGGGCGTGGCGGCCATCGAGGTCGCCTTTCTCGGTCTTCCGTTCTTCTTTCTGATCTTTGTGATTCTGGAGGCCTGCATCGGCTTTGCGGCACAACAACTGCTTGCGAACGCAACGGACGACGTTGCGCGATTATTCCGTACCGGACAGGTGCGCAGCAGTGAATTGAACGAGACGAAGCTGCGCGATCTGCTATGCGACCGCATGTCCATACTAATGTCGGAGACCTGTCCCGGCCTTGAGGTCGATCTGCGGCAGTTCGACACTTTCGAAGACGCGGCCAAGTCGAGCCTCGGCTTCAATGACGACGGAAGTATCGATACGAAAACCGATCTGGGCCCCGCACTGACGAAGAACATGATGCGTGTTTACTACCGCTGGCCGGTGCTCACAAACCTGCTGGCGGACCGGCTTCCTGACGGCAAGCTTCTGCTTTTCTCATCAAACACCTGGCAAAACGAGCCGTTCTAACTGTTGGCAATAGGTCGTTGGGGGACCAGGCAATGACAATCGATCAAAACAAACCGACCGCCGTGAAAGCCGGCTTCTTGTCCACTCTAGGGGACTTTGCGCGCAACAGGCGGGGCGTGGCTGCGATCGAGTTCGCCATCATCGCGCCCATCCTTTTTGCGATGTACTTTCTGACTTTGGAGTTCGGTCAGGCGATCGACGTCAACAAGAAGCTCAGTCGTGCTGCCAACATGGCAGGTGACCTTGTAGCGCAGCAGCCTTCGATCACCGCGAGTGAGGTCGATGCCGTCATGAAGATCGGCAGCGCCATCATGAAGCCCTACAATCGGTCGATGCCGACGATGACACTTACCGCGATCGAGGTTACGGACGAGACAACTCCGAAGATCAAGGTGGTCTGGTCGCGCGAGTTGAAAAATGGGACGGCTTCCCCCGGCCTTCCCAAAGGCAGCACCACCACGCTGCCCGCCGAACTGAACATCAAAGGGGCGTTCTATATCCGCGCCACCGCAGCGCTCGGCTACAAGCCCATTCTTACCTGGTCGAAGGATGGCGCTAAATCCACCGGCCTTACGGCCATGGCGGGCCTTGACAATCTGCAGATGAGCGAACGGTTCTACCTGCGCCCGCGCATGAGCAGCACCATCCCCTGCGACGATTGCTGACAGGCTACGAGGCCGCGCACAGGCTCAAAGCCCGACCCAGGGGCAATCCAGCACGCCTTCTATCCGAAGAATGCATACGGAACGTTCTTTCTCCCGGTTTGTCCGCATCTATGGTGAGATCGGGTGATTCCACCGCATCGTAAAATGCTCTATGTCTTTGGCGAAGGGTAGCAACGGTGATTGGATATGGTGCGCGCATTCCTTTTCGTAAGGGAATTTTTCGGCGAAAGACTTTCCCCGGACGACCGGAAAGGCCTCGACGGTAAACCGATAGCCGCTCGCCGGCCCAGCTCGGTTTCCCATATCCGGGAGCATCTGCCCGTTCCCGCCCTGCCCCATGGCAAACCTTTCCCTAGTGAGCATTCCCGACATGCCTGAACTGCCCGAGGTCGAAACCGTCCGCCGAGGACTGCAGCCGATCATGGAGGGAGCGCAGATCGATTCCATGGAGTTGCGGCGTCCGGATCTGCGGTTCCCTTTTCCCAGAGGGTTCGCCGAACGGCTTCGCGGACAGGAGATCATCGCGCTTGGCCGGCGCGCAAAGTACCTCCTCATCCATCTGGAAACCTCCGAGGTGGTGTTGTGCCATCTGGGAATGTCAGGCTCATTTCGTGTTGATGAGGATGACAGCACGGAACACACCCCTGGCGAGTTTCATCACCCGCGCTCCAAAGCGGAGAAGCACGATCATGCGGTCTTTCACCTGACGGCGGGCGACGGGCGCAGTCTTCGCGTCGTCTACAATGATCCGCGTCGGTTCGGTTTCATGCTTCTGCATGACGAGGGGCCTCTGGACAGCCATCCACTTTTGGCCACACTCGGCATCGAACCAACTGGAAACACTCTCGACGGTGAGTTGCTCGCCGAGCGTCTGCGTGGGAAGCGAGCGCCTCTGAAGGCCGTTTTGCTGGATCAGAGGGTGATCGCCGGGCTTGGCAACATCTATGTTTGCGAAGCGTTGTGGCGCGCAGGGCTCTCACCGAAGCGCAGCGCCGACACGATCGTTGCCCGGCGCGGACCGTCCGAACGATGCGAACGACTGGCGGTCTCGATCCGAGCCGTTATCGCCGAGGCAATCGCGGCAGGCGGGTCATCACTGCGGGACTACGTGAGAGCGGACGGGTCTCTGGGCTATTTCCAGCATTCCTTCAAGGTATACGGCCGCGAGGGACAATCATGCGCTCATGATGAATGCGACGGCACCGTTCGCCGCATTGTGCAGAGCGGGCGGTCGACCTTTTATTGTCCGACCTGCCAGCGTTAGCAATTCACGAACAACGGAGAGGAATTCAGATCATGGCATATGAGACGATTCTGGTTGAAACGCGGGAACGCGTCGGGCTGATCACGCTGAACCGGCCGAAGGCGCTGAACGCGCTCAATTCCAAGGTCCTTGACGAGGTGGTCACTGCACTGGCGGCTTTCGACGAGAACCCCCGGATCGGCGCCATCGTCATCACCGGGTCGGAAAAAGCTTTCGCTGCCGGCGCCGACATCAAGGAAATGGCATCAAAATCCTATGTTGACGCCTATATGGAAGACCTCTTCGCAGGATGGGAGGGTCTGACACGCGTGCGCAAGCCGATCATCGCCGCAGTTGCGGGATATGCGCTCGGCGGAGGCTGCGAGCTGGCGATGATGTGCGACTTCATCATTGCCGCAGAGAACGCGAAATTCGGCCAGCCCGAGATCACGCTTGGAGTTATGCCGGGTATGGGGGGGTCGCAGCGTTTGACCCGCTTCGTGGGCAAGTCGAAAGCCATGGACATGTGCCTGACGGGCCGCTTCATGGAGGCAGAGGAAGCCGAACGTTCCGGCCTGGTCTCAAGGGTGGTGCCCCCCGGAGAACTGATTGAGGAAGCCCTGAAGGCAGCGGAAACCATCGCCGGGTTCTCTCTACCGGCAGTGATGATGACCAAGGAGGCTGTGAACCGCTCCTACGAAACCACTCTCGCCGAGGGTCTGCGTTTCGAGCGGCGGGTGTTCCATGCAATGTTCGCGCTGGACGATCAGAAGGAAGGCATGGCGGCATTTACAGAGAAACGCTCCGCCAATTTCAAAAATCGGTGACGGCCCTGGAGGGAAGCAGACGGATAGACGCCAATAGGCGTTGACGTTGTCCGAAAGCTCCACTATAAGCCGCCACGACTGTGGTGGCCCTGCGGCTGCCCTTTTTGTTTTGCGCCCGCGAGGCATTTATCGCGGCAGGATCTGTAGAGACAAGAGAGGAAACATGGCCAACACGACTTCGGCCAAGAAGGCGGTGCGCAAGATTGCTCGCCGCACTGCGGTTAACAAGAACCGTCGCTCGCGTGTGCGCAGCTTCGTTCGCAAGGTCGAAGAAGCTCTGGCCTCCGGCGACAAGGAAGCAGCGGAGAGCGCGTTCAAGGCAGCTCAGCCAGAGCTGATGCGCGCCGCCGGCAAGGGCGTGCTGCATCGCAACACGGCATCCCGCAAGGTCTCGCGCCTTGCCCAGCGCGTAAAGGCGCTTGGCGCGTAATACGCCTCACCAGACGTTTCGAAGAACCCGGCCATACAGCCGGGTTTTTCTTTGCCCTTCAGAAGGCCGGCTGGCGACAACCCTGTGTTGTTGCAGGGCGGCCTTTTTTGATGTGCGACCGTAAGTGTTTGAGAATCGTATTATTTTCGTCACATAAGCAGGGCGTTAATTAGTACACCGATCGATATTCCTTATATTTTTCATGTAGTTACAAATGTTTATCCACAGGTTGCTCATGTCACGGTCGACGCCGAAAGCACGCGGAAATGTCAAGCGTTTTTTTATGATTTTTTTTCGATGCGCACATGAAGTGCGTTTATCTGGAAAAGGCTTTTGAATCCAAAAGGCTTATCCAGCCGCCCCGTTGGCGATACCGATTTTTGAATTTCGCACAAGACCAGATTCGAGAAAAAAGCGGCAGCCTTGCCCTTGCCCTTTCCACAAGGATTTCGGTAATGTCAGGCCATCGAGAGGGCAGGAAAAAGCCCGGCGACTTAAGCCCAAATCGGCACTCATTGCGACGCGGTTTTCTCTTCCGCGCGGGGTTTTCGTGCGCTCTCGAAGGAGCCTCGCCAGCTCGTTTGTCGGGGACCCAGTGGAGGCGCGTTCGCGCCGAAGTCAGACGAGCAAGAGCGGCATCGTCGCCGGAAAAGAAAAGCAACCGGTGATTGAAATATTGTATTTCAACAGCGACCTTAGCGCTGTAGAGAGCGAAGGAGATTTTTTAGGCAGAGGCCAGGCGGACATACAATCATCATAAAAAAACGGATCGGGTAGGGGTAAATCGCCTGAAGGCGCGGACCCATCCGTAAAAACACCACTCAAAACGACAGGGACACGAGGAATGCAAAGCGGCGCGGAAAGGGAAACGACGGGGGGATTTTCTTTTCAGGAGCAAATGTCTCAGCAGGAAGGCAAAGAGACAGCAGAGACGAAAAAGAACGACAGCAAGGCGGGGCCATCCGATGCAATCTTCGAGCGCGTGAAAACGCAGCTGCGTGCGCGTCTGGGAAGCGAGGTCTACTCCAGCTGGTTCGGCCGCATGAAGCTAATGGAAGCATCCAAGGGCTGTGTCCGGATTTCTGTTCCTACGGCATTTCTGCGCTCCTGGATCAACGGTCACTATCTCGACCTCATTACCGAGCTGTGGAAGCAGGAAGCGCCCGACACCCTGAAAGTGGAGATCGTGGTGCGGACCGCTACACGCAATGTGCGGACCACACAGGAAAGCAAGTCGGCAGCTGCTCGCAAGGTGACGAGCCGGCCGCAAACGGCGCTCGCTTCCGGCACACTCGCCGGCAACCCATCTGCTCGTGCAAATCCGGCAAAAATGCCCGAGACGGACGGGCGTTCGAACATTCTGGGCTCGCCGCTCGACAGCCGCTACACGTTCGATTCCCTGATTGAAGGGGCATCCAACCGTGTCGCATGCGCCGCAGCACGGACGGTGGCTGAGTCGGATTCCAATGCAATTCGCTTCAATCCGCTTTTTCTTCATGCCTCGGTCGGACTGGGCAAGACGCACATGCTGCAGGCCATTGCTGCGGAGTCGCTGCGCCGCAAGCCACAGGCCCGCGTCGTCTATCTGACTGCAGAGTATTTCATGTGGCGCTTCGCCACGGCGATCCGCGACAACAACGCTCTGACCCTGAAGGAGCAACTGCGCGACATCGACCTCCTCATCATCGATGACATGCAGTTCCTGCAGGGCAAGTCCATCCAGAACGAGTTCTGCCATCTGCTCAACATGTTGCTCGACAGCGCCCGGCAGGTGGTGGTCGCGGCCGATCGCCCGCCTTCAGAACTGGAATCGCTTGAGCCGCGTGTGAAGTCGCGCCTCAATGGAGGCGTTTCGCTTGAGATCGGTGCGCCGGATTTCGCCATGCGGCTATCGATCCTCAAGCAGCGCCTTGCAAGCGCCCAGGCAGAGGATAGCTCGCTCGAAATTCCTGAAGAGATTCTCGTGCATGTGGCGCGCTCGGTGACCGGCAGCGGTCGCGAACTGGAGGGCGCATTCAATCAACTGCTCTTCCGTCATTCCTTCGAGCCGCAGATCACCATAGACCGGATCGACGAGATACTCGGCCATGTCTGCCGCGCCGGAGAACCCAAGCGGGTCCGCATCGAGGACATTCAGCGGATCGTTGCGCGACATTACAACGTGTCCAAGACGGAGCTGCTTTCGAACCGCCGCACACGCACCATCGTCAAGCCACGGCAGGTGGCCATGTATCTTTCAAAGGTCATGACCCCACGCTCCCTGCCGGAGATCGGGCGTCGCTTCGGCGGGCGCGATCACACCACGGTGCTGCATGCGGTGCGCAAGATCGAGGGGCTAACCGATGATGACAGGCAGCTCGCGCAGGAAATCGAGCTGTTGAAACGCCTCATCAGCGATCAGGCCTAAGGCGATCAAGGCTGCGGCATCCCTTGTTGCCAGAACCTCTGAACGCGCGATTTTGAGAGACCGGCGGCAAGTTCGCCGGTCTTTTTGTGTCGCCATCCCGTCCTGCTTCCCATCGGGGCGCCTGTTTTCCCCAAAAACCCGGTGGAACCGGGACGTAACGCCGTGAAAGGCTTGCGTTTCTTGTCGATTTCCTGTCATTTTGACGGAAATCGAAGCCTGTTCACGGCTGTCCTGAACATGCGCCATGTTTGCAGGGCTTTTCTTCATTCAAGTGAGATTGATTGGTCATGCGTGTTATTCTCGAACGCTCCACCCTCCTGAAGTCATTGAACCATGTTCACCGCGTGGTGGAACGCCGCAACACGATTCCGATTCTTTCCAACGTGCTTCTGAGCGCGGACGGCGCCAGCCTGCAGATGAAGGCAACCGACCTTGACCTGGAAGTGACAGAGGCCGCGGGTGCAAGCATCGAACAGGCCGGCGCCACGACCGTACCCGCACACCTGCTTTACGACATCGTGCGCAAGCTGCCCGATGGCGCAGAAGTGATGCTGAAGACCGATGAGGACGGCAACGCCATGTCCGTCGTGGCGGGGCGCTCGAGCTTCCGTCTCCAGTGCCTGCCGCAGTCCGACTTTCCGGAGCTTTCGGCGGGAAATTTCTCCCACATCTTCCGACTCGATTCAGAAGCTCTGAAAGGGCTGATCGAGAAGACCCAGTTCGCAATCTCCACCGAGGAGACGCGCTATTACCTCAACGGCATCTTCCTGCACACGATCGAGGCCGACGGCGAGCTCAAACTGCGCTCCGTAGCAACCGACGGGCACCGTCTTGCCCGCGCCGAAATGGAGGCACCGGCGGGGTCTGAGGGCATGCCCGGCATCATCATTCCGCGCAAGACCGTCGGTGAGCTGCAGAAACTGGTTGACGATCCGGATGTGGCCGTCACCGTCGAGCTTTCCGACACGAAGATCCGGTTCACCATCGGCAGCGTCATCCTGACCTCGAAGCTAATCGATGGCACTTTCCCCGATTATCAGCGTGTCATACCCACCGGCAACGACAAGAAGCTGGTGATTGACCGTCAGACTTTCGCGTCGGCTGTCGACCGCGTGTCGACCATTTCATCGGAACGTGGGCGGGCCGTGAAGCTCAGCATCGCCGAAGGCCAGGTGACACTGACGGTGAACAACCCGGATTCGGGTTCCGCCACCGAAGAGCTCGCTGCCGAATATGAGGCAGATCCGATCGAGATCGGCTTCAATGCCCGCTATCTTCTGGATGTGGCGGCCCAGCTATCGGGCAGTGAGGCGCGCTTTCTGCTGGCTGATGCCGGATCGCCCACCCTCGTGCAAGACGAAGGCGACGAAAGCACACTCTACGTTCTGATGCCGATGCGCGTCTAGAGCGCGCCGCCCTGGCTTTCCCTTGGCCCACCAGACACCCGGCAGACAGGCCGCAGCCCAGGTTCGTGTTACCAGGCTGAGCCTCACCGACTTTCGCAATTACCATTCCCTGGCGCTGGATCTCTCTCCGGGAGCCGTTGTGCTGACCGGCGAAAACGGTGCGGGCAAGACAAACCTGCTCGAGGCGGTTTCCTTTCTGTCACCAGGCCGCGGATTACGGCGCGCCACGCTTGACGACGTGGCGCGCGAAGGCGGGGAAACGGGCTTTGCCATCCATGCAAAACTCGAAGGCCCATTCGGTGAATGCGAGATCGGAACGGGAACTGCCGGCTTGCAGCCGGGCACGGAAACAGGTGGCCGTCGCCTCCGCATCAACGGAGAGAACGCACGCACCGTAGATGCCATGCTCGAATGGGTTCGAGTCCTGTGGCTGACACCGGCCATGGATGCGCTTTTCACGGGGCCTGCAGGCGATCGCCGGCGCTTTCTCGATCGCCTGGTGCTTGCCATCGACCCGGCGCATGGCCGCCGCGCGCTCGACTATGAAAAGGCAATGCGCGCGCGCAACCGGCTGCTTTCGGAAAATTCTCGCGATGGCAGCTGGTTCGAGGCCATTGAAATGCAGATGGCCGAAACCGGAGTGGCGATCGCCGCCGCACGCGCCGAGATGGTGCGCCTCCTCGCAGCCATGAATGATCGACTGCCTGAGAACGGTCCGTTTCCCACCGCCGAGATTGCGCTGGAGGGGACCATCGACGAGGCAATAGCAAAAAATGCAGCCATAGACGTCGAGGAAGGTTTCCGTGCCGTGTTGCGCGATCAGCGACCGCGCGACCGCGCAGCCGGGCGCACGCTAGAGGGTCCGCATCGCAGTGACCTGGTGGTCCGGCATGTACCAAAGGACATGCCGGCTGCGCGCTGCTCTACGGGCGAGCAGAAGGCGCTTCTGGTGGGGCTGATACTGGCCCACGCACGACTGACCGGCGAGCTCTCGGGAAGCGCGCCCATTCTGCTTCTGGACGAGATTTCCGCGCATTTCGACCCAGACCGGCGGGCAGCACTCTTCGCTATCCTCGAAGAGCTCAACTGTCAGGCCTTCATGACAGGCACGGAAGCCAACCTCTTCTCGGCGCTTGAGGGCCGCGCCCAGTTTCTGTCTGTCTCAGGTGGCGCCGTCCACGGACAAGATTGAAAGCCCTCTCGCCAAACCTCACCTTTCCAGGTCGATCGAGCCATATGATTCTTCGGTCGAGTACCAGAATGGCCAAACACCGGGCTCCACATTTCCCACCGATGCTCTAAGGTCGCGCCATGGCCGAGATGACACCCCTCCCCCTTTCCGAGAGCGAACTCGAACGCTATGCCCGCCATATCGTGCTGCCGGAAATCGGTGGAGCAGGGCAACAGAAGCTGAAGAAAGCCCGTGTTCTGGTGATTGGTGCCGGCGGGCTGGGCGCTCCGGTTCTCGCCTATCTTGCTGCCGCTGGCATCGGTACGCTGGGCGTCATCGACGACGATATCGTCTCGCTTTCCAACCTGCAGAGACAGGTGATCCATGATACCGACGGGGTCGGGCTTTCGAAGGTGGAGAGCGCCAGGGCGAGCATTGCGCGCATCAATCCGCATGTGACGGTCGAAACGCACCCGGTCAGGCTCGATGCGGAGAACGCAGCCGGGATCATCAGCGCCTATGATCTGGTGGTAGACGGGTCGGACAATTTCGACACGCGCTACCTGCTGGCCGATACCTGCGAAGTGGTGGAACGACCGCTCGTGACGGCGGCAGTTGGCCGCTTCGACGGGTCGCTCACCGTGCTCAAGCCGTTCGAAACCGATGCCGACGGCAACCTGCTGCCCGGCTACCGGGACCTCTTTCCCGCGCCACCACCAACCGGGCTAGTGCCCAGCTGCGCGGAAGCGGGCATTGTCGGCGCACTGACCGGGGTGATGGGGACGCTCGAAGCCATGGAGGTCATCAAGCTGATCACCGGCATTGGTGAACCGCTCACCGGTCGCCTGCTGCTTTATGATGCGCTGGCGGCCCGCTTTGAAACCGTGAAATACAGGCGGCGCGCTGGCTGAGAGCGTGTTTTTGCCTGCGGCTGACGAGCCTGGTTCGCGCCGCGACCAAGGCGCACGCCGCCCTGTTGCATTGACGGAGTGCGTGGTTCGACAAGCTCACCATTGAGAGATGACAAGGGTGGGAAGAAGGACAGCGTTGACGTCAAAGCACATCAGCGCCGTATCTGAAACGGCCCCTGCCAGACGCAACCATCCCTCATGGTGAGCTTGTCGAACCACGCACAACACAGCTGCCGCCGGATCATGCGTGCCACGCGATCAGCCAACCGATGAGGCAATCATACGTTTCTGGGCAGAACGCGATCCGGTGGCCGGTGGCCGTCGAAGAGGGTGCGGATATTGATGATCACCTTCTCTCCCATGTCGATGCGGCCCTCAATGGTGGCCGATCCCATATGCGGCAGGATGACGATCCTGTTTTTCTGGGCAAGTTTCAGGAGTTTGGGATTAACCGAAGGCTCGTGCTCGAACACGTCGAGCCCTGCGCCTGCGAGTTTGCCTTCCTCTATCAGCCGGATCAGCGCATCCTCGTCCACGACGTCTCCGCGCGCGGTGTTTACAAGGTAGGCACGCGGCTGCATGAGCTCCAGCCGTCGCGCGGACAAGAGATGAAAGGTGGCGGGTGTCGAAGGGCAATTGACGGAGATGATGTCCATGCGGGCAAGCATCTGGTCGAGGCTGTCCCAGTATGTCGCTTCCAGTTCATCTTCGATGGAAGGCGCAACACGCTGACGATTGTGGTAGTGGATCGAGAGACCGAAGGCCTTGGCGCGCCGCGCGACCGCAGTTCCCACGCGGCCCATGCCGACAATGCCGAGACGCTTGCCCCAGATACGGTGGCCCAGCATCCAGGTGGGCGACCATCCGCCCCATTTCTCGCCGCTGCGCAAGAGTTCCGCACCTTCCGTGAGACGCCGCGGCACAGCAAGCATCAGCGCCATGGTCATGTCGGCAGTGTCTTCGTTGAGCACGTTGGGCGTGTTGGTGACGGTGATGCCCTTCCTGGCTGCCGCTGCGACGTCGATATTGTCCACGCCATTGCCGAAATTGGCGATGAGCTTCAATCGCTCGCCGGCCTGGGCGATAAGCGCGGCATCAATGCGATCGGTGATTGTGGGAACAAGAACGTCAGCTTCCTTGACCGCTGCAACGAGTTCGGGCTGCGTCATGCGCTTATCGTCGAGATTGAGACGCGCATCGAAAAGTTCGCGCATACGCGTTTCGACCTGGTCCGGCAGTTTGCGGGTGATAACGACGAGAGGCTTCTTCCTGACGGTCATATGGTCTCCAAAATAACGCCCTGTTGATACCTCTTTAACCAAGATGCACGACACTGCAATGCCGAGCCAGGCTGCCTTCTCTCTATCAAGCGGGGGCCGCCAAGACAAAGAAAAAGGGTGGAAGAGCTCGTTCCGCCAGAACAAGGTTACCGGGAGTTTGTAATGCCGGCCAAGGCGCCATTCCGCTTGCTGTTTGCCACCTTCCTCGCTGCAATGCTGACCGCAATGCCGATTTCCACACAGGCGCAGGCAAACACCGAACAGAATGTGAAGGTGGGCCCGAGCGGCCTTCCATTGCCGCGTTTCGTCAGCCTGAAATCAAGCCGCGTGAACATGCGCATCGGCCCGGGGCTCAACTACGCCGTCAACTGGATGTATCTGAAATCCGGTCTGCCGATGGAGATCATTCAGGAGTATGATAACTGGCGGCGGGTACGCGATGCCGAAGGGGCAGAAGGCTGGATCAACCAGGCCCTTCTTTCCGGGCGGCGTACCGGGATCGCGGCTCCATGGTTCAAGGGCAAAGAGGCCGACATCGAACTCAAAGCCGATCCCCGCGAGGATGCCCGCCTTGTCGCTCGTGTCGAGCCCGGTGCCATCGGCTCGATCAAGGCCTGCAATGGAGACTGGTGCGAAATGGAGTTTGCAGGCCATTCCGGCTGGGTAGACCAATCGCTCATCTGGGGCGCATATCCGGGCGAGACCGTGAAGGACTAGCGGCGAAACCCGTTTCAGTGGCGCTTGCGGCGCAACCTCACCACGATATCCACATTGGCGATTTCCGTGCCCTCTGGCGGTTCCGGAAGGTGGCGAACCTCGACTTGGCCTGAGGGGATATCAAACACCGTTTCATCGTCTTCATAAAAGAAGTGATGATGATCCGAGACATTGGTGTCGAAATAGGTGCGCGCGCCCTCTACCTGAACGATGCGCAACATGCCGGCCTCAGTGAATTGATGCAGCGTGTTGTAAACGGTGGCAAGCGAGACAGAGAAGCCCGCATTCTGAGCTTCCTCGTGCAGTGCTTCAGCGGAGACGTGACGATCACCGGCAGCGAACAGAAGATCGGCCAGAGCCACACGCTGGCGCGTGGGACGCAGGCCCGCATTCCTCAATCGCTCTTCGAGCGAAATGTTCTGCGCTTCATTAGAGATCGACAATGAATCCGTCCGTCTTTCCTGTTGCCCGAATCCCGACCCACGGCGGGACTCTCGCTGCAGTCGTTCCTTCCTGACATATATTCGCTCCATTCAAAGCGATCAATAGCGCCGGTTTTCGGCAGCAGATTTCCGGGGGCAGCCAAAAGAGGCAGCGCAAATTCCCACAACTGCGGTTTCCAGCAAGAAACAAGCTGTGATAGGGAGTTCGAACAATGAAAAGTACGGCTCCGGAGCAATCCGGACCTCCGACGGGATGGCGATTGATGGCGCAAACGAAAAACAGCTACGATTACGAAGACCTTCTGGCCTGCGCGCAGGGTGAGCTTTTCGGCCCCGGCAATGCGCAGTTGCCCGCTCCACCCATGCTGATGTTCGATCGCATCACCGATATTCAGGAAGAAGGCGGTGAGTTCGGCAAAGGTTATGTTCGTGCCGAATTCGCGATCAAGCCTGACCACTGGTTCTTTCCCTGCCATTTCCCCGGCAACCCGATCATGCCGGGCTGCCTCGGCCTTGATGCCCTCTGGCAGTTGACCGGCTTCTACCTTGGCTGGCTCGGCCTTCCCGGAAAAGGCATGGCGCTTTCGACCGGGGAAGTGAAGTTCAAGGGTATGGTGACGCCGGAGACGAAGGTTGTCGAATACGGCGTAGACTTCAAGCGCGTCATGAAGGGCCGCCTCGTTCTAGGCACGGCCGATGGCTGGCTGAAGGCTGACGGAGAGCAGATTTACACTGCCACGGACCTCCGTGTCGGGCTGGCCAAGCAGGAAGCCTGAGTTTCAACCAATTGACTGGCGGCCGCCTGAGGTGGCCCAAGGAGAGCATCATGAGACGCGTCGTCGTTACCGGCCTCGGCATCGTTTCCTCGATTGGCAATAACGCGAAGGAGGTCACCGCCTCACTGCGTGAAGCGAAATCGGGCATTTCGTTTTCGGAAGATTTCGCCGAGCATGGTTTTCGTTGTCAGGTCTGGGGCGCACCAACGCTCGATCCCGCAGAAGTCGTGGACCGTCGCGCCATGCGCTTCCTTTCAAAGGGGGGGGCGTGGAACCATGTGGCCATGGAGCAGGCGATCGCCGACTCCGGCCTCGAGGAAGGCGACATCACCAACGAGCGCACCGGCATCATCATGGGTTCCGGCGGCCCCTCCACCCGCACCATCTTTGAAGCGGCGCAGACGACCATCGAAAAGGGCTCGCCCAAGCGCATCGGACCGTTCGCCGTGCCGAAGGCCATGTCTTCCACGGCTTCGGCGACGCTCGCCACCTGGTTCAAGATCCACGGCGTGAACTACTCAATCTCGTCGGCCTGCTCGACTTCCGCACACTGCATCGGCAATGCGGCGGAGATGATCCAGTGGGGCAAGCAGGACATCATGTTCGCCGGCGGCCATGAGGATCTCGACTGGACCATGTCGAACCTCTTCGACGCCATGGGCGCGATGTCTTCCAAGCACAACGACACGCCGGCCACCGCCTCGCGCGCCTATGACGCGACACGTGACGGCTTCGTCATCGCCGGCGGCGCTGGCGTTCTGGTTCTGGAAGAGCTGGAGCATGCCAAGGCGCGCGGCGCGAAGATCTATGCCGAGCTGACCGGCTATGGCGCTACCTCCGACGGTTTCGACATGGTGGCTCCCTCGGGCGAAGGCGCTGTGCGCTGCATGAAGCAGGCGCTCTCCACAGTGACCGGCGATGTCGACTACATCAACACACACGGAACGGCGACGCCGGTGGGCGATTCCCGCGAAATCGACGCCATCCGGCAGGTATTCGGCGATAAAATGCCGCACATCGCTTCAACCAAGTCGCTGACTGGCCACTCGCTTGGCGGTGCAGGCGCGCAGGAATCGATCTATTCGATCCTGATGATGCAGGAAGGCTTCATCGGCGAAAGCGCCCATATCACAGAGCTCGATCCCGAGTTCGAGGGCGCGCCGATCGTTCGCAGCCGGATCGACAATGCAAAGATCGATACGGTGCTTTCCAACTCCTTCGGCTTCGGCGGCACCAACGCCACGCTCGTTTTCCAGCGTTACGCAGGGTGAAATAGGGTCCATGGACGGTTTGATGAAAGGGAAGCGCGGCCTCATCATGGGGGTCGCCAACGATCACTCGATTGCCTGGGGCATTGCCAAAAAGCTTTCCGAGCACGGCGCAGAGCTGGCATTCACCTATCAGGGCGATGCTTTTGGCCGCCGCGTGAAGCCGCTGGCCGAGAAGGTGAACTCCAAACTGCTCTTCCCGTGCGACGTGGAAGACAGCAGTTCCATCAATTCCGTCTTCGATGGGCTGAAGGAAGAGTGGGGTTCACTCGACTTCATCGTTCACGCGATCGGCTTTTCCGACCGCAATGAGCTGAAGGGCCTTTATGCCAACACCACGCGCGAGAACTTCGTGCGCACCATGGTGATCTCCTGCTACTCCTTCACGGAGGTTGCCCGCAAGGCGGCGGAGCTGATGGAAAATGGCGGGCAGATGCTGACGCTGACCTATGCCGGTTCCACCCGCGTCATGCCCAACTACAACGTGATGGGCGTGGCCAAGGCTGGCCTTGAGGCAAGCGTGCGCTATCTGGCGAGCGATTACGGTCCGCGTAACATCCGCGTCAACGCGATTTCAGCCGGCCCCGTGCGCACGCTCGCCGGCGCGGGCATCTCCGATGCGCGCTACATGTTCTCCTATCAGCAGCGTAATGCTCCGCTGCGGCGCACCGTGGTGATCGACGAAATCGGCGGCTCCGCGCTGTATCTGCTTTCGGATCTGTCGTCCGGCGTGACCGGCGAGATCCACTATGTGGATTCGGGCTACAACACGGTTTCCATGCCCACCATGGAAGAGCTGAAGCGCCTGAGCGCTGCAACCGGCGACGACTGAGATCGATCAGATGGGCCCCGCTACTTCCGGGCCCATAGAACCTTGAACACTTTGTCGCGGCGCAGCTCACCCTGTGCCGCGAAATGCTTTTCAAGGCTCTCTTCATAGGGGAGCTGCCTGTTGGCAACAAGGAAGAGCCGCCCGCGTGGCTTGAGCGCCTTTGCCGCCGCTGCGATCATGCCATGCCCCATATCCGGCTCCGCAGCGCGGCTGCGATGGAATGGCGGGTTCATCAGGATCACGTCATAGCGCTCGTTCACCGGCTCCCCCAAAAGATCATGCCAGAAGAAGCGCGCCGGCATCTGCGGTGCTCTGGCGGCCATGTTGCGCCGGGCCGCCTCCAGCGAGGCGTGATGCGCCTCGTAAAGATCGATGCTCTTCACGCCCGTTACACGCTCGGAAGCTGCTACAGAAAGATAGCCCCAGCCGGCGGCAAAATCGGCAAGCGCGCCCGATAGATTGTCCGGCAGGCACTCGACCAGCAAAGCCGAGCCCGGGTCGATGCCATCATCGGAGAAGCCACCGGCTGCGGTGGTATAGCCGTCCGTCCTACTTTCCCAAGCTTCGAGTACACCAAGAACTGTGTCCACGGTATCCGGGCGGCGCAGCCACAATACGACACCGTGATATTTCGAAGCATGATCCTCGAGGTCAATCAGGTTGCCCACGCGCTTGCGCACGCTGCCGCCACCGTCCTTCTTGGTGCAGGCGGCCACAATGCAGGCGCCCGGTCGGGTTCGCTTCAGCGCTTCGGCCAGCCTCTGCTCGTTCTCACGCCGGTGCCTGCCAAGCAGCACGAGCGCCATGTCGTAGCCCTTTCCTTCCGCCTCGGGAAGGACCGGGACGCCTGCCCTCTGGAGAGCAAGAAAGTCGGGTCGATAGCCCTGGACGGCTGTCATGTCACCGGCAAAATCGGAAGGAAGATGCAACGCTCCCGGCGCGCCGAGGAAAAGCACACGCTCCCCCTCGCCCGGCGGATCGATGAGCCCGCGCTCGAAGGGGAAGAGGAGTGTGGGTAGCGGCGTGTCGTTCATGTCGGGTTCCGGATGTGAAAACGGGCGCGGCCATGAAGGCACGCGCCCGCTTGATATTCAGAAGGGGAGCGGGATCAGCCTTCGGCGTCCTCGGCTTCTTCCTTCTTTTTCTTTTCCTGCACGATCTCTTCGCCGGTCTCCTGGTCGACGACCTTCATGGAGAGACGAACCTTGCCGCGCTCATCGAAGCCCATCAGCTTCACGAACACCTTGTCGCCTTCCTTGACGACATCGGTGGTCTTGCCGACGCGCTCCTGAGCGAGCTGCGAGATATGCACCAGACCGTCGCGCGGACCGAAGAAATTCACGAAGGCGCCGAAATCGGCGGTCTTCACAACCGTTCCTTCGTAGATCTCGCCCACTTCCGGCTCTGCCGTGATGGAGTGGATCCACTTCTTCGCGGCCTCGATTTCCTTGGCGTTGGACGAAGCAATCTTAACCGTGCCATCGTCCTCGATGTTGATCTTGGCGCCGGTCTTCTCGACGATCTCGCGGATCACCTTGCCGCCGGAGCCGATCACGTCGCGGATCTTGTCAGTCGGGATCTGCATGACCTCGATGCGCGGGGCGAACTCGCCCAGCTCGCCGCGGCTCTCCGAAAGAGCCTTGGCCATTTCGGAGAGAATGTGCAGGCGACCGTCCCTGGCCTGATCGAGGGCGATCTGCATGATCTCCTCGGTGATGCCGTCGATCTTGATGTCCATCTGGAGGGAGGTGATGCCTTCATCCGTGCCGGCGACCTTGAAGTCCATGTCGCCGAGATGATCCTCGTCACCCAGAATGTCGGACAGAACGGCAAAGCGCTCATCTTCCTTGATCAGCCCCATGGCAATGCCGGCAACCGGCTTGGCCAGCGGTACACCAGCATCCATGAGAGCAAGCGAGGTGCCGCAGACGGTCGCCATGGATGACGAACCGTTGGACTCGGTCACCTCGGAGACGACGCGCAGCGTATAGGGGAACTGGTCCGCGGCCGGCAGCATCGGGTGGATAGCACGCCATGCGAGCTTGCCATGACCGATCTCGCGGCGGCCGGGCGACCCCATGCGGCCCGTCTCGCCCACGGAATAGGGCGGGAAATTGTAGTGAAGGAGGAATGTCTCCTTGTAGGTGCCGGTAAGCGAGTCGATATACTGCTCGTCTTCGCCGGTGCCGAGCGTGGCAACCACAAGCGCCTGTGTCTCACCACGCGTGAAAAGCGCGGAGCCGTGGGTGCGCGGCAAGATCCCGGCCTCGGCGACGATCGGACGAACCGTCTTGAGATCACGGCCATCAATACGGCCACCGGTGTCAAGAATGTTCCAACGGACAATCTTGGCCTGAAGGCTCTTGAAGACGGTGTTGACCTGCTCGGCCGACCATTTGGTCTCTTCTTCGCCCTCGGGCAGCAGGGCCTCTTTCACCTTGGCTTTGGCAGCGTCCACGGCGTCGTAACGCTGCTGCTTGTCGGTGATCTTGTACGCTTCACGAAGCTCGTTCTCGACGATCTTCAACATCTCGCCTTCCAGCTCGGAGAGATCCGGCGGCGTGAACTCGCGCGGCTCCTTGGCAGCAACTTCAGCGAGTTTGATGATCGCGTCGATCACCGGCTGGAAGCCCTTGTGACCGAACATGACCGCACCGAGCATCACGTCCTCGGGGAGTTCCTGAGCTTCCGATTCAACCATGAGAACGGCATCGCCGGTACCGGCAACAACGAGGTCGAGCCTGGTCTCTTCCATCTCGTCGACATGCGGGTTCAGGATGTATTCGCCATTGATATAGCCAACGCGTGCAGCGCCGATCGGGCCCATGAAGGGCACACCTGAAAGCGTCAACGCCGCGGAAACAGCGACCATGGCAACGATGTCCGGATCATTCTCCAGATCGTGCTGGAGCACCGTGGCAATCACCTGGGTATCGTTCTTGTAGCCATCGACGAAGAGCGGGCGGATCGGACGGTCGATCAGACGGGAAACCAGTGTTTCCTTCTCGCTCGGACGCCCCTCGCGCTTGAAATAGCCACCAGGGATCTTGCCGGCAGCAAAGGTCTTTTCCTGGTAGTTGACGGTCAGCGGAAAGAAATCGAAACCAGCCTTCGGCTCTTTGGCAGAAACAACCGTGGCCAGAACCACCGTCTCGCCATAGGTCGCCAGAACCGCACCGTCAGCCTGACGGGCGATCTTGCCGGTTTCGAGGGTCAGCGGACGCCCACCCCATTCGATCTCAACTTTGTGGTCTTTAAACATATCTTGTCCTTTTACGCCGAAGGGCGCGCCATTGTCTGGCGGCGTTTCCCCTTCGGTCTGGCTTCATTTGTCGGACGAGCCACGGGCAAGACAACGGGAGGCTCCTGGTCGGCCGCTGCGGCCGCAAGCATCCTGCAATCCTGCCCCATGACCTGCCCATGGGGCCCCGGCATCCGGCAATCCGGTGCGGGATGGCGGCGGAACCGCTTTCACTTTCGCACCTTACCCGAGCCGTCGGGCACACGGACACACCGCATGCCCAAATGAGACCGGCGGACACCCGTTGGTATCCGCCGGCCAAATCAGCTTAGCGCCGCAGTCCGAGCTTCTCGATCAGCGTCTTGTAGCGGCCTTCGTCCTTCTTCTTCAGATAGTCCAGAAGACGGCGACGCTGGGAGACGAGCTTCAGGAGGCCACGACGGGAGTGGTTGTCCTTCTTGTGGTCCTTGAAGTGCTCGGTGAGGTTCTTGATCCGCTCGGTCAGAATAGCGACCTGGACTTCCGGAGAACCGGTATCGCCCTGGGCGGTGGCAAATTCTTTCAGCAAATCCTGTTTGCGCTCTGCAGTAACCGACATCGGCTTCCTTTCTCGAATTTGGGGAAAAGGGACGCCCTCAGCCGGGATGTCGTCCAGCCGGGGCCATGCAACAAAGCGCATTCAAAGCGCAATGATGGCCGGCATATAAGCGAAAACGCATGGAATTACCAGCCCAAACATTCCCCACCTTGTGCCCGTCAGCCGGTCTCTTCCTCACCCATGGCGTTTTTCTGAAAATCCGGCACAAGCCTGTCGACTGGGACCTTGAACACGCATTCCAGCCCATCACGGTGGAAGACACGGGATATCTCGGCATCAAGCGTGCCGCCGACCATGCGTTCGATGATCTCGGTACCGAACCCGCGCCGACGAACATTGCGCCGACGGCCCTTTACCACATACTCCCGCCACGTCAGGGTCAACATATCGTCCTTGATCTTCCAGGAAATCTCAAGACTGCCGCTATCGCTGGAAAACGCACCGTATTTGGACGCGTTGGTTGCCAGTTCGTGTACGGCGAGGCCGATTGTCTGCGCGGGCTGATTGGCCAGCCGAAACTTGGGACCGCTCATCTTGAAACGCTCAGCACCATCGGGCCGGAAAGGATCAACTTGTGCCGCCAGCAATTCACGCAGTTCCACGCCTGCTGCGCCGCCGGCAATCAACAGATCTGTCGAGCGCGCAAGACCGTGCAGGCGTTTCTGAAACGCATCCTGGAACCCCGCAAAAGTCCTTGAACTGCGAGCGGTTTGCTTCGCCATCGACGACACGACCGTAAGCTGGTTTTTCGAGCGATGCGCAACTTCACGCATCAGAAGGCGGATTTCATTCTCCGCCTGTTCGCGATCAAGCGCCGCTTCTGCCAGAGCGGTCGACACGGTCGCGACCTCTGCGATCGGATATTCAATTGCATGAACCGGCTCTCCGGCACCCAGCCGACGGGCATCGCGTGCGAGACGGCGGACAGGACCAGCAATCTGCCGACCGAGCAACCAGGCCGCAAAAGCGCCAATGGCGATCACGAGGAGGCCTCCGGCAAGCAGCATGCGCAATGAATGGCGCATTGGCTCTTCTATCGTCGCAGTCGAAGCCCAGACCACAGCCTTCCAGCCACTGACACCGGATTCATCGACGATCGTGGTGTAGGTACCGCCTTCGCGTTCTTCAGCCGGCTCGGCCTCATGATAGATGCCGGTCCCCTCGAGATCCAGAAAGAAGGGCTTTCCAACGTCCGATGTCATCAGGGACGACGCGACGACAATGTTGTTCTTGTCAACGACCGAAGCATTCCAGCCTCCGCGAAGCATCTGCTGAGACAGAACATCGACCAGCGAATCCGCGTTGCGGGTCATGACGAGGAGGCGAGGTGGGCCATTCTCCGGGAAGTACGGCTTGACGACCTTGAAGCTCCACTTCCCGTCCAGCTGGCCGAAGAACACGCCCGAAGTGATGGTTACTCCTCCCTCCAGCGCCACCCTGGCCGTCTCCGGCTCCTTTTGAGGGGCCAACGGTTCGCCATACGGGACCCCCGTATTGATCAGCAGCCTGTAATTCTCGTCGAGCACGCGCAGGTAGGAGCCACTTCCGGCGAGGGCGAGCCTCGCCCGGTCGTAGAAATCCTTCATGTCGCCACTGGAAAGCGAAGGGGTTGTCGAAAGCACGCGCAGGGTTGTCGCCATACCGCTCAATTCGCGGTCCACGGCCTCGGCGATCGAGCCGGCCATGGCTTCAGCAAGCGTCGTTACGACCTCGCGCTGCGCTTCATTGTTTCGCTGAAGCAAAACAACAGAAACACCTATCGCGGGGATAACGGTCACCGCGATCAGCAAAAACAGAAAAAAGCCAATAGACTTCGGGCCCGATGCGAAAGCCCTTATGCGCTCTGACCACGTTCCCGAAAGCGCATCATCTCTCGCTTGCATTCAGTACCCGTCCCGTTGATCATCTCGTACATAATGCACGAAACGGCCAAGGGTTGCCTCGCCGATCGCAGGAAATCACCACCTTATTATTTTATGCAGCGAAAACCCGTTTGGGTTTGAACATGCCGGCCTCGACCGCCCCAAGTGCCACCAGACGCCCGCGCGCGCTGGCCCAGGCCTCCGGTGCTTCCACGGGGGCATCACGGCCGCGCACGATCACGGGATTACCCAGACGGATGCGGGTCGCAGCATCGTCAGTCACAGGCACCTCGGGCAAACCTTCGAGAGCGGTGGCGATGTTGAGAAGATACTCGTCGAGCGCCGCGAAATCGCCAGCCTCACGGTCTCCCTCTTTTGCCGCATCTTCCAACGTAGAGAGTTCCACAAGCTGCGCGGGAAGAAAGGGATAAACTTCCGTGCGTCGCAACTCGGCGATGTGACCAAAGCAACCCAGGTCGCGCCCCATGTCCCGGGCGATGCTGCGTACATAGGTGCCCTTGCCACACTCGATCTCGAACAGCGCTTCATCGGGCGTGAAAGATACCAGATCGAGCCGCCCAACCTCGATTTCACGCGCGGCGATCTCGACCGTTTCGCCCTCGCGTGCAAGATCATAGGCGCGTTCGCCATCGATTTTGATGGCAGAGAATTGCGGTGGTGTCTGCATGATGATGCCGGTGTAGTTCGGCAGGAGAGCGCGAACGGCTTCTTCTGTGGGACGCTCGTCGGAGCTTTTTGTCACCGGGCCTTCCAGGTCATCGGTGGCGCGTTCCTCGCCCCATGCCACCTTGAAACGATAAACCTTCGCGCCATCCATCACGAATGGTACGGTTTTCGTCGCATCTCCCAGTGCAATCGGCAACATCCCCGAGGCGAGTGGGTCGAGCGTGCCGGCATGGCCCGCCTTCTCCGCATTGAACAGCCATTTGATCTTTGAAACCGCATTGGTCGATCCCATTCCCGCCGGCTTGTCGAGGATCAGCCAGCCATTGATACGGCGTCCCTTCCGCTTGCCGCGCCGCGCCATCAATCATCACCTTCGTTCTGATCGTCATCCATCAGGTCCCGGGCAACTTCCGGAGATTTCAGGAGTCGGTCGATCTTGTTGAAATTCTCAAAACTGTCGTCCACCCGGAAGCGCAGTTCCGGCATGTACTTCATCTGACGCAGAGCAGGCGTGATCCGCCCGCGGATGAAACGCGCATGACGGTTGAGCGCCGCAGCAACTGCCTCCTTATCGGCGGCACCGAGTGGCGAGACATAGGCGGTTGCGATCTTCAGATCCGGTGACATTCGCACTTCGGACACCGACACAACGGTGTTTGCGAGCGCATCGTCACTCACATCGCCGCGCTGGAGAGCCTGCGCAATTGCATGACGCACCTGCTCGCCGACGCGAAGCTGGCGCTGAGAGGGGGCGGAAGACGGCATGAAGCACCTTCTTGCGGGAAAACCCTATTGTATCCGCATCGCGGATATCGGCAAATCAAGGAAATTGGAGCGTCTGGCGCCGGTATGCGGGATGAGGCATGTGATGCCCCATCCCGTGAAACCAGGACGTGCGTGCACTAAAGCGTGCGTGTGACCATTTCGACGCGATAGGCCTCGATGACATCGCCGGGGCGAATGTCTTCGTAGTTCTCGAACGCCATACCACATTCCTGACCGGCCGGCACTTCGGACACTTCGTCCTTGAAGCGCTTGAGCGTCTTCAGCTTACCTTCGTGGATCACCACGCTATCGCGAATGAGGCGCACACCGGCACCACGCTCGACCTTGCCCTCGGTGACCCGGCAGCCGGCGACCTTGCCGACCTTGGATACGTTGAAGACCTCGAGAATTTCGGCGTTGCCGAGGAAAGTCTCGCGGCGTTCCGGCGAAAGGAGGCCCGACATGGCCGCTTTAATGTCATCCACGAGATCGTAGATGATGTTGTAGTAGCGGATCTCGATGCCGGCAGCCTCGGCCGCATCACGGGCCTGCTTGTTGGCACGCACGTTGAAGCCGATGATCGCCGCCTCGGAAGTCTCGGCGAGCGAAACGTCGCTCTCCGTGATCGCGCCAGCGCCGGAATGGACAATCCGCGCGCGGACCTCGTCGGTACCCAGCTTGTCCAGAGCACCGGCAATGGCCTCGATCGACCCCTGTACGTCGCCCTTCACGATGAGCGGGAACTCCTTCAGGCCTGAATCCTGGAGCTGCGACATCATCTGCTCGAGCGAGCCACGCTGACCCGCCTGGCGAGCAACGGATTTCTCCCGGGCCAACCGCTGACGGTACTCGGAAATCTCGCGAGCACGCGCCTCACTTTCGACAACCGCGATACGGTCGCCGGCCAGCGGGGTGCCCTGAAGACCGAGAATCTCGACAGGCATGGAGGGCGGAGCCTCCTTCAACTGGTCGCCGCGATCATTCACGAGCGCGCGAACACGGCCCCATTCATTGCCGGCCACGATGATGTCGCCGGTGCGAAGCGTACCAGCCTGCACCAGAACCGTGGCAACCGAACCGCGGCCGCGGTCGAGCTTGGCCTCGATGACGACGCCTTCTGCAGAACGGTCCGGGTTGGCTTTGAGCTCCAGCACCTCGGCTTGCAGCAGGATCGCGTCCAGAAGCTTGTCGAGATTGGTTCCCTTGACGGCGGAAACCTCGACGTCGAGCACCTCACCGCCCATGGATTCAACGAACACTTCATGCTGAAGGAGTTCGGTGCGAACCTTGCTCGGGTCGGCTTCCGGCTTGTCGACCTTGTTGATCGCGACAATGATCGGAACACCCGCCGCCTTGGCGTGGTTGATGGACTCGATGGTCTGCGGCATCACGCTGTCATCAGCTGCGACAACGAGAATGGCAATGTCGGTCGCTTCAGCGCCGCGTGCACGCATGGCCGTGAAGGCAGCGTGACCAGGGGTATCGATGAAGGTGATTGTCTGGCCACCCTGCTCGACCTGGTAAGCACCGATATGCTGTGTGATGCCACCGGCTTCGCCAGAGACCACATTTGCCTGGCGAATGGCATCGAGCAGCGAAGTCTTGCCGTGATCGACATGACCCATGATCGTGACGACAGGCGGACGCGACTTCAGATCCTCCGCCTTGTCCTCAACATTGAAGAGGCCATCTTCGACGTCGGATTCAGCAACGCGCTTGACGGTGTGACCGAATTCCTCGGCCACCAGTTCGGCTGTATCCGCATCGATCACGTCGCCGGGCTTCAGCATCTGGCCCTGCTTCATGAAAAACTTGATCACGTCCACGGCGCGCTCGGTCATGCGTTGAGCGAGTTCCTGAATGGTGATCGTTTCAGGAAGCACCACTTCACGGGAGATCTTCTCACGCGGTTCCTGGTGCTGCGCACGCTTGAACTTCTCCTGACGACGGCGCATCGAAGACAGCGAACGCCCGCGCGTCTCGCCATCGTCGGAAAGTGCGCGATTGAGGGTCAGCTTGCCGCGGCGACGCTGTTCATCTCCACGAGGCTTGGCTGCCGGGCGCGGAACCTCGGCCTTGGGAGCGGCGCGCTTGACCGGCGCACCCTTGCTCTTCGAGCGTCCCTCATCGTCCACATCCACTTCGGGTTCCGGTTTGATTTCAGCCGGTGCCGGTGTGCGGCGACGTGCCTCTTCTTCCGCCTGGCGGCGAGCTTCGGCTTCCGCTTTCAGGCGCGCTTCTTCCTCGGCCTGGCGGCGAGCGGATTCTTCACGCTCGCGCTCGCGGCGCGCTTCTTCCTCTGCGCGGCGCTTTGCCTCTTCTTCAGCGCGCTTGCGTTCTTCCGCCTCGCGCACCTTGGAATCCTGTAATGCGCGGCGGCGTGCCTCAATCTCGTCCTTGGAGAGCGCATTGAGGACCACACCAGATCGATTGCCGCCCGACGCCGGGCGCGGACGTTCGCGCTGACGCTGCGGCGCGGGCTGAGGCGCTGCAGGTTTCGGCTTCGCCGCTGCGGGGGCCGGCGCAGGCGCAGGTGTCGTCTCAGGGCGCTCATCGGGCCGCGAGAACTTGCGCTTCTTCGTTTCGACAACGACAGACTTGGAGCGTCCATGCGAGAAGTTCTGCCGCACGGTGCCCTGCTCAACGGAGGGCCGCTTCAGCGTCAGCGTCTTCTTCGTTTCGACGCTCAGCGTCTTGTCGTCACCGGTTTTCGTATCCGTCATTCCACATCCTCTGCGGTGCCCATTGCAACCGCTGCCGGTTTGTCCGCGCATTCGCCTCGAAAAGCTTCGAGCGCACTAACGCGTTTCAGCGCCGCCTTGCCCGCGTCCCGCCCGAACACGGCAGCATGTATCACATTTGTCGCCCCCAATGCCAAACTCATTTCTTCTTCGGAAAAGAGTTTGTATGCCGGGATAGCTGGT
Source organism: Nitratireductor sp. (assembly GCF_017794765.1). Lineage (GTDB taxonomy): Bacteria > Pseudomonadota > Alphaproteobacteria > Rhizobiales > Rhizobiaceae > Nitratireductor. Next base: position 951,510 of record NZ_CP051236.1, on the reverse strand, counting down.
CCGCCCAGATGGGCCACTGCATGACGAGCGGCCGTGATCTTGCGCACCCCGTCCTGCGAGGCTTCACGAGCGTGCAGCACACCATAGGCCTTGCCGCTGCGCACCGATGCCTCGACCTTCGCAGCACCCAATGCCACGGCTCCGGCCTTTCGCGCAAGCCCAAGAGCGCCCAGAGCGGCTTTTGAAAGCAAATCATCGACCAGTCCGCCCAGATTGTCAGGTGGCGTGACCGATGTTTTCAGGGCGCGGGCGAAGAGGTTTTTCTCCGCAGCCCTGTCGACATGGACCCGGTCAGCCGTGACCCAGCAACCGCGCCCGGGGAGTTTCCGCTTCAGATCGGGTACGACCATGCCGTCCGGTCCCGCGACGAACCGGATCAGGTCCTCCGCGGGCCGCGCCTTGCGCGAGACAATGCATGTGCGATCGTTCATATCGTCCACAACAACTCCAGAGCATCCTGCTGCCGCATGCCATCACGCAGCTCCGCACGGATGCGGCGAAACAAGGACCGTCGAGCGCACCACAGGCGTCACAGGGACGACAGCCAAGCGCTCGACAACGCCCATATCAGGCTTCCGCGCCTTCTGCAGCCTCGGAGGCCTGCGCCCCCTCGGCAACGTCCGCGCTGTCCTCACCCTCGGCAGCCTCTTCGGCTTCAGCTTCGGCAGCGAGGTCTTCTTCAGTTATCCAGCCCATCTTGAGACGCGCGGCCACAACCATCTGCTCGGCTTCGGCACGCGACACGTCAAACTTGGAAAGAACCCCCGGCTCGAACGTCGTCTCGCCATCCTTCCGCTCTTTCCAACCGACGAGATCGTCCACCGCATAACCGGCGAAATCCTCGATGGTCTTCACGCCGTCCTCCCCGACAGCCACCATCATGGCAGTGGTCATGCCGGGCACTTCACGCAGTTCATCCTCGACGCCAAGTTCCTGACGCTTTGCGTCGAACTCAGACTCGATGCGTTCGAGATATTCACGGGCGCGTGTCTGAATCTCTTCGGCGGTTTCCTCATCGAAGCCGTCGATCGACGCGATCTCGCCAGATTCCACATAGGCGACTTCCTCGACACTGGTGAAGCCCTCGGAAGCCAGGACCTGCCCCACCATCTCGTCGACGTTCAGTGCTTCCATGAACAGGGAGGAACGCTCGGTGAATTCCTTCTGACGGCGGCTCGATTCTTCTTCCTCGGTCAGGATATCGATGTCCCAGCCAGTAAGCTGCGAGGCAAGACGCACGTTTTGACCGCGGCGGCCAATGGCCAGCGAAAGCTGGTCGTCCGGAACCACAACCTCAATACGCTCTGCGTCCTCATCCAGCACCACCTTGGCGACTTCAGCCGGCTGCAGCGCATTGACGATGAAGGAAGCGGCGTTCTCGTTCCACGGAATGATGTCGATCTTTTCGCCCTGAAGCTCGCCGACAACCGCCTGAACGCGGCTACCACGCATGCCGACACAGGCGCCGACCGGATCAATCGAGGAATCGTGGCTGATGACCGCAATCTTCGCACGGGAGCCCGGATCGCGGGCCACCGAACGGATCTCGATGATACCGTCATAAATCTCCGGCACTTCCATGGTGAAGAGCTTCGCCATGAACTGCGGGTGCGTGCGGGAAAGGAAAATCTGCGGACCACGCTGCTCACGACGCACATCATAGACATAGGCGCGGACGCGGTCGCCATATTTGAAGATCTCGCGGGGGATCAGTTCGTCGCGGCGGATGATCGCCTCGCCGCGCCCCAGATCGACGATGACATTGCCGTATTCGACGCGCTTGACCGTGCCGTTGACGATCTCGCCGATGCGGTCCTTGTATTCGTCATACTGACGGTCGCGCTCGGCCTCGCGCACTTTCTGAACGATAACCTGTTTTGCGGACTGGGCAGCGATGCGCCCAAAATCCATGGGGGGAAGCTGCTCGGCAAGGAAATCGCCGGGCTGGGCGTCGGGGTTGCGCGTGCGTGCATCCTTGACGGAAATTTCGCGTGCCGGCTCCTCGACGTTTTCGACAACCTCCATCAAGCGCTGAAGCTTCATCTCACCCGTCTGCGGGTTGATGTCGGCGCGGATATTGGTCTCCTGACCGTAACGCGACCGCGCGGCCTTCTGAATGGCGTCGGCCATGGCGGCGATGACGATCTGCTTGTCGATGGACTTCTCGCGGGCCACCGCGTCGGCGATCTGGAGAAGCTCCAGCCTGTTCGCACTGACTGCCATGTCACTCTCCTTCGGCGTGGGATCCGGGTTCTTCGTTCCCGGCCGGCTCAGTTGCGTTTTGTTTGGCGGACCGCTGAGCGGCCCTTTCCGATGCGGAAGGGCGGCGATTGCGATTGCGCTCGCGGCGCTCTTCCTTTTCCTGCTTCAGGGCGTCGCGCACCAGCTCGTCCGTCAGGACAAGCCGCGCCTCGGCAATCGCCTCGAAGGGGATTCCAAAGAGGACATCCTCGTCCCCTTCTTCCTCGACCGTTTCCGGCTCGATCGTGACAGTCGCTTCGTCACTTTCGACCACATAACCGCGAAAGCGCTTGCGCCCGTCCAGCAGAACCGCAGTCTCGATCTTGACCAGATGCCCCTGTGCAGCAGCAAAATCCGCCTTTCGCACCAGCGGGCGGTCAATACCGGGTGAGGAAATCTCGAGTTGGTAAGCCGTGTCGATCGGGTCTTCGACATCAAGAACGGGCGACAGCGCTCTGCTGACTTCCTCGCAATCCTCGACAGTCATGCTGCCATCGGTTCGTTCAGCCATAATCTGCAAGGTGGCGCCGTCCTGCGCAGTCATGCGAACGCGCACAAGGCGATACCCGATTGCACCCAGAACAGGAATGATAATCGCAGCGACACGCGCCTCGATTCCGCTCTCGCGGATCAGGCGATCATCGCCCTTCCTGTCTTCTGAAACTGCCGTCATCCAACCTCCGGACGGCCGCATCTAACAAAAAAGAGCGGGACCGGCTGGACCCACTCTCCGTCGTAGCGACCAAGAATTTGAGCCGGATATAGCCGAGATGGCATTTCTTTTCAAGAGCTGAGGTTCTGAAGCTGGAGCTTATGCAGGCTTTTGGTTCGAGTGATGATGCAACGCACAAATGCATAGCAGCCCTGTTGGAACGGCGCTTCTGTGGAACCGAGGGCTACGGTAGATTGTGCTGCATTGCACAATGAAAGGTAACTCGATGTCTACCCGCAAGTTCATCTCAGGAATCGGAGAGTTTTTCGGCGTGATCGAAAGCGCTGTGGCTGTTTCTGCTGCAGTGCGCAATCGCCGTCGGGCGAAAGATGCCGATCTGCGTCGGCTGGGTATCGATCCCGAGCGGTTTTATGGAATGAGCGGCCGGTAAATCCCCGCTCAGACCCGTAGAAATGTCAGATAGGCGGGTGTCCGGCCTTCGCGGATAGCCTTTGCCTCATACCGTGTACCAGGCCAGCCGTCATAGGCCAGGCGCCAGTCGTCCGCACTTTCTGCCTGCCAGCAGAATGCAGGATGCGCCTCGCAATGCTGCAGTGTCCAGTCGACATAGGTGTCGATGTCTGACGCGAAGCGGAAGCGCGCGCCCGGTTTCAACACCCGGGCGAACCGGTCCAGATTTACACGGTTCACGAAGCGTCGTTTCCAGTGTTTTTTCTTGGGCCAGGGATCGGGGTAAAACAAATCTATTCCGGCAATGGAGGCTTCGGGAAGCCAGTCCAGAAGCACCGTCGCATCATCGTTGTACACTCTTAGATTCGCTGGAACACCGCCCTCCTCGTCTACCGCGGAGGCAAGTTTGGCCATGCCATTAACGAAAGGCTCAACCCCGATAAAACCCGTGCACGGGAAGCGCGTGAGTTCTTTGAGCAGATGTTCGCCCCCGCCAAAGCCGATCTCGAGCCTGACCTGCTCGACCGGTTTGGAAAACAAGGTAGCAGGATCCGGTGAAGCGACATTGAGCTTTATCAGCGAGTGATCGAGAAGAGCGCTAAGCGCCGCGTCCTGTTTTGGACGCAGACGCTTGCCATGTCGACGGCCGAAGAAGGCTTCGGTAGCCCGTTTGCGCCGTTCTTCAGCCATAGGGACGTTCCGGTACTGATAAAAAGCCGCGTCACGCGGCTTTTGCGACTGCCTGCTTGAGGGTTTTCACCAGATCGGTGCGCTCCCAGGAAAACGAACCATCGCGGCTGGCCTTCCGACCGAAGTGACCGTAGGCAGCTGTCTTGGCGTAGATGGGGCGATTGAGATCCAGATGGCGACGAATGCCGGTCGGTGACAGATCCATCACCTCACGAATGGCAATCTCGACCTCTTCCTCCGAGACACGACCCGTGCCGTGCAGATCCACATAGACCGACAGTGGCTGCGCTACGCCGATAGCGTAGGAAAGCTGGATCGTGCAACGCTCGGCGAGACTGGCCGCGACCACGTTCTTGGCAAGATAACGCGCGGCATAAGCTGCCGACCGGTCCACCTTGGTTGTGTCCTTTCCGGAGAAAGCACCGCCACCATGAGGGGCTGCGCCACCATAGGTGTCGACGATGATCTTGCGGCCAGTCAGACCCGCATCCCCATCGGGCCCGCCGATGACGAATTTTCCTGTCGGATTGATGTACCAGTTGCAGTTTTCTGCAACCTTGATACCACCGGAAGACAGCGCTTCGTGAATATAGGGCTCGACAACCTGACGTACCTTGGCGCTGTTCCACGACGCATCCAGATGCTGGGTGGACAGAACGATTTCGGTGACCTCGGAGGGCTCACCGTCGACGTAGCGCACGGTGACCTGCGCCTTGGCATCGGGGCCAAGCTTTGCGGCGTCGCCTTCCCCGGACTTGCGGGCATCAGCCAGAAGCTGAAGGATTTTGTGCGAGTAGTAGATGGGCGCCGGCATAAGGTCCGGTGTCTCACGGCAGGCATAGCCGAACATGATGCCCTGATCGCCAGCGCCTTCTTCGCCCTGACGGTCGGCGGCGTTATCGACGCCCTGGCCAATGTCCGGCGACTGGCCGTGCAGGAGCACGTCGATCTTCGCCGTCTTCCAGTGAAAGCCGTCCTGTTCATAGCCAATGGCGCGGATGGCCCGGCGCGCGGCCGAGCGGAAGCGCGACGGATTGATGAGCGGATTGCCCTGCGAATCCTTTGCGATCTCGCCGGTTTTCCTGTCACGTTTGAGCAGCGTCTCGGGAACGCGCACCTCGCCGGCGATCACGACGCGGTTGGTCGTGGCCAGCGTTTCGCAGGCGACACGGACCTTCCATGGGTCCATGCCGGATTTCTTGGCTTCCCGGTAGACCAGATCGACAATCTCATCGGAGATGCGATCACAGACCTTGTCGGGATGGCCTTCGGAAACGGATTCACTTGTAAAGAGATAGTTCTTGCGCGCCACGGGTATCCCCTCTGAGAAGAAGCCGATCAATCTGTCGGCAACAGGCGCCTCCCTGTTAGCCAAGCTCGATGCGTCAGGTCAAGCACAACGGTTGCAGCACAAAGCAAAACAGGGAACGGATTTACCCGTTCCCTGTTGTTCAGCAGCGCTCCTGGAGTGCTTTCAGCGTTATGTGGGCAAACCCTCAGTCCTGGTTTTCGACGGCCAGTACCTTAACCAGATCGATGATGCGGCGACGCACCTTCGGATCAGAAATCTTTGCAAACGCCCTGTTCAACTGAACACCTTCACTGCTGTTGAGAAAATCGACGACAAAGTCCGCACCGTCCTCCGCCATCCCCCTTCCGGCCTCGCTTTCCTCGCCTGGCGCTCCTTCAAAAAAGAACGACACCGGAGCACTGAGAACCGACGCGATTGCCTGCAGCCGGCTCGCACCGACGCGATTCGTACCCTTCTCGTATTTCTGAATTTGCTGGAAAGTTATGCCCAGGCTTTCGCCAAGTTTTTCCTGGCTCATGCCAAGCATGTTTCTTCTTAGTCTGATCCGACCTCCAACATGAATATCGATCGGATTCGGTTTTTTCTTGTTCTTGTTCATATATTCCCTCGCCGTCCGGCACGGGGTTGCCATTGACCGATCTACCTCTTCGACCTCCCAGAGCCCCAAGCCTGTCAAATCGAATTGCGATGTAGTCGGCTTACACACTATGCGTAGCCGAAAGGGACGATGTCAATTCGCTCTCAGACGTCGAACAATACTTGCACCGAAAAGCACGGCCCCAAAACCAAACGCAATAAACATTCCATTGGTTCCCGGATTCTCAAAATAAAGTTTCTCTCGCTTCTGAATAGGCATCCGGACATCCAGATTGCCCACTGCATTGAGGTCAAACGCCTCGACGACCCTACCAGATGAGTCGATCACAGCGGAGATGCCCGAGTTGGCTGCACGCAGTAGCGGGAGACCGCTTTCAACCGCGCGCACACGGGCCTGACGGAAATGCTGGTACGGGCCAGGCGACACCCCAAACCAAGCATCATTGGTGACATTCAGAAGAATGTCAGACTGGTCTGCCGCGTCGGCGACCAGATGCGGAAATATGATCTCGTAGCAAACAAAGGGCATCACGCGTGTGCCCTCCTCAACCGTGATCGGGCGTCGAGCACCACCCGCCGTGAACGGGCCTGCAGACTGCACTATTTCTTCTATACCTATATTATTCAATAGGTTGGCAAATGGCACGTATTCACCAAACGGCACCAGATGCACCTTGTCGACAGCGTCAACAATTGTTCCATCCTGAGCTATCGCCACAACCGAATTGTAATAGCGGGTTGCCCCCAGGCCATCGCCGCCTTCGGCCCGGACAGCGCCGGTGAGAAGCATCTGCCCCTCATCCAGCGCTTCGCCCAGTTGCACCAGGGCTTCCGGGCGATCAGTAAACAGAAATGGAACGGCAGTCTCCGGCCAGACAATCAATTGGGGTTTCGCGCCGCCATCCGCGACCTGACGCCGGGTAAGGTCAAGCAGGATATTAAAGATACGCGTTTGTTCTAAGGAATCCCATTTTTCAGTCTGCTTGATAGACGGCTGGACGATGCGGACAGGCAAAAATTTATCAGCGGCGCTTTCTCTCGAAAGACTTAGATAACCATACGTAAACTGTATTGTTACCAAGCCAATAGCCGTAATACTGCCGACCAGGAGATGCCGTCGCGTACCCAGCAATGCGGGCATCGAAAACACGAGAACTGCCAGAAAATTCATGCCAACCAGGCCGAAAACTTTAGCCGACTGCATACTAAGCAGTGTGGGCATCGCGGCGTAGCCGATGGAGCCCCAGGGAAAGCCCGTGAAGATTACGCTCCTGATCAACTCAGAAACACCGAAAAAGAATGCTAGAGAAACAATTCTCAGAATCCCACCAGACCAAAGAAATCGTGCGAAAAGCGCTGCAAATCCATAGAAAATGGCCAGAAACGCGGGAAGTCCGACAATCGCAAGAGGAACAGCCCAAGCAAAATTTCCGGCGTCAACCAGCAATGCATTGCCGATCCACCATAGCCCAAGCATAAAATAGCCGAAGCCGAACCACCAACCCGTCTTGAATGCCGGGAGCGCCAGCGCACGCAGACCGCGGCCATCTCCGACCGCGCCATCCAGAAGCCAGACCAGGACAGGAAATGACACAAAACAGGCGGCGAAGAAGTCAAATGGCGGTTGTGCCAGCGCGGCGAAACCACCGGCGATGAAGGCTACGAGCGATCGCCGCCATCCACTCAGCAAAATCACCCGTTCGGCGACGCGTTCCATTCACCCATCCGTGAAACCCGAATCACACGACAAGCAGTATCAGTAGTTTGTCATGCTTTGAAACCGTATCGCGGGTTTGGATGTCAGGAGCTACAAATTGTCGCCGGCACGCGCCGATCTTCTGCGACGTTCGGACGCCCTGTTGTGAACAATGCGCACACGCTTTACCCGACGTGGATCAGCGTCCAGAACCTGAAACTCGAAGCCAGGAATTGCCTGAACCACTTCGCCGCGCGCAGGAACACGCCCCAGAACATTGAAAATGACGCCGCCGATCGTGTCCACATCTTCGGAATGTTCCTCGGCGTGGAAATCGTCACCGATCACTTCAGCCACATCCTCGATTTCCGCCTTGGCGTCCACGACAAAAACATCCTCGCCGACCTGCTCGATGAGAGGTGCGTCGTCGTCATGCTCATCCTCGATATCGCCGACAACCATCTCGACGATGTCTTCCAGCGAAACGAGACCATCGGTGCCACCATATTCGTCGATGACAAGGGCCATCTGTGTGCGAGACGCCTGCATCCGGGCCATCAGGTCCGATGCAAGCATGGAAGGTGGTACGAACAGAATGGAACGGGGCAGGCTCAACTCGCCGATCGTGCGGTCAAGATCGACCTTGCCTAGATCGAACGCGGCAGGCTCAGGCGTTTTTCTTGCCCGGCCTCTTTTGGCCCTGGCCGTTTTGGTGATGTGGGTCACCACATCCCGGATGTGCACCATCCCGCGCGGATCATCCAGCGTCTCGCCGTAGACCGGCATGCGCGAATGACCTGACCGCTCGAAGGCGTTCAGGAGCTCGCCCAGCGTTGTGTTGAGATCCACTGCCTCGATATCGGCGCGTGGAACCATCACATCCTCGACGCGCAATTCGCGCAGGCGAAGGATGTTCTTCAGCATTGCCCTTTCACCGGGGGAGAAGGCCGCCGTGTCGTGGGTGTGCTCGTCCAGTGCATCCGCGAGATCATCGCGCAGCGAGGAGCCGTTTCGAATGCCTAGCGCTGCCATCATTCTCTCCCAAAGGGACAGGCGGCTGCCGGTGTTTCGTTGCGGGGGCCTACTAGACCCCTCTTCCCCCTCCTCGGGGGAGTTCGTCTCGCTTGCGGGCACATCTCCCGCCGCGATCATCGTGTTCTCTGTCATGGCCGTTTGTTCAATTAAGCCCTTCAGTTAGGCGTACGGATCGTGAATGGCAAGTGTTTGCAGCGCTTTGCGCTCCAATTCTTCCATCTCTTCAGCTTCTTCATCGGTTTCATGGTCATATCCCATGATATGCAAAAATCCATGAACGATGAGATGCGTCAGATGGTGATCGAATTGCTTACCCTCTTCTGCAGCTTCCCTCGCGACGGTCTCGTGGGCGACAATAATGTCCCCGAGGGGCTGCAATTCATCTCCCGGATTGAGCATCTCAGGAGCAGGAAAGGAAAGCACATTGGTGGGCTTGTCCCTGCCGCGCCATTCGCGATTCAACACCTGGATTTCGGCGTCGCCAGTGAAAAGCAGGCTGACCGCCCCACCCTCATCCGGCTCAAGTTCAATTACGGCTACAGCCGCGCGAACGGCCCGCTCAGCCAGCGTCTGAAGCGCAGTTTCAGATGTCCAGTCACCCGCCTCAATGGCGACTTCAACAACGATTTCCGGCTTTGTACCGGCAGGAGGAATATCGTCCATCAGCCCGCGCGGATCAGCCCCGCGCCTTCTTGTCATAGGCCCGGACAATCGCAGCCACCAGCGGATGGCGCACCACGTCCTTCTCGTCGAAGCGGACGGTAACGATACCAGACACGTCACCCAGAACCTCAAGCGCTTCAACCAGGCCCGACTTTGTGTTGGGCGGGAGGTCGATCTGGCTCGGGTCGCCGGTGACGATCATTCGGGCGTTCTCGCCAAGCCGCGTCAAAAACATCTTCATCTGCATCGGCGTGGTGTTCTGCGCCTCATCGAGGATGACCACTGAATTGGCCAGCGTGCGGCCGCGCATGAAGGCAAGTGGCGCAATCTCGATCACGTCTGCCGCCAGCGCGCGTTCCACCTTTTCCGCCGGTATCATGTCGTAAAGCGCGTCATAGAGCGGGCGCAGGTAGGGGTCGACCTTTTCGCGCATGTCGCCCGGCAGGAAGCCAAGCCGCTCACCTGCTTCCACAGCCGGCCGCGACAAAATGATGCGGTCCACCGCGCCGCGCTCCAGAAGCATGGCGGCATAGGCTACGGCGAGGAAGGTCTTTCCCGTGCCGGCAGGACCGATGCCGAACACCAGTTCCGAGCGCTCCAGCGCCCGCATATAGGCGTCCTGATTGGCCGAGCGCGCGTGCACGGTGCGCTTGCGCGTGGAAATCTGCGCGGCGGCGAGCTTTCCCTTGCTCTCCATCGTCGGGAAGGTGAGCTGTTCATCGGCGGCGATGGCCAGCCGCACGGCACCGTCCACATCGGAGGGGGCAAGCTCCGTCCCCTTTTGGAGGAGATCGTAGAGATAATCGAGCGCACGGCGCGCCTGTGCGGCCGCAACGCTCTCTCCCTTGACGGTAAGCTGATTGCCCTTGGAGCGGATATCCACGCCGAGCCGCTGCTCGATCTGGGCCAGATTCTCGTCGAATGGCCCGTAGAGGGCGCTGGCCAGCTTGTTGTCATCGAAGGTCAGCACGATGTGTGCCATGTCGGAGGCCCCGGAGGGCATGTTCTTCAACTCAGTGCTGGCGGTCAAACGCCTCTCCTTTACGACACCGGCTCGGCAAACAGGCTGTTGGGGCCTGCCTGCGTGATTCGAACATTGATAATGTCACCGATTTCGCCGGCTTTTTCATCAAGAATCACAGGTTGCAGCCAGGGCGACCGGCCGACACGCTGTCCCGGCTGACGACCGGGTTTTTCAAGAAGCACGTCCATCTCGGTACCGACGAGGCTCTGAACGAAAGCGCGCTGCTGTTCGGTGAGCAGCGCCTGGAGCGCCTGAAGCCGCTCATCCTTAACCGCTTCCGGCACTTGACCGCCCAGATCCGCCCCCGGCGTACCCGGACGCGGCGAATATTTGAACGAGAAGGCCTGCGCATAGGTCACGTCGCGGATCAGTTGCATCGTGTCCTCGAAATCCTGATCCGTTTCGCCAGGGAAACCGACGATGAAATCGCCCGACATGGCGATGTCGGGCCGCGCCTCTCTGATCCTGTCGATCAGCCGGCGATATTCATCGCCCGTATGCTTGCGGTTCATTGCTTTCAGGATCCGGTCGGATCCCGACTGCACCGGAAGGTGGAGATAAGGCATCAGCTTGGGCAAATCGCGGTGGGCGGCGATCAGCGCGTCATCCATGTCGCGCGGATGACTGGTCGTGTAGCGCAGCCGGTCGAGACCGGGGATTTCAGCCAGCCGGAAAAGAAGTTCGCCAAGCCCCCATTCCCGCCCGTCCGCACCCTCGCCATGCCAGGCGTTGACGTTCTGTCCAAGCAGCGTCACCTCGCGCACGCCGCCCTCGGCGAGGCGTTCCGCCTCGGCAACGATCTGCGCCACGGGCCGGGAGATTTCCGAACCACGCGTATAGGGCACCACACAGAAGGTGCAGAACTTGTCGCAGCCTTCCTGAACGGTGAGGAATGCCGTCACGCCGCGATTGCGCACCACGCGCTTCTGCGGCTGCGGCAGATGCTCGAACTTGTCTTCGATCGCGTATTCGGTCTCGACGATCTTTTCGCCGCCAAGCGCGCGCTTCACCACTTTGGGCAGGCGGTGGTAGGTCTGCGGCCCGATCACCAGATCCACGGCAGGCGCACGGCGCAGGATCTCCTGCCCCTCGGCCTGCGCCACGCAACCGGCCACGCCGATCACGGTCTCGCGGCCGGCCTGGCTGCGCGCTTCCTTGAGCTGGCGGATGCGGCCAAGCTCGGAGTACACCTTCTCCGCCGCCTTCTCGCGGATGTGGCAGGTATTGAGAAGCACGAGGTCGGCCTCTTCGATCTGATCCGTCGGCGCATAGCCGTCGGCTGCGAGCGCATCGGACATGCGCTGCGAGTCGTAGACATTCATCTGGCAGCCATAGGTCTTCACGAAAACCTTCTTGGTGGCGGGGCGCACTTCAGATGCGTTGCCAGTGTTTTCGGAGCTGCCGGTTTCCGGCGCGATATTCTGTTCCATGCCGGTTTCCTAACGTTTTTGCGTGTCAAAAAACAGACGATTCTTCGCTGTGTGATGAATCCGTCAGATTTCGGTGCCGCGTAAGCCTGCCGTGAGCATGGCGCGCACCTGCGCCTCGGCTTCCCGCGTGACGGTCTTGCGGTCGCCTTTTGCCAGAAACGGGATCGGATCGCCATAGCGCACAACAATATCGACGGGCCGCGACTGAAGAACCGTGATGAGGTTGGGCAAGAGGTCGGTATCGCCGATCCACGACAGCGCGGCGCGCTCGCGCCGGTCGAGGCGGAGCCCGCCCTTACTCAGATAAGTGATCGCCACGGGCTGCACCGTGACGCTTTCGGCCCGGTCGCTCGCCAGCGCAAGCTGCGCGGCGCTGAAAAGCGTGCTCTTGAACGGCAGGACCTTGTTGCCATCACCGGTCGTGCCCTCGGCAAAAAGCACCATCGGATCCCCGTCGGAAAGCCGCTCGGCAATCTCCCGCGCCTGCTCCGGCGAGGTGCGGCGGCGCTCGCGCTCAACGAACACTGAACGCTGCTGCCGCGCGAATGTGCCGAGGATGGGCCAGTTCCGCATTTCTGACTTGGCAATGAAGTGTACGCCATCGAGTGACCCGAGCACCAGAATGTCGAGCCAGGAGACATGATTGGCGACGATCATCTGTGGGCGCTCCCGTGACGGATGCCCTTCCATGCGCACCCGCACACCGAGCACGCGCAGGGTGAGCCTGTGCCAGAGGCGCGGCACGATGCGGTCGCTGAAAAACCCGGTTCTGAGCGCGATCTCCTGCACCACCATGAGCGGCAGTGTGTAGAGCGCGACAATCAGAATTGAGATGACGAAACGTAGCGTGCTGAACATCAGCCTTTGATCAGCCCTGAATTAGCTTTGAGGCCCGTTGCGAGGAATGGACCCTCTACAGCATTTTCCGTTTGCGGGAAACATCAGGCTCCAGCTCAACGCAGGTCGCGGCGCATTACCAGAGCGCTGGTGCGCCGGCCGTTTGCATCGCGGTAATAGTCGGGCCGACCTCCAACCTGACGGAAGCCGAGGCGACGGTAGAGCGCGATGGCAGCAGTGTTGGTTTCATCCACCTCGAGGAACAGCGCCGCCACCCGGTCACCATGCATTCTGAAAAGCACCGCATCCATCAGTTGACGGCCAAGCCCGTGACGGCGCTGGTTGCGGGCGACAAGAATGGTGAGGATCTCGCCCTCATCCGCGGCCTGTCGCGCAAGCACGAACCCGGCAAGCTGCGGCGGTTTTCTGCCGATTTCGGAAACGGCGAAACCGAACACGCCATCCTGTGTGAGGAGTGCTTCAAACTCCGCATCGCTCCACGGGCGAGCAAAGTCTTCGGCGTGCATGTCGGCCAGAACAAGACTGTCTGCGACCTCCAGCGGTCGCACGACAAACTCGCGTTTTCTCGGAAAGAGCGCCATCAGCCTTCCTTCCGCGGGAGCGCGAAATTCTGCTGCGGTGCGGCGTCCGGTGCGCGCAGATAGAGTGGCTTCGGCAGCTCGCCACTCGCCCCCTTCGCAGCCGCCAGCCGGGCGAAGGTCAGAATATCCGCTGTCGCGCCAGCTGGCTGGATGTCGAGCGCCGGCGAGCCAGCCGCGGCTACAAGCTCTGCGGCAACGCCGTAGACGACTGCATTCTCGGCAAAGGCCCATTCGGCCAGCCTCTCCGCTGGCTGGCTCTGAGGTTCGAGAAGAACGCGCCCCTCGCGGTTGAAGCCCGCGGCGAAAAGACTTGGCGCGCGCTGACCAAGCGCCACGAGAACAATGCGTCCGGGAAGCACCGCGCGCGCCTCCTCGCCAAGCGCCTCCAGTGTGGAAACGCCAATGGCAGGCACATTGAGAGCCAGTGCAAGGCCGCGTGCTGCCGACACTCCGACCCGCACGCCGGTGAATGATCCCGGTCCGACCGAGACAGCCACAGCTCCGAGTGCCTCATAGCCGAGACCGGCAGTCTGCAGCGCGTCTTCGATGACGGACATGACGTATTCGGCATGCCCCTTGCCCAGGTCCAGCACATGCCGACTGAGCTCTTCATCCGTATCGGTTTCAAGAACGCAGGCGGCGCAGAGCGCCGCCGCGGTATCGATTGCAAGGATCTTCATTCAGGCACAATCCGGCGACCTGTTGTTGTTCCGCCAGCGAATCCGATGCGCCATCAGCGGGTCATGATGCTCTACTTGCACTGTCTTGCGCCTTCAGTTCAAGGCGGCGTGCATGCAGAACCGGCTCAGTGTAGCCATTGGGCTGTTCCCGGCCCTTGAACACAAGGTCGCAGGCCGCCTGAAAGGCAATGGAATTGTCGAAATCCGGCGCCATCGGGCGATAGAGCGGATCGCCTTCATTCTGCCGGTCAACAACCGCCGCCATGCGCTTCATCGTTTCCATCACCTGCTCTTTGCTTGCGACGCCATGATGCAGCCAGTTTGCCATGTGCTGGGCGGAAATACGCAATGTCGCGCGATCTTCCATCAGGCCGACATCATTGATATCGGGAACCTTGGAGCAGCCGACGCCCTGATCGATCCAGCGCACCACATAGCCCAGTATGCCCTGCGCGTTGTTGTCGAGCTCCTTCTGGACTTCCTCCGGCGTCCAGTTGGGGCGCGTCGCTACCGGCACCGAGAGAATATCGGAAAGCGCTGCGCGCTTGCGGTTTTTCAGTTCGGCCTGAACGGCATGCACATCCACCTGATGATAATGCGTGGCGTGAAGCGTAGCGGCCGTAGGCGACGGCACCCATGCCGTGTTTGCGCCGGCCTTCGGATGTCCGATCTTCTGCTCCAGCATCGCCGCCATCAGGTCGGGCATGGCCCACATGCCCTTGCCGATCTGGGCGTGGCCGGAAAGACCGCACTCAAGGCCGATATCGACATTCCAGTTTTCGTAGGCGGCGATCCAGGCGGCCTGCTTCATGTCGCCCTTGCGGATCATCGGACCGGCTTCCATGGAGGTGTGGATCTCGTCGCCGGTGCGGTCGAGGAAACCAGTGTTGATGAAGACCACCCGCTCGCGCGCGGCGCGGATGCACTCTTTCAGGTTGATCGTGGTGCGACGCTCCTCGTCCATGATACCCATTTTCATGGTGTTGGGCGCCATGCCGAGGGCTTTCTCGACGCGACCGAACAGTTCCACAGCGAAGGCCACCTCTTCAGGCCCGTGCATCTTCGGCTTCACCACATACATGGAGCCCGCACGGCTGTTCATGCGGCGGCCATTTGGCCCGATATCGTGCAGCGCAATGGCTGCAGTGAAGAGCGCGTCCATGATGCCTTCCGGCACTTCATTGCCATCGGCGTCGAGAATGGCCGGATTGGTCATCAGGTGACCGACATTGCGCACCAGCATCAGCGAACGACCGGGAAGCGTGAGTGTCCCGCCATCGGGCGCGGTGTATTCACGATCGGGGTTCAGGCGGCGCGTGAAGGTCTTGTCGCCCTTCGTTACCTGCTCTTCAAGATCACCCTTCATCAGGCCGAGCCAGTTGCGATAGACGACGACCTTGTCTTCCGCATCCACGGCGGCAACGGAATCCTCGCAATCCTGGATCGTGGTCAGAGCCGATTCCAGCACCACATCGGCAATGCCCGCCTTGTCGGTCTTGCCAATCGGGTGGTTGCGGTCGATCACGATCTCCGCATGCATGCCATTGGTGGCGAGCAGAACGGCGGTCGGCTGATCGGCCCCACCCCGATAGCCGACGAATTTCGAAGCATCCTTCAGGCGCGCTTCACCGCCATCGGTTTTCGCCACGAGGTGACCATCGACAACCGAAAGGCCGGCAATGTCTGCCCAGGAAGCACCATCCAACGGCGCGCTGCCATCGAGGAAGGCACGCGCCCAGGCGATGACCCTTTCGCCGCGCTTCGGATTGTAGCCCTTGCCCTTTTCCGCCCCATCCTCCTCGGAAATGGCGTCGGTGCCGTAAAGCGCATCGTAGAGCGAACCCCAGCGGGCGTTGGCCGCGTTGAGCGCGTAGCGCGCATTCATCACTGGCACGACGAGCTGCGGCCCGGCAACACTGGCAATCTCCGGATCGACATTTTGTGTTGAGACCGAGAAGGCCTCGCCTTCCGGCAGC
Source organism: Nitratireductor sp. (assembly GCF_017794765.1). Classification (GTDB taxonomy): domain Bacteria; phylum Pseudomonadota; class Alphaproteobacteria; order Rhizobiales; family Rhizobiaceae; genus Nitratireductor. Next base: position 935,604 of record NZ_CP051236.1, on the reverse strand, counting down.
AGATAGCCGATCTCGCGCAGGAAGTCCTGATAGGCTTCCTGATCGGAAGGCGCGCCGTTTTCCCTGTACCAGGCGTCGATCTTCTCTTGCATGGCATCGCGTTTGGCGAGCAAGGCACGGTTTTTCGGCGCCAGATCGTGAACGATCTCCGAGAGCGCTTTCCAGAATTTGTCGGGTTCTATGCCGGTACCAGGGAGCACCTCTCTCACGGCGAAATCGCGCAGCTCTTCCGCAACCTTCAACCCATGAAGCTCAACGCGATTTTCCATTTGGCAGACACTCCTCTTCCCAATGTCAGAAATGATGCACTGCTTTCACCATGCCAGCGGCACGGGGTCAATTCGCCGGATGGAGAAGAAGTTTCAATCTCGATCGTGGTTGAGCGCCATACGCGGGCGTCCCGATGCCTGCACCACGACCCGCGCTTCCAGAAAACGGCGACTGCCGTCGACATCGATAGCGCGGATGTCGCGCGTCACGTGGAGCTCGGCCTGATCGGCACCGGCCTCATGTGCCCTGTCGCGGAGATCGCGCTTCAGCACACGCTCGGCAAAAGCCAAGGCCTCTTCCTCATCTGGAAAATCACGCAGCTCTTCCGCAACGCGCACCCGATAGACGCCTTCTCGCGGTTGCCCGATATGCGCTTCGCTGCGCACACCCACACGACCTACAACAGCGCCAATGGCGTTGGCGACATCCGCATCCTCAGGCAGCACGCAGGCTCCGCGAAGCAGTTCTCCCAACCCGGAAAAATGCAGCGGCGCCGATGCACCCAAGCCGATCACAGCGCGGTCTAGCGAAACCTGGAAGCCTGCAACGCCTTGTGTCCCGTCGAGCGCACGACGTATGAGCTCGTGCTCGGCGAGCGATGCACCGTCCAGCCCATCCTCACACAGTGCCGTTTCGAGCACGGCTTCTGCGGAACACCGGGTCAGACGCGCCAGCACGCGTTCGCAGAACGCTTCCGCATCCAACGCAAGCGGCTGCCCGCTGCCATCGCGGCGTCTGGCGAAAAGCGCTGCGCCAAGGCGGGCCGTCTCAACATCCCATCCGGTCTGCCGTCCAAGAACGTGAGCGGCATCGGTCGGAGTAAATCCGATCAAGGAGACCAGACCACGCGCGACGAGACGATCGAGCGGCGCCAGTTGCGCGTTGGAAAGGATGATCGTCTCAAGCGCTACCGGCTCTCGCTCCAGCCGGGCATAGAGCGCGGCCTCGCTCTGCGAGAGACCCGCGGCGTGGCGCTCCGGCATCCCACTCCGACACGCAAACCGCCCATCCAGCCGGGCGGACACCGCCCTGTCCTGCTGTTTCCGAAGCGTCTCGAGTACCTGATCCCCATGAAGATGGGCGGCGAGTGACAAAGGGATCAACCGACGTGGTCCCAGCACAAGGCGACCGCTCAGCCCGCCCTCATCAATCCTGACTTCGGAGTCTCCGCCGAGCCCGAAAGTGCGCATCGCCACCGCCTCGACCATGGTACGATGGCCGCCGACGCGCGCGCCTTGCGGGTCGATGCGTGGCTGGCCGTTTTCGAGGACAGCAATGTCAGTGGTCGTGCCACCGATATCGGAGACAACCGCACGATCAAGGCCGGTCAGGTAACGCGCACCAACGAGGCTCGCAGCCGGGCCAGACAGTATGGTCTCAATCGGCCTGCCTCGGGCGAACGCCGCCGAAACAAGCGCGCCGTCGCCACGCACCACCATGAGCGGCGCGCGGATACCACGCTGTTCAAGAAAACTCTCAGTGGCGACCACAAGGCGATCGATCAATGCGATGAGCCGCGCATTGAGCAGGGTTGTCAGAGCGCGGCGCGGCCCGCCAAGCTGGGCGGAAAGCTCATGGCTGATCGTGACCGGCAGATCGGTGCGGGTGCGAATGAAATCCCTGGCAGCAATCTCATGGGCGGGGTTGCGCACCGCAAAATAGGCGCAGACAGCAAAGGCTGTCACATTTTCTGCCAGCGCATCAATCTCAGCTTCAAGCCGCCCCATGTCCAGCGGCGTTTCATTGCCGTGCACGTCATGTCCGCCGGGTAAAAAAACGACCGGATCGGATCGCAGTGCGTTGCGCAGTCCCGCCTGCATAAGATCGGTTTCCGAGAACCCAATCATCACCAGCGCTACGCGACCACCCTGACCTTCCACAAGCGCGTTGGTGGCGAGTGTCGTCGACATGGAGACGAGGCCAATGCGGCCCACGGGAGTAGGCACCTTCGCAAGCACTGCATCGACGGCACCTGAAATGCCTTCTGCCAGATCGTGCCTTGTCGTCAACGCTTTCGCCTTGCCGACAACGCCCGAGCGCTCGCAGAACAGCACGGCATCCGTATAGGTGCCGCCGGTGTCTATACCCAGCAATAGCGGTTCGTCCGATGTCCCCTTTTGGATCATGACAGGCCCCGGCCACGCGGCAATGCGTTTCGCACCATAGCGCCATCTGCTTGTTTTAGCCGCATTTTTGCGGCGCGCACTGTTTCCACACCGACAGAAATTGCTCTAGACTACAGATATGGCGTTCGTGGACCTTCTGATCGAGATTGCGAATTGGGTGCAAGCCAAGCTCGTCACTCTCGCCGATCCCTGGACCTTGTACCAGTTCGCAATCATTGCGGTGCTCTTCTTTATCGCAAAGCTGGCATCGCGTGGACTGGAAAGCCGGCTCGAGGCACGCGCCAGGCGCATCAAGGGTCATCAGGGTCTTCTGCGCGTTGTCGTGGCGCTGATGAGGCGCACCGACTGGATCCTGTTTGTGCTTCTTCTTTTCGCGGCACTGACGGTGTTGCGCTCGCTTACATGGCCAAGCAGGACCCTGTTGCTTTCACTCACCCTGTCGCTTTCACTTGCCTGGTTGTTCACGTCGGTTGTCTCGCGCATCATCCGCAACCGCCTGCTTGCCAGAACCATTGGGTGGATCGCGTGGACCTATGCGGCCATTGTCATTCTCGGCATAGACGACGAGGCGGCAGCGTTTCTCGACACGCTGGCCCTGCCGCTCGGCGCGACACGGTTAAGCGCTCTGGTGCTGCTGAAAGCCGCGGTGCTGCTCACCGGCACTGTCTGGCTTGCCGTCGTGCTTGGCAATTATTTCGACGAGCGCGTCCAGCGCTCCGACGAACTCACACCGTCGATCCGCGTGCTGCTCGGCAAGGTGGTCAAGATCGGGCTCGTCATCGCCGCAGGCGCGATCGCCCTTTCCTCCGTTGGCGTCGACCTGACGGCGCTGACGGTGTTTTCCGGCGCTGTCGGCGTGGGGCTCGGCTTCGGCCTGCAGAAGGTCGTTTCCAACTTCATCTCGGGCATCATCATCCTGCTCGACAAGTCCATCAAACCGGGCGACACGATCACGCTCGGCGACACGTTCGGCTGGATCCGGGAATTGCGGGCGCGTTTCGTGTCCGTGATCACCCGAGACGGGCGCGAGTATCTCATCCCCAACGAGGACTTCATCACCCAGCAGGTGATCAACTGGTCGTTCAGCGACGAGATGGTGCGCCTCGACGTGCCGTTTGGCGTTTCCTATGAGGCTGATCCGCATCAGGTTTCGGCCCTCGCCATTGAAGCTGCCATGAGTGTTGGTCGTGTCGATGCAGATCGGAGACCGGTCTGCTGGCTGACGGGGTTTGGTGAATCCTCCCTCGATTTCGTGCTGCGCTTCTGGATCCGTGATCCGCAGCAGGGTCTCACCAATGTGCGCGGCAAAGTGCTGCTCGCATTGTGGGACACGCTAAAGGAAAACGGGGTCGAGATCCCCTATCCACACCGCGAAGTGATCATGAAACGCCCGGCAAGCGGGCAGATCGCCGACTGAAGCTCGAAAGCAAAACGCCGGCACAAGGCCGGCGTCTGCACATTCATTGCTTTCCGGCTTCTCTGTTCTTCGCCGCGTCGTCCATCAGCTCATACCACATCGCGTTGAGCACAGCGAAAGCTGCGGCGAGTGGGAAGCCAAGCAACCATGCAAAATACCACATGTCGTGAACTCCTTTTGTCTCACGGCAGCGCTCAGTAAGCGTGCCCCTTGCCTTGCTCGATTTCGTTCTTGTCGACCTTGCCCCACAGCACCCTGTAGACCCAGCTCGTGTAGGCGACGATCAAGGGAATGAAAAACGCCGTCACAACCAGCATGATGAAGAGTGTGAGATGGCTCGACGAAGCATCCCAAACCGTCAGGCTTGCACCGGGTGCGATGGAAGACGGCAGGATGAAGGGGAACATCGACAGGCCGACAGTGGAGATGATGCCGATGATCGACGCCGCGCTGGCAAGCAGGGTCGGCACCTCACGCCGGGCACGGAACAGAACGAGCGCGAGGGCTGCACCGGCAAAACCGAGGCCCGGTGCGATCATCATCCATGGGTGCGCCGCATAATTGTCAAACCAGGCGTTGCTCGCCTGTACCACGGTCTTTGCCAGCGGGTTGGACGGACCGTCGGTGACAATGGCGCTGGTGATGCGATAACCGTCGACACCGGCCCATAGCCAGAGGCCACCGAGTGCGAAGATCACGATGGTGGCCGTGGCAGCAACGCTCCCAAAGGTACGACTGCGCGCGGCAACGGATCCCTCGGTCTTCACCATCAGCCAGGATGCGCCATGCATGACGAGCATTGCCACCGAAAGCAGGCCGCACAGAAGCGCAAACGGATTGAGCAGCTCGAACAATGTCGTGCCCTCGTAGAAAATACGCAGATCATTTTCGAGCCGGAACGGCACACCCTGAAGGACATTGCCTACCGCAACACCGAAGATCAGCGCCGGAACGAAACCGCCAATGAACAGCGCCCAGTCCCACGTCGCGCGCCAGGCGGGGTTCTCGCGCTTCGACCGGTATTTGAACGCCACGGGGCGCAGGATGAGCGCGAAGACCACAGCGAACATGGCAAGATAGAAGCCCGAGAAGGACACCGCATAGAGCGGCGGCCAGGCCGCAAAAATGGCGCCGCCTCCCAGGATCAGCCAGACCTGATTGCCTTCCCAGACGGGGCCAACGGCATTGATCACGACGCGGCGCTCGGTGTCGGTCTTCGCCACGAAGGGCAGAAGTGTTCCGGTTCCAAGGTCGAAACCATCGGTTATGGCAAAGCCGATCAGCAACACGCCGAGCAGTCCCCACCAGATGACACGCAGCGTTTCATAGTCGATAAGAGTGTGCAGGATCATTGTTCTTACTCCGCCGGAACGAAGGCGCGGGGGCCGAACTCGGCCTCTGGCTCTTCGTCTGGTTCAGGCCCCTTGCGAATGGCGCGCAGCATCAGCGTCATTTCGACGATGAAGAGGACGGTATAGATCAGCGAGAAGCCGATGATCGTCATCAGCACCGTGGAAGCACCAAGGTTCGAGACCGCCACGGCGGTCGGCAGCACGCCTTCGATGATCCACGGCTGACGCCCGAACTCCGCAACGATCCAGCCACATTCGGCTGCGATCCATGGGAGCGGGATAGCAAGAACTGCGATCCGCAGAAGAATGGGATAGCGATCCAGCCTGTGCCGGGCCGACAGATAGAAGAACACCGCCATCAGCAGGATGAAGAAAAAGCCCAGCCCAACCATGATGCGGAAGGTCCAGAACAGCGTCGGCACGTTTGGCACCGTGTCGTTTGCCGCCTGGGTTATCTGCGCGTCCGTCGCTTCACGCGGATCGTCGAGATACGGCTTCAGAAGCAGCGCATATCCGAGGTCCGCGCCACTCTCCTCGAAAGCTGCCTTCACATCGTCGGGAATGGCATCCGTGCTGCCGGCGGCGCGGATTTTCTGCAGGGCATCATAGGCGACGATACCGTTTCTGATGCGCTCTTCCGCGCGTTCGACCAGTTCCTCAATTCCAGGAATCTGCGTGTCGAGCGAACGCGTCGCGATGATTCCCATGGCCCAGGGGATATGCACGGCATAATGGGTTTCGCGTGCTTCCTGATCCGGGAAACCAAAAGCGGTGAAGGAAGCCGGCGCCGGCTCCGTTTCCCACATGGCCTCAATGGCGGCGAGCTTCATCTTCTGATGCTCGGTGGCGAGATAGCCGCTTTCATCGCCCAGCACCACGACCGAGAGAGCAGCTGCCAAGCCGAAAGAAGCAGCAACAGTCATTGAGCGCTTGGCAAGCTCCAGATGCCTGCCCTTGAGCACGTACCAGGCGGAGACGCCCAGAACGAAAACTGATGCCGTGACATAACCGGCCGACACGGTGTGAACGAACTTCGCCTGCGCCACCGGGTTCATGAGCACGGCGTAAAAGTCCGTGACTTCCATGCGCATGGTCTGGGGGTTGAAGGCGGAGCCTATGGGGTTCTGCATCCAGCCATTGGCGATGAGGATCCAGAGTGCCGAGAAATTGGAGCCGATGGCGACCGCCCAGGCGGAGGCAAGGTGGCCGAGCTTTGAGAGCTTGTCCCAGCCGAAGAAGAACAGGCCGACAAAGGTCGCCTCCAGGAAGAAAGCCATGAGGCCCTCAATGGCCAGAGGTGCACCGAAGATATCGCCGACATAGTGGCTGTAGTAACTCCAGTTCATACCGAACTGGAACTCCATGACGATGCCGGTGGCGACGCCGAGCACGAAATTGATGCCGAAGAGCGTGCCCCAGAATTTCGTCATCTGCCGCCAGATGGTGCGGCCAGTCATGACGTATACGGTCTCCATGATGGCGACCAGCACCGACAGTCCAAGCGTCAGCGGGACGAACAGAAAGTGGTAGAGCGCGGTGATCGCAAATTGCAACCGCGAGAGATCGACGATGTTCAGTTCCATTGTACCATCCGGCTGTCCGGCTCCTTTGGTCGTCGGGAGGAAGCGCTCATTCTGGTCTCAGACCTTCGAGCAAAGAATTGTATTCGGCCGTGCCGCGGTGCGCTTCGGCGAGGATGCGGCCCTGTGCCATGCGCACGATGCGGTCTGCGCCTTCGGCCTCACGGCGGATGTGCGTTGACACCACGAGGGTTCTGCCGGCTGCGAACCATCCGACCCGCGCAATCACATCGTTCGCGGTTTCACGGTCGAGCCCCTCAGTCGGCTCGTCGAGCAGCCAGACCGGCGCGTCCCGCAGCACCAGCCGGGCGAGTGCAAGCCTGCGTGCCTGGCCGGTGGAAAGCCCGGCACCGCCCTCGCCCAGCATGGTGTCGAGCCCATCCGGCAACCGAGCCAGCAGTCGTGAAAGTCCTGCCGCTTCCAGTGCGGCATGCAACTGACCGTCGCGGGACGCTGGATTGGCGAGCACGAGATTGCCACGCAGCGTGTCGTTGAACAATTCCGTGCGTTGCGTGAACAGGACTGAGGGAAGGCTGGAGACCGCGCCCCCGACAGGTATCATCTCACCGGCAAGCGCTGCCAGAAGCGACGATTTGCCGGCCCCGCTCGCCCCGATTACCGCAATACGCTCACCGTGTCCGACCTGCAGGGAAACATCCTTGAGCGCGGGATGGACCGATCCCGGATGGACCGCGGTGATATGCTTCAGGCATATCGACGTTCGGGCAGCATTCGGCGCATTGATTGCCGGCGTGCTATCTTGCGCTCCCAGCCGTGGTCCGACGCGGCGGACGGCTGTCAGCGTGCGTCCAAGCTCGACAGCACCGCGCCGCAGGGCGGCAAACGGTTCTGTCGCAGTCAAGCCGATGAGCAGTGCCAATGCGGCAACGGGTGCGCTGATGTAACCACGTTCCGCAAGTTCAGCACCGAAGATCAGGATCGCGGCGAGCAGAACTGCACCGGCTATGCCGAGCGTGATGCTGACGCCTGTTTCCGTCCTGTTCATTGCATCGTCGGCCTCTGCCAGGCGCCGGTCGGCCTCGGCAATTGCCTCGCGCTGGGCAAAGATCCGCCCGGCCATCGTGAGTTCGCTCTGCCCGCGGACAAGGTCGATGCTGCGAGCGCGTAGAACCTCCAGCGCATGTGCGCGACGGCGGGCCGGCTTTCGGGCAAGGCGCGCCGCTAGCGTGGGCACACCGAGCCCAACTGCCAGCAGGAACAGCGAAGAAGCGACGCCAAGCCGGATGTCGATGAAGCCAAGCGCCAGCCCGGCGACAACAGCGGCACCGGCTGCCGAGAACAGCGGCACGAGAACGCGCAGATAGAGCGAGTCCAGCGCGTCGATATCGTTGGTCAGCCGGAAAAGTAGACGGGCCGGCCGCGCCGCCATGGCGCGTGCAGCACCCGCGACCGCCCAGCCGCGAAACAGTCTTTCGCGCAGTTCTGCAAGCACTTCCAGCGTTGCATCATGGGTGACGATACGTTCGCCATAGCGCGATGCCGTGCGGGCGAGCGCCAGGAAGCGGATGCCTGCCGACGGGGCGAACACGTCGAAGGCGAGCGCCGTCGCCACCGAAAGCCCGGCAATGGCCGTCGCCGTGATGAACCAGCCTGAAAGCCCCAGAAGCGCGATGCCGCACAAAACGGTGGCGAGCGAGAGGAGTGCGCCGGCGAGAAGCCTGTTGCGGTTGCCGGACCAGAAAAGCGAAGCGACGGCGCGAAGACTGCTGTTCCCGGTCATGACCCGTCTCCGGCTGTTTCTGGTGCTTTCAGGGTGATGACGCGGTCCATGCGGGCTGCAAGCAATGGATCATGCGTGGCTACGATCAGGGTTTTTCCCCGGCTGATGCGTAGAAGGCTTTCGGTGACCTCGTGCGCGGTTTCCCGGTCGAGGTGCGCGGTCGGTTCGTCGGCCAGAACAAGGCCGGCCTGCGGTGTCGCGGCGGCACGCGCCAGCGCCAGCCGGAGTGCTTCGCCACCGGAAAGGCCAAAGCCGCCTTCGCCGATCATCGCCGGCCCGCGCCGAGCCGCAAGTTCCGAGAGGCTTACCACCTCGAGTGCCGCCGAAACGCGGGCCTGATCCACGTCGGGGCGGCCCAGCGTTACATTGCTTTTGATCGTGCCGGGAAAGATATGGGGATCCTGACCAATCCAGGCGATGGAGGCGCGCAGGTCCGGGACATTTGCGCGATCCATGGCCACTCCGCCGATGCGAATTGTACCGTTCTCAGGCACAATCAGCCCCGCGATGAGTGCAAGCAGCGTGGATTTGCCCTCGCCGCTTGGTGCAACAAGCGCGACGCGCTCGCCGGGCTCCACTTCAAGATCGAAATCGTTGAAGACCGGGGCAGCCTCTTCCGTATGACGGAAGACAAGCCCTTCGACTGACAGCGACAGCGCCCCGCGAGCCCCAATCCGACTGCCCTTCGCAGCTGACGCCGCCACGGTCTTTCGCCCCGACGCGGCCAGCTTCTTCAACGCATCGAAAGCAGCTTCGCCCGATGCCCGATCATGCCAGACAGCGGAGAGGTCGCGGAGCGGCTCGAAGAAGGACGGCGCCAGAAGCAGGATGAACAGCCCCTCCGCCAGGGAGAGTCGGCTACCCCATGCGCCGAAATTCAGCTCACCGAGCAGGTGGAAGCCCACATAGACTGCGACCATGGCGACGCCAAGCGCTGCAAAGAGTTCCAATACGGCGGACGAAAGAAACGCTATTCGCAACACCGCCATTGTGCGGCCTCGAAGATCTTCGGCACTGGCACGCAGCTGCGTTGCCGTGCGATCCACGGCACCGAAGCTGCGGATCGTTGTCAGTCCACGCAGGCGATCCATGAGAAACGCGTTCATGCTGCCCATCTCGGCGAGTTGCTCTTTGCTTGCCTGCTTGGCGCGCCAACCCACGAGCGCCATGAATATCGGGATCAGCGGTGCCGCGATCAGCAGCACAAGCGCTGCCGCCCACGAGAACGCCAGAACGCAGGCAAGAATTGCCAATGGTACGACCATCGCCTTGAAGCGTGCCGGGCGGAAGCGGGCGACATAGGGCACAATGGCCTCAGCCTGCTCGGCAAGGGTGCTTGCGGCAAGCCCAGATGAAGGCCGCGTAGCATCGAGCGGCGAGGTTTTGGCAAGGGCGGCCACCGCCTCCTTGCGCAGCGCGCTTAATCGGCTCCGCGCCTGACGAAACGCCAGGCGATTGCCCGCACCGTCCATCATCGCGCGCGCGACACCGAGAACAAGAATGCCGAGGGCCGGCAACCATGCCGCGGAAGCGTCGCTACCGGCGGCGATGCCGCCGACCGCCAGCGCCAGGAGCGCCGCCTGCGGAAGCCAGAGCAACGATGCAGTCGTTTGCAGAAGCACCACGGCTCTGCTGACCCCGCCGCGCGCAGACAGCGTGTCCGCAACCTCATCCGGATGCGCCTGCGGCATTGCCGCTCTGGTGCGCCCGGCGGCCTGAGGGCGTCGTCGTCCTATGCCGGCGTCGAGCGTTGTCATGACGTCTTCGGCTCCGTGCGCTTGCGGCCGAGCGAGACAATTCGGTCCTTGGCGTCGAGCAGTCTTGTCACCTTTGCGCCAAGGTTCAGCAAGGTCGCCAATTGCTCGGTCTCCAGATGCTTCACATCGTCATACCATTTCGTCAACTGCTCGATGAGGGTCTGCATCTCGGCGAGCCGTGCCTGCGCGTGGCGCTCTTCCTCACTGCCGGGTGTCTGCATCAAAAGTTCGCGAAGGACGGAAAGCGTGGGATCGACCTCGCGCTTCTTGCGCTCTTCGGCCAGCGTCCGCAGGATCTGCCAGACATCGTCCGGTGTGGTGAAATAATCCCTCCTGTCATCGGGAATATGTTTCAGAATGACAAGATTCCAAGCCTGAAGCTCACGCAGGCTCATGGAGACATTGGAGCGTGAGATGGACAGCGCCTCGACAATGTCATCCGCGCAGAGCGGATTGGAAGACGCATAAAGAAGCGCGTAAATCTGCCCGACCGTGCGGTTGATGCCCCAGCGGCTGCCCATTTCTCCAAAGTGCAACACGAAGGATTGCAGGAGTGGCGGGAGATTCATGATGAGTGGTCCTGACATTGTTTTCAGAAATTACTGAAATCAATGTACGAGTGCCGAACCGCTGGGACAAGCGTGTGTTGGATGGTGCGCGGTTTTGCAGCAGGGAAGCCACGACCTTTTCGCCATTCGATGACAGCGCAGCGTCATACCTTAAAAGGCGTGCATACCTCGTCAGCGTACGGAATGCGTGGGCACCCTGAAGCGTGACACAAGACGCATCCCCAACACTCCCATCACGAGGAGCATCCACACGGGGTCCGTCCGGCGAAAGAAAAAGCTCTCGAGGAAGGCGTTGAACATGCTGAACGTCACCACCATCATGAAAAAATCGGCGAGAAAGATGTTTTCACGATAGTGCGGTGTGCGCATGTAATCGCGTAGCGGCACGAGAAGAAACGTTGCAATGGCTACGGCAAGTGCTGGAAGTCCCATCCCGAGAGCAATGTCGATATAGCCGTTGTGACCATGAACAATGCCCCGAATATCCCATGGACGGTCGAACGGTTGGTCTGAGGTAAAAACGAGTTCCGTCATCCAGAAATTGTCGAAACCGTATCCGAAGAGCGGCCTCTGGACGATCATGTCGCCGGCGAAATCCCAAATCGGCGTTCGCCCTGTATAGGTAAGATCAGGAGCAAGCGTCGCGGCCAGTTCTTTGACCGGATCGATGAAGACGATGCCAAGAGTTGCGACCGCCAACGCACTTACTGCAGCAACCACCAGGACGGGCACCAGGAACCGCAGGCCGAATATACCGGGCAATGCGATCAGCATCCCCGCCAGCGGTACGGTGGCAGTGGTTGTCTTGGACCCTGTGTGGAACACAAAGATCATCGCCAGAAGCGCCATCGTTCCACCGGACCAACGCCATCCACGCCGCCACAGATAGAGACCGGCAAACGCCAATCCGGCCATAACCGGTCCGGCGATATTCTTATGCGTAAAGACGCCCCGCCAGAGGCCGGCATGCTGTGCTTCCAAATCATAGGCCTGATGAACAGCCACATCGCGCATGGCGATAACACCAAAGTAGGAAAGCCCGAGAATCACGAAACCCGCACACGTCAGTACACGCGAAAACGCATCCGCATCGCGCGGCAGGGTCAGGACTGCTCCCACCGTGACAATGCCGATGATCGAGAAGGCGACTGTGCGGATCGTGTCACTTGGAACCGGCGTGTTGAGGGTGGCGATGCCCACAAACCCCAGGAGCAAAAGCCACCACGGGCTGAGCAGCGAAACCAGCACCCGCCGGTCGACCAGCATGAGGAGCGACGCCACGGCGATTGCACCCAGCGCGCCAAATCCCAGCTGATTGACGATGTCACCGCCGTCCCCGGCGAGTTGCGGCCCTGAGGGCTGAAATGGCCGAAACGAAACCACCAACACTGTGAGCAGGACGGCCGCGATGACGGTAGAAGGCTGCCCCGTGGCAGCCATGCGCGCCACGGATGACGAAGCCGGCCAGCGCGGTTCCGCAAGGCTGCTCATGGCATCTCGCATGCCCGACCGGGCAACAAGCCATGCAGACTGTTACCATGGAATCCGGGAAAATCTGCTTCGTTCGTCATTTTGAAGCCGAAACCTGTTGCGCCTGCCCCATAAAGCGCGGGAGCGCTTAAGGCCGCGTTAATTATATCAGCATCTTGTCTGTCAGGCTTGAAACCTACACCAGCCTTCCCGGCTATCGGGTGGGCGGAGCAACCGATGGCATCACCCAGACCGTGCCGGTTTCAGGGTGCCGCGCAATCGTCGCTTCAATACGATAGACATTCCGGAGCAGATCCGGTGTCAACACCGTTTCGGGTGTACCGGCAGCCACCAGTCGGCCCCGATCAAGCACAAAAAGACGGTCGCAGAACATTGCTGCCAGGTTGAGGTCATGCAGGGCTGCCACCACAGTGGTTTGAAGCCCGCGCATGAATCGCAGAAGCTGAAGCTGATGATGGATGTCGAGATGGTTCGTCGGCTCATCAAGAACCAGAAGGCGCGGCTGCTGCACCAGCGCGCGCGCCAAAAGGGCTCGCTGCCGTTCACCTCCAGAAAGCGTGCGAAAGGCGCGGTCCTGCAGAGGCGTCAACCCTAGAAGCGCGAGTGCCGCAACAAGCAACGCGTGATCGTGCGACGTGTCGGGTTCCAGAAGCTTCTTGTGAGCCGAACGCCCCATGGCGACAACGTCGCGCACGGTCAGCGGAAACTCGGCGGGCATATCCTGAAGCACCGCGCCGACATTGCGCGCAACCCACTCGGTGGGCTGCCGCCACGCATCTTCTCCGTTCACGAGCACCGTGCCGGATGTAGGCCTGTTGATGCGATAGATTGTTCGAAGCAGACTTGATTTTCCCGCGCCGTTGGGTCCGATAAGACCGACCATCTCGCCTTCGGAAATGCTCATAGTCACATTATCCACCAGCGCCTTGCCGCCGGCCAGCAAGGTGACGGAGCACAGATCAAGCGTGCCAGGCCGGATGCTCATCGCGCGCCACCCAGCCCACGTGCATCGCGCCGCAGAAGCCAGATGAAGAACGGCCCACCCACCAGCGCCGTGACGATACCGACTGGTAGTTCCAGCGGCGCGATTACCGTGCGGGCGACGAGATCGGCGCCGATGGTGAAACTCGCCCCCAGAAGCGCTACCGCCGGCAAGGCGCGACGATGATCGGCTCCGACAAGAAAACGCACGATGTGAGGCATGATGAGGCCGACAAAGCCGATGACCCCGGCCACGGCCACTGTGATCCCGGTGAGTGCTGCCGCCAGCACGAACATGCTCTGACGGAAGCGCTGGACATTGAGACCCAGGGCGACCGCGCTTTCATCTCCTGCCATCAGCAAGTTCAGCCGCCGGGCCTGAACCAGCATCACACCTAACCCAATCGCCAGTGCAGCAAGCGGTATGGGTATGAGTTTCCACTGCGCCGTGCCGAAGCCTCCCAGGGTCCAGAACAGGACCCGGGAGGCAAGTTGCGGATCGGGCGATGTCAGCACGATCAGGCTTGTCAACGCGCTGAGGATCGCGCTCATCGCCACGCCAGCAAGCACGAGCCGCGTCGGCGTCATGAACCCGCCCGTTCGCGCAACCCAGAACACAGCGAACAATGTTATGAGCCCGCCAAGGAAGGCCGAAATGTGTAGCGTGAATACGCCCAGGCCGAGAAACCCCCAGCGCATCACCACCACGGCGCCCGTCGCCGCACCTGAGGAGATTCCCAGAATGCCGGGTCCCGCCAGTGAATTGCGGACGATGGACTGGATCGTCATCCCGGTAACTCCGAGGCTTGCGCCCACAAGGGCGGCAAGCACCACGCGCGGCATACGGGTCTGGACCACAATCGTCTCGTAGACCGCACGCCAGCCAGGCTCCACCAGACCGTCACCGGCCACCAGATTGGCGAGTATGGCGACCGCCGTTTCCCCGGGTATATGCACTGAGCCGAACATCAGTCCTGCGATCGCCACGCCCAGCAGCAGTCCAACCATGAGGAGAATAACCAAAGCATAGCCCGGCGACCCCCCGCTTGCGGCACACTGGGCCGCAACGGAGCGAAGTGCCGTGCCTCGCACTGGCGGTGCTGACCGAAGCACTGTCAGCAGCGCTTCGTGGCTCTCAGGCTGGTTTTGTTTCGCGACGGGCGCATGCATTTTTCGGTTCCGTCCGGTCTGCTAATGGCCCATCCGATCGGGGTGGAAAGCACGCGCCAGTTTTTCTACCGCGTCGATGGAACTCGGCCCCGGCTGCCCCCAAACGGAGTCGATTGTCACGAATCTTTCCCTGGCAATGCCTGGTACCTCCCTGATGGTCGGGTTGGCTTTCAGGATCTCAATGCGCCCTTCGCCCAGTTCCCCGGCCGGGTCTCCCACCACCTGGCCGCCGGCAGTGCCGGAATAATAGACCACTATGTATTCAGGCATGCGCTCGGCAATCTGTTCCCACGAGACCTGGCCATAGCGGTTCGCGACATCGCCGAAGATGTTCTCGCCGCCGGCTCGCGACACGACGTGCGACAGCATGGTGTTGCCAAGCACTGCACGAGGCGCGGCTTCGCCACCATTGAAGATGAAGACCGGCGTAACCTCTACGTCTTCCAGCTGTTCTGCTACTGCAGCGAGGCGCATTTCCATATCGGCAATCAGCGCTTCGCCGCGCTCACGCACACCGAATATGGCTGCAACAGAGCGGATCTCCGCGTAGAGCTCATCGAAGCCAAACCTGCCGAGATTGCAACCCTCGGTATTAAGCCGCGTTTTCATGCCCAGATCGTGCAGCTGGTCCCGCGTGTGACGGCTCTCGCTGAACCCGTCGGGATAGCCGGCATAGACGAAATCGGCTTCGACCTCGATAAGCTGCTCAGTGGTGGCAACGAGTGGTGAAAGCACCGGGATCTTTTTATAGGCCTCCTCATACTGTGGGCTGATCTTCAGGTTCGCCATGTAGGAGGTGCCCGCCATTCGGTCTTCCAGGCCCAGCGCCAGCATCAGCTCCGTCGCGTTGTTGCTGAGTGTCACGGCTCGTGCCGGCGGCACTTCATAGACTGTGGTGACCCCGCAGTTCTCATCCGTATGGGGAAACCCGGGCTCGCCCGCGAACACAGATGTTGATGCAAGGAAAATGCCTGCCAAAACAAACGCGGAAAAGCCGCGAGAACGGATCATGAAATCACTCCTTGGATAGCCGGCTTGTTGACGGCGTTTTCGAATGGGGGTGGAGAAGAGGGTTGCTGCCGGAAAGCGGAGAGTACTTCTGTGGCGAAGAGCTCCATGCCCCTGAGCGCCACATCGTTGGCAATAAGGCCATTGGCGCTGAACAGACAGCGTATGCTCTGCGATCCCGTGCGTGCAGAAAGGGCGCACAGTTGTGCATGGCAGTCCTCCGGCGTACCCGAGATGGTGAAATCAGCCACCATCGCAGCGCGGCTGCGCGGCTGTGGCGGTGCCATTCCGCGCGCCAACGCGCGTTCGGCGCGACGGGTGTTCAGCTTTTCAAGAAGCGCGTCGACACACCTCTCCGCTTCCGCCCGGGTCGGTGCGATCACCACGTAGCGTGAAAGCGACGATGCGGTCAGCGCGGCGCGGGTGGTGCCATGCCGATTCAGCGCCGCATCGAACACGGGCAACTGCCGCGCCTCGTTCGGCTCGAGGCTGAGGAGCAGCGGGAACCCGTTTCGCGCAGCGATGTCGACCGTTTCTTCGGAAACCCCCGCAACATAGATGGGTGGATGCGGCTGCTGCACCGGTCGCGGCCCCACAGAGACATTGGAGAACTTCCACGGGCCGGCATCGGCGGAGCAATGCGGCATTGTCCACGCCTCGATCATGATCTTCAGCGCTTCGCGGAAACGCAGATGCAGCTCGCCCGGCGCGACCCCCAGCGCGCTAAAGGTCGATGGGTCCGTGCCTCGTCCGATGCCCACATCGACCCGGCCGCCACTCTGAAAATCCAGCTGTGCAATCTGCTCCGCCAGAAGGAGCGGATGATAGAGCGGCAGAACGAGGATCGACGTTCCAAATCGCAGACGCTCGGTCCGCGCCAGAATATCCGCCCCCAGCAGAAGCGTGGATGGATAGGGCAGCGTATCGCGGGAAAAGTGGAATTCATTGAACCAGATACCGTCGAAGCCAAGCGTATCGGCGCGTTCCACGAGCCGCATAAGAGCGCAGTGATCGCCCAACACCCCTTCCCGAGCAAAACCAGCCAGATCAATGCGCATTCAGGACACCTGCCAGAACCAGACGACGAAATCCTGAAATGCTTATATGAAATGATATAACATATCGAGTCAATTCGAACACGAAATGCCGCTTTATCGCCGGCAAGGCTGTGCCTGCATGCATTCTGATCCTCCTGCCGGCGCACCTCGTCCGGCGTTCATGGTCAATGCATGAGGCAGGTCTCCTGGCTCGCGGCTCGGACGTTCGCTCCGCCTTCCCGGCTCTGGCCAGTGGCATTGGAAAGAACTTGCCGCTTACAGTTGCGAGGGCAGCCCCGGGATTGATTCCGCAAGGAAATCGCACCGGGTTCCCTTTTCATCCGCAGGATGCGGAACCGCATGCGAAAGCGACCCTACCGGCGAAGCGCACGCAGCGCAACACACTCGACCTTCGGGATGATGCGGATTTTCCGACCGTACATTGTCAGCAGGCGCAGGCGGGATGTGCGTTATGTCATAGAAACAACAGGGAACACTGGATTAAAGCGGGCCTGGATATCCCCGGCAGAATGGCCAATCGTCTTGTTCACACCGGTAACCAGGCTCCTTGAGTGCTGACAGCCGAACTGACCTACGCTTTCATAAACGCGATTGCGCACATCGTCACTGCCATAACCAGAGCCACCCAGAATCCAATTCGGGCAGCCACTGAGCCAGTACTATTCTCGGGCGAGTTGCTCAAACAATATAGCGACAGCCTCCGCACCCGGATCAACATTTCCCTCCAGTTGCTGGGCGTTGATATAGGCAGACCGACCAGCGCGCGCCTGCGCCATCGTGGCCGTTTCCTGCGCCCCGGCACGGGCTGCCTCAGCGGCGGCGGGAAGGCCGTTCTGCAGGGCTTCAAGGGCAGGTGCCAGCGCATCCACCATGGTGCGGTCACCCGGCCCTGCACCACCAATTTCCTGCATGCGCGCAAGCCCGGTTTTCAGCGCGGCCCCCATCGGCTCGCCGCTGGAGGCAGCATCACCCGCTGCCGCAAAGAAGATCGCCAGCAACACGCCCGATGAACCGCCCATGGTCTGGCTGAGTTCCTGACCCAGTGCGCGCAAAAGCTGCGTATGATCGGACAACGGCAATTGATCCATTCGATCCAGAAGAGCGCGGGCAGCACCGGCCAATGTCGAGCCCGTATCGCCATCGCCGGTCTTGGCATCGAGCGCGTTCAACTTCGCCTCGGCTTCAATGAGCACATTGCAGCATCTGGTGAGAAATGCGCGTGTCGGGGCATGCTCGGATGGCAGTGGCTTTATCGGTTTCAACCCGTCGGGAAGCGGCACCACCGCAACGTCGGACAAGCCACGGACCCCCGGCCAGGCGGATATCTCCGTCGAGGCGCCAAGCAGGCGCATATTCTCTTTGGTCGCGGGCAGAACCGAGATGGAGAAGCCCCGCATATCGAGGGAGGTCATCATGGCCGCCGGCCCGACCATCGCTTCCAGCTTGCCACCGATCGAAGAGCGCGCCACCTCATGTGCCAGAACCCCCATTTCCAGCGCGGAGGTTCCACCGAGGTTGTTCAACAGCACCACATATCGATCCCCGGTCATGACAGAAGAGAGTTTTTGGCACATGGCATCAACCGCCACCCTCGCGTTATCGAATCTGACCTGCTCGACACCTGCCTCGCCATGAATGCCCAGTCCCAGCTCGGCCATCCCGTCGGGAATACGGTCTTCCTTCGCGGCACCGGGCACCCGGCAGGTGTCAAGCGACATGCCTATGCTCTTTGCGCCCGCAATCACGCGTTCCGCTGCCTGCGTCACAGCATCGAGATCGGCTCCTTCTTCGGCCAGAGCGCCGGCAATCTTGTGCACAAACAGAGTGCCGGCAAGACCGCGCGCCTGCGGCAGATCCGGCAGGGCAATGTCGTCATCGACAATGACCATGGACACCTTGTGCCCGAAAGCACGGGCGCGCTCGACAGCCAGACCGAAATTGAGCCTGTCACCGGTATAATTCTTTACGATCACGAGGCAGCCCGCCGGGCCCGTCACGGCAAGAATTCCTGCAAGAACCGCATCCACCGAAGGGGATGCAAAAACATCGCCGCAGACCGCGGCGGTCAGCATCCCCTTTCCAACAAACCCGGCATGAGCCGGTTCATGTCCCGAGCCCCCTCCCGACACCAGCGCGACCCTGTCCTTTGTCCAGTCGCTGCGGACGACCACACGGATATGCGGATAGCCATCGAGCCGTGCCAGCTTTCCGCCAGACGCGGCCACAACACCATCCACCGCCTCGGTGACGACGTCTTCCTTGCGATTCAAGAACTGGGTCATGGACTGGTTCTCCTAAACGATGCGTGCGCCGGCGGCGTCGAAATAATAGGCGTTGCGGGGACGGATCTGCACCCTATCACCCGTTTTGAGCGGGGTGTGGGGATCCGTCACAGTGATAATTTCGTGCTGCTTGAAGTCGAGATGAAGGCGGGTCTGGTCGCCCAGCCGCTCAACGCGAACCACCGAACCCTCTTCCCCTTCACCCTGCACGATGTGCTCCGGCCTCAGACCGATGGTCCTGGCCCCTTCGGGCGCGTCGGCGAAAACGGACGCCGGCAGAAGATTGATCCGCGGCTGACCAAGCCGCGTTGCCGCATAGATGCTGACCGGGCTCTCATAAACTTCTCTGGGTGAGCCGAACTGCACGAGCCGGCCCTGGTCAAGCACGCCGACATGGGTGGCCATGGTCATCGCCTCCACCTGATCGTGCGTCACATAGAGCAGGGTGGCGCCCGACTGCGCCTGAATGCGTTTCAACTCGATGCGCAATTCGGCCCGCAGCTTGGCATCGAGCGAGCTCAGTGGCTCATCCATCAGATAGATCGACGGATTGCGCACCAGAGCACGACCGATGGAAACACGCTGCATCTCTCCGCCCGAAAGCGCCGTCGCCCTGTTGTCGAGCTTGTGATCGATGCGTAGCACCTCGGCCACTTCCCGAACCTTGCGCTCAATCTCGTCCTTTGGTGTGCGCAACAGGGGCGATTTCAGCGGGAACTCCAGGTTCTGGCGGACCGTGAGATGCGGGTAGAGCGAGTATTGCTGGAACACCATTGCCACATTGCGCTGCGCCGGGGTTCTGTCGAGAACGGATACGCCTGCGATCTGCACATCACCACTGTCGGGGCGTTCCAGCCCGGCCACAACCCGCAAGGTCGTGGTCTTGCCTGCACCCGTGGGACCGAGCAGGACAACAAACGCGCCATCCGGCACCGTCATGGAAACACGGTCGAGGGCAACATCTTCGCCGAAGCTTTTCGAGACATTGGACAGGATCACCTCACCCATGGCCAAGCACCTCCCTGTTTGCCTCGGAAAAGAGTGCGCGACCCGACCCAGCGTCAAACACGGTCAGGGTGCGCTTGTCGAAGCGCAGACCAACAGCATCGCCGACCCGCGCGGGCTGCTCGGAGGAAAGCCGCGCCTTGAGCGCACCGTGAGGTGTATCCACGGACACGATCTGGGTTGTGCCGAGATACTCCGTCGCGGTGATCTTGCCACGATAGGATGCAGCATCATCAAAATGAATGTGCTCAGGGCGCGCACCAAGCGCCAGTTGTCCCCGCGCGTCCTCCAGAAGGCGCGGGACCTCTACGAAGGCGCCACCAAGGTCGATGCTGGTGCCCCCCTTTTCCACCGCCCCCTCAAACTTCAAAAAATTCATGGGGGGCGAGCCGATGAAATCGGCCACGAACATGGTTGCCGGCCAGTCATAGATATCCTGCGGTACGCCGAATTGCTCGACAACGCCATGGTTCATCACGACAATCTTGTCGCCCATCTGCATGGCTTCGAGCTGATCGTGGGTGACATAGACGGTGGTCGCTCCCATGCGGTCGTGAAGAGAGCGCAACTCATGCGCCATGTGCTCGCGGAATTCCGCGTCGAGCGCGCCAAGCGGCTCGTCCATGAAAAATGCCTTCGGCTCGCGAACGATGGCGCGCCCAAGCGCCACACGCTGCCGATCACCACCCGACAGACCGCTGACCGGACGATCCAGAATGTCCTCAATGCCGAGAATGCGTGATACCTCGGCCACCTTCTCCTTCACCTGTGCGCGCTTCATGCCCTGGCTGACAAGCGGGTAGGAGATGTTCTTGCGCACATTCATATGCGGGTAGAGAGCGAACATCTGGAACACGAAGGCAATGTCGCGTTCGCTGGCGCGCTTCTGGCTCACCTCTTCATTGTCGATGAAAATTTCGCCCGAGGTCGGCAGTTCGAGCCCCGCCATCATGCGCAGCGTGGTCGTCTTGCCGCAGCCCGAGGGTCCGAGCAGCATGAAGAACTCGCCATCCTCGATGACAAAGCTGGAGGACTGAACTGCCGTGAAATCCCCGAACTCCTTGCGGAGATTTCTTATTTCTATCCTGGCCATCACCTACTCCGGAAAATGTGAGACGATGATGAAACCGACCGTGCCAATAAGAAGCACGATGAAGCTGTAGGTATAGGCCCAGAGGAAAAAGGGCTGCATCAGCATCAGAACGCCGAGGCCAATCAGGATGCTGGCGCCCATTTCCCACGGGCCGCGCACGAATATGCGGCGTGGCGCCGTGGACTTGCGCTCCCTTTCCCCTTCTGTGGGCCTGGTCTGCAACAGGATCATTTGCGCACCGCTCCGAATGTAATGCCGCGAAGGAGATGCTTGCGCAGCAGGATGGTGAAGACCATGACCGGCACGAGGAAGAGCGTCGCTCCAGCAGCAACAGCCGGCCAGTCCTGACCGCCCACACCGATAATCGTGGGGATGAAAGGCGGCGCCGTCTGCGCGGTGCCCGAGGTCAGCAGTACCGCAAAGGCATATTCATTCCACGCGAAGATCAGACAGAAAATCGCGGTGGAGGCGATGCCCGTCGCCGCCTGCGGCAGCACAACCTTGTAGAAGGCCTGAAAGCGGGTGTAGCCATCGATCAGCGCGGCCTCCTCATACTCGACCGGGATCTCGTCGATGAACCCTTTGAGGAGCCAGACCGAGAGCGAAAGATTGACCGCCGTGTAAAGCAGGATCATGCCCAGATGCGTGTCGTTCAGCCCCAGCTCCCGATACATCAGGA
The DNA here is from genome assembly GCF_017794765.1 of Nitratireductor sp. Taxonomy (GTDB): domain Bacteria; phylum Pseudomonadota; class Alphaproteobacteria; order Rhizobiales; family Rhizobiaceae; genus Nitratireductor. Next base: position 914,025 of record NZ_CP051236.1, on the reverse strand, counting down.
AGATGGGAATGGCGACCGCAATGGGCGGCATCATGCGCGTGGAGAGGATGAAGAACATCAGATCGTCCTTCAGCGGCACCTTGAACCTGGAGAAGGCGTAAGCCGCGATGGTTCCCAGAAAAACAGAGAGGAAGGTCGATCCGAAGCCGATGATGACGGAGTTCAGAAAGCGCTCGCCATAGCGGGACGGACCGACGATCACCATGTCGTTCTTGCGGACAATGCTGTCATACCAGGTCTGTGGCTCACCGAGACTTTCAAGCGTCTCCGCACTTGCCCGCGTCCGCGTCGTGAAGAGGTTCACATAGCCCTCAAGCGAAGGTTCAAAGACAACCTTTGGCGGGTAGGCGATGGCATCGGACGGGGTCTTGAAGCCAGTGGCGATGATCCATGCGAGCGGCATGATGGTGACCAGCGCATAGACCAACACCAGCACGCCGGCGAACAGCTTCTGACGAGCGGAAGGTTCCGTTACGGAGAAACTCATCTCTCTTTCACCTTGTTCAGAGCCTTCACATAGATCGAGGCGAGGCCGAAGACCGTCACGAAGAGTATGACGGCGTATGCCGATGCATAACCGGTCCGCCATTTCTCGAACGCTTCGCGCTTCAGGTTGATTGAGGTCAGTTCAGTGGTCGAGCCCGGGCCGCCACCCGTGAGCTGAACCACGAGATCGAACATCTTGAAGTTCTCGATGCCGCGAAACAGGACTGCCAGCATGAGAAACGGCAGAACCATCGGTATCGTGATTGTCCAGAACTGCCGCCACTTGCTGGCACGGTCGCATTCGGCCGCTTCATAGATGCTTTCGGGAATCGAGCGCAGTCCGGCGAGACAGATCAGCATGACAAAAGGGGTCCACATCCAGGTGTCGACGATCACGATGGCCCACGGCGCAAGCGCGACCTCGCCGATCATGGAAAATCCGGATGGATCCGTGCCGCTCAGAAAGCCGACCACATAATTGAACAGACCGATTTGCGGTTGGTAGAGAAAGGTCCAGAAGTTCCCCACCACCGCCGGTGACAACATCATCGGCAGCACGATGACGGTGGTCCACAGATCGCTGCCGCGAAACTTCTTGTTGATCAGATAGGCGAGCGTGAAACCGATCAGGACCTGAAGAACGATGGTCCAGAACAGGAAATGTGCGGTGGCCTGCATGGTCACCCAGATGTCGCCATCGGTGAGAATGCGCTCATAATTGCGCAAGCCGACGAAATCGGCCTCACGGTTGGGACGGTTCACGCGGAAATTGGTGAAACTGAGCCGCACCGTCCAGATCAGCGGGAAGATGTTGATGGCGAGCAGAAGCAGAATGGTTGGCGCAACGAAAAGCCAGGCGATGGCGCGGTCCGACAATCCGCGGACTTTCCGTGCAACGCTCTGCGGCGTGGCCGAAGCGGCTCTTTCGATCGGCTTGATGGACATCTTCGGACCTGCACGCTGGTGAGTAAGGGCGGCGATGCTGACAGGAGCCAGCATCGCCCATCAAAGCCGGGAGGCGGCTAGTATTTGCCTTCGTCTTCGAAGATTTCCGTCCAGTCCTCGACCAGAGCGTCCAGAGCTTCCTGCGCGGTACCGTTTCCGGCGATGACATAGTCATGCACCCGGTCCTGCATCGCCAGAAGAAGCGAGGCGTAAGCGGGCTCGGCCCAGAAATCCTTCACAATGGCCATGGAGTCGAGAAACGTCTGAGCATAAGGCTGACTCGAAGCGAAACCCGGATCTTCAACCACTGCTTTCAGTGCTGAATAACCGCCCGACTCCCACCATTTCTGCTGCACCTCTGGCTGGGCAAACCACTTGATGTATTCAAGCGCTGCATCCTGCTTGTCGGAATAGGCGACGACGGAGATGCCCTGCCCTCCGAGCTGGGCGAAGTGACCGCCGGGCCCCTTCGGATTGGCAAAATAGCCGGACTTTCCCCCGCCCACATTCGGGTCGGCCTCAACGCCCGGCCAGATGAATGCGAAGTTCATCTGAAGCGCGACCTGTCCGGATTTATAGGCATCGATGTTCTCCGACATATACCAGTCGGAAGAGCCCGGAGGCGTACAGCAGTCATAGAGCTCCTTGTAGAATTCGAGCCCCTTCACGGCACCTTCGGAATTGACGAAACCATCCAGTTCGTAGGGCTTGTCCGGATTGTCGTACTGGAAGCCGTAATTGTAGAGTGCGTTGGTCACACCCATCGTGATGCCTTCGGAACCGCGCTCCGTATAGATCGCCGCCCCATAGACCTTGCGCCCGTCAATTTCCCGCCCCTGGAAGAAGGCTGCAATGTCCTTCAGTTCCTCAAGGGTTTCAGGAGCCTTCAGGTCGCGGCCATACTCTTCCTTGAATGCTTCCTGTATCTCAGGCTTCTCGAACCAGTCCTTGCGGTAGGTCCACCCGACTACATCACCGAATGCCGGGAGCGCCCAGTAATTCGGTGTGCCCTTGGGCCATTCGGCATAGCCGGTCACCGTTGCAGGAATGAAGTCATCCATGGTGATGCCTTCCTGCTCGAAAAAGTCGTTCAGCTTGACGTAGTGGCCGCTTTCGGCGGAGCCGCCGATCCACTGGCTGTCGCCAATCATCAGATCGCAAAGCTGCCCGCCCGAATTCAGCTCATTGAGCATCCGGTCGGCGAAATTCGGCCACGGAACGAACTCGAATTTCATCGTGTGTCCGGACTGCTTTTCAAAATCCTTCGAGAGCTCGACCAGCGCGTTGGCGGGATCCCATGCAGCCCAGCACAGGGTCAGTTCGTCCGCCTGTGCGGAAGCAGAAGACGCAAGACCGGCGCCGATCGCCAGACCTGCTATCGCCGCGGAATTCAAGATTGAATGTTTCATGCAGATACACTCCTCCCAAGCCTCCTGCTGCAAACAGGTGGCGTGCGCCCTCGGGCGCTCCTCATCTGCGCGGGTGAACCGGGTAACCGGAACCTCTCCTCCCAACGCGACCGACAGCGCCTTATCCACGCTGCCTCTCATCCCTAGGCATAAATGAGGTACGCCCCTCAAATCAAGTAATTTTTGAGGTACGCACCTCATTTACCTTGCCATAACCCCCTTGTCTGGTCGATAAGGACGTTGTTCATGCACTGATCGCGGAGCCCGATGCGACCCACCACCAAAGATTTGGCCAAAGCCGCCGGTGTCAGCCTGGCCACGGTGGACCGTGTGTTGAACGAGCGGCCTAATGTCAGCGCGCGCGCGGTACGAAAAGTTCAGGATGCGATCAAGCGTATCGGTTTTGAGCGAAATCTCGCGGCGGTTAACCTGGCGCGCAACAGGGTCTATCGGTTTCTGTTCGTCCTGCCCGAGCGCGGTGACCAGTATCTGTCTGAGCTGCTGGCCGAAATCGATTCGGCACGCGCGCCCCTGAAATCCGAGCTGGTAGAGGTGGGGGTCGTGCGCCTCGATGTCGAGGATCCTCACGCCGTCGCCAACCTTCTATCCTCACTTCAGACCGATGAGGTGAACGGCGTCGCCCTGATGGCTCCGGAATCGCCGCAGACCCGCGACGCCGTGCTACGCCTCAACGAGCGCGACATCAGTGTGGTGCATTTCCTTTCGGGTCAGGCAAATCTGGAACATCACGATTTTGTCGGCATCGACAACATCGCCGCCGGTGCCACGGCGGGCCGCCTGATTGGCCGTTTCAACGCCGGGCGCGGTGGCACCATTGCCATCATCACCGAGACTATTCATGCGCAGGACAGCCTCAAGCGACGACTGGGCTTCGACCGCGTGATCCACCAGAATTTCCCCACGCTTTCCTGCCTGCCAACACTCGAAACCCACGGCGATCCTGCGCGGGCGGAGCGCATCATCAAGCAGACCTTCGCCAACCACCGGGACATTGTGGCAGCATACATCATGAGCCCGGAAGGCCGGGTTCCGCTGGAAGCGCTGTCGCATTGCGCGGACCTGACCGACCTGATCGTGGTGGCGCACGAACGCACGCCCTTCAATGAGGAGGCGCTGCGTGACGAGCGGCTGGACGCAATTATCGCTCAAAACCCTGGCCACGCCGTACGTAGTGCTTTGCGCATCCTGCGTGCCCGCAGAGACCGCCGCCAGCCCTTCGCCGCACAGGAGAAGATCCGCATCGAAATATTGCTGGCAGACAATCTTTAGAGCGTTTCACTGAAACGCTGCCCTGTTCTATCTGTCTGATTTCCTGCATTTGTGCTGACGTCAGGTGTTTCCGCCTGATTGCAAAATACTCTAGCGTCAGCTTCGCTGCCCGCACGTCGGCGGCAACCGGGCCATGCTCAGTCTTTGGACGAGAGCAGGCCCGCCGCCAGAATAACCATACCTATCCGGCTGATATGGCTGACCACAACAAACGCCACCTCGAGATTCAACGCAAGCGCGACGAGACTCATTTCAGCAAGCCCACCGGGTGCGAAGGCCAGAAGAATGCCCTCAACCGGAACCTCGATGACACGATGGAGAGCGAAAGCGAAGATGACGGCGACCAACAGCAGGATCGCCGTGGCACCGGCCGACGTCATCAGAATGTGCAGAATTCGCTTTGGCGCAGTACCTGCGAAACGGCAACCGACGACGGTTCCAAGAACCACTTGCGCAACAGCCATCACCGCACTGGGGACCACAAAGCCGGAGGCACCCGTCCAATGCAATCCCGCGCTCACCAGCATTGGACCTATCAAATATGGCGCGGGCAATCGCAGCAATTTGCCGAACCCGATCCCGGCCCCGAGTGTTGCGATGAACCAGACCACATCAGCCGATCCCATGTCGGAGAGTGGCCGCCAGGTCGCCACACGCGCTCCCGGGTCAGCCCCCGTGATCAAGGTCATTAGAGGCGGCAGGCTCAACACAACCAGAAAGATGCGCGAAGAGTGCATCAATGCGATGGTCCGCTCGTCGCCGCCCTTTTCCGCCCCAAGCAGCACCATATCGACAAGCCCGCCCGGCATCGCCGAGAAGAACGCGGTGCGCCGATCGAGATGTATGACGCGGCGCAGATAGACATTGCACAGAACGGCGGCCACCGCGAGATAGCCGGCCAATGCAAGGAGTGCCGGCCACCACATCGCTGCACTCTCCAGAGTATGCGGCCCGAACTGGGAACCCAGCATGGTGCCAATCACGGCCGACATGGGCGGGCGAGCCAGGGTGGAACCACGAACCGGTAGACTCATGATCGAGGCAAGCCCGCAGGCGGTCATCGATCCAAGCATCCAGGAAAGCGGCATCCCGACCCAGGTAAAGAGCGCGCCTCCGGTAGCACCGAGGAGCAATGCGAGGATGAAACCGGGAATGCGTCCTATTCCACTCATACCGCCTGCTTGTCGTTCAGATGGCATGCCGAAATATGCCCCGGTGCAATTTCGCGCTTTTGCGGAACTTCAATCCTGCAACGGTCATGTGCGTGAGGGCAGCGCGGATGAAAGTGGCACCCTTTCGGAGGATTGAGAGGGCTCGGCAGCTCCCCCTTCATTGCAGCAAAGCGTCGTTTTCCCGGTCTGATGCGTGGCACCTCGGCCAGCAATTGCTGGGTATAGGGATGGTTTGGCCGTGAGAAAATCTCGGCCACAGGCGCTTCCTCAATGACCCGTCCAAGATACATGATCGCAACCCGGTCGGAGATGTGCTCCACGACCCCCAGATCATGGCTGACAAACAGATAGGTCAGGTCCAGTTGTTCTCGCAGATCCATAAACAGGTTGAGTATCTGCGCCTGAATGGACACATCCAGCGCTGCGACGCTCTCATCACAGACAAGAAAATCCGGCTGTACCGCAAGCGCGCGCGCAATGTTGACCCGCGCCCTCTGCCCCCCGGAAAACTGGTGTGGCAGGCGTTTCTTCATCGCCGGATCGAACCCGGCCTTGGTCAGGTAATCATCCACATAGCTGCCGGTGCTGCCCTTGATCAGGCCGTGGATGCCGGGGGCTTCGGCCACCAGTTTTTCGACCGTCATGCGTGGATTGAGCGCTGCCATCGGATTCTGGAAGATCATCTGCGCTTCGAGATCGGCATCCCGCTGCCGGCTTCCCCGCAACGTGGCTCTATCCTCGCCCTTCCAGAAAACCTGCCCCTCGGAAGGCGGCAATATTCCTGCGGCAATTCTGCCGAGCGTCGACTTCCCGCAACCGGACTCTCCGACAAGGCCCAGCACTTCCCCCTTGCGGATCGTCAGATCCACTTTGTCCAGCGCATGGATAATCGGGAAAGGTTTGGCCGCACCGAGTGCGATTGCAATCCGGGCAGCAAGGTCAGGACGCGCGCCAAAACGGCAGGACACCTTGCGAAGTTCAAGCAGCGGCGTGGAGGCGCCGGCGACTGTCTCTGCCATCGTCATACCAGAGCCTCCTCGTGGGGATGAAAACAGCGGTGGTAGGCCAGCACGTCCCCAAAGCGTCCCGGCCGCGCGGTGCAGGCGTCTGTGGCGCGCTCACAACGGGTGCGGAACGCGCATCCTTCTGGCATCCGCGCGAGGCTTGGTGTCACCCCGGGAATTTGCGCCAACCTGTGGCCGCGACTGTTTTGTGAAGGCACAGAGCGGATCAAACCGTGCGTGTAAGGATGTTTGGGCGCAACCAGCACATCCTCGATATTGCCCGTCTCCACGATGCGCCCGCCATACATGACCGCAATGCGATCGGCGAGGCCGGAAACAATGGCCAGGTCGTGGGTAATCCAGATGACCGCTGTTCCCTGATCTTCCGTCAGTTTCTGGAACTCGGAAATGATCTGTGCCTGGATGGTAACGTCGAGCGCGGTGGTCGGCTCATCCGCGATGATAAGATCGGGTCGATGCAACAGCGCAATAGCGATCGCCACGCGCTGACGCATGCCGCCTGAGAACTGGTGGGGATAGGCGTCCAGGCGTTCCTCCGGACTGGGTATGCCCACAAGCCCCAGCGCATCACGCGCCCGCTCACGCGCCGCAGTGGCGCTCATCCGCTCATGGGCATGCAAAGCCTCGGTCATCTGGGTGCCGATCCGGAGAACCGGGTTGAGCGTCATCATCGGATCCTGGAACACCATGGCGATACGCCGGCCACGCAGGGAACGGCGGGTTTCCTCATCGGCCCTGGCGATATCCTCACCATCAAACAGGATCTGCCCGCCTGCCACACGCCCAGGCCAGTCCACCAGCCCCATGATGGAAAACCCCGTGACACTCTTGCCGGAACCACTCTCGCCCACCAGCCCCAGCACCTCACCGCGCCCCAGACGAAACGATACGTCATCCACCGCGCGCAGGCCGTTTCCCGCCTCGCCGGGAAATTCGGTGACGAGGTTGCGAACTTCAAGCAGCGCGGTCATCGGGCATTCCTCGGATTGAGCACATCGCGAAGCCGATCTCCCACAAGATTGATGGATACGATCGTGATGAGCAGGGCGATGCCAGGGTAAAAACTGATCCAGTAGAGACCAGACAGAAGATACTGGTAGCCGTTGGAGATCAGCATTCCCAAAGAGGGTTGGGTGACCGATGCGCCCAGCCCCAGAAAGGAGAGGGTCGCTTCAAGCCCGATGGCACGGGCGACCTGCATGGTGGCTATCACGATGATCGGTGCAAGACAGTTGGGCAAGAGGTGCCGCAAGAGCACGCGACGACCGGGAATGCGCAGGCAGCGCGCCGCATCGATGTATTCCTTCTCCCGTTCAACCAGCGCCGTCCCTCGCGCGGTGCGGGCATAGGTTGCCCATTCCGCGACGATGATTGCCAACACGACATTCGTCACGCCATTGCCCAGGATCGCAAGCACCATCAGCGCCATGAGAATGGTGGGGAAGGACAATTGCAGATCCACCAGGCGCATCATGAAATTCTCGGTGCGCGCCCCAAGATAGGCAGCCATGAGCCCCAATGTGGTGCCGATAAGTGCGGCCGCGAATGCCGACGCAATGCCGACAATCAGCGAGGTTCGCAGCCCGTACATGATGCCGGAAAGGATATCGCGGCCCTGGCCGTCGGTTCCCAGAAGGTAGGGCACGCCTGAGAAACTCTCCGAACCGGGGGGCAGACGACTATCCATAATGTCGAGCTGCAGCAGATCATAGGGGTTCTGGGGAGCGATCCACGGCGCGAAGATGGCGGTGAACAGCACGACAACCAGCCCGATGCATCCGACAAGTGCCGCCGGCGACGAGAAGAAGTGACGCAGCGCGGGCCAGATGCGCCTGCCGATCGAACTCCGACCAGTCTGCGCAGTGGGGCTTTCAGCTTCAGTAGCGATTTTCGACTCCATGGCGCGTCAGCCTTTGCCATCCAGCCGAACCCGGGGGTCCAGCAGGGTATAACAGACATCAATGATGAAATTCAGCGAGACGAAGAGCACCACCATCATCATCAGGTAAGCAACGATTACCGGGCGATCGAGCAGGTTGATGCTATCGATGATGAGCTTCCCCATGCCCGGCCAGCCAAATATGCTTTCGGTCACCACCGAGAATGCGATCAAAGAGCCAAACTCCAGCCCGATGATCGTTACGACAGGAATCATCAGGTTTTTGAGGATGTGCACCAGGATGATGCGGCTTTCCCGCAAACCCTTGGCGCGGGCAAACTTGACGTAATCCTGCATGATCACCTCCTGCACGCCCGCCCGGGTGAGCCGAAGAATGAGCGACGTCTTGAAGAGGGCGAGGTTCAATGCCGGCAGCAACAGATGCGACAGCCCATCCCACGTCAGGAATGACCAGCGAACGCCAAACAACATTGCGGTCTCGCCGCGCCCGTTGGACGGCAACCAGCCGAGCTGGACGGCAAACAGCAGGATCAGCATGAGGCCGACCCAGAAGGTGGGCAGCGAGAATCCGAGAATGGAACCGGTCATGATGACCCGTGAGGACACCCGGTTCGGATAAAGGCCGGCATAAAGCCCCAGGGGCAGCCCCACGACGATTGCGATTACCATCGCACAGAGCGCCAGTTCGAGCGTCGCAGGCAAGCGCTCAAGAATCACATCGAGCGCCGGCTTGGAATAGACAAAGCTGTTGCCGAAATTCCCTTCCGTGAGACCGTGCAGGAAACTCAGATATTGCTGCCACAGCGGCCGATCGAGCCCCAGGCTCTCGATCACGCGCAGCCGCTCCGCCTGGTTCAGGTCGGGGTTGATGAGAATGTCGACCGGGTTGCCGATGACGTTCACACCAAGGAATACGATTACCGTCATCGCAAGAATGACGAACCCCGCCTGAATTATGCGCCGTATGAGGGTGGTTACCATGGTTTGTTGTCGCTTTCCGGCTCAGTCGACGCTGATCGCCATACCATCGCGCTGCGGATCTGCAGCACCGGAAGAGACCCCGTCGGTTATCCGGATACCATGCAGCGCGGCGAACGCATAAGCTTGTGGCGAGCGCAGCACTTCATAGCCCTGCCCGCGCAACTCTTCAGCGACTGAACGCCGGATCCGGTTGCAGATGTCTATGCTGTTGGACACACCGACCAGTCGCGGTGCGGAAACCGCGGCATGAATGTTCATGTCGAAGTCGATCATGTTGATGATCCCCTGGGCGACCGTCGGCGCAATATAGCTGCCTCCCGGAGCGCCAATCACGATCGAGGGACTGTCGCCTTCAAACACGATCGTCGGTGCTGCTGAACTCGCCCTGCGCTTGCGGGGCGCAATCGATGCTGCCTTCCCCGGCCGCGGATCAAAGCGGCTCATCAAGCCGTTATACATGAAGCCCAACCCCTCCGTGATGGCGCCGGAGGGACTGCCCAGCGAATGGGTCAAAGCCACGGCATTGCCCTGCTTGTCCACCACCGAGATATGCGTGGTGTCCCGCTGCGACATATCCAGCCGCTCAACACTGGCCCGTTCTCCCCGCTTGATCTGCGCGGCGAGTTCCGCAGCGTGCTCCTTGGACAGCAGTCGCTCTACCGGAACATCCACATAGGCGGGGTCGCCCATATGCTTGTCCTTGTCGATGGTCATGCGTTTCATCGCCTCGAACAGCGTGCGCACATACTCTGTGGAGCCGTGCTTCATCGCGGCGAGATCAAAGTTTTCGAGAATGTGCAGCAACTCGATCATGGGGAAACCGGACCCCGGCGGGGGGCTGGAGGCAATCCGGCGACCGCGGTAGCTGCCCCATACCGGTGCCGCTTTGGTGATCTCGTATTGCGCCAGATCCTCGAGTGCGATCAATCCGCCATTGGCTGCGAAATCCGCAGCAATCTGCTCGGCGATTTCACCGTGATAGAATATGTCTGACGAGCCGCTCTCGGCTATACGCCGGAGCGTGCGTCCGAGATCAGGGTTGCTCAGAATCTCGCCGACTTCACGAAGCCTGCCATCATTGTGGAAATAGACGCGCTGACCGGTTTGCGAGTATCGCAGCTTGTCCAGCGTATTCACCTGACCGTCGCTCGTCTGGTCCTTGGTCCAGTACCAGTGCATGTGCGGACGAATCTTGAAGCCCTCTTCGGCATATTTGATGGCTGGCGCGATGAGGTCGCCCCAATCCCAGGTGCCGTAATCTTTCAGGGCGCGCTCATATCCCTTGAGCGAAGCGGGGGTGCAACAGGCCAGATAGCCGATCTCGGAGATATTGTTTTCAAGAATAAAGCCAAATCCATCGCGGCTTTGACCCAAAAGCTTGTCGAGCCACATATCCGGCGTCGCCGCGGAAGGTGCGAGCGCATAAAACTCCAGCATCTCGTGGATGCCACGCCCCGGCATATAGACCTGCATCGACCCGAAGCCGCCAATACCGCACATCTGCGGGTCGACGACGCCCTGAACAAATGCACAGGCAAGTGCTGCGTCGATGGCGTTTCCGCCCCGTTCCAGTACCTCGGCTCCGGCTTCCACTGCCTCCGGCTGCGGAGCAACAATCGTAGCATTGCGGTTCATGCGCGCATCTCCCTGAGAGTGCGGGTCAGGAAAGCTTTCGTATGGCCGATGCATTTCATCCGGTCATGCGAAACGCCCGGAATCTCGTCGAAAGTCACGTTCACTCCGACCGCCTCGAATGAAGCCCTGAGGCTGCGCAGCCGTTCCGGCCGGGTGGCGCCAGCATCATTTGCGCCTTCCATGAAATATGTCGAGCCGGGGGCGTGGGCGATTTCCCAGGTCTCGAGATCCGCATCACCCACAACCATGTGAACGGCGACACGGGCCAGAGCCGATGCGTCAAAGGGCTTGCCAAAGCGTTCGGCCACGTCCCGCACGCCAACCCACCAGTCGCGCTCCGGATCGAGGAGCGTCACCGAGCCAGGCGCGCCGATGCTTGCGGCCCATAATTTTTCCGGATGGAGGATGGCGAAGCGGTGCGCAAAATGACCGCCGCCGGAATAGCCGAAAATCGCAAACTTTGACCAGTCCTGCCCATATTTCCCCGCCATCTCTTCGACCATCGACAAAAGGACTTTGTCGTAGCGGATGTCACCTTCCTGAAGGTACTTGTAACCCGAGCGAGCCCCATCACCGCGCACATTGACCGGAAAGATCGGGCACAGGATTGCACAGTCATTGTAAAGACCGAATTCGGCGAACCCGTCACGAAACTCGAAAGCCGAGGTTCGTCCTGTTCCGTGGACTGCGACAAGCAGATCGACCTTTTTCCCCTCGGCGGCTGCCGGGGGCACGTAGAGCATCATGTGGAACCGGGGATCGATGGTGGACGCTAGGATTGCGGTCTCACCATAGTCATAGATGGCGCGCGCGCGCAAAGCCGCACCGCTGGATGCAAGCTCCTGCATGTGTACTCCTGAGATGTTTAAAGCAGGCGGGCCCGAAGGAACGCCCTATTTTGGGAGAGGTATGCGGGAGGCGATCCAGGCGCCTCCCGCAAAGTGTGCATCACTCGCCTGCTTTGTGCACTTCATAAGCGAGCGTGTATTTGTCTCCGCGCGGCTTGAACTCGATGCCGTTCTTCGCGCCCATCACCACATTCTCGTAGTGCATCGGCAACAGCCAGACATCGTTGAATGTCGCCGCCGAGACTTTCTGAAGGAGAGGCTCTCGTGCCTCTTCATCGAGCGTGGACGTCGCCTGATCCAGGAGTTCATTGATCGCGGGAACATCGATGCCTCCGCCATTGTAGCGTCCGGTGCCCTTGTCAGCGTTCCGTGCTGCCACAAGAGCCAGCGCCGGATTGGAGACTTCTCCGGTGTTCACGCCCCAGGAGCCAAGGAAGAGCGAATACTCGCCATCGGAATATTTGCCTGAATAGACCGACCACGGCATCACTTCCACCTTGGTGTCGATGCCGATGCGGGAGAACATCTGGCCTGCGGCCTGCAAGACTTCGCTATCATTCACATAGCGCCCGGACGGGCCGTGAATGGTAAGGGCAAAGCCGTCCGGATAACCAGCTTCGGCCAGCAACGCCTTTGCAGCCTCCGGGTCGTAGCCGACTTCCTCAACCTCGTCGGAATGTCCGAAAAAGCCTTCGGCGACGAATTGATGGGCAACCGTGCCGTTCTTCTGCATGACGCGATCAACGATGGCCTCTCGATTCATGGCCATCAGCAGCGCCTTGCGTACGCGAGCATCCTTGAAGGGGTTGCTGTCCAGCGGCGACCCATCCTTCGCGGTGGCAAAGGGTGTTTGATCGCGCGAAACATCCATACCAAGATAAACGAGGCGGGTGGACTGACCGCGGATGACCTTCAGATCATCATTGGATTCGACGCGGGCCACACCCTCTGCAGGAAGGTTCTCTATCAGATCCAGATCGCCAGCCAGAAGGGACGCGAGACGGCCGCCATCATCGGGCACAAGGCGCAGGGTCACACGGGACCAATCCGCCGGTCCGGCGAAATATTCGTCATTCCGCTCCAACTCGATCCGGTCACCCGGTGTGTAGGAGACCAGCTTGAAGGGACCGGTGCCAACGGCTGCGGGGCCATTCTCGAATTCGGAGACGGGCGCGTCGGCAAACTCCGAGCTGATGATGCGGATACGGCTCAGCGAATTCAGAATCATCGGATCCGGAACCGTTGTTTCAACCACAACGGTGTGATCGTCTTCGGCAGTCACATTGGCGATATTGCGGGTGTAGGAAGCGAAAGCCTGGCTTTCCTTGTCCCGGGCCCTGATGAGCGAAGCCACAACATCTTCAGCGTCAAAAGACGAGCCGTCGTGAAAGGTAACGCCCTCCCGAAGTGTGAAGCGCCAGTGCGTGTCGTCGACGACCTCCCACTCCGTTGCGAGCTGGGGCTTGTTTTCCGCCGAACCGCCGCGATTGATCAGGCTGTCCCAAATGTGGCGGCTGGTGGCGTTGTTCGGTGAATTGGAATCCTCATGCGGATCAAGCGAGGTGATGGGCGCAGCCATGCCGATTGAAAGCGTGACCTCCTGCGCAGATGCGGGAATGGCGCCAGCGACGATCAGCGCGATCACTGAAGCATGAAAATTCCGCCGGGTCATGTATTTGGTCAATCTCTTCCCCCTGGTTGTTTCGCGGCAGCCTGTGAGCGGCCGTGATTTTTGAACTGCGTGTTCTTCAACAGGCCTGAGTAAACAGTCGCTCGAACGAGGCTGTCAAACTTATTCTGAGCTTGTTTCGACAGATAAAACACGTAAAATGCCCTGAAAGAGATCGACTTCGATTAAGAGCGCTATGCAAAATTATATAGTAGAATCAGTTGATAAGGCCTTAGACCTTCTTATGGAAGTCGCTCGGAGACCGAATATCGGCGTCACGGATCTTGCGCGGAAAACAGGCCTCAACAAGTCACGTGCCTATCGATTGTTGCACACAATGGAACAACGTCAGATCGTCAAACGGACGAAAGATGGCGCTTATGGTCTTGGTGACGCCATGCTGGTTCTGGGAATCACCGCCAGTTCGCAAACGGATATGATCCGTCTTGCAACGCCCATTCTCGAGGAGCTGTGCCAGCGGGTGAACGAGACCGTACAGTTGCGGACGATCGACGGCATGGAAGCCCTGTGCGTCGCAAAGGCCGAGCCTTCACGGGATCTGAGGGTGCACGCGAATGTGGGGCGTCGTCGCCCCCTCTACGCGGGATCGCCCAAATGCCTGCTGGCGTTCCAGTCACAGGCATTCATCGATAAATGCGTCCCGTTGAGACCCGTCGCGCTCACTGCAAACACGCCACGTTCCCGCAAGGCAATCCTCGCGGAGCTCACGCGGATCCGCCGCCAGGGCTTTTGTATCAGTCGCGGTGAGGTGAGCGACCATCAGGTTTCGTGCGCTGCCCCCGTCTTTACTCTGGACAATTCGGTCGTGGCGACGGTGCATGTGGTGGCTCCTGCGTTCAGGATTCAGGAATCCGAGCTGGAGCACATTATCCGACTGACGACATCATCGGCGGCGCGGCTATCCCGCGCTTTGGGGTGGACGGATGAGGACGGTATTCGAGGTGGGAGGGATAATCTCCCGACCTAGGCATCGCTGCCAGAGCTTATCCACTCCGTCAAAGACGTATGATAAAATGGGGTCGCGCTCCGTCACTCGGCTCGCACGCGCACATCAATTACCACCTGCCGCTGCTCGTCGCGAACAACCGCGACTGCTCTAGCGAGGGCGGCGGGCAATTCTCCGGCTTCCTCCACCACACAGGTCCAGGCGCGTGAACCAGCGGCAACCGCGCAGTAGTCGGGTGCAGGAGACAAGTCGGAAAGCGGCACCTCATTGGCGCGAGAGGCATACCCTTCCGGGTAGACTTCCAGTGTCGACAGCCTGACAGCGTCCCAGGCACCATTGTTGAGTATCACCGTAAGCAGTGGCAGATCGTGAGCTTCTGCAACCTGGTGGCAAACAACGGGGTTTGCGAACATATACGAGCCGTCACCGACCACACAAACGACCAAACGTTCCCGGTCAGCAAGTTGAGCGCCCAATGCCGCGGGCAGCGCCCAGCCAAGACCGCCTGCCGGCGTGTTGCCGAAAAACCGGTTGCCGGCCTTTAGTGTGTAGAAGGGAGAGGGAGCTCCTCTTTCGTTGAAGACGATACCTTCGTCCCCTAGAATCTCGGAGACGCAGTGCGCGACCCATGCCTTGCTGGCCGCTCCGCGACTTCCCGCCTCAGCCGTTTTTGTCACCCTTGCGCGGTAGGCCTCATGGTCGGCAACCGCGGCTTCGCGCCGGATACGCGTTGCTGGCGGGTGCGCATCCAGAGCAGTGTCCAGGGCAGCAAGGATGCGTGCGGTATTGCCCGCGATGGCAAGAGAAGTGCGGTAAGAGCGCACCGGCATGCGCGCGAACAGCGGATCAGGACCAACATGGATCACCTTGGCCATCTCAGCCGGCTGCGCTGCACTTTCAATCCAGGCAACGGGCGCATCAACAACGAGTACGACATCAGCAGCCGGCAGCAACTCAGCCAGATTGGGACCAACGAGCATCGGATGATCGCTCGGCATGACGTTGCGTGTGGCAAACACTTCGCTGACAGCAATGCCGTGCCGCTCCGCCAGGGCTCCCAGAAGAGCCGCCACCTTGCCCGCCGGATCGCCGCGCTGGCAAATGATAAGCGGGTTCTTCGCAGTCGCCAGCCAGGCGGCTGCCTGTTCGATGGCCTGTGGATCAGGAGCGGTAGGGCTGGCCGCCACCTGGAGTGGCGCGTTCCCCTCCCCCAGCGCTGGCGCGGGCTCGCACAGCGGCTCCCGCGGAAGGCTCAGATAAACCGCTCCAACCGGCTCCGACATGGCAATGGCGTAACCGCGCGATACGAGGTTGGCGGCGTTCTCGGCATAGCGCAGCTCGTAATTCCATTTGACCAGTTCGCACACCATGCCACTCTGATCGAACTGTTCCTGCCCGTACTGGATCGGCGTGCGGCGCGCGCCCGGCCGGTCATGCTCGGTAAGCGGCGTGCGGCCGGACATCATGATCAGGGGCACGTCGTCGGCATGAGCGTTGATCAGCCCCATGACGGCGTTGGCCAACCCCACATTGACATGCACCATGGCCGCCTGTGGCCGTCCGGTAACCAGATAGTAGCCGTGCGCCATAGCAACCAGCGCCGCCTCATGTGGGACGATCACCGGCTTCGGCGCGCGTTTTCCATCCTCGCCACGCCGGGCGTAGCTCTCGATAATCGGCGCAAAATCGCTGCCGGCATTGGCGAAGAGATAGTCAACACCGTTGGCTTTGAGACTGAACAGCACCGCATCGGCGCCTGTTGGATTGTCGAGTGCATCGGTCATGAAGGCAGTCTTTGCTTTGGCGGAAACGTTGCAATGAACCGGCGAAATCGCGGTCACGCTAGTTTCCCATCATTGTTTGCGGGATATAGAGGGCGATCGATGGAAACAGGATCAGCAGGACCGTGCAGACCGCCATCGCGATCCAGAACGGAATGATCCCCCGAAACACCGTCGACAGCGGCACGTTGTCGGCGATACTGGCGACGACAAAGACATTGAGTCCGACTGGTGGCGAGATCAGCCCCATTTCAAGAACGATCACTGCGATGACGCCGAACCAGATCGGATCGAAGCCGGCAGCAATGATGGCGGGGAAGACGATCGGCAGGCTGATGACCAGCAGCGACAGGCCCTCAAGAAACGTTCCGAGGATGATGTATGCCGCCAGGATCAGGAACAGCACTCCGTAGGGACCGACATCAAGAGCTGTCAGCCCCTGGCTGATGAAGTGCGGAAGGTCGCTCAACGCCAGAAAGGGTGCGAAAATGTTGGCGCCGACGAGGATCAGGAATACCATCGACGTGGTACGAACAGTCTGCATTAGCACGTTCTTCCACTGCGCAAGGCTTAGCCGCCCGCGGAAGAACGAGACGAACAACGTCAGTACCGCTCCGATGCCGGCGGCTTCTGCGGGGGTAAAGAAGCCAAGATAGATGCCGCCGATGGTAATGACGATAATGCCACCGATCAGCGACGCACGCAGGCCAGCGCGAATGCTCTCCTTTAAGGTGAATGGCTCCCCGGCCGGCCCATCGGCCGGGCGGAGCAACGTGACAATATAGATCGCAACGACGAACAGTGTGGTAAGCAGGATGCCCGGAAGGATGCCGGCCATGAACAGACGGCCGATCGACTGCTCGGTCAGCGTTGCATAGATGATAAATCCGGTCGACGGCGGAATCAGGATGCCGAGGGTGCCACCGGCCGCCACCGACCCGGTCGCCAGCGCATCGGAGTAGGCAAAGCGCTTCATTTCCGGCAGGGCCACACGTCCCATCGTAACGGCCGAAGCGATGGACGAGCCGCTGAGGGCGGAGAAACCCGCGCAGCCGACCACCGTGGCCGAGGCGAGACCGCCACGCAGCCGGCCGATCCAGGCGAAGGCCGCATCGTAGAGGTCACGGCTGAGCCCCGATGCGCTGGCAATGTTGCCCATCAGAACGAACAGTGGAATGACGACGAGTTCGTATTGCGTGACAGTAGCGAACGCTTCCGACGACGCCATGTAGAACGCGGTGTTGGCGCCGCTCAGCGCCGTGATGCCCACAAAACCGACCGTGCCGATGGCGAGCGCAACCGGAACACGCAGGATCAGGAGGACCGCAAGGCCGACGATGCCCAGCAGGCCATAGAGTTCATTCGGCATCGTTGCTCACCGACTTCAATTGTTTGATGATATCGAACGCAACCACAAGCGCATAAAGGCCCAGGCCGAACGACAGGGTGAAGTAGAACGGAGCATGCGGAAACGACAGGAGCATCGTCCGCTCACCGAAATCCCCGGCTTCCATTCCACCCACGAAGCTGCGCCATGAGAGAATCGCGAGAAATGCTAAACTGATGAAGTCAGCCAGCAGCAGCTGACCGCGTCTTAGCCAGGGGGGCAGAAAATTCTGCAGGGCGTCGATGGCAATATGAATTCCATGTGTCGCCCCGCTCGCAAAACCGCTGGCGGCGATTACCGCCAGCGTCATCACCATGATATCGCGTGCACCGAAAATCGGTGACCCCAGTGTTCGCCCGACCACATCACAAAAGACCAGTCCGGCCAGAAACAGGATCGCTATCCCGCCCAGAAGACCGAACCCGTCCGCCAGACGGCTGGCGACCGTCGGTCTAGTTTCCTTTGCACGCATCATCGTCGTCATGACCTATTTTTTGTTGTCGAGAGCTGCTGCAATGTCGGCGGCGTTTTCCACGCCACGCCCCTCAGCTTCGGCAACGAGCTTGTCGCTAACGGACTTGGTCGCCGCGACAAATTCTGCCTGCGCCTCGGCATCGAGCATAATGATCTCTTTGTCGGCTTTCTTCAGAATGTCCATGCCGTGCTCGGCCTCCTTCGCGTAGGAGGCTGCGGAATCCAGGCTGAGTTGCCGGCCGCTAAGATTGTCCAGCTCCGCTTTCTGGGCTTCGCTGAGTCCATTCCAGGCATTCTGGTTCATCACCAGGAAGAACGCCGACGACGGGGTTGGCAGCCCAAGAGTCACATGGTTGACCACCTCGTCGAGGCGGAAAGAGGGAACGCCGCTCGGATCGATGAACAGCCCGTCGATCACGCCGGTATCCATTGCGGTGTAGATCTCGCTCGCGGGCAGCGGGACCGGCGTCCCACCCCAGGCTTCGATGATCGCCGCCGAAACCTGATCGGCGGTGCGGATCTTGAGGCCTTTCACATCGGCCAGCGTTTTGACCGGCTTGTTGCGGGTCATCAGTACAGCCGGCTCGCTGCCCCACAGCGCAAGCAGTTTGGCACGCTCATAATCCGGCGCGATATCTTCGATATTGTCCCAGATGGCGTTGGTTGCCTCGGCCGCTGTTTCGAACATGCCGGGCGATACAGCCAGCATGGTGCGCGGGAAATTCTCGGTCGTATAACCAGGCAGCCCGAACGCGATATCCGTGACCCCTGTCAGCGCGGTTTTCCATTGTGCGACCGGACTCTTGCTCAACTCACCCGACGGGAAGATGCGGAAGGTCAGTTCGCCACCAGCCTCTTCGGTCAGTGTCCTGGTCCATGGTTCCAGAACCCGCGCCTGCATGTGGTGCATCGGGCTCATGAAATGCGACACCTTCAACTCGGTAGCGCTGACGCTCCCCGCCATCGCGGCGAGTGCCAGGCCGAGCAATCCGGCAAATCCTGCTGCTGCACGTCTCATGTCGTTCCTCCCTGTTGTTGTCCGGCGCCCCATGCGCCACCAGCGGGCTCCCTCCCGCCAGCCAGTCGAATCTGCTTATCGCGTCGTCGAGACGCTGTTGCGCAACCCCTCGACAATTGCCTTTCCATCCACGCCGGCGGCTTCCGCTGTTTTGAGCATGGACTGCATGACGGCATCCGATTTGGCATGGAAATCCTCGAGCACCGCCGGCTCGACCTCAATGATCGTTTTGCCGGCCGCGCGCACCATGTCGAGGCCGCGCGCCGCTTCGGTGGCATAGGACCCCGCCGCCGTCATACTGAGTTCGCGACCGGTCAATGCATCGAGCGTGGCCTGCTGGTCAGCGGTCAGGCGCTCGAAACTGCGGCGGTTCATCACGAGGAAATAAGCGGAGGTACTGGAAGGCAGGCCTACCGTGAAGTAGTTGGCGACTTCATGCAGCTTGAAGGATTCGATCGTGCTGGCATCGCTCATGATGCCGTCGATCACACCGGTGTCGATCGCCGTATACATTTCGCTGGCGGGCAGCGGCACGGGCGTTCCGCCGAGCGCCTGCACGATGGCGGCGCCCACCTGATCCGCAGTGCGGATCTTCAGCCCTTGCATGTCTTCCATAGTGCGGATCGGCACATCCTTGGTCATGAGGATCGCCGGTTCCGCCGCCCACATGGCAAGCAGCTTGGCGCGTTCGTAGTCGGGTGCCAGCGCATCCATAGTCTCCCACATCGCCGTCGTCGCTTCAGCCGAGGAGTGAAACAGGCCCGGCGCGACGGCAAACATGGTGCGTGGGAAGGTTTCGCTCGTATAGCCCTGTAGCCCGAAGGTGATGTCGGCAACACCGGTTAAAGCCGTTCTCCACTGGGCTGCGCCACTTTTGCTCAATTCGCCCGAAGGAAATATCCGGATCGTCACCTCGCCGTCGGTCTCGGAGGCAAGCTTGTCCGCGAGGGGCTGCATCATGCGCTTCTGCATGTGGTGCATCGGCGACATGAAATGCGCCAGCCGGAGTTCCGCGGCAGACGAGGCTGCCACCAGTCCGAGGCCAAAGGCAGCCGCAAGGGCAAGACGGATAGTTGTTAAACGACGCATTCTCAATTTCAATCTCCTGACGGCAGCCTGACCGGCAACCGATATGCCGTTACATCTCGCCCCAATAGAGGCGCGAGGGATTGGCGACGAGCAGCTTGCGTTGCAGGTCGGGGGTTGGGGCGATCGAGGGAATGAGATCGACCAGCAATCCGTCATCGGGAATGTGACTTTTCATGTTCGGATGCGGCCAGTCAGTCCCCCACAGCACCCTGTCGGAATAGGTCTCGACGAGATTGCGCGCGAAGGGCGCGACATCGTGATAGGGTGGTCCCTCGACCGTCAGACGCTCGGGGCAGCCGACCTTGACCCAAAACTTCTCGTCTTCAAGCATATCGACAAAGGCACGGAACGGCGCAGCATCGACACCCGCTGCTACATCGGGCCGCCCCATATGGTCGACGACCACCGTCGTCGGAAGGCCGCGCAGAAAGGGTTCGAGCTCTGGCAGGTCCTGCATCTCGAAATAGACGACGACGTGCCAGCCGAGTTCAGCCACCCGTTCGGCGATGCGCTGGAAGTCGTCACGCGGCGCGGTATCCACCAGCCGTTTCAGAAAATTGAACCGTACGCCGCGTACGCCGGCGCGGTCCATCATCTGCAAGTCCTCGTCAGAAACGGAAGGGGCGACGACAGCAACGCCGCGTGTGGTCTCCGGTTCCGCCTCCAGCGCATCGATCATCGCGGCATTATCCCTGCCATGACAGCTCGCCTGGACGATGACGCTACGCGTGAAACCAAGATGCCGGCGCAGGGAGAAAAGCATTTCCTTGGGCGCATCAGTGGGCGTGTATTTCCGCTCCGGCGCATAAGGAAAGCGTGCCGCGGGACCGAAAACATGGCAATGCGCGTCGACCGCGCCCGCAGGTGGCACATAGGCCGGCTTCGAGGGGTTCGGGTGAAAAGTCGGGGGTTCGGCCGTCATGATCGTCTTTTCCATCGTCATTGGGCGAACACCTCGCCATCGAAAAGCTTGCGCGCCGTGCGCAGCATACCGGCTCCGGTCACCACACCCTCCCCGTCGACTGTAAGGATCGCAGGGGTCGCGCCAGAGGGATGCTCTATGAGGAGCACCTTGTCAAAGCCCTCCGGCACCACCGCGATAGCGGCGGCCGGCGCACCGGGCAGGAGGCAGGCAGTCGCGACACTGACAGCGCCAAAGACACCAATCGAGGCATGGCAGCGATGTGGGATGAATGTCCGCGTCGTGATCGCTCCGTCGCCGCGGGGCGGCGCAACCATAGTCATTTTCGGCACAGATTTCTGCGAGACATCACCGAGATTCATCATCGGACCAGCAATCAGACGAATGGTTTCAAGGCGCGCCTTGAGCGCAGTGTTGGCGTCAAGCTCCTCGCGTGTCTCATACCCGGTGATGCCCATGTCGCTGGCGGTGAGCACTACCACTGGCATGCCGTTGTCAATGCAGGTCACCGCGACCCCGTCGATCATGTCGAGCACCCTGCCTGTCGGCAGCAGCGCGCCGCAGCTCGAACCGGCGACGTCGAGGAACTCGAGCGGCACCGCCGCCGCCGAACCGGGAACGCCGTCGATGCGCGCCGCGCCGCGATAGGTCACCTTCCGACCAGGCGTGGCAACCCGCGCGACCGCCACCTTGCCCGTGTTCTCCATATAGATCCGGACGCGCGTCTCGCCGTTCGATGCCCGCACCAGACCTCGCTCTACAGCGAAAGGACCGACGGCGGCCAGCATGTTGCCGCAGCCCTGCGCGTCGGTTACCAGCGCCTGATCGACGAATATCTGCAGAAACAGATAATCGACATCCGCATCGTCACGCGTGGACGGGGAAACGATCGCGACCTTCGAGGTCAGCGGATCGCCTCCACCAAGTCCGTCGATCTGACGCGGGTCGGGAGACCCCATCACACCCAGCAGGAACGCGTCGCGCGCAGCCGTGTCAGCGGGCAGGTCGGCGGCGAGGAAGACCCCGCCCCGCGAGGTACCACCGCGCATCCACATGCAGCGCACGCCGTCAGACATATTTCAGCCCCTTCTGCTCCAGGCGCGAGCGCATCTCATAAAGATCGAGGCCGAGTTCGCCTGCAGCCAGCCGGGCGCGCTTGGCGTCCTCGTTCGCCTCGCGCTCGCGGGCCTTTGCAAGCACGTCTGCCGCTTCCGCATGCCGCACCACGCAAACACCGTCATCATCGGCAACGATGACATCGCCCGGATGAACAAGCTCGCCAGCGCACACGACCGGAACATTGACCGAACCAAGCGTTTCTTTGACCGTCCCCTGAGCGCAGATCGCTTTCGACCACACGGGGAAGCGCATCTCGGTAAGGTCGCGCACATCGCGCACGCCGGCATCGATGATCAGCCCTACGCCACCGCGCGCCTGCATCGACGTGGCCAGAAGATCGCCGAAATAACCGGCGTCGGACGGAGATGTGGTTGCGAGAACCAGAATGTCACCCGCCCGCACCTGCTCGATGGCAACATGCACCATCCAGTTGTCACAGGGCGGCGCCAAAATGGTGACGGCAGAGGCGGCCAGCCGTACGCCCGGATAGATCGGCCGCATGTAGGAGGCGAGGAGCCCCTTGCGCCCCTGAGCCTCATGCACCGTGGAAACGCCGCATCTGCCGAGCCCCTCGACGATTGCCGGATCCACACGCTCGATATTCTGTACCACGACATTCATGCGGAAAGGCCCCTACAGTTCGTCGATGGTGCGCGGATAAACAGACTGGAAGCCCTCCGCGTATTTGGCGGGGCGGCCGCCCGACTGACCTCCCGAGTTGCGGCGAAAATGATTGCCGCGGTTCTCGGCGACATTCGTGTAGAAGTGCCAGAGATGTTCCTGGCCTTCCATGCATTCGATGGCCTGCATTTTCTTGTCCCAGACGTCGGTGATGTCGAGGAACGTGTCCGGCTTCCAGCCCATCTGCTCGGTCTGGTGCGGCTCGAAGAGATAAAGCTGCGGCGCACCGAGCACCTTTTCGCCGGGATTGTGTCCCCAGGCCTGCGCGATCATCCGGCATTCCATGGCGATCTTCGTGGCATGCGAATGATCGAGATTGTACGGATCGTAATGCGAGTGGCTAAGCATGAAACGGGGCTGCACGGCGCGGATCACGTCGACCAGCCTGTACTTCGCATCGCGATCGATCTCGAGCGGATAATCGCCCAGATCAAAGAATTGGATATCGTGAACATCGAGCGCCCGGGCAGCGTTTTCGGCCTCGCGGCGACGCTCGGCCTTGACCTTGTCGAGGGTCATGCCCTCAGATTTCCACAGCTTCGCGGATTCGCCACGCTCTCCATAGGACAGGCAGACGACCGTCACCTGGTATCCAAGCTTTGCATGCAGCGCGATTGCGCCGCCCGCCCTCCAGACGAAATCGGCTGAATGGGCACTGATTACGAGAGCGGTCTTGTCGTGGGCCATTGGGCGATCACTACCTTGCTGTTGTGTCTTTCAGCTCGCAAAGCTAGCGCCATTCGCGGCGCATCCGCCAATTTGAATGTTGCCCCGGGCTCGATGAACTATTCATTTTGCGCAATTTCTATTTCGCGCTATGGGAAGATGCGCGTTATGCACCGACCCATCATCCGGAGGCCTGCATTGGACCCATACGCCGACATCCCAAATCTGAAGCACCTTCAGGCACTGGAAGCGATCGCTGCGACCCACAGCATCACGCGCGCCTGCGACCACCTGAACCTGTCGCAACCGGCACTGACACAGGGGATCGCCAAGGTCGAGGCGCAACTCGGCGTAAAGCTGTTCAACCGGCGGCGGGGCATGCTGACGACGGAACCGGGAGAGGTCTATCTGAAGCGCATCGGCCGCGGCACGCATTATCTACGGCGCGCCGGCGAGTATGCGGCGCGCTTCGCCAACAGACCGCCGCCACACCTGCACCGACGCTTCACGCTCAGCCAGTTGCGAGCCCTGATCGCGGTTGTCGAGCACGAGAGTTTCCGCCTGGGGGCACAGCAACTCGCCGTGCAACAATCGACCGTTCATCGGTCCTGCCGCGAACTCGAGGCGCAACTGGACTGCGCCCTGTTCGAACGCACCAGCGCAGGCATAAAGCCCACCCGCCAGGCAGTGGAATTTTCACGGCTCTCAAAGCTGGCGCTCGGAGAGTTCGCGCAAGCCCGAGCCGACATCCAGGGCTGGAAGGGCAGCTTCGCCGGACGCTTTGCCATCGGCTGCCTTCCATTGGCAAAGACCAGCCTCCTGCCTAGCGCGCTCATGCGGCTTACCGACGAGTACCCGATGCTTGATATCACCGTGGTCGACGCCCCCTATGCGGATCTGTCGAAAGCGCTGCGACACGGCGATATCGAAATCATCATCGGAGCGCTTCGGCGTGCTCAGTTGCCGCCAGAGCTTGTGCAGGAAGAGCTCTTTGTGGACCCGTTGATCATCGTTGGGCGAAGCGGTCATCCATTGTTGTCCGGACAATCGATAACGCGCCGGAGCCTGGCCGCGTTTCCATGGATCGCGCCGCGCGCCGGAGCGCCTGCCAGAGACTATTTCGACAGTTTTTACGCCGCGCTGAACCGGCCGAATGAGGACGCCCACCCAATAGAGACCGGGTCCCTTACGGTCTTGCGCGGTTTGCTGATGAACAGCGACCGGCTGACCATTATCTCCGCCCGTCAGGTGGACTATGAGATCAAGCTGGGGCTGTTATCCGAGGTCCCGTACCCGCTCGAAGGCAGCGAGCGTTCGATCGGCATCACAATGCGCGAAGGGTGGATGCCTTCAGTACCGCAGCAAAGACTGCTCGAGCACCTGAGAACGATCGTGGCAGAGGTCTGACGCGTCTTGCGGTCAGACATCTGAAAGCGCTCTCTAAACACCCTTGTGCAGATGATAGGCGGCACCAAGACCCGCAGCACACTCTTGCAGCGCCGGCAGATACTGCTCGTGCAGCTGTCCGTCCGTGACCGCTCCCTTGAGAATGATCAGAACCAGTGCACCGACGGGCCGGCCCTGCGACACCACCGCAACACCCACCGCCCGCGTGCCCGCCATCGGCGCATTGTAATCGTGCATCGAAAAGCCCTGATTGCCGACTTCGGTAATCGCCTGCAATGTCACATCCACGCGCTGTTGAACGTTGCCGCCATCATCAAGTGCAGCGCACTGCCGTTTGACAATCTCAAGCCGTTCCCCTTGCGGTAGCGCAGCCAGATACGCCAGACCGGCAGCCGAATCCAAAATCGGAAAGCGGCGTTGCTCGAAGCGGCGCAGATGGATGGGAGAGGTATCGCGGTTGGAGGC
Source organism: Nitratireductor sp. (assembly GCF_017794765.1). Taxonomy (GTDB): domain Bacteria; phylum Pseudomonadota; class Alphaproteobacteria; order Rhizobiales; family Rhizobiaceae; genus Nitratireductor. The sequence goes on along the minus strand of NZ_CP051236.1, from coordinate 888,689 downwards.
TGCAGTCACCATCGCATCGGGCTCGGCCATCAGCAGATCGGATGGCCAGCCAACCTGCAGACCGAAAACGTTCAACCGCTGCCGCGCCTCGGTGAGAAATGGATTTTCGACCATCATGGCGCTGGCCAGACGTCGCACCTGCGGCAGAGGCTCATAAGCCCCGGTATCGCTGTTCTGGCGCACATACCCGGCAGATCTAAGCGTAGCCAGGAGACGGATCACCGTTGCTTTTGGCAGCCCGGTGAGTGTCACGAGCCGGGTAATCGTAGCAGGCGGATTTTCATTCACAGCAATGAGAATCTCAAGCCCGCGCAACAAAGACCGTACGCCTGTCGACGCAGACTTTTCATCAGTATCGATCATACCAGCTCCATGCCCGCCGGATCGTGGCGAGAAAAAAGGGGAGATTTTTCCAAAAATCCGATTCTGTCAAATCGCCAGCGTCCGATCTGCCTTGCTTGCAACCGACCAGACTGGATGGCTTTCGGTCCACCAGACAGACCATAGTTCATTTTCTTGACAACGCCGTCACCTTAGCCTTTACTGATGCCTCCGGCCTCGGTTTGTCCGGTCAGACCGTCGCGCCTGGCTCCCCGGTGCGGCAAATGCCATCAAGAGTCACCACACTGGTATTTCGAACCATGAAGAAAACGCGCATCGCCATTATCGGTGGAGGCCCTGCCGGGCTGCTGCTTTCCCATATTCTCGATCTGAAGGGGATCGACAGCATCGTTCTGGAGCGGCAGAGCAAGGACTATGTGCTCAAGCGCATACGCGCCGGCGTGCTGGAATATGGAACCATCAAGCTGCTGCGCGACGTGGGTCTCGGGGAGCGCATGGACCGCGAGGGACATCTCCATGATGGTACCCACATCGTATGGGAAGGGCGCAATCCGTTCTTCATCGATACCGTCAAATATACGGGCAAGCCAATGATGGCCTATGGCCAGACGGCGATCACCGAGGACCTATACACAGCACGGGAGAAAGCGGGCGCGGAGATCATCGACGAGGCCGCCGATGTAAAGCTGCATGACCTAACGGGCGACAAGCCCTATGTGACCTACATCAAGGACGGCAAGCAGGAACGCATCAACTGTGACTTCATCGCCGCCTGCGACGGTTTTCACGGTATCGGTCGCCAGTCGATCCCTGCCGATATTCTGAAAACCTACGAGCAGGTCTATCCGTTCGGCTGGCTCGGTATCATGTCGGAGACCCCGCCCCTGCCCGACATCATCTACGCCCAGCATGACAACGGTTTCGCGCTCGCTTCGCAGCGCAATCCCATGCTCAGCCGCTACTATATCCAGTGCGACCTCGACACCGATCTGAACGACTGGCCCGATGACCGTTTCTGGGAAGAGCTGAAGATCCGTTTTCCCGACGAGCTGTCCAACCAGATCGTCACCGGCCCGTCCATCGAGAAGTCCATCGCTCCGCTGCGCAGCTTCGTCGCCGAACCGATGCGCTACGGCCGCATGTTCCTCGCCGGCGATGCCGCGCACATCGTGCCGCCGACCGGCGCCAAGGGGCTCAACCTGGCCGTCTCGGATGTTTACTATCTGGCCCGAGCCTTCGAGACCCACTACGCAAAAGGCGACGACGCCTATCTAGACGGCTTTTCGGCGATGGCACTGCGCCGCGTCTGGTCGGCTGAACGGCTTTCCTGGTGGCTGACCAAACTGTTGCACGTCTTCCCGCAGGAAACGCCGTTCGAGAAGAAGGTGCGTATCAACGACTACGATCATCTGTGCGTGTCCGAGCGCGCGCAGGCAGCACTTGCCGAGCAATATATCGGCCTTCCGTTCGAGGATTGAACTCGCAGTCACTACACAAATCAATGCCGATGAATGCCTTGTTAGCGGAAAACAAAAAGCTTTCCGGGGAGATGCATCACGGCTTGTGCAGGAAATGAATAATGGGGCGCGCAATTCCAATTTCAGTTGCAGCTCCCCCGATGCCAGTGTGGAGCGACAGGTTCCGCTTCTGTGCGAACAAGGAGGCATTCATGTCATCGTCCAATGAAGAGAGCGGCAGCACGCCATCGATCACCGAACGCATTGAGGAAGACAAGCGGCTGGCCCGCTCGCTGGAAGGCACGTATCTGTTCGACGGCGCTCGCAGCCAGAAGAACTACCCGCTCAACAAGATGTGCATGTCGCTGACGAAACAGGAAAATCGCGAGGCATTCGCAGCCGACGAGGCCGCATATTGCGACCGGTTTGGCCTTAGTGAGGAATCGAAACGGCTGGTTCTCGAACGCGACTGGATCGGCATGATCCGCTCCGGCGGCAACATCTACTACGTGTTCAAGCTCGCGGCGATCGACCATGTTTCGATGCAGCATGTGGGAGCGCAGCAGAACAGCATGACGCTTGAGGAATTCCGCGCCAAGCTCAACGCCCACCGGGATCAATAGGAGGTTTCCATGGCTGAAATCATTGCCGCCGTTACGACAAGCCACGTTCCCTCCATCGGCATCGCCATGGATACCGGAATCACGCAGGACCCTTACTGGAAGCCGCTGTTCGACGGCTATCTCCCAGCCAAGGAGTTCGTCAAGGAGCTAAAGCCTGACGTTACCATCGTCGTCTACAACGACCATGGACTGGAAGTATTCCTCGACCGCGTACCAACCTTCGGCATCGGCGCCGCCGAACAATATCTGTCGGGCGACGAAGGCTGGGGCCCCCGCCCGATCCCGCCATTCCAGGGCGACCCGGATCTGAGCTGGCATCTGATCGAACACCTGGTTGCCCAGGAATTCGATATGACCATGTTCCAGGAAATGACGGTGGATCACGGCTTCACTGTTCCCATGAGCGTGTTCTTCGGCGGTCCCGCCGGCGAGGTGGAGGAATGGCCGACCCGCGTCATCCCCATCACCGTCAACACCATCCAGTTCCCGCTGCCGCTCGCGGCGCGCTGCTACAAGCTGGGCCAGGCAATTCGCAAGGCAGTCGATGCCTATCCCAAGGATACGCGGGTGCTGATCATGGGGACGGGCGGCATGTCGCACCAGCTTCAGGGCGAGCGTTCCGGCTTCATGCAGCCTAATTTCGACCGCATGTTCCTTGACAAGATGGTCTCCGACCCGATGGCCCTGACGAGGATCCCGAACGGCGTTTTCATGAAGGAAGCAGGCCATGAGGGCGCCGAGCTCATCATGTGGCTTGTAGCGCGCGGCGCCATGAACCTGGAAGTGGAGGAGGTGTATCAGCACTACCATGTATCAGCTTCGCTGACCGCGGCAGGCCTCGCCTGTTACCGCAACAAGTAGAGTACGGGCAAACAGGCGAAACATGGTGCGGATCGCTGTCATTGGCGAGGGCGCGATTGCTGACACGCATATGCAGTCACTGTCGCGCATCGCCGGAGTGGAGGTCGTGGCGCTGGTCCATGGCGAGGCGACGGCGGGGGCTGCCTTCGCCAACAAATGGAACATCGCTGCGACCTCGCCCCATCTCGACGCCGTGCTGCAACGCGACGACATCGATGCGGTGATGGTCGCCAGCCCGTCCGCCCTCCACCCGGAGCATGCGACCAGGGCGCTTGACGCCGGCAAGCACGTCCTCGCGGAGATCCCCATCGGTCTTGATCTTGCCTCCTGCGAGGCGCTTGCCGCGCTCGCCGGTTCCCGGCCCCACCAGGTGGCGATGGCAGCCCATACCCGCCGATTCTCGCCGGCTCACCGCCATCTGAAGGCGCGGATCGACGATGGCTCTTTCACACTTCAGCACCTTGTGGCGGAGACATTCTTCTTCCGGCGCACCAATCTGAACATGCATGGCGAACCGCGCAGTTGGGTCGACAATCTTCTGTGGCATCATGCCTGCCACACGATCGACCTGTTTATCTGGCTGACCGGCGATCCCGATCCCCGCGCCTTTGGCCAGGCGGGGCCGTTGCATCCGGAACTCGGCATTCCCATGGACATGAGCGTCGCGCTAAAGGCGCACGGCGGTCCGCTGCTCTCCCTCGCCCTCTCATTCAACAACCGCGGCCCGTTCGGCGGATTCTATCGCTATATCGGCGACAGCGGCACATTCCATGTCTTCCGCGATGTGCTGGAGGATCACGAGCGCCAGCCGATACCGTTGTCCGGCGCGGCTTTTCTCGATCAGGATCAGGCCTTCATCGACGCCATTAACGGAGTTGGACCGGTCCGATCGGCCATCGGCGACGTGCTGCCAGCCATGCGCGCCATCGATCGTATTGATGCCCTTATCCAGCCCTGAAACAGGAAACGGACACACCATGCAGACCATAGCCTTTGTCGGTTTCGGCGAAGCGGCAAGCGCCTTCGTCGGCGGATGGGGTGCGCGCCAAGGCCAATTGGTCAAGGCGTTCGACATCAAGACCGACAACCCGATCGGGAGCGTGGCGGCGGCCAAGCGCGCAGATTACGGGCGCACCGGTGTGGTGGGCTGCCCAACCCTCAAGGAAGCGTTGCAAGGCGCCGGCCTCATTTTCAGTACAGTAACCGCCGACCAGGCGCAAAATGCGGCCCGCGAGGTGGCCGCACATATCGGCGCTGGCGCCCTTTATTGCGACATGAATTCCTGTGCCCCGTCCTCCAAGCGGGAAGCGGCAAAGGCAATCGAGACTGCCGGCGGACGCTATGTCGATGTGGCGGTGATGTCGCCTGTTCTGCCCCTGCGCCATCACGCACCGCTCCTGGTGAGTGGCCCGCATGCCATGGAAGCGCTGGCCACCCTTCAGACTCTCGACATGCGCCCGGCGCCGGCCGAGGGACCGGTCGGAACGGCATCCGCGATCAAGATGATCCGCAGCATCATGGTCAAGGGCATCGAGGCGCTGGTGCTCGAATGCGTTCTGTCGGCGACCCGCGAGGGCGTCGACGAGGTGGTTCTTTCTTCGCTTGAGAAAACCTTTCCGGGTTTCGGCTGGGCCGAGCGCTCGGCCTACATGCTCGAGCGCGCCATGGTGCATGGCACGCGGCGCGCCGCCGAGATGGAGGAAGCCGCAAAGACGGCCGCCGATCTCGGCCTGTCGGGACGCATGGCGCAGGCCACTGCCGAATGGCAGAAGATCATCGGTTCCTTGCAGATCGACGACCTGAGCGAGACCGAAAAGGCCGACTATCGGCTTCTTGCACAAAAGCTCCTCGCGCGCCTCGGCTGATACCTGGCTGTTGTAGAACGGCCCGCATGACGTGAGCCGGGCCGTTCTCGTGCCTAAAGGTCCAGAACGATCCGCCCCTCGGCGGCAGCGGCGCGCGAGCAACACAAGATCATGCGCTTTTTTCGCTGCTCCCTGCTGAGCACAAAGTCCCGATGTTCCACTTCTCCTTCAAGATAGCCTGTTGAGCAAACGCCGCACAGACCGTCCGAGCATTTGACATCGACGACGTAGCCAGCCTTCTCAAGCGCCTCGGTCGCTTTGAGGCCTGCAGGCACGTCGATCACCGCTCCGGACCTGGCGAGTTCCAGTGTGAACGGGTGGTTTTCGTATTCCATGCCGTCGGGAACGGAGAAATATTCTCGATGCAGAGCGTCATCCTGCCAGCCCCTGGCCTTCGCCGTCTCGAAGATCGCGTCCATGAAGGGCGAAGGACCGCATGTGTAAAGATGATCGCCGGACCGATAGTCGCCAAGAACATCGGCGATGTCGAGCCGGTTCTCGTCGCTGAAATGAAAGCGAACGCGATCGAACCATGGCACTTCCTCCAGCTCCGCGATGAAGGCCGCCTGGGCGCGTGTCCGCGCCTTGTAGTAAAGGGTGAAGTCGGCACCTGCCCTGTGCAGCTCATGGCCCATGGCAATCAACGGTGTCACCCCGATGCCACCGGCCAGCAGCAGATGCCGTCTGGCTTCAGCGATGACCGGGAAATGATTGCGCGGCTGTGAAATGACGACCGGAACGCCCGGTTTCAGCATCTGGTGGATCTTTTTCGAACCGCCGCGCCCTTCGTCCTCGCGCAGAACACCGACAAGATACGTGTCGAGCTTCTGTGGGTCGCCTGCCAGCGAGAACTGGCGAATGAACTGCGGGGTAACGGTGACATCGATATGCGCACCGGCGGTGAAAGCGGGCATCGGCGAGCCGTCACGGGTCTCGATCTCGAACAGGTCGATCTTGCCATCCGCGGAACCCTGCCAACGCCGCTTGACGCGGGCAACGATGACAGGTGACGGTCCCGACAGTCTGGTGAGGCCTGGGGTCAGATTTTTCGTCTCACCGCGCTTGACTCGCGCCTGGTATTCATCGGGATCGAGCAGTGCCCTGTAAGCTGCGATGCCTGCCTCGCGGTCGACAGGATTGGGCATTGGCAGCGGTGGTGGTGCCAGCGGGGCTGGATAGGCGGCAAGCGTCTGATCCTCGTATCTCAGGTCGATGTGGCGGTTCAGGTCGCGGCGGTTGGTCTCAACCGCCTTCACCACCTTGCCGGTTCCGTCACTGGCGATATCCCACCACCATTTCTTGACTGGGTTGATCTTGCCACGCCCCACAGCATCGTCCAGTCGGGCAATGAGCCTGGCCACCGAGGGAAAGTTCATTGCCGCCCAGCGAAACGGCGCTTCGCGCACGAGACCTTCGAGGTTCCATGGACAGGTCTTCATGCAGCGTCCACACATGGAGCCACCGAGATTTGTTACACGGTAGCGAGTGCATTTCTCCACATCCGCCTTCCAGATCTCGTACCCGTTGAACATAACCTTCGGACCCGATGAGATAGCTCCTGACGGGCACTCGCGGGCGCATTTGTTGCACGAGCCGCAGAATTTCTGGAGACCGAAATCGATAGGCTGGTCCACCTCCATCGGGAAATCGGTGGTCAGAATACCGGTTTTGAGACGGGGCCCGAGAAACGGATTGAGAATGGTTTCACCAATGCGACTGACCTCCCCAAGGCCCGCCAGCAGCACCAGCGGTGTCTGGATGACATCGCTGTCGGCTGCCGAATGCGCTGTTGCCGAGAAGCCGAGATACCGCAGATGCTGTGCCACGACACCACAGACAAGGCCGGCGCGCATATAGGTCCGCATCGACTGGGCACTTGAAATCCAGTCGTCTCCGCTGGCACCATCCATGGTCTCATAGCCCTGATCGATCATCACCGAAACGGCCAGTGGATGCTGAACCTCCATCTCGCTGCCGTCCTGACGGTGGGAGTACCAGACCCAGTCGGGCGCGCGCGAGATGCCGCAGATATCCGCCCCGAGGAAGTGCATCGTCGCCTTGATCAGGTCCGCATTGCGCCTGGGATCTTCGTACCCGCCGGCGCGCTGCGGCGCTTCTTTGCCGCGCTGCAACAGCGAATAGGTATTGAGTGCAAGGCGCAACGCTGCCGCCAGCGGTGCCTTTGCGACCGAATACCCGTCCTTGGATGCCTCCATCGGGGCCTTGCCAAGATCGCCAAAGGCTGCACGAAGAAAGAACTCGCTGCTTTTGGGAACGCGGGGAATTCGCTCCTCGTCAATATAGGTTGTCGTCTTCTCGACACGCTTCAGCTTCTCTACCGGGTAGCGGCTGTCCTTGAAATTGCGCCTGGCGAAATCAATCTGGTTGCGGGCGTTTTTCGGACTGCTATAGCCCACCCACCAGCCTGCACCCTTGGCGCGTATGCGATCAGCAAGGCTCTGCGTCTTCAGCGGTTCATCCGGCTCCATCTCCAGCGTCGTCGTGACGACAGACAGGCCGAAACGCGTTCCGATGAAAGGATTGCTGATCTTTCCATCACGACCAACCTGCGCCAGACCCGCCGACACCGCCAGCCGGTTGAGGTTGAAATTTGTCGTGGTGGCCGTATGGCTGCGTGCCTCGTACCCCAGCACCCGCAGGTAGTTCGCCACCACCGCCGCCGTCTCGGCACTGCGCAAGGCAGCGCGCCATTCCTGCAGATCTGTGATCCAGCCGGCCCCCGGCTCATTGACGCCGGGATCGCGCGGATATTCCACCAGAAAGACGACCGCATCGGTGTGATGGTCCAACGGCCTGTCGGCCAGTTCCAGGGCCCGCCCCATCTGGCGGATCACCGCACCCGGATTGAACCGCAGCCGGAGCTTTTCCTCGGAGTGAGAATATGAGGTGGTGCGAAGCAGCGGGTGCTCGACAGGCTCGGCCAACCGGTGCGCGGCGTCAATCTTGCAGATGCCAACCAAAGCGCTGTCAAGGAAATAGCCGGCCGCCTTCATATGCTGAGCCCGCTCGCGCGGGCTGTCGGGAATTTCGGCGCGCAACGGGTTGTGATCCCCATCACGGACGGCATCGAGTGCGCACATGTAATCGCTGACCGTTTTGCCCAGATGCAGCGGATCGTTGTCGAAGCTTTCGCGCAGCGTACCGTTGCCCCTCACCCGTGTCAGGTCTGGCATGTCCTGCGTGCGGCCCAGCCTCTCCGATGGATATGGGCCAAGATGAACCGGGCGTCGGGCGTGAGAAAAAAGGCGCATGAACGTCTCCTCCATGGATGCGCCGCGCTCCTCTGATCTTCTGCAGCGCATCATTCTGATTAAAATGGACCGTGGTCCACAAATTTGAATGCGTGAACAATACCCCTGCAGGCTGTCTCTTGCCTGCAGGGGCGCGGATGTCGTCAGGCGCCGTCCAGCCAGCCGGCGGGCGCCGAGATCGAATGATATCCCTGAAACTCGAGCACGCCTTCGTAGCCCAGATTGCGGCCGATGCCCGACTGCTTGAACCCGCCGAACGGCCCCCGGCTGTCCTGCGCGGTAGGACCATGTCCGTTGATGTAGGTATAGCCAGCCTCAAGCTGCCGGGCGATGGCGAGTGCCCTGTCGCGATCCTCCGTCCAAACAGAAGAGCAGAGGCCAAAGTCGCTGTCATTGGCGAGCCGCACGGCTTCCGCTTCGTCGTCGAAGGGTATGATTGGCAGTACCGGGCCGAACTGCTCGTCGCGCACGACGCTGAGGCCCGGCTCCGGCCCGAAAACCAGCGTCGGCTTCTGGAAATAGCCTTTCGCGTAGAGTTCCGCGTCAGGCACGGTGCCGAACTCCTTAACCTCCGCCCCGGCGCTGCGCGCCTCCTTGATCATGCCCTGCACGATGCCGAGCTGCTTGCGGTTGTTCAGCGGCCCCATGGTCGTGTCCGGCAGCATGCCGTCGCCGACCACCTGCCGCGCGCAGGCTGCTGAAAGACCGTCCACCACCTCGTCATAGCGCGAGCGATGAACGTAGAGCCGCTTGAGCGCCATGCAGATCTGCCCAGTCGACATGAACGCGCCAAGATACATGCGCATGAAGGCGCCGCTATCAAGCGTCGCATCGGGTAGCACGATGCCCGCGTCGTTGCCGCCCAATTCCAGTGTCACCGGGGTCAGGTGCTCGGCCGCCGTACGCATGACATGCTTGCCCACCTCAATGGAGCCGGTGAAGTTGACCCGTCGGACAAGCGGGTGCCCCACCAGGGCGTCGCCGATGTCGCCTGAGCTTCCGGTCACCACATTGAGCACGCCTGGCGGCAAAAGCGCCGCCATCTTGTGCAGTGTCAGCGTCGGCGCCAGTGCAGAATTCTGTGACGGCTTGACGACTACCGTGTTTCCCGCGATGAGCGCCTGCGGCAACTTGGCGCCGAGAATCGAGAGCGGCCAGTTCCATGGCACGATCAACGCGGCGACACCGCGAGGCTGACGCGTGATGATCGTGTCAAACGGAGGGCCGCGAAGCGTCTCGTCCTGCTGAAGCCGGTCCGCATAGGATGCCGAAAGCAGGAAACGGTCACCAAGTCGCGTCATCTCGAGCCGGGTTTCCTTCAGAATTTTCCCGTGCTCACGGCAAAACAGGCTGGATCGGAAAGCGACATCGTCCTCATCGGCGACCAGAACTTCAGCGATCTTCCTCAGCAACCTGGCGCGCTCTTCATAGGAGCGTTCGGCCCATGACGGAAACGCCGTGTGAGCAGCGCGGACAGCCGCATCCACATCGGATACGGAACCTCTTGCAGCATGGCCAACACGCTCATCAGGACGAGCGGGATTGTATATCGCATAGGTTCGGTCATCTTGTGCGGACCGAGCCACACCATCGATGAACAACCCTGTTTCAACGTTTATCTCGTTTCGCATATTCGTTCCTCCCGGCACCAAGATCAGACACCCGCCCTCGCGGCCTTCGTGCTTGGAACAAAGCCATACACAATTATTGGACCATGGTCCATAAAATCAGGAAAAGAGTGGCGAGCCGCGTCCTGGATCAGGGAAAGTGCTCGTTCGGCATTGACGACACACAACAATCAGCCTTACAAAAACAGACCATGGTTCAACAGACGGACTTCAGCTGAAATGAGACCTGCCAACGTAATCGCTGAACAAAACCACCCGCTGGCTATCCCGCTGCGGTCTGCTCCAGGCAATCTTCGGCCTCCATCTCCCCGGCTGGGAAACGCGACGCGGACTGTTGTGCGTTCGTTGACAGTGATGCAGAAGGAAGCGCTCATATCCGAGGCGAACGCCGATCGGACCTGGCGGCTCCTGTCAGATGAGGGCGCTTATTTGAATGGCCATGACGAAGCACCTCCCCCGCTCGCTTATCTTTCTGCGGGAATGGTGGCGTCCTATCTGAATGAAATTCACGCGCTGGCAGATATTCGCAAGATCGAGATTGATGACATAGAAGTCATACAAGACAATTTTTATTCGATGAATGGCTCATTTGCCAAAGGCACAATGAAGGCATCTGCGCATGACATCGAGCTGAAAGCCAAAATCAGTTCCAGGCACGATTCCGACACACTCAGATCGCTGATCCTCGATTCTATTGCATCATCACCACTCAACGGATTGATGAGGGGAGCGAAAGAAAGTCTTTTCCGGCTTTGCCATAACGGTTCCGAGATCGATATACCTGGCAGCAAGAAAATTTCTGATCCTCTTCTACCTGCCTTCGAGGAAGACAGCTTCGATATTCTGGATGGGAACTGGGAAGGTGTTATTGAGCATACGAGGCAACCTTCCCCGATAATGAATGATACCACCACATTTGCAGGCGGGGCATTGACGGAAACGCAAAATCGGATGCTTCACCTGCGGGTATATGCGAAGCGCCAGCCGGACGGCATCGTGAAGATCCGACAGCACGTTTACAATCCGCACGGTTCGGTTTTTCACTTCACCTCGGATGAAGAGGGCAGAGCACCGTCAGCCGCGGCATTGATAAGCGCAGGTATTGGATTCTGCTTTATGACGCAGCTCGGTCGTTACTCTGCGATGATCAAGAAGCCACTCAAGAGCTATCAGATCATTCAGGACTTTCATTTTTCGCGAGGGGGAGCTACCGGCAAAACCGGGAAGGCCGGCGAGGCAGCGCCACTGGAGACGCATGTTCACATTCGAAGTGATGAAACAGACGCGTTTGCCCAGTCTATGCTCGAGGTGGCGGAACAGACGTGTTTTCTCCATGCATTCTGCCGCACCCCTTTGAAAGCCAAGCTTACAATCTCTCCTTTGGGTGAATAGGCGAAACCACTCAGAAGCCCCTGGACACCTGTCCCGTCGGGAACGTGACAGGGTCCGGGCGGCCTCAATAGCGAGACAGCGGCAGTAAGGATACTGTCAGCGTAAAAGCTGCCGCCAACCGTTCATCCACACGATCGGGAAAGGCGAGCGAAGGGAAATGTCTTGACGAGCAGCCGACCTCTCGACGTCAAGCCACCCGCTCCAGGTGGGCACGAAGCTCCTTGAGCGAATACTACCAGAACACCATTGGCACATTGTGCTGTTTGCCGTCAGAAGAAGCGCGCTATTCACTCTCGCGATAAAGCGCCCAGATCACACGGGCAGTCTTTGACCCGGCGTTGAGGTAACGGTGGGGACGGTCGCTCGCGAAGCGAAAACTGTCGCCTTCACCGAGAATATAGCGTTTACCGTCGACATAGAGCTCGATGCCGCCCTCCAGAACGACACCCGCTTCCTCGCCCTGATGGACAAACGGCTCGTCACTTGAAGAGCCGTGAGGCTCTATTGTCATCATGTACAGGTCGAGCCGCGGCTGCCGGGCGAAAGGTGTCAACAATTCCTTGTGTATTCCCGTCCTGTTCAGATCGATATGCCGCCGTTCATGCACGCGGGCAACGATCCGGTCACTCACCGCATCCTCCAGAGCGGGCTCGAAGAGATCAGAAATCGCCACATCAAGCCCATCTGCAAGCTTGGCGAGCACCCGGACCGAAGCAGAGGATATGCCACGCTCGATCTGACTAATAAGGGCGATCGACAAACCAGCCCCCGAGGCTAACTCCTTGATGGACATGCTGCGCGCCTGGCGCAAATGACGAATGCGCTCACCCACAATATGGTCGGTAGAGCGCGCAGCTCCGTTGTTCTTCGCTTGTGCTGGCGTCGGGCTATCCGTCGGCATCCACTGGTCCTTGCTGAATCATGACTCTCGCAACTGCATATTCATGAAAAAAAAGTTTGTAAATTCACCAATGTGCTAATAGCATCTTTAAATTATATAAAGGGGAAGAAGACAAATGTACAAGACCCTTGCTGCTGTCGTGATGGCGTTGGGCTGCTCCCTCACGACACCAAATACAACCATAGCGCAAACTCTGACCATTGCGCAGGATTTCGATCCGAGCGATCTGTATGGCACCCGCTCAACCAACAATGCCATGTTTCCGATACTGGAATCGCTTTATCTGGACGATCCCGCGACCGGTGAGATCAGGCCTCTTCTTGCGCTTGAGCACCAAATGGTTTCCGACACCGAGCTGCTTATCAAACTGCGGGAAGGCGTCACATTCTCCAATGGCGAGAAGATGAATGCCGAGGCGGTTGCGCACAGTATCAAACTGTTTGCCGATCCAAAAACGGTCCCCGCCTACGGCATCTACGCCAGCACCGTCGGCACAGCAGAAGTGGTGGACGAGTATACGGTGCGGATGACGCTGACAAAGCCGAGCCCCATTGTCGATCTTCTGCTGGCGCAGATTCTCGTGATACCACCCAAATACTGGGAGGAGGTCGGCCCCAAAGGCTTTGGCCAAAACCCCGTAGGAACCGGTCAGTTCGTCCTCACCGAATGGTCTAAGGACGATCGCATCGTCATGGACCTCAATCCCGACTATTGGGGCGAAGCGCCCAATGGCTTTGACAAGATTGTCTGGAAGACGGTTCCGGAGGCCAATGCACGCGCCGCGGGTCTGAAAACCGGCGAGTATGATCTTGCCATCGCCATTCCGGCAGTAGACGCCATCGAAATTGAAAACCTGGACGGGGTGGATATTTACTCCGGCGATGTTTCGAGGGTTTTCCAGCTTACCCTGTCTTCGCTTCCTCAGCACGAGGGTCCGATACAGGACAAACGAGTTCGCCAGGCACTCAACCATGCCATCGACAAAGAGGCGATCATCGACGCACTCTATTATGGAAAGGCCAAACTGCTGAACGGGCAGGTGATTCTGCCCTCGCAGCCAGGTTATGACCCGGACATGCGGGATTATCCCTATGATCCCGAAAAAGCGAAAGCACTGCTGGCGGAAGCCGGTTATGCCGATGGCATCGAGATTGAGTTTCGCTGCCCTGCCAATCGTTATCCGCAGGGGCAGGAGACCTGCGAGGCGATCTCGGGCATGCTGTCCAAGGTGGGCATCAAGACCAACATAACCCTACTGGAATCAGGCGAGTTCATCCGTCAGCTGGTGAACCGGGAATATGCGCCCATGGGCATACTGGGTCTGGGCGTTCCAGATGATCCAAGCTTCGGCCTTGCGGTCTATCGCTCCGACTGGCGCTATTCCTACTACCAGAACCCCGAGCTCGATGCCCTGATCGATGCAAGCGCTTCAACCGTCGATCCGGAGGAGCGAGCGGAGATCATCCGCAAGGCCAGCAAACTGATCTATGACGAAGCCGTCATCGTGTTCCTGTTCGGCGGCCGCGAATTTTACGGCCATAGCGAGAGGCTGAAGAATTTTGCGACCAACACCGCCCAACGCTACTTCTTCTACGATGTCGTGCTGGAGCCCAAATAGGTTTTGGCGCAGTTCCGACCCGGCAACAAAAAACCCGGCGGTTCAGAACCGCCGGGTTAGTTTTTTTGGTCGATTGCCGCTAACCGTGTTCATCCGGCTTTAGAGGCCCCTTGCGGTCGATCTGGAGCCGCCCCCCGATAGACCAGTCTTCCCGTTCGACATCTTCAAAGACAATCGTCACCCAGTCACGCTCGCCACCCAGTGTACTCACGATGGCATCGGTTACAGCGGCTGCCACAGCGCGCTTCTTCTCGGTCGAACGGCCCTTGTCGAGGGTAATGCGAATAAACGGCATGCGCTCTCCTTGCATTGAGGTTCAAATGATAATTCAGACAGGATCGGGCGGCGGCACCGGCCCATGCCGGTCAAGCTGAAGGCGGCCACCGATTGCCCAGTCTTCCTGTGCATAGTCGTCGAAAACGACGGTTACCCAATCCCGTTCACCACCAAGAACGGACACCACCGCATCCGTGATACCTGCCGCCACCTGGCGCTTCTTGTCGGCCTGCCGGCCTTTGTGGAACTTAACCGAGATGAAGGGACGGCTGCCCTCCACCGCATTGTCCCTATCCTGCAACGCTCCGCCGGACGACCAGCGGCTGCGCGGATAGGTCTCAAAGACGATCGTCACCCATTGCGGTTGCGAGCCCAGCGTCGCCATCACCGCATCCGTTACAGCCTTCGCCAGTCTCTCGAAGGTTTCTTCGCTGCGATCATCATCGATCTTGAAGGTAATGAATGGCATTTTGCTTCAGGTCTCCGGTCTGTTGAACGCGTGGCTCATCAAAGGATTTCCTCCAGCCGAGAGCAGCGCACGAAATGCCCTGGCTCGAATTCACGCAGTTCTGGTGTGCTTTCCGAACAGCTCGGTGTTGCGAAGGGGCAACGTGTGCTGAAATGGCAGCCTGGCGGTGGATTGACCGGGCTCGGAACACTGCCTTCCAGGATAATTTCCTCCGTTTGCACTGTCGGATCTGGGATCGGCAATGCGGAAAGCAGCGCGCGCGTATAGGGGTGAAACGTCTTCTCATATAGCGCTTTCGCCGAAGCGATCTCGACAATCCGACCGAGATACATGACCGCAACCCGGTCGCACATATGCTCCACGACGCTCAGATCATGCGAGATGAACAGATAGGAGAGCTGAAATTCTTCCTGCAGGTCACGCAGGAGATTGATGATCTGCGACTGGATGGAAACGTCGAGCGCCGAGACCGGCTCGTCGCAAACGATCAGCTTCGGCCTCAGCGCCAGTGCCCGTGCAATACCCAGCCTTTGCCGCTGCCCGCCTGAGAATTCATGCGGATAGCGGTCAAAATGATCCGCGCCCAGTCCGACCAGCTCCAATAGCTCCAGCGCCCGTTGCCGACGCTTTGCCCGATCGCCCTCGCCATGCAGCATGAGCGGCTCCATCAGCATGTTGCCAACGGTCAGCCGAGGGTTCAGTGAAGAAAACGGGTTCTGGAAGATGATCTGGATCTGCCGGCGGTAGGGCTTGAGCTCGCGGTCACCGAAAGGTGCAATATCAACGCCTTCAAAGCGGATTTCACCCGCAGTGGGCTTGTCCAGCCGAACGATGTTGCGGCCCAGTGTCGATTTTCCGCACCCCGACTCGCCAACAAGTCCCAGCGCCTCACCGGGCGCAATGGCAAGGTCAACGCCATCGACAGCCTTCACTGATTTCTGACTCTGCACAAAGAAGCCGTCATCGACCGGAAAATGGCGCTTCAGGTTACGCACTTCGAGAAGCGGTTTCGTGGTTTGCATGTCAGTCATGGGCAGGTGGCCTGTTGTGAAGCCAGCAGCGGACACGGCGACTGCCGTCACCCGACCCGTTCTCGGGTTCGGCAAGTGGGGGTTCCCATTTGCGACAGGGCTCGTGCACATCAGGACACCGGTCGGAGAACCGGCATCCGCGTGGCAATGAAAGAAGGTTGGGAACGACCCCCTTGATCGTGTGCAGCCGGCGCTGCCTGCCAGCCGCCTTGTCGACCCGCGGGATCGAGCGGAGGAGGCCCGCTGTGTATGGATGCAGCGGTCTGGCGAAGAGATCGCGCACCGAAGCTTCTTCAACGATGACGCCGGCATACATGACAAGGACGCGCTGTGTCATCTTGGCAATCACGCCGAGATCGTGGGTGATGAAGAGAATGGAGGTGCCGATCTCTTCCTTCAGCCGATTCATCAATTTGAGGATCTGCGCCTGGATCGTCACATCGAGTGCGGTCGTCGGTTCATCCGCCAGCATGATCTGCGGACGGCAAGCCAACGCCATCGCAATCATTACCCGCTGCCGCATGCCTCCGGACAATTGGTGCGGGTAGGAATCATAGCGCATCTCCGGCAGGGGAATGCCCACCAGATCGAGCATCTCGATAGCACGCTTGCGCGCCGCTTCTTTGCCCACGGTCTCATGGGTGCGGATCGCCTCGGATATCTGGAAGCCGACGGTGAACACCGGATTGAGCGATGTCATCGGCTCCTGAAAGATCATCGAAACCTGATTGCCGCGGACCCGCATGCGCTGGCGTTCACTCATCGCCGCGACATCGCCGACGCCTTCGATCGTAATGGAACCCTGTGCGATACGCCCGATCGGCTTGGGAAGAAGGCCCATGATGGAAAGCGCGGTCATGCTCTTTCCGCAACCTGATTCCCCGACAATGCCGAGCGTTTCGCCGCGCTTCAGATTGAATGAGATGTCGTCAACTGCGGCTAGCACGCCCTTTTCGACGCGCAGCTCCACACGCAGCCCTTTGACACGTAGAATCTCGTCCTGAGCCGGTCCGGGCGGGTGGGTGACCGCGTTTCTTTCTTGAAAGATCATTCGCCCCACACCTCTTCATAGACGCGCAGGAGATTGTCTCGCATGATCTTGTCGACGGCATCTTCGCCATAGCCGCGCCTGGTGAGTGCATCGCGTAGATTTCCAGCTTCCGCCATGCTTTCAAAACCGGGTGTTGCCCTGTTTTCATAGGTGTACCAGTCGCCCAGCATGCCGGTGACTTCAGGCCAGATCGGCTTCGGTCCATAAAGCGACAGCCATTTTTCTTCGGTCTTCGTACCTTCGGAGAGATCACTGCCAAAGGCCACATGATCGATGCCGACAAGATTGACATAATGCTCCACATGATCACAGAAATCATCGAGCGTTGGCCGTTTCTCGATACCCAGTAGAGGTGGCCACAGCGTCACACCCACCGTGCCCCCCGTCTCTGCTGCCTTCCGCGCCAGATCGTCAGGGATGTTGCGCGGGCTTTCGCATAGTGCGCGGGCGTTGGAATGACTGAAGATCACCGGGCGTCTCGATGCCGCCAGCACGTCACGCGCCGTGACATAACCGCAGTGGGACAGGTCGATCTGCAGGCGCAGCGAATTCATCAGTTCGACCCATTGATGCCCGGCGCCGGTCAGTCGCCCCTCCCGGTCCGCAAGCGCTCCATGGCCGAAACGGTTCTCCTCATTATAGACGGGCTGGATGATGCGCATGCCCAGCCGCTTCATGATGTGGAGCAAGGTCACGTCATGATCGAGGAAGGTCGCGTCCTGCGTGCCTATGATGATGCCAAGCACATTGTCTCGTGCCGCTTCGCGCATCTCCCGTGCCGAGGTAACGATACGGGCACGGTCCACATTCTCCTCGACAATGGCACAAAGACTGGCCAGCGCCGACATGCAAGCGGCCAGATCGGTGTTCGGCGCAGTCGCGGTCAGATTGACCGCACGCACACCGCCGGCGAGAGTTTTCTCGAACTGTTCGCGTGTCAGTGTTGCGCAATAAAGCCCGTCGACAATGGTCCCCGGCCCGAAACCGTTCTTGTTCTTGTCGCTCATTGTCACATGCCCCTCATTCGTGTGTTAGTTGCGGGTCGAGTGCATCGCGCAGCTCATCGCCCAGAATGTTGAAAGCGAGGATGATCGCGCCGATGGCGAGCCCCGGAAAAAGCGACACCCACCAGGAAATCGAAATGTAGTTCTTGCCGTCGCTGATCATGCCGCCCCAGGTCGGGGTTGGCGGCTGCACACCAAGGCCCAGAAAGCTCAATGTTGCTTCCAGCAGAATCATCCGCGCGAGCTCGAAACTCGCATAGACGATGATTGCCGAAAGGATATTGGGGAGGATGTGGTGGGTCATGATGCGCAGCTGTCCGGCGCCGATGGCGCGTGCTGCCTCCACATACTCCAGCCCACGCACGGAAAGCACCGCACCGCGCACGATGCGTGCAAAACGCGGCCAGCCCGATAGCCCCATGATGATGATCAGATTGGTGAGCGAAGGGCCGACGACAGCGACGACAGCGATCACCAGAAGAATGACTGGAAAAGCAAGCTGCATATCGATCAGCCGCAGGATGATCGCATCGGTGCGCCCACCGTAAAATCCGGCAGCGAGCCCGGCCGCGACGCCCACCAGCATGGAGACGGCCACTGCCAGCACACTCACCACCAGCGTGATGCGTGCACCAAAAATGATACGCGACAGCGTATCGCGCCCCAGGTGATCGGTTCCGAGAAAATAGCCAGGGACCCCGCCTTCGACGAAAGAAGGTGGTTTGAGGCGCAACAGCAAATCCTGCTCAAAAGGATCGTGTGGCGCAACAAGACCCGGTAGAACCGCGCACAGAAGCGACAGGATCAGAAACGCTACGCTGAGGATAACGACGTTCTTGCCGAACAGCCGACGCAGAACGAGGCGAAGCTGGCTGTCACTCGTCTTTTTTGCCTCTGGAACGGTTTGGGTTTCGGCTGTTGCCATGATCACTGCCTCACCGATAACTGATGCGCGGATCGAGCACCGCGTAGAGAAGGTCGACGATCAGATTGACCACCACGAAGATCAGCGCGAAGAGCAGGACAATCGCCTGGACCACCGGAAAGTCGCGCGCATAAATCGCCTGAATGGCGAGCCGCCCGACCCCCGGCCAGGAGAACACCGTCTCCGTCACCACAACGCCGCCCATGAGAAAGCCGACCTGCAGGCCGATCACCGTCAACACGGGAATGAATGCGTTGCGGAGCCCGTGGAGCCAAACCACCTTGGTCTCGCCAAGCCCTTTGGCCCGGGCCGTGCGGATATAGTCCTGCCCCAGAACGTCGAGCATGCAGGACCGCGTCACACGCGCCACCAGCGCAACAAGCTGAAAAGAAAGGGTCGTTGCGGGCAGCACCAGATGCCACCAGGTACCGCGCCCGCCAGTCGGCAACCAGCGCAGCCAGACCGCGAAGATAATGATGGATAGGATGCCGAGATAGAAAGAGGGCATCGCCTGCCCGATCAGCGTGGTGCCGCGCACTGAAAGATCGACCGGCGTGTTGCGCCGGTAAGCGGCGACCACACCGGCTGGCACGCCGATCAGAATGGTCAGCGCCATGGCCGCCACGGCCAGCTCAGTCGTCGCGGCCATGCGGTCCATGACCAGCTTGAGCGCTGGCTCGTGAAACCGCAGCGAATCGCCGAAATTTCCCTGCAGGGCCTGCGTTGAGAAAGAGACGAACTGAACCCAGATCGGCTGATCGAGCCCATGCCGCTTTCGGAAAGCGTCGCGTGCCTCTTCGGTCACGTCCGGTGGCAGGATCAAATCGGTGGGATCACCACTCAGATGAGTCAGGAGGAAGGAGATGACCAGAATCCCGAACAGGACCGGAATGGTCAGGATCAGTCTTCTGGCAAGATATTTCAGCATTCCTCGTCGCTCCGGATCTTGTACTCAGGGCCGAAGAGGGCGGCGGCTGAACGCCGCCACCACTCACGATGGTCAGTCTTCGTAGGTCACGCCATAGAAGAACATGCGCCCGTCGCCACGCGGCAGAAAGTTCTTCAGCTTCGCATCGGTGCCGTAGAGATCGAGCCCCTGGTAAAGGAAGATGATGGGGGCCTCATCATGCATCAGGGCCATCATGTCCTGATAAATCCTGCGGCGCTTTTCGAGGTCCATCTCTTTCGCCCCGGCCTCGGCAAGCGCGTCGAGCTCCTCATTGGCAATCGTTGTGTAACGCCACGTGGAGACATACTGGGAGGCTTGAAATGCCGGGTCGTCCTGCGGCGCAAGGCCGACAAAATACATGGGCGCCAGTTCCTTGCTCCGAAGCTGGCGGAGGAACTCACCCGGTTCAAGCGCGATCATTTCGGTTTTCACGCCGACCTTGCCCAGCATGCCGGCAACCGCCTCGGAGACCTCGCGGTCCTGTGCATAGCGCCCGGAGGGGAACTTGAAGGTGATCTCGAAACCGTCTGGATAACCGGCTTCCGCCAGAAGCGCCCTGGCCTTTTCCGGATCGTAGGGATAATCCTTGATCTGCGGGTTGAAACCGAGCTGGGGTTCACGGAGAACCTGGCCGTTCAATGCCTTGGCTTTTCCGAAGAACAGGGCATCGATGATCGCCTTTTGATCGACCGCATAATTGAGTGCCTGCCGGACACGTTTATCCTGAAGCGGGCTTTCATGCTGTGGCAAGGATGAAAGGCCGATCTGGTATATGCGATAACTGGCCACGGGAACGAGCGTAACGCCTTCCTGCCCTTCCAGAGATGGAATGGCCGCGACCGGGAGGTCCTTTACAACATCATACTCACCCGTCGTCAGACCGGCCACACGTGCTGAATCGTCAGGCACCGGCCGCCAGACAAGGCCGTCAATTCCCTTCGGCAATTCCCCCCAGTAGTCTTCATTCAGTTCCATCACCAGCCTGTCGTCGCGCACCCATTCCGAGAACTTGAACGGACCGGTTCCGACGGGCTGTTGACCAAAGGCTTCCAGGCCCACCTCTTCCCAGTGTTTCGGCGGCACAACATAAATCTGGCTGAGCGCAAGAGCGAGCGGCGGATATGGATTCTTGAGCGTGATCCTCACCGTCAGATCGTCCACTTTCTCCGCACCTTCAAAAGCCTGCGCCACCTGCGCATAGGCCGGGGTGAGTTCCTTGTCGATAAAGACCCCGATGGAATGCACCACCGCATCGGCGTTCATCGGCTCACCATTCGTAAAGGTCACTCCCTCACGCAGCGCGAGAAGAACCGAGGTCGGTGTCTCCAATTCAAAACCGGTCGCCAGCAAAGGCTCTATTTCGCCGCTGCGCGGGTCCTGCCAGAAAAGAGACTCCACCATCGCAGAACCGGCATTGAGATTGTCAGAAGCGGTTGTGCCATTCGGCCAGAGCGTCTGCGGGTCAAAATTTTGAGCAATGGTCAAGGTTTCTGCCGCCGCCGGCCCAACAAGGACCGCTGCCAGCGCAACCGCTGCGATTGAGCGCTTGATCTGTGAAAACATGGTTTTCTCCCCTGTCGCGCGATCCAGACAAGGAACACGCGGTTGTGCCGGCGGCGCTTTCATTTTTATCCCTATAGGGACCTGCACGCATCACCAGACAATGAACGAATATTAGTCTTGCATGGCGATAGTGAATTTACAAGATAGAATTTCACATATATGTTTTTCGTATCGCAACGAATTCACAATTGGTAATCGTGCCACAATCCCCATCATCAAGAAAATCGGCCATTGCGCTTCCGGGCAAGTCCATTACGGATCAAAGCGTCGGTGCACAGATCAGGCATCTTCGGCAGGTTCGGGGCCTTTCGCTGCGCCAACTTGCTTCCCGGGTCGGGTTGTCTGTCGGACATCTCAGCCAGATCGAGCGCGGGGTTTCCTCAGCATCCGTAAGGACGCTGGCCGTCACTGCTGATGCGCTGAAAGTGGGGGTGTCAGATTTCTTTTCCAGCGACCGAACCGACAACGAAAACATCGTCACACGGGTTGGAGAACGGGACCGTGTCCAGTTCGGCACAGACGGTCTCACCAAGGACCTTCTGACCGCCAACGGCGAAAAACGGGGCCTTGATCTTTTCCTGATCCGCATGGGGCCAAACGATACCAGCGGCGACACACCCTACAGCCATTGCGGTCTGGAGGCCGGTTACGTTCTGAAAGGGGGATTCGAGCTGGAGGTGGAGGAACGCGTTCACATTCTGGGCGAGGGCGATGCCTGCGCCTTTGAAAGTACCCGCCCTCACCGTTTCAGAAACGCCGGCCAGCGGGAAGCGGTGGTTCTTTGGGCCAACTTCCGCCACCAGTCCACACAGGATGCAGAGCGTCTCACCACCGTGAAGCGCAACAATGAAATCAACAAGGAGAGGGAAAATCTGCCATGACCACCAACTGGGCAATTGATGGACTGAACTGTGCCGGTTTCAACCGGGAGCAGATGGAGAAGACGCTGAAGGGCGGCGTACACGCCATCAACTACACCACCACACGCCCCTATGCCAACCTGACCGACAGTCTTCTGCAGATCGAGCATGTGCGTGACACGGTGGCTGAAATGAGCGATGTGGCGCTCATCGCCACCACGACCGAGGACATACGCAAGGCCGCTGAAACCAATCGCGTCGCCATCATTATCGGCACGCAGGATTCAACGATGATCGAGGCGGATGTGAAACTGCTCGCCACGCTCAAACAGCTCGGCGTGCGTATTCTGCAACCCAATTACAACAAACCCAACCGTTTTGGCTGCGGGGCGCCACAGGAAGGTCCCGAAGATACCGGTATGACAGAAGCCGGTCGGGAATGGCTGGAAGAAATGCACCGCCTCAATCTTGTGGTCGACCTGTCTCATTGCGGCCATCGAACAACCAGCGAGTTCATCGCTGCAAGTAAGGGGCGCCCGCTGGTCATCAGCCACGCCAATTCCTATGTGGTCTGCCCGAGCCTGCGCAACAAAACCGATGAGCACATTCGCGGAGTGGCCGAGACAGGTGGTCTCATCGGCGCGGTGATGTGGTCGCCCGCCGTGCGTCACGACGAGCGCCCGACCATGGACGATTACCTCAACCACCTCGATCACCTCATCAATGTCGGCGGTATCGATCACGCGGCATTCGCGAGTGATGTGGTGGAATCCCCGCGCCCTGCTCCGGAAAAGTGGGACAAGTCCTACGGCCCCAATGGCATGGACCAGAAAATAACCGGTGTTCTCGGTGACTGGTATGTCTACGAGACCCGGCTCAACGCCGATTTTCAGTCCCTGACCGACACGCCCGCAATCTGGGACGCTATGCGCAGGCGGGGTTATAGCGAAGATCAGGTTGAAAAGGTCATGCGTGGCAACTGGATGCGCGTTTTAAAGGAAATCTGGGGCAGCTGAACGATCCTCGACCGCGCCGTTTGATCGGCGCGGTCGGGAGATCACCAGATTGACGCTGAATGCCGCATGGCTGACCTTGCGGCTGGGTGGTTTTGCGGGCCAAAAGAACCCCGCGAACCGGGGGTTGGCGGGGTTTTGTATATTTGGTTGCGGGGGCAGGATTTGAACCTGCGACCTTCAGGTTATGAGCCTGACGAGCTACCGGGCTGCTCCACCCCGCGTCAATTTATTTGCGTTTTTTGCCAGTTTTCATGGCAAAAGGCCGCTTTTGCGGCCTTTTKSWGWKTTKKGTTTGTTTTGAGAAGCTTTCCATGCGTTTAGCAGACCTGGCAGCGACCTACTCTCCCGCGTCTTAAGACGAAGTACCATCGGCGCTGGGGCGTTTCACGGCCGTGTTCGGAAAGGGAACGGGTGCAGCCGCCCCGCCATAACCACCAGGTCGGCGAAACGCATGTAATCGAGAAGCTGGTAAAAGCGAATAGTGAGTAGCGAATGGCGAATAGAACATGCGCCTCAAGCCTCACTGTTCGCTGGTTGACCTTCCGGTCATTGATTGTTCGCCTTCGGGCGAAGCCGCAAGGCCGACTGGCCGTCGGCGCTTATGCGCCGCGCCCGCTGAGCGGCTTGCGTAGCAAGCTCGCGTGAGCGCTCAAGATGAGCATAAGCAATGAGAATGATTCAAGCCGATCGAGTTATTAGTACCGGTAAGCTCCATGCGTTGCCGCACTTCCACACCCGGCCTATCAACGTGGTGGTCTCCCACGACTCTCAGGGAATACTCGTTTTCAGGTCGGTTTCCCGCTTAGATGCCTTCAGCGGTTATCCGTTCCGTATATAGCTACCCTGCTATGCGGCTGGCGCCACAACAGGTCCACCAGAGATACGTCCATCCCGGTCCTCTCGTACTAGGGACAGATCCTGTCAATATTCCTACACCCACGGCAGATAGGGACCGAACTGTCTCACGACGTTCTGAACCCAACTCACGTACCGCTTTAAATGGCGAACAGCCATACCCTTGGGACCTGCTCCAGCCCCAGGATGCGATGAGTCGACATCGAGGTGCCAAACAACCCCGTCGATATGGACTCTTGGGGGTCATCAGCCTGTTATCCCCGGCGTACCTTTTATCCGTTGAGCGATGGCCCTTCCACGCGGGACCACCGGATCACTATGACCGACTTTCGTCTCTGCTCGACTTGTCAGTCTCGCAGTCAGGCAGGCTTATGCCATTGCACTCAGCGAACGATTTCCGACCGTTCTGAGCCCACCATCGCGCGCCTCCGTTACTCTTTAGGAGGCGACCGCCCCAGTCAAACTACCCACCATACACTGTCCCGGATCCGGATAACGGACCGCGGTTAGACATCCATATAGATAAGGGTGGTATTTCAAGGATGGCTCCACGCGAGCTGGCGCCCACGCTTCAAAGCCTACCACCTATCCTACACATGCCGACACGAATGCCAGTGTAAAGCTATAGTAAAGGTGCACGGGGTCTTTCCGTCTAACCGCAGGAACCCCGCATCTTCACGGGGAATTCAATTTCACTGAGTCTCTGCTGGAGACAGCGGGGAAGTCGTTACGCCATTCGTGCAGGTCGGAACTTACCCGACAAGGAATTTCGCTACCTTAGGACCGTTATAGTTACGGCCGCCGTTTACCKGGGCTTCAATTCRGAGCTYKCACYCCTCCTYTTAACCTTCMGGCACCGGGCAGGCGTCAGACCCTATACGTCGTCTTGCGACTTCGCAGAGCCCTGTGTTTTTGATAAACAGTCGCTACCCCCTGGTCTGTGCCACCCCCCGATGGTTGCCCACCGAAGGGTCACGCTTATCCCGAAGTTACGCGTGCATTTTGCCGAGTTCCTTCAGCAGAGTTCTCTCAAGCGCCTTGGTATACTCTACCAGTCCACCTGTGTCGGTTTCGGGTACGGTCTATATGGAGGAGCTATTTCCTGGGACCACATGGCTGCCTCTCCAATCCAATAAGGAAAGACAACGTCCGCAATCCGTCACTACCTCCAGGCCCACGAATATTAACGTGGTTCCCATCGACTACGCCTTTCGGCCTCGCCTTAGGGGCCGGCTAACCCTGCTCAGATTAACTTTAAGCAGGAACCCTTGGACTTTCGGCGAGGGGGTCTCTCACCCCCTTTATCGTTACTCATGTCAGCATTCGCACTTCCGATACCTCCAGGAGCCCTCACGGGTCTCCCTTCGTCAGCCTACGGAACGCTCCGCTACCGCTTGCAAAGCAAGCCCAAAGCTTCGGTGTATGGCTTTAGCCCCGGTACATTTTCGGCGCAAAACCCCTTAATTAGACCAGTGAGCTGTTACGCTTTCTTTAAATGATGGCTGCTTCTAAGCCAACATCCTGGTTGTTTTGGGAGTCTCACATCCTTTCCCACTTAGCCATAACTTGGGGACCTTAGCTGTTGGTCAGGGTTGTTTCCCTCTCCACGACGGACGTTAGCACCCGCCGTGTGTCTGCCGACTAGTACTCCTCGGTATTCGGAGTTTGGTTAGGTTTGGTAATCCGGTGAGGACCCCTAGCCCATCCAGTGCTCTACCCCCGAGGGTATTCGGTCGACGCTCTACCTAAATAGATTTCGCGGAGAACCAGCTATTTCCGAGTTTGATTGGCCTTTCACCCCTAGCCACAAGTCATCCCGATCTATTGCAACAGATATGGGTTCGGTCCTCCAGTAAGTGTTACCTTACCTTCAACCTGCTCATGGCTAGATCACTCGGTTTCGGGTCTAATGCAACGTACTGAACGCCCTGTTAAGACTCGCTTTCGCTGCGCCTACACCTACCGGCTTAAGCTTGCACGTTACATTAAGTCGCTGACCCATTATACAAAAGGTACGTGGTCACACTTGCGTGCTCCCACTGTTTGTAGGCAACCGGTTTCAGGTACTCTTTCACTCCCCTCGTCGGGGTGCTTTTCACCTTTCCCTCACGGTACTAGTTCGCTATCGGTCATGCACGAGTACTTAGGCTTGGAGGGTGGTCCCCCCATGTTCAGACAGGATTTCACGTGTCCCGCCCTACTCGAGGACTATCGTTCACATTACGCATACGGGACTGTCACCCGCTCCGGTCCAACTTTCCAGAAGGTTCTGCTTGTTAAACGATAGCCACTGGCCTGGTCCGCGTTCGCTCGCCACTACTAGCGGAGTCTCGGTTGATGTCCTTTCCTACGGGTACTTAGATGTTTCAGTTCCC
>NZ_CP051236.1:702356-857356 GCF_017794765.1 Nitratireductor sp. | reverse complement strand
CATGGGCGGAGTGAGGATCGAGATCATCAGGTTCAGCACCACGATGATGCCGAAATGGATCGGGTCGATGCCATATCCCATCGCCACAGGCACAAGGATCGGCACCACGATCAGGAGAATCACCAGCGATTCGATGAAGCAGCCAAGCAGGAAGATCATCAGATTGACAGCGATGAGAAAGCTGAGCGGCCCATCGGTCAGTGTCAGGAAAAGCTGGGTGATCTGCTGCGGCGCCTGCTCGCGGGCGAGGATGAAGCCGAGCAGCCCCACGCCTGCGACGATCGTTGCGATGGAGGCGGAAGTGGT
This sequence comes from Nitratireductor sp., assembly GCF_017794765.1. Taxonomy (GTDB): domain Bacteria; phylum Pseudomonadota; class Alphaproteobacteria; order Rhizobiales; family Rhizobiaceae; genus Nitratireductor. The sequence continues at coordinate 857,050 of NZ_CP051236.1, read as the reverse complement.
TGTCGTCTCGTAGATTGCATCCCAGAGCCGTTTCAGGGTCAGTTCGCGGTAGAAAACAAGATCGATCAGGATGGCATAGAGCACGGTCACCGCCGCCGCTTCCGTGGGCGAGAACAGACCGCTGAAAATGCCGCCAACGATGACAAAAGGCGTGGCGAGCGCCGGGAACGACTTCACGAACAGCACGCCGACATTGCCCACGCCCTGCCATGCGTCACGCGGATAGTTGCGCTGTCTGGCCAGCACATAGACCATGACCATGAGCGAGGCCGCGCACAGGACGCCGGGCACGATGCCGCCCAGAAACAGCCGCCCGATCGAGGTGTTCGACACCACGCCGTAAAGCACCATGGTGATGGACGGCGGCACCAGTGGGCCGATCATAGACGATGCGGCAGTGACGGCGCCGGAGAAATCGTCGTCATAGCCGGCCTCGCGCATCGATTCGATTTCCATCTTTCCAAGCCCGCCTGCATCTGCAAGGGCCGAGCCGGACATGCCGGAGAAGAAGAGCGAGGCGAGCACGTTCACATGGCCGAGCCCACCCGTGATGTGCCCCACCAGCGCACGCGCAAAGCCGAAGAGATGGCGCGTGATGCCAGCCGAATTGAGGATTGCCGCCGCGAGGATGAAGAGCGGGACGGCGAGCAGCGGGAAGCTGTTCAGCCCATCCACCATGCGCTGCATGGCAAAGGAAATGCCCATGCCCGAATAATAAAAATAGCCCATCGAGACGAAGATCATGGCCACGCCGATGGGCACACCCACCAGCACCATGACGAGCCAGGCGGCACCGATCGTTGCAAGGATCATTGGTGGAACTCCCCGGCGTCACCACCGCGCACAAGCATGGCGAGCCGCCGCGCAATCCGATGCAGAATGAGGACCGAGGCCACCAGCCCGGATGCATAGAGAACCGCATCGCTCATGGGCAGTGTCACCGCTTCATTGTTCCAGGTGCGCAGAACGGTCTTGTAGGAGATCCAGACAAGATGGGCGACGATCGCCAGATAAACCACGTCAATCAGGATAAAGAGCAGGCGGCGCCAGGAGAGCGGCAGGGCGTCCGCGATAAAGCCCATGCGCAGCTGACCGTTCTGGCGCTCCACCTCGGCAATGCCGATGAAGGCCATCCACACCCAGAGCCAGCGCGCCGCTTCCTCGGTCCAGACCGGCCCGGTGAACAGCGGCGTGCGCCCGAAAATCTGGATCAGGAGTACGCCAAACAGAATGATGAAGAGAATGGAAGCGACACAGCCTTCAAGGCTGTATCTGCGCAGAAACGACATGCGATGACCCCAGCTATCGAGGGAAAGGCAGCGGGGCCAGCGCCCCACCCCATGTTTCAGTCGCCGATGACTTCGGCAATCGACCCTTCGCCGAACTCGGCTTCGAGCTCGTCATAATAAGGCTTCATGGCGGCGCGGAAGGGCTCGAGATCAGGCTCGGTAATGGTCAGGCCACGCTCCTTGAAGGTTTCAAGCAGATCCTTCTCGGCCTTGAAGGTCAGTTCGTCGGAGACGTCGCCACCGGCCTCGACAGCCGTCTGCACCCATTCCTTCTCCTGATCGGACAGGCCATCCCAGACCGATTTGGAAATCTGCACCGCCGAGGACGCCACAAAGTGGTTGGTGAGCGCGATGTGGCTCTGCACCTCGTAGAACTTCATCGCCTCGATGGTCGGAAGCGGGTTTTCTTCCGCATCCACCTGGTTGGTCTGCAGTGCGAGATAAACCTCCTGGAACGCCACCGGCGCCGGCGTCGCACCCACATTCTCGGCATAGGCGATGAGGAACGGCACGTTTGGCGTACGCATGCGCAGGCCCTTCATGTCGTCCATGGATTCGATCGCCTTGTTGGATGTGGTCTGGCGGGTGCCGTAATACCAGGTGTCGAGGAGCTCGATGCCCTGTGCGGCAAATTTCTCATCCATCTTCTGGCCCCACGGGCCCGCAACGATCTTCTGCAGATGGTCGAAATCGCGCACGACATAAGGAGCGCCGATCAGCTTCAGCTCGGGGATGACATAGCTCATGTCCGGATAGCCGGTCATGACCATGTCGAGCTCGCCGGCCTGAACCTGTGCCACCATGGCCTTGAAGTCGCCCAGCTGCGAGGACGGGAAGATTTTCACCGTCATTTCGCCGCCCGAAATCTCGGCAAGCTTTTCCTGAAACGCCTGCGCGCCGCGATAGACATTCGAGACCTCGTTGTCCTGCATGCCGAAGGTCAGTTCCTTCGCCTGCAGTGTAGCGGAGCTGAGGGCGAGCGCTGCCGCGCCGAGCATCAGTTTCGAAATCAGTTTCATGCAATCCTCCCTTGGAATGTTGAACAGGCTTCCCGGCCTGCCAGGTCAGTCAGTCTTGTCTTCTTCTTTCTGGAAGTAGTCGGAGACCTTCCGCGGGCTTTTCAGCCGCGCGCGATAGGAGCGCGCCAGGTGTCGGTCCATGACATCCGTCGCGGTGATCATGTCGCCATCGATGATGGCCTGATAGATCGCCCGGTGTTCTTCATAGGCCACCGTGTCGTGCTTGGCCGGGTCATCCGTTGGCGGCCGCTGCGCAAGCATGGCGCTGACGAACATGTCATGCAGGCTAAGGATCACCGGATTTCCGACTACCGACACGAGTACACGGTGAAAGGCGATATCCGTGCGCGCGAATTCGGGAGTTCCGATCGCCTCGAAGTTTTCTTCCAGCGCCGCACGCAGCTTTGCGATCTGCACATTGTCGGCACGCTTGGTGGCCTCGCGTGCTGCGCCCGCTTCAATGAACTGACGCATCTGCTCGAGATGCGCGCCGCTTTCCGCATCGCCGAAAATGTCACGGATATGATCGCCGGCCAGTTGCAGCACCGTCTGCAGGGAGGGACGCGCCACACGCGGGCGGCGCCCCGCACCGGCCTCCGCATAGCCGCGCGCCTGCATCTGCTGCAGCGCTGCACGCACCGTTGGGCGCGAAGCGGAAAAGCGTTCACAAAGCTCGCGCTCGGTCGGGAGAAATGCGCCAGTTTCGAGCCGCCCCTCGCGCGCCTCCTCGATCAACGCTTCGGCGATCTCATCGGACACACGCCGTGTTTCCACCATTTCTTCCGGCTGGGCAGCGGACACGTTTCTCACTCCGGCTGGGCCCCGCCTTCACGCCTGTGCGGCAGAGCTGTTTGTCCAAACTGATATTTTGGTATTACCAAACATATTTCTTGTCAAACAAAAATCCCCTTCTATGCTGATCCAGCCTGCCGAAGAGACGATTCCACAGCAGGCAGGACAAGAACGTCGATATTAAACTGCAAGGAACTGCCGCATGACCAATCCGCTGGCGGGCATGTATGCCGCCCTCCTCACCGGCCTCAGCGATACGGGCGATTTCGATCCCGGGCGCCAGAAGGCGATCGATGCCTATGTGCTGGGGCAGGGTCTCGACGGGCTTTATGTCGGCGGCAGCAGCGGCGAATCGGGGCTTCTGGGCGTTGATGAACTTCTGGCGCAGCAGGCGGTCGTCGCTGAAGATGTGCGAGACTCCGCCGCAACACTGATCGCGCATGTGGGCGTTCCCAATCTTCGGGATTCGATCCGGCTCGCACAGAATGCGCAAAAGCTCGGTTATCGTGGCCTTTCGGCCCTGCCGCCCCACGCCTACCCCTTCTCGGACCGGGAGATTTTCGCCTACTACGAAGCGCTGTCAGCCGCCACCGACCTGCCGCTCATTGTCTATGAGGTGCCGGTCCGCACGGGACGTCCCTTCAGTCTTGACCTGCTCGGCCGCATTCTCACCCTCCCCGGCGTCGGTGGCATCAAGTTCACCTCGATGGACCTCTTCAAGTTTGCCACCCTGCGGCGACGGTTTCCCGAAAAGACCTTTTTCTTCGGTTTTGACGAAGTCTATCTCTCAGGCGCGGTCATGGGCGCGCATGGTGGCATCGGAACCACCTACAATCTGCTCGGCAGGCTCTATGCAGCGCTCAACGAGGCGGTGAAGAAGGGTTCGCTGGAGCGAGCCCAGGAACTGCAGACGATCTCGCAGTGCTTCGTAGAAACCCTGATGGAGACCGGCGTGCTGCCGGGCATGAAGGCAGCACTCCGCCTGCGCGGGGTCGACTGCGGGCCGACGCGCCTGCCGCTGGCCCCGCTGGTCGACGATTGCGAAGCGCGCATGAGTGCCATTCTGGCCGATCCGGAAATCGCCGCCTGGGTGGGCTGATTTTCGCTCTCTCCGCGCCTTGCTGATTCCGGTCTGTCGGCTAGAACAGTTGACGCAAAGTGCGGAGAGGCGAGATTACCATGAGCGTGACAATCGAAATCACCGATACGCCGGATGAGGCGGCGCTCGAACGGGTGGAAACCGAACTCGCCGCATTCAACGACGCCGATGTCGGCCCTTCGGAAAAGGCCACACTTGCCATCCTCGTTCGCGATGAACGCGGTGCGGTGGTCGCCGGCATTTCCGGCTACACCGCATGGGGCTGGCTCTACGTTCAGAAACTGTGGGTGGATGAAAGCCTGCGCGGGCAGGGCATGGCCGGGCGCATGCTGACTGCGGCGGAAGAAGAGGCAGAGCGCCGCGGCTGCCACGGAGCCTTCATCGACACGTTCAATCCCGGCGCGGAAAAGGCCTATACGCGCCAGGGCTATAAAGAGTTCGGCCGGATGGATGACTTTCCGAAAGGCCGCAGCCGCATCTTTCTTCAGAAGCGGCTCAACCCAGCGGCCAGCGATTAACGGGCGATCTTTCCGCCGCGCAGCGGCTCGGGCGCGCCCGTCGTCGTCGGGAAGCTGATCGGCAGGTCGCGCAGCACGCGCGCCGCCAGAAAAGCGAAGCACTCGGCCTCGATGGCGTCGCCACGCCAGCCCACTGTTTCGGCGGGGGCTGCTTCCACGCCGGCGCGTTCCCCCAGCATCTTCATAATGGTCGGGTTGTGCCGGCCACCGCCGCACACAAGAAGCCGCTTGGGCCGAACCGGCAGAAGATCGAGCGCCTTGCCGACCGCCGATGCGGTGAAGGCCGTCAGCGTCGCCGCACCCGTCTTGGCATCGAGCCCGTCCGCCATGGAGGCGCCGAAGTCGAACCGGTCGAGCGATTTCGGATAGGGCGCGGTGAGATAGGGATGCTTCAAAAGCTCCGCCAGCCGCGCCTCGTCCACCGTGCCGGAAGCGGCAAGCGCGCCGTTACGGTCCATCTCGCCAAGCCCGTGTGCCTTGACGAAATCGTTGATCGGCGCGTTTGCCGGGCCAGTGTCGAACGCGATCACCCGGTCCGCACCGTCCCACCAGGTCACGTTGGCCACGCCGCCCAGATTGAGCACCGCTGTCTCGCCGCTCGCATCCACATCGCGCAAGAGAGCCGCGTGATAGGCTGCCGAAAGCGGCGCACCCTGCCCACCGGCGCGCATGTCCGCCGAGCGGAAATCATAGACCACCGGACAGCCCAGAATGGAGTGCATCAGGCCGCCATCGCCGAGCTGCCGCGTCTCGCCGAGACGCCCTTCCTGCGGCGCACGGTGCAGAACCGTCTGCCCGTGGAAACCGACTGCGCCGATATCGGCCATGGTGAGGCCATGGCTTTCCACCAGCTCTCGCACGGCCTCTGACTGCGCACGCGTCAAAACCTCTTCCGCCTCGGCGAAGATCGCCGGTTCATCGCCTTTAAAATTCCACGCCCGCGCCTGTTGCAGCGTTTCTTCCAGAAGGTCGCGCGTCGATTGCGGATAGGGCGCCAGCGTGTAAGCGCCGAACGCTTCGATGCGCTCGCCGTCCGTTTTCAGAAGCGCCACGTCGATATTTCCGTCGAGCACGGTTCCGGTCATCAGGCCGACAGCCCAGATCGGTTCGAATCCCTCAGCCATGTGCGTTCCTATCCTGCGTTCATGCAATCGCCGACCGCCTGTCGCAGCGCAGCGATGCCGCTGTCGAAATGCCGGGTCGGATGTATGCGGTTTGTGAGAAGGGTCCACGCAAGGCCATTGTCGAAATCGACCCACAGCCCTGTTCCCGTGAAACCCGTATGGCCTATGGTGCCGGCGCTGGCCAGCGCCCCGCCGGGCCAGTTGTCATATGGCCGTTCCCAGCCGTGGGTGCGCTTTTCGGAAAGCGGCGTGCGCATCAGCGCCACCGTCTCATCACCTTCCGTGTCGCCCGCAAAAAGCCCGGCCGCGAAATCGAGCACCGCATCTGCCGTGCCGAACAGTCCGGCATGCCCCGCGCCCTCAAGCGCTGAACAATTGTCGTCATGCACCTCGCCGCACAGCACCCGGTGCCGCCATGTGCAGTCCTCGGTCGCCGCCGTCTTTTCCGGATCGGCGGCAAAGGCGAAGCCCGGCCCCGGATCGAAATCGCGCAGCCGCTTGCCTTCAAGCCGCTCCAGCGCGAAACCGAGTAGAATGAAATTGATGTCGGAATAGACCGGCGGGCCCTTTTCCCAGCGCCGCTGGAGAATGAAGGCGCGCAAAAGGTCCGCATCGCGGCCATAGGTGTAGATCGGCTCCACCGCCGGAAACGGCGTCTGGTGGCCGAGGCACTGGCGAAAGGTCACCTGCCTTTCCCATGCGCCCGGATCATACTGGCGCAGATCCGGCAGGAGTGTGGTGAGCGGCGCATCGAGATCGATCACGCCCTCTTTCGCCAGTTCCAGAATGCGCGTGGTGGTGAAGATCACCTTGGTCAGCGATGCGAGGTCGAACCAGGTATCGGTTCGCATTTCACGCTCATGCGGCACGCGCTGCGCAAAGCCGGTGGCGCGCACCATGCGCCCGCCATCCCGGTCGATCACACCGAGCACCCCGCCGGGAATGCGCCCCGCCTCTACCGAAGCGTTCAGCAGGGCAAAGGCGCGCTCGAAGCGCGGCGCAAAACCGGGCGTCTCCGTCATGCTCATGCCTCCGCCCGTGCCATGTGGTCGGGACCAAAACTCTGCCAGTTGGCCGGCTCCGGCTCAAAGCCCAGTGGCCGCACCAGCGAGGGCACCTGCCGCGTGTCCACCTCGAAGGTCTCCTTGCGCCGGTCGACGCTCGGCACCGCCGAGATCAGCCGTTTCGTATAGGCGTGTTTCGGATCGGAAAGGACCGACGCCGCATCGCCGATCTCGACGATCTGCCCCGCATAGACCACCGCGATGCGGTGCGCGATGCGCTCCACCACCGCCATGTCGTGCGAGACGAAGAGATAGGCAAGACCGAACTCGCGCTGCAGATCCACCAGGAGCTCCAGCACCTTGGCCTGCACCGAAACGTCGAGCGCCGAGACGGCCTCGTCCAGCACCACCACGGACGGGTTCAGCATCAGCGCGCGGGCGATGCACAGGCGCTGCCGCTGGCCGCCGGAAAACTCGTGTGGATAGCGCTGAAGCGCGTTCTCAGGCAGGCCCACCCGGTCGAGCAGCATGCGCATGCGCGCATGCGTTTCGCCTTTCAGCCCGCCGCCGGCGGCAATCACCGGCTCGGCCAGAATGCTGTCCACCCGAAGCCGCGGATTGAGCGAGGCATAGGGGTTCTGAAACACCATCTGCACCGGCTTGCCGCTCTGCCGCGCCGCGCCATTCGTGTTCGCGGAGAAGGTGCCGCGCGTCGGCTCGACCAGCCCCAGAATGGCGCGCGCCGTGGTCGATTTGCCCGAGCCGCTTTCGCCGACAATGCCAAGCGTCTCGCCCGGCATCAGGTCGAAATCGACCCCGTCCACCGCATGAACCGCACCGGTCTGCCGGCGCAGGAGACCACCGGTCACCGGAAAGCGAACCGTCAACCCTTCCACTTTAAGCGCCGGCGCAGCGCTGGGCGCATCTGCCCGGCGATAGTCGGTGCGCGTGGCGCGCCCGGCCTCGAAATGCGGCACGGCGCTCAGAAGATGTTTCGTATAGGGATGCTGCGGCGCATCCAGCACCGCGTCGAGCGGTCCCTGCTCCACCGCCTCGCCATTCTGCATCACCATCACCTTGTCGGCGATGCCGGCCACCAGGCCGATGTCATGGGTGATGAAGATCATGCCCATGCCGGTCTCGCGCTTCAGCTCGGCGAGCAGCGCCATGATCTGCGCCTGCACCGTCACGTCGAGCGCCGTGGTGGGCTCATCCGCAATCAGAAGACGCGGATTGCACGACAGCGCCGTGGCGATCATCACGCGCTGAAGCATGCCGCCGGAAAGCTGGTGCGGACAATATTTCAGGCGTCGCGCGGCATCGGGAATGCGCACGCGGTCGAGCGCATCCTTCGCCGCTTCCCGCGCCTGCCTTCCGGTCAGGCCGCGATGCAGGCGGAACGATTCCTCGATCTGCTCGCCAATGGTCAGAACCGGATTGAGCGAGGTCATGGGCTCCTGGAAGATCATGCCGATCTCGCCGCCGCGGATCTTCGTCAGCTCCTGCTCGCCGGCTGCGGCCAGATCGAGCATCGTGCCGTTCTCGCGGTTGAATTGAATGGAGCCATCCAGAATGCGCCCGCCGCCGAAATCCACCAGCCGGTTGATTGACAGCGCGGTGACGGATTTGCCCGAGCCGCTTTCGCCGACAATGGCCAGCGTCTCGCCGGCTGCGAGATCGAAGCTCACGCCATGGACGATTTCATTGTCTTCGGGCTTGCGGCCAAAACCGACGCGCAGGTTTGAAACGGACAGAAGCGATGTCATGCGGCCGACCTCCGCGTTCTGGGATCGAGAATGTCGCGCAGCGCATCCCCCAGAAGGTTGAAGCCAAGAATGCCGATCATGATCGCAATGCCCGGGAAGATCAGGAGCCAGGGCGCCATCTCCATCAGATTGCGGCTGTCGGCGAGCATCAGGCCGAGCGACGAGGCCGGCGGCTGCGTGCCGAGACCGAGAAAGCTCAGGCCCGCCTCCGTCAAAAGGCCCCATGCGAGCGCCAGCGTCACCTGCACAGTCAGCGGCGCGACGAGGTTCAGCATCAGATGGCGTGTCAGAATGTAGTTGCGGCTCGAACCGAAGGTGCGCGCAGCGTCCACGAAGTCGCGCGTCTTCAGAGAGAGCGCCGGCCCGCGCACCACGCGGGTGAAGATCGGCGTGTAGACAATGGCGATGGCCATCACGCTGGTCCAGGTGCCCGGCCCTACAATGGCAATGATGAGCAGCGCCAGAAGGATCGCCGGGAAGGCCAGTAGCACGTCCATGAAACGCATGATCGTGCCGTCCCACCAGCCGCCGAACCATGCGGCCGCAAGACCGAGCACAATGCCCGCCACGGCGGCCAGCGCCACCGAGGCGAAGGCGACGATGAAGGACTGGCTGATGCCCAGCATCAACCGGCTCGCCACATCGCGGCCGAACAGGTCCGTTCCCATCCAGTAGGTCGCGTCGGGCGCATGCAGGCGGTCGACACGGAACTGCATCAGGGGGTCATGCGGCGTGATGCCGAGAAGCCCGAGAATGGCGATGATGATGTAAAGGCCAACGATGGCGCCGCCGATGCGGCCACTCGAATGGCTGAAAATGGCGCGCAGCAACTGCATCACTTGCCCCCCAGCCGAATGCGCGGGTCGAGCATCGCATAGGCGAGATCGACCAGAAGATTCACGATCATGAAGTTGAGCGCGATGAACAGGACCGAGCCCTGCACCAGCGCATAGTCACGCTGCAAAATGGCGTCGAGCACCATGCGCCCAAGACCCGGCAGCGCAAAAATCTGCTCCACGATCACCGCGCCGCCCAGGAGATAGCCAAACTCGACGCCGCTCAGCGTCACCACCGGGATCAGCGCGTTGGGCAGCGCATGCCGCCAGATCACCTTGCGCGCCGGCACGCCCTTGGCGCGCGCGGTGCGGATGTAATCGTCGCTCAGAATGTCGAGCATGGCCGAGCGCGAAATGCGCGTCACCGCAGCAGCGAACGCAAAACCCAGCGTCAACGCCGGCAGGATCATCTGCCCCAGATTGCGCAGCGGATTTTCAAGGAAGGGCGTGAACTCGCCCATGGCCGGCAGCACGCCGAAGCCCACCGACAGCACATAGATCGCCAGAAGCGCGAACACGAAATTCGGCGTCGACTGGCCGATCATCGCGAAGATTCGCACGGCGAGGTCCGACGGCTTTTCATTGCGCGTGGCGGCGAAGATGCCCGCCGGCAGGCCGATGGCGAGCGCGATGACCATGGAGAGAAGGGCGAGTTCCAGCGTTAGCGGAAAGCGTTCAAGGATCACGTCGAGCACCGGCTTGCCGAAGGTCACGGACACGCCGAGGTCGCCCTGAACCGCACCCGCAAGCCAGCGCCAGTATTGCGTGAACCAGCCCTGATCGATGCCGAAATAGGCCTCAAGCGCCGCGCGCTGGTCGGGGGTCAGAAGCCCGGCCTCGGTTCCCAGCATGGCGGTGATGGCGTCGCCCGGCACCAGCCGGATCGAGACGAAGACGAGGACGGACACCCCGAGCATGACCAATGGAAAGGTCATCAGCCGTCGGGCCAGGTAATTCATGAAGCTTTCACTCCGTGTCCTTCTAACTGCAATCGTCTTGCGCGGTTGTTAAGGGTCGAGCCCTTCATGCCGCCCCCGTGGTTCGACAAGCTCACCATGAGGGCTAGCGCCGACACCCCTCATGGTGAGCTTGTCGAACCACGAACCACGAGGGCGCTGGGCGCAAACGGGGCCACACATGAACGTGCGACCCCACATCACAATCACTCGCCCACACTCACCTCGGTCAGGCCAAACAGCGTGCCGGTCGGGGAAGGCACAAAGCCTTTCACGTTCTTCTGCTGCGCGGTGTAGGTGTAGCCCGTGTAGAGCCAGATCCACGGCGAAACCTCGGCAAGATGCGTCTCGAATTTCGCGAAGATTTCCTTGCGCTTGTCGAAGTCGGTCTCCACGCGGCCTTCCTGCATCAGGCTGTCCAGCGTGTCGTCGATATAATTGGCGACATGCTGGAGATTGCCGTCCTTGGTCCAGTAGCGGTTGTACATAGAATAAGGATCGGCGCGGCCACCATTCAGTGCCACCGCCATGTCGAAATCACCCTTCAGCCAGGTGTCCACATAAACGTTGAGCTCCATCATCTTGATGTCGAGCTTGATTCCGATTTCGGCAAGCTGTGACTGGATGACCTGCGCCTCGGCAGCGGCTGTGGGCGGCTCGCCCGTGGCGGCGATCACCGTCGCGGAGAAGCCGTCTTCATAGCCGGCATCGGCCATGAGCTGCTTGGCCTTTTCGACGTCGCGCTCATAGCAGAACAGCGCGCCCGGGTCCGAACGGTAGGCCGGCATGGTCAGCGGGCCGGTCACCGCACCCTCGCCCAGAAGCGCGGTGTCGAGCACGTCCTGACGGTCGATGGCGCAGGAGATCGCCTGACGCACGGCCTGTTCCGTCATCGGCTCGCGCGACGGGTTCAGCTGCAGCACATGATAGGCCAGAACCGGCGTGCGGCTGAGTTCCAGGCTTGCCTCGTTCGGCACCAGCGTGGCCACGAGCGGATCGTTGATCAGCGCGAAATCCACCTGCTTGGTGCGCAGGGCCGCCAGAATGGCGGTCTCGTCCGGCAGAACAGAAATATCGATGCCGTCCACCTTCACCTCGCCGCCGGCCCAGTCCGGATTGGCGCTCAGAACCTCTTTCTGGTTCGGCTCCCAGCTATCCAGCTTGAACGGGCCGGAGCCGATCGCCTTCGTGCCGATCGTGCCGGCCTCGATCTCGCTCGCCGGAACGACTGCCGCGTTGATGCCCGTCATCGCCGTCAGCATCGGAACGTCCGGCTGCGACAGGTTGAAGACAACGGTGGTCTCATCCGGCGTGTCGATGCTCTCGATGGAGGTGAAGTTGGCGCGTGCGGCTGCACCCGTGGCCTCATCCAGAACGCGCTCGAACGACGCCTTCACATCCGCTGGCGTCACCTTTTCGCCGTTCTGGAATTTTGCGTCAGCATCGAGCTTGAAGGTCAGCGTCTTGCCATCCTCGGAGAACTCCCAGGATTCGGCGAGGGCAGGAATGATCTCCAGATCGGCATTGAGACGCACCAGCGGCTCATAAACCAGTTCCAGAAGACGCAGCGAGGAAAACGCCGTCTGCTTGTGCGGGTCAAGGCCGGTCGCATCCTGCGACCAGGCCATGCGCAGCGTCTCCGCCGATGCGGGCACCACCGCCGTGGCCGCGCCAAGCGCGGCTGCGAATGCCACCGAGGTGGCGAACTTCTTCATCAAAGACTGTCCCATGATCTTCTCCCTCCGAGAGCGTTTGATGCCTGCAACCGCCCAATGAACGGTCGCATGAATGGCTGCTTCACCTGTTTGCAGCTTGCTGCTGCCTTTCGTTTATTGCCTTGCGCAGAAACCCGCCAGCCCTTGCAAGGGCGGCGCGCGCTTCCGCTACATCCATATCCGTCAGCGCGATGAAGATGGCGAGCTTCACATCATTGCCGCTGCGTTCAAGCAAAGTCTCGGCTTCATCAGCAGAACACCCCGTTGCCTCCATGACTATGCGCGAGGCGCGCGCCATGAGCTTCTGGTTGCTGATGTTAACGTCCACCATCAGGTTCTGATAGATCTTGCCCATCCGGATCATGCTCGCCGTGGAGAGCATGTTGAGGATGAGCTTCTGCGCCGTGCCCGATTTCATCCGCGTCGAGCCCGTCAGGATTTCCGGCCCCACCACGGGCGCGATGGCGATGTCGGCAATGGCACCGATGGCCGAATCCGGATTGCAGGACAGCGAAACGGTTGTCGCACCAATCTCTTTGGCGTAATTCAGCCCACCGATCACATAGGGCGTGCGGCCGCTCACCGCGATGCCTACCACGACATCCTTGGCTGTCAGACCGCGCTCTTCCAGCGCCTGACGACCCTGCGCCGGGTCATCTTCTGCTCCTTCCACAGCGTGACGCAATGCGTGATCGCCGCCAGCGATCACACCGGTCACCATGTCTTCGGGGACGCTGAAGGTGGGCGGGCATTCCGAAGCGTCGAGCACACCGAGCCGTCCGCTCGTGCCCGCGCCCATATAGATGAGCCTTCCACCATTCTGGAACGCCTCGACAATCCGGTCGACCGCCTCAGCGATCTGCGGGATCACCTTTTCGACGGCCAGCGGCACATCCCTGTCGGCGGCGTTGATGAGGTTCAGAATTTCGGTTGTCGGCTGAAGATCGATCTGCATCGTGTCCGGGTTGCGGCCCTCCGACACAAGCTTTTCCAGCTCCGACATCAGCGTCTGCGCGTTCATGGACACTCCGAAATTAACAAGTCTGCCTGTGGCGAAGCCCGCATCCCGCAAGCCTGACGCCTTACGGAAGTGTTAAAATTGATAATTCCAAGAGTCAATTCCAATCGAGAATAATATATTCCATTCTTGGCAAGCAGCCGTCGTGCGGGCAAGTGCGCGCCCGTCAAGCGGCCATTAAAGTGGAAAATGAAAAACGCCGGTGGCGAACCGCTCAGCCCCTGCGTAGCTCCATCAACCGGTTCACCGTGCCGCTGGTCGCCGCATCACGGCTGTCCGCGCCGGCCTTGCCCTCCACCACGGGCAGAAGCTCGGTCGCCAGTTCCTTGCCGAGCTCAACGCCCCATTGATCGAAGGCATTGATGCCGAAGAGCTGCGCTTCCACAAAAACGCGATGTTCGTAGAGCGCGATCAGCCGGCCCAGCGCGAACGGATCGAGCTTGCGATAGAGAATGGTGAGCGAGGGTCTGTTGCCGGTGAACACGCGATGCGGCGCCAGGCGCTTCGCTTCGGCTTCGGGCACGCCCTTCTCCAGAAGCTGCGTCTCGGCTTCTTCCAGCGTGCGCCCTTTCATCAGCGCTTCCGCCTGCGCCAGACAATTGGCGACAAGGAGGTCGTGATGATGCTGCAACCCTGCCTCATGCCCTTCCGCCGCCAGCATGAACTCCACGGGGATGATGTCGGTGCCCTGATGCAGAAGCTGGAAGAAGGCGTGTTGCCCGTTCGTGCCCGGCTCGCCCCAGACAAGCGGGCCCGTGGGGGTGATTACCGGCGATCCGTCAAGCTGCACACCCTTGCCGTTCGATTCCATGTCGAGCTGCTGCAGATAGGCGGGCAACCGCTCCAGCCGCTGATCGTAGGGAATGATGGCCCGAGCCGGATAGTCGCACACGACGCGGTGCCAATAGCCGATCAGGCCGAGCATAGCCGGCAAATTCTCTCTCAACGGCGCCGATTTGAAATGCTGATCCATCGCCTCCGCACCGGCGAGCAGCCGGCGGAAATCATCGGCACCGATGGCGATCATGATCGGCAGGCCGATGGCAGACCAGAGCGAATAGCGACCGCCGACCCAGTCCCAGAAACCGAATACGCGCTTTTCGTCGATACCGAAATCCGCGACCTTGTCGAGCGCCGTGGAAACGGCCGCGAAATGATCGCCCGTCGCTGATTGGCCAAGCTTTTGCGCGATCCACTTCTGTGCGGTGCGCGCATTGGTCATCGTCTCGATGGTGGTGAAAGTCTTGGAGGCGATGATGAAGAGCGTGGTCTCGGGATCGAGCCCGGCCAGCGTATCGGCGATATGCGCGCCATCCACGTTGGAGACGTAATGCAGACGCGGCCCGTCACAATAGGGTGAGAGCGCCCGCGTCACCATTACCGGTCCGAGATCGGAGCCGCCAATGCCGATGTTCACCACATCGGTGAAAGCCTTGCCGGTCGCGCCGCGAATCGCGCCCTTGCGCACGCCATCGGCAAAGGCGTCCATCGCCTCCAGAACCGCGCGCACCTCGGGCATGACATCGTAGCCGTCATTCTCGATGGCCCCGCCCGAGAGCGCCCGCAGAGCGGTGTGCAGCACGGCGCGGTCTTCGGTGACATTGATGCGCTTGCCGGCAAACATGTCGTCACGTGCAGTCTCCAGCGCCGCCACTTCGGCCAGCTTGATCAGCAGGTCCACCGCCTTCTCGTCCACCGCAGTGCGCGAGCAATCAAGAGTCAGGTCATCCAGTGAAAGCGAGAAGCGATTGAACCGCTCGGGATCCGAGGCGAAGGCCGCACGCATGTCCATGGGTGCGGTTTTCGCGCGATGCTCCCGAAGGGCAGCGAGTGCATTCTGAAAATCCGTGTCCAAGGAGGCCTCCTGCAAAAAGAAACGCCGTTCTTTTATCAAACAAAACGAAGTGAAACAGGGGTTTGCTGGCATTCATCAATTTTCTTGTTGGAACAATCAATTGTACCAGGGTTGACATGCATTGACCCAAGGGTAGGCTCCCCCGCCGGAGAGGAAACCCAAATGCCAGCCAGAAATGATACCGCCCTGTGGACAGGCCTGTTCAAGATCTCCCCTGAATCGGGGCAGACCCTTCAGGCACAGATTCGTCAGGCCATCGTGTCGGCCATTCTCGACCGTCAGATCGCGCCTTCAATGCCGCTTCCATCTTGCCGCATTCTTGCAGAGAAGCTCGGTGTCGCACGCGGCACGGTGGTGCTCGCCTTTCAACAGCTCGTCGACCAGGGTTTTCTGATCGCGCGCGAGCGCCGCGGTCATTTCGTCAATCCCGAAGTGCTGGCCGCGCCACCGCGCCCGCCCCGCAAGCAGAGTGGCAAGGATGGCCTTAACTGGCAGAAGCGGTTTCAGATTCTGGCCAGCGAAATGCCGGAGCCGCGCAAGAATGAAGACTGGATGAAAGCTTCCTACCCCTTCGTCTACGGCCAGTTTGATCCCTCGCTTTTCCCAACCGCCGAGTGGCGCGAGTGCAACCGCATGGCGCTGGCCGTGCTGGAGATCCGCAACTGGGCGGCGGACATGGTGGACCGCGACGATCCGCTGCTTGTCGAGCAGATCCAGGCGCGGCTTCTGCCCCGGCGCGGCATCTTCGCCAATCCCGATGAGATCCTCGTCACGCTCGGCTCGCAGCACGCGCTCTACATGCTCGCTACCCTCCTCATGGCCCGCGGCAAGAAAGTCGCTGTGGAAAATCCCGGCTATCCCGATGCGCGCTCCATCTTCCAGCTTGCCGGCGCGCAGATCGCCCCCGTTCCCGTCGACCGGCAGGGCATCGACGTGGCGCAGATCCCTGCGGATGCCGACTTCGTCTTTGCCACACCCAGTCATCACTGCCCCACAATGGTGCCGCTGAGCCAGGCCCGCCGGGAAGCACTGCTGGAGGCGGCAGAGCGCAATGACTGGATCGTCATCGAGGATGATTATGACAGCCAGCTCGCCGACGAGCGCCCGCAGGCAGCCCTCAAGGGGCTCGACCGCAATGGCCGCGTGGTGCATCTGGGTTCCATGTCCAAGACGCTCGCGCCCGGTCTGCGCATGGGATACATCGTGGCGCCTGCAGACCTGATCGCCGAACTTCGCGCATTGCGCCGCTTCATGCTGCGCCATCCGCCGGCGAACAACCAGCGCGCCGTTGCACTGTTCCTGTCGCTTGGGCATCACGACACCCTCGTTCGCCGCATTTCGGCGGCTTTCGAAGAGCGCCGCGAAAAGCTTTTTCAGGCCGTGGGCAACATCCTGCCGGACTGGAATGCGGCCGACATTCGCGGCGGCACGTCGCTCTGGCTTGAAGGCCCGCCCGGGCTCGATTCGGCCGTCCTTGCAAAATCGGCGGCGCGGCGCAGCGTTCTGATCGAGCCGGGCGCCCGCTTCTTCCTCGGACGCACCCAGCCGACACCCTTCATGCGGCTTGGCATTTCATCCATCGCCGCGCAGCAGATCGAGCCCGGCATACGCGAGCTGGCGGCGGCAGCATCCGAGTATCGGCGTGTGGCGGCATAAAGCAGACACTGTCAGAGCGCAGTGAGCCCCATGCCCGCCACGGCACAAAGCGCCACCACCACCCATGGTGGCGCTTTCCACATGGTGAGCAGAATGAAGCCCACCGCCGCCACGGCAAAATCGGCAGGCGCCTGGATCGCGGTCGTCCACAGCGGCTCGTAAAGCGCCGCCGCCAGAATTCCGACCACGGCGGCATTTGTGCCCATCATTGCGGCCCGCGCCGCGTTTAGTTGCCGGAACCGGTCCCAGAACGGCGCGACGCCCAGAAGCAGCAGGAACCCCGGCAGAAACACCGCGATCAGCGCAATGGCAGCGCCTGCCAGCCCATTCGGCACCGGGCCCAGAACCGCGCCCAGATAGGCCGCGAAGGTGAAGAGTGGGCCGGGGACGGCCTGTGCAGCACCATAGCCTGCGAGAAACGCATCGCGCGTCACCCAGCCGGGCTCGACGACACCCGCTTCAAGGAGCGGCAGCACCACATGGCCGCCGCCAAACACCAGCGCGCCGGCACGATAGAACGTGTCGAACACCGAGAGCCCCTGAGCCATGGGCGCGGCAAGCGGCAACCCGAAAAGCAGCAACAAGAACAGGAGGGTGCAGACTACCCCGGCCCGCCTCGACACCCCGAGCGAGATCGACGCACCATCGCCTTCCACCCTGTTTCGGCAGAAAAGCCAGCCAAGGAGCGCACCAATCACGACGGCGCCGATCTGCGCAAAGGCACTCGCTGAAACCGTCACCAGAACCAGCGCGACAAGGCCGATTCCCGCGCGCTCGCGGTCCGGGCACAGCGCACGCGCCATGCCCCACACTGCCTGTGCGACCACGGCCACGGCCACGATCTTCAACCCGTGCAGCAGCCCCTGGCCGACCGGATTGTCGAGTGCCGAGGCAAACATGGCAAAGACGAAGAGAAGCAGTGCGGATGGCAGTGTGAAAGCGGTCCATGCCGCCGCAGCGCCGAGCGGGCCCGCTCGCATATAGCCAAGCGCGAACCCCACCTGACTGCTCGCCGGACCCGGCAGGAACTGGCACAGCGCCACCAGGTCGGCATAGGCCGCTTCATCGAGCCATTTGCGCCGCAGGACGAGAGCGTCACGGAAATAGGCGAGATGCGCTATGGGGCCTCCGAAGGACGTGACGCCGAGCCTTAAAAACGCGCCGAAAACTTCTGTTACCGTCCCTGCCCGTTCGCCACGCTCCGGTTTGCCCCCATTCATTGTCCGCCCCACCCTTCATCCGATTCGCTGTCGAATAAATGCGACACATGTCACCCGCAAGACAACAGTGGCGGTGGCCGCATGGATGGACAAGACGTAGCCGGTGGGTTAGCCAGATCTGGAACACCGTCTCAGGAGGAACGCGTCATGGCCATGGTCATCGAAGGTGAAGAACGCATCGAAGCGCCGGTGGAAACGGTCTGGCTGGCGCTGAACGATCCCGAGGTTCTGAAAGACTGCATTCCCGGTTGCCAGGAGCTGAACAAGACATCAGACACCGAATTCGAGGCTGTCGTCACCCTCAAGATCGGCCCCATCAAGGCGAAGTTCAACGGCGCGGTCGAACTCACCAACCTCAACCCGCCGCATTCCTACACGATCACGGGCGAAGGCAAGGGCGGCGTGGCAGGATTTGCCAAGGGCGGAGCAGACGTTTCGCTGAAGGAAGACGGGCCAAATGCCACGATCTTAAGCTACAGCGCCAAGGCGGATGTGGGCGGCAAAATGGCCCAGCTCGGCAGTCGCCTTATCCAGTCCACCTCGAAGAAGCTTGCCGGCCAGTTCTTCTCCGATTTCAACGCCCGCGTTACCGGTGGCGATGCCGGGGAAGCCGCAGCCTCCTGACCGGGAGCGGATCACAGTTTCACGGAAACGCTGCCCTGTTCTATCTGTCTGATTTCCCTCATTTATGCGAGAGTCAGGTGCCTCCGCCTGACTGCAAAATGCCTGTCTTATGACTTTCTCTGCGAAACAGGGGAAAAAGGAACCGCTGTGAGAGGGTAGGCGCCCTCCCTCAGCGGCGAGGGTCGGATCGTTGAAATGCTGACCGTTTGACGGGTCGAGCTAGAGTCGGATCGCCCTCGTCTTTCTCTTTGGTCCTGAACGGATACCCGGGGTTCGGCTCCGGATGACAAGCAGAGGACAAGTGAAAGATGACCAACGATACCATCGGCGTCGACATCTCGAAAGACCATCTCGACGCTCATCGGATGAGCGATGGCGAAAGCCGCCCAAAAAGGCAATCACAGCCATCATGCGGAAGCTCGTCGTACTCGCAAATGCCTTGATAAGGGACAAGCGAAAATGGGAACCAGAACGTGCTTGACCAACACGGATACTCTAGCCCTTGAAGACTGGCTTGCGCTTTTCGAGAAACGCCGAGACCCCTTCGCGGTAATCGTCCGAGCGGCCGGCCTCACGCTGCAATTCGCGCTCCAGCTCAAGCTGCGCATCGAGTGAACTTCCCGGCGCGGCATGGATTGCCTTCTTGATCAGCCCATAGGCGTGGGTCGGCCCGCTGGCCAGCTTCTCCACCAGCGCCTCCGCCTCGCTCATCAGCGCATCGTCTTCGACCGCGCGCCAGATCAGGCCCCAGTTGGCTGCATCCTCCGCCGAAAGTGGCTCGCCCGTCAGCGCCAGCGCCTTGGCGCGCGGCTCGCCAAGAATGCGCGTCAGGAACCAGGTGCCGCCGGAATCCGGCACCAGCGCGATTTTCGCAAAGGCCTGGATGAACTTCGCCGATTTCGCCGCCAGCACAATGTCGCAGGCCAGGGCAATGTTGGCGCCAGCACCGGCAGCCACCCCATTAACCGCGCAGACGATGGGCTTGTTCATGCCCCTAAGCTTGCGCACCAGCGGATTATAGAAATTCTCAATCGTATAGCCGAGATCGGGCTTGTCCTCGAGCTTTGCCGGGTCGCGGTCGCCCAGATCCTGTCCGGCGCAGAAGCCGCGCCCTGCCCCGGTCAGAAGCACCGCCCGACATGTATGGTCTGCTGAGCATGCCTCCAGTGCTTCGCGCAGTGCCGTGTGCTGCTCCTCGTTGAAGGAATTCAGCTTCTCCGGTCGATTGAGCGTGATGCGGTGCCATCCATTATGGCGTTCGTGAAGCACGGTCTGCGAGGTCGCGGCGCTCATGGAAATCCCCCTTGATTGGATGCAGCGCTTTTTACACGCACCGCACCATCAATCAATTGCCGCAACCATTTTATTCAAAAACGATGGCCGGTGCTTCATCCGCCGCATTCTGCATCGCAGCTTCGAGATGGGTCCGAACTCTTCCGGCGATGTCCCTGTAAACTATGGCCTGTACTCCGTCGGGGTTTGACGCAACGACCGGCGTTCCTGCATCCGAGGTCTCGCGCACATCCATGGTCAGCGGCACCTCGCCAAGGAAGGGGACGCCCAGCCGCTCCGCCTCCGCCTTCGCGCCACCATGACCAAAAATGTCATAGCGCTTGCCCGTGTCGGGGGCCACGAAGTAGCTCATGTTCTCGACGATGCCGAGTAGCGGGACATCCACCCGCTTGAACATATTCAGCCCCTTACGCGCGTCGATCAACGCCAGATCCTGCGGTGTTGAAACAATCACTGCACCGGCGAGCGGCACCTGCTGCGCCATGGTCAGCTGTGCGTCGCCCGTGCCGGGTGGCATGTCGACCACGAGCACGTCAAGTTCACCCCAGGCGACGTCACGCAGCATTTGGCGCAGCGCCGAAACGACCATAGGGCCACGCCAGATCATTGGCGTGTCTTCTTCAACCAGGAAGCCCATGGACATGACTTTCACGCCGAATGCCTCCATCGGCTTCAGCGTCTTCCCATCGGCGGTTTCCGGCTTGCCCTTCAGCCCAAGCAGGCGCGGCATGGAAGGGCCGTAAATGTCCGCATCCAGAATACCGACCTTCAGGCCCAGCGTCTTCAACCCCAGCGCCAGATTGACCGCCGTGGTGGACTTGCCGACGCCACCCTTGCCGCTCGCCACGGCGATGATTGCCTTGATGCCCGGCACATCCTGCTTGGCCGGTTGCTGGCCGGCTTGTGCAGCAGCCCCCCCCGGAGCAGGGCGCTGTTGTGCGGGTTTGGGTCGCGGAGGTGGTGTCGTGCCCATGCCGCCACCTGCCTTTTCCGCCGTAAGTGCAACCATCGCGCCCTTGACGCCCGGCAGCGATTTCACCGCGTTCTCCGCCGCCTGGCGCAAAGGTTCAAGTTCCTGAGCGCGTTTTGCCGGGACCGTAATCGAGAAGAAAACCTTGCCGTCTGCGATGAATATCTCGGAAACCAGCCCCCGCGAAACTATATCGCCTTCGAGGTCAGGCCCCTTCACGGACCGCAAGCGGTCGATGACGGTCTGTCTGTCGAGAGTCATGTGCACGTGCCTTTGCGTTTTCCTTCAGATAATGCAGATGGGCGCGCGGGCCAAGAGAGGCAAATTGGCCGACCGTCATTGTGGGTATTGCACGTTGCCGGTGGCGCATCACCGATGTAGCGTCACGCCATGATCGACAAGCTGGAATTTTTTATCGCGCTTGCCAGAGAGCAGCATTTCGGGCGAGCCGCCGCAGAGCTCGGCATCACGCAGCCCACCCTGTCTGCCGCCATCAAGCAGCTCGAGGACCAGCTTGGCGTCATGCTCGTCCAGCGGGGTTCGCGCTTTCAGGGGCTGACACCGGAGGGCCAGCGGGTTCTGGAATGGGCGCGACGCATCGTTGGCGACACGCGTACCATGCGCGCCGAGATGAGAGCTGCAAGAAGCGGCCTTGCCGGCCATGTGCGCATTGCCGCCATTCCCACGGCACTCGCCATGCTGCCCGAACTCACCACGCCCTTTCGTGAAAAGCACCCAGACGTCACCTTCTCCGTCATCTCGCGCACCTCGCTGGAAGTGCTGTCGCTTCTGGAGAATTTCGAGATCGATATAGGAATCACCTATCTCGACAATGAACCGCTAGGCCATGTCGCGTCCGTACCGCTCTATTCCGAGCGCTACCAGCTGATTACGGCAGCCGCCAACCGCCTTGCAGACCGCGACACGGTAACATGGAAGGAAGTTGCCGAGCTGCCACTCTGCCTCCTCACGCCCGACATGCAAAACCGGCGCATCATCAACAAACATCTGGAAGAGGTGGGGGCAACGGCGCACCCGACGCTCGAATCCAATTCGATGATCGTGCTCTTCTCCCATATCCGCACTGGCAAATGGGCTTCCATCATGCCGCTCAACCTTGCGGAGGTTCTGGGTTTTGCAGAGCCAATCCGCGCCATCCCGATTGTCGAACCGGACGCCAGCCATCTGGTCGGGCTTGTGGCGGTCAAACGTGAACCGCACACTCCACTGGTCTCAGCCTTGCTCTACGAAGCCGGACTTCTGGCACAGCGATACGCGGCGCAGCGATAGAGATTTTCTATCGAGCGACGAATATGCTATATTGATCCTTGCAACAGGATTTGTTTCTCCTCCAGAACGAGCATCGTTAGGGAGGGCGCTGCGAGATGCAGCAAGCACGTACCGAAATCGCTTCCGCGGTCGAGCCCATCATAGACCGCTGGAAGAATGAAGAAGGCCCGTTATTACCCATCCTCAATGGGATTCAGCGGGAACTCGGCTATGTGCCGCGCGAGAGCCTGCCCATCATCGCCGAAGCGCTCAATCTATCACGCGCCGAAGTCTATGGCGTTGTCTCGTTCTACCACGACTACCGCGAGAAGCCGGCTGGCCGTCATGTGCTGAAGCTTTGCCGGGCTGAAGCCTGTCAGTCGATGGGCGGCGATGCGGTCGCCGAGAAGCTGCAGAAGCTGCTCGGCATCAGGTTTCATGAGACCTCCGCCGATGGCGCGGTAACACTGGAGCCCGTCTATTGCCTCGGTCTATGCGCCTGTGCGCCCTCCGCCATGCTCAACGGCGAGGTCATTGGCCGGCTGGATGAGGCGCGGGCCGAGGAAATCGCAGCAGAGGTGCGCGCATGACCATCAACATCTACATACCGCGCGATGCCGGTGCGCTGGCGCTGGGCGCCGAAAAGGTTGCCGCCGCCGCGCGCGAGGAAATCGAAAAACGCGGTCTGGACGCAAAGATCGTCCGCAACGGCTCACGCGGCATGTTCTGGCTTGAGCCCATGGTCGAGGTCGAAACCGCCGAAGGTCGCGTGGCTTATGGTCCGGTGAAGCCAGGAGACGTGGCAGGCCTGTTCGATGCCGGCCTGATCGAAGGCAGCGCGCACGACCTCTCCCTCGGCAGGCCCGAGGAAATCCCCTTCCTTGCAAAGCAGACCCGACTGACCTTCGCGCGCTGCGGCATCATCGATCCTGTCTCGCTTGAGGATTATGAGGCCCATGGCGGCCTCCGCGGCCTGCGCAACGCGCTGGAAAAAACGCCGCTCGGCATTGTCGAGGAGGTCACAGATTCCGGCCTGCGGGGCCGTGGCGGCGCGGGCTTCCCCACCGGCATCAAGTGGAAAACGGTCCACGACACTGAGGGTGCGCAGAAATACATCGTCTGCAACGCCGATGAAGGCGATTCGGGCACGTTTTCCGACCGCATGATCATGGAGGGCGATCCCTTCGTTCTCATCGAGGGCATGGTGATTGCCGGCATCGCCGTGGGCGCGACCAAAGGCTACGTCTATCTGCGCTCCGAATATCCCAATGTTCACAAGATCCTGAACGAGGCCATCGATGCCGCCCGCGCAGCCGGCATACTCGGCAAAAGCGTACTCGGCTCGGAATACGCCTTCGACATGGAAGTACGCGTCGGCGCGGGTGCCTATGTCTGCGGTGAGGAAACGGCGCTGCTCGACAGTCTGGAAGGCAAGCGTGGCCAGGTGCGCGCCAAGCCGCCGCTGCCTGCCCACGAAGGCCTGTTCGGCAAGCCGACCGTCATCAACAATGTGATCTCCCTCGCCTCCGTCCCGATCATTCTGGACAGGGGCGGCGCTTACTATCGCGATTTCGGGATGGGCCGTTCGCGCGGCACCATTCCGATCCAGATCACCGGCAATGTGAAACATGGCGGGCTGTTCGAGACCGCCTTCGGCGTCACCCTCGGCGAGCTGGTGGACGATATCGGCGGCGGCACCGCCACCGGCCGTCCCGTGCGCGCCGTGCAGGTGGGCGGTCCGCTCGGCGCTTATTGGCCACGCGATCTGTTCGACACGCCATTCGACTATGAGGCCTTCGCCGCGAAGGATGGTCTGATCGGCCATGCCGGCATCGTGGTTTTCGACGACACGGTCGATCTTTTGAAGCAGGCGCGCTTCGCCATGGAGTTCTGTGCTGTCGAAAGCTGTGGCAAGTGCACGCCCTGCCGCATCGGCTCGACGCGTGGTGTCGAGGTGCTCGACCGGCTGAAGCAGGGCATCGCGCCCGAAGAGCAGATCGAGACCGTGACCGATCTCTGCAACACGATGAAGTTCGGATCGCTGTGCGCGCTGGGTGGCTTCACGCCCTACCCCGTGATGAGCGCACTGACCCATTTCCCGGAAGATTTCCGCCCCGCGCCCATGCGCGAAGCGGCGGAATAGGAGGACACCATGTGTGGAACTCAAGAACGTGGAACCGACAAGCGTTTCGTAGAAGAAATCGACTACGGCACCCCCGCTGTCCGCTCTGACAAGACGGTAACGCTGACCATCGATGGCCAGTCTGTCACCGTTCCGGAAGGCACGTCGATCATGCGCGCCGCGCGCGAGGCCGGCATCGCCGTCCCGAAGCTCTGCGCCAACGACATGGTGAAAAGCTTCGGCTCCTGCCGCCTCTGCCTTGTCGAGATCGAGGGCAAGGGCGGTACGCCCGCCTCCTGCACCACACCGGCGATGGACGGCATTTCTGTCAACACTCAGACCGACCGCCTCAACACCATCCGCCGCGGCGTGATGGAACTCTACATGTCCGACCATCCGGAAGACTGCGCGGCCTGTGCCGCCGGCGACTGCGAGATGGCGAATATGGCCGAGACCGTCGGCCTGAAGCAGAACCGCTATGGCGATGAAGGGGCAAACCACCTCGAACCCTCGCCAATCGGCGAGCACGGGGTGAACTTCAAGGAACTGGACGTTTCCAACCCCTATTTTGCCTACGATCCGTCGAAATGCATCGTCTGCTCGCTCTGCGTTCGCGCCTGTGAGGAACAGCAGGGCACCTTCGCCCTGACGGTGGAAGGCCGTGGCTTTGAAAGCCGCATCACCGCCGGCATGGACGAGCCCTTCCTGCAGTCGGAATGCGTGTCCTGTGGCGCCTGCGTGCAGGCCTGCCCCACCGGTGCGCTTCAGGAAAAGTCCATCATCGAGATGGGCATGCCAGATCGCTCCGCCGTCACCACCTGCGCCTATTGCGGTGTCGGCTGCTCGTTCAAGGCGGAGATGAAGGGCGAGGAAGTCGTCCGCATGGTGCCCTACAAGGATGGCAAGGCCAATCGCGGCCATTCCTGCGTGAAGGGCCGTTTTGCCTATGGCTACGCCACCCACAGGGACCGCATCCTTAATCCGATGATCCGCGAGAAGATCACCGACCCGTGGCGCGAGGTCTCGTGGGAAGAGGTCTATGCCCATATTGGCAGCGAGATCGGCCGCATTCAGAAGAAGTATGGCCGGGGATCGGTCGGTGGCATCACCTCGTCGCGCTGCACCAATGAAGAGACCTATCTCGTCCAGAAACTGGTGCGTCAGGTCTTCGGCAACAACAATGTCGACACCTGCGCCCGCGTCTGCCACTCGCCCACCGGCTATGGCCTGAAGACCACCTTTGGCACCTCTGCAGGCACACAGGATTTCGATTCGGTCGAACATTCCGATGTGGTTCTGGTGATCGGCGCAAACCCGACCGACGGCCATCCCGTGTTCGCCTCCCGGCTGAAGAAGCGGTTGCGTGAAGGCGCGAAGCTGATCGTCCTCGACCCACGCCGCATCGACCTCGTGCGCACGCCCCATGTGGAGGCAAGCTATCACTTGCCCTTGAAGCCCGGCACCAATGTCGCCGTTCTGACAGCTCTTGCCCATGTGATCGTGTCGGAGGGCCTGTTCGACGAGGCCTTCATCCGCGAGCGCTGCGACTGGGACGAGTTCCAGGACTGGGCGAGCTTCGTTCTCCAGCCGGAAAACAGCCCCGAGGCCGTGGAAAAAATGTCCGGTGTTTCGGCGGAGCTGATCCGCGGCGCGGCGCGTCTCTATGCCACCGGCGGAAACGGCGCAATCTATTACGGCCTCGGCGTCACCGAGCACAGCCAGGGCTCCACCACCGTCATGGCCATCGCCAACCTCGCCATGGCAACCGGCAATATCGGCCGGCCGGGCGTGGGCGTGAACCCGCTGCGCGGCCAGAACAATGTGCAGGGCTCCTGCGACATGGGCTCCTTCCCACACGAGATGCCGGGCTACCGCCACATCTCCGAGGATGCGACCCGCGCCATCTATGAGAGCCTGTGGGGCGTGAAGCTCGACAACGAGCCGGGTCTGCGCATCCCCAACATGCTCGACGCCGCCGTCGATGGCTCCTTCAAGGCGCTTTACGTGCAGGGCGAGGACATTCTCCAGTCCGATCCCAACACGCACCATGTGGCGGCTGGGCTTGAGGCGATGGAATGCGTCATCGTTCACGACCTCTTCCTGAACGAAACCGCCAATTACGCCCATGTGTTCCTGCCGGGCTCGACCTTCCTTGAGAAGGACGGTACCTTCACCAATGCCGAACGCCGCATCAATCGCGTCCGCAAGGTGATGGAGCCCAAGAACGGCTATGCCGACTGGGAGGTCACGCAGGACATGGCCCGCGCGCTGGGCCAGAACTGGAACTACACCCATCCTTCCGAGATCATGGCCGAGATCGCGGCCACCACGCCAAGCTTCGCCGGCGTGACCTATGAGCTTCTGGAAAAGGAAGGTTCGGTCCAGTGGCCGTGCAACGAGAAGGCTCCCACCGGCACGCCCGTCATGCATATCGACGGCTTTGTGCGCGGCAAGGGCAAGTTCGTGCGCACCGCCTATGTCGCCACCGACGAAAAGGTCGGCCCGCGCTTCCCGCTGCTGCTCACCACCGGGCGCATCCTCTCGCAATACAATGTCGGCGCACAGACGCGCCGCACGGAGAATGTCGTCTGGCACGACGAGGATCTCCTGGAGATCCATCCGTTCGACGCCGAGAATCGCGGCATCCGCGAGGGCGACTGGGTGAAGCTCAAGAGCCGCTCCGGCGAGACGAGCCTGCGCGCCACCATCACCGAGCGCGTTGCGCCGGGCGTCGTCTACACCACTTTCCACCACCCGGCCACGCAGGCCAATGTGGTGACGACCGAATATTCCGACTGGGCCACCAACTGCCCCGAATACAAGGTCACGGCGGTGCAGGTTTCGCCCTCCAACGGCCCGACCGAGTGGCAGGAAGACTACGAGGAACACGCCCGCCAGAGCCGCCGCATCGTACATGTCGAGGCGGCGGAGTAGTGTAATGTTTGCTGGCGGTGGTGTGATCAGGGATGCGCCAACCTATCGGCCCCTTTCTCCCCGCAAGCAGGGAGAAGGTGAGGATGAGGGGCGAGCGCCACCCGTTGATGAGATCGCTGCTTCGAAATGTGATTGTCAAACGTTGACGCTTGCCCCTCATCCCCCTGCCGGGACTTTCTCCCAGCACACCGGGAGAAGGGGGCCTTCGTCTAGGCTGTCGCCCTGTCTCCGGCCAGGCGTTGAAGGGGCCATCCGGCCATGACTCACCCTCCCGCCACAGCCCGCGTTTCAAGAACGGCCCGCCGCACCGGCGGAACGAAAGTCACCCCGCGAACCGTGCCCGAGGAAACGCCCGTCGCGCTCTCCTATGGCGGCACCACCCATGCCGTGATGATGGCGACACCCGCCGACCTTGAAGACTTTGCGCTCGGTTTCAGCGTCACGGAAGGCATCATCTCCAGCGCCGATGAAATCGACTCCATCACCGTGCAGGAGCTCGGTCCCGGCATCGACCTGCAGATCCGCCTGCGCGATGCGGCCAACACCCGCTTCGAGGCGCGGCGCAGGCGGCTGGCCGGTCCGGTCGGTTGCGGCCTTTGTGGAATCGAGAGCATCGAGGAAGCCATGCGCTCCGTGCCGGAAACTGCGTCCGCGCAGCGCTTCACGGCCGCCGAGATCACCGGTGCCGTGGGCGATCTGCACCAGCATCAGGAGCTTCACAGAGCCACGGGTGCTGTTCATGCAGCCGGTTTCTACATCCCGGGCAAGGGCATTATTGCCGCGCGCGAGGATGTGGGCCGGCACAATGCGCTCGACAAGCTGGCCGGCGCGCTCGTCAAGGCTGGCATTGATCGCAGCACCGGCGCGGTGATCGTCACCTCCCGCGTTTCGGTGGAGATGGTTCAGAAAACCGCCGCCATCGGCGCGCCGCTCATTGCTGCCGTATCAGCCCCGACAGCGCTGGCCATCCGCACGGCGGAAACCGCCGGCATGACCCTTGTCGCTCTTGTTCGCGGCGAGGAGTTCGACATTTTCACCCACCCCGAACGCGTGACCATTGGAGCGGCCAGACATGTCGCATGACGAAAAGTTCAAATCCGGCGACGAGCATCTCGTCTACATGGCCAACCAGATCGCCACATTCTTCACCTCGCAGCCCGAAGCGGAGCGTGCCGCCGGTGTTGCAGATCACATCAACAAGTTCTGGGAGCCGCGCATGCGCGGCCGCCTTTTCGAAATCATCGAGATGGGCGGCGACGGGCTTTCCCCGCTCGTTCTGGAAGCATCGCAAACGATCAATCGGCCCAAGGCCGCCTGATGTCAGCCGGCCGGCTGTTTCTCTACCACCCAATGCAACGGGAACATGGGATCAAACACGGTGATCGTGCCGTCTGAGCTGTAGACGGATTTGGGAAACTCCACAGGCTCATCACGGCGAACAAGCGTGATGGTGTCTTCATTGGCAGGCAGACCATAATAGGCAGGGCCGTTGAGAGAGGCGAAGGTCTCCAGTTTGTCCAGTGCGCCCTCTTCCTCGAACACATGCGCCAGGCACGACATGGTGTTGATGGAGGTGTAGATGCCGGCACAGCCGCAGGCCGATTCCTTGGCCGGGTCGAGGTGCGGCGCCGAATCGGTTCCCAGAAAAAAGCGTCTGTCGCCCGACGTCGCAGCCTTGCGCAGCGCCAGCCGGTGTTCCTCTCGCTTGGCGACGGGCAGGCAATAGTAATGCGGACGGATGCCGCCAGCGAGAATGGCGTTCCGGTTGATGATCAGATGATGGGTGGTGAGTGAGGCGGCGAGGTTCTTCTCCGCGCTCTGAACGTAGTCGACCCCGTTCTTCGTGGTCACATGCTCCATGATCACCCTGAGCTCGGGCAGACGTTCACGCAGCGGATTGAGCACCCGCTCGATGAACACGGCTTCGCGGTCGAAAATGTCGATGGAGGCGTCCGTCACCTCACCATGCACGCACAGCGGCAGGCCAATCTCGGCCATGCGCTCCAGCACCGGCTGCACCTTCATGAGATCGCGCACGCCGCTCTGGGAATTGGTGGTCGCACCTGCCGGATAAAGCTTCACCGCCGTGATGTGCCCGTCGCGGTGGCCGGCGGCGACATCATCTGCATCCGTCTGCTCAGTCAGGTAGAGCGTCATCAGCGGCGTGAAATCATGCCCCTCGGGCTTTGCCGCCATGATGCGGTCGCGGTAGGCGAGCGCGTCTTTCACCGTCACCACCGGCGGCACCAGATTGGGCATGATGATCGCGCGGGCGAAATCGGCGGAAGAATGCGGCAGAACCGCCTCCAGAACCGCGCCGTCGCGCAGATGCAGATGCCAGTCGTCGGGGCGGCGGATGGTCAGGGTTTTCACGGAACGTCTACTCCGGCAGGAAAAATCGGTGCGCACGGTCTGCGCTTCCTTTTCCTTCGCCCATGCCGCCATGGATTTCAAGGGTGTGTCAAAGAGATGGGGGCCGGGCCGCGCCGGGGAGGAGGCCGGCGCGGCGCTGCCTCACGCCACCTGATAATCAGGTGCGGAGCGCAGATAGCGTGCATAGGCATCGGCATCCGGAGGCGAGAGATTTTCCGCCAGCGGGTTGCGGCGTTTCACCTGCGCGCCCATGTCGTCGATCAGCTCGTCGAAATGCTTGAAGTGATAGGGTGCCACGCACAGGCCGCCATAGATTTTCGCGGCCGGTCGCTCGTTGCGTCGCCAGTGGAGCATCATGTCCATGTTGGTGCGCATTTCGTCCGGGGTCGGTTGTTTCGCCAGTTTTCCGTCCGCGTAGCGCACCAGCCATTCGGCGGCGAGATCGGCGCACAGAACGGTGCAGAAAGACGAGTTGAAACCGACAAAGCCGAGATCGGGAATGTCCGGATTGGCAATCAGGCGATAGAGCCGGTACTGCCCGTCCGGCTCTACCAGCTTTTCGCGGTATTCCGCCGGCAGATAGGGAACGCCGAGTTTCCAGCCAACGGCGAGGATCGCCATGTCGGATTTGATGACTTCACCTCCGGTCAGTCTTATCGCGCCGGGCTCATAGTTCGCAAAGGTGCCCTGCACGGCCTTGATGCGCCCGTCTGCCACCATCTCGAAAAAGCCCGGCGTGGCGATGGGAACCGAGCAGTTCACGCCTCTCTCGATGGGTTCTTTCGGCTTCAGCCCGGTCTTGTTGAGCTTGAGCTGCACGGTCAGAAGCGCTTCCAGCGCGCGCCAGTGCGCCCAGATGAAGGGCCGGGCAACGGCATGGTTGAAGCGGGCGAAGCCGCTCCGGCTCCAGCCCGGAAACATCTTTTCCTGCGCGCGGATATAAAGGATGCGCTTGAAGTTGATCAGCCCGCCGACGAAGTAGGGAATGCGCCAGACCGATTCCAGATAGACGATGGTGACCGAAGCCGCGCCCGATTTCACCGCGCTCACGGCAATGTCGGTCGCCGATTTCGAGAAGCCGAGAACCGTGACGTTCATGCCCTTCACCATGGCCGGATCGGTGTATTCGGAAGAATGGATCACCGCGCCGCCTTCTGCCTCGAACTCTTCCTGCCCGGGATGGGTGAGGATGTTCTTCTCACTGAACTGGCCGGTGCAGACGGCGACAAAATCAAAAGCTTCGCTGGTTTTCTCGCCATTCGCCATTTCGAGATCGAGCTCCCAGCCGGGTTTGCCATCGTCGCGCCGGCGCATGGCCGAGACCGCAGTGTTGAAACGGATCAGCGGGCGCAGACCATGGTCGTCTGCATAGTCCGACAGATAGGAAAAAACCTGCGGACCCTTCGGCCATTCGGGAAAATCCTTCGGCATCGCCTTGTCGGTGTAGCGATAGAGATCCTTGGGGCTCTGCGTCTGCACATCCGGATAGGAGCGTGAGGGCTCCCAGACGCCGCCCAGTTCGTGGCTGCGCTCAAGCACGGTTACCCGGTGGCCGCGCTTCTTGAACGAGCGGGCGGCGGCAAGGCCGCTGACGCCGGCGCCGATTACGCAGACATGCTTTCGTTTTGTCATGACGTTGTTCCTCCCGTCCGGCAAATTCTGGACGCGCGCCTCCCCGCGCCGCGTGTTGCCACGTCGCCAAAGGTCCCTTGCCGGCCTCGATTGTTATCGGGTCTGTGGGCCGGCCCAACCCCGAGCCGGCCAAAGCGCCTGGCGCTAGTCGTTTGCTTCCGGTGGCAGGAAATCAACTTCGTGAAGCGCCGAGACCTTCACCACCTCTTCCGGGTCGGTCATGTTGTGCAGCGTCTCGAACAGCGCTTCGAGCTTGCGCGCCGGCGAAACCCAGAAGAGCGCGCGGGCCGGCTTGTCGGACTTGTTGAAATAGCCATGCGGTACGCCGCGCGGCATGCGCACCAGATCACCGGCCTTCGCCTTCATCCACTTGCCGTCGAGCTTCAGATCCAGCTCGCCTTCCTGCACCAGAATGAACTCTTCCTGCGTGGGATGAACATGAACCGGCACGAACTGGCCCGGGTCGCTGTTGGTTTCAAAGGCGAAAGTGGAATCGCAGGTGGCCTTGGGAAAATAGACCTGTCCGAGAATGTTCCATTCCTTGCCGGCATAGCCCTCACCGTTTGCGGTGACGCCTTTTTCGAGTTCCTTTTCCATGATTTTCCTCCCTTTATCACGGAGTTTCATGGTGCCCGGAAGCGATCGGGAAAAATATCCGGAAACTGAACCAAATATCCGAAAAACGAAAAAAACAGATCGGTTTTGGCGAGAAACCAGGACAAATCTTGGAGAAACCAAAACACCTGCTAAACTCCGGGAATGGTGATCGCCCGGGAGGAGTGGGGCGACCGCCCGTTGTCCAGCCACGCCCTTTTTCAAACGGACGATCTGGACTGTGCACGGGAGAAGGTTGCCCGGAAATTCTGCAACCACCGGCTGGAAGTGGTCGGTGGCGGACGGTTTCGCGCGGTGCAAAACCACCAGCCGGGCCTCCTCGTTTCCCTCAACTATATCAGCTACGGCGCCGATGTTCTGATCGACCCCGGCGCGCTCGAAACCTTCTATCTCATACAGATTCCGATTTCCGGCTGCGCGACGATCAAACACAACCGGAACGAATTCCTGAGCGATGGCGACAGGGCGGCGCTGCTCAATGCCGACCGCGAAACCTCCATGCGCTGGTGGGCCGGCTGTGAGCAGGTTCTGGTGCAGATCCCCAAAGCCTCGTTCATGGGTTTTGCCGAGCAGCTCTGCGAGCGCCCGCTGCCGGGACCTGTGGTGTTCGATCCGGTGATCGATTTCACCCGGCCGGAGCTTGCTTCATGGCGCAATCTGGTCAATGCGATGTTCTGCGCCGCCAACAAGCCCGAAAAGCAGGTTCTGAACCTCTGCGCCGCGTTCCACGAGCAGCGTATTCTCGAGGCGCTTCTGAGGCTCCAGCCGCACAACCTCTCCGCTTTCTTTGACACAAAGCAGGAGGCGGCGCCGCGGCAGGTGAAGCGGGCCGACGCGTTCATCAGGGAGAATGCGCACCGCCCGATCACCCTGACCGACATCGCGGCGGCATCCGGTGTCGGCGCGCGGGCGCTGCAGCTTGCCTACAAGCGTACGCACGGCATGTCGCCCATGCACGCGCTGACGCTTGAGCGCCTGCGTCGGGTGCGATTCGATCTGGAGAACGCACAGGGCGAGATTTCGGTAACGGAGACCGCACTGCGCTGGGGGTTCACCCATCTCGGGCGCTTTGCCGCCGACTACCGCAAGACCTTCGGTGAGCGCCCCAGCGAGACAGCCCGCAGAGCCACCTACTGAGCTTCTATTTCGACGCCGACATCTTCAGCGCGGACACCGACGCTTCGCTGTTGTGGACATAGTCGTTCGCATCCGGCTGGCGCTGCAGGATGAGGATGAACAGGAAGTCCATCAAAGTGAGCTGCGCATCGCGCGACGTGATGGCGGAGGAGCGCACGCGTTCCTCGTCTGCGACCGTGTGCAGGCGAATGTCGGCAACGCGCATCAGCGGGTTCTGCTGCAAGCCGGTGACGGAGATGACAGTTGCTCCGCGCGCCTTTGCAAGCTCGGCAATGCGCACCGTCTCGATGCTGGTGCCGGAATAGGAGAGTGCAAAGAGCACATCCTCTTCCCCCAGAGAGGAGACATTGGCCATCTGGACGTGGCTGTCGCTGTCATGCAGCGCATTGCGACCGAGCTTTTGCAGCTTGTAGGAAAAGTCGCGCGCCACCAGCGAGGATGCGCCAACCCCTGCAATGTGTATGCGGCGCGCGCCGTCAAGCGCCTCAAGCGCTCGGGCGATCTCCGGCTCGTGATTGGCGGCGATGGTCTGCTGCATGGAGAGAAGCTTGCTTGAGATCAGTTTTTGCGAAATCGTGGCGTGGCTGTCGCCGATCTCGATGGTGGAGTGGATCATGCCCGGCGGCACCTGCCATTCCTGCGCCTTGGCCTTGCTGACCGCGAGCTTCAGATCCTGATAACCGGAGAAACCAAGCTTTTGGCTGAACTTCACCACGCTCGACTGGCTACGGCCAGTCTCTTCCGCCAGAGCGGCGGAAGAGAGCCTGAGCACACGGTCGGGATGGTCGACGATGAACCGGCCGATCTGCCGGTCCGCCGGGGCCATGGTCTCAAGCTGCGCGTCGATGATCTTCAGGACAGACATGGCTTCCTTTCGAGGAACTGTCGGGCGAAAACTAAATGAGTTTCGCCGCGATGGGAATCCCGTAGGAATTGAAGACTGGAATAATATATTCCCAAAAGGGCTTGATCAAAGGAATTTGCCAATAGAAACTGTAACTTCGCCACACGGTGTTTCCGGAACCGCAATCATGGACAGACTGATAATAACAGGCGGTATGCCGCTTCAGGGCGCCGTCACCATTGCCGGGGCAAAGAATGCGGCGCTGCCGCAAATCGCCGCCGCGCTGTTGAGCCCCCAACCGCTGGAGCTGTCGAACCTGCCGCTGGTCTCCGATGTGGAGAACATGCTCCGGGTCGCCGAACTTTACGGGGCGTCGGTAACGCGCAACGCCCACACGGCGGTGATCGACGCCAGCGCGATGGTTTCATGCGAAGTCTCCTATGAAACGGTGCGGCGGATGCGGGCCACGGTCCTGTTTCTCGGGCCATTGCTTGCGCGGTTCGGCGAGGCGCGGGTCTCTTTGCCGGGTGGCTGCGCCATCGGCGCGCGTCCGGTGGACATGCACCTGAAAGCCCTCGAAATGCTGGGCGCGGAGATCGGCATTGAGGGCGGGCTGATCGTGGCTCGTGCAGCCGGTGGGCTGAAGGGCACGCGGGTCATCCTGAGTTCGCCCTCGGTGGGCGCGACGGAGACGGCCATGATGGCGGCCACTGCCGCGCGCGGCGAAACCGAAATCCTGAATGCGGCGCGCGAACCGGAAGTGGCGGACCTCGCCGCCTGCCTCAACGCCATGGGCGCGAAGATCGAGGGAGCGGGAACGCATCGCATCATCATCGAGGGCGGCACCGACTGGAAGGCCGCCGCGCACCACGTCATCCCCGATCGCATCGAGGCGGGCACCTATGCGGTGGCTGCGGCCATCACCGGCGGGGCGCTGGAACTGGTGAACGCGCGCATGGAAAACCTCGCTGCCGTGATCCAGGCGCTTGAGGTGATGGGCGTGAATGTGTGGCCGAGCGATCGGGGCCTGGTGATTTCAAGAAGCGGAGCGTTGCGCACGACCGACCTCACCACGGAACCCTATCCGGGCTTTCCGACAGACCTTCAGGCGCAGTTCATGGCGCTCGCCTGCTGCGCCGACGGAACATCGCTCATCCGCGAGACGATTTTCGAGAACCGGTTCATGCATGTGCCGGAACTGGCGCGGCTCGGTGCCGATATCACGCTACAGGGCACGACCGCCGTGGTGCGGGGCGGCAAAGCGCTGAAAGGAGCGCAGGTAATGGCGACGGATCTGCGCGCCTCGGTCTGCCTGGTGCTCGCAGCCCTTGCCGCTAGAGGCGAAACCATTATCAACCGCGTCTACCACATCGATCGAGGCTATGAGCAGCTTGACCGCAAACTGGCGCAATGTGGCGCGGTCATCGAACGGTTGCAGACATGAGCGACGGTCAGAGCGATTTTTATCTCGGTGTCGATGGTGGCGGCACGGGCTGCCGCGCGCGCATCGAGGATGCAGCAGGTGCCGTGCTTGGGCAGGGGCTTTCCGGCCCGGCCACCACGAGGCTTGGCGTTGAAGCGGCCTGGGCCTCGGTCCGGCGCGCAGTGGATGCCGCAGTTGAGGAAGCGGGCTTTGGCGAGGCAGAGATCGCCCGCATTCATGCCGGGATCGGCCTTGCCGGCATGCGCCGCAAGGGTGCCGTCGAGGCGTTTCAGGCGCTATCGCACCCCTTCGCCAGCATCGTCTTTGCCAGCGATAGCGACACGGCGTGCCTTGGCGCGCATTCGGGTCTCGATGGCGCCATCGCCATTGCCGGCACCGGCTCGGTGGGGCTTGGCATCGTGGATGGAAAGCATCTGCGCATTGGCGGCTACGGTTTTCCGATTTCCGATGAGGGAAGCGGTGCCGATATCGGCCTCAATGCCGTGCGTGCCGCACTGCAGGGCCATGACGGACGCATTCCGCAAAGCGCGCTTCTGACCGAAGTGATGCGCCGCTTCGACGATGACCCGGCAGAAGTGGTGGCCTGGATGGACCGGGCAAGTGCCACGGACTATGCCACCTTCGCGCCCATGGTGCTGCGCCATGCCGACCAGGGCGATGCCGCCGCCAGGCGCATCGTGCAGAATGCGGCAGCGCAGATCGACATGCTGGTGCGCACCCTGTTTGATCAGAACGCTCCGCGTGTCACGCTTCTGGGTGGGCTGTCAGGCCCGCTGGAACCCTGGCTCTCACCCGATGTGCGCCGCCGCCTGAAGCCCGCCGACGGCGATGCGGTGGACGGCGCAATCATCCTCGCGCGCCGGGCGGCGGAGGGGCGGGTGGCGCTTTAAACGATCAGGGCAACCGCGTTGCATCAACGCGGTGCGTGGTTCGACAAGCTCACCATGAGGAAGGTGGCTGGTTGCGCCATGCGAAATCCGATCATGAGACTACGCAAATGAAACGCTCCTAGCGGTGGCCACCGATCCCGCCAGCTTCACCCTCCCTCATGGTGAGCTTGTCGAACCACGCACAACGCCAGAGCCACGAAAACAATGGCCCGCGCAACCTTAAGGGTCAATTCAAACCGGGCGCGGGCCTTTCCGTTTCAGCGCAGTTCCTTTCGCAGGATCTTGCCGACATTGGATTTCGGCAGATCGTCGCGGAACTCGATATATTTTGGGCGCTTGTAACCGGTGAGGTTCTCCTTGCAGAACTTCTTGAGGTCCTCTTCCGTCAGATTCGCGTCCTTTCGGACCACGAAGAGCTTCGGCACCTCGCCGGAATGCTCATCCTCGACGCCGACAATCGCCGCCTCCAGAACACCCGGATGATTGGCGATTACGTCTTCCACCTCGTTGGGGAAGACCTTGAAGCCGGAGACAACGATCATGTCCTTCTTGCGGTCAACTATGGTGACCTGACCGGTCTCATCCATGGTGCCCATGTCGCCGGAGCGGAAAAAGCCATCCTCGGTCATGACCTTGGCGGTCTCGTCCGGCCGGTTCCAGTAGCCGGCCATCACCTGCGGGCCGCGAATGCAGATCTCGCCGACCTTGCCGAAAGGCAGGTTCTTGCCGTGATCGTCGCGGATGACGACGTCGGTGGAGGAAATCGGATAGCCGATCGTGCCGGTGAACTCCTTCGCCGCAAAGCTGTTCACCGTGGCCACGGGCGAGGTTTCCGACAGACCATAGCCCTGCGAGATCACGCAGCCCGTCAGCTTCTGCCAGCGTTCTGCGACCGCGCGCTGCACCGCCATTCCGCCGCCGAAGGTGACAAGCAGGCTCTTGAAGGGAAGCTTGCAGAAATCCTCATTGTTCAGGAGCGCGTTGAACAGCGTGTTGAGCCCCGGGAAAATGTGGAAGTCGTATTTCTGCAGCTCCTTCACGAAAGCGGGAATGTCGCGCGGATTGGGAATCAGCACGTTGTTGCCGCCAAGCTTCATGCCCATCAGCGCGTTCACCGTGAGCGCGTAGATGTGATAGAGCGGCAGGGCGCAGATCAGCACCGGCGCTTCGGGTTTCGGCCTGTCGATATAGGCGCTGCGGAACCACAACTCGTTCTGGATTACATTGGCCAGAACATTGCTGTGGGTGAGCGTCGCCCCCTTGGAGACGCCGGTCGTGCCGCCCGTATACTGCAGGAAGGCATTGTCGGACAGCGCGATCTCCACCGGCCTGTAGCCACTGGAAGCGCCCTTCTTGACCGCCCCCCTGAAGGAGACATGCCCCGGCAACGACCAGGCGGGCACCATTTTTTTCACGCGCCGGACCACGAAGTTGACGATGTGTCCCTTGAGCCCCAAAAGCTCGCCCATCGAGGCAACGACCACGTGTTTGACCGACGTTTTTTCCACGATCGCTTCCAGCGTGTGGGCGAAATTTTCCAGTATGACGATGGCTTCCGCGCCGGCATCGTTGAGCTGGTGTTCCAGCTCGCGCGGCGTGTAGAGGGGATTGACATTGACCACCACATAGCCGGCCCGCAGAACAGCCATCATGGCGACGGGATATTGCAGCACATTGGGCATCATCAGCGCGACGCGTGCGCCGCGTTTAAGCCCCAGAGTTTGCAGATAGCCTGCGAAGTGCCGCGACATCTCCTCAAGGTCGCTATAGCTCAATGACTTGCCCATGCACGTGAAGGCAGGGCGATCACCGAAGCTCTTGCAGGCGTCTACAAGCAATTCGCCAAGCGAATTGTTCGGGAAGTCTCCCATCTCGGCGGGAATGCCCTCGGGATAATGATTTACCCAGGGCCGTGCGATCTCGGACCTGCGGGATGCCGTTGCCTTTTTCGGCGCGGCCTTGCGGGCTGATGCCGCAGGTTTTGCCGCTGCCTTCGGTGCCGACTTCTTTGATGAACCGGCTGCCGATTTTGCGGCCGGTTTTTTTGCTGTAGATGCCGTCTTCTTGGCTGACGTCTTGCTGCCCGATCCGCCCTTTGCGGTGCGCGCTGCTTTCACTTCACCCTTGGCGGGCGTCTTTGCGCGTTTTGCCAACTGCTCCTCCCAGAAAGAAAAACCAGTTATAACGTTTACGTTCACGTAACACCAGACGCAACACCAACCGTCACACGACGTTTGGGCAAGCGCACGGCATCATGACGATCTCCCCCTTCAAAAGACGAGTGTAGGGCTTCATCCCCGGCCTTCACAAGTGCGTTTACGCGCCGGGACCGTATCAATGAGGCAGGAAACGCTGCGGGGTTTACTGGCCGTAGCCCTCGTGTTCCTCCAGAAAGGCGCGTTCCTCAGGTCCGCTCTCCCGTCCAAGCACACGGTTGCGATGCGGGAAGCGGCCAAAACGGGCGACGATGTCCCGGTGTTCGATCGCGTATTTCAGAGATTCTTCCTGCCCCAGCGATTTGAACAGCATGACGGCGCGTTCCTGGTCGGCAAGCACTTCCGAATGCATGTAGGGCATATAAAGGAACTGCCGCTCGGGAACGCGCATCCCTTCATCCAGTCCCTTCTCGATCGCATTGCCTGCCACACTCATGGCAAGCTCATCCGAAGCGAACGCGCCAGGCTGCCGACGATAGATGTTGCGCGGGAACTGATCGAGCACGATAACCGCGGCGAGGGCCGCTTTCGGCTCGTTGAACACTTCCGGCGGGAGCTCACGCACCAAACGCTCATGCAGCGCGCCGAAACGGTCGCGGATCAGCGCGTCCGTCTTCTCGCTCACGGTGAACCAGTCTTTGGGGGTCAGCGTCTCAAACCAGAACTCCAGAACGTCCAGATGCCATGTGCCGCTCATACTTTCTTCTCCTCGAAACAATGACCTTTGATGCTGATATGGTTCCCCTATCGCTCACAGTACAAGAGCGGGCGTGGTGCTTTATTGCATTAATAGGAGCAAATTCGACTAATAATTGCATTTGCAGCGGCAAAGCGATCGAGGGTGTTCCCTCTCAATTCGATCTTTGCTTATATGCCAGCTTCCAGGGCTTCGGGAGTAAGCCCATGCGAGAATCAGGGAGACCTCAATGAAAAGCAAATTGACCTTTGCGGCTGCTCTGCTGGCCGCTACGGTGCTGAGCGGCGCTGCGGGCGCGAAGACGCTTGTCTACTGCTCGGAAGGAAGCCCGGAAGGCTTTGACCCGGCGCTCTACACCGCTGGCACCACGTTCGACGCATCGTCGAAACCGGTCTACAACCGCCTCGTCCAGTTCGAGCCGGGCACCACCAAGACCGTGCCGGGTCTGGCGGAGAGCTGGGAGATTTCCGACGACGGTCTCGAGGTCACCTTCA
Source organism: Nitratireductor sp. (assembly GCF_017794765.1). Lineage (GTDB taxonomy): Bacteria > Pseudomonadota > Alphaproteobacteria > Rhizobiales > Rhizobiaceae > Nitratireductor. Next base: position 817,629 of record NZ_CP051236.1, on the reverse strand, counting down.
AGCTGCGTCAGGGTGTGAAGTTCCACACGACCGACTTCTTCACGCCAAGCCGCGATTTCAACGCCGACGACGTGCTGTTCTCCTTCAACCGCCAGCTTCAGGAAGACCATCCTTACCACGCCTATGTGGAAGGCGCTTCGTGGGAGTATTTCAACGGCATGTCCATGCCGGACCTCGTGAAGTCCATCGAGAAGGTCGATGATTACACGGTGAAGTTTGTGCTGAACCGCCCGGAGGCCCCGTTCATTGCCAACCTGGCCATGGATTTTGCCTCCATCTTCTCGAAGGAATATGCTGACAAGCTCGCTGAATCCGGCAATCTTTCGGACCTGAACCAGAAGCCGGTCGGCACCGGCCCCTTCCAGTTCGTGGCTTATCAGCCTGACGCTGTGATCCGCTACAAGGCGCATCCCGATTACTGGAACGGCAAGCAGCCGATCGACGATCTGGTGTTCGCCATCACCACCGAGGCTTCGGTGCGCCAGCAGAAGCTGATCGCCGGCGAGTGCCACATCACGCCTTACCCGAACCCGGCCGACATCGAGAGCCTGAAAGCGAACGATGCGCTGAAGGTTGACGAGCAGGAAGGCCTGAACGTCGGTTACCTCGCTTACAATACGCAGCAAGCCCCGTTCGACAACGCGAAGGTCCGCAAGGCGCTGAACATGGCAATCAACAAGGAAGCCATTCTCGACGCCGTGTTCCAGGGTGCCGGCCAGGCAGCCAAGAACCCGATTCCGCCGACAATGTGGTCGTATAACGACGCGGTCGAGGATGATGCCTACGATCCGGAAGCAGCCAAGAAGATGCTTGAGGAAGAGGGCGTTTCGGACCTTTCCATGAAGGTCTGGGCGATGCCTGTGCAGCGTCCCTACAACCCGAACGCGCGCCGCATGGCCGAACTGATCCAGGAGGATTTCTCCAAGGTCGGCGTTGACGTCGAGATTGTCTCGGTCGAATGGACCGAATATCTTGATGTCACCGGAAATGTTGACCGTGATGGCGCCGTTCTGCTCGGCTGGACAGGTGATAATGGCGATCCGGACAACTTCCTCGCCGTTCTGCTCGGCTGCGACGGTGTCGGCGGCGCCAACCGTGCCCAGTGGTGCAACGATGAGTTCGAGGCTTTGATCCAGAAGGCCAAGACGCTTTCCTCACAGGAAGAGCGCGCCAAGCTCTATGAAGAGGCCCAGCTCGTCTTCAAGCGTGAAGCTCCGTGGGCAACCATCGCTCACTCGGTCGTCCACATGCCCATGCGCAAGGAAGTGACCGGCTACAAGATGGACCCGCTCGGTGGCCACGCCTTTGAAGGCGTCCACATCGCCGAATAGGCCCCTTCACCAGAAACAGGAACCGGCGGCAGCGCGAGCTGTCGCCGGTCGTGTATTAGATGCTCCGTTTCTTTCTCTCCAGGCTGGCGCTGCTGATCCCCACCTTCATCGGGGTGTCCATCGTCGCCTTTTCCTTCATTCGCCTTCTGCCGGGCGATCCGATCATGCTTCTGGCCGGCGAGCGCGGCATGAGCGAAGAGCGCTACCAGCAGCTCCAGGCGCTCTATGGCTTCGACCAGCCGCTGTTCGTGCAGTATTTCAACTACATGACGGATCTGCTGCAGGGCGATTTCGGCACCTCCATCGTCACCAAGAGACCGCTGCTTCAGGAGTTTCTGACCCTGTTCCCGGCGACGATCGAGCTGTCGTTGTGCGCGATCATCGTGGCGGTTGCCATTGGTGTTCCGCTTGGCGTCATCGCCGCTGTCCGGCGCGGTTCGTGGCTTGATCAGACCGTGATGGGTGCGGCCCTTGTCGGCTATTCCATGCCGATCTTCTGGTGGGGCCTGCTTCTGATCATCTTCTTCTCCGGCATTCTGGGCTGGACACCGGTGTCAGGCCGCATTTCGCTGCTTTATTTCTTCCCGCCGGTCACCGGCTTCATGCTGATCGACAGCCTTCTGTCGGGACAGGCGGGCGCGTTCAAATCGGCGCTGTCGCATCTCATCCTGCCGACCATCGTTCTGGCCACGATCCCGCTTGCGGTGATCGCCCGCCAGACGCGCTCGGCCATGCTAGAGGTGCTGGGCGAAGATTATGTGCGCACGGCGCGCTCCAAGGGCCTGCCGCCGCGCCGGGTGATCGGCCTCCATGCGCTGCGCAACGCGCTCATCCCCGTGGTGACCACGATCGGCCTCCAGGTGGGCGTGCTGCTGGCCGGCGCGATCCTCACCGAGACGATCTTCTCCTGGCCGGGCATCGGCAAGTGGATGGTCGATAGCGTGTTCAAGCGCGATTATGCGGTGGTGCAGGGCGGGCTTCTGCTCATTGCCGCCATCATCATGATCGTGAACCTGATCGTGGACGTTCTCTACGGTCTGATCAATCCGAGAATCAGGCACTGACCATGAGCTCGACAAACACAAAAGATCCGAATGCCGCCGTCGGTCTCGAAGGCGGCACGATCATCGCGGTCACGCGGCGCGCCCGCCTTGCGGAATTCTGGTACTATTTCAGCCAGAACCGCGGCGCCGTGATCGGCCTTTACGTTTTCCTCGCAATCGTGGTCATCGCGCTTCTGGCGCCGGTGATCGCGCCGCACAGCCCGAGCATGCAGAACCGCGGCTCCTTCCTCCTGCCCCCGGTCTGGCAGGAAGGCGGCAACTGGTCGTTCATACTCGGCACGGATGCCGTGGGCCGCGACCTGCTCTCACGCCTGATCTATGGCGCGCGCTTCTCGCTCTTTATCGGCGTGGTGGTGGTTTCGGTCGCCGTCTCGGTGGGTATTCTGATCGGCCTCATCGCCGGCTATTTCCGCGGCGCGGTGGACACGGTCATCATGCGCGTGATGGACATTATTCTCGCGTTTCCGTCGCTGCTTCTGGCACTGGTTCTGGTCGCCATTCTGGGGCCGGGCCTCGTCAACGCGATGATCGCCATCGCGCTCGTGCAGCAGCCGCACTATGTGCGCCTGACGCGCGCTGCGGTGATGTCGGAGAAAGGCCGCGACTATGTGACGGCGGCACGTGTTGCCGGCGCGAGTAACATCAGGTTGATGTTCAAGACCATCCTGCCGAACTGTACCGCACCGCTGATCGTGCAGGCGGCGCTCTCCTTCTCGACCGCGATCCTCGATGCGGCGGCGCTTGGCTTCCTCGGCATGGGTGCACAGCCGCCCACACCCGAATGGGGCACGATGCTGGCCGAAGCGCGCGAGTTCATCCTGCGTGCGTGGTGGGTCGTCACCTTCCCCGGTCTCGCCATCCTGATCACCGTTCTGGCCATCAATTTGATGGGCGACGGTCTTCGCGATGCGCTTGATCCCAAGCTGAAGAGGTCGTGACATGAGTGAAGCTCTTCTCGACATTCGCAATCTGAGCGTCGAATTCGAGACGGCAGGCGGCACGCTGCGCGCGGTGGATGGTGTTTCGCTGTCCGTCGAGGCGCGCGAGGTGCTGGCCATCGTTGGCGAATCGGGTTCGGGCAAATCCGTTTCGATGCTGGCGGTTATGGGGCTTCTGCCATGGACCGCAAAGGTCACGGCAGACGCCATGACCTTTCAGGGCCGCGACATTCTCAACCTGTCGCCATCGGACCGACGCAAGATCGTCGGCAAGGACATTGCCATGATTTTCCAGGAGCCAATCGCCAGTCTCAATCCGTGTTTCACCGTCGGTTTCCAGATCGATGAAACGCTCAAGATGCACACCGATCTTTCGGCCCGCCAGCGGCGTGACCGGACGGTGGAACTCTTCGAGGCGGTGGGCCTGCCAAATGCGAGCGACCGGGTGAATGCCTACCCGCACCAGATGTCGGGTGGCCAATGCCAGCGCGTGATGATCGCCATGGCCATTGCCTGTAACCCCAAGCTCCTGATTGCCGACGAGCCGACCACCGCGCTCGACGTGACGATCCAGAAGCAGATCCTCGATCTTCTGGTGTCGATCCAGGCCGAGAAGAACATGGGCATGATCATGATCACCCATGACATGGGCGTGGTAGCGGAAACGGCCGATCGCGTGATCGTGCAGTACAAGGGCAGGAAGATGGAGGAGGCCGACGTGCTTTCGCTCTTCGAAAAGCCCCAGCACCCTTATACCAAGGCGCTGCTTTCGGCCCTGCCGGAGAACGCGACAGGCGACCGCCTGCCGACCGTCTCCGACTTCGTGTTCGATGAAGCGCCGCTGACAGGAGCCCGCCCATGAGCGAGATCGTCCTGGAAACGCGCGGCATCACGCGCGACTATCACATCGGCGGCGGCTTTTTCGGCAAGGGCCGCATCATCAACGCGCTGAAAGGCATCGACCTCAAGGTCGAGAAGGGCAAGACGCTGGCCATCGTCGGCGAATCGGGCTGCGGGAAATCCACCCTCGCCCGGATCATGACGATGATCGACGCACCCACTTCGGGCGAACTCCTGATCGACGGCAAGCCGGTGGAGATCGGCAAGACGGGTGTGGAGCCCGAAATGCGCCGCAAGGTGCAGATCGTCTTCCAGAACCCCTATGGCTCACTGAATCCACGCCAGAAGATCGGCGATGTGCTGATGGAACCGCTGATCATCAACGAGAAGGTTCCGGTGAAGGAGCGGCGCGAACGCGCCATGGAGATGCTTTTGAAGGTCGGTCTGCAGGCCGAGCACTTCAATCGCTATCCGCACATGTTCTCCGGCGGCCAGCGCCAGCGCATCGCCATCGCGCGCGCGCTCATGCTGAGGCCGCGCCTGCTGGTGCTGGACGAGCCGGTCTCCGCGCTCGACCTCTCGGTGCAGGCGCAGGTGCTGAACCTTCTGGCCGACCTGCAGGAAGAATTCGGCCTCACCTATGTCTTCATCAGCCACGATCTTTCGGTGGTGCGCTATATCGCTGACGAAGTGATGGTGATGTATTTCGGTGAAGCGGTGGAATATGGAACCCGCGATGCGGTGTTCACCGATCCGCAGCACGAATACACGCGCACGCTCTTCGCGGCGACACCACGCGCCGATGTGGAGAGCATCCGGAAACGGCTGGCGGAAAAGGCTGCGTAGAGCTGCAATCTGGCGGCGTGAAGGCGCCGGATTGAAAGCCATCCGAAAGTGCCATCCCGGAAGTCCGAGGGGCCATCCGGGACCCATTGGAAGACTGCCATGGAGCGCGGCGCGGATGCGCTTCAGGCGCCTGTTGGGCCGCCGGCTCCTGCTGTGGAGATCGGCCGTGCCTCTCAATGGATACCGGCTTTCGGGGTCCCGGCTCTGGGGGTCCCGGCTCTCGCTCCGCTCGGACGGGATGACGATTGCGCTGCCTCACAGCCCCGTGCGTTCACCTACCTCTCTTTGGTCAGCGCATAGCCGGCCTCTTCGGCCCAACGCACATGCTCGGCCGCCTTTTGCAAGAGCCATGCCCGCATCGCCATCGCCGAAGGACTGACCGGGCCCCGCGAAACGGAGGAAAGGTAATAGCTGTTGCGGCCGGCGACCGATGGCCCGCAGGGACGCACCAGCCTTCCATCACGCAGCATGGCGGCCGCCGAGACATCATCGCCAAGAGCGACACCAAGCCCCCGCGCAGCCGCTTCAAGGCAAAGCTGCGTGCGGTGGAAGATGAGATGGCCCGATGCGGCGCTGAGGCTTGTGCCCTGCCGCCGCAGGAGTTCCTCCCAGGTGTTCACGCCGCGATCATAGATCAGCTTGTTGGCGATCAACCCGTGCATGCGCACATGCTCCGCGCGATCCGGCGCGCAGACCGGAAAGATCGTGAAATCCAGAAACGGCTCGCGTGTATAGCCCGGCACATCCAGCCGCCCCCAGGTGATCGCCAGATCGGTATCGGGGGCAATGGTGCGTGGTGGCTCGGGGTAAGAGCGCAATTCGAGCTCGATCCCCAACGTTTCCAGCACTTCGTCGGTCAGGAGGGGCATGAGCCACAGAGCCGCGAGATCAGAGTCCGATTCCAGAACGACGCGCCCCTTTGCATTGCGCGTTGCACGCGTGCCGGTGTCCAGCGAGATCAGCATCAGAGCATCGGCGACAATTTCCGCGTAGCGGGCTCCCCCCGGCGTGAGCGCCACCTGCCTGTGCCGGCGTTCGAAGAGCGGCATGCCCAACTCCGCTTCGAGATTCTTGATGTAGCGGCTGACAGATGCATGCGTCACGCCCAGCTCCGCCGCGGCGCGGGAAAAACTCTGGTGCCGGGCAGCCGCGTCAAACGCCCGGACGGCGTTTAGATTGGGCAGGCGATGTCTCATGATTTAGCGTAACATAAACGCACACAACAGGAAGAATAATTTCTATTGTGTAAAGCTCCTATAGAGACCAAATAGGAATTGTAGCGATGGGTTGACCGGGAGAACCGGCAGCACACCGCCGCAGACTCTCTACATTGCCAACCCTCTCAAGGAGGTTCTGATGTCACACTATACTGTGGGCGTTGGTTCCAGCCCTGAATTGCAGCGCTATGCGCGGCAGGCGAACAAAGCCCGTTCCACGGCGCTGAAGCACGCCTTGACCGCCCTTGGCACGCGGCTCGGGAACATCTGGCGCAGGCCAACGGGCACGCCACCGATTGGTGGAGCGGACCCGGTTTGACACTGTCAGGAAAGAGCGTCGAGACGCTTCTGGAACATCAGGAATAAGGGCCGGATCAGACAGCGGATCCGGCCCTTGTTGCATCTGCACTTTCGTTTCGATCACACCACCATGACGGGGCAATTGGCAAGGCTCGTGACCTTGTGGGACACGCTTCCCAGAAGATAGCCCTCCAGATCGCCCAGCCCGCGGCTGCCAAGCACGATCAGGTCCACCTCACGCTCTTTGCCGAACTTTACGATGGTGCGCGCAGGCTGGCCGCTTTTCACAAAGGCACGCGGGCTTTCAGCTCCCATCTCCACTGCCGCTTTCTTGGCGGCGTCGGCGATCTCCTTGGCATGTTCACGCATAACATCATCGATGCTCTCGGGATCATCGGGCCGCACCATCGACATGGACGCCTCAAGCAGGCTGTGATGCCGGAAGACGGTGAGCGTCATCAATTCCGCTCCGGTGTTTTTCTGCAACTCAACGCCCATCTGCAGAGCCTTCACCGAGTTTTCCGAGCCATCGACCGGGACGAGTATCCTTTTGAACATCGGCTCTCTCCTAATCGAATGCCAGGCTGGGCAGGAACAGCGCGATCTGCGGGAAGAAGATCAGTGCTGCCGACACGCCAAGCAGGATGAGCGTGAAGGGCGGAATGCCCCGGATCACGTCCATATAGGGTCGCTTGAATATGGCTATCGCCGTGAAGATGTCACACCCGAATGGGGGTGTCGCGGAGCCAATGGCCACCTGCAGCGTAATGATGGTGCCGACCAGAACCTTGTCGAGGCCAACCGAATCCACCACTGGCGCGAAGATCGGCACCAGAACGAGGATCACCACGATCGGATCGACGAACATGCAGCCGACGAAGAAGGCGATCGAAATGACGGCGAGCACCATTTTAGGCCCCATCTCGTCTATGCCGATGGCGCCGAGAATCTGCTGCGGGATCTGCGCAAAGGAGATCACCCAGGAGAAGGCCGTGCCGGCAGCGACGAGAATGAACACCACGGCGGTGATGAGGCCGGTGGACTTGGAGATCTTGTAGATGTCGGCCACGCTAAGCGAGCGGAAGATCACCAGTTCCAGGAAGAGCGCATAGGCCACGCAGATGGCCGCAGCCTCGGTGGGGCTGACAATCCCGCCATAGATGCCGCCGACGATGATGACCGGGAAGAACAGCGGCCAGATGGCCGCGCGCACTGCCGCCACACGCTCGCCCCATGGCGCTTTCGGCTCGGTCGGCACGCCCTTCACGATTGCATAGACGATGCAATAGGCGGAAAAGAGCACCAGGAGCAGAAGCCCGGGGCCGATGCCGGCGATGAACAGCTCGGCGATCGAGGTCTTGGAGACGACGCCATAGATGATCATGCCGATGGAGGGCGGGATCAGGAAGGCAATGTCGCTGGCGTTGATGATCAGCGCCAGAACGAAGGAATCGTTGTAGCCGGCTTTCAGCATGCGCGGGCGCAGCGGCGAGCCGACCGCGACCACAGTTGCCTGCGTGGAGCCGGAGACCGCGCCGAACAGCGTGCAAGCCGTGGCGGTGGAGACGGCAAGGCCGCCCTTGATGTGGCCGATGAACTTCATGACCATGTCGATCAGCCGGTCTGCCGACTGGCCACGCGTCATGATGTCGGCTGCGAGGATGAACATGGGCACCGCGATGAGCGAGGCCGGACGGATGCCTGCCAGCATCTGCTGAACCATGAAGTCCATACGGTCGAAACCGCCGAACAGACCGTAAAAACCGTACGCCGCACCCAGTATGAGCGGGATCATCATCGGGAAGCCAAACAGCAGCAACACGATCATGATGGTGGAAATTTTGAGTGTCATGGTCGTGGCCCCGCTCAGATCTCGATTTCGTCTTCCTCATATCCCTCCAGCACATGGGTGGAGAGATAGATGTCCTTCTGGACGACATTCTTCAGCGCGGTGAGCGCATATTGCACGCCGGTGATGAAGAAGCCGATGGGGACCCAGAGATAGATCCAGTAGACCGGGATCTGCATGGCCGGAAGAACACGGCCGGACTTGGCCACCTTGCCGATATAGCCGATGGCGAAATAGCACAGCGCGAACATGGTGAGCGCGGTGATCACCGTGATGATGATCATCAAGACCTTGCGGGTCTTGCCGGGCAGCGCATCGTAGAGCGCCGACATGCGGATGTGGCGGCCGTGACGCGCGGCATAGCCGATGCCGGCAAAGGTGATGAGAATGATGAGGATGCGGTTGAGCTCCTCGGAAAAGAAGATTGTGCTCCCAATAGCGCGGCTGACCACATTGGCGATCGTGTTGACCGCCATGAGCATCACGCCGAGCGCGAGCATCACCGATTCTATGCGGCTGATGGCATTGTCGAATATGCCTATGACGCCGGGCAGTGTGGATTCGTAGTGTTCGCTGTGCGGGTCAGATTTGTCGTCTTCACTGCCCATCTTCATTCCCCTCAATGAGATGACGGAACCCCGCGACCGAGAATGGCCGCAGGGTCCAGCTTATTGTTGCTCAAGGCAGCGGCTTATTGCGTGGCCGCCTTCAGGTCTTCCTTCATCTGGTCAAGGATCTTCTTGCCGCTGTCACCCGTCATCTCGATGAACTTTGCCTCCACCTGGGCTGCCGCTTCCCTGAAGGGAGCGCGCTGCTCTTCGGTGAGGTCGCTGATCGTCATCTCGGGCTTGGCTTCCTTGATCTTGGCAAGCGATTCTTCGCTCAGGCCCTTCTGGTACTCGAGGATGTGCTCGAAAGCCGCATCGGCAGCGTCCCGCACGACCTTCTTGTCCTCATCGCTCAGGCCGTCAAAGAATTCCTTGTTGGCCATCACCGCGGTGGTGAAGTTGTTGTGGCCGGTGAGCGTTATGGCGCCGGTCACTTCATACATCTTTGTGGACTCGACCCAGAACAGCGGATTTTCCTGGCCCTGAATAATGTTGGTCTGGAGACCGCCATAGACCTCGCCCCAGGGAAGCGGCGTCGGCGTCGCGCCGAATGCCTTGTAGCTTTCAACCAGAAGCGGGTTGGTCATGACGCGGAACTTCACCTCGTTGAGGTCTTCAGGCTTCTCCACCGGCTCCTTGGTGTTCATCACCACTTCGCCCTCGGGGAACATCTTGAGAAGCTCGAGACCCTGTTCTGCATAGAGCTCCGGGAACATCTCGTTGATGGCCTTCGAGTTGCGGAAGAAATCTCCGAGATCTTCCGACTTTGCCGGCAGAAGATAGGGAACGAAGAAAACCTGCGCCTCCGGGATCAGCGCACCGGTGAAGCCCGGAGACTGGTCGACGAACTGAAGGATGCCGGCCTGTGCCTGCTCCATGATGTCAGCGGATTCGCCCAGCGTACCGAACGGGAAAAGCTGAATCTCGTGGTCCGAGTTGGCCTCGACTTCTTCCTTGAACTTCTGGGCGTAAACGCCCTGAACATCCGTCATCGCTTCTTCGAAAGCGTATTTCCAGGTTTCCGCCTGAGCTGCAACGGCGCCTGCAAGCACGATCGCGGTGCTGGCAAGGCCTGCCATTAAGCGGGTTTTGATGGAACGCATACTGTTCTCCTCTGGTCATTTAACAAACGGGCAGGCAAAAAATATAAACAAGCCCCGCGCCGCCCATACGGCTCGGGCAAACGATCTCAAACGAGCGTCGTCAGCTGGCCGGGAACCAGCCAGGCACGGTCGCGATACCGCGTAGGCGTGCTTTTGCCGGGAACTTGCGACGCCGCTTTTTGCTGCGTCCGAGAAGCAAAGGGAATGATACGGCGCTGGCCAGATCCGGGGCGATCACCGCCCTCAGTCGGCACAACGAACGCAAACGACCACACCGCGCCGGTGTGGCCCCATCGTTCAGGCCAATCATTTGGAGTGCGTTCAAACGCCCCTCCTTGCTCCCATTCGTCTTTCGACCGGGCCAGCGTGAAACAGACGCGCGGCAGAGTCAATCGATTGTTAAATCGATTGTTTCCGAGGTGAAAACGAGCCACACCGAACAAAGTTCCACAAAACGTGAAACCTTTTGCTTTCAACCGCAAGGACACGTGAACGACAGGCCAGCCGAACCGCGCGTATTCCCCTGGACGGCCCGGTTCGAATACTAGACGCGGGCTGCAGCCTGCCGGTTCAAAACTTCCCGGAGATTGAACGCAGCTTCCATCAGATCCTTCGTGTAATCACTCTGTGGATTGTCGAAGACCTCGCTGGTCGGCCCCTCCTCCACGACCGTTCCGGACCGCATCACGATCGCATAATCAGAAAGCGCCTTCACCACCGCCAGGTCGTGGCTGATGAAGATGAAGGAAAGGTTGTGGCTTTCCTGGATGCGGCGCAGCAATGTGATGATCTGCTTTTGCACCGAGCGGTCGAGTGCCGAGGTCGGCTCGTCGAGCACGATCACGGTAGGCTTCAGGATCACCGCACGGGCGATGGCGATGCGCTGGCGCTGACCGCCCGAGAACTCGTGCGGGAAGCGGTTGCGCATGGATGGATCGAGCCCGACCTCCTCCAGTGCCTGAATGGCGCGCCTGTCGCGCTCGCGAGCGGACAGACCCGGCTCATGCACCAGAAGACCTTCGGTGATGATCTCGCCGACCGTCATGCGTGGGCTGAGCGACCCGTAGGGATCCTGAAAGACCATCTGCAGATTGCGCCGGTATGGCCGCATGGCCGCACGGTCGAAGCCCTGAATGGGTGTGCCCTGATAGACGACTCGCCCCTCAGAGGGCAACAATTGGAGGAGCGCACGACCCAGCGTTGATTTGCCGGATCCGGATTCGCCCACAATGCCGATTGTCTGCCCGGCACGCAGAGTCAGCCCTACATTTTGAACTGCCTTCAGTTCATAGCCCGGCCCCGAAAGGAAGCCGCCCTTGATGGTGAAAGTCACGCACATATCCCTGGCATCGAGCAGGACAGGCTGATCATTGCCCACCGGTGGCTTGTGGCCCTCCGGTTCGGCCGCCAGGAGCATTTTCGTGTAGTCCTTTTGCGGGCGCTGGAAGATGTCCTCCGTAGCACCCGTTTCCACCACCAGCCCTTTCTGCATCACATAGACCCGGTCGGCGAAGGCTTCCACGATGCCGAGATCATGGGTGATGAAAAGGATGGCCATGCCGAGTTTCTTCTGAAGCTCGGCCAGAAGACCGAGGATCTCGGCCTGGATCGTCACATCCAACGCCGTCGTTGGCTCATCGGCGATCAGCAGGTCCGGATCGTTGGCGAGTGCCATGGCGATCATGACACGCTGGCGCTGACCGCCCGAAAGCTCGTGCGGATAAGATTTCAGTCGCCGCTCGGGATCGGGAATGTGGACGAGCTTCAGGAGTTCCAGCGCCCGTTTGCGCGCCGCGGAAGCGGAAAGCCCGCCATGCACGCGGATCGGCTCGCAGATCTGCCGCTCGATCGTGTAGAGCGGGTCGAGCGATGTCATAGGCTCCTGAAAAATCATGGTGACCTTGGCGCCGCGGATCCTGTTGAGTTTCGCGCGCGGCAGACCGATGAGCTCCTGTCCGCGATAAGTCACGGAACCGGAGACGGAGCCATTGGTGGCCAGAAGCCCCATGGCGGCCATCATGATCTGGCTCTTGCCGGATCCCGATTCCCCCACCACAGCGACCGTTTCGCCGGCGTTCACATGCATGTCCACGCCACGCACCGCCTCGACCGCACCGTCCGGCGTGTCGAAGGTGACGCGAATGTCGCGGATGTCGAAGATGCGTTCCTCGTTCTGCTTCATCATGTCAGCGGTCCTTCGGATCGAGCGCGTCGCGCAGGCCATCGCCGAGGAAGTTGAGCGCGAAGAGAAGCGCGGTGAGAGCCAGCGACGGATAGAGCAGCATATAGGCTGCCCCACGCATGTTGCGCGCGCCCTCCGAGATCAGCACACCAAGGCTGGTGAGCGGCTCCTGTACACCAAGGCCGAGGAAGGAGAGGAAACTCTCCAGAAGAATGACCTTGGGCACGAGCAGCGTCATGTAGATGATCACCGGACCGAGCGTGTTGGGGATGATGTGGCGCTTGAGTATACCGCCTGAGCTAACGCCGAGCGCCTCCGCCGCCTGAACGAATTCACGCCGTCTCAGCGCGATTGTCTGCCCGCGCACGATGCGTGCCATGTCCAGCCATTCCACGGCACCGACCGCGATAAACATCAGAACCACGTTTCGCCCGAAGAACACCACGAGGAGAATGGCGAAAAAGGTGAAGGGGAGCGAATATAGAATGTCGACAATGCGCATCATGATGTTATCGATGCGTCCGCCGAGGAAACCGGCGGTGGCGCCATAAATCACGCCGATCAACAACGCCACGCCCGTCGCAAGCGCGCCGATCATCAACGATATGCGGATCGAGATAAGTACACGCGCAAACAGATCACGCCCGTTGGCATCCGTACCGAATATGAAGCGCAGACGCTGAACATCCGCCTCCATGACGATCGACTTCTTGTCATCTGCCTGCTCGACGATCCGTGCGTTCGAGAACAGGTCCGAGCGGTCAAGATAACGCGTCACGCGCGGGTCGATCTCGCGACGAGAGGTTGCCGCGATGCGCACCGTATTTCCATCGAGCTCGATGGTGCCTGTCTCCAGCCGCGCCCGCGACAGCGCGGCTTCCGCCAGGGGCACGATCTCCGACTGACGCGGGTATGCTTCCAGGCTGGCCGGGACTTTCACGAAGTCCGAATAAACACGCGCATAGGGATGCGGCGCCAGCATCGGACCAAAGATGCCGGCAACGACGAACAGGATCAGAATGAAGAGGCTGGCCATGGCGGCGCGGTTTCTCCGCAACCGCATGAAAGCCGTTTCCCAGGCCGAGCGGCTCTTGGTCGTCGGCAACTCACCCTCGGGCGGCATTTGGCCGGTGGCGATGTCAGTCATAGCGCACTCTCGGATCCAGCGCCGCATAGAGAAGGTCGACAATCAGATTGAAGACCACCACGAAGACGGCGATGATGATGACGGTGCCCATAACCAGCGTGTAGTCGCGGTTAAGCGCACCCTGAACGAAGTAACGGCCGATGCCCGGCAGGCCGAAAATGGTTTCAACCACCACCGAGCCTGTCAGAAGCGCGGCTGCCGCCGGCCCCAGATAGGAGATCACCGGCAGACAGGCTGCCCGCAGCGCATGCACGATGACGATCATGCGCTGCGGCAGGCCGTAGGCGCGCGCGGTGCGCACATGGTCGGAACGCAGCGCTTCGATCATGGAGCCTCGTATCAGACGGGCGATGATCGCCACCTGTGGCAGGGCCAGCGTGATTACCGGAAGCACCATGGATTCTGGGCTGTTCCAGCCGCCGGCCGGCAGCAGGCTGAGCCACACACCGAAGACCAGAGACAGAAGCGGGGCGACCACGAAGTTCGGCACGGTAATGCCGAAAGTGGCAACCGCAATGACGGAATAATCGACCCATGAATTCTGGCGCAACGCGGCGATGGTGCCGAGCACGCTGCCGATCAGCAGCGCGACAAGCAGTGCCATGCCACCGAGCTGTATGGATACCGGCAAGCCATTGCCGAGCAACTGCTGAACGGAAAAATCGCGATAGATGAAACTCGGCCCCAGATCGCCACGGGCGAGGTTGCCGAGATAGTAAAGGTACTGCTCCCAGACAGGCTTATCGAGATGGAAAACACGGTTCAGGTTTTCCAGCACCTTCGCTTCCAGCGTGCGCTCACGGTCGAAGGGACCACCCGGCGCCACCCGCATCAGGAAGAAGGCGAAGGTTATGATCAGGAACAGGGTTGGAATTGCGCCGAGGAGACGGCGCACGGCATATCCGAGCATCGCTACCAACTCTCATGCTGGTTCGATGCCGCCCGGCCCTCAAAGGGACCGGGCGGAAAAATCGAACGCTGTTGTTACTCGCTGATGCTCATGAAGCGTGTCCCATGAACATTCTGGATGTTGTCTTCCCAGCCCTTGAGCTTGGGCGATACCAGAGAAAGGGACGAATAGAAGAGAAGCGGAATATAGGGCATGTCTGCCATGAACATCGCTTCTGCCTCACGCAGGATCTCCGCACGCTTGACCAGATCGGTCTCGGCCGCGGCCTTGTCCATGAGTGCGTCGTATTCCGGGTTCTCGTACTGGGCGTAGTTGAAACCGGTGTTGTCGCTCTCGACCAGGAACAGGAAGTTCTGCGGATCGGAGTAGTCGCCGATCCAGCCGGCACGCGCCACGTCGAAGTCCTTCTGATCGCGCAGATTGGCGTAGTGCGCCGACAGATCGCGGACGTTGAATTCGACATTGACGCCGAGCGGCTTCCACATGTCGGCAATCGCGGTCGCCGTATTCTTGTGGTTTTCAGAGTTGTTGTAGGCCAGCTCGACTGTCAGCGGATTGTCGGGGCCGAAGCCAGCCTCCTTCATCAGCTCGATGGCCTTGTCCTCGCGGTCGAGCGGGGACATATCGGCCCACTCTGCCTGAGCGCCGCCGCCTTCATAATTGCCGATGCCGGGCGGAACCAGCGAATAGGCGGGCAACATGGAGCCAGCCCAGATCTCGTCGCCAAGGAACTCGCGATCGATCGCCATGGCGAGCGCCTGGCGCACCTTGGAATCGGCCATTGCCTCGCGCTTCATGTTGAGCGCGTAGTAGTAGGTGCCGAGATAGGGTGTGATCCGAACCTGATCGCCAAGACGCTCCTTGAGTGACTTGATCTGCTCGGTCGGCAGGTCGGAACAGCTATGGACTTCGCCCGCCTCGAAGCGGCGCACGCAGGTGGCGCGATCCTCGATCGGCAAATACTCGATCCGGTCGATCTGAACGCTGTCTGCGTCGTGGAAGTTCTCGTTCTTCTCCATGACGATCTTGTCGCCCGGCTGGAAAGATACGAGCTTGTAGGCGCCGTTGGTCACGATGTTTTCCGGCGCCACGAAATCGGTTCCGTACGCTTCAACTGCCTTGGGGTTGACCGGCAGGCCCGTCTGGTGGGTCAGGAGTTCGAGGAAATAGGGGGTTGGCTGCTCCAGCGTGATCTCGAGCGTCCGCTCGTCCACTGCCTTGACGCCCAGCTGATCGGGCTCCATCTCGCCCTTGTTGATCGCCTCTGCATTCTTGATCGGGTAGAGAATGTTGGCATATTTCGCGCCGGTGTCCGGCATCATGATACGGCGGAGCGAGAAGACGAAATCCCCGGCCACGACCGGGTCACCATTCGACCACTTGGCATCGTCGCGCAGCTTGAATGTGTAGACACTGCCATCATCCGAAACTGTCCACTCCTCGGCCACGCCGGGAATGATCTTGGCGCTGGCGTCATAAACGACGAGGCCTTCATAAAGGTCACGCAGAAGATGCGCCTCGACAACCGTCGAGGTCTTATGCTGGTCCAGCGTTTCCGGATCGCCGTCATTGCCGCGCACATAGGTGACGGCGGACGCTGCCATTGCCGAAGAAAGCAGAATCGTACCCGCGAGCAGCGGTCGCATCAGGGATTTCAACATTTTCCCGCACTCCCATTTTCTTGCTTGCTTGTCATCCAACCAAAGGATGAAAGAGGCGGCATTTGGCAACGAAATTCCGTATACGTCAAACGCTTTTGGGCACCTTTCCCTCAGGTTGCAAGAAATGCGCAAGAATCCCCGCCAGGATGCACTGTCCGTTGAAACGAAATTACCAAAAATCCTGCCCGGGCGGCACCATGCCCAACGCATTCCCATGGCCGAAACGGTCTTGGCGTTTCTGTGCAAATGCTCAGTCTGTTTCTTCCGCGCCGGGCACCGGCAAGCATGATCGAGCGCAGATCGCTTTCCACTCACTCGCCTGTTCCGTTGACGGAAACAGCGGCGCAAATCATTATCAAGAATAACATTGGCCAGCCTGCGTGAAATCTCTTGGACAGCACGGACACGCCGCAGATCGCACAAGCGAGCCCCTCGCCCAGGGAGACGGTCAACCTGTGTCCTGCGCATTTTGAGATGCTGTTCAGTCAGTGCCGGCCCGAGCGCTACAGAGCGGGCGACTATCTCTTCATGCATGAGGATCCGGCAGATCGCATATACGGTGTACTTTCGGGGACGGTGGAGATCTCCAGCTATTCCATCAGCGGTCGGAAACTGGTCGCCAATATTGAGCTCTCACGCAGCCTCATTGGCGAAATCGGAGCCCTTGACGGCGGTGCCAGAACCGCAAGCGCCATCTGCCTGACCGATTGCGAGCTGGTGTCGCTGAGCCGCGTGCAACTGATGCGGAAGCTGGCGGAGGACGCCTCATTGTCGCTTGCGATGATCGAGCTCCTGTGTGCGCGGTTGCGATGGATCAGCAATGAGCGCAATGATCAGGCGCTGCTCAAGGTGGAAGCGCGGCTCGCCAAGCGCCTCCTGCTTCTCAATGACAGGATCGCCGGAGATGGTGGCTGGATCAGGATCTCCCAATCCGAGCTCGCCGCCTTTCTCGGCGCCACGCGCGAATCCGTCAACAAGATGCTGAACGCCTGGCGCAATGAGAACCTCATCGCCATCAGACGCGGCGCCATAAGACTGATCTCCAGAGCCGGGCTGCAGGAAATCATCCACCTGGAGGACGAGTGATCACAAGCGGGACAGGAGATAGCGCAGGCTCGAGCGGCTCGGCATAAAGAAATAGCCGCCGCCGCGAGTTGTCACGAAGCCTGGCAGATCATCCAAAATCAGACGCCCCTCGTCCATCGGGATAGAAAAACTGCCTTTGCCCTCGTTGGCGCCAATGGCTGGATCCTTCTCGTCCGTCAGCCCCTGAAAGAAGGAGGACGACACCCAGCTTTGCTGCATGAATTCATATTGTCGCTCGATATCGGCGTTGAGGCACATGAAGAGCAGGCCCGCTTCCTGACCGTTTTTATAAGTTCGGCCACAACGCAGGATGCGATGGCGATTGTTGATCTTGAGCTGGGTCTCGGGGTCGGCGCCGAGAGAGTCTCTGGGGTTCGAACGACGCACATGAGAGCCCAGCGGACAATGGAGCCCTTGCGGGTCCTCTGCAGCGAAGGTGAAATCGTTGTCCGGCTCGCGATCGGGGCGGCCATTTGGATTGCGCACCAAAGAGGTGCCGTCCTGCCAGCGCCCGACCATTTTGGCTGCGATCCATTTCGAATCGATCGTGGTATTGCCTGTCTCGGCTCGCACCGTCTCGGCAGCATGCCGGCAATAGGTATTGAAGGTCGAAACATGCTGCTCGAGCTGACGGATCACCATGAAACTGCCATTGCGCCCGAAGTCACGCAGGGCTGCCTTCTTGCCGAAGAGCGGCGCTTCTGCTCCCGCTTCCACTACCGGGAGTATTCCTTTGCTGTCCTCGGCTGGGGAGACCGTTGGAGAGGGCGGATAGAAATTGTTTTCATCCGGATAGCCAAGCACGAACTCGCCGGGCGCGATGAGGTGCATCGACGATGTGCTCCCGCTGGCGCGTGGCGTGCCCCGCACGATTGGCTGGGATATGCCGTCGGCGAAACCGAAATGTTCGACGGCATGCCTGCCCTCTCTCCTGATTTCGAGGGGGAGCTGGGCAACGCGCTTCACACCGGCCTTGTCCGTGGCGTCCATCAGTGACTGAATGTCTGCATCGAGTGTTTCATAACTACGCGCATAGCAGATTACCGCGAGATCGACCGGCTTCTCCTGCGAGCCCCAGAGCCAGCGCTGCGGCGCGCTTTTGCCGATGTCGTCCAGAACCCGACTGCGTGCCTCGGTTGCCATGCCTTGCCGAAAAGCGGCCGGAAATTCGTCCAGACAATCATCACCCGGCCGGTCTCCCAACCCCATTCGTCGCAAGCCATCCGGCCCGAACAAGGTGATCATGGCCCGCTCGGGCGGGAGCTGATTGCCGAAGCTGGTGCGTTCGAGCAAGAATGCCAACCACTCCCGCCGCGCAGGGCGCGACAGGTCCGCCGGGATATGGAAGGCAATCATTTCCGCTTTTGCGAGCGGGCCAAGAGGTCCGAAGAAGATCGACTGGATCTCCTCCGTTTCAAGCGTATCGCGCGGGCGCGGCTGCGAGCCGAAGAGGCGCAGCCAGTCGCGCGCTTCGCTTTCGGTTTCCGCTTTCGCGATCCCGCTGCGGATCAGCGAGTTGATGCGGATGCGCGCGGTGGTGAGGCCTGGATAGGCTGCGTACCAAAACAGAGTCGGCACCTGCTGTGCCCGTGCCCAGCGCTTGAAGCGGTCGCCATCGGTCGCCCCGTCGAAAAACAGCATCCGCGCTTTCGGAAAGCCTGCGGTATTGCTCCAGACACCGGTCAGGCCGGCATGAGCCTTGGTGATGAAATCCTCCAGATAGCTTTCCCAACTGCCACCATAATTGCTGAGGAAGACAAGCTGTTTCGTCCCCGGAAGGAGCACCCAGCGAGCAAAGTGGATGGTGTTGATATCGGAAAGGTATCCCGGCCGAAAAACCTGGCGAGCCATGATCGAGATCAGGTAAAAGGAGGTTCGAAGCGCAAGGCGTCTCAGCCAACCACCCTTCAGCGTGGACACCGCCGTCAGATGGTTTTGTGCCAGATGGTTCTCGCGCCTTGAGATCTCTTCCAGAAGTGCCAGATTCGCGTTCCCGTCGCTCGGGGGATCGCGCTTTTCCAGGCGGCGCAAATAGAGGATCAAAAGCCCGACGATGAAGAGCAGAAGCATGGTCACACCGATCAGAGTAAGCACGATGGAGGTGCCCACGATCAGGAGATTGCGAAAGAAGCCGGGCGCGTATCCGAACACCAGCGAATAGGTGATCGCGAGGCAGATGAGGAGGATCACTGAAACCGTGACCAGAACCTTCGGCGCGCGCAATGTCCGCTTCACCGCGTTGGCAAGGTTGCCTGCTGGATTTTCGAGAAGTGCTTCGGCAGGCTCGAACGCCCAGTGGAAACGCCCGTCGTCGGCCAGTTTCTGCCGGACATTGTCCAGAATTTCGCCAGCCTCGACACCCTCGGGTGCCGCCGCGATTTCTTCGCGTGCGGCCTTTTCCAACTCGGCTTCTGCCCGGATGCGCCGGACGGAGTGGCCAGGTGTGCCGGAAAACACAAGTCCCGCGTTGCTGCCGAAAGTGGGGGAGATGTCGAGCGCATTGTCACGGACAAGCACACCGGCCGGCTTATGCACGCCCGTTCCGCTCGCCACGGCAAAGAGCTCCGACAAAACAGGTTCGGTCGCCTGTACAAAGGCATCCACGACCTGATCCTTCGTGCCGTCGCCTGACAGCTCGATGACGAGGTGGCCGGCGCTGTTCGTCCCCTTCTCGCCTCGCCCGTCGATCACGGCGATGCTGGCGAAATGGATCATGCCACTCGCGTCCAGCGCGCTCTTAATCGCCTCTCCCGCCGGGTTGCCCAGCCCATCGACCCTTTCGCGCAACGCGTCCATCGGCGCGTCCCTGTCGCAGGGAATCACAGCCGTCACCATGGCGTGCTCGACCGCCCTTGAAAGCGGCGCAGGATCAAAGCAGACCGTCAGACTTTCCGGATAGGCACCGAGCCGTTTCAAGCGCCCGTCTTTCCCGCCGGCGCGCTGCAGCCCGGGTTTTGAGAACAGCGCGCGAAAGCACTCAGCGATTTGTATCCGGGCGATTGCAGCACCGATGCATTGGTGAATGCCATGACCGAACACCATGTAATCCCGCGCCGGGCGGTCGGTGTCGAACCGCTCGGGTTCACTCACCACTGCCGGGTCGAACATGGCCGAAAGGGTCGCGGGCATCACCGTGGTGCCTGCTTTTATCTTCCGTTCGCGGCGTGTCCCTCTGGCGATCACCGCATCGCGCGCCGCATAGCGGAACGGACCGATCCAGATGGGCTTGAACCGCATTGCCTCAAGAATGGCCCGTTCAAAACGCGCATTGTCTTTCGCAGCAATGGCCTCTTCCACGGCCCGGCGCGCCTCGGGTCTGGAGAGCACGACGTCCAGGCAATTGCCGCTCGCCAGCAGATTGGTGGGCGTGAAACCGGCAATCATGCCCAGCATGATCGCATGGACCTCGCCGAGGCTGATCTGCGGTTCTTGCGCATCGAGCATCCTGACCAGCCGGCCAAGCGGTGTGGTGTTTGCCACCTTCCCCTCGCGTACCGCCATGACCGATCGGTCTATCGATCGCCGCACGCGATCTGCGGCCACGACCGCCAGTTCCCGTGTCACAGGATCGGCGGCGGGATCGGCAAAAAACAAACCGCTCAAAGCATTGGCCCAATCAGAGAAGGCCTCTTCATCATCAATGAGAATGCCGAAATACTCGCGGCAGATGCGGACGGGAACCACACGCAGAAGCCCGGCGACCGCATCGAAACGCGGGGCGGCGCGTTGCATGATGGCCGAAGCGTGCCGCGCGGCCATAGGGCGTACAACATCTTCGACCTCGTCTACCGGAAAGGCCGACAACACGGTCGATTTCATGCGCCGGTAATCCGGACCGTCCTGCATGCCGAGAATGAAGTTGGTTCCCCCGGCGATCTCCGCCATCTCGAGACCATAGGGGGTCTGGAACACGTCCTGACGCTCGAGAATTTCGCGCACATCCTCGCTGCGCGTAACGAGAACGAGACCCCCAAACTTCAGAATCGGATGAAACCGTCGCAACAGACCGAGCGCCCAGCGCGGATTCTCAAGGAGGCGGCTCGTGAGTGTGGCGCGCCAACCCTTTGCCCGCATCCGCTCGATATCGAACGGCGGCATGTCGGCTACGGGTCCCTGAGCGCGCTGCGCCTCGCGCACACCATCAAAATATTTTGTGGTCGTCATTGCGCTCCCCTCGGCGCTCCCCTCGGACGGCAAAAGCCTACGCGTGAATGGGCAGGATCTGTGTGAAGCACTTCACGCACGGCCAGCTTCGATCGCACCTCCGGTCTGGTCGGCCAGGTTGAAATTGCTGATGAGAAATGCGGTCGCGGACTTCTGCGTGAACGGGATCCATGCGACTCGATCAAGCGAGAAATCGGGATGATAGGCGTGGAAGAGCGCTTTCTCGCGTCGTGCCTCTTCCAACCGATTACTGCGCACCAGCGCCCCTATCTTAAGAAACCGTGCGTAAAAATAGCGCGGCGAAAGATCAAGTGACGCCTCTGCCGCCGCAATGGCCTCATCCCACCGCCCCTCAAAGCAGCAGGCGGCGGCGAGTTCTCCGAGATTATGAAATCCGTAAATGTCGAACGGACTGAGCTGCCGTGCCGTCTTGAACAGGGGAATGGCCGTGCCAGCCTCACCCAGCAGCAGATACGCGCTTCCCATCACCGAATGCGCAAAGGCGAAGCTGGGATTGATCTGAAGTGCTTCATGCAGATGCTCGATTGCTGCCTTCGGCTGTCCACGCATGATCGCGACAGCGCCGAGATGCGCGTGAGGCCGGGCATCCTGACTGTCCATCAGAAGCGATCTGCGCGAGAAATCCGTTACCTTGTCGAGATCGTCACCCGCTCCGGCGCGCAGCCATCCACGCCAGAAATACCACCAAGCGAGTTCGTTGAGCACGGCGCTGGAATTGGGAGCCTTCCGACGCGCTTCGTCCAGACAGTCCAGTGCCAGCGTCGTGTCCTCGCGAGTGCGACGCTGCATGTGCCAGCGCGCACGCCGTACGAGCTGCCATGTCTCCAGGCTTTCCCAGGGCACCTGAAAGGTGCGCGCCTGCTCGACCCTCTCCACCTCCTTTTCCAGCATGGAGACGATCTGGCCGCCGATCTCGTCGTTCACCAGCGAAACCTCATCGAGCGGTCGGCGGAAGCCGCGCGACCAGACCAGCCGTTCGTTGGCAGCATCGGTCAATGTTATGACGAGGTCGAAATGACCGCTCGTGCGTGCGAGCCTGCCATCGACAAGGTAGCGCGCACCAAGGGCGCTGCCCGTCATGCGAGCACCCAGAGCCTTGTCGCGAAACTGAAAGCTCGATTCCCGCGCGATTACCGGCAACCAGCGCGTGCTGCAAAGGCCCTGAATGATGTCTTCTGCAACACCGTCGGCGACGTAGTCGAATTCCCGCGCTCCGGCTTCGTTGTGAAACGGCAGAACGGCGACCGCGGGCGGAGCGGCCGGATCGACCGAACTGCCCGACGCGATTTCTGTCTGTTCCCCTTCCCGCCGGCTCGCAACGAAGATCCGCACCGGAAGGGCGATGTTCTTCAATCGTTGTTCCCCGAGATCGGTGAAGCTGGCGGCAACTTTGTCCCGCACATGGTTCCAGGTGGTTTCGGAGATCGCAAGCCCGTCTGTCGGCGCCAGTTCCTGGATACGAGCAGCTATGTTGACGTCATCGCCATAAAGGCTCGGACCACGAACAATCACGTTGCCCGTGTTGATACCGACCCGGAACGGCATGCGACGATCCCCGGGAACACGGTCATTGAGCTGGATGATCCGTTGCTGAAAATCGAAGGCTGCGCGCAACGCATCAATCGGCGTTCCGAACTCCGCCATGATGCTGTCGCCGGCGGCGCCAAACGTTCGTCCACCAGCAGCATCGCAGCTGTCGGCGATGATCGACCGCCGCTCCTCGAATGCGGCCACCGCGAATTCGTCATCGATCCCCATCAGGCGCGAGAATCCGACCGCATCAATCGATGCGATCGTCGTGACCTGTCGGGTGTATTGCCCCTCGGACATTGTTTTTCTGTTGGTGCCCCTCAAGAAACCGCAGCGTAGCCCCGCACAAAGGTTCGGGCAACCATGAAGAGCATCGGTCTGTTTGCCGGCACAGTTGGGTTGTTACGCGGCTGAGGAGACTCTCTATTAGCAAGTGTAGCCAATTTCACAGAAGTCACATGCTGACATGCTTAATCTGCCGTCCGTTAGCAGAGCAATCTTGACGAGAAACGGCGGGTTTTCGACATGGCGGCCTTATCAGTTTGTACCGCATCCTCCCACGGCCCGGGTAGGCCGGCAGAACGAGCTCTCCGCGACCCGGTCAGGACAACTTCCAGCCGCGTGCTCGCGCAAAAGGGGTCGGTCGTCCTCATAGACGAGCGCATTCTGGCACGTGAGTGCCTGCGCAGCAGCCTGGCAGCCCATCCGGCTCCCTGGGATGTGGTCGCCTGCAGCACGATGGAAGAATGGCAGACTGAAGCGGACCGGCATCCTCCACTGGCCGCTGTGCTCCTCCATGTGGGATCCGCGAACATCGTGGAATCCCACATGGAGGAGCTGATCAGACAAACCATCAAACTGTCCGGACCGGCTCCGCTGATCATCCTCGCCGATCGAGATGATGTGGTGCAGATCGTCAATGCTCTCGATTATGGCGTGCGGGGCTATATACCTTCGTCGGTAAGTGTCGAGGTTTGTGTCGAAGCCATAAACCTCGCGCTTGCCGGCGGGGTATTCGTTCCCGCCAGCACGGTCTTCGCGATGCGTGAGGTTATCAATGGCGACGCCACGCATGACCAGCGCCTGACAGAGATGTTTACGCCGCGCCAGATCCAGGTGGCAGAAGCGATCTGGCAGGGCAAACCCAACAAGATCATCGCCTACGAGCTCAACATGTGCGAGAGCACCGTGAAGGTTCACATTCGAAACATCATGCAGAAACTGAAGGCGACCAATCGGACCGAAGCCGCCTACAAGGTATCCAATCTGTTCACGAGCAATGGCGGCGATCTACTGCAACGCTGAGATCCCTGCCCAGCCGCTGCCAAAGGATGGGCGGCCGTAAAGCCGCCCATCTGCAACAAGGGCGCAGGGCCCGCTATTTGATGCCGGTTTCAAGAAACACGCCAGGCGTTCGGTCCGGACTCCCATCGAAGGAATAGACCGTATAACGCGCGTCCGGATCGTACCCCATGCCGAGTGAACCCGACGGCATGCCCGGAACAGCGATCCCCTTGACGTCCGGCCTCTCCGACAGGAGCTTTTCCAAGGCTTCAATAGGTACGTGCCCTTCCAGAACGTATTTGCGCTCCCCCTCTATAACCGCCGTATGACAGGCTTCGAGATCAGCTGGCACACCGGCCTGCTTCTTGACACCGGCAAGGTCTTCCAGGTCAGTCGTCTTCATTTCGAAACCAGCCTTCTGCAAAGCCTCAACCCAGACTTCGCAACAGCCACACCAGGGCGTCTTGAAAACCGCGATCGTTTTGCCATTGCTGACGGGAGTGGCGTTGGCAACACCCGTTGCGATCAAAATCGCCAGGGTAGCGCCGGCAGCCAAAGTGCGTGTGCGTTTGTTCATCGTCTTTCACTTTCGATTGTTCGTCCCACGGCTCAGTGTCCTGAGAACAGCAAACCGCGTGAGCCTGCGTCGTTCGGAATGGATCGAAGTATCGGTCAGGAAACGATGGGAGGTCGAAAGAATCCCGCGATCACGGGTTGATGAGGGGAACAGGCTGAAGGCTGTGCAAACGGCGGCACAGACGAACGAAGAAGCAGGGGCTGATCCGATGTGAGATAATGGCAATCGGTGACACAGTTCGAGAGTGTGTCGGCGTTGCTTTCATCCGACTGCGCACAACATTGCATGAACCCCGCGCCTTCCGCCTGCGCCATTGCCATGGACACATTATCGGACGCGACCGCCTTGACCCCGGGGATGGATCCCGCGAGGCCAATGACAACCAGTAGCAACAGGGTCAGAACCATACGCATTGCTCCGGTCATACCTGCAAGTGCTGATAAAATCCACTGAGAGGATGGCCGAACACCGGCCGACGCCTGTCAGAATCCGACAATCCTGTTGGGTAGCCAGGTCGCCAACGCCGGAAACGCCACGACCAGCAGGAGTGTGAGGACCTGCAGCAGGATGAAGGGCAAAACGCCGCGGCACATCTGGCCATAGGTCATGTTCGGTGGGGCGATCGATTTCAGATAGAAGATCGAAGACGCCATTGGCGGTGTCAGATAGCCCGTCTGAATGACAATGAGCACCAGTGTTGCAAACCACACCGGATCAATGCCCGCGGCACGGATGAACGGCGTGAAGAGCGGCACGCAGATCAGCACATTGGCGGTCCAGTCGAGCACGAAGCCGAGGATGAAGACCACCGCCAGGAAGAACACGATCATGCCCGTGGGGCCGAGCCCGGCACCGTCGATCACCTCGCGGATCAGCCGCGCCCCGCCATTGGCGGCGAAGGCGCCCATGAACATGGTGCCGGCGGCGACGATCAAGAGGATCATCGCGGAAATCCGCACGGTGATCGCCAGCGATTCCCGCAGCATTGCGATCGAAAAGCGCTGGTTGACGATGCAGAGCACAAGCGCGCCGGCGGCACCCACTGCGGCTGCCTCCGTTGGCGAGGCGATGCCCGCCAGGATCGAACCGAGGACGGCGACGATCAGAAGTACAACCGGCAGCAGCACCGTGGCCGTCAGCCGCAGTTTCTCGGCAAGCTCCACAGGCTCGTCGACTGGATCGTCATCAGCTGGTTTGGCCGGATAGAGCAGGCCGTGGATGAAGATATAGGCGAGAAACAGCACAACCATGAGCAGGCCGGGCAGCATCATGCCGGCGAGCAGCTTGCCCACCGACATCTGCGCAAGCGAGGCATACATGACGGCAATGACGGAGGGCGGGATCATCGTGCCCAGCGATCCGCCGGCGCAGATCGTGCCGGCAATCAGCGTGTTGCCATAGCGCGCCTTCTGCATCGCGGGAATGGCCATCATGCCGATCATCACCTCCACCGCGCCGACCACACCGGCGGCGGCGGCGAAGATCGCGCCCATGGCGATGGTCGCCAGCGCGAGCCCGCCGGGCAGGCGCGAGAGCCAGAGATTCATCACCCGGAACAGACGCTCGGCAATGCCGGAACGTTCGAGCAGCGCACCCATCAGGATGAACATCGGGATCGCCGAGAGAATGAAATTCGTCGAGGCCGAATAGAACGAGCCATAGAGCTGGTTGAACGCGACGGACCCAAAAGCCGCCAGCCCCGCGCCAACCGCAACGATGGTGAGTGAAAACGCGATCGGCAATCCCAGAAGGATCAGCGCGAACAGCGCCGGAAACATCAATCCTGCGATAAGCATGTCAGGTCTCGATCTTGAAGCTGTCGTCGTCGCGCGGGTCAGTGAGAGCCCGCAGCCCTTCGGCGAAGAGCTGGAGTGCCAGCGCGGAAAGCCCGATCGCCAGCGCGCTGTAGAAGGGCCACATCAAGGGCGCCCACGGGCTGACATGCTCCACTTCGCCGGTCATCCAGGCGCGCCAGGCGCGCTGGCCCGCAATGGATGCAAGCCACACAAAGACCGGAAAGAGGACGACAAGAAAGGCCAGACCATCGATCGCGCCGCGCACCCGTTTGGGCATCCGCGACGACAGGAAGTCGATCCGCACATGCGCATCTTCGCGCAGGGCCTGAGCCGCACCCAGAACGAAGAGCACACCGGTGCTCATGTAAGCGATGTCGAAGGCCCAGAGCGTTGGCGCGCCGAAGACATAGCGCGCCACCACTTCGTAGAGCATGGAGGCGATCAGGATCAGCACCATCGCCTGCGCGACGATGTTCAGACTTGCCGAAATTCGATCCGCGACCGCGAGGAGAGCACGTTTCAAGATCGCCTCCCGCCGGCTTACTTTTCGTTGCGGATCAGATAGCCGCTCTGTTCGGCCCAGCGATCCTCGTAAGCAAAGTAACCTTCGAGGATTTCGGCCATGCGGGGCTTGCCCTCCGCCTTCTGGGCTTCAGCAGTTTTCCTGATCCAGTCGCGGCCAGCGTCGGACAGCTCTTTCTGGAACGCCGCATCAAGCTCGATCACCTCGGCCTTGCTGGCACGCAGCGTCTCCATCGCCTTCATGTCCTGATCGTAGAAGTGGACCAGCGACTGAAGCGTGGTCAGCTCGGCTGCCGCTTCGATCTTCGCCCTGAGCGCCTCGTCCAGCGCATCCCAGGTTTCCAGCTTGACCACGACTTCCCAGAGGAAGGTGGGCTGATGAACGCCCGGCACGACGATATAGGGGGCAGCTTCGTGGAAACCTTCCGGCAGGTTGCCCGATGGCGGACCCCATTCGATAGCGTCCACGCCCTTGCGCTCGAGAAGCGTGTAAATTTCGCCCGGGGGCACAACGGTCGGCACCGCGTCGAAATAATCGCGCATCACCTCGGCCCAGGGGCCGGACGTGCGGTATTTCAGGCCCTTGAGATCGGCCGCGCTTTTGATCGGCTTGTTGGCGTGCGCCATGATTTCTGAAGAGCCTATGCCCACGACGAGCGACTTCAGCCCCTCTTCGGCACGGATCTCGGCGAGCTTTTCCCTGCCGCCTTCTTCAAAGATCCAGGTGGAATAGGCTTCGGGGCCCATGCCGCCGGGGAACCCTGCGAAGATCGCGTTCACCGGATCCTGATTGACCAGATAGCTCGGTGTCGAGTGACCTGCCTCGACAATGCCGTCTTTGACGCCGTCATAGACCTGCAGCGCCGGCACCAGAATGCCTGCACCAAAGGGCTGGATTTCGACAGCGCCATCGGTCAGGAGACCCACATTGTCGGCAAAACGCTCGAGAAAATTCACGTAGAAAGGCGACCCCTCTGGCACAGACGTCGGAACGCGCCAGGTCACTTCCTGCGCCTGCGCGCCAAACGTCGCAAACGCCACGGCCCCTGCAAGGGCCAATCGCTTAAGGCTGAGAAACATCTCAACTCCTCCATTGTTATTTTTTAAACCCGGTGAACCCGTCCGGGATGCACTCAAAATTTATACATCTCCAATTCTCCATGTCGACAAAAAAAATAATTAAATTTTTTAAGCAAGCCTGCGCTCTTCGCGCCGTTGAATCGACCTGCCAGAAACTGGAGAGGCGCGGCACATTGTCGTGCGCCGCGCCTCTCCACTGTCGCAATTGCGGTCTCTCGGGGTCAGCCCCTCGCGTCCTCAGGCAGCAGCGCTGCCGGCATGTTCTGGTAACAGACCGGACGCAGGAAACGTCTGATCGACAGCGTGCCAACACTGGTTGCGCCGAAATTGGTGCTGGCCGGATAGGGACCGCCATGAACCATGGAATCGACCACCTCTACGCCGGTCGGGAACCCGTTGACGAGCAGACGTCCCGCCTTGCGCTCAAGAACGGGGCGAAGCGCCTTGGCCGCAGCAACGTCGTTTTCGTCGAGGTGCAGCGTTACCGTCAGCTGCCCTTCCAGAGCGCGGGCGATGGCCTCCACCTCCTCAGCAGAGCTGGCGCGCACCACCAGTCCGAGCGGGCCAAAGACCTCGTGATGAAGCTGCGGGTTTGCAAGGAATTCCGTCGCCGTGGTTTCGAAGAGCGCCGGAGAAGCATTGCGCCCCTCCGCTTTGGCCACCATCACCGGGCGCGCCGCACCGCTTTGCGCAACCTGATCGCGCCCCGCATTGAAAGCCTTCGCGATCCCGTCGGTCAGCATAATCTGCGCCTCCACCTGCTTCAGCCCGTCCGCCGCAGCGTCCACGAAGCGGTCGGCAGCGTTGCCGTCAACCACAATCGCGATACCGGGATTGGTGCAGAACTGACCCGCCCCCATCGTCAATGATGCAGCCCAGCCGCGGCCGATCTCCTCGCCCCGGGCTTCAAGAGCGCGCGGAAGAACAAACATCGGATTGACCGATCCCAGCTCACCGAAAAAGGGAATGGGCTCTGGGCGTGCCGCACACAGGTCGAACAGCGCGCGTCCGCCGGCCAGGCTGCCCGTGAAACCCACGGCCTTGATCAGCGGGTGCTGCACCAGCGCCTGGCCGACGCTGCGGTCGCCGCCCTGGATGAGCGAGAACACGCCAGCCGGCATGCCGCATTTCTCAATGGCTACCCTGATCGCCTCCGCGACAATCTCGCCGGTTCCCGGATGCGCCTCATGTCCTTTCACCACGACCGGACAACCGGCAGCCAGCGCAGCGGCAGTGTCACCGCCGGCGGTTGAAAACGCGAGCGGAAAATTGGAGGCGCCGAAAACGGCAACCGGGCCGATGGGACGCTGCACCATCACCAGTTCGGGCCGCGGTGCGGGCCGGCGATCCGGCAGGGCCACATCATGGCGACGGTCGAGATAATCCCCCTTGCGAATGTGGGCAGCGAAGAGGCGAAGCTGGCCAGACGTGCGGCCACGCTCTCCTTCGAGACGCGCGGCGGGGAGACCGGTCTCCTGTGTGCCGATCTCGGTAATGTCGGCAGCACGGGCTTCGATCTCATCGGCGATGGTGTCGAGAAACCGCGCACGCTCCTCGCGGGATGAGCCTGCATATTTCTCAAACGCCGCCTCCGCCGCCTTTACCGCAACATCAACGAGCTCTACCGTCCCCATGGCGAAGCGATGTGCGGGGCCATGCGCGGGTGATGTTTCGAAAGTCTTGCTGCCTGATAGCCATTCACTGGCAATCAGATGTTTTCCATGAGGCGCGACGGGCATGCGCTCCCTCCTATGCTTTGCGTTTCGGACAATTCAGGTGCGGACAATTCAGGTGCGGACAAGGGCCGCAGGCAATAAGCTGCGCAGCGCTTGCAACCATTTCTTCATGCATACAAAATGTATGCAAAATTTCAACCCGGAGACTGGAGGAAAGGAAACTTTATGACCGAAACCACGCTGGCCATCGATGAGCTGACACAGCTTGTCGAGACCATCCTGCTCAAGGGGGGCCTTTCCCCACTCCACGCCAACGCGCTGACGCGCGTGATCGTGGCCGGAGAGCGCGATGCCTGCAAATCTCACGGCGTCTATCGAATTGAAGGCTGCCTTCGCACCATCAAGGCAGGAAAGGTCGTGCCGGATGCAGAGCCAGAACTGACCAGCGATGAAAGTGCCATCGTGCGCGTTGCTGCGAAGGGCGGCTTTGCCAATGCCGCTTTCGAGCTCGGTGCACCTGTGTTGGCGGAAAAAGCCCGGCAGTTCGGGCTTGCAGCCCTTGTCATCAACGACTGCACCCATTTCTCCGCGCTCTGGCCCGAGATTGAAGCGCTTACCGCACACGGCCTCGCCGCAATGGCCATGTGCCCGAGCTATGCCAGCGTCTCCCCATCCGGCGGCAGCGCGCCCCTTCTGGGTACCAACCCCTTTGCCTTTGGGTGGCCACGGCGGGACAAAACCCCTTACGTGTTCGATTTCGCAACCAGCGTGGCGGCGCGTGGAGAGATCGAGCTCTATCGCCGCGCCGGTAAACCCCTACCAGAAGGCTGGGCGATCGACAGGGAAGGGAAGCCCACGACGGACCCTGAAGCCGCTCTCGATGGTGCAATGCTCCCCTTTGGCGGGCACAAGGGCTCTGCCATCTCCACGATGATTGAGCTGCTTGCCGGCGTGATGATCGGCGACCTGACCAGCCCGGAGGCTCTGGAGGCCCTTGGCACCACCGCTCTGGCACCAGCCCATGGCGAATTGATCCTCGCCTTCGACCCGGCCCGCTTCGCACAGGGACGGGCGGGCGACCCGATGGCGCGCGCCGAGACCCTGTTTGAAGCCATGGTGGGCCAGGGCGCGCGGCTCCCCTCCCAGCGCCGGTTTGCGGCCCGGAAGAAGGCGCTTGCCGAAGGCATCCACCTCACAGCCGGGGAGATGACGTTGCTCGAGCGTCTGCGCGAGAAAGGGCTCGACGCCGTTTAAACGCAGGAGCCCTCCCGATCCGGGAGGGCTCTTCGATAAAATCAGGCTGCGTATTTTGCCACCGCGCCAGGCAGCTTGCTCCAGTTCGCGTACCAGTCGCGGAACAATTTGTACTGGGCTTCCGCATAGCCACGCTGGCTCTCCGACAACGCATCCGTCTCGTTGAAATGCAGGCGATATTCCTCGTCGCCGTTCAGCACCATCAGGTATTTGTAGTAAAGAACGAGATCCGCCCCTTCATCGAAGGAGGACAGAACAGCGAGCGCTGCATCGAGTTCGGCGGCACGCTGACGCGCATCCGCATCGCCTGCCGCAGCAGCCTGACTGAGCGCGACGAGATGCAGAACTTCGCGGGGAAGCACATTGCCTATGCCGGTGATGGCTCCGTCGGCGCCGCAGTTCACGAACCCGTGATAGACCGTGGTGTCGACGCCGATCATGAGCTTGATGTCAGGGTCGCCGCTGGTGATGTTCTCCGCCGCATAGCGCAGATCTGCGGCACCGCCGAATTCCTTGAAGCCGATCAGGTTGGGATGCTCGGCGCGCAGAGCGAAGAACAGGTCCGCGCGGGTGGCAAACCCGTAATACGGGCTATTATAAATCACCGCCGGCAGATCGGGTGCAGCCGAAAGAATCGCCTTGAAGTGGTTCCGCTGCGCGGCCGGCGAGCTGCCGCGGGACAGGACGCGCGGAATAACCATGAGACCCTCGGCACCGACTTCGGCCGCGTGGGCGGCATGTGCCACGGCGCTTGCCGTGTTGACCGCACCAGTGCCGACGATGACCGGCACGCCGGCCTCAACCAGCCGGGCGACGCCTTCCATGCGCTGCGCGTCGGTCAGAAGCGGCCAGTCGCCCATGGATCCACAATAGACCACCGCCCTCATTCCGGTTTCGATGAGCTCCTTGCCTTTACGCACCAGCGCGTCGAAATCCGGGCTGCGATCAGCCTTGCAGGGGGTCATCAGAGCGGGAATGCATCCCGAAAAAATATGATTGGTCATGCCGATCTCCTTCAAATGCCCGATCTTGTGCACCGCGCGGCTTCTACAGGCCGTCGCTTCCCGGTTTGGGTCGAGAGCAAAATAACAGTTGTATTTTTTTTGTCGACACAAATTTTCACTTGATGATGTTGCCACTCCACGACTGGTCGGAGCCAATGATGCGCTTTTCTAAAGTGCGATCTTCTGGCGATGGTCCCGCGCGATCATGTTGCGGATCTGCTCGACGATCTGATCTGCATGTTCATTGGCCAGTGCATCGGCCTTTTCCACATCGCGCGCCTCAATCGCAGCGATCATATCCTCGTGCTCCACCACATAACGCTTCGGCAGCTGATCGTTGAATGAGGAATAGTAAAGCCGCAGGAGGCGCCGTCCCTCGTCCAGCAGGCGCAGGAAGAGACTTTCATAATAGGGGTTGCGAGCCGCAGCAGCGATGGCGGCGTGGAATTCCCGGTTGGTGGCGATCATGGCCAGCGCATCCTGTTCCTCGACCGCCTTGGCGAACTCTGCCTGCCGCGCACGAATCGTGACCAGATCGTCGGCCTGATGATTGAGCGCGGCCAGCCGTGTGGTTACGCGATACATCAACGTCAGCGCGTCAAAGAACGTGTGGAGGTTCAGGAAGTCGATATTTGCAACCACGGTGGAGCGGTTGGGCAGCGTCGTGACCAGCCCCTCGCCAGCGAGCCGAACAAGCGCTTCGCGGATGGGGGTGCGCGACATGGAAAGACGCTGCGCCAGTTGAATCTCGTCGATCGGTGTTCCTGGTGCCAATGCAAGGTCGAGGATTTCGTCACGCAGCACGTTGTAGACGAACTGAACGCCGGAACCGCGCTTGCGTTCGGCGGGTTTGCGCGTGGCGGTTTCGGGCATGGTTGACCTCATGTGTACAAGAAAAATACTGTTAGGAATGAAAGGGTGCGATCGTCAAGGGCGGAGGGGAAACCCGTACTGTCCTCCACTGCCCCAAAACCGAAGTGCTCAGACAGCCTTTGCGAAATGCGCCATCTGATCTGCATGAGCCTTCTTAAACGCCGGGCGGTCCAAGATTCGCTTCAGATAGGCTTCTGTCGCCGGACGCTCGCCAAATGACCGGACCCTTGGCACCCGCAGTGCATCAGCCATAAGCATATCTGCAACGGTAAAGCGGTCAGCTGCCAGCCATTCCCTTTCGCCGAGCACGTTTTCCACATGCTGAAGACGGCTTTCCAGCCAGCCGGTCAGGTGATTCTGCTCTGCGCCAGTCACTTCCAGGTACCACCAGGGCACAGAAACCATCTCGATCGAATTGAGCGCGGCGATCAACCATTGATGAGTCTGGGCTTCGCCGACTGAATCACGCGGCATCAGCTTTTCGCTTTTCCGGGCCAGATGGAGCAGGCAGGCACCACTTTCAAACAGTTCGACCTCACCATCCGTCAGAAACGGGATCTGACCGAAGGGCTGACGCGCAAAGTGCTCGGGCCGGCGGCCGTCGAACGGAACCGTGCGAACAGTGTAGGCCAATCCGGCTTCCTCGCACGCCCATCTCAGCCTTATGTCACGCACAAAACCGCGGGGGCCTTCAGGAACCTGGTCATACGTCCAGACAATCAGATCACTCATGACATCCAATCCAGCTCAACCGGCGCTCCCCAAGCGGCGTGATGCCGCCGGCACGATTGCCTGATTTTCCCTGCGGATCAAGGTTCGGGGAAACGTGCCGCAAAGGAAGGATTGATCTGTCGAGATTTCAGATGAAAAATGGTGGAGCCAAGGGGAGTCGAACCCCTGACCTCTTGAATGCCATTCAAGCGCTCTCCCAACTGAGCTATGGCCCCACACTCCGGCAATATGGCCGGTCGCCGTCTCCGGCGAAGAGGTCCGGAAGGCCCGCCGGGCCAACCGTGTGGGCGGCTTCTAAACCCGCCCGGCGGGAAGATCAAGCCCCGATTTGCACCCCCGCGCCACTTTTGACACGGGGCCGAAGCCATTCTTCCCGCACGTGCTGAAAAATCAGCTTTCTTCGTCCTCGTCGCCGACGCCGATGAAGTCCTTCACGTCATCATCATCGTCGTCTTCGTCATCATCGAGGAACGTGTCATCGTCTTCGTCGCCGAGGTCGACATCATCGTCTTCATCGTCGAGATCGGGGATTTCCGTCTTGTCGCTGGAAGATGTCTCATCGTCAGCATCCTCGAGAGAAACCACCTCCGGTGCATCCTCCTCGCCATCCAGCTCCTTTTCCTCCACTTCCTCTTCTTCATCCATGGAGGTGTCGCCGCCAGCCTCGAAGAAGCTGCGCGGATAGGTCTGACCCGTGTAGGGCGAAACGATCGGGTCCTTGTTCAGGTCATAGAATTTGCGGCCCGTTTCCGGGCAGACGCGTTTTGTTCCGAGTTCCGGTTTAGCCACCTTGCTGCCTCATCGTCTTGCGGTCGGCCCAGCCTGCGACGGCTCCATCGCGGCCGGCACCGGAAGCGCTTCCTGCCTTACTGAAAATTTTGGTCCCCATAACGGCAAGTCGCGCACCTGTCAAAGCCTAATACGCACCCCGGAAAGGGCTCTCCTCCCAAGGCTCACTCTCTTTACAACCCCGTCGGGGGCCATCCGTCAACCGGGGGATGACCGACTATCCTCATCATGCTAGAGCGAACGCATAAAATCTTCGAATAGTCTGCCGCCCGGCAGAACGCATACCATCAGGGACCAGACGATGCATACCACCGAGCCGCGCCCCATGAGCGCCAGAAGATCAGACGCCCTTTCGGGCCGGGCCCGGGTGCCCGGCGACAAGTCGATTTCGCACCGGGCGCTGATGTTTGGCGGGCTGGCGGCCGGCGAAACCCGTATTACCGGCCTCCTGGAAGGCGAAGACGTGCTGCGCACCGGCGAGGCCATGAAGGCCATGGGCGCCACTATCGAAAAGCGCGGCGATGAATGGATCGCCACCGGCACCGGAAATGGCGCCCTGCTGGAGCCCGAAGCACCGCTCGATTTCGGAAACGCCGGCACAGGCGTGCGCCTGACGATGGGGCTTGTCGGCTCCTATGACATGACGACGCGCTTCATCGGTGACGCCTCTCTTTCCAAGCGCCCCATGGGTCGCGTGCTCGATCCGCTGAAGGAAATGGGGCTTCAGGTTCTCTCCGCCGAGCCGGGCGACCGTCTGCCGATCACGCTACGCGGGCCGAAACATGCTGCCCCCATCTCCTACCGCGTGCCGATGCCGTCCGCCCAGGTGAAGTCGGCAGTGCTGCTTGCCGCGCTCAACACGCCGGGCGTGACAACGGTGATCGAACCCGTTGCCACCCGCGACCACACCGAGAAGATGCTGGCCGGCTTCGGTGCTGCACTTGAGGTGGAGACAGATGCCGAAGGTGCGCGCCACATCCGCATCGAGGGTCAGCCGAAACTCATCGGCCAGACCATCGCCGTTCCCGCCGACCCGTCTTCGGCCGCGTTTCCGCTGGTGGCCGCGCTTATCGTGCCGGGCTCGGACGTGGTAATCGAGAGCATGCTCATGAACCCCACCCGCACCGGGCTCGTCACCACGCTCATGGAGATGGGCGCGGACATCGAGATTCTCGAGCGCCGCAACGAAGGCGGGGAGGATGTGGCGGATCTGCGCGTGCGCGGCTCCGAGCTCAAGGGCGTGACCGTGCCGGAAGACCGCGCGCCCTCCATGATCGACGAATATCCCGTGCTTGCCGTGGCGGCCTCCTTTGCCGAGGGCGACACGCTGATGCAGGGGCTGGAAGAGCTGCGTGTGAAGGAATCCGACCGGCTTTCCGCCGTGGCCGAAGGGCTCAAGGCCAATGGAGTCGACTGCGAAGAGGGCGAGGCCTCGCTCAGGGTCACGGGCCGCCCCGGCGGCAAGGGGCTTGGCGGCGGCACGGTCAAAACCCATCTCGACCACCGCATCGCCATGAGCTTCCTCGTCATGGGCCTTGCGACCGAAAAGCCAGTGACCATTGACGACCAGACGATGATCGCCACCAGCTTTCCCGATTTCACCGCGCTCATGACGCGGCTCGGCGCAATGCTGGACTGATACCCGGATCGGAATGGGAGAGAGCAAATGACCGGACTAAAGGTAGCCATGATCATTGGCGGCGGCAGCGGCATGGGTGCCGCGGCAGTCCGCAAACTGTCAGAAAACGGCTTCGAGGTCGCAGTCATGTCATCGTCCGGAAAGGGCGAAACGCTCGGGAGAGAACTCGGTGGGCTGGGTTTCACCGGCTCAAACCTCTCCCCGGACGATCTCAAGCGCTTCACCGACGCAACGATGGAGCGGTTCGGTCGCATCGACGCGCTGGTGAATGGCGCCGGCCACGGGCCGAAGGGCGATGTGCTCGACATGTCCGACGCGGACTGGCACCAGGGCATGGAGGTCTACCTGCTCAATGTTGTGCGCGCGACGCGGCTTGTCACGCCAATCATGCAGACGCAGAAATCGGGCGCGATCGTCAACATCTCCACCTATGCCACCTTCGAGCCGGAAGCAGCCTTTCCGACATCCGGCGTGTTCCGCGCCGGGCTCGCCGCCTTCACCAAGCTTTTCTGCGACAAATACGCAGCCGAGGGCCTGCGCATGAACAATGTGCTGCCGGGCTTCATCGATTCCCTGCCGGAAAAGGAAGACCGCCGCGCGCGCATTCCCATGGGCCGCTATGGCACGGTGGACGAAGTTGCCGAACTCATCGCCTTCCTTGCCGACGAGAAATCCAGCTACATCACCGGCCAGAACATCCGCATCGATGGCGGCATCACACGGTCGGTCTGACGGCATGAGCGACAGACTCACGATTGCCATCGACGGGCCCGCCGCCTCCGGAAAGGGCACGCTCGCGCGCCGGCTGGCCGAGCATTACGGCCTGCGCCATCTCGACACCGGCCTCACCTATCGCGGTGTCGCTCGCGCGCTGATGGAGGCCGGCGAGCCGCTCGACGACGAGGCGATTGCCGAAAAGGCCGCCCGCGCGCTCGATCTCGGCTCACTCGACCGGACCGTACTTTCCGAACACGGCATCGGCGAAGCTGCCTCGAAAGTGGCAGTGATGCCATCGGTGCGCAGCGCGCTCGTCGAGAAGCAGCGCGACTTTGCGGGCGCCCCGCCCGGCGCGGTGCTGGATGGGCGCGACATCGGCACGGTGGTGTGCCCCAACGCCGATGTGAAGCTTTATGTGATCGCAAGCGCCGAGGTGCGCGCCACGCGCCGCTGGCGCGAAATCATGGACGGTGGCGGCAGCGCCGACTATGTGCAAATCCTCGCCGATATCGAGCGGCGCGACGCCCGCGACATGGGCCGAAAGGACAGTCCGTTAAGGCCGGCGGACGATGCGCACTTGCTCGATACGAGCGAAATGGATATAGAGACGGCGTTCCAGGCGGCCTGCAAACTGGTGAATGCCAGACTGGCAGCCCGGAGCGAAGACTGAAAGTCAGAACTGAAAGAACCGTCTGCCACGCATTCTTTGCGCCGGATCTGCCGCTTCACGCGGCCTTGAGAGCGATCCGCTCGGATGCATGAACGGACAAACGCAACACGAACCACCGGCGCTTGGCCCCGCTTGAAAGACAGGGGCTTTTCAGGAGCATCAATGTCAGAACTCAATCCGTCTCGCGATGATTTCGCGAGCCTTCTCGCAGAATCCTTCACCGAACGCGACGCCGCAGAAGGCTCCGTCGTAAAGGGCATCGTCACCGCCATCGAGAAAGACATGGCGATCGTCGATGTCGGCCTGAAGGTCGAGGGCCGCGTGCCGCTCAAGGAATTCGGCGCGAAGGGCAAGGAAACCGATCTCAAGGTCGGCGACGAAGTCGAAGTCTATGTCGAGCGCATCGAAAACGCGCTTGGCGAAGCCATGCTGAGCCGCGAGAAGGCACGCCGCGAGGAAAGCTGGGTCAAGCTGGAAGCAAAGTTCAACGCCGGCGAGCGCGTCGAGGGCTTCATCTTCAACCAGGTCAAGGGCGGCTTCACCGTCGATCTGGACGGCGCCGTGGCCTTCCTGCCGCGTTCGCAGGTCGACATTCGTCCGATCCGTGACGTCACCCCGCTCATGCACACCCCGCAGCCCTTTGAAATCCTCAAGATGGACAAGCGCCGCGGCAACATCGTCGTGTCCCGCCGCACGGTTCTCGAAGAGAGCCGCGCCGAGCAGCGCTCCGAGATCGTCCAGAACCTCGAAGAGGGTCAGGTGGTCGAAGGCGTGGTCAAGAACATCACCGATTACGGTGCGTTCGTGGACCTGGGCGGCATCGACGGCCTGCTGCACGTGACCGACATGGCATGGCGCCGTGTCAACCATCCGACCGAGATCCTCAACATCGGTCAGACGGTCAAGGTGCAGATCATCCGCATCAACCAGGAAACCCACCGCATCTCGCTGGGCATGAAGCAGCTCGAGGCCGATCCTTGGGACGGCATCGGCGGCAAGTACCCGCTTGGCAAGAAGGTTCTGGGTCGCGTCACCAACATCACCGACTACGGTGCATTCGTGGAGCTGGAGCCGGGCATCGAAGGCCTGATCCACGTTTCGGAAATGTCCTGGACGAAGAAGAACGTTCATCCGGGCAAGATCCTGTCCACCACGCAGGAAGTCGAAGTGGTGGTGCTGGAAGTGGATCCGGTCAAGCGCCGCATCTCGCTCGGCCTCAAGCAGACGCTCGAGAATCCGTGGGAGGCATTTGCCCGCAATCACACCGTCGGCTCCGTTGTCGAGGGCGAGGTCAAGAACAAGACCGAGTTCGGCCTGTTCATCGGTCTCGATGGCGATGTGGACGGTATGGTTCACCTCTCCGATCTCGACTGGAACCGTCCGGGCGAGCAGGTGATCGAGGAGTACAACCGTGGCGACATGGTGAAGGCGCAGGTTCTCGACGTGGACGTCGAGAAAGAGCGCATCTCGCTCGGCATCAAGCAGCTTGGCCATGACGCGATCGGTGAAGCGGCTGCTTCCGGCGAGCTGCGCAAGGGTGCCGTGGTGACCTGTGAAGTGACCGACGTGAAGGACGGTGGCCTCGAGGTTCGCCTGGTCGATCACGATGTCGAAAGCTTCATCAAGCGCTCCGACCTGTCGCGTGACCGTGCCGAGCAGCGCCCCGAGCGCTTCTCCGTCGGCCAGAAGGTGGACGCCCGCGTCACCGTCTTCGACAAGAAGACCCGCCGCATCAGCGTCTCGATCAAGGCTCTGGAGATCGCGGAAGAGAAGGAAGCTGTCGCACAGTTCGGTTCCACCGACTCCGGCGCCTCCCTCGGCGACATCCTCGGCGCGGCCCTGAAGAACAAGGGCGGCGACGACGAATAAGCCTCTGGGCTTTATTGAACGAAAATGAAAAACCCCGCCGGAGCGATCCGGTGGGGTTTTTTGATGATGGGGGAGAGATTTACTTGGCCTTGGTCACGTAGTCGGACGTGTTCTTGAAAATTCTGGAAGCTGTCGCTTTCCTGACCAGACGGCATGTCTGGTTCGCGGCAAAAATCGACCGAACGCATGATAACAGTTATCCGACAGCTATGCGGACAAAGTGAGCTTTCGTTGCGACTGCGCGAATGGCTGCTTCCTCGGTTAACCTTATCATGAACGGACACCAACTCTTACTTTGACGGCTTCGGGGTCGTCGGCATCATATACATCGTAGTCTGCGAGATATGATCGGTTGAGAGCGCCATTCCATATGTTTTGCCACTGAGTGATCAAGGATTGCGGCTGCGGACCTTTTACATCGTAAACAAGCACGGACTGCCTGGGAACTTCAGCGCGATGAAGGCCTTCGGGCACGTTTGCTGACGGCGCACGATAGCCGATTGTCATGCGGTACGGGTCCATAAAGCCACCTTCGTAGTCGTGATAAACGCAGTAGACTTCTTTGGACGCTTCAGCGCCGACCTTCGTGCGAACATCGTCCGAATGGAAAGCCTCCCAAAGAGCACCAATCCCTGCCGGATCATCATTTCGGACCACCTCCGACACGCCGACAACACAGAAGCCTTCTTCCTCTTGCAAATCAGACATTACGCTTTCCTTTCATCGCGCAGATGTTAAACTAGGATATTTACTATCGGAGTTTGTAATGCAGCTGTCGGAAACTGTCGAGTGGGGACTTCACGCTTGTCTTGCATTGGCGATGTTGCCCGATGGCGCGCGCATTCCGGCGCGCGCTTTGGCGGAATATCACGGGATCAAACCAAGCTATTTTTCGAAGGCTATGCAGAAACTCGTCGCGGCAGGGATCGTGCAGTCGACCGAGGGGCGGTCAGGTGGGCTGGCTATGGGAAAGCCAGCCGAAGATGTTTCACTTCTTCAGATCGTCATGGCCTTGGAGGACCATCAGGTTCTCTTCCGGTGTACCGAAATTCGCCAGAAAGGCCCCTGTGCTGCGGCTTCGAGGCACTATCGTGCGCCCTGCAACATCGCGAGGGTGATGCGCAAGGCTGAAGCGGAGTGGCGGCGGGTCCTTGCGGAAACCAGCCTTGCGGAACTGAGACAGTCAGCAACCGCCGAACCTGTCCCGGGCGTCAACGAAGCGACACAAACCTGGCTTGCTGAAACCGGAGCTGTCCGAGGGACTTAGATGCGGCAAAACGGCGGCTTGGATACGCTTGCCTCCGGTCAAGGAGTCTGAATCAGGGCGGCGACAAAATTTCGGGTGATCCTCTGGAAATCGCGGGCCGCACCAATGAAGTCTGACATTCGTGCATCCTGCGAAATCGGGCGCTATGAGCTCGAAAGCGGGCACGGTGGCCCGCGACGCACCTTTATCCCCGGCCCTCTCACCAATGCGGCGGCTTGGTCACGGGCACATCGCCCGCCGTCTGCTCCTCCAGCTCCATGAAGCGCTCCGAGAGCCGTTCGAGCTTCTTCTTCAGCGCTTCCGTCTCGCGCCACTGGCGCGTCAGCTCGGCGGAAAGCTCTTCGATGGTCTTTTCCTGCTCGGCGGCCAGGATTTCCAGCTTCGTGATGCGGTCTTCGCTCATGGCGCGCTTCTTTCTGCGGTTTCGGTGCATTCTCGCCTGCGGAAATTGACAAGCAAGGCCTGATTTGTCGAGAGTGCCTGAGGTGCCTTTCGCCCGGACTGCCCTGCGCCTTGTCTTCCCGCACCGGTTGGCAGGCGGCGGGCCCGCGTGATAGGAATTTGACCAAACGATAAAAACGGGGAAGCGGGCCGCCGATGGCTGAAACGGCAATCGAGCTCAAGGGCATCAGCAAGAGCTTTGGCGCGGTTCATGCAAACCGCAACATCGATCTGAAAATCGAGGCCGGGACAATCCACGGCGTTATCGGCGAAAACGGGGCCGGAAAATCGACTCTGATGTCGATCCTCTATGGCTTCTACCAGGCCGATCGCGGGCGGATCCATGTGGGCGGCAAAAAGGCCGCGATCAACACGCCGAGCGACGCCATCGCGCTGGGTATCGGCATGGTGCATCAGCACTTCATGCTGGTGCAGAATTTTTCCGTGCTGGAAAACGTGATCCTGGGGGCGGAAGGCGAGGCGCTGCTCAACACCTCCATCGCCAGGGCGCGTTCGGAGCTGGAGCGGCTGGAGCGCGACTATGGGCTGGAGGTGGACCCCGACTCCATCATCGAGGATCTGCCGGTGGGCCTGCAGCAGCGGGTGGAGATCCTCAAGGCGCTCTATCGCGGCGCCGACATCCTCATCCTCGACGAGCCGACCGGCGTTCTGACGCCGGCAGAGGCGGACCATTTGTTCCGCATTCTCGAACAGCTCAAGGAAGAGGGGAAAACCATCATCCTCATCACCCACAAGCTGCGCGAGATCATGGCGATCACCGACAATGTCTCGGTCATGCGGCAGGGCACGATGGTGGCAACCCGCAGGACCGCCGAGACCAGCGTGGAAGAGCTGGCCGAACTGATGGTCGGCAGGCGCGTGCTGCTTCAGGTGGAAAAGGGCGAGGCGAAGCCCGGCGAGGTGCTGCTTTCGGTGCGCAATCTGACCGTGAAGGATTCGCGCGGCGTCACCATGGTCGACAATGTGTCGCTCGATGTGCGCGCGGGCGAGATCGTCGGCATTGCCGGCGTGGCGGGCAATGGGCAATCGCAGCTTCTCGATGCCATCACCGGCGTGCGCAGGGCCGTTTCCGGCACGGTGACGCTGGGTGGCGAGCCGGTGGACCTGACGGGCGCTGCAGACCCCGCAGACCTGCGCGCGCGCGGCATGGCCCATGTGCCCGAAGACCGGCATCATGTGGGTCTCGTTCTGCCCTTTGAGGAAAACGAGAACGCCATGCTCGGCTATCATCGGCAGGCGAAATATCTGAACGGCCCCTTCCTCAACATCGAGGCGATCCGCGCCGATGCGCGCGAGAAGATCGAGAAATACGACATTCGCCCGCCGGATTGCCGGCTGAAGACGGCGAACTTCTCCGGCGGCAACCAGCAGAAGATTGTGCTGGCGCGCGAGATGGAGCAGGACCCCAAGGTGCTGATCGTCGGCCAGCCGACGCGCGGCGTTGATGTGGGCGCCATCGAGTTCATCCACAAACGGCTGATCGACATGCGCGATCAGGGCAAGGCGGTGCTTCTGGTCTCGGTGGAGCTCGATGAAATCCGCTCGCTCTCCGACCGCATCCTGGTCATGTTCGCCGGCCGCGTAGTGGGCGAGCGCGGGCCCGAAGCCAGCGAAGGCGAGCTTGGCCTGCTCATGGCCGGCGTCGAGGAAAAGGAGGCGGCGGAATGAGTGCGCCTTATGCGAAACTGCCCGCTTGGGCCGATTACGGGCTGATCCCGCTCATCAATCTCGCCGTCGCCTTTCTGGTGGCCGGGCTGGTGGTGATGCTTGTGGGAGAAAACCCCTTCCGCGCCGCCGCCATTCTGGTGGAAGGGGCGCTCGGCCGCGGGCAGAACATCGCCTATACGCTCTATTACGCGACAAGCTTCATCTTCACCGGGCTTGCCGTGGCCGTCGCCTTCCATTGCAGCCTGTTCAACATTGGCGGCGAGGGGCAGGCCTATGTGGGCGGGCTGGGCGTGGCGGTGGTCTGCCTCGCCTTCGACAGCATTCTGCCCTGGTGGCTGGTGTTTCCGCTGGCCATTGTGGGTGCTGCGCTGTTCGGTGCGGCGTGGGCCTTCATCCCGGCCTATTTCCAGGCAAAGCGCGGCTCGCATATCGTCATCACGACGATCATGTTCAATTTCATTGCCGCAAGCCTGATGGTCTATCTGCTGGTGAATGTGCTCAAACCCGCCGGCGCGCAGGCCCCGCAGACCCGCAATTTCCTCGAAGGCGGGCAATTGCCCAAGCTCAACTGGGTGCTGGAGGCAATGGGCTTTTCCATCCGCTCCGCCCCGTTCAACCTCTCCTTTCTGCTGGCGCTTCTGGCGGCGTTTCTCGTCTGGGTTCTGATCTGGCGCACGCGGCTCGGCTATGAGATCCGCATGCGCGGTTTCAGCCCCAAGGCGGCGCGCTATGCCGGCGTCAGCGAAACGAAGATCATCATCATCACCATGCTCATCTCCGGCGCGCTTGCCGGCATGATGGCGCTCAACCCGGTGATGGGCGACCAGAACCGTTTGCAGATCGATTTCGTCACCGGCGCGGGTTTTGTGGGCATCGCCGTGGCGCTGATGGGGCGCTCGCATCCGGCAGGCATCGTGCCGGCGGCCATCCTGTTCGGCATGCTCTATCAGGGCGGGGCGGAGCTCGCCTTCGAGATGCCCAACATCTCGCGCGACATGATCGTCATCATTCAGGGCCTCGTCATCCTGTTCGCCGGCGCGCTGGAGCACATGTTCCGGCCTTCGATACAGGCGCTTTTCGCCAGTCTCAGCCCGCGTTCGGCGGGGATTGAGGCCCAGCAGGGCGAGGGTGGCTGAGATGGATTTCTTTCATTCCCTGATCCTCGTTCTCGATTCCACCGTGCGGCTGTCCATACCGCTCCT
The DNA here is from genome assembly GCF_017794765.1 of Nitratireductor sp. Taxonomy (GTDB): domain Bacteria; phylum Pseudomonadota; class Alphaproteobacteria; order Rhizobiales; family Rhizobiaceae; genus Nitratireductor. The sequence continues at coordinate 773,751 of NZ_CP051236.1, read as the reverse complement.
GCTGGCCGCGCTCGCCGGGCTTTATTCGGAGCGGTCGGGCGTGTTCGACATCGGCCTTGAGGGCAAGATGCTGGCCGGCGCATTTGCTGCCGGCGCGGCGGCGGCCGTCACCGGCTCTGCCTGGGCCGGGCTTGGGGCGGCCATGCTGATCTCGGTCTTCCTCGCGCTCGTGCATGGCTTTGCTTCGATCACCCATCGCGGCAACCAGATCGTCTCGGGCGTCGCCATCAACTTCATTGCCGCCGGCTCGACCATCATTCTGGGCCAGGCATGGTTCCGGCAGGGTGGGCGCACACCCTCGCTGCCGGGCGACGCCCGGTTTGGCGCCGTCGAACTCCCCTTTGCAGGGGCGGTGCGCGATGTGCCGATCCTCGGCGACATCTACTCCGAACTCATCTCCGGCCATTCGCTTCTCACCTACGCGGCCTTCCTGCTCGTGCCCTTCACCTGGTGGGTGCTGTTCCGCACCCGCTTCGGCCTCAGGCTCCGGGCGGTGGGTGAAAACCCGGCAGCGGTCGACACGGCAGGCGTTTCCGTCTCATGGCTGCGCTACCGCGCTGTCATCTGCACCGGCATCCTTACCGGCATGGCCGGCACCTATCTGTCGCTGGCGCAGAATGCCGGCTTCGTGAAGGACATGACGGCAGGGCGCGGCTTCATCGCGCTGGCCGCTCTCATCTTCGCCAAGTGGAAACCCGTGCCGGTCATGTTTGCCTGCCTCCTGTTCGGTTTCCTCGATGCTTTCGCCATCCGCATTCAGGGCACGCCCCTGCCCTTGATCGGCCAGGTGCCGGTGCAGTTCATGCAGGCGCTGCCCTACATTCTCACCGTAGTGCTTCTGGCCGGCTTTATCGGCAAGGCCGTGCCACCGCGCGCCGGCGGCGTGCCCTATGTGAAGGAGCGTTGATGAGCGCCGAAGATCTGTTTTCCGCCGCCAGCGCGGCAATGAAGAACGCCTATGCTCCCTATTCCCGCTTTCCCGTGGGGGCTGCGGTGAAAACCGAGACCGGCGCCATTCACGCCGGCTGCAACATCGAAAACGCCTCCTATCCCGAAGGCTGGTGTGCCGAGACCACGGCACTTGGCCATCTCGTCATGGCTGGCGGCGGCCGCGTGACGGAGATCGCCGTCGTGGCAGAAAAGATGCCGAAGATCATGCCCTGCGGCGGCTGCCGGCAGCGGCTGGCGGAATTCGCTACAGAGAATGCGGTGCTGCACCTGTGCGATACCGGAGGTGTTCTGGAAACGGTGCCGTTTTCGGCGGTCTTTCCACGCGGTTTCAGCTTCGAGGATGGCAAATGAAACAGGCCGTGGACCGTCTGACCGAGCGGCTCAACGGGCTTGCCCCGCAGCTTGCTCTTGTGCTGGGCTCGGGGCTCGGCGGGCTTGTCAATGATGTGGAGGATGCCGTGCGCATCTCCTATTCCGAGTTACAGGGCTTTCCGCAAAGCGGCGTGACGGGCCATGCGGGCGAGATCGTCGCGGGCCGGCTTTCCGGTACTCCGGTCCTGATGCTGGCGGGGCGCGCCCATTATTACGAGCACGGCGATCCCGCCGCCATGCGCCCGGCGCTCGAAACCTTATGGGGCATAGGCATCACGCAGCTCATCCTCACCAATGCCGCCGGATCCCTGCGCGAAGACATGCCGCCTGGCTCGGTCATGCTGATCGAGGATCACATCAATTTCTCGGGCGCCAACCCGCTGATCGGTGAAGGCAGCGACCGCCGGTTCGTGGGCATGAGCGAGGCGTATGATGCGGGCCTGCGCGCGCGCCTTGAGAACGCCGCGCGCAAAACCGGCACGCAATTGCACAAGGGCGTCTATATGTGGTTCTCCGGCCCGACCTTCGAAACACCGGCGGAAATCCGCATGGCCCGCACTCTGGGGGCCGATGCTGTCGGCATGTCGACGGTTCCCGAGGTTATTCTATCGCGCTATCTCGGGCTTCGTGTCGCGGCCTGTTCGGTTATCACCAATCTTGGGGCCGGGATGAGCGCAGGCGAGCTTTCGCATCAGGAAACGAAGGACATGGCGCCCATTGGCGGGCAGCGGCTCGCCACCATTCTCGGCCAGTTGTGCGCCGATGGCCTGCCGGTAGGCTGAGGATCAAATGCTCCCTCAGGAAATCATCCGCAGGAAGCGCGACGGCAAGGCGCTGACAGGCGAGGAAATCTGCGCGTTCACCGCCGGACTCGCAGATGGTTCATGGAGCGAGGGGCAGATCGCGGCGCTCGCCATGGCAGTTCTTTTGAACGGCATGGATGCCGCGGAAGGGGCGGCCCTCACGCTCGCCATGCGCGATTCCGGCAGCGTGCTCGACTGGTCGAACCTGCCTGGCCCCGTGACCGACAAGCATTCCACCGGCGGTGTAGGTGACAATGTCTCCCTCATGCTTGCCCCCATCGTGGCGGCCTGCGGCGCCTTTGTGCCGATGATCTCCGGACGCGGCCTCGGCCACACCGGCGGCACGCTCGACAAGATGGATTCCATCCCCGGTTACACGAGCCAGCCAGACCAGAAACGCTTTGCCGAAACGGTGCGAAAGGTGGGCTGCGCGATCATCGGGCAGACGGGCGATCTCGCGCCTGCCGACAAGCGCTTCTATGCCGTGCGCGATGTTACCGGCACGGTGGAATCGATCCCGCTCATCACCGCCTCCATCCTGTCGAAGAAGCTGGCCGCCGGCCTTTCATCGCTGGTGCTCGATGTGAAGTCCGGCAATGGCGCCTTCATGGGCGATGCCCGTGCGGCGCGCAAGCTAGCCGAAAATCTGGTGCGCGTTGCGGGCGAAGCGGGCCTTTCGGCCTCCGCGCTCATAACCGACATGAACCAGCCACTCGCATCCGCCGCCGGCAATGCGGTGGAAGTTGTCAATGCGGTCGACTTTCTCACGGGCGAGAAGCGCGACCGCAGGCTGGAGGACGTCACACTGGCGCTTGCCAGCGAGATGCTGCTTGCCTCCGGCATCGCGACAACCACGCGCGAAGCCTACGACCGGGCCCATGAAGCGCTCGAGAGCGGGCGTGCTGCAGAACGATTCGGCCAGATGGTGTCCGCGCTTGGCGGACCGGGTGACTTTGTTGAAAATCCGGACAAGTATCTGCCTCGTGCGTCTGTAACCCTCCCCGTTCCTGCTGCGAATGATGGCTTTGTGAGCGCGATTGACGCGCGTGCGGTTGGCATTGGTGTGATCGGGCTCGGTGGCGGTCGGCGAACTCCCCAGGACACGATCGATCATTCCGTCGGCTTCACCGATCTCTTGCCTCTTGGGGCCGAAACGAAACATGGCGAACCGCTCTGCATGGTGCATGCATCATCGGAAGAAAGCGCCCGGCGCGCAGCGCGCATTGTGAGCAGCGCCTACGACATCACTGATGCGAAACCGCGTACGCGCAAAACGATCCTGCGTCGGGTAACGGCAGAGATTTGAAGCAGATCGGGCTGTGGAATCAAAGTCTTTCTATTGTTCGAGCACCAGCGCCCGGTTTTCCACCTGAAAGCGGGCAAGACGGTCAAGAAAGCTCATACCTATCAAGATCTTGTCCAGCGCCCGATCATCGAGCACCACCGCATCGATGTTTTCTACATAGATGCGGCCAATCTGGAGGCTATCGATCGTCGTCGCCGCCGCGCGTACCTTGCCGTTGGCCGTGTTCACTTCATATTTGAAGTCAGAGGAGTTCAAAGATACTCCGATCCGGCGCGCGGTATCCCGGTTGATCGCCACATAGGTCGCACCCGTATCAATCATCGCACTCAGCTCACGACCGTTCAATTTGAACCGCCCCACGAAATGACCCGTCTCATCGGCAGTGATGCTGACCTTTCTGCCCAGAAGAACCGACGTTTCGCTGTTCATCGGCAAGGGACTGGAAGCAGGGCGCGAGGCTGCGACCTGTTGTGGGTTTTCATTCGCGCTCAAAGTCAACGCCGCGTGCAGCAGCTCCCGGTAGAACTCCGGATTGCTCTGATAGAGAGCGGGAACGCCCCCTGCAGCGCCAGCCACCACCCCCAGCATGATCATCTTGCGAAACATCTGTTCCTTCCAGTTTGCTGCTGGAAGAACCATAAGAACCACCGCCGATCATTCGCTTAACGGCGCCGACAACCATTCCGGTTGGTTAAGTGTGGGTTACTTGGTCCCATACATGCGGTCACCTGCATCGCCGAGACCGGGCACGATATAGCCCTTCTCGTTCAGGCGCTCGTCTATTGAAGCTGTGAAAATCGGCACATCGGGGTGGGATCTACGGAAGTTCTCAACACCTTCCGGGGCTGCCAGCAGGCACAGGAAGCGCAGATTGGTGGCGCCCCGCTCCTTGAGTTTATCAACGGCGGCGATGGCGGAGTTGGCCGTCGCCAGCATCGGATCGACCACGATCACCAGCCGGTCACCGAGATCACTCGGCGCCTTGAAAAAATACTCGATCGCTTCCAGCGTTTCATGATCGCGATACATGCCCACATGCGCTACACGCGCTGCCGGTACTAGATCGAGCATGCCGTCCAGGAGCCCGTTCCCGGCACGCAGCACCGAGGCGAACACGAGTTTCTTTCCTTCCAGCGTTGGCGAATCAATGGGCTGAAGAGGTGTTTCTATTCGCTTGGTGGTGAGTTCCAGATCACGCGTGACCTCATAACACAGCAATAGCGAAATCTCGCGCAGAAGACGCCGAAAGCCGGCCGTCGACGTCTCCTTGTCGCGCATGATTGTGAGCTTGTGCTGGACAAGCGGGTGGTCGACGACAGTCACGCCCTGCATGTGAAGTTCCCCGGATGCTGGTTTCTTGTTGCCGATACTAACCAACACGAACGTTTCAGCATACCGCATGCCTCATTGAGCCACAGTTTTGTCTTCAAGAGCATCGAGCAGGCGTCTGCGGGTGGCATCGTCGACAAAAGCCGCCTCTATGGCCGTACGCGTGAGGCTACGCAAGGTCGCATCGTCCAGGCCGAAATGCTCCCGTGCCACGTGATATTCGTAACCGAGCGAAGTATGGAAATGCGGCGGGTCATCCGAGTTGAGGGTGACGCGGCACCCAGCCTCGAGCAAGTCTGGTAACGGGTGACTGGCGTAATCGGGGTAGACCTTCAGCACGATGTTGGAGACCGGACATACCTCCAGTACCACACCTTCGTCTGCGAGCCGGCGCACCAGATCGGGATTTTCGATGGCGCGCACGCCATGGCCGATGCGCGCGGGGCGAATATGGTTCAGCGCTGCCTCCACACTCTCCCAGCCACCGAATTCCCCGGCATGGACAGTCAGGCCCAACCCGGCCTCGCGGGCGATCTCGAATGCATGTTCATAGTCACGCACATTGCCGAAACGCTCGTCTCCAGCCATGCCGAAACCGGTCACCAGAGGATGCCTGCAGGCGGCGGCAAAGCGGGCCGCATCCTCAACCGCAGCCGCACCGAAATGACGCACGCCCGTGACGATGATCCTTCCCTCGATGCCGGTTTTCGCCCGCGCCCGCTCAATCCCCTCGCCGAGGGCATTTGTGTAGTCCATGCGGGACAAACCGGCGCGTTCGGCATGATCGGGTGAGGTGAAGATCTCCGAGTAAACGGCCCCTTCGCGCCACAGGCCGGTCAAGTAATCCTCGGCCAGAAGCGCGTAATCCTCCTCGCTTCGAAAGAGGTTCGCCGCGGCGTCATAAGCGGCCAGAAAACTCGTAAAATCGTACCAGTGATACGCCCCGTCACGAAGAAAGCCGGATGTATCGACGCCATATTTGCGGGCCTGGGACAAAACAAGCTCAGGCGAGGCAGCACCTTCGATATGACAGTGAAGCTCGGCTTTTGGGACCATGTGCGCTCCGTTTTAACCAGTCCGCCGGCGCGGCTGTTCATCGCGCTTTTGACAATAGCGCCAGAAGCGGCAATGAGCTATGGTCCCGGCGATTTCGAAAGGGTGATGATGTCAGATCAACGTACCACCGCCCAGGGCGGCATGGAGACGGCCTACGGTTTTCGTCAGGTTGACGAGAACGAGAAGCAGGGTCTGGTCAACACGGTGTTCCACCGCGTTGCAAAACGCTATGACGTGATGAACGACCTCATGTCCGCCGGGCTGCATCGGGCCTGGAAGGATGCCATGATTTCATGGCTCGCACCTTCGAAGCGACCGGGCTATCGCGCCCTTGACGTGGCCGGTGGCACGGGTGACATCGCATTCCGTATCGTCGAGGCATCCCGCCGCAATGCGGACGTGACCGTGCTCGATATCAATGGCTCGATGCTGGAAGTCGGACGGGAACGCGCCGAAAAGAGAGGCTTTGCCGAAAATCTGACTTTCGTCGAAGCCAACGCAGAAGATCTGCCTTTCGAGGACAACACTTTTGACGCCTATACGATTGCCTTTGGCATTCGCAATGTGCCGCATATCGACCGGGCACTCGATGAGGCTTTTCGCGTTCTGAAACCCGGCGGGCGCTTTCTGTGCCTCGAATTTTCCGAAGTCGAAATGCCGCTCCTCGACAAGGTCTATGAAAACTGGTCCTTCCATGCGATTCCGCGCATCGGGCAGGCGGTGACAGGCGACGGCGAGCCCTATCGGTATCTGATCGAATCCATCCGCAAGTTCCCAAACCAGCAGAATTTTGCCGCGATGATCACAAATGCGGGCTTCTCGCGCGTGACATGGCGCAATTATACTGGCGGGATCGCCGCCCTGCACTCCGGCTGGAAGATTTGACGGCATATTCATGAGTACGGTCGGCGCATATCTGAGGCTTGCACGCGCGGGCTGGATTCTCATTCGCGAAGGTGTGGTTGCGGCCATGCCGGGCGACCAGTTGGAAGGCATGCCGCGCTTTGGCTGGCGTGTCGCAAAGCTGATGTCTCGGCGTCGTTCGGCACGACGCGACCGCCCTGAACGACTTGCGCAGGCGGTGAACCGACTGGGGCCCTCCTATGTGAAGCTCGGTCAGTTCCTGGCAACCCGACCTGATGTCGTCGGCCATGACATGGCTCGGGACCTTTCCCGCCTTCAGGACCGGATGGATACGTTCCCGGAGACCCAGGCGCGGGCGGCCATAGAAACTTCGCTCGGGAGACCGGTTGAGGAGCTCTTTGTGCAGTTCGACGGGCCTGTTGCCGCCGCTTCCATTGCTCAGGTGCACGAGGCGCTTGTTGATGTCGGTGGATCAGAGCCCCGGAAGGTGGCCGTGAAGGTCATCAGGCCCGGCGTCAGGCGCCGGTTTCAGAACGATCTCGAAAGCTATTTTCTGGCTGCACACCTGCAGGAACGGTTCATGCCGTCCACGCGTCGTCTCAAGCCTGTGAAGGTGGCGGAGACGCTGGCGCAGGTGACGAAGATCGAGATGGATCTGCGGCTGGAAGCCGCTGCCATTTCAGAGATACAGGAAAACACCAGGGACGACCCGGGTTTCCGCGTTCCGGCTGTCGACTGGCAGCGCACCGGTCGCGATGTGATGACACTCGAATGGGTCAACGGCACGAAGATGTCGGACATCGACGCGTTGCGGGAAGCAGGTCACGACCTCGAAGCGCTCGCCAGAACGCTGATCCAGTCCTTCCTGCGCCATACACTGCGCGACGGCTTCTTTCACGCGGACATGCATCCCGGCAACCTGTTTGTCGAGGATGACGGCACGATCGTTGCCGTCGATTTTGGCATCACCGGACGGATTGGACGCAAGGAGCGGCATTTCCTGGCCGAGATCCTCTACGGTTTTATTACCCGCGATTTCCGCCGGGTGGCGGAGGTGCATTTCGAGGCGGGTTATGTACCGGCGCACCACGACGTCGCCGCTTTTGCGCAGGCGCTGCGCGCCATTGGTGAGCCGATCCACGGCCAGTCTGCCGAGACCATTTCCATGGCGCGCCTTCTCACACTTCTCTTCGAAGTCACCGAACTCTTCGACATGCAGACCCGCCCGGAGCTTCTGCTGCTGCAGAAAACCATGGTGGTGGTCGAAGGTGTGGCGCGCACGCTCGATCCGCATTTCAATATGTGGAAGACGGCCGAGCCGGTGGTGTCCGACTGGATCGCCGCCAATCTCGGGCCACGCGGCATCATAAGGGATGCAGGCGAAGGCGTGGGGGCGCTCGTCGCGCTCGTTCGTCAGGCCCCGGATCTGGCCGCCCGTACGGAGCGCCTCTCCCGTGAGATCGACACGATGGCCCAGAAGGGTTTGCGCTTTGATCCCGAGACCGCCGAAGCGATTGGCAGGGCAGAAGCCCGCCATTCACGCGGCGGGCGTTTCGCCCTGTGGGTGATCGCGATTGCGCTTGCCGTTATCGCGTGGCAGATCTCCTGATCCAATCCAGCCCGTATCCGTTCGTTCGAGCATCGGCCTTCAGTCGCGCCAGGCTTACCCTGAAGGCAATGACAGCAATGCTAGCAAACCACACCTAAGACACGGATTCGCCTCATTATTCCACGCCGAAGAAGTGTGCATAATGCAACGCCAGCACTGACAGTCATGCTGTCATTGGGTTATGCCCAGACGTGAATGCGGCAGGCATGCAGCATGCCTGCCGCTGCGTTAAGGCTGAAGTGTTTTGTAACGGAGTAACAATGGCGACACTGACCATTCGAAATGTGGACGAGAAGGTGCGGCGCGCTCTAAAAAAACGCGCGGCCGAAAACGACGTCTCGATGGAGGAAGAGGTCCGTCGCATACTCGCAAAAAGTGTACAGCCTCACCAGAATACCCGCACTCAGAAAATCCGTCATCGCATCGAGCTGATCGAATCGGTCTCGATGAGCCCCATCGGCCCTTTCAATCTGAAAGCCATCACCGACGAGATCTGGAATGGCCGTACATTGTGAAGCGAAATTCGTCGTCGACACGTCGGCGCTAATCGCCGTTCTGAACGGCGATGCGGATGCGGACATGTTTCGTCAGGCTTTCGTACATGCCGAACGAATCCTTATCAGCAGCACCACCACCTTCGAAGCGCATTGCGTTGCAAGGCACATTGCGATGATCGAAGGAACCACGCGTCTCAACACACTGCTCAAGGCTCTCGACGTGGAAACGATCGACTTCGACGACCGGCAATTGAGCATCGCACGCAGGGCCTACGCGATCTATGGTCCGGGCACCGGCCACAAAGCCGCGCTCAACATTGGAGACTGCTTCGCTTACGCTCTCGCCCGCAGCGCTAACCTGCCGCTTCTTTTCAAGGGCGACGATTTCGTTCATACCGATATCGAGCCAGCCATGAAGCCGTCGTAAGAGAGCCTGCATCCATGACAGCCCCCCAGCAGACCCTTCGCAAAACGCGCATCCTGCTTCTGATCGGGGGCGGCATCGCAGCCTATAAATGCCTCGACCTGATCCGCCGCCTGCGCGAGCGCGGGGCGAGCGTGCGTTGCGTCATGACAAAGGCCGCACAGGAGTTCATCACCCCGCTATCCGTGGGCGCGCTTTCGGCAGACCACGTCTTCACCGATCTGTTCGACCGTCAGGACGAACACGATGTCGGCCATATCCGTCTTTCGCGCGAGGCCGACCTTCTCGTCGTCGCGCCCGCGACAGCCGACCTGATGGCAAAGCTCGCCACCGGTCAGGCCAATGACCTCGCCTCGACGGTGCTGCTCGCCACCGACAAGCCTGTTCTCCTGGCGCCCGCCATGAACCCCCGTATGTGGGAGCACCCGGCCACGCAGCGCAATGCAAGGACGCTCCGGGAAGACGGGGTGCATTTTGTCGGCCCCAACCGGGGAGAGATGGCCGAAAGCGGCGAAGCAGGCGAAGGTCGCATGGCCGAGCCGATGGAGATCGTGGCAGCCATAGAGGCCCTGCTCGACACCGGCGAAAAGCCGCTTGCGGGGCGCAAGGTGATCGTTACCTCGGGACCAACCCATGAGGTGATCGACCCGGTTCGCTACATTGCCAACCGGTCTTCGGGCAAACAGGGACACGCCATCGCTGCGGCACTTGCCCGCCTCGGGGCATCGGTTCACCTCGTTTCGGGCCCCGTTTCCATTCCGGACCCGCAGGGTGTCACGACCACCCATGTGGAGACAGCACGCCAGATGCGCGAAGCGGTGGAAGCCGCACTTCCGGCAGATGCCGGGGTCTTCGTCGCTGCCGTCGCCGACTGGCGTCCGGCTGTCGAGACCGCCGAGAAGATCAAGAAGAAACCCGGACAGGGCGCTCCCACGCTCGAGCTCACCGAAAATCCCGACATCCTTTCGGGGATCGGGCATCATGAAAAGCGCCCGGCGCTCGTCATCGGCTTCGCTGCCGAAACGCAGGATCTGTTCAAGAATGCGCGCGCAAAGCTGAACAAGAAAGGCGCCGACATCATCGTCGCCAACGACGTCTCGCATGACAGCGGCGTCGGCCCCGGTGGTGTGATGGGCGGCGACCGCAACAGCGTGGTGATCGTCAGCCAGGACGGACACGACGAATGGCCGGAGATGGGCAAGGACGATGTTGCCGAACGCCTGGCACTACTGATCGCCGATCGGCTTGGACCGAAAGAATGACCCTGCAGACTCCGGTTCTCGAAACGGAGCGCCTCGTGCTGCGTGCGCACTCCAGCACCGATTTCGATGCCTTCGCCCACCTCTGGTCGCTGCCGGAGGCCACGCGCTTTACCTCGGGCAAACCACTCACGGGTGAAGATGCCTGGCGCCGTCTCGCCATGCATCGGGGCATGTGGGATCTGGTGGGTTTCGGCTATTTTGCCGTAACGGAGAAGGCGACGGGTGCTTTTCTGGGCGATGCCGGTGTTCAGGAAGCACGGCGCGCTATTACCCCTTCTGTTGAAGGCACGCTGGAGGCCGGATGGGTCTTCCTGCCGGAGGTCCACGGCAGAGGCTATGCGAAAGAAGCCATGGAAGCCGTGTTTTCCTGGTGCTCGCGAGCACACCGGGACAAAACCGTTACCTGCATCATCGATGAGGAGAACGCTCCGTCACGCAGGCTCGCGGAGCGCCTCGGCTTTGTTGAAAAAGCGCGCACCGAGTACAAGGACCGCCCGACAATCGTGTTCTGGCGTGACCAGAGCATTGGACCACGCACAGCGTCAATGCCGCCGATTGTCTCCAATATGTAAACAGCGCGTCTTCGCTGTCGCGGATGTCATAACCGCAGGCACGCACTATCTTTGCTCCAAGCAACAGATGGAGAGACGATCATGTCCATTCGTCCCGTAAAGCAGATTTCGCAGGCCCAGCCCACGATGGAAGGTGCAGGTGTTCGACTTGACCGAGCGTTCGGCTTTGGCGATCCGAAGCTGGCCGATCCGTTCCTTCTGCTCGATGACTTCCGCAACGATCGGCCGGAAGACTATCAGGCCGGCTTTCCCTGGCATCCGCATCGCGGCATCGAAACAATCACCTATGTTCTGGCGGGCAGCGTCGATCATGCAGACAGTCTCGGCAATGCCGGCTCACTTGGCGCCGGGGATGTGCAATGGATGACGGCCGGCAGCGGTATCCTCCATCAGGAAATGCCGCATGGTGACAGGCAGGGCCGTATGCACGGCTTCCAGCTCTGGGCCAACCTGCCATCGAGCGAGAAGATGACGACGCCACGCTATCAGGACGTGAAAGCCGGCGACATTCCTGAAGTGATCGACGATGACGGGACGCGCGTGCGTGTCGTGGTCGGTGAGTTCTGGGGCAAGCGTGGTCCCGTCGATGGTATTGCGGCTGATCCGCAATATCTCGATGTCTGGGTGCCGCCGGGAAAGCGCAAGGTCCTGCCGGTCGACACCTACCGCAGCGCCTTCGCCTACATCTTCGAAGGCTCCGGCACGTTCCGCGATGCCTCGAAACCATTCGGGGTGCTGGTCGAAAAGGAGGTCGCAGGCGAGGAAGTGCATCTCCGCGACATGAGCGGTGACCGCACGCTCGTGGTTTTCGACACGGGCGACGAAGTGGTGGTGCAGGCCGGCGAACGAGGCATCCGCTTTCTGCTCGTTTCGGGCAAGCCCATCCAGGAGCCCGTCGCCTGGCACGGTCCCATCGTCATGAACACGCGCCAGGAACTGGTGCAGGCGTTCAACGAACTGAATGCCGGGACGTTCATCCGCGAAGGCGCGAAGTTCTGACGTCAGACTGAATGGAGGGCGGACGCCTTGTGTCCGCCCTTTCTTCTCAAGATGCCTCGAACATCTGAACGAGGTTGCCGCACGTATCCTCGAACACGGCGATGGTGGGCATCCCCTCCATCCGGGTCGGCTCTGCGCGAAACACCACGCCGCGCGCTTTCAGCCGCTCATACTCTGCCTGCACGTCCTCGCAGGCAAAAGTCGTACAGGGTATGCCGGCATCATAAAGCGCCTTCTGGTAGGTGCGCGCGAAGTCGTATCCCATGGGTTCCAGAAGCAACTCGGTGCCGTTCTCGGCTCCCGGTGTAACCACCGTCAGCCAGCGGGCGCCGCCGGCCGGAAAGTCCTGCTTCTTCCGGAAGCCCAGCACATCCGTGTAAAATGCCTCAGCCTTGTCCTGGTCGTCCACAAGGATACTCATCAGAGCTATTTTCAACATATCGTCTTCACCAGGCGCCGGATTTATGGTCGACCAGATGGATGATCTGGGCGGGGCTCGATATCCAGAACCCGTCGAAATTTTCGCCCAGCGGTTCAATTTCGTCACAGCGCGCGATGCCTGCCGCTTCCAGCCGAGCGGCGGCGGCCTTGGTGTCGTCAGTCACGATTTCCAGCCAGAGTTCCGACTGGCTCATGCCAGGGGTCTTGTCGATCCAGAGCTGGTTGGCTCCGAAGCGAAAGCCGACAGCGGGCAGAAGCTCCTCGATCTGCTCCATGCCGAGTACGTCCCGGTAGAAGCGTACCGTCTCGTCATACTGATGCGGTGGCACCTTCATCGCGATATTGCGCCCGCCGGCGAGCTTCGGTGCTGTGTCGGGCTGGGCGCCAGCCTTGGGCGGCGTAGCGGAAACGTTCATGTCATGCTCCTTGGTGCCAATAGCGAAAGGGGTCTCACCGTTCGTTGAAGCGTGCGGTGTATGCGGCTTCCAGCGCCTTGATCTGCGACCAGAATGGCGGCGTCTTCTCACCTGCGAGCACCGCTTGCAGAACAGTGAGATGGGCATGCCAGCCACCGGAGACATTGATCATCTCCTCCCGGTCGGCGAGGCGTTTGTGGGTCACGACAAGGAGAACCCTGTCGCCCTCGGGAAAGAGCTCGAACTCTACCTGGCTATCGGCACCGTCTCCCGGCCAGGTCATGGCCAGATGCCGCGGTGGATCCCAGGCAATGATCCGCCCCTCGGAGAGAAATCCCTTCTCATTCATCTCCCTATAGGCCTCGGGCGGGTCCTCGTCGGTGAATTCGGAATGGCGGAACAGGAGTTTTGCGGAACCGCCTGCACGCGGCTCCATCTCTCCGCCCGCCAGCCATTGCCGGCGCTTGTCCGCCTCGGTCAGATAGGCCCAAACGCGTTCGACAGGGCCCGGGAGAGATCTCTCGAAGCGCACCTCATTGGGTGCCGTGGCGACGCCATAATCACTTTCCTCGATCTGTCTCATCATCTTCCTCTCAAAGGTTGAGGTGGCTGAGGGGGCGGCACGTCAGTCTCTTCCGGCGTAACTCTCCCGATCCTCCGCTTCCAGGATCGCCTGCAGCTTGTCGAGCCGGTTGGACCAGAAGCGTTCGTAGTAGCGGAACCACGCCTGTGCTTCGGCAAGCCGCGCTGCCTCCAGCCGGCAATAATGGGTGCGGCCGTCCACGCGCCGGCTGACGAGGCCCGCCCCTTCCAGAACCTTCACATGTTTGGAGGCGCCGGCCAGCGACATGTCGAAGGGCTGCGCCAGTTGCGAGACACTTTGCTCACCGCCGGAAAGACGGTGCAGCATGGCCCGCCTGGTCGGGTCCGACAGGGCGTGGAAAACGGCATCGAGATGGGGTGACTGATATTCAACCATGTGGTTTACCTATCAGTCACAACCCAGATAGTCAACCTAATGGTTTACTTTCGCCGCCGGTCAGGTCAGTTTTTTGCGGCGCAGGACACCGGCTCCGCGTCCTCACCCTTCATCAGATCGTAGAGATCGGCATCGTCACCCTTGGTCCACCAGACATAGGGGCCACCGGCATATTTGACACCCGAGGCGGCAAGAACGCTGCTCATCACCACCGGGCCGCCGTCGATCGTGACCACCACAAGCGAATTGTCTTCAGCATTATAATAAGTGGCGTCGATATCGCCGTCCGGGCACGCATAGGTTACCGTGACGGTCTCCACGGTTTCCGCATCGGGCAGATCGATCTCCAGCGTTGCCGCATAAGTCGGGGAACCGATTGCGAGGAGGGCGATCAGTGAAAGAGCGGGGCGGCGCATGGCGGACTCCTGAAACGGTTTCATATGGAATCATGAGACCGTGACAGCGTGTCGATTTGAAGACAAGGCCGGGCCTGGCGCGCACATGAAGAGCCCCGGAAGCAACAATGCTTCCGGGGCCGATGTTCTCGATACCTCTCCTGCGAACGGATCAGCCTGCAGGCTGCTTCGTCTTGCGCAGATAGGGCAGAATGGTCTCGAACGAACCGAAGCGCTTCACCGCATCCTCGTTGGAAACGGCCGGTGTGATGATAACATCCTCGCCCTGCTGCCAATTGGCGGGCGTCGCCACCTGATGCCTGGCTGTGAGCTGGATGGAATCAATTGCGCGGAGGATTTCCGCAAAATTCCGGCCCGTCGTCATAGGATAGGTCAGCACAAGCTTGATCTTCTTGTCCGGACCCACGACATAAACCGAGCGCACCGTCGCGTTGTCGGCTGCTGTACGACCATCGGAGCTTTCGCCTGCATCAGACGGCAGCATGTCGTAAAGCTTGGCAACTTTCAGATCCTTGTCGCCGATCATCGGATAATCGACGGCATGGCCCGTGGCCTTCTTGATGTCGTCCTTCCAGCGGACATGATCCTCGACCGGGTCGACCGAAATGCCGATGATCTTGGTATTGCGCTTTTTGAACTCACCCTCGAGCCCAGCCATCGTTCCAAGCTCGGTCGTGCAGACCGGCGTGAAATCCTTCGGATGACTGAAGAGCACGGCCCACCCGTCGCCAATCCAGTCGTGAAAATTGATGGTCCCGTGAGTTGTCTCGGCGCTGAAATCCGGCGCTGTGTCGTTGATGCGAAGGCTCATCGTTCTCTCCTCCTGGATGAGATGAAACGCGATTGGTGTTCCTGACGCTGCAGGATAGCAACCCGCACACGCCTAGATGAACCTCATCTAGGCGCTATTCTCTATTCGCGCTTGGAATTTCATACCCAAAAAGCGACAGAATGAGGAAAATACCTCTATCAGGAGAGCCGCGAGATAAACCTGTCCACTCAGGCCGCCTTGCGTGTCTGGTAGTCCTTCACCGTGGCAAAGCGTACGGCCTTCCAGCGGTCGGCCTCGTAGTTCAGACCGAACTCGTGCGGCGCAAGAAACACCGGATCGTCGTCCAGATCGCGCGCAATGTCGCCGCGATGACTGGCTATGAATCGATCCACTTCGCCTGGCTCATCGGACGAAATCCAGCGACACACGCTGAAGCGAGCCATCTCGAAATCCACCGGAAGTGAATATTCGACCTTGAGCCGCTCCCTGAGCACATCAAGCTGCAACGCTCCGACCACGCCGACAATGGCGGGCGACCCGTCTTCCGGTGTGAAGAGCTGAACCACGCCCTCTTCGGCCATCTGCTGAAGGGCCTCCCGGAGCTTCTTGGCCTTCATGGCATCGCCAAGCCGGACGCGGCGCAGGATTTCCGGCGCGAAATTGGGCACGCCCCGAAACAGCAGCTCCTCGCCCTCGGTCAGCGTGTCGCCGATGCGCAGCGTGCCGTGATTGGGAATGCCCACCACGTCGCCGGCGAAGGCCTCATCTGCGGTAATGCGGCTCTTGGCGAAGAAAAACTGCGGCGCAGAAAGGCTGATGGGTTTGCCAGTGCGCACGAGCTTGGCCTTCATGCCGCGCTGGAGCTTGCCGGAGCATACTCGCACAAAGGCGATGCGGTCGCGGTGGTTGGGATCCATGTTGGCCTGGATCTTGAAAACAAAGGAGGTCATCTTCTCCTCGGTTGCTTCCACCCTGCGCGAATCCGCATCCTGCGCGCGCGGCGCAGGACCGAAAGTGCCAAGCGCTTCGATCAGGTCGCGTACACCGAAATTGCGCAACGCCGACCCAAAATAAACCGGCGTCAGGTGCCCCTCACGGAAGGCCTGGACATCGAACGGACGGCACGCCTCCTTGCCGAGCAGCATCTCTTCCACCAGCATCTCGCGCTCATGCTCGGGCAGGAGTCCGGCAACCGCATCGGATTCCGGCCCGTTGACGGCGATGGGCTCCACATCGTCATCCGAGCGGCGCATCGTGTTGTTGGCAAGATTGTAGGTGCCGGCAAAGCTCTTGCCCCTGCCAATCGGCCAGGTGATGGGTGCCGTATCGAGCGCCAGCTTCTGCTCGATCTCATCGAGGATCTCGAACGGGTCGCGGCTTTCACGGTCGAGCTTGTTGACGAAGGTGACGATCGGGATGTCACGCAGGCGGCACACCTCGAACAGCTTCAGCGTGCGCGGCTCGATGCCCTTGGCTGCATCGATGACCATGATCGCGCTGTCGACCGCCGTCAGCGTGCGATAGGTGTCATCGGCAAAATCTTCGTGGCCTGGCGTATCGAGCAGGTTGAAGACGTGATCGCCATACTCGAACGTCATTACCGAGGTGACGACGGAGATGCCGCGTTCGCGCTCGATGTTCATCCAGTCCGAACGGGTCTGGACACGGTTCTTCTTCGCCTTCACCTCGCCGGCAAGCTGAATGGCGCCGCCAAAAAGAAGCAGCTTCTCGGTCAGCGTGGTCTTACCCGCGTCCGGGTGCGAAATGATTGCGAAGGTGCGGCGGCGGGCCACCGCATCGGCGATTTTGTCGGTCATCTTGATATGGTTTTCCTGAGGCCGGGCGCTTGTAACAAGCGGCAGGGCGCGTGTCGAACAGAAAGTGGCCGCTTCCTTGCCCACATAATGGTGCAGAGATCCGTCTGGCCGCCACGCCACGGTTGAATTCATCGGCAAAACGCGCCAGACGGAAAGGGTCGTGATCATCGCCCCCCGGACTGCAGCGCACAGGATCAAGCCATGTCGAACACCGTTTCCTCCATGCCCGTTATCGGCCCCAATGTCGGCATTGTCCGTTTGCCTCACGGGGAGGGATTGCCGCTGCCGGCCTATGAGAGTGCCGCCGCTGCCGGTATGGACCTGCGCGCAGCCGTCTCGGAAGACCGCCGCATCGTTCTGCTTCCGGGAAAGCGGGTGCTGGTCCCCACCGGCTTCATCCTCGAACTTCCAGAGGGTCTCGAAGGGCAGGTGCGGCCGCGTTCGGGTCTCGCGCTCAAGCATGGCATTACCTGTCTCAACGCACCTGGCACCATCGACGCGGACTATCGCGGTGAGGTTCAGGTCCTGCTGATCAACCATGGTGAAGATGACTTCGCCATCACGCGCGGCCTCAGGATTGCGCAGCTCGTGATTGCCCCGGTGGTTCAGGTCCGGCTGGAAGAGCGCAGCCATGCCAGCGACACCGTGCGCGGCGCCGGAGGGTTCGGTTCGACCGGGATCGCCTGACATTCGGTTCCTCTCCACGCGTAACCACACCGCGCCCTATACTTTGGTCTAAGGGACGCCGGTTGATTGCCCACACGCAGGGGGTTGCGCGCAATATCCTGTCCGATTATCGGCTTTCCAGGGCCGTTCACCCTGTTGCCTGTCGCTTTCCGGTTGGCAAAAGGGCGCGGTTGTCTACAGTCAGAGTCAGCGCAGGCGGTGGTGCCTGCGGAGCAGCTATATTGCGGAGGAGACGTAATGTTACATGCAAGCAGGAAGTATCTCGCAGCCGGTGCCGTGGCGTTATCGCTGAGCCTTGCACCTGCCGGCGCCATGGCGCAGGACTTCATCAACGTGCTGACCGGCGGCACTTCGGGCGTCTATTACCCGCTCGGCTCACAGCTTTCCAAAATCTATGGCGAAAACATCGACGGCGTGCGTACGCAGGTGCAGTCGACCAAGGCATCGGTCGAGAACCTGAACCTGCTTCAGCAGGGCCGTGGCGAGATTGCATTTGCACTTGGCGATTCCGTCAAATCAGCCTGGGAAGGCGATGCAGAAGCAGGCTTCGACAAGAAACTCGACAAGCTGCGCGCCATCGCCGCAATCTATCCCAACTATATTCAGATCGTTGCGTCGCAGGAATCCGGCATCAAGGAATTCGCCGACCTGAAGGGCAAGGGTCTTTCCGTCGGTGCGCCGAAATCCGGCACCGAGCTCAACGCCCAGCGCATCTTCGGCGCCATGGATATGAGCTATGACGATCTCGGCAAGACGGAGTATCTGCCGTTCGGTGAGTCCGTTGAACTGATCAAGAACCGCCAGCTCGATGCGACGCTCCAGTCGGCCGGTCTTGGCGTTGCGTCCATCAAGGATCTCGCGCTTTCGCTTCCGGTAACGATCGTGTCCGTGCCCAACAGCGTTGCCGAGACGCTCGGTGCCCCATTCATTGCCGCCACCATTCCCGCCGGCACTTATGAGGGGCAGAGCGAGGATGTGCCAACGCTGGCCATCACAAACATTCTCGTTACCCATTCGGATGTTTCCGATGAGGTCGCGTATCAGATGACCAAGCAGCTCTTCGAAAACCTCGACGATATGGTGGCCGCACACGCTGCAGCCAAGGCGATCTCCGCAGAGAATGGCCCCAAGGGCCTGCCGCTGCCCCTGCACCCCGGTGCCGAGCGCTATTACAAAGAAAAAGGCCTGCTCTAATCCAATACGCAAAGGCCCCGTCAATCGACGGGGCCTTCCTGTCACTCTCCTCTTGGGGGCGTGACAGGAAGGCCCGAGATGTCGAGCCCTCCCGCATGCGATGCGCGGGAGCGGACAATCGGCAAGGCCCCGACGCGTAGCATGGGAAGCGGAGCGCCCGATGACGAATACAGAGACTGGCCAGGCCGCGAGCCCGGCCGAGGCTGAATTGCACGACCATACGCACGGAGAATTCGGGGCGGACCGCATCGGCCGGCTGCTGTTCTGGATTGCCGTGGTGTTCTCGCTGTACCAGATCGCCACCGCCGCGCATGTGATCAGCCTGCCAAGCCAGGTGGTCCGTGCTTTCCACGTCGGTTTCCTGACACTGCTGGTTTTCCCGCTGGTGGCGCAGGCGCGTGACAGCACCCCTCCCATCAAGGCGCTGGCATGGGCGCTGGCGCTCGCCGGTGTAGCTGTCGCGCTTTATCAGTATGTTGAATACAAGCCGCTGCTTCTGCGGGCCGGCGATCCCCTGCCGCTCGACATCGTGTTCGGCGTGATCGCACTCATCACCGTCTTTGCGGCCGCGTATGTGCTCATGGGACCGGCGCTGCCAATAATCTCGGGCGCGTTCCTCGCCTATTGCCTGTTCGGCCAATACCTGCCCGCGCCACTCAACCATCGCGGCTATGATTTCAGCCAGGTCATCGACCACATGGCCTATGGTACGGAAGGCATTTACGGCATACCGATCTATGTATCGGCCACCTATATCTTCCTGTTCATCCTGTTCGGCTCCTTCCTGGAGCGTGCCGGCATGATCAGGCTTTTCACGGATGTCTCGCTCGGCCTCGTTGGCCATGCACGCGGTGGCGCGGCCAAGGTGTCAGTCATTTCGTCGGGCCTGATGGGCACGATCTCCGGCTCCGGCGTTGCCAATGTGGTCACCACCGGCCAGTTCACCATCCCGCTCATGAAGCGGTTTGGCTACCGCGCGGCCTTCGCCGGAGGCGTGGAATCCACCGCCTCCATGGGCGGGCAGATCATGCCGCCGGTCATGGGTGCGGTAGCATTCATCATGGCCGAGACGCTGGGTGTGGAGTATTACGAGGTGGTCAAGGCGGCGATCATCCCCGCCGTGCTCTATTTCGCCTCGGCCTTCTGGATGGTGCATCTGGAAGCCGGCAAATACGGTCTGCATGGCCTGCCGCGCTCCGAGCTTCCTTCCGCCCGCAACGCGCTGAGAAAAGGCTGGTACCTCATCCTGCCGCTGGCAGTGCTGGTCTATCTGCTGTTCACGGGATACACGCCGCTCTTCGCTGGCACGATCGGCCTTTCGCTGACAGTGCTTCTTATTCTCGGCGGCTCGGTCGCACTCGGCCTTCCAGGGCAGGTGCTGCGGGTGATCTTCTGGGTTGGCCTTGGTCTCGTTGCCGCGAGCTTCTTTCGCTATGGCATCACGGCCATCCTGATCGCCGCTCTTGCACTCATCATCGCCAACCTGTTTGTCGATGGCGGGCGCAGGACACTCATTGTCTGTCGGGATTCACTCGCTGAGGGTGCCAAGACGGCACTTCCGGTCGGCGTGGCCTGCGCCGTGGTCGGCATCATTATCGGAACCATGACCCTGACCGGCGTTGCGAACACATTCGGCCAGTTCATCGTCTCCGTGGGCGAGACGAGTCTGTTCCTTTCGCTCGTTCTCACCATGATAACCTGCATCGTGCTGGGCATGGGCATCCCCACCATTCCCAACTACATCATCACATCGTCGATCGCCGGCCCGGCGCTTCTGGCGCTTGGTGTGCCGCTGATCGTCAGCCACATGTTCGTCTTTTATTTCGGCATTCTGGCGGACCTGACGCCGCCCGTTGCGCTTGCCTGCTTCGCCGCCGGCCCAATCGCCAGGGAGAACGGCCTCAAGATTTCCATGGAGGCCATCAAGGTGGCTGCCGCCGGTTTCGTCATCCCCTTCATGGCCGTCTACACGCCGGCGTTGATGCTGCAGGATGGCGGGCCGCTGGCGGAGGCCTGGGGCTATTATCCGGCGGTCGCCTATATCGTCTTCAAGGCGTTGCTTGCCATTGCGCTCTGGGGCGCGGCGGTTATCGGGTTTCTGCGCGCGAAACTGGCAATCTGGGAGCGCGTTCTCGCAGCCGCAGCAGCGTTCACGCTCATTGCCGCGCTGCCGATAACCGATGAACTCGGCTTTGGGCTGGCAGCGATCTTCCTTGGTCTGCACTGGTATCGCACCCGTGCAGCGGAGGCACCGGCGGATACGAAGGCCGACACATGAGCATATGTGTTCTGGCAGGAGGAAAGGCGCTCACACTTGGGGCTGCGCTTTTCACCCTGTCATGGACACACTCGGTGGAGAAAATCCGCTGGGAAGAAGACTGGCGGGCGACACGCGCCGGTCTTGAGATTATCGAGGCGCGTGTTCAGGGCTCGGGTGCCGGCATGGAGCCACCGCCCGAAGCACGATTTTCAGAAGGCTGGTGGCGCTATCGCCCCTCCCTGCCGCCGCGGGTTCAGCTTGCACTGGCGGCGTCGGGCGCAACAGGCTCCGGCTGGCGGCTATGCGCCGCCGGATCATGCCATGAGATCGGCACTGAAGCAGGCGAGCCTGTCATCGTGAAATATTGTGAATAGGTAGCGTCAGGCCGCAGTCGGTGTACCCGTGGGGGAACCGCCACCACGCTTCTGGCATGCAGGGCCGGGGCCACGCATATAGTGACGCTCGGGATGATAGCGAGGGGCGAAGAAGTCGCGAAGAACGGCAGCGAGTCGAATGATAAGAGCCATGGGTCATGTCCAACCGGTGGCGGCTCCTCCAAAACCGCCTGTGTGAAGTATCGGGTCAAAAATACACGCACGAAGTGAACGCTCCGTGAATGCCGATCGGATTTCGCCGGGATTTGTGCCGGTTTGATGGCTGAAATCGGGTCTTGTTGCAGCAAACAGTTTCGGTGTGGCCGCCGCGCCACAGCTCGTCTGGGCGCAGCGGCGCCTGGTGTTCAGTTTTCTCCGAGATAAGCGACGATGATGTCGAGCGCGGCCTGAAGGTCGTTGCGGTCGATCATCTCGGTGACAGTGTGGATGTAGCGCGTACCGACCACGATGCCCACGGCGCGCGCGCCTGCGGCTGCCTGCTGGGCTGCCGCGCCGTCCTGCCCACCGCGGGCAAGGATGGTCCGCTGATAGGGGATCGCCCTTTTCTTCGCCAGTTGCTCGACCTCGCGTACCAGCGCCTGGTCGGCGATAAAGGAGGAATCCTTCACGTGAAGACCGAAGCCTTGTCCCTGCTTCGTAACCGCCTCGTGCTCGCCAATGCCCGGCGTATCACAGGAGAGTGTGGTGTCGATGCCGAGCCCGATGTCGGGCTTCACCGCATAGGCGGCCGTGCGCGCCCCGCGCAGTCCCACCTCTTCCTGTGCGGTGAAGGCCACATGGATCTCGCAGTTATGCTTCGTGCCGGCTTCTTCAAGCGCGCGAATTGCCTCGATGCCGAGCCAGCAGGCGACACGATTGTCGAGCGCCTTGGAGACGAATTTCTCGCCCATCTCAAGGAATGGTTCGTCCATCACCACGAAGTCGCCAACCTGAACGAGATCGCGCGCCTTTTCGCCGAGCCCCATATCGACGATAAAGTCACCGGGCTCAGGCACCTTCTTGCGCTCTTCCGCACTCTGGATGTGAATGGGCTTGCCGGCGGGGTTCATCACACCCTTGTAGTCGCCACTCTCGGTACAGACGAGCACGCGGCGGGAAAACAGGTTGCGCGGATCAAAGCCACCCACCGGGTCGAGATGCAGGAAGCCCTTTTCGGTCACATGGGTGACGAGAAAGGCAATCTCGTCCATGTGGCAAAGAAGCATGATTTTGAGCGGGTCGCCCTTCACCTTCTTGCGTGGCCTGCGCACACACAGGAGCGAGCCCATCGGGTCGGTCCGCACTTCATCGAACAGTCCATCGATCTCTTTTTCGATCAGGGCGCGGACGCGCGTTTCGTGGCCCGGTGCACCCGGTGTCTCACAAAGCCTGCGCAGCAATTCGGTGTTCATCAGTGTCCCCGGCAGAGTGTTGTTGGAATCATCGGTGAAGCGCGACCATGGCGCAAAGAGACGCGGAAGGAAACGGCCACGTTTCCGTTTCGCGCTGGCTCAAGCCTCGCGCAGCAATTTCTCGAAGGCGGTGCGTCCGGGTGGGGTAAAGCGGATGACGCGGCTGTCTTTCTCCCGCCGCACCCAGCGCAAAGCGATAAACCGATCGAGAAGCCCGGCCCCCAGGCTTCCAGCCAGATGAGAGCGCCGCACGCTCCAGTCAAGGCATGAGCGGCATACCGGGCGGCGCTTCTCCAACATGGCCTCGATGTCGAGACCGAAACCGGAGAAATAGATGGCGCCCCTGGTCGTGAGGTTAACCTCGTCACCCTCAATCGCGATCAAATCACGCGCGGCAAACGCATCGAACATGGCGACGCCTGCCTCGCCCGCTAGATGGTCATAGCATATCCGGGCTTCGCGCATGGCCGTGTCGCGTGGACCAGGTAAAACCTTTCGCGGTCCAAGCTCCGCGGCCACGCCCATTATCGATTCCAGCATACCGGCGACCTGATGGCCTGCCAGCGCGTAGTAGCGGTGACGGCCCTGCCGCGTCATCCGCAGCAAGCCGCCATCTGACAGCCTGGCAAGATGCGCACTGGCTGTCGGCAAAGTGACACCGGCTTCCATGGCGAGTTCACTGGCCGTGAGCGCTGTGCCACCCATCAGCGCCGCCAGCATGTTGGCGCGCGCAGGATCGCCTACAAGGCTTGCAATCTGGGCGAGGTCCGTTCCTGCTTTCATAGTTCGATGCTAACCAAAGTATGAATGTTCGACAAGCGCTATTCTCGGACCGACGAACAGGGAGAGAAGCGATGCGGGCATATGAGAGATCGATCGTTCCCCCCGTGGGACAGGCCAAAATCCGCCGAACGTGGATCCTGTCGTGGTTCTACCGACTCGCGCTTGCTTGGGAGCGATACCGCCAGCGGCGAGACCTCGCCGATCTCACCGACGAGCAGCTCCGCGATGTCGGCCTCACCCGCCGTGATGTGGAACGCGAATGCGCTAAGCCCTTCTGGGACGTCTGACACAGAAAACCTGAAAATGCTTCCACGCTCATCGAAGCATGCCGGCAGAAAGGAATCATACCCGTGACCATCACGTGTTTCATCCGCTACGAGATCGACCCGTTCAAGCGGGACGCTTTTGAGGAATATTCCCGCAACTGGGGGCAGGCGATCCCGCGCGCCGGTGTCGATCTCATCGGCTATTTCGCGCCATATGAGGGCTCGGCGACGACCGCCTATGGCGTCTATAATGTCGACAGTCTCGCTGCCTATGAGGCTTATCGGACACGGCTTGCGGCGAGCTCCGAAGGTCGCGCAAATTACGAGTTCGCAAGGCGCGAGCGCTTTATTCTCAAGGAGGATCGCATGTTCCTGAAACGCGCTTCCACGCCCCATGCCGAATGGGTGCGGCCATGATCGCGGTCATCTTCGAGGTTGAGCCGGCTGATGGCAGGCGCGATGCCTATCTCGGCATCGCCGCCGATCTGCGTCCGCTGCTCGACGGGATCGACGGCTTCATTTCTATCGAACGCTTCCAGAGCCTCAGCGATGAAAACCGCATTCTTTCACTGTCGTTCTGGCGTGACGAGGAAGCGGTCAGGGCCTGGCGCAACACGGAGGAGCACAGGCAGGCCCAGCGCGCGGGTCGCGGCGGGATATTTGCCGGCTACCGTCTGCGCATCGCCCATGTCCTGCGCGACTATGGCATGGCCGAGCGCGCGGAAGTGCCGGAAGACAGCCGCGCGCTGCATGACGCATGAGCGGCGTCAGGCATTGCCGATGAGCATGCCCGTGGCGAAGACAAGCGCACCGCCAAGCACCACCTGAAAGGTGGCGCGGCTCCACGGGGTCTCCATGTAGCGGTTCTGGATCCAGGCGATCGCCCACAACTCGATGAAAACGATGATGAAAGCGATGATCGTCGCGGTCCAGAAATGCGGGATCAGATAGGGAAGCGCATGGCCGAGACCACCCACGGTCGTCATGATACCCGTGGCAAGGCCGCGCTTTATCGGTGAGCCCCGCCCCGAGATCACGCCGTCGTCGGAGGCCACTTCCGTGAAACCCATGGAGATGCCCGCGCCGATGGATGCTGCAAGGCCAACGAGGAAAGTCTGCCATGTGTCGCCCGTTGCGAAAGCGGCAGCGAAGATAGGTGCCAGCGTGGAGACTGAACCGTCCATCAGGCCGGCAAGGCCAGGCTGCACATAGGTCAGGATGAACTGTTTGCGCTCGGTCTGCTCTTCCTCGGCGCGTTCGTCTTCGCCA
Source organism: Nitratireductor sp. (assembly GCF_017794765.1). Classification (GTDB taxonomy): domain Bacteria; phylum Pseudomonadota; class Alphaproteobacteria; order Rhizobiales; family Rhizobiaceae; genus Nitratireductor. The sequence continues at coordinate 748,621 of NZ_CP051236.1, read as the reverse complement.
AGATGTTTTTCGGAGAGCCGGTGGGCCAGAGATTCATGTGTCTTTTCGGCGATCGCCAGATCGCCAAGCAGTTTGCGAATGCCGGCATCCTCGGTTCGCCTGGCCGCTTCAACGTAGAAGCGATGCGCCTGCTCCTCCATCCGCTCGGCCTGCGCGCGCACCCTGTCGAGCCCGAGCGGCCGCACCAGCCAGTCGGGCTTGCGCTCATAATAGCCGCGCACATGCTCGCGGCGGATCAAGGGGATGCGCTCGCCGAAACGCGCGCGATGCGCCTCGATCAGCGCCGCACGGTGTCCGTCCTCTTCCTCCGCCATGTCATCGAAAACGGCTGCTGAATGCGGATATTCATCGCGCAGCCCGTCCGCGTAGGCGCGATAGATGCGGGCGTCGTCCTCTTCCGACGAAATTGCAAGGGCGAGAACTTCCTGCTCGCTGAGTGAGGAGAACGCGCGGCGCTGGGAACCGAAGAATCGTGAAAACATGAAAAGAGCAGTCCACTGTTTAGAATGATTCTAAGATAGAAGGCGGCGCAGTGACCGTCAATAGATTAGAATGCTTCTAAAAAATACCCCGTCTCAATCCAGTGTCCGGCGAAATCGCATCAACGCCAGGCCGGCATAGACAAGGATAAAGAGAGCGAGGATTCCCGTCTCGAATGCCACTGCCGGCAGATCCGCTCCCTTGAGCATGATGGCGCGGATGACGCGCAGGAAATGCGTGAGCGGAAAGGTTTCTCCGAGCCACTGTGCCCAAAGGGGCATGCCGCGAAATGGAAACATGAAGCCGGAAAGAAGAAGTGATGGCAGGAAAAAGAAGAAGGTGAGCTGCATGGCCTGCATCTGCGTGCGGGCGATGGTCGAGATCGTGTAGCCCAGCAGAACCAGCGCCAGAACGAAGACAAGGACCGCCGTCAGAAGAAGCCACAGGCTGCCGATGAAGGGAACGCCGAAAAGCAGTTTCGCGGCACCAAGGATCACCGCCACCTGCACCGCTCCCACCACCAGATATGGCAGAACCTTTCCGAGCATGATCTCCAGCGGGCTTGCCGGCATGGCGAGCAGGTTCTCCATCGTGCCGCGCTCGCGTTCACGGGTGAGCGCGATGGATGTCATCATCACCATGGTCATCTGCAGGATCACGCCCAGCAGCCCCGGCACGATGTTGTATTGCGAAATGCCTTCGGGATTGTAGCGGCGGTGAACGATCACCTCCAGCCGATCAGCCGGCGTCGCTTCCGAAGCCGGCACGCCGCGTTCGCGCAAAAGCGCTTCCGAGACCACCGTTCCGAGCGTGGAAATCGCCCCGGAGGCCACCGACGGGTCGGTCGCATCCGCCTCGATCAGGATCTGTGGCCGCTGCCCCCTGTCGACACGGCGGGCGAAATCTGACGGGATGGTGACCACAAAAACCACCGCTCCGCTCGCAATGAGCTGCTCAGCCTCTGCTGCGCTCTCCACCACATGATCGAAGCGGTAATAGTCGGTGTTTTCGAGCGCCGAGACCATGGCCCGGCTGTAATGGTCCTGGCTGAGCGACACGAGTGCCGCCGGCAAAGCCTTTGGGTCGGAATTGATCGCATAGCCGAAAAGGACGAGCTGCATCAGCGGAACGCCCAGCATCATGCCGAAGGTGATGCGGTCGCGCCGCATCTGGATGAATTCCTTGATCAGCATAGCTATAAGCCGGCTAAGTGAAAAGAAGCCGCTCATTGCATGTTGTCCGTCGAATTGGCCATGAACTGGATGAACACATCCTCAAGGCTCGTTTCGCCACGTGACACGCTCACGCCCTCGCGCCCGTCGAGATCCTGTAGCGCCGCCTTCAGCGCGTCTTCATCCGACCCCACCACATGAAGGCTTGCGCCGAAGGGCGCGACCTGCTCCACGCCGGGCCGCTCCCGCAGTTCGTCAGCCAGCTTTTCAAGCTTCGGCCCGTCAACGAGATAGGTGACAAGCCCGGCATCGCGCACCACGTCTGTCACGGACCCCGTGGCCAGCATGGTTCCGTAGGAGATATAGGAAATGCGGTGGCAGCGCTCGGCCTCATCCATGTAGTGGGTGGAGACCAGAACCGTCAGCCCGTCTGCGGCAAGACGATGAATTTCGTCCCAGAAATCGCGCCGCGCCTTCGGGTCGACACCCGCCGTCGGCTCATCGAGCAGGAGAAGTTTCGGCTGATGCATGATGCAGGCCGCCAGCGCCAGCCGCTGCTTCCAGCCGCCAGAAAGTGTTCCGGCAAGCTGGTTGCGCCGTGAGGAAAGTCCGAGATCCTCAAGTGTCCGGTCTACATGCGCGCCCACCGGTCTGAGATCGTAGAGCCTTGCGACAAAGGCCAGATTCTCGGCGATGGTCAGGTCTTCATAGAAGGAGAAACGCTGAGTCATGTAGCCGACTTCACGCTTGATCTTCAGGCCTTCGGTTCGCAGGTTGAAGCCCAGAACCGTGCCATCGCCCTCGTCCGGTGTCAGAAGCCCGCACATGATGCGGATGGTCGTTGTCTTGCCAGATCCGTTCGGGCCGAGAAAGCCGACTATCTCGCCCTTCGCCACCTGCATCGTCACATTGTTGACGACGGTCTTGTCGCCGAAGCGTTTCACCAGGCCGTGGACATCGATCGCGTTCATGGCGCGTCGGCTTTCAGACGTACATCCACGATCTGTCCCGGCTGCAGACTGCGCGCCTCACCCTCCGGCCGCGCCTCCACGAGATAAACCAGCTTCTGGCGCGTCTCAAGCGAGTAGATGACCGGCGGTGTGAACTCCGGGTCCGGGGAAATATAGGAGATGCGTGCCGTCAGCCCCGGCGCGCAACCATCGCAGTTCACGACCAGCAGCGCATCGGGTTCAAGACTGGAGAAAGCTGCTTCCGGCACATAGACCTTCAGCTTTACCCCGCCATCCGGCAGAAGCGAGACCACCGGCGCAGAGGGTCCTGCCACATCGCCCGCATTGCGGATCACATCATCGATGCGACCGGCGGAAGGCGCGGTGATGGCGCGTTCGGAAAGCCGCCAGCGCGCCTGCTCCAGCGCTGCCTGCATCTGGTCGCGACGCCTGGCTGCGGCCCTGATCGCCTCGGCGCGGGCCGGCAGTCTGGCGACCGCCAGATTGGCTTCGGCCTGGCCGACGCGCGTGTCCGCCAGTTCCTTTGCCGTGCGTGCCTTGTCGAGCTCGGCCTGCGTGGCGATGCCGCGGCGAGAGAGATCTTCGGTTCGCGAGAGCACGCGTCCCGCCTCCGCCGCCTCAGCCTTCACGGAGGCCAGCGCTGCCTCCAGCACGGCGATCTCTTCTGGCCGCTTCGGCTCCTTGAGGTCGGCGAGCTGCGCTTCTGCTTCTGCCAGTCCCGCCTCAGCCTGTCGAACGGCGATGCGTGCATCCGTGTCATCCATAACGGCAACTGTCGCACCGGCTTCCACGATCGCGCCGCGCCGCACCGGAACGGCGCTCAGCTGCCCCACTTCCGTTGGTGCGAGCAGCACATAATCGCCTTCCACATAGCCGACTGCCAGGGGCTCGGCTGAACCGCAACCGGTGATCAGACCAGCCAGAACCGGTATGGCACAAAGCATGCTCATGGTGTTTCCTTCTCGCGCATCCGCGCGGCAAGTATGGCGTCGAGATTTCCGCTGGCTATGGCCGTAATGGCGGCTGCTTCCCGCGCACCGATCCGGCTCCAGCCCATGCGCCGCTGCACCGCCTCGCTGGCAATGCGGAAGTAAACAAGCTGGCCGATCAGCGTGAAGACGGTCAGCCTTGTCTCGTCGCTCTCCGCAGGCTCGCCAGTCGCCGCCTCCCAGACCACGCAGAGACGTTTGTGAACCGGGGCGAACATGCCTTCATAGATGCGATCGAGTGCGACCGTGGGATGGGAGAGTTCCCGCAGAACGAATTTGACGATCAGCCCGGCTTCGGGCCGCGCGGCTATAAACCCGGTCATCGTTTCGAGCACCTGCATCAGCACCGCGCGTGCCTCAGCAGGCGTCAGGGTCGCCCCATGGTCCGGCTCGAGGTTGACGGCACTGCCGGCAATCCTGCCGATCAACTCGACGATGTGGTCGGCACACGCCGCGCGCAGGCCCTCCTTGCCGCCGAAATGATAGGAGATGGAGCCAATATTCGCATCGGCCGCCCGCGCAATCTCGCGCGTTGTCGTACCGTCAAACCCTTTCTCACCGAAGAGCTTCAAACCCGCTCGAATGAGCGAGAGCCGCGTGTGCTCCGCCGATGAAAGCCGCGCTTCGGCATTTTGCGTATTGCCATAATTCTGCATCATGTCTCTGATTTAATCAAACGATTGAATTAAGTCAAGCTGATCTCCGAGAGAGATCGGTCACATCAGCCCGTTTGCCCAACGGAATAAAACCTCTAAGTTCCACCTGCCATTGATCGAAGAATCGCGGACGGGAGCGAATGAGCGAACAACCCAGCACCCTGCTCGACCGGTTCGGCCGTTTCCTGGCGCGGCGGCTGCAAAGCGAATCCTCGGGGTATCAACCCTACACGCCGTCGGACCCGGAAACCCTGCATCGCACCCTGCAGCCCGGCGATATTCTGCTGATCGAGGGCAATCAGCGCATTTCAGCAGCGATCAAATATCTTACCCAGTCCACCTGGAGCCACGCAGCGCTCTATGTAGGCGATGCCCTGCCGGAGCCTGACGACGGCTCCGAACGCCCTCGTCTCGTAGAAGTCATCCTGGGCGATGGCTGCATTGCCGTGCCCCTGTCCAAATACAGAACCTACAACACACGCATCTGTCGCGCGAACGGTCTTACACCGGATGATCGGGATTCGATCGTCGCATTCATGATCGAGAAGCTCGGCCTGCGTTACGACATGCGCAACATATTCGATCTGATGCGCTACTTCCTGCCGACGCCTCCCGTGCCGGTTCGCTGGCGCCGCCGAATGATCGCCATCGGCTCCGGCGATCCGACGCGCGCCATCTGTTCATCGCTCATTGCCCAGGCATTTCAAAACGTGGGTTATCCGATCCTGCCCGAAACTACCAAAGCCAAAGGGCATGCTTCCGCCGAATCCCCCTACTCGCGGCAGGAGATTCTCCACATCCGTCATCACAGCCTTTTCACGCCGCGTGATTTCGACCTTTCTCCCTATTTTGCCATCGTCAAGCCGACCCTCGCCTTCGGCTTCGACTACAAGACACTGAAATGGGGCACGCCGAAAAGTGCTGGCGCCACCACGGAAGACAGGGGAACGCACTGATGGACACTCACGTGGCGCTTGTTCTGCTTTTTGTCGCATTCACCGGCTACTCGCTCATCTCGCGAAAGCTTGAAGCCTCCGTTCTGTCAGGCCCAATGCTCTTTACCGCGCTGGGTTATGGCTTCTACATGGCCGACGCCACACTCGCTTCGCCGCTGGATAGTTCAGTTGTAGAGTTCCTCGCGACGGCAACGCTTGCGATTATCCTTTTCCGCGATGCCGCGAACATTCGTATCTCGAGCGTCATGGCCAAGCGCGCAACGGCCCTCCTTTCCGCACGCCTTCTCTTCATCGGCATTCCGCTCACGATCCTTGCCGGGACCGCTGCGGGAATGGTTCTTTTTCCGGCACTCGGCGTTTTCGGTGCGCTCGTGCTCGCCATTGTTCTGACACCGACAGACGCGGCGCTGGCGCAGCCGGTCTTCGGAAATGACGGTCTCCCCGAGGTCGAGCGCGAGGCTCTGGATGTCGAAAGCGGGCTGAACGATGGCCTGTGCCTGCCTCTCCTGCTGATCGCCCTGGCGCTCGCAGCCGATACCGGCAGCGGCGAAGGCATGGCCGGTCACGCCACGTTTTTCCTAAAGCAGGTGGTTCTCGGTCCGCTCGCCGGTCTCGCTGTCGGCTACGCCGGTGCAGCGGCAGCTGCCCATGCATTTACGCATTCACTTTCAAATCCCGCCGGGCGTACGCCCATCATGGTCGGTCTTGCGGGGCTCGCCTATCTCGGTGCGGAACTGACCGGCGGCAACGGGTTTCTTGCGGCCTTCGCGGCCGGGCTGGCGTTTGGATGGCGGCTGCCCACCGAAACCGTCGAAAAAGCCAGCAATTTCGCCATGACGGAAGGCTCGATCCTCACCAATCTCACCTTTCTCCTTTTTGGCATGGCAATGCTTCCGCAGGCGCTGCAAGCACCCGCTTTGCCGGCACTGCTTTATGCAGCACTCAGTCTCACCGTCATTCGCATTGTTCCCGTTTTCGTCGCCATGCTGGGTACGGGAACCGACACCAGAGCCAAGCTGTTCGTTGGCTGGTTCGGTCCGCGCGGGCTCGCCTCGGTCCTCTATCTCATTCTTGTGGTGGACCAGTCCGGCTTCGATGTGGCGCAGGCGATTACCAACATAGCCGTCTTCGCGATTCTTCTTTCAGTGCTCCTTCACGGGGCGACGGCGCCCTTCGCGCAGAAGACATTCTTCCCCGTGCGGTCCTGACGCCGGTCACCAACCGCTCCGGAAGATGTTACCGGCAACAACCTCGCCGCGAGCCGGCGGAGGGCCTATAATCCGGCTACACTTTGCCGTCGGGGTGCGGCCTGCGTCCCGGCAGATCCGGGAGGTCTGAAATGACGGATTTTCATGTCATGGCAGGAACCGAGAAGACCCTGTCTTTGCCGGCTGTTCGCAAGATTAACACGTCGGATGTGGTCGATGCGCTTGGACGTGGGCTGGATGATTTCTGGCAGAAACCCTCACATTACGCGTTCCTTTGTGTCATCTACCCGCTGGTCGGAGTGGTTCTGATATACTGGGCTTCGGGCGCGAATGCGCTGCCGCTTCTTTTTCCGCTTGCTTCCGGCTTTGCTCTTATCGGCCCCTTTGCCGCCATCGGTCTTTATGAGATCAGCCGCAGACGCGAGGCCGGGCTCAACACGTCCTGGCGGTACGCTCTGGCGGTGCGTAGATCGCCGGCGATCCCTTCCATCATGGCTGTGGGCGCAATGCTCTTTGCCGTCTTCGTGACCTGGCTTCTGGTGGCGCAGGGACTGTATGTGCGCCTTCTCGGTCCCGAACCGCCCGCATCGTTCTCACAGTTCCTTGAATTGCTGTTTACAACCGATGCCGGCCTGATGCTCCTGACACTCGGCAATGCGATCGGCTTCATTTTTGCGCTCTTTGTGCTGATCACCACAGTCATAGCCTTTCCCATCCTGCTCGACCGGGATTGCGGGGCGGTGGCTGCAATTGTCACCTCCGTACGGGCGGCCAGCGCCAACCCCGTACCCATCGCTCTCTGGGGTGTGCTGGTGGCGGGCGCGCTCATTGTCGGGTCTCTGCCGCTCTTTGCCGGTCTTGCCGTGGTGATGCCAATTCTCGGTCACGCCACATGGCACCTCTACCGCAAACTGGTGGCCGATTGATCGGCCGTCCTGTTGCCGTCTAAGCGGAAGCCCCGTTGCGTGGCGCCGGTGAGGCACAGGGAGCGATCACCGCCGGCTCTTCTGCCGCAGCTCCATAGAGATTGTGCGCGACCTTGCCCAGCGCGTCGATCAGGATGCGCCGTTCATCATCGGCGAGGCCGGAAAGCGCCTCATCACGCACAGTCTCGGTGATCGCCCGAATACCGGAGCACGCTTCACGAGCCTTGCGCGTGGCGTAGATCATGCGGACGCGGCGGTCTGTAGGAGCTAGACGGCGCTCCACCCAGCCGCTTTCCGCCAAACGGTCGACCATACGCGAAACGCTGATTGGCTCTACTTCCAGAAGCTCGGCCAGCCGCACCTGCGGCATACCATCTGCCTTCAAAAGGCCAAAGAGCAACCGCCACTGAGCGGATGAAAGGCCGAACTCATTGTCTATTTCCTGAAAACGCTTGCGCATCAGGCGCGCGACGTCATGGATCAGGAAACCCAGCTTGGTTTCATCGGGATCGTTCATGGGCGGGATATATGGTCGCCCATTCCCATGCGCAATGTCGCGAACTTTTTGCTCCTGACACGCCACGACGTCGATCTGCTGCAGCAATCTGCTTGTCGAAGAACGGACTGCCTGCTAAGGCCAGCGGCATGACGAACACGCCACTTTCCAATATTCGCAACTTTTCCATCGTCGCGCATATCGACCATGGCAAGTCGACGCTCGCCGACCGGCTGATCCAGATGACCGGATCCCTGGAAGACCGCGAGATGAAGGATCAGATCCTCGACTCGATGGATATCGAGCGTGAACGCGGCATCACCATCAAGGCGCAGACCGTGCGTCTCGAATATGATGCGCGCGACGGGCAGCACTATGTGCTGAACCTGATCGACACGCCCGGCCACGTGGACTTTGCCTACGAGGTCTCGCGCTCGCTCTCGGCCTGCGAGGGTTCGCTTCTGGTGGTCGACGCCAGCCAGGGCGTCGAGGCTCAGACACTTGCCAATGTCTATCAGGCCATCGACAACGATCATGAGATCGTGACTGTCCTCAACAAGGTCGATTTGCCGGCCGCCGACACCGATCGCGTCAAGGAACAGATCGAAGAGGTGATCGGGCTTGATGCCTCAGATGCGATACCGATTTCCGCAAAGACCGGCGTGGGCATCGCCGAGGTTCTGGAAGCCATCGTGACACGCCTGCCCGCCCCCGAGGGCGGTGACCGTGAGGCTCCACTCAAGGCGTTGCTGGTCGATAGCTGGTACGATGCCTATCTCGGCGTGATCGTGCTGGTGCGGGTGATCGACGGAAAGCTTCGGAAGGGCCAGACCATCCGCATGATGGGCACGGACGCCAAATATCCGGTAGACCGGGTTGGCGTCATGACCCCGAAGATGGTGATGGTGGAGGAGCTTGGTCCCGGTGAGATCGGCTTCATCACCGCCTCGATCAAGGAAGTGGCCGACACCCGTGTCGGCGACACTATCACCGAGGACAAACGGCAGACGGATAAACCGCTACCGGGCTTCAAACCCGCGCAGCCAGTGGTCTTTTGTGGTCTGTTTCCCGTCGATGCGGCAGATTTTGAAGACCTGCGTGCCGCCATGGGCAAGCTGCGCCTCAACGATGCCTCCTTCTCCTTCGAGATGGAGACCTCCGCAGCCCTTGGTTTCGGCTTCCGCTGCGGCTTCCTCGGCCTTCTGCATCTGGAAATCATTCAGGAGCGGCTGGAGCGCGAGTTCAATCTTGACCTCATCGCCACCGCGCCCTCGGTGGTCTACCGCATGAACCTGACATCCGGTGATCAGGTCGAACTTCACAACCCAGCCGACATGCCGGACGTGGTGAAGATCGCCTCCATCGAGGAACCGTGGATTAAGGCGACCATCCTCACACCGGACGATTACCTCGGCGCGATCCTGAAGCTCTGCCAGGAGCGGCGCGGCATCCAGACGGATCTTTCCTATGTCGGCAAGCGCGCCATGGTCACCTATGAGCTGCCGCTCAACGAGGTGGTGTTCGATTTCTACGACCGGCTGAAATCCATCACCAAGGGCTATGCGAGCTTCGACTATCAGCTCACCGGCTACCGTGAAGGCGACCTCGTCAAGATGTCGATCCTCGTCAATGAGGAGCCGGTGGATGCGCTTTCCATGCTCGTGCACCGGCAGGCCGCGGAAAAGCGCGGTCGCGTCATGTGCGAGAAGCTGAAAGAGCTTATCCCTCGCCACATGTTCAAGATCCCGATCCAGGCAGCCATCGGCGGCAAGGTCATTGCACGCGAAACCATCTCGGCCATGCGCAAGGACGTGACGGCCAAGTGTTACGGCGGCGACGTGACCCGCAAGCGCAAGCTGCTCGAGAAGCAGAAAGAGGGCAAGAAGCGCATGCGCCAGTTCGGCAAGGTCGAGATTCCGCAGGAAGCCTTCATCCAGGCCCTGAAGATGAGTGACTAAAGCATCTCGCAGTCAGGTGGAAACACCTGATTTGCGCACAAGAGCGGAAAGCGGGCGGGCTTGCTGCCACGGCAGACAAACCCACCCCGATGCCGCTGAAACGGGCTGCCCCGCCACCCGGGCCCGGCGGCACCGTTTCTTGTTCAGCGGGCCTTGAGCTTCAAGCTTCCGCTGCATTCGACGATCTGCTTGCCGGCCATCTGATAAGCAGAGTCCCATGAGACTTTCACCGTCTTCGGACAGCTGCGATAGGTCTTGTCTACAAGGTTCACGCTGCCCTGCGGGGTGTTGGCGGTGATCTTGACCAGCTTCAGTCCCTTGGCGCTGCTGATGGTGCAGACGACGTGGTTGGGCACTGAACAATTCATGGACGGCCCTGCCATCTGCGGCGCAAGGGCGAATTGACCGGCAACGCCGGTGGTGGGTAATCCAGTGGCTGACAGCATGACCAGTGAGGCTGCAGCCATTGCGATGCGGTTGGCCTTGAAAGAATAGGGCATTGTCATCTCCAGTTCGGGTCCAGTTCGGGTTTCGGGAAGGGGCAATCGCGCCCCGACATCCGTTAGTCGCCGTGGTCTGGAGAAAGGTTCATCAGGAAAATTCTGATGGACGTTCGCTTCTCAGTTGGGGTTGAGATGGTAGCCCGGCCCGACGGTGAGCGGCCTGTCTGGTACGACCTTGTCGCTGATCTGGCTCGCAAAGGTCGTGTCCCCTTCCCAGATCATGCTGGTTTTCTCGCGGTCGTAGACACGGATCGATACCTTGTACGGCTTCTTCGCTTCGACCCCGCGAACCGGCGGTGTTCTGAGCGCGTAGCGGTCGGTCATCGTGCTCACCCGCTCCGACACCACGAGCGGCGCGCCGCCCGCCGGGTTCTCGAATGTCGCCTCGATGATTGAGCCACTGGCCAGCGGTCGCACCACCTGAGCGGTAAACCCATAGAACACCTCACCCTGGCGGTAGTTGAACATGAAACCACCGCCCAGGATCTTCACGTAGGGGTCCTGCGAGGGATCATTGCGGGTGAACCACCCCACAGCAAAAAGCAGCCCACACAACACAAATGCGGCAACGACGATGCTGCGTAAAGATATGAATTTCATGATCTTTTTTCCCTCAAACGGGCAGCATGGCGCCGTGCTTTCGCCGCGCCCCCACAATGCTCCATGCTGCACCAGCGGCGGGAGGCATTTTTCGTTTCATCGAAGAACAGCCATCCGCAGCCTTCCGGCCCGGGACAGGCCTTCAGTCGCTGCAGCTCGCCTTCTGTGAGCATCGCTTCAGCGCTGAGCGCAACAGCCAGAAGAGGAACATCGAGATCGAGGCGGCTCTTGTCCCAGCTCCAGATAAAGCGCTCCGCGTCCTTCTTCAGGCATTGACGCTGCCGGCCCGCGCTCACGAGTTCGCCAAGCGCGCCGAGCGCATCCTTCGACGGGTCTTCTCCGATGATCGTGTTCTGGAAAACCGCAAAGAGCGTTTCGCGAAATTGCGTGGCTCTGGCATGTGCGGCCGCCGCCACAGGAGGGTTCGTTTCCGCCATCGTCTGCAGACGGGTCAGAGTTTCCGTGTCGAACACAGCCAGTTGGCTGCACCAGCCGAGCAGTGCCGCCATATCGGGGATATAGTCCTTCGTTGCCGGCCTCGAACGGCAATTCACCGTGTTGACGAAGTCCAGGCAAAGCCTGCCGCCAAAAAAGAACGGCACTGGCCACGCTGCGTTCTCAGCCAAGGCTCCAGTCTCCCATTGACTAACCAGCTAAAGCCATTTTGCCGGTTAGTCAATGATTGAACCGAAAAACGGATGTGCGCCAAACGAAAACGGCGCCGGTTGCCCGGCGCCGCTTGCATGAAACCGACTGCGGAACAGCGTCAAATATCGAGATTTGCCACAGACAGCGCGTTGTCCTGGATGAACTCCCGACGCGGTTCCACTTCGTCACCCATCAAGCGTGAGAAGAGCGAATCCGCGTCCGTCGCATCGGTCACCTTGACCTGGAGCAGCGAGCGCGCATCGGGATCCAGCGTCGTCTCCCAAAGTTGCTCGGCATTCATCTCGCCAAGGCCTTTATAGCGCTGCATGGTGAGGCCCTTACGGCCCGTGGCGAAGACCTGATCGAGCAGCGCCATCGGCCCGGAAATGACTTCCGACTTGTCCTTGCGGCGTAGCACAGGCGACTTTGTATAAATCTCCTGCAGACGCGCTGTGTAGCGGTCGATCGCACGCGCATCGGCCGAAGCGACCAGCGCCGAATCAAGCACAACCACCTCCCGTACGCCACGAACTGTGCGCTCAAAGAGGTAACCGCCCGCACCCTCGTTCGAAGGGTTGACGCGCCCTTCCCAGCCGCGCTCGGTATCCTCGGCGATCATGTCGAGCCGCTCGGCCACGTGCTTCACAGCTTCTGCGGCACGACCCGGATCGGCGAGCACCGCCGCGCTGAGCGCACCGGCAATCGCCGCCTGCTCCACCACAGAACGATTGTAGCGGGTATGAAGGCCATTAATCAGCGAGCGTACCCCGCGCGCATCCTCGATCACCTGCTTCAGATCCTGACCGCCGCGCACTTCGCCGTTGGAAAGTTCCAGCGTTGCCTCTTCGAGGCCCGAATCGATCAGGAATTCCTCAAATGCCGCCTCATCCTTGATGTACTGAACGGACTTGCCGCGCGTCACCTTGTAGAGCGGCGGCTGGGCGATATAGAGATGCCCGCGCTCGATCAGTTCCGGCATCTGCCGGAAGAAAAAGGTAAGAAGCAGCGTGCGGATATGGGCGCCGTCAACGTCGGCGTCCGTCATGATGATGATCTTGTGGTAGCGCAGCTTCTCTGCGTTGAACTCATCCTTGCCGATGCCCGTTCCCAGCGCCGTGATCAGCGTGCCGATCATGTCGGATGAAAGCATGCGGTCGAAGCGGGCGCGCTCCACATTCAGAATCTTGCCGCGCAGCGGCAGGATCGCCTGGTTCTTGCGCGAGCGGCCGGATTTTGCCGAACCGCCAGCGGAGTCACCCTCGACGATGAAGAGTTCGGATTTGGCCGGGTCGCGTTCCTGGCAGTCGGCGAGCTTGCCTGGCAGAGACGTGATGTCGAGCACACCCTTGCGCCGTGTCAGCTCACGCGCCTTGCGCGCCGCCTCTCGCGCTGCCGCAGCTTCCACCACCTTGCCGATCAGCACCTTGGCTTCCGCCGGATGCTCCTCGAACCAGGTGCCTAACGCCTCGTTGACGAGACTTTCCACCACCGGTCGCACTTCGGAGGAAACCAGCTTGTCCTTGGTCTGGGAGGAGAACTTCGGATCCGGCACCTTCACCGAGAGAACCGCTGTCAGACCCTCACGGCAATCGTCGCCGGTGAGCGAGACCTTTTCCTTCTTGGTAAGGCCCGAGTTCTCCGCGTAACCCGTCACCTGCCTTGTCAGAGCGCCACGGAAGCCGGCCATGTGGGTGCCGCCATCACGCTGAGGAATGTTGTTGGTAAAGGCCAGCACATTCTCATGGTAGGAATCGTTCCACCACATGGCCACTTCCACCGTGATGCCGTCCTTCTCAGCGCCGATGGAAATCGGCGCGTCGATCAGCGGTTTCTTGGCGCGGTCCAGATATTTGACGAACTCGACAATACCGCCGTCGAAGAGGAATTCCTGCTTCCTCTCGTCGGCATGGCGTTTGTCGGTCAGAAGGATGCGCACGCCTGAATTCAGGAAAGCAAGCTCGCGCAGGCGGTGCTCCAGCGTGTCGTAATTGAATTCCGTCATCGTGAAGGTATCGGGCGAAGGCAGGAAGCTCACTTCCGTCCCCGTCTCGTCACCTGCGTCACCCGTCACCGCAAGCGGCGCATCGGCGACGCCGTGAGTGAAACTCATCTCGTGGACTTTGCCCTTGCGGCGGATCTTGAGCTTTAGCCAGATGGACAGTGCGTTCACCACCGACACACCGACGCCGTGGAGACCACCGGAAACCTTGTAGGAATTCTGGTCGAACTTACCGCCGGCATGAAGCTGCGTCATAATGACCTCGGCAGCAGACACACCCTCCCCTGCGTGCATGTCGGTCGGGATGCCGCGGCCATTGTCGGTCACCGTGCAGGAACCATCGGGATTGAGCGTTACCGTCACCAGGGTTGCATGCCCCGCCAGCGCCTCGTCGATGGCGTTGTCGACCACCTCATACACCATGTGGTGCAGGCCGGACCCGTCATCCGTATCGCCAATATACATGCCGGGGCGTTTGCGGACGGCATCCAGCCCCTTCAAAACCTTGATGGATTCAGCGCCGTATTCGGCCGGTTCGCCTGGGAGAGTTTCGGGCGTGTCGCTCATCAAATTCTTTCGCTCAGGAGCCCTGAGGGAACCCCCTTTTGGGCATGGGAAATCTGCGCCGCGAATCATCCGGCGCCTGTCCCCCAAGATATAGGCGTTTCAGGGCTTTTTTCCAAGTTTTGCAGCGATTTCCGCCTGGGGATGAAAACTATCGCGGGGCACCCTTTGCCTTTGGAGCGAAACCGATTATGAAGCCGTTGAGAAACCGGAGACAGAGGCAAATGGCCACCATCAGCCAGAAACCTAAGCTCATCACCATTTTCGGCGGCAACGGCTTTGTCGGCCGACATCTGGTACAGGCCCTCACACGACGCGGCCACCGGGTGCGTGTTGCATGCCGCAATCCCAATCTGGCCATACACCTGCAGCCGCTCGGCAATGTGGGCCAGGTGCAGGCCGTGCAGGCAAACCTGCGCAACCGCGCTTCGATCGACCGCGCGGTCGATGGTGCCGATCACGTGATCAATCTCGTTGGCATCCTCTATGAATCCGGCCGCCAGTCTTTTGACGCGGTTCAGCATTTCGGTGCCCGTGCGGTGGCGGAAGCCGCCCGCGCCGCCGGTGCGAAACTGACCCACGGGTCTGCCATCGGGGCCGATCCGGAGTCCGATTCCGACTATGCCCGCACCAAGGCACTGGGCGAAAAGGCGGTGCTGGAAACCGTCAAGGATGCGGTGATCATTCGCCCCTCCATCGTATTCGGTCCGGAAGACGATTTCTTCAATCGCTTTGCCAACATGGCGCGGTTCTCGCCGTTCCTGCCGCTGATCGGTGGTGGCGAGACGAAGTTCCAGCCTGTCTATGTTGGTGATGTGGCCGAGGCCTATGCCCGCTCGGTCGATGGAGATCTCAAAGGCGGCCAGATCTACGAGCTGGGTGGACCGGAAGTGCTCTCCTTCCGAGAGTGTCTCGAAGAAATGCTCGAAGCGACCTATCGCAAGCGCTGGTTCGTCACCCTGCCCTGGTTCGTCGCGCGCATTCAGGCCCGCATTCTCGGACTTTTGCCGAATCCGATGCTGACGCTCGATCAGGTGAAGCTCCTGAAGACCGATAATATCGTTTCCGAAGAGGCGAAAACGGCTGGTCGCACGCTCGACGGCCTTGGCATCCAGAAGCATTCACTGGCTGCCATTCTGCCGACCTATCTTTGGCGCTACCGCCCGGCTGGCCAGTTTACCCGAAAACAGTTCCTGTAAGGCGGGGCTCTTGAGCGGTTGGGATACGCTTCTACCTGAAGCGCTGGGCGCGGTCCCGGCGCTTCTCCTTGTGATCGCCAGCTTCTTCACCTCCGCGCTCACCGCCGCCTTTGGCGTGGGCGGCGGTGTGGCCATGCTGGCGCTGCTTGGCCTTTTCATCCCGGTCGCGGCGTTGATCCCCGTTCATGGCGCGGTACAGCTCGGCTCCAACACCGGCCGCGCCTGGCATCAGCGGGCGCATATCCGCTTTTCCATCGCCACGCCGTTCATTCTCGGTAGCCTGATCGGCGCTGCCGTGGGTGCCTATTTCGTGGTGCAATTGCCCGACGCGCTCCTGAAGCTCGTTCTGGGCGTTTTCGTCATCGCCGTCACGTGGACAAAAATCCCCGGTGCGGCGCAACTCAGCCACGCAGGCCTCGCCGCCGGCAGTGCGGTGCTCGCGCTTGCGACAATGTTTGTAGGTGCAACTGGCCCGCTGCTATCGGCCTTTTTCGCGCAGATCATTCCCGACGACCGGAAAGCGCTGATCGCCACACACGCGGCCGGCATGACGGTGCAGCACGCGCTCAAGGTGATTGCCTTTGCCCTTGCAGGCTTCGCCTTCTGGCGCTGGCTTCCCTTCATCGCGCTGATGATCGCATCGGGCTATCTCGGCACGGTCTATGGAACGCGCCTTCTTGAGAAAATGCCGGAAGAGACCTTCCGCCGCTGGTTCAGGATCGGTCTCACGCTTCTCGCACTCGACCTCATTCGTCGCGGCGTGATTGGGATGATGTAAGCGGCTTTCCATGTCCTCATTCGTCATCCTGTGGCTAGACCATAGGATGACGAGACGGGGGCCGGAATCAGCGCGGCGGGGTGCCGTTTTCGGCCAGGACCGCACCAATCAGATAGAGCGAACCGCAGATCAGGATGCGCGGCGGGGGCTCGGTGCCTTCGCGGCCGGTATCGAGCGTATCCCGCAAAAGCTTGAGCGCATTGGCGACCGAATGGACAGGTTCGGCCGAAAGCCCCGCGTCCATGGCGCGCGCCGCGAGCTCGGCATTGGGCACACCCGCATCGCTCGACGGCACCGGGACCGTATAGACATGCCTGGCCATGCCCTCGAAGGCGCGGAAATAGCCGGTCTGGTCCTTGGTGTTGATCATGCCGGCAATCAGGAAAAGAGGCCGCGGCGAGCGGTCTTCCTCGGAAGCAAGCGCCTCGGCTATCGCTTCGCCCGCGCCGGGATTGTGCCCGCCATCGATCCAGATTTCAGCGCCTTCCGGCCCGAGCTCCGAAAGCGTCCCCTGTGGGAGACGCTGCAGGCGACCGGGCCAGACAACGCGCTCCATCGCCGCCTCCGCCGCACGCAGACCAACAGGAAAACCCGCCGCCTTGACGGTGGCGATGGCTGCCGCCGCGTTGGCGATCTGATGCCGGCCCGAAAGCTGGGGCAGCGACATGTCAAAGAGACCGTCATTGTCCTGATAGATCATGCGGCCGTTTTCCTCGAAGGCCAGAAAGTCCTCGCCATAGACGGTGAGCGGGCAGGAAAGCCGCTCCGCCGTGTCGACAAGGACCTCGCGCGCCGCATCGAACGGCTGCTGCCCGACCACGACAGGCGCACCGCGCTTGATGATGCCGGCCTTCTCGACAGCAATCAGCTCTACACGGTCGCCGAGATAGGCTTCGTGGTCGAGCGAAATCGGCATAATGAGGCTGGCTGCCGGATGGGGAATGACATTGGTCGCGTCAAACCGGCCGCCGAGCCCGACCTCGACAATCGCCACATCCGCCGGATGCTCCGAAAAGAGCACGAACATCACCGCCGTGAGGATCTCGAAGACGGTGATCTTTTCACCGGCATTCGCCTCAGCCACCCGCGCCACGGCATCCGCCAGAACCGCATCCTCGACCAGCCTTCCGCCAGCTTCGGCACCGAGCCGGTAGCGCTCGTGCCAGTTGACCAGATGCGGTGAGGTGTGGACATGAACGATGCGGCCCGACGCTTCCAGAACGGCGCGGGCGAAAGCCGTGGCCGAACCCTTGCCGTTCGTTCCAGCCACATGGATGACTGGCGGCATTTTCAGATGCGGGTTGTCCAGCCGGTCGAGCAGGCGCGTGATGCGCTCGAGCGACAGGTCGAAGCCCTTGGGATGGAGCGACAGAAGACGCTCTATTTCCCGCTCGGCGGAGAGAATGGTCATCTGAGTCCTGCCTGGAGGTTTTTCAGCCGGCTAATATCTATGTCATCAAGCCTTCGGCTGTTCCACCGCTGTCTGTTTTGACTCGACAGGAACCGGAGCCGTTTCGGTCTCGTCCACCGGTGCGTCTTCCACGACTTCCGGCGCAGCTTCCGCCTTCTCCCTGAGCAGAATCTTCAACAGCCGTGCGATGGTTTCCTTCATCTCCAGCCGCGAAACCACCATGTCGACCATGCCGTGATCGCGCAGGTATTCGGCGCGCTGGAAGCCTTCCGGGAGCTTTTCCCGAATGGTCTGCTCGATCACGCGCGGGCCGGCGAAGCCGATCAGCGCGCCGGGCTCGGCGATGTGGACATCGCCCAGCATGGCGTAGGACGCGGTCACGCCACCGGTTGTCGGGTTGGTGAGCACCACGATATAAGGTAGCCCCGCTTCCTTTAGCCGGTCCAGCGCAACAGTGGTGCGCGGCAGCTGCATCAGCGAGAGGATGCCTTCCTGCATGCGCGCGCCGCCCGAGGCCGCATAGAGCACCAGCGGGAGCCTGCGCTCGACCGCCGTCTCGAAAGCGCGAACGATGGCCTCGCCGGCTGCCATGCCAAGGGAACCGCCCATGAAGGCGAAATCCTGCACCGTGGCCAGTAGCTCAAGCCCCTGAACCCGGCCAACGCCGCTCAACACGGCATCTTCCATGTTGGTCTTGGCCTTGGCATCACGCAGGCGTTCGGTATAGCGGCGTTCATCGCGGAATTTCAGCGGGTCGGTCACGACCTTCGGGTTTTCCAGCGTCTCATACTCGCCATCGTCGAAGAAGCTTTTCAGCCGCTCGCGGGCGGAAATCTTCATGTGATGGCCGGAGGAGGGAATGACCCAGAGATTGTCTTCCAGATCCTTGTGAAAGACCATCTCGCCGGTCTCGGGATCCTTGATCCAGAGGTTCTCCGGCATGTCCCGGCGACCGAGCATCGAGTTGATCTTCGGTCTCACATAGCTGGTGATCCAGTTCATTCCATATGCCTTCTGTTTTTCCGCATTCCGAAGATGCGCCAATTATCGGGCAGCAGCAAGGCGCGCCTGGCGCACCCCGTCTGCCAGCCCCTTCACAAGGGTCGCCACGGCCTCGGCGGGGTCTTCGATCCGTTTGCCGTTGTCGTCGTAGCACTGGGCGATGGCCGCAACGATGGCGCTGCCGACCACAACACCGTCCGCCGCCTCGCCTATCGCCCTGGCCTGCCGCGCCGTCTTCACGCCAAAGCCGACGCAGATCGGCAGGTCCGTGTGCTCCTTGATGCGCGAAACCGCCGCCGAAACATTGTTCGTGTCAGGCAATGCTGATCCCGTCACACCCGTCATCGAGACGTAATAGACAAAGCCCGACGTGTTCTCCAGAACCTTTGGGAGACGATCCTCGTCTGTCGTCGGTGTGGCCAGACGAATGAAATTCAGCCCCGCCTTGATCGCCGGAACACAAAGCTCCTGATCCATCTCCGGCGGCAGGTCGACGATGATCAGCCCGTCAATTCCGGCGGCCTTCGCATCGGTCAGGAAGCGTTCCACGCCATAGATGTAGATCGGGTTGTAATAACCCATCATCACGATGGGCGTGTCGTCGTCATCTTCACGAAAGTCACGCGCCATCTGGAGCGTCTTCGCAAGCGTCTGCCCGCCCCTGAGCGCGCGCAGGCCAGCGGCCTGGATGGCCGGGCCATCGGCCATGGGGTCGGAAAAGGGCATGCCCAGTTCGATCACGTCGCTGCCCGCCGCAGGCAGCGCCTTCATGATCGACAGCGAGGTCTCATAGTCCGGATCCCCGCCCATGAAATAGGTCACGAGTGCCGGGCGGTTTTCTTCCTTCAGCCGCGCGAAGCGGCGGTCAATGCGGGTGGTCATGATGGTCCTGGGTCCTCGTACATCCAGCGCGGCGCCCCCACGCCGTCTTGCAGTCCTTGCGGTTGCAGCGGCCTTATCGCTCGATCACGAACGCGGCAATGCAATGCGATCAGCCTATCCCTCGGCGTGCTCGCGGATTTCAATGGTGACAGTGAAGGCGTAGAAGCCATCGCGCTCGATCCGGCTTTTCGCTTCTTCGGGGTCGAAGGCGATGCGCGGTTCGCCGTCATCGGCCACACGGGTCAGGAAGGCAAGGTTCTGGCTTGCCCTTATCCCCTTCGGGTTTTCCCTATCGTCGTCCTGGCGAATGGCCACGTAGTGGTGCTGGTTTTGCTTGGAACGATAGATTTCGAACATGTTCACATCTCCATGCCGAGCATCTTTCCGACGGTGTGGACGTCCTTGTCCCCGCGCCCGGAGAAATTGACGATCATGATCTGGTCCYTGCCCATGGTSGGYGCRAGCTTGATCGCATGGGCAATCGCATGGGCCGATTCCAGCGCCGGGATGATGCCCTCAAGCCGCGTCGTCATCTGGAACGCCTCGATCGCCTCATCGTCCAGAATGGGCGAATAGATCACACGGCCTGAATCCTTCAGCCAGCTATGCTCCGGCCCGACGCCGGGATAGTCGAGCCCGGCAGAGACCGAATGCCCGTCGAGGATCTGCCCGTCATCGTTCTGCAGAAGATAGGTGCGGTTGCCATGCAGCACGCCGGGGCGACCCGCCGTCATGGAGGCGCAGTGCTCTTCGCCTTCAAGCCCGCGCCCACCGGCCTCCACGCCGTGGATCTCCACCTGACGGTCATCAAGGAAGGGGTGGAACAGGCCGATGGCGTTCGAGCCGCCGCCCACCGCCGCCACGATGGCATCGGGCAGCCGGCCTTCGAGCTCCTGTATCTGCTCGCGCGCTTCCGTGCCGATCACCGACTGCAGCTCACGCACCAGCTCGGGATAGGGATGCGGGCCTGCCGCCGTGCCGATCAGATAATAGGTGTCCTCGACATTGGTCACCCAGTCGCGCAGCGCCTCGTTCATGGCGTCTTTCAGCGTGCCATGACCCGAAGAGACCGGCTTCACCTCGGCGCCCAGAAGATGCATGCGGAAGACGTTCGGCTTCTGCCGCTCCACATCGGTCGCGCCCATATAGACCACGCAGGGCAGGCCGAAGCGGGCGGCCACGGTGGCAGACGCCACGCCATGCTGGCCGGCGCCGGTCTCGGCGATGATGCGGGTCTTGCCCATGCGCTTGGCGAGCAGGATCTGGCCAAGGCAATTGTTGATCTTGTGCGAGCCGGTGTGGTTCAGGTCTTCGCGCTTGAAGTAGATCTTCGCGCCGCCCAGATGCTCGGTCAGCCGTTCGGCGAAATAGAGCGGCGAGGGCCGGCCCGTATAGTGGCGGCCCAGATATTCAAGCTCRGCSCGAAACGCCGGRTCGTTCTTCGCCTCATTCCAGTGTTTTTCCAGATCGAGGATCAGCGGCATCAGCGTCTCGGCCACAAACCGGCCGCCGAAGATCCCATACATGCCCTCGTCATCAGGGCCAATCCGGAAGGAATTGGGTTCTGCCGGTTTGTTCAAGCCACTCTCCTCATGCCGGAGCCGCATCTGGTTCAAGCGCCCGCCGGATGGCGGCGAAGAAGTTGCGTATCAATTCCGGGTCTTTCTCGCCAGGCGCGCTTTCAACGCCAGACGAAATGTCTATTCCGCGCGGCGTCGCGGCTTTCAGGGCCGCGCCAATATTGGCCGCATTCAGGCCACCGGAAAGCATGTAATCCACGTTATCGTCAAGGCCGGCCAGAAGCTGCCAGTCGAAGGAGACCCCATTGCCGCCGGGAAGCTCGGATCCTTTCGGCGGCTTGGCATCGAACAGGAAACGGTCGGCAACGCCGCGATAGGGTGCGATGCGATCCAGATCGGCCGCCTCGCGGATGGCGAAGGCCTTCATCACCGGCAGGCCGTAGCGTGCTTTCACCTGGGCGACGCGCTCCGGGCTCTCGCCGCCATGAAGCTGCAGAACATCGGGCTGAACAGCGCTCACGATGGCATCCAGTCCCGCATCATCGGCATTCACCGAAACGGCAACAGCCTGTGCGCGGCCAAGGGCTGCTTTTCGCAGGTTTGCAGCCGTATCGGTCTCCACATGGCGAGGGCTTTTCTCGAAGAAAATAAAGCCGATATGGCTCGCCCCGCCATCGAGTGCTGCCGCCACGGTTTCATCGGTCTTCAGACCACAGATTTTCACGTCGAGTGTCATAAAAGGGAAGTGGCACGAAACAGCGGCAGAGTCGAGGCTGGAGACGGTCGCGCCAGGCGCCGGCATCTCAATAGCAATCAGGCAAACCTGCCCTCAGAGACAGACCCGGAAAAGCACGCCCGTCACTCAAACCAAATGGCCTGTAAAGCCGTGCCGTTGCGTTTCAGCCAGTCCTTGCAACGGTCCGTTTCGGGGCACAGCTCCCGGCAGAGCTTCCAGAAACGGGCGCTGTGGTTCATCTCTTTCAGATGCGCGACCTCATGAGCGACCAGATAATCGATCACCAGCGGCGGAGCCATCATGATGCGCCAGGAAAATGAGAGTGTGCCATCGGAGGTGCAGGAGCCCCAGCGGCTCCTGGTGTCGCGGAAGCGGATCGCGCGGGCGCGTTTGCCGATGGTGGTGGTATGCTTTGCCACCAGAGCTTCGATGTCGCGCTTGGCCTCGCGCTTCAGGAAGTCTGCGACCCGCCGTGGCAGGCGCTCCCCCTCCCCAGGCACAACGATCACGGGCGCGCCTTCGTGCACGGCAAGCCGCGCAGCGCCACGCCCCTTCGGTTCGTGCACGATGAGATGCGGCACGCCGCGCACCGGGATCTTGATGCCCGGTCGGACCAGAGGTCGTTCGGGCAGTTTTTTCAGCTTCTGCTCAAGCCAGCCGGTGTGGCGGTCGAGAAACTCTTCCACCTCACGGGAGCGGGAGAGTCCCGGCGGAACGGTGACGCGAAGACCCCGTCCGCCAGGCTCGATACGCAGCGTTAACCGCCGCGCTCTGGCATTTTCGACAATGCGTAGCGGCAGCTCCCGTCCGGCAACGCGATGCATGCGTTCGGCCGGAGGAGCTGCCACCCTGAGCCCGATCATCTTGTTGAGGAAACCAAGCGCCATGGAGAAAGAATAAGCGATTCGTGGAGAAAAACGCGTAAAGAAAACGGCACCTCGATGAGATGCCGTTTCAACCGTTTACCTGTTGTCCACTGGATCAGGCCTCGTCGGTCACATCGGGGACGGACTTGCCGCGGCCCGATTTGCGACCCTTGTTGCGTTCGTTCATGAAACGATCGAACTCTTCCTGATCCTTGGCCCGGCGCAGCTCGCGCATGTAATCATCGAACTCGTCGCGCATCTCGTCGAGCTTGCGGCGTTCCTCGGCGAGGCGCTCCAGCTCCTTGTCGCGCCAGTCGTCAAAGGCGACGTTGCCTGTAAACGCATGACGCTTTGATGCACGCCGGCAGCCGGCGAAAACTTCATCGGTTTTTCGGTTCACGTCCTTCTTGAACTCCCCGAGCCGGTCACCCCACAGAATGTAGGCGAGCATGGCGAGGCCGAGCGGCCAGAACACCATGAAACCCACCACCATCAGAGCAATCGTCGCAGGCGTCCAGGCGGGACGGATAAGCGCAGAATTTGTCATGTTCACCCGTTCCTTTCCTTGAGCATGCAACCCCCGGGAAGCTGCATGGTTTCGAAATGGGGGCTCAATTTTCGAGATTCAAGGAAATGATAAACGAGAATCGCACAAATATTTGATTTTACGACATTTATTTACACATTTCCGTATCATTCCGGCAACCAGCCTAAACCGCGCGCTCGATCAAACCTTCCAGTGACCGCAAGATCAGTGCGATGTCCTGCGGCCTGGAAAGCCGATGATCGCCGTCGCCGATGAGCGACAGGGTGACGTCATCCGCCGGCAGGTGTTCGGTAAGCCGCATGGCGTGGGTGAAGGGAACGTCGGGATCGGCTTTGCCCTGCAGAATGTGGACCGGGCAGTGTGTGTCGAGAATGCCATCAAGCACCCGATTGCGCTTTCCGTCCTCAAGCAGCGCGCGTGTATAAATGTAGGGTTCGTCGGAATATTCGGAGGGCTCTTCCATATACCCCTTCTCTTCAAGCTCCCGGCGATTGGCCGCCGACATTTTGGGCTCGACCAGCTCGCTGGTGAAATCGGGAGCCGGCGCCAGGAGAAGCAGGGCGGCCAACCTGTCACCCTCTCCCTCCTCGTTCAGCTTCTGCGCCATCCGCAGGGCGATCCACGCGCCCATGGACGACCCGACGAGGATCTGCGGCCCTTTCGTGAAAGCCCGGAAAACGCCAAGGCTCTGCTCCAGCCAGAGAGAGATCGTGCCTTCTTTGAACGCGCCGCCGGATTCACCATGGCCAGAATAATCATGCCGCAGGAAAGCGTGGCCCTTTTTGGCTGCCCATCCATCCAGTGCCTCAGCCTTGGTGCCGAGCATGTCGGATTTATAGCCGCCCAGCCAGACGACACCGGGTGCGCGGCCCTCCCGATATCGGTATGCGATCTGCGTATCGCCAATCGTCAGAAAGCTCGCCTTCGCATCACTCATCAACTGTCTCCCATACCGGAACCAATGGTCGATCACACGCTTTCCCGTTCAGGCAGAACGAGAAACGTGATTCTTTTGCCCTTATATGCTATTGACACTTCGCCTGCCGAGACGACATACGCCTCGTCTCAAAGGCAAAGCCGAAACAAGTGGTTCAACAATCAGGAGATCACGACCATTCGCAGACCATTCAAAGCGCCGCCTCAGAAAGTAGAAGGCCCGCGCGCAAACCGCGACATCCGGGTTCCCCAGATTCAGCTCATTGACGATGAAGGCAACAACCGCGGCGTTCTCGACACGGAAGAAGCCCTGCGTCTTGCCGAGGAAGCGGGTCTGGACCTGGTAGAGGTGGCTTCCAACGCCAAGCCGCCCGTTTGCAAGATCACCGATCTTGGAAAGATGAAATATCAAAGCCAGAAAAAGGCTGCCGAGGCGCGCAAGAAGCAGAAGACCATCGAGATCAAGGAGATCAAGATGCGTCCGAACATCGACACCCATGACTATGAGGTGAAGATGAAGGCAGTGCGCCGCTTCTTCGAGGCTGGCGACAAGGTCAAGCTGACGCTGCGTTTCCGCGGCCGCGAAATGGCGCATATGGAACTCGGCATGCAGCTCCTCAACCGGGTCAAGGAAGAGGTCGAGCCTATTGCCAAGGTGGAAGCCGAGCCTAAGCTCGAAGGCCGTCAGATGATGATGGTTCTGGCACCGCGCACCACCTGATTGGCACTGCGCCCGTAAAGACGCACACCAACACGACAACAAGCCGGGGCTCGCTCCGGCTTTTTCTTTCGCAAATGCGCCGCATTCTTTTCCTAGGCGTCATTTCCTGTCAGTTTTGAAAAAGCCTGACGATGGGGTGCAACATCATCCGGGATGCGAGAATGTCGATTCATCAAATTGCGCTGGGGCAATTCCAGCGCCTGCGTATCGCGAGCTTCTGGCTCATCGCTGCATTGCTTTGCGGCTTTGTTCTCTTCTTCCACTCGGGCTGGGCGCACTATCAGCCTCTCGGCATCGATATCGAGGAAATCATCGAAATCGCGGGGCTCGGACTCATCGGCATCGCCATCGCGGGCAGACTCTGGTGCACGCTTTACATTGGCGGGCGCAAGGCAGCAGAGCTCGTGCAGGACGGCCCCTATTCCATGACGCGCAACCCGCTCTATCTCTTCTCCACCATTGGAGCCATGGGGGTCGGCGCCCAAACCGGAAGCATGGTGGTTGCGGCGATCTGCGGCGTTCTGGCGGCCTTTATTCTCAGCATCACCACGCGCCGGGAAGAGCACCACCTGCGCGAAACCTTCGGCGAGGCCTACGACGCCTATCTGGCGCGCGTACCCGCCTTCATTCCGAACCCGCGTCTCTTTCACGATCCCAAAACGCTGACCATTTTGCCCGAGCGCCTTTATGGCACGCTGCGGGACGGGCTGATCTTCTTCCTCTCGATGCCCGCGTTCGAACTGGTAGAGTACGCTCAGGATCACGCGCTCCTGCCGATCCTTTTCCGTCTTTACTAACGAGGCGCGGGCAACACACCATCAAATGAGGAGTTGCGCAAACGGACGGTCGCCGCTATAAGGCCGCGTTCCTGGACCGGCCGGCAGGGCATGCCGTGGCGGTCCTTAATGCTGAAATGCGCATGCGTGACACTGTGGGAAGCGGAAGCCGCTCGGCGCGCTTCACGCGACAGGTAGCGCAAGCGATAGAACGGAGAAGCAAAATGCCCAAGATGAAGACAAAGTCTTCTGTCAAGAAGCGGTTCAAGGTAACCGCCACCGGCAAGGTGAAAGTCGCAGCCGCTGGCAAGCGCCACGGCATGATCAAGCGTTCCAACAAGTTCATCCGCGACGCCCGCGGCACGATGGTTCTTTCCGATCCCGATACGAAGATCGTGAAGAAGTTCATGCCCTACGGCCTGTGATCGCAGGAACCCCGGAACAGATTTAAGGAGATCATGTCATGGCACGCGTAAAGAGGGGCGTTACCGCCCACGCCAAGCACAAGAAGGTCATGAAAGCCGCAAAGGGTTTCTACGGCCGTCGCAAGAACACCATTCGCATCGCCAAGCAGGCGGTCGAGAAGTCGCTGCAGTATGCCTACCGCGATCGCAAGGCCCGCAAGCGCAATTTCCGCGCCCTGTGGATCCAGCGCATCAACGCCGGCGCGCGCGAACACGGCCTGACCTATGGCCGCTTCATCGACGGCCTCAACAAGGCCGGCATCGAGATCGACCGCAAGGTGCTGGCCGACATGGCCGTGCATGAGCCGCAGGCCTTCGCCGCTCTGGTGAAGAAGTCCAAGGAAGCGCTCGTGTACCTCAAGGACACCACCCCGAATGCTTTTGAAAGCGCTGTCGCTTAAGGTCAGCGCTTCCCGAAGCAAACAGGTTTAATTCGGGAAACCCGCGCTGGCAGGGCTGGCGCGGGTTTTTCTTTGCGATGATGACCATGGATGACGAGACAGAGAACAAAAGGGACGTGCTTTCGCCGGAAGCGACGGCGGCGCTCCTGCGCCTGCTCATTACCGGTGAGCGTCGGCGCGTTTCGTCTACCGTGCTGGATGGGCATACCGTCTGGATCAAACGCTATGACGTGGAACGTCAGCCGTTGGCCAAATGGCTTCACGGGGCAATGACCCCGCTGATGCCGGTCGCCTTTCTGCGAGCCTCGCCCAGCACGAACACCGCCACCGCCATCGAGCGCGAAGTGCGCAAGCTCGAGGCCTTCCGCAGGGCAGGGCTACCGACAGCGAAACTGCTTTTCCGCAACGACCGGGTTCTGGTCCTGTCGAATGTCGCCCCCATCGCCCAGAGTGAGCTCGATATGCTGGCACGTCATGGCGAACATGACGCCCATGACGGTCTTCTGGTACAGGCGGCGGAAGCGCTATGCAAAGCGCACGGACTTGGCCTCTGCCACGGTCGGCCACACCCGCGCGACATGTTCATCACCGGGGATGGCCACTGGGGCTTTGTGGATTTCGAGGAGGAACCCGAGGCCGCGATGCCGCTTGCGACAGCGCAGGCGCGCGATGTGTGGCTTGTCTTTCTTCAGATCTGCATGCAGGCGAAGCTGCCGGACACGCCGCAAAGGGCATTCGACGCATATTTCTCCGAACCGCCCCGGCTGGTGGCCGACGAGTTGCGGCGGATCATTCGGTTTTTTGCGCCGCTCATCCCCCTTCTTGGTGCAATCGAGCACTGGGGGCTTGGCAGCGACGGCAAGCGCGTGTTGAAAGCAACACGGTTCTTGAAATCGGCTCTCGGCAAAACGGTGGAGATCTCCACCGACAAGAGCCAGAAAGATATGAAAGCCAAAAGGGGCTACGAGGCATGAGCGAACTCGAGGAACTGGAAAAGACCATCGCCGGGCAGATCGAAGCTGCCGCCGACGAGCAGGAGATCGAGGCAGTGCGCGTGGCCACGCTCGGCAAGAAGGGCTCAGTCTCGCAGATGCTGAAAACGCTCGGCTCCATGTCCCCGGAAGAGCGGCAGGTGATGGGCCCGGCGATCAACGGACTGAAGGCGCGCATCACCGAAGCGCTGACTGAACGGCGTGATGCGCTACGCAACGCCGCCATCGACGCCAGGCTCGAGCGCGAGAAGGTGGATGTCACCCTGCCCGTGCGCCGCCCACCCGCCGAGCGCGGCCGCATTCACCCGATCAGCCAGGTGATCGACGAGATCACGGCGATCTTCGCGGATATGGGTTTTTCCATCGCCGAAGGACCGGACATCGAGACCGACTATTACAATTTCACGGCGCTGAATTTCCCCGAAGGCCATCCGGCGCGCGAGATGCACGACACATTCTTCTTCCCGCCGGATGAGAAGGGTGAGCGCAAGCTTCTGCGCACGCACACCTCGCCGGTGCAGATCCACACGATGGAGGCGCAGGAGCCGCCGATCCGCATCGTCATTCCGGGCAAGACCTACCGGCAGGACTCGGACGCGACCCATTCGCCCATGTTCCACCAGCTCGAAGGTCTGGTGATCGACAGGACGGCCAATGTTGCCAACATGAAGTGGGTGCTGCAGGAGTTCTGCAAATCCTTCTTCGAGGTGCCGCATCTGAACATGCGCTTCCGCCCGTCCTTCTTCCCCTTCACCGAGCCGAGCCTGGAGGTGGACATCCAGTGCGACCGCTCGCAGCCGGGCGAAGTGCGCTTCGGCGAGGGCAATGACTGGATGGAGATCCTCGGCTGCGGCATGGTGCACCCCAATGTGCTGCGCGCCTGCAATCTCGATCCCGATGTGTATCAGGGCTTTGCCTGGGGCATGGGCATCGACCGCATCGCCACGCTGAAATACGGCATGCCGGACCTGCGCGACTATTTCGACGCCGATGTGCGCTGGATCGAGCATTACGGCTTCCGCCCGCTGGACCTGCCGACGCTGTTCGGCGGATTGAGCGCCTAAGGAGATAGACCAATGAAATTCACGCTCTCCTGGCTCAAGGAGCACCTTGAGACCGATGCCACGCTCGACGAGATCGTCGAAAAGCTCACCATGATCGGCCTCGAGGTCGAGGAGGTGGACGACAAGGCATCGCTGAAGCCCTTCGTGATTGCAAAGGTTCTGACCGCCGAGCAGCATCCCGATGCCGATCGGCTGCGGGTGCTTTCCGTCGACACGGGCGACGGCAAGCCGGTGCAGGTGGTGTGTGGTGCGCCCAATGCGCGCGCGGGTCTCGTCGGCGCCTTTGCAGCGCCTGGCACCTATGTGCCCGGCATCGACGTCACGCTCTCGGTCGGCAAGATACGCGGCGTGGAAAGCCACGGCATGATGTGCTCGGAACGCGAATTGCAGATGTCGGACGAGCATGACGGCATCATCGACCTGCCCGAAGACGCCCCCGTCGGCATCTCCTTCGCAAGCTGGGCAAAGCTCGACGATCCGGTGATCGAAATCGGCCTGACGCCGAACCGGCCCGATTGCACCGGCGTTCACGGCATTGCGCGCGATCTGGCAGCCGCCGGCCTCGGAACGCTGAAGGATGGGCCCATCGCGCCGGTGGCGGGCAAGGGGGCCTGCCCTGTCGAGCTGACCATCGAAGCGCCGGAGCTTTGCCCCGGTTTCGCGCTGCGACTCGTGCGCGGCGTGAAGAATGGCGCCTCGCCAAAATGGATGCAGCAGCGCCTGACGGCCATCGGCCTGCGTCCCATCAATGCGCTGGTCGACATCACCAACTATGTGACCTTCGACCGGGGACGCCCGCTCCACGTCTTCGACGCCGCCAAGGTGAAAGGCAATCTCACCGTACGCCGCGCCAAGGATGGCGAGACCGTGCTGGCGCTCGACGAGCGCGAATACAAGCTGACGCCGGAAATGTGCGTCATTGCCGACGAAAACGGCGTTGAATCCATTGCCGGCATCATGGGTGGCGAGCATTCGGGCTGTGATGAGAACACAACGGATGTGCTGATCGAATCCGCCCTATGGGATGCGATGAACATTGCCCGCACGGGCCGCGACCTCGGCATCATCACCGATGCGCGCTATCGCTTCGAGCGTGGCGTCGACCCGGAAATGATGGAGCCAGGCCTTGAGCTTGCTACCCAGCTCGTTCTCGACCTGTGCGGCGGTGAGGCCACCGAAAGCCGCGTTGTCGGCTATGAAGGCTATAAGCCACGCAGCATCACCTTCCCGGTGAGCGAGGTGAAGCGCCTGACCGGTCTCGACGTGTCGAGCGCCGAGAGCAAAGATATTCTCAATCGCCTCGGTTTCGCCTCCACCGGCGACGGCGATGTGCTGGAAGTGTCCGTACCATCCTGGCGTCCAGACATCGACGGCAAGGCCGATCTGGTGGAAGAGGTGATGCGCATTCACGGCGTCAATGAGATTGCGCCGCAGCCCCTGCCCTCTCACGGCGCGGTCAACGGTCAGATCCTTACCGTGCTTCAGAACCGTACGCGCCAGGCGCGCCGCGCGCTCGCCGTGCGCGGCATGCTGGAGGCTGTCACCTGGACCTTCATCGACGAGAAGCAGGCAAAGCTTTTCGGCGGTGGCGATGCTTCGCTCAAACTCTCCAACCCGATAGCCGCCTCCATGTCGGACATGCGCCCCTCATTGCTGCCGGGCCTCATCGCAGCAGCCCAGCGCAACGCCGCGCGTGGCTATGCCGATGTGGCGCTGTTCGAGGTGTCGAGCACTTATGAGAACGACAGCTATGAAGGCCAGCGCCGCGTGGCGGGCGGCATTCGTCGCGGCACAGCGGTGATGGACGGTGCCGGGCGGCACTGGTCGGGCAACAGCGCGCCGGTCGGCGTGTTCGATGCCAAGGCCGATGCGCTGGCAGCCCTTGAGGCTGCGGGCGCACCCGCCGACAAACTGCAGGTGGTGGCCGGCGGTCCGGACTGGTATCACCCCGGCCGCTCCGGCACGATCCGTCTTGGGCCGAAGATCGTGCTTGCCACGTTCGGTGAGATACACCCGCGCACGCTGGAGGCGCTGGATGCCGAAGGGCCGATCTGTGGTTTCGAAGTGTTCCTCGACGCGATTCCCGAGCCGAAATCCAAGGCGACACGCACCAAGCCGCGTCTCGACCTTTCGCCCTTCCAGCTCGTGCGGCGCGATTTCGCCTTCGTGGTCGACAAGTCGGTGGAGGCAGCAACCATCGAGCGCGCGGCAGCCGCCGCCGACAAGAAGCTCGTCACCGGTGTGCGCGTGTTCGACATTTTCGAAGGTGCCTCGCTTGGCGAAGACAAGAAGTCCGTCGCCATCGAAGTCTCGATCCAGCCGCGCGACAAGACGCTTACGGATGAGGAGCTCGAAGCCATTGCCGGCCGCATCGTCGCCAATGTCGGCAAGCAGACGGGCGGCGCACTGCGGGGTTAAACGCGTTCAGCGGCGGCCTTTCGGCAGCTGTTTCGCTTCGCGGACGAGCGCAGCAATGTGCTCGTCCGCTTTTTTGTGGCGCTCGATCTTTTGCTGTTCGGAAAATTTCTCGAATTCCGCGCGCGCATGATCCTTTGCAGCATCCGCACTCACACCGCCGCCTGTGCGCAGGACGGCCGGCCAAGACCTTCGAGCTGTTGGTCGAGAAGCCGGGTTGCATCCTCCATGACCACAAGCCGGCCTAGATCCGCCTGATCCTCGAAGATATCCAGAAGGATGGTGGTCAGGCGGTTGAGCTCACGGATTTCAGCCTCGGCAAGATAATTCTTTGAGACAGTTACGTCCCGCTTGCGGATCGTGTCGCCTGGCCAGCTTTGCAGCCCCATATTCTCGACCTGTACTTGTGTGCATTTTTTGCACAGAAGTCTCTTCGTCGAGTTCTCCCTCCTCCAAAATGTTTGCAATATGTTTGGTGATGACGCTTCGCTCACGCCCGAATAGTCGGGCGATCTGTTCCTGCGTCATCCAGAGCGTTTCGCCCTCATAGCGAATATCGAGCCGGAGCCCCTTTCACCATCGTAGATCAGAAACCGGTCTCCGGTTTCTGCATCTTCCACGAGATGGACGGGTTCATCCGCTTTCATGCGCCTCTCCAAGGGTTTCCAGAACATTAGAAGAACAAAATGGCGCGCGAAACCTTGCCGGTTTTCAATCCCCGGCATAGAGCGGATCACCGTTTCATAGAAACGCTGCTCCGCTCAATCCTTCCCTCTCTTCCCGCATTTGTGCGGACGTCAGGTGATTCCACCTGACTGCAAAATGCTCTATGTGTTTGCCTGCGCAAAACAGGAGGAAAGTGCATGTTCCGTTGGGGCGTTCTTTCGACGGCAAGGATTGGCCGCGAACAGGTGATTCCGCAGATCCAGGATTCGGAAAACGGCGTTGTGACGGCGATCGCCAGCCGCGATGAATCGAAGGCGCAGGCAGTGGCGGACCGCTTCGGCATCCCCCACGTGTTTTCTTCCTACGACGCGCTTCTTGCCTCGCCCGAGGTCGACGGCGTCTATATTCCGTTGCCCACCTCCGATCACGTGGCCTTTGCGATCAAGGCCGCGGATGCCGGAAAGCACGTGCTTGTGGAAAAGCCTCTGGCACTCGATGCCAAGGAGATTGCCCGCGTCATCGAGGCACGCGACCGCAACAATGTGGTCGTATCGGAAGCCTTTATGGTGACGTATCACCCACAATGGCACAAGGTGCGCGATCTGATCGCCGAAGGCGCGATCGGGCGGTTGCGGCATGTGCAGGGCGTGTTCTGCTACCACAATGTCGATCCCGACAACATGCGCAACAAGCCCGAGCTTGGCGGTGGCGGTCTCCCCGACATCGGCGTTTACCCCACCGTGACCACGCGCTTCGCCACGGGGCTGGAGCCCGAGCGCGTGCAGGCCGTGGTCGAACGCGACCCGAAATTCGGCACCGACATCTACTCTAGCGTCAAGGCCGACTTCGGCACGTTCGAACTCAGCTTCTACGTGTCGACGCAGATGGCGCTTCGCCAAAGTATGGTGTTCCACGGCGACAAGGGGTTCATTGAGGTGAACGCGCCCTTCAACACACCCGACTATGGCGATACGCGGGTGACGCTCTTCAGCGCAGATCACAACAGCGCCAGCATCTTCCGCTTTCCACGTGCACGTCAGTATCGTTTGCAGGCGGAAGCCATTGTGCGGGCGGCAGAGGGCGGCGCGGAAGCAACTGTCTTCACGCTTGAAGACTCGATCAGGAACCAGAAGCTGATCGATGCGATCTTCCGTGCCGGCGCGCATGACGGCTGGGAGACCGTTTAGCGTTCAGCATCAGTTCAAACGGGCCCGCGGCGCTTTCTTGCAAAAAATATGTGCCGGCCTATGCGTCCGAGCTTGTGCAGACGCCGCGCCCATCCCGGACGCACATAGCTGGCATGGTAATGCGTAGCCGCGCTCAGGGCCTGCAAGCGACCATCGGCTGAGCTCGTTTCCCTGGCGCACTCATTGGCGCAACTCTGCATGGCCGCAGCAATCTCCCGGGCCCGCCGCCAAGGCTTCTCTTCCTTTGGAAGGAGCGCCACGCCGGTGCATGTGAAAGAGAACTGGCAGCGATAGGGCCTGTGTGCGTTCTGAAACACCACGCCACAAATAGTGCTGGGGTACGATGCGGAGCGAACACGGTTTACGATGACCATCGCAACCGCCTTCTGGCCGTCTACGGGCTCGCTGCGCGCCTCATGATAAACCGCCGCCGACAGACAGGTCATCTCGGCTTCCCTGATAAGGGAGGGCAACACTGGATTGAATGCGGAACGCCGGGGCGAAGCGATTTCCCCGCCGGCCAGCTTTGTTATCGTTTTGAAAGTGGCCGGGAAGACCGCATCGGGCTCCCAGGCAGGGAGCGACTGAAGTAGTGATGAAACGTACAATCCCCCGAACAAAATACTTTCTGCAAACATTGACACTCCTGTGAATACCATCCTGGTATCACCACCCTCCCGGGCCCCTGTCGCAGATCAGTCACACAACCTATGCGTGAAAACAAATTGGCTTTGCTTCAAATCCGGATATGAAGGTTTACCTTTCGTCAGGGTGCCCACCGGCGGACACCTCGCGCCGGAACGGGACCAGCTCGATCAAAATCGAGGCAAATCCCGCCTTGCGTTGCAAAAATAGCGTTCTTATATACGCCCCGAAGCTGTTCGGCGCGTTTCGTCCAGGGATGCTGCCGCAGCAAATTCGTGTGAACAGGGGCTGTCATCTGGAACGCCGGAATGGGTCCTGACAGTCTGCTTAGCGGAGAGAAGACATGGCAAAAGTTATCGGTATCGACCTCGGAACAACCAATTCCTGCGTCGCCGTCATGGACGGCAAGGACGCCAAGGTTATTGAGAACGCGGAAGGTGCACGCACCACGCCATCCATCGTGGCCTTTACGGATTCGGATGAGCGTCTGGTTGGTCAGCCGGCGAAGCGCCAGGCGGTCACCAACCCGGAGAACACCCTTTTTGCAATCAAGCGCCTGATCGGCCGCCGCTTCTCCGACCCTACGGTCGAGAAGGACAAGAAGCTGGTCCCCTACAAGATCGTCAAGGCTGATAATGGCGATGCCTGGGTCGAGGCGCACGGCAAGACCTATTCGCCCTCACAGATCTCTGCGATGACGCTGCAGAAGATGAAGGAAACGGCTGAATCCTATCTCGGCGAAAAGGTCGAGAAGGCGGTTATCACCGTTCCCGCCTATTTCAACGACGCCCAGCGTCAGGCCACCAAGGACGCCGGCAAGATCGCCGGTCTTGAAGTGCTGCGCATCATCAACGAACCGACCGCGGCTGCACTCGCCTACGGCCTCGACAAGAAGGACGGCAAGACCATTGCCGTCTACGACCTTGGCGGCGGCACATTCGATATTTCGATCCTCGAGATCGGCGATGGCGTGTTCGAGGTGAAGTCCACCAATGGCGACACATTCCTGGGCGGTGAAGACTTCGACATGCGTCTTGTCGAGTATCTGGCTGCCGAGTTCAAGAAAGAGCAGGGCATCGATCTCCAGCAGGACAAACTGGCTCTTCAGCGCCTGAAAGAGGCTGCCGAGAAAGCCAAGATCGAGCTTTCGTCTTCTTCGCAGACCGAGATCAACCTCCCCTTCATTACCGCTGACCAGTCGGGTCCGAAGCACCTGACGATGAAGCTGACACGCGCCAAGTTCGAGAGCCTCGTCGAGGACCTCGTCAAGCGCACGGTCGAGCCCTGCAAGGCCGCCCTTAAAGATGCTGGTCTGAACGCCGGCGAGATCGACGAAGTGGTTCTGGTCGGTGGCATGACCCGCATGCCCAAGGTCCAGGAAACGGTGAAGAGCTTCTTCGGCAAGGAGCCGCACAAGGGCGTGAACCCGGACGAAGTGGTCGCCATGGGTGCTGCGATTCAGGCCGGTGTTCTGCAGGGTGACGTGAAAGACGTTCTGCTGCTCGATGTGACCCCGCTGTCGCTGGGCATCGAAACGCTGGGCGGTGTCTTCACCCGCCTGATCGACCGCAACACGACGATCCCGACCAAGAAGAGCCAGGTCTTCTCGACCGCCGAGGACAACCAGAATGCGGTGACCATCAACGTGTTCCAGGGCGAGCGCGAAATGGCTGCCGACAACAAGAGCCTTGGCCGTTTCGATCTGACCGGCCTTCCGCCCGCACCGCGCGGCGTGCCGCAGATCGAGGTCACGTTCGACATCGACGCCAACGGCATCGTGAACGTCTCGGCCAAGGACAAGGGCACCGGCAAGGAGCAGGCGATCCGCATCCAGGCCTCCGGCGGTCTCAGCGACGACGAAATCGAGAAGATGGTGAAGGACGCCGAGTCCAACGCCGAAGCCGACAAGAAGCGCCGTGAAGCCGTGGAAGCCAAGAACCAGGCGGAAGCCCTGATCCACTCGACCGAGAAGTCCCTCAGCGAATATGGCGACAAGGTCTCCGAAGAGGAGAAGAAGGCCATCGAGGACGCGCTGGCCGAACTGAAAACCGCTACCGAAGGCGACGATGCCGAGGACATCAAGGCGAAGACCAACGCGCTCGCCGAGGCTTCCATGAAGCTTGGTCAGGCCATGTATGAGGCAAGCCAGGCAGAAGCGGCCGAATCCGGTGCGGCTGCCGACGCAAAGGCTTCGGGCGATGATGTCGTGGATGCCGATTTCGAGGAAATCGACGAAGACGACAAGAAGTCTGCCTGAGCGAGGCGATAAACCGATCGAAAAAGCCCGGGATTCACCTCCCGGGCTTTTTCATATCTTCTTAAATCTCCCCCCAATAGACTTGCCGGCAAACTAAAATCCACGGATTGGTCATGGGGAGGCTGATGATCCGGTACCGGCTCTTCGAGATCTGGCGCTTCGTCGCTGCGCTGCTGATCATGCTATACCACTTCGGGCATTTCGCGCCCGGCGCTGGTCTTGCCGTCAAGAACGAGCTGGCCTCGCTCCGGCCGCTGCTCGACATGTTTTTTATCATATCGGGATTCCTGATCTTTGCGCGGTACGGGGAACAGGTCCGGGATGCGAAGAGTTATGGCGTCTATCTCTACAAGCGACTGATCCGCCTTTACCCGCTGCATCTGGCCACACTCTCCTATTTTGTCCTGATCGGGCTTCTCGTCGCTCTTGGTGTCTTGCGTACAGGCGGCGAGCCGCAGCTTTACGACTGGAGTGCATTGCCGTCCAATCTCCTGCTCATCCAGGCCTGGGGTGTGGAAGACAGGCTGACCTTCAATTTTGTCTCCTGGTCGCTTTCCGCCGAGTGGTTTGCCTATCTTCTGCTGCCCGTGATCCTCTTCGCCTATCGCCGTTCAGGACTTGCCGGCCTGTTCCTCCTGCTCTTCGCCTGCTACGCGGTTCTGGAGTTGCTGGTGCACACCGGCGTCATGCCGTTCGAAAGCTGGGTCAAGGCGGATACATGGGGCGCTTACCGCACCTTTGCCGACTTCGTTCTGGGAGCGCTACTGGCTGTTCTGGCGCAGCGCTCCTCCATGACCGTTTCAGCGCGATGGCCTGCATGGATCGCGATCCTGCTGGCCTGCACGTCCATGGTGCTTCAACTCAACATTTACGTAACCCTGCTTCTGCTTGCGATTGCGGTTTTCCTTGCGGGGCTTGTCGAGCGCAATGATCCTGAACGGTATGGCTACCCGGTCTTCCTGCGCCCGGCAGCCGCTGTCTCATTCGGTATCTATCTCTGGCATCCGGTGACAGAGAGCATCTTCTTTTCCTACCTGTGGAGCCATCGGATCCAATCCCATTCGATTGCGCTTTTTTTCATGTACACCGCCTTTGTAATGCTGGTGACCGTGATCGTTGCCATGGCCTCTTTCCGCTTCTTTGAGAACAGGCTTTCCGGATACCTTCTGCGGGTCGCCGGCCTCACACGGCCCAGACCCGGCGCAGCCACGCCCGCGACCGAGACAAACTGAAAACCGGTTCCTGCAGCCGGATGGAACTGCCTACTCGCTCGCATGGCTGGCAATCTGCTGAAAACTATGGCATTCGCTGTCGCGAATACCTAAATAACGAACACTGATCGGGGGAACAGTGTTCGCTCCAGATAGACTATGCGGGACTCTCATTCATGAAGGCAGATTTTTACGAGACGCTCAGCGTGTCGAGAAACGCCGACGAGAAGGAACTTAAGAGCGCTTTTCGCAAGCTCGCCATGCGGTATCACCCTGACCGCAATCCGGGCGACGAAGAGGCCGAGCAGAAGTTCAAGGAAGTCAACGAAGCCTACGAGACGCTGCGCGATCCTCAGAAACGTGCAGCCTACGACCAGTTCGGCCACGCCGCGTTTGAAAATGGCGGCATGGGCGCGCGCGGCGGCTTTGGCGGTGGCGGTGGATTCGCCGATATTTTCGAGGACATTTTCGGCGACATGATGGGCGGCGGCGGACGCCGCCGCGGTGGTCGCCAACATGGCGCGGATTTGCGCTTCAATATGGAAATAACCCTCGAGGAAGCCTTTACCGGCAAGACCGGACAGATTCGGGTTCCGACGGCGGTCGCCTGCGACGACTGTGCCGGCACCGGGGCCAAGCCGGGCACCTCGCCGACGCAGTGTCAGATGTGCCATGGTTCCGGACGGGTGCGCGCCGCACAGGGCTTCTTTTCGATCGAGCGAACCTGCCCGACATGTCAGGGGCGCGGAGAGACCATCTCCGATCCCTGCCCCAAATGTTCCGGGCAGGGGCGCGTCGCCGAAGAGCGGTCGCTTTCCGTCAACATACCCGCGGGCATCGAGGATGGCACGCGCATCCGCCTCGCGGGTGAAGGCGAAGCAGGCTTGCGAGGTGGCCCCGCGGGCGACCTCTACATTTTTCTTTCCGTCAAACCGCATGAGTTCTTCCAGCGCGACGGTGCAGACCTCTACTGCAAGGTGCCAATCTCAATGACCACGGCTGCGCTTGGCGGCGCGTTCGAGGTCACCACGCTCGATGGGACACAGACCCGCGTGAAAGTGCCTGAAGGCACGCAGAATGGGCGGCAGTTCCGCCTCGGCGGAAAGGGCATGCCTATTCTCCGCCAGCCCAAGGTTGGCGATCTTTACATTCAGGTGGCCGTAGAAACGCCGCAAAACCTGACCAGGAAGCAACGGGAACTTCTGGAGGAGTTCGAGAACATATCTTCCAAAGAAAACAGCCCTCAATCGGCCGGTTTCTTTTCACGGATGAAAGACTTCTTCGAATCCTTCGGTGAGTAGCCAAAGCGTGCTAAGAGGAACCACCGGGTCGGTTGCCCGGTTACTCCTTTGCGGTCACGCATACGCGGAGGCTGCACGGAGTTCGGGAACATAAAGGAGGACGCCGGAAAGATGAGCAAGGGCTTGGATATGCGCAAGGCCATCGCGGATCGCTTTGGAGAAGAGCTGCGTTTTTTTCGCGGCTGGATCGAGCAGCCCAAGGCCGTCGGCTCCATCATTCCAACGAGTGGCGTGACAGCGCGACGTATGGCGTCTGTCATCAACACCGGTTCCGGTCTCCCGGTTCTCGAAGTGGGGCCCGGCACAGGCGTCATCACCAAGGCCATCCTGGCACATGGGGTAAAACCCGACCAACTCTACGCGGTCGAATACTCACCGGATTTCGTCAAGCACCTGCGCGAAGCCTACCCTGGAGTGCACGTCATCCAGGGCGATGCTTTCAACCTCGAACAGACGTTGACGCAGGCTCTGGGCGACGAGGCCCCGCGGGTCTTTGATAGTGTCATCTCCGGCGTACCGCTGCTCAACTTCCCTGTTGAAGCGCGCATCGCCTATCTCGATTCCCTTTTGGATCGCATTCCCGAAGGGCGTCCCGTGATCCAGCTTACCTACGGACCGAAATCGCCGATCCCACCCGGACAGGGCAACTATACGGTCGAGCATTTTGATTTCGTGCTGCGGAACATTCCACCGACACAGCTCTGGGTATACCGTCGCGGCAGGCATTAAAGTCAGCACCTATCAATCCTCGATCACATTGGCTATACGGCTCTCTCAAAAGGGAGCTGTGACCAATGACCCCAAAGATTCTGGTGTTCGCGGGCTCAATCCGTACCGGCGCCTTTAGCGGCAAAACTGCCGACGCCGCCATGAAGGAACTGGCGCAGCAGGGCGCCGAGGTGACACGCATCTCGCTGGCGGATTATCCGCTGCCCATCATGGACCAGGACCTGGAGAAGGAAAAAGGCATTCCTGACAATGCCTACCGGCTCGGCCGGCTGATCGCCGCCCATGATGGCGTCCTGATTGCCAGCCCCGAATACAACGCCTCCATCCCCCCTCTGCTCAAGAATACAGTCGACTGGATAAGCCGAATCTCGAAGGACGGTGGCAAACCGCTGCGCCCCTGGACTGGAAAACCGGTTGGCCTTTGCTCTTCTTCGGATGGAAACTTCGCCGGCATTCGCGGGCTCTATCACCTGCGCGCGGTGCTGATGAACTGCAAGGCTGACATCATCACCCAGCAGTGCTCGGTCGCCCGTGCGCAGGATGCCTTCGACGAGAATGGCAACTTCAGGGATGACCGAACGCGCGGAATGATGGAAGCCGTGTGCAGCAACCTGATCGAACGCGCGAAATTGACATCGACAAGAGTGGGAGCCTGACACTATGAGCGACGCAATGCGGGACCGCCTGATCGTAGGCCTGGACGTGCCGACCCTGACCGAAGCCGACAAGGTGGTCGCCGCGCTCGGCGATACCGTGTCGTTCTACAAGATCGGCCATCAGCTCGCATTCGCCGGCGGGTTGAGCTTTGCACGGGAACTGGCAGGCTCTGGCAAGAAAATCTTCCTCGACATGAAACTGCTCGATATCGACAACACGGTCGCCAAGGGCGTCGAGAACATCGCACGAATGGGCATGACGATGCTGACGATCCATGCCTATCCGAAGGCCATGCGCGCGGCGGTAAAGGCGGCTGATGGATCAGGGCTTACCCTGCTCGGTGTGACGGTGCTGACATCCATGGACGATGCGGATCTAAGCGAAGCCGGCTATGCGCTGACGGCACGTGATCTGGTGAAGAAGCGTGTGGAGCAGGCGCGCGAGGCGGGAATGGGCGGTATTGTCTGTGCACCGACCGAAGTCAGCGAAATGCGTGATGTGGCCGGCCCCGGTATGGCACTGGTCACGCCCGGCATCCGCCCCGCCGGCAGCGACCATGGCGACCAGAAGCGCGTGATGACTCCAGCCGACGCGATCCGTGCGGGAAGCTCACACCTGGTGGTGGCCCGCCCGATCGTGGCAGCGCAGGATCCCAAGGCAGCAGCCGAGAGCATTCTCGACGAGATGGCCTCGGCCTGACAGAGTGGGACCAAAGCTGATCAACGGAGGAGAAACCCATGCCCAAGGGATACTGGATCGCTCATGTGGATGTGCGCGACCCCGAGCGCTACAAGGATTACGTCGCCACAGCCAGGCCTGCCTTCGAGAAATTCGGGGCGCGCTTCCTCGCGCGCGGTGGCGCGTGGGAAGGGCTGGAGGGCACCGGGCGCGGGCGCAATGTGGTGATCGAATTTCCTTCTATGCAGGCCGCACATGATTGCTACAATTCGCCTGAATATCAGGCCGCTAAGGCAATCCGCACTTCTGTGGCTGATGCGGACATGATCCTCGTCGAAGGCGCGGAATAGGCTGCGCGGAGGAGACAGAACCACGTCCGATCTTCCCGCCAAATATGCAATTCGGCCCTATCGCAGTGCCGATGCCGCACTTCTGCCAGAGGTGGAAGCGCGTGCGGCTCGGCTCTTTGCGGCGTATGGATATGCCAGCCTGGCGTCCACCCCGGCCATGGCGAAGGACGCCTTTGACACAATCGCCCTGCAGAACGGCACCCTTGTCGCGGCACATGAGACCGATGGCGCCGTAGGGTTCGCTATTTTCGGTCAGATCGGGTCTTTTCTTCATCTGAACGAGCTTTCCGTGGCACCGGAGCACGGACGGCGGGGGCTTGGAGGTGCGTTGCTTGAGGCAGTGATTGCCGAAAGCGTTTCTCGTGAGCTGGATGGCGTATCGCTCAGTACCTTTCGAGTTGTGCCTTTCAACGCCCCTTTCTATGCGCACCACGGCTTTGTGGAACAGTCTCTCGAAACCGCGCCCGAGGGACTGAAAGAGCGATTCTTCACTGAAATTCCTGCGGGAGTTGCGGCAGACGATCGCCTTTTGATGCTGCGCCGCAACAGGGACGCATGACGCAGCGACAAAATTAGTATTTTGATTTCAACCAACTAGGGCATTCTGGCTCCGGCACTTCAGCCGGAAATCGCCCTTCTATTGCAACGCAGCAAAAGTCGTTTACTCTAACCGGAAAGCAAATGATCAAGGCCACGCCATTTTTTATCCATTTCTCGCGGCGATCCGGCCATAGCGAAGGTCCTGTCAGGAAACCTAGCGATGTATTATCAGCTCTATGAATTCAACCACGCCGCGCTTCAACCGGCGCGGGCCTATGCCGATGCGGTTCGGCTCTTTTACAGCAATCCTTTGAACCCGGTGGCCAAGACCTATTTTGGACGAACCGTCGCTGCCGCAGCAGAAGTATTCGAGCGCAGCACACGCCGCTACACGAAGCCCGAGTTCGGCCTCAAGGAAACGAACGTCAACGGCGTGAGAGTGGATGTACGCGAACAGACCGTGTGGTCGCAGCCTTTCTGCGATGTCATAAGGTTCAAGCGTGATCTACCCAGGGGAGCGCATCCAGGCCCGAAGATCCTGATGGTGGCGCCAATGTCGGGCCACTATGCCACGCTGCTCCGCGGCACAGTGGAAACGATGCTGCCCTACGCGGATGTCTACATCACGGACTGGGCGGACGCGCGCATGGTGCCGGTTTCCGATGGGCCGTTCGATCTCGATGACTACATCGATTACCTGATCGACATTTTCGACCATCTGGGCCCAGACACGCATGTGATGGCGGTTTGTCAGCCTTCTGTTCCCGTGCTCGCAGCCATCGCTTTGATGGAAGCACGCGGCGAGAAGAATGTGCCCGCCAGCATGACACTGATGGGGGGGCCGATCGACACACGCAAGAACCCGACGGCGGTCAATGAACTGGCCGAGCAGAAAGACATCTCCTGGTTCCGCGACAACGTGATCATGCCAGTGCCGTGGCCCAATCCCGGCTTCATGCGACACGTCTATCCGGGTTTTCTGCAGCTTTCCGGCTTCATGAGCATGAACCTTGATCGCCACATCACGGCGCATAAGGACTTTTTCATGCACCTGGTGAAAAACGACGGTGATTCCGCCGAGAAGCATCGCGACTTCTATGACGAGTATCTTGCGGTGATGGACCTGACCGCCGAGTTTTACCTGCAGACGGTGGAAACCGTTTTCATTCGCCACGACCTGCCACGCGGGCAGATGCGGCATCGCGGCGAATTGGTGGACCCCGGCGCAATCCGCCGCGTGGCGCTCCTGACCGTGGAAGGTGAGAACGACGATATCTCTGGTGTCGGGCAGACGAAGGCTGCGCATGATCTATGCATCAACCTCTCCGAAGACATGCGCTATCACTACATGCAGCCGGCGGTTGGCCATTATGGCGTTTTCAACGGTTCGCGCTTCCGCTCCGAGATCGCGCCACGCATTCTTGATTTCATGCGCAGCCATCCTGCCGGCGGACTGAAAACCACGGCAAAAACACCCGCCGGCGTTTCCCGGAAAAAGGTTCAGAAACGACAAATTCGGGCTAAACAGCCCTGAAATTCCGGAAAACGGGGCGGTTTCGGAAATTTCCTGCCACCTCGAAGAACCCTCCGCAGCAGCAACCCCAACCTGCCGTGTATTTCGGCAACAGCCCGGTTGAAACCGACCCTGCCATCCGCCGCCGGTAACCATAGCTGGTAAGATTGCCCGTGCAGCAATTGACATTGCCCCCTCACGTTTCTTAACGTTTCATTAACGATAGAAACAAGCGGGGAGCGGCATGATGGCTGCTTTGCGGGGGGTAATCCGCAACGGGTTTTTTGCGGGCCTGATTCTGGCGGGCGCCATGACGGCACCGGCTGGAGCAATGAACGCAATGGAAACCGGTGGCTTCACGTCCCAGCCGATCGGACACTACGAATTCTGCAAGGCCAATCCTGTTGAATGCTCCATCCGTTTGCGGGATCGGGGACCGGAGCACATGACGAAGACGCTCTGGAAAACCATCAGCGATATCAACGCGG
This sequence comes from Nitratireductor sp., assembly GCF_017794765.1. Taxonomy (GTDB): domain Bacteria; phylum Pseudomonadota; class Alphaproteobacteria; order Rhizobiales; family Rhizobiaceae; genus Nitratireductor. The sequence goes on along the minus strand of NZ_CP051236.1, from coordinate 705,563 downwards.
CGGTGAACCGCGCCGTTCAGCCGATGAACGATATCGACATTTATGGCGCGGAAGAGGTCTGGACCTATCCCTCGACCGGGGTCGGTGACTGCGAGGATTATGTGCTCGAAAAGCGCCGTGAACTGAAGCGCGCAGGGTTATCGCTCACGAACCTGTTGATCACCGTTGTCCGCAAGCCCAATGGCGAGGGCCATGCTGTCCTTACCGTCCGAACGGACCGGGGTGACTTCGTGCTGGACAATTTGAGTGACAGCGTGAAGCTGTGGAATGCTACCAGTTATCGCTACCTGAAACGGCAAGCCAGCAATCACACGGGCCGCTGGGTAAGCCTGCGCGAGGGCAACAACCCGGTTGTCGGCGCGGTCAGCGAATAAGCGGAGCAGCGCTGCTCCAATCTTTGTCACAGTTGATCTTTTATATTCTCCAGACTTTCGCGAAAGGGAACTCTGGATGTATGGATTGTTGCCTTTGCCCGGCGGTCGGGCTTTGTGCGTTGCGGTGGCGCTTCTGATCGCAGCCGCCCCTCACAGCGGCGCTTTCGCGCAAACGTCTCTCATCACCGCGGCCGAAAGCGGCGACCTCCCGGCGCTGCAACGCGCGCTGCAAGCCGGGGCGGCGCTGGAAGAGCGCGACGCGCAGCAAAGGACTGCGCTGATGGCAGCCGTCCAGGCGAACCAGACAAAAGCGGCACGCCTGCTCATAGAAGCAGGGGCAGACGTCAACGCCCGCGACAGTATCGAGGACAGTCCTTATCTTCTGGCGGGCGCACGGGGCTATCTGGAGATTCTTCGCCTTACTCTCGAAAACGGAGCCAATCTGGAAAGCACCAACCGGTTCGGTGGCACTGCACTGATCCCCGCTGCCGAGCGTGGCCATGTAGAGACCGTGCGAACGCTGATCGCGGCGGGTGTGGATCTGGATCATGTAAACAGACTTGGCTGGACGGCGTTGCTCGAAGCCGTGATCCTCGGCGACGGGGGGCCAGATCATGTGGCCATCGTCGGACTGCTGGTTGACGCCGGGGCCAGCACCGACATCGCCGACCGCGCGGGCGTAACCGCGCTGCAGCACGCAAAACGCAGCCGCTATACAGAGATCGTCGAGATACTTGAGGCCGCCGGCGCGCGTTAGACCCGCACACACAAGCATCCGGGCAAAGCGCAAGATGGCCGATATGCCCGCCTCTTCCAGTCTTGACAACTCATAACTGCATGGTTATTGATCAAATTCATAGCCATTCAGTTATGAATTGAAATGCAACAAACTCGCGATATCCTCTTTCGCACACTGGCTGACCCGACGCGCCGCGCGATTTTCGAGCGTCTCTGCCGCGATGGCGACCTGACGGTCGGAGTGCTGACGGCCGGCGCCGGTGTGTCGCAGCCAGCGGTTTCCAAGCACCTTGGCGTGCTGAAGCGCGCCGGGCTGGTGCAAGACAGGCAGGAAGGCCGACAGACCCGCTACAGTGCGCGCATCGAAGCGCTGGCCCCGCTCGTGGACTGGACCAAGGAGATGAGCGGTTTCTGGCAGAGCCGGTTCGACGATCTGGAAGATCTGCTCAACAGGATGGATCAATGACAAGTGCCGCAACCCAGACGCGCTCCGTGGTGGTTGAGCGTGAGATTCCGCACCCCCCGGAAAAGATCTGGCGCGCGCTCACGCAGCCGCATTTGATCGCGGAATGGCTGATGAAGAACGACTTCGAAGCGCGTGAGGGTCATCGGTTCAGCCTGACCGCCGACTGGGGCGGAGTGGACTGCGTGGTAAAGACGGTGGAGCCGCACAGGGCGCTTTCCTACGCCTGGGACACAAAGGACCTGCGCAGCACCGTCAGCTGGACTCTCACTCGCACAAAGAATGGGACGCTCCTGCGCATGGAGCAGGAAGGGTTTCAGCCGAACCAGAAGCCCTATTATCAGGGCGCAAGCGTCGGATGGCCGCGCTTCATCTCGGCGCTCGAACGGGTGGTCGAGAGGCTCGACTGAGGCGGCTGCGCAAAGCCGAACGAATGCAAACCCGGAATGCACGAGGACGATACATGACCACAGCCGATACCGGAAAATCACCGCCCGAGCTGATCGACGCCAGGATCGCGGAACTGGGCGACTGGCGGGGCGCGATGCTTTCAAGGCTTCGCGGCATCATCAAAAAGGCGCTTCCCGACGTGATCGAGGAGTGGAAATGGCGCGGCGTGCCCGTCTGGTACCACGACGGAATGCTCTGCACCGGCGAGACCTACAAGAAGGCTGTGAAAATGACCTTTGCCAAGGGTGCTTCGCTTGAAGACCCTTCCGGTCTTTTCAACGCCAGTCTTGAGGGCAGCACACGGCGCGCCATCGATTTCCATGAAGGGGCGGCCATCGACGAGGACGCGCTGAAAGCGCTCCTTCGCGCCGCCGCCCGACTGAACGCATCGACACAGAAACAGGCGCGTAGCGGATGAAGTGGAACCTCTGGCTTCGACAGGCGCATCGCTGGATTTCGATCGCCTTCACGGTTGGCGTGATCATCAACACCATCGCGGCAATGCGCGGCCAGGAACCGCCCGTCTGGGTTTACTTTCTGGCGGGTGGCCCGCTCATCCTGCTGCTGATCACCGGACTTTATCTTTTTGCGCTTCCCTATATGACGCGCCGCAGCGCGCATGGGGGAGCCGACGCATAGACAATATCAGGAGGCATGCAAATGCCTGCGAAGCCTTCCGGGAAAGTACAGGGCAAGGCGGAATCGCCACGCCTCCTCTCCGGCGGAAACCCGCAGATACCCAAGGGCGATGGGGATGCACCCGTTCAGGCCTACATCGCGGCGATGCCAGGCTGGAAGCGTGAGGCCGGTTGCCTGATCGACCGGTTGATCGTGCGCGAGCTTCCAGAGGTTCGCAAGGCGGTGAAGTGGAACTCACCGCTCTACGGGATCGAGGGCCAGGGCTGGTTTCTCGGGCTGCACTGCTACACGCGCTATATCAAAATGGCTTTCTTTCACGGCGCCGCGCTTGAGCCGCTGCCGCCCGTGGCATCCAAAGACGCAAATACGCGCTACTTTCACCTTCATGAGAACGAAGCACTCGACGAGAAACAGTTCGTCTCATGGGTGCGGCAGGCTTCCGCCCTGCCCGGCTGGGTTCCCTAGATCGCCGTGCGTCCATCCGGACGCACAAAGGACGATCTAGACTATTGATGGAGCATCGAAATAACCCGAAAACCGGTT
>NZ_CP051236.1:174429-702197 GCF_017794765.1 Nitratireductor sp. | reverse complement strand
CCGAAAACCGGTTTCCACTTTTCAGGCCGATGCTCTGGAACAGTTCACCGTTTCATGATCCAACCCTGACGCCCTGGCGCGGTGCATTAATTAGCCAGCTTTATTCCTCGTCAGAGCCATCATCTTTCCTGCAGGGCAAGACGTGCTCCGAGAGCCAGATAGATGGTGCCGACGACGCGCCCCTGCCAGCGTGCGACCGCAGGGTTGCGCCGCAGCCACGCACCGACCGAGCCGGCGCCGATCGCAATCAGCGAGGTGAAGGCCGCGCTCATCACGACAAAGACAAATCCCAGCGTCGCGAGCTGGAGGACGGCCGAGCCTCCCGGCTGAACGAACTGCGGCAGAAAGGCAAGGAAGAACAAAGCCGTCTTCGGGTTGAGCACCTCGGCAAGCAGTGCCTGCCGAAAGGCCCGTGGCGCCGTCAGCGGCCGCACGACGGGCAGATCAAACCGATCCGTCTTCTCCAGAAAAGCACTGATGCCAAGGTAGATCAGATACGCGACACCGATATATTTGACGATGGTGAAGGCCAGCGCCGAGGTCATGAGGATCGCGGACAGGCCGACTGTCGCCATGATCGTGTGAACGAGATCGCCCGCCGCGATGCCGAGCCCTGTAGCAATGCCGATCCGCCGACCGCCGCTGGCGGCACGGGCAAGTGTCATCAGCACTGCAGGACCGGGGATCAGAAACAGTCCCAGGACAACGAGTACGTAGGTCAACAGGGTTCCGGTCTCGACCATTTCATCCTCTCCGTGGAGCGCCATGCACCCTTTCGGGCACTTGAAGGACGTTCAATTTCTGCACTCTTTCCCATCCATGCGGACGCCAGATGATCCCATCTGACCGCAAGATTCTCCAGCCACCGGCGCAACTATGCGGTGCTTTTCAGGCTTCAGCAACCTCGAACCCCGCGCGACAGATTCAGGCAATCTCCGCCCTTGCCTGCCCGGCCATGCGATAGGAAATCGCTTCGGCGATATGGGGTCTCGCAACAGCATCGGCACCGTCGAGATCCGCCAGTGTGCGCCCGACCTTCAGCACGCGATGATAGGCGCGGGCAGAGAAGCCAAGTTTCTCGCTCGCCTGACGGATCAGGGCCGTGCAATCGGCATCGAGAGAAACGACGTCTTCGATGAGTGCCGCGGAACAGGATGCATTCGTGGTCCACGCCGGCAGGCCATGCGCCGTGTAGCGTGCCTGCTGCTTTTGCCGGGCAAAGGCGACACGATCGGCCACCGTAGCGCTCGTTTCGGCCCGCCCGCCCCCGCCGATGAGATCCCCGGCGGAAACCGCCGGAACATCGATGCGAAGATCGATGCGGTCGAGCAGCGGACCTGAAATGCGCGCCTGATAATCTGCCACGCAGCGCGGTCCTCGCCGGCAACGATGGCCGGGCTCCCCCGCCATTCCGCAGCGACACGGGTTCATGGCGGCTACAAGCTGAATGCGGGCCGGATAGCTAACACGATGGTTTGCACGAGCGATCACGCATTCGGCCGTCTCCAGAGGCTGACGCAGGGAATCAAGTACCTGCGGTGAAAACTCCGGCAATTCATCGAGAAACAGGACGCCGTGATGAGACAGCGAAGCTTCCCCCGGCCGCGCCTTCAGCCCGCCGCCCACGATCGCAGCCATCGAGGCTGAATGATGGGGTGCGCGGAAGGGACGCCGGTCGGACAGCTTTCCATCCGCCAGTTCCCCGGCGATGGAGGCGATCATCGAAACCTCCAGAAGCTCGCGCGGCGAGAGCGGAGGCAGAATGGAAGGCAAGCGCTGCGCCAGCATGGACTTGCCTGCCCCGGGAGGCCCGATCATCAGGAGATTGTGCCCGCCAGCGGCCGCCACCTCGAGCGTCCGCTTGGCCGCTTCCTGCCCACGGATATCGGCAAGGTCAGGCATCGAGACCGGCGCGGGATAGAGTGCCGGTTCAGGCCGGCTCATGACCTGGGTGCCACGGAAGTGATTTGCAAGCGCAATCAGGCTGCGCGGCGCGAGAATGTCGATGTCCGCGCCCGCCCAGGCAGCCTCGGCCCCACAGGCATGAGGACAGATCAATCCGCGCTCCATGGCGTTTGCGCCAATCGCCGCCGGCAAAACACCATTGACCGCAGCAATTGTGCCGTCGAGCGACAACTCACCGAGGACGACATAACCCGACAGTGCGTCCGACGGGACAGCGCCAAGCGCCGCCATCAAACCGAGAGCGATGGGGAGATCATAATGACTTCCTTCCTTCGGCAAGTCGGCGGGCGCGAGATTGATCGTCACCTTCCTGGGAGGCATCGACAAGCCGGATGCATGAAGTGCTGCCTGCACCCGCTCCCGGCTTTCCGCCACCGCCTTGTCGGCAAGCCCGACAATCTGCATCCCCATCTTGCCGGGCGCGATCATGACCTGCACGTCGACAGGAACGGCCTCCACCCCCTGAAAGGCCACCGTGCAGACATGCGAAACCATGCGTTTCCCCCAAGTCCCCGGAGCGCTTTGCGGGTAGAAAAACACACGCAAGACGCTCGAAAATGCCACCGGGCGACCACATGCTCAGCCCCGGGATACACCCAGGACAAGAAATTTGATCGCCTCACAACCACATTGAAGCAGCTTGCGGCACCCAGATCAAGAACATTTCAGGAACAAGAAAACGCCATGGCTGTTTTCCGGTTGCGAATGGTTGTACCCGCGGAACAATCCATTCGTCATCCGGCTGTCATTCGCCGGCCCGGCGTGCCTCGACCGCGTCCCAAAACAGCGCAGCAATGTCGGCGCCGCCGAAACGCTTCACTTCGCGTATGCCCGTCGGCGACGTCACGTTGATTTCCGTCAGCCAGTCGCCGATGACATCAATACCGACGAGGGTGAAGCCCCGTTCACGCAGGGACGGCCCGATACGCGCGCAAATTTCGCGTTCACGATCTGTCAGTTCCGCATGCTCGGCGCGTCCGCCCACATGCATGTTTGAACGGGAGTCATGCTCGGCGGGAACCCGGTTGATGGCGCCAACAGGTTCGCCCTCGATGAGAATGATCCGCTTGTCACCACCCCTCACCTCTTTCAGATAACGCTGCACGATGAAGGGCTCGCGAAACGCCCCCATGAACATTTCCAACAGCGAGGCGAGATTTCGGTCACCCTCCCTGAGATGAAAGATGCCAGCGCCACCATTGCCATAAAGCGGCTTGACGATGATGTCGCCGTGCTTCCTGCGGAAATCATCGACCTCTCGCGTGTCCCGCGTGATGAGCGTTTCGGGCATCAGATCCGCGAACTCGGTGACAAAGATCTTTTCGGGACTGTTGCGCACCCAGGACGGATCGTTGACGACCAGTGTGCCGGGATGAATACGGTCGAGGATATGGGTGGTGGTGATATAATTCATGTCGAAGGGCGGATCCTGACGCAGGAGGACAACGTCCATCCCGGAAAGATCAAGCCGCTTTGGCTCGCCAAGCGTGAAATGATCGCCCTTGATATCGCGCACTTCCAGAGTTTCCGCCCAGGCGATGACCCTGCCGTCGACCATGGACAGCCTGTCCGGCGTGTAGTGCCAGAGCGCATGGCCCCTCGCCTGTGCTTCCAGCGCAAGCGCAAAGCTCGTGTCGCCGGCAATCGAAACGGTAGAAATATGGTCCATCTGGACCGCGATTTTGAGGGGCATGGAATAAACTCCGGAGGGACTCAGGCAGTTCGCATTCAACATTCGCATCCTGGCCGCCCGAGCCGCCAGAGCAAATATTGGAAACACGATGCCACTGGCAGCTTTATGTTTCCTGGGACGTGACCCGGATGGAATTTATGTATTTGACATTCAATCTCAAGGTGAGTGCAAACAGCTTTCGACGTCAAACTCCATCCACCAACGCCAGCAGATGACGGCGCAGGCACGCATGTGTCAAGACAGGGCAGCGGCCCAGATGCAAAGTCGCGCCCGAACTGGCAGAAACCACGTGCGTATTGTCAGAGTATTGGATACGATTCCTAAACAATTTAGGTCCATGGTTCGGCCCATGTGATCAAAAAATCGCCAAAGCAACGGAGTTTCGATGCAGCCGGCGCCCGCACCTGAACGGACGATAACGGCGGACCAGTCCGATTTTGCCTTCACCGATGCGTTGACGGGCCTTGGAAACATGCGCCGGTTCTTCGACAAGATTGATCGACTGATCGAAGAGCGCGCCGACGATCCCGCCCCGTTCGCCATCGGTGTTCTCGACCTCGACGGATTCAAACCGATCAATGACCTCTTCGGTCGCGCTGCCGGCGATGAAATCCTGCAACAGGTAGCCATGCGGCTTCGGGCCGCGATGGATGGAAATTCCACCGTGACGCGGATCGGCGCCGATGAATTCGCGTTTCTGTTTCCCCTCGTCTTCAGCGAAGAGACGGCCCGAGAGAAAACAAGGCTTCTGATTGAGATTCTCTCCGCCCCCTATGATGTGGGTCAGCGCACGGCGCGGCTCTCGGCTTCAGCCGGTTGTTCGCTCTACTATTCCGAAGAGGAAACGAGCGAGGTTCTGCTCAACAAGGCCGAAACCGCGCTCTATCAGGCAAAACGCACCGGGCGCGGGGCCGTGGTGGTCTACACCCGCGAGATGGAGGAAGCCGCCAAGCGGGTGACCCATATCGAACAGGCGCTGCGACGCGCCGTGGCCGCAGGAGAGGTGGAGCCGCATTTCCAGCCGATTGTCGACCTTGAAACGCGCCGCACTGTCGGCTTCGAGACGCTGGCCCGATGGACAGACCGTGATCTGGGCCCCGTCTCCCCCGGCATTTTCATCCCCATTGCCGAAGAGCGCGGCATTATCGGCCAGCTTTCGCAGCTCGTGCTTCGCAAGGCCACCGAGGCCGCGCGCGATTGGCCGAAAGACCTGTTTTTGTCCTTCAATCTCTCGCCATCACAGCTCGTGGACCACAATACGGGCCTGCAGATCCTCTCCATCCTGGAACGGACGGGCTTCGACCCGCGTCGTCTGGAGATCGAGATAACCGAAACCGGCCTTATGAACGACCCTGCTTCAGCCCGCCGCATCGTGGAAGATCTGCGCCGTGTCGGCATCCGCGTTTCGCTGGATGATTTCGGCACCGGCCAGTCGAGCCTCGGGCGGCTTCGGGAGTTTCACTTCGACAAGCTGAAGATCGACCGCGCCTTCGTTTCTTCCATTCTGGAAGATCGTCCGTCCGAACACATCATCCGTGCCATTCTCGCCATGTGCGAGGGATTGGGTATGGACGTGGTGGCCGAAGGCATCGAGGCGGAGGCCCAGGCCGACCGCCTGGTGCAATTCGGCTGCTCAGGCGGGCAGGGCTTTCTCTTCGGTCGTCCCTGCAACGCCGACGAGACACTCGGTTATCTTCGACAGAACAGCTGGTTTCCGGCTCAGCACAAGCAGATTATCTGATCAACCCGGAGCGAAGGGTTCAGCGCTTTTGCAGGCAGACCCTTGTGTGGCCGGCCCGGATAAAGCCAAGCCTGGCAGCCGCAGCTTTCGACAGATCAAGTATCCGGCCACGCACAAACGGCCCGCGATCGTTGATCCGCACAACGACGCTGCGTCCATTTCTCTCGTTGGTCACACGCAGTTTCGTGCCGAAGGGCAGGGTGCGATGCGCCGCAGTCATCGCCGCCGGGTTCATCCGTTCGCCCGAGGCCGTCTTTGAAGTCAGGGCATACCATGAGGCGCCACCGCACTGCGCAAAGGCCGGCGCGGTCACCACGGCCAAGATCAGGGCGGCTGCCGGCGTGATCAACACGCTGCGGGAAAGTCGCTTGTGCATATTATCGTCCTGAATTTCGTTGCGGAGCAAACGGCCCCCTTCAGCGTTTCACGGAATGGGTAAAGCGATCCAAAGGATGGTTTTCACGGATTCCGGATGGAAAACCGGAAGCCGATTGTCCCGGGAAGCGCTTTATCGGCCAAATGAGGCGATGAATGGGCGTTGCCCCGGGGCGGCACGACCGATCCCCTTAACGTTGGGGTAACGGGCGGCTGATATCCGCCGAACCATGAAACCGGTTTTGCTCAAGGCTGCGATCGCAACGCTTCTTTCCATCATCGCTTCACTGGCGATCTCCTGGACGACGATACGCCTGACCGGCAGCTCAATGAACGGGTTTGCTGCCTTCATGAGTACGCTGTGTCCGCTGCTGATCGCATTCCCGGCCAGCACCTATACATTCTACCAGAACCACAGGATCGCTCTGGCGCACCAGGAGCTGGAGGCTGCACACCGCGAACTCGCCGGCGTCTATCGCAGGCTTGCTGCGGCAGCGCGCATTGATGATATGACCGGACTTCTTAATCGCAGCACCTTCATCAAGGAGCTGAATCAGGCAGGACAGCGGGGCGCGGGCGGCGTTTTGCTCGTCATCGACGCCGACGACTTCAAGGGGATCAATGACACGCACGGCCATCTGACCGGGGACCGTGCGCTTGCCGCAATCGCTAATGTCATTCAGGACTTGTTTGGCGCGGAAGGCATTGCCGGGCGGATCGGCGGCGAGGAATTCGGGGTGTTTGTGGAAGGGGCGCTCCTCTCCCGCGGCAGAGCGCTGGCCGAACGGCTGCGGCGTGCTGTCGAGCGCATCGAGGTCCGGACGATACAAGGCGGGATTGCCCGTCTCAGTGTCAGCATCGGGGTTTCGTTCGTTGAGACGGCAGCCGACTTTTCCACTCTGATGGCAATCGCCGATGAACAGCTTTATGCCGCGAAAGGGCGGGGCCGCAACCAGGTGTGCGCGCCGGATCCGGAGACGGTGACCGTACAGCTGCGCACGGCTTCGTGAAGGCCCGGCCCGACCCAAATAAAATGCGCTGCGGAAACGATCACGCAGCGCCGGAAAATACGCATTCTTATATGAAAGAATGGTGCCCAGGAGAGGACTCGAACCTCCACGCCTCGCGGCACACGGACCTGAACCGTGCGCGTCTACCAATTCCGCCACCTGGGCAGGTGTGCGATGCCGATGTAAGGGGCAAGCCCGTCCGTGTCAACGCGGATTCTTGCTGTTTGTCAGGAAAATGACACGGGCCGATACCGAGGCCTCCCGCAAAAGCGGGCAGGGGCGCTGCGGAGCCCCTGCCATGACGGATCAATCTTCAAGAACCTCTTTCGACGCCACGGTCGAATCGGCGTTGAGCCTGTAGACAATGGGAACGCCGGTGGCGATTTCCATCTTCACGATCTCCTCGCCTGAAAGACCGTCGAGCGCCATCACGAGGGCGCGCAGCGAATTGCCATGGGCGGCCACCAGAACCGTCTCGCCGCGCAGCACATGCGGCAGGATCTCATGCAGGAAATAGGGCCACACGCGTGCGCCCGTGTCCTTCAGGCTTTCGCCGCCGGGGGGTGGTGTGTCGTAGGAACGGCGCCAGATATGCACCTGCTCCTCACCCCATTTTTCGCGCGCATCATCCTTGTTGAGGCCCGACAGATCGCCATAGTCGCGCTCATTGAGCGCCTGGTCGCGGATGGTCTCCAGATCTTCCATCCCGAGCTCCTTCAGGATGTGGTCATTGGTAACCTGCGCGCGGGAGAGGACCGAGGTGTAGGCGATATCGGGCCTGAAGCCGCGCGCCTTCAGCCGGCGGCCGGCATCCTTTGCTTCCTCATGGCCTTTCTCGGTGAGGCCCGGATCGCGCCAGCCGGTGAACAGGTTCTTCAGGTTCCATTCGCTCTGACCGTGACGAACGAGAATGAGAGTACCGGACATGGTGCGTTCCTTGTTGCTTCGTGGGTGAAAGTTCAGTTGAGCCCGAGCACGTCGAGCATGGAATAGAGGCCGGGCTTGCGGCCATGCGCCCAAAGGGCGGCCTTTGCCGCCCCATGGGCGAAGATGCCACGATCCTCGGCCTGGTGCGAAAGGGTGATGCGCTCGCCCGCGCCCGCCAGAATGACCGAGTGCTCGCCGACAACGGAGCCGCCGCGCAGCGTGGCAAAACCGATCGTGCCTTCCTCGCGCGGGCCGGTCTGCCCATCGCGCACACGCACACTCTTTTCCGCAAGCGCGATTTCACGCCCTCTTGCAGCGGCCTCTCCGAGCAGTAGCGCAGTGCCAGAAGGGGCATCGACCTTGTGGCGGTGGTGCATCTCCAGCACCTCAATGTCGAAATCGGACGCCTCCAGCGCGCGGGCGGCCTTTTCAACCAGCACCGCAAGCAGATTCACCCCAAGGCTCATATTGCCTGATTTCACGATGGTGGCGTGGTGTGCGGCAGCCTTGATCTTCGCTTCGTGTTCCGGTGCAAAGCCCGTGGTGCCGATCACGTGGACAATCTGTGCCTGAGCGGCATAGCCGGCAAACTCGACGCTGGAGTCCGGCGCGGTGAAATCCAGCACGCCATCGGCCTTCGCGAAGGCTGCCAGCGGGTCATCGGTGATGGCTACATCGATCGTGCCGATGCCGGCAAGCTCGCCCGCATCGCGGCCAAGGAAGGACGAGTCCGGGCGCTCCACGGCGGCTGCGACGTGCAACCCCTCCATCGTATGCACGGTGCGGATGAGCGTCTGCCCCATACGGCCGGCAGCGCCGACGATGACAAGCCCCATATCGCTCATGTGTTCTGCTCCTGCGGCTCTGCTGCTGTCGTGTTGGCGAGCAGGTTCTCGCCCTTCTGGCTCTGCATGCGATGGAAGCGCGCATAGATGCCATGTGGCCTGGCAAGGAGGGTTTCATGTGTGCCCTCCTCAACCAGGTGCCCTTCTTCAAGCACGATGATGCGGTCGGAATTGACGACGGTGGATAGCCGGTGCGCGATGACCAGCGTGGTGCGGGATTCCATGATGCCTTCCAGCGCCTGCTGGACACGTGCCTCCGACTCGTTATCGAGAGCGGAGGTCGCCTCGTCGAGGAGCAGGATCGGTGCATCGCGCACAATGGCCCGGGCGATGGAAATGCGTTGGCGTTGCCCACCGGAAAGATTGGCGCCATTCTCGCCCACAAGCGTTTCATAACCTTTTGCCTGCTGGCGGATGAACTCGTCGGCAAAGGCAAGCCGTGCTGCCTCCTCCACCTCCGCGTCGGTTGCGTCCGGGCGGCCATAGCGGATGTTGTCTCGGATCGTGCCCTCGAACAGGTAGGGCTGTTGCGACACATAGGCGATGGCATTGCGCAGCGAGCTCTTGGTGACGCCAGAAATATCCTGCCCGTCGATTTCGATCTTGCCGCCATCGAGATCGTAGAAGCGCTGGAGAAGCGCAAAGAGCGTGGACTTGCCGGCACCCGACGGGCCCACGATGGCCGTGGTTTCACCCGCCTTTGCAACAAAGCTGACGCCGTGCAGAACGGGCAGATCGTCACCATAGGAAAAGGCGACCTTATCGAAGGTGACCGTGCCCTCACTGACCGAAAGCGTGCCTGCCCCCGGCGCATCGCGTTGCTGCGGCTCGGTGTCGAGAATCTCGTAGATCATGCGCGCATTGACCAGCGCGCGTTCCAGATTGACCTGGACGCGCGCAAGCTTGCGCACGGGATCATAGGCCAGAAGCAGAGCGGTGATGAAGGAGAAAACCCCCCCCGGCGGCTGCGCGCTGACGGATGCGCGCCAAGCCGCGTAGCCTATCACGCCGGCGATCGCGAGGCCCGCCAGCAGCTCGGTGATGGGGCCAAGCCGCTCGGAGACGCGGGCAATCTTGTTGGAGCGGTCCTCGGCGTAGGAAATCAGCCCTGACATCTTGTTCGAGAGCTGCTTCTCCATGGTGAAGGCCTTGATGATGGCGATGCCCTGAACCGATTCCTGCATGGCTCCCAGCAGGCGCGAGTTCACATCGACGGCCTCACGCGTGACGCGGCGCAGGCGGCGCATCAGGTAATTGACAGAATAGATGAGCGGCGGGCCGATGACCAAAGCGATCACCGAGAGCAGGGGATCCTGCATCACCATGACGGCCACGAGACCGATGAGCGTGACCAGATCGCGGGCTATGGAGGCGACCGTCATGTTGAGCAGGTCGCGGATGCCGGTCACGTTCTGGCTGATCTGAGCTGCAAGCTGGCCGGAACGCGTGGTGGTGAAATAATCGATGCCAAGCCGCATAAGATGATCGAACATGCGCTGCTGGTAGCGGGCAACGATGTTGTTGCCGATCTTGGCCAGTATCACCGACTGGCCGTAGGTGGCGAAACCGCGAACAGCGAAGGCTACGACGATGGAGGCGCAGATCCAGCCGACCAGTTCCCAGCGCTGGTTATAGAACACCTCGTTAATGATGTCCCGCATGATCCACGCGCTGAAAGCGGTGGTCGCGGCGATGGCCAGCATGCAGGCAATCGCGATCGCATAATGGCCGATATAGTCGCGGCCGTTTTCGGCGAAGATGCGGCGAATGACAGGAAGAACGTCTCCCACATCCGCCTTGTTCTTTCCAAGCTTCAAAACATCCGTTCCTGTTCAGCCGGGCGACCGGGCGTTGGACGGCCGCACTTTTTCAGCAACAGGCTATGCCCGTTCGACCGCACTCATGCAACGGTGAATCCTGTTCCAGAAGCCGCTTTTCATGCGGCCTTCCAGCGCCGCCCCTGGGTTTCGATGCCGAAACGAACGGGTGTGCGGGCATAGGCGGCAAGGCCCACAAGGGCGGCTTTCGGATGCGTGATGACATAGACAGGGATGTCTTTTAGCAGGGCTCCGTGCGGCGCCTTATCCTCGAAGGCCGCCCGGAAATGACCGTTCTTGAGCGTTGGAACGATTTTCTGGGCAATGCCACCACTTAGATAAACGCCGCCCCGCGCCATGAAGATGAGCGCCATATCGCCGGCAAGCCGCCCCAGATAGGTGACGAAGAGATCAAGGGTTTCGACGGCAACCGGATCGGCCCCCTCGAGACCGGCGCTGCTGATCTCCGCTGGCGTTTCGTGGACCGGCTCCTTACCGTTGGCAGCATTGATTGCGCGGTATAGATTCATCATGCCACGCCCGCATAGTATCTGCTCCGCCGCTACGCGGCCCTCGATACGCTCCAGATGCGGAAAGATTTCGAGGTCACGATCGGATCGCGGGCCCAGATCCACGTGCCCGCCTTCGCCCGGCACCGGAAACCAGGTGTGCTGCGCATGGACCAGGCCGGCCATGCCAAGCCCTGTGCCGGGTCCAAGGACCACGCGACTGCCCGTGGCTTCCGACCTCCCGGGACAGACCATTTCCAGACTGTCGTCGTCGAGCGCAACGACAGCCAGCGCCTGGGCTTCGAAATCATTGATGACGATGATGTCGCTAAAACCCATCGTCTCCATCATCTTGCGCGGGCGCACGACCCAGTCGCAGTTGGTCAGGTCGATCTCATCACCCTCGACCGGACCAGCCACCGCCAGCACCGCCGATTGCGGAATAATCGAGGTACGATCAAGAATGGCGCTCTGAATGGCTTCGTCGATGGTCGCAAAGTCTGCGGTCTGCACCACCGGAAATGTTTTCGGCTCGGCGTTGGAGTCCACCAGAATGGCGAAGCGCGCATTGGTGCCGCCGATGTCGCCGATCAGGACGGGAAATCGCAGGGCTGTATCGTTCTCATTCTTGAAATGCATGGGACAGACTCTGGCGATTTGCCGCTTCAAAGACAGGGGTTAAAGCGGAATTAAATCGGTTAAAGCCGGAACGCAAGCGCGCCGGCAGCAAAAATGTCGGCGCGGCCGCCACATCAGCGCCGATTGGCTCTACTGAAACCCGGGGCGATTGGTCGGCCGGGGAACCCGCGCCGGGGGCATCGCCGAAAGGACATTGGCAGGGCTGGCGGGCTGGTAGCCAAGTGCGGGCAGATCAGCGCCCGCAGCCTGTGGAACCCCGCCCTGACCGGCGACGGTCACTGCTGCTTCCGAAGCAGGATTCGGCGCATCTAGCACGGCGCGGCACGCAGTGGGCAGGGCCGCCATGGTCATCACGTCGCGGGCCTTCGGTTTGGCAGGACCCTTTGCCGGCTTCCATGGTTCATCTGTGAACCACCAGGCGAGTGAATCGTCGCACCCCTCGCTGCGAGGGGGCGGGCTTTGCGGTTTGCAGCCGGTAGAGCCAGCCGGGCAACCGATGCGGACATGAAAATGGTAGTGATGCCCCCAGAATGGCCTGATCTTGCTGAGCCACGAGCGATCACCGCGCACGGTATCGCAAAGCTTCTTCTTGATACCCGGATGAACGAGGATGCGCTCGACTTCGGAGTAATTTGCAGCGCGACGCAAAACGGCTTCGTGGGCCGGAGTCCACTTTCTGTCATCGACGTAAAGCGAATCTTTCTTCAGCATCGAGACTGCGCTGATGCGCTCACGATCCGTCACACTCATGCGCTGGGCCGGCATCGGGGTGAACCAGATATCGGCATCCAGCCCGATCTGATGCGACGCATGACCGGAAAGCATGGGACCGCCACGCGGCTGCGAAATGTCTCCGACGAGAAGCCCGCGCCATCCATCCTGCGCGGCTTCTCTCGACAGGCGCTCCAGCAGGGATATGAGGACAGGATGCCCCCAGCGGCGGTTGCGCGAGAGGCGCATGGCCTGCCAGTGCGGGCCATCGGGTGCGATGGCAACGCCACCGGAAAAACACCCCTTGGAGTAAAAGCCATAGGCTGCAGGCCGCGTAGCGGCAGGGAGTTTCTTGGCCCCAAAAAGCTCCTTGGCGAGGGGTTCAGCCTGAACGGAGGCAATCGTGGTGGAAAGGCCAAGCATGGCCAGGGCCACCAATTTCAAAGTCCGTTGGAATCGCATCGCTTCCTCGTTGTCAGCCCACCGCGCGATGATCGAATCATATCATGCTTGCCAACCGCTTACCGCATTCGTTTACGATTCTTCTCCACGCCAGCTTCCGTCTGCCCACATGGTTTCGAGTGCCGCGCGATACTCCGGATGCCGCATTCGATAGCCCGTGCCTTTGAGTCGTGCATTCGAAACGCGTTTGCATTCGCCGTAAAACGACCGCCCCATGGGGGAGAGGTCTGCGTCTTCAAATGCGATCTCCGTGGGCGGCTGGCGACCTGCCACAGCGGCGGCGTGCGCCACCACATCCTGCGGGGGAGAAGGCGCGTCGTCCGTCACACTGAAAATACCCGTCTCAAAGCGTCGGGCGAGATGCGCTGTCGCCCCTGCGATGTCGCCCACATGGATGCGGTTGAACACCTGGCCCGGCTTGACGATGCGCCGCGCCTTGCCCGTGTGAAGACTGCAGAATGCATTGCGGCCCGGCCCGTAAATACCCGACAGGCGGATAATGGCGACGGGCAGATTGAGCGCCGCGCCAAGCCGCATCCACTCTTCTTCTGCAACAAGCCGTTGTTTCGAACGATCTGAGACCGGATCACAGGCTGCGGTTTCATCCACCCACGCTCCGCCATGGTCTCCATAAACGCCGACTGTGGAGAGATAGCCGATCCATCTGAGCGACGGCATGGCCCGGGTGATTACATCGCGCCCGGCAGCCAGTACAGGATCGCCTTCCGCGTCCGGTGCAATGCTGACGATGAGATGCGTGGTGGAGGCCAGCGCATCTTTCGCTTCGGCGGGAATGGTGCCCTGAAACAGGTAGGGCACGATGCCCGCGCGTTTCAGTTCCTCGACTTTTTCAGCGCTGCGTGTGGTGCCGGCCACGGTCGCGGCTTCGCGAGCGACTTCGCGGGCGATGGCCCGGCCCGAATAGCCTGCTCCGAAGATGAAGAATCGCTTGGTCATGATCGCCCGTCCCATTCAGTCTGCACCTGTGCGTCCGTTTCCTGCGGGCGCAGCCGGGTTTCGATTGCCCGAAAGGCCTTGTCGTCCAGAAGTCGGGACAGCGCCCAGACGGCCGCGCCACGCACGAGCGGCGAAGCATCTTCGGCGAGGCGCCTGCACGGGTCAAGCAGGCTGGTTTCGCCGGAATTGCCTGCCGCAATCAGAACGTTTCGGATAAAGCGGTCGCGGCCGATGCGCTTGACCGGCGAGCCGGAGAAGAAGGCGCGAAAGCCGGCATCGTCCAGTTCCAGAAGCTCGGAAAGCGACGGCGCCCTGAGTTCGTCACGTGCCTTCAGCTTCGCTTCGGCGGCATCCTGCGCGAACTTGTTCCACGGGCAGACGGCAAGGCAATCGTCGCAGCCATAGATGCGGTTACCCATGGGAATGCGGAACTGGCGGGGAATTGGCCCCTTGTTTTCGATGGTGAGATAGGAAATGCAGCGCCGCGCATCGATCTGATAGGGGGCGGGGAAGGCCTTCGTCGGACAGATGTCCAGGCAGGCGCGGCAGGAGCCGCAATGGTCGCGCTCCGGCGCATCCGGCGGCAACTCCGCCGTGGTAAAAACGGAACCGAGAAACAGCCAGGAGCCGAATTCACGGCTTACCAGATTTGTGTGCTTGCCCTGCCAGCCGAGGCCGGCCTCGCGGGCCAGCGGCTTTTCCATCACCGGCGCGGTGTCGACGAAAACTTTCACATCCTCGCCGGTGCGGGCAGCGAGTTTGCCGGCAAGCTGTTTCAGCCGTCCCTTGATGATGTCGTGATAGTCTCGGTTGCGCGCATAGACCGAAATCGCCGCCCGGTCGCGGCTTTTCAATATCTCAAGCGGGTTGTCGTCCGGACCGTAATTCATGCCGAGCATGATGACAGAGCGCGCTTCCGGCCAGAGATCGCGCGGGTGGGCGCGGCGATCGGCCGTTTCCTCCATCCATTGCATGCTGCCATGCCGGCCCTCCTTGAGGAAATGGCCAAGTTCGGCCGCGCGCGATGGAGCGTGCTCCGCCGAGACTACCGCCACTGCATCGAAGCCCAGTGCGCGCGCCTCCTTGTCGACGAACGCGCGAAGCCTGTCGGCCTGCGCGCGTTGCATCAGAAATCCAGATCCGCGTAATGGGAAACGGGAGAGAGCCCACGCACGCGGTCAGCCAGGATGGAGCGGAAGGAGGGGCGCGACTTCATGCGGGTATACCAGTCGCGCGCCGCAGGATAATCATTCCATTCAATCTCGCCCAGATAATCGAGCACCGAGATTGTGGCGCCTGCCGCAAGGTCGGCATAGGAGAGACGTTTGCCGGCCATCCAGTCGCGCGTGCCGGCCAGCCAGTTGGTGTATTTCATATGCTGCCGCACATTGGTGCGTGCAGCGCGGATGGCTGCCGAGTCCGGAGACCCGCCGCCTTCCGAGCCAGCCATCTGCGGCTTGAGCGCGCGTTCGCGCACCAGATGCCGGGTGACATCGGCATCGGCCTTGACGAGATACCACTCGACCAGACGACGAATTTCCGCCCGGTCGACGGAATCTTCCGCCATCAGCCGCTTCTCGCGCTTGAGCGCGCCACGCGTCTCGTCCAGGTACTCGGCGATGACCGTGGCGCCAACGATCGGGTGATCGCCCTCGGCCAGAAGCACCGGAATGGTGCCGGCGGGATTGAGCGTCAGAAATTCCTCGCGCCGCGCCCACGGCCGTTCCTCGATCAAGGCGAGTTCCTCGCCATATTCGCCGAAGGAAAGCCGGATAAAACGGCACGAAGCGTAGAGGGGGTGATGAAACAGGGTCAGCATGCTGTCGCTTCTAAAGGAAGGCTCTGGCCATTTCATGGCCTTGGCGGTAATTCTTCGATTACCTGATTCTGCAAGTACTCCCTTCTGCTATAGGGGGAGACGTATCTGCTGACAAGCAAGCCGTGATTGAGGAGCAAACATGACGGATCAGACCATCGTGGGGGCCCTCCTTCTTGGCGTCCTCGAAGGACTGACGGAATTCATACCCGTCTCCTCGACCGGTCACATCCTGCTGGCCGGCCATTTCCTCGGTTTTGAATCCACCGGCAAGGCGTTTGAGGTTCTGATCCAGCTCGGCGCGATACTGGCGATCCTCAGCGTCTATGCCGCGCGCCTCTGGCAGATGCTGACAGATCTGCCCCGCGACCCGGCAACCCGGCGCTTCGTCATCGGCATCCTGATTGCCTTTTTGCCGGCTGCGATCATCGGTGTGCTGGCCTACAAGATCATCAAGACCGTGTTCTTCGAGACGCCGCTTCTGATCTGCGCAATGCTCATTCTGGGCGGCTTCGTTCTTCTCTGGGTGGATCGCCGGGCCAACAAGCCGCGCTACCATGACATCACGAAATTCCCGCTCTCCATGTATCTTGGTATCGGTCTGTTCCAGTGCCTTTCGATGATCCCGGGCACCTCACGCTCCGGTGCGACAATCGTCGGAGGGCTCCTGATGGGCGCGGACAAGCGCTCGGCGGCGGAGTTTTCGTTTTTCCTCGCCATGCCGACCATGACCGGCGCCTTCGCCTATGATCTCTACAAGAATTACGATCTTCTCTCGGCAGCCGATGTGAAGATCATCGCCATCGGTTTCATCGCCGCCTTTTTTGCTGCGCTTCTGGTGGTGCGCTGGCTGCTTGGCTACGTATCGCGGCGTGGCTATGCGCTGTTTGGCTGGTGGCGGCTGCTCGTGGGCAGTGTCGGTCTGATCGCACTGCTTGTGTGGGGGTAGGGTCTCCCGAAATCGAAGTGTGGAATCCGGTTTTTTGATTGTTCCGCCTCGATTTTGTGGCAGCGGCGTGGTGCGTGGTTCGACAAGCTCACCATGAGGGAGGTAGATGATTGCAGTTCCCGTCCGTAACCTCACCGAAGCAGGCTTTTCCGCGATGCTCCACTTCCCTCATGGTGAGCTTGTCGAACCACGTACCCCATCAATGCAATGGCGGCGCGTCCACATAAACACAGACTCACCCATCCAACAAAAAACCCGGCACGAGGCCGGGCTTTTCATGTCTCTGCAGGTGACGTTTTAGGCAACGGCACCATTGATCCAGGCCGAGAGAGCAGTCTTCGGTGCAGCACCGACTTTCATGTCGGCCACTTCGCCGCCCTTGAACATCATGAGCGTCGGGATGGAGCGCACGCCATACTGCGCGGCGAGTTCCGGGTTCTCGTCAATGTTCACCTTGGCGATCTTGACCTTGCCACCGAGCTCGGCGGCAATCTCGTCCAGCGCGGGCGCGATCATCTTGCACGGGCCGCACCACTCGGCCCAAAAATCAACAACCACGGGCTCGGACGCCTGCAGCACGTCGGACTGGAAATTGTTCTTGTCCGCCTTCACGGTGGCCATGGGAATTCTCCTTATCGGCAAATCGGTCACACCACATGTGGGGGTGGCGCGGGGTCGCGTCAAGCTCTCTTGTGTCACGCTCCCGTGAGTCGTTCAAGCGCGTCTGCCAGTCGATCCCCGGGCACCGGCAGCAGGACCGGCGTTTCGGTGAACAGAAGGGCTGCTTCGATCCGGCGGCCGGGATAAAGCGGTTTCAGAAGCTCCGCATAGAGCGCAAGCTGCGCGACATAGGCGGCGGGTGCTTCTTCCAGCGTTTCGGCGGCAGGGCGATTGGTCTTGTAATCGACAATCAGAACCGCCTCATCGGTGACAGCCAAGCGGTCGATCTTGCCGGAGACGGCGTGGCGGCGCTTGCCAAGCGTGAGTTCTCCCATCACCGAAACTTCGGCGCGGGACCCCGACGCGAAGATGGGCGCGAAGCGCGTGTCCTCAAGGATCGCGCGGACAGAGCGCCAGACAGCCTCCCGTTCTTTACTGCTCCAGGTGCCGCCGACACGGTTGAGATAGCGATCGGTTGCAGCCTCTCGCTCTTCCTGCGGGCATTCGGGGAGCAATTGCAGAAGCCTGTGCACGGCCAGACCACGCTGGATGGCAAAGCCCGGTCTGCTCGCCTCATCGAGAACCGGCGAGAGGGGAGACGGGACCGGCTCGTAATCAGCTTCGATCAGAGCGCCAGCGCGTGACGGCGAAAGCGGGCGCGGCAGATCGACCGGCATGGGCGGCGGGGTGAGCAGGGCCTCGGGAAGCGCGGTTTCGGGCGCGGTCTCAGCAGGTTTCTCTGCCTCAGGCTTCACTGCCGGTGCATCACTGACACGATAGCGATAGACCGGAGCGCAGATTTCCGGGCTCGCCCGTTCCTCCACCCGGTCGGCCCCGGAAAGCGCGGTGCGCACGACATTGAGCCAGGTCAATTCCTGAGGCTCGCGCTGGCCATGATAGCCGCAGACGATCAGCCGGTCCTCGGCCCGCGTCATGCCCACATAGAGAAGGCGGCGGTATTCCTCCTCCGCCTTGACCTTTGCATCGGCTTCGAAACGCGCGGCCACCGTGTTGGAAAGATCCTTGCCGGCGCGCCAGAGGAAACCCTTGCCCTGCCAGCCTTCACCGCGCGGCGCGAAGGGCATCAGCTTCGGGAGATGCTGGGAGACGAAGGGCGCACTGCCCGGATCGACCAGAAACACCACCGGAGCCTCAAGACCCTTGGCAGCGTGCACCGTCATGATGCGCAGTTCGTCGCGCGTCTGGTCCATCTCGCGCTTGATTTCCGGCGCCTGCCCTTCAAGCGCCGAAAGCAGCGCTTCGAGCCCGTTCAGCCCCGCCCGCTCACCTGCGAGCGCGAAGGAGAGGAACTCGTCGAGAATGTCGTTTGCCTCATGGCCAAGCCGGGCAACGAAAAGCCGACGCGCGCCCTCCCGCTCACGTGTGCCCGTGAGAAGACTGGCATAAAACTCGAAAGCCGGCTTGAAAGCCGCTTCGTTCTGCCAGTTCTGCAGGGTCTCGACCATGCCGGCCACGGCCGGATCCTCCAGCGCCTGCGCGCGCATGGCATCGAACAGCGGCACGGCGCGCCCGCGGTACCAGGCAAGGCGGAAGAGGCGTTCCTCATCCATGCCGAAAAGAGGGCTTTTCAACACTGCTGCCAGCGAGAGGTCGTCATGCGGCTGGAGAAGGAAGCGGCCAAGCGCGATCAGATCCTGCACGGCGATGTGCGCAGTGAGCCGCAGGCGGTCCGCGCCGGCCACGTCGATGTGGCGGTTTTTCAGGCTGCGCGAGAGCGCGTGCACGAAGCGGTCGCGCTTGCGCACGAGAACCAGCACATCGCCCGCCGTGAGGCGCTTGCCCGTGCCTTCGATGATTTCGCCATCGCGGATCCAGTCCTCGACGGTCTGTGCGATGGTTTCGGCCAGCCGCACGGCGGGGGCGGAGGCATGGTCGATGGCCTCCGTCCAGTCTTCCGGCTCGTCCACCGCGACCGGCGCGATGGGCGACCAGACTTCCACATAGCCGGGCTGGCCCGCGCGAACCGCCAGATGCTCGATCGGCTCGGGATCGTGCGTCAGCCCCTGCGCCACATCGGCCTTCGAGAACACGAGATCGGCGGCGCGCAGCACATCCTCGGTGGAGCGGAAGGAATAGCGCAGGCGCAGACGCTCGAAACGGCGCTCGACCTCGCGCACCTTTTTTTCAAACGCGCGACCGCTTTCGCCGAAGGCCGCAGGCTCCGCACCCTGAAACGAATAGATGGACTGCTTTTCATCGCCCACGGCGAAGATGGTGCGCAGGAGGCCTTCGCGCGCACCTTCGCCGGCAAAGAACTCTTCCGCCAAAAGGCGCACGATCTGCCACTGCTCGGGGCTCGTGTCCTGCGCTTCGTCTATCAGCACATGGTCGATGCCCTTGTCGAGCTTGTACTGCACCCATGGCCCGGCATCGGTACGGTCCAGAAGCCGGATGGTGCGCATGATGAGATCGTTGAAATCGAGAAAGCCGCGCGCGCGCTTCAGCCGCTCATAGCGGGCGATCATGCCATCGGCGATGACAAGGGCCGCACACGTTGCCTCCAGCATGCGGAAGAGCGCCACACGGTCGGCCGCATTGCGGATTGCCTCCGCCGCCTCGCCATAGCGCTCGACGATATCTGGCAAGGCAGTGCGCAGCGCCTTTTTGAACGTGCTTTCGCCATAGACGCCGCCATCGGCCTTCAAAAAGCCCTTGCGCAGATGGTCGAGCCTTCGCAGCGGGTCCGTTTCTTCGAATGCACGGCTGGCATCGGGCACGATGCTCTTCAAAACGGTTTTGGCGTCGACGGCCTCCGCCTCGGCGACAAAGGCGCGGAACGTGCCGGCATCGAAGCCCGGAAGCGGCCAGATGGAGGCGGCAATCGACGCTGCCGTGTCATCGGGCGCGAAATCGAACTCCTCGAACAGGGCACTGTAGGGAACCGGGTCGTTGCCGATCTCATCGATGAAGGCGCGCAGCCCGTCGCGGCGGGCGATGATCTCGGACAGGAGCTCCTGCAAGCCGCTCTCGCCACCACGCTCCAGCACCTCGGCAAAGGCTTCGGCCAGCGCGCCATCCTCGCCGGCGGCCCCGGACAGAAGATCGCGCCGCGCCTCGGCGAGAAGCGCCTCCTCCATCTGCGTGTCGAGCAGCTCGAAATGGCCGGCAATGTTTGCCTCCAGCGGGAACTGGTGCAGGATCGCCTCGCAGAAGGCGTGGATGGTCTGGATTTTCAGACCGCCCGGCGTTTCCAGCGCGCGGGCAAAAAGCCGCCGCGCGCGGGCGAGCTTTTCACGGCTGGGTGCCTTGCCTTCCATCTTTGCGATCACATCGGACAGCGCCTCGTCGGGCAGGAGGCTCCAGCCGGCAAGATCGCGGAACACGCGGTTGGCCATGTTGGCAGCGGCAGCGCGCGTGTAGGTGAGGCAGAGGATCTTGGACGGGTCCGCCCCCTGCAACAGAAGCCGGATCACGCGCTGGGCAAGGACGTGCGTCTTGCCGGAGCCGGCATTGGCCGAAACCCAGGCCGATGTGGCGGGGTCGGCGGCAAGCGACTGCGCCTTTATCGTGTCCTCGGGGATGAAGGGAAACTTTTTCATTCGTCCCCTCCGCTATCGCCTGCATCGCCGCCGGCAGACCATTCGAGCACACGCGCCAGATGATCGTAGTCGCCATCCACATCGCCCTCGCGGAAGGGCAGGACGCGCGAGCGATAGCCTGTCTCAGGCTTGTGATAATGGGCGAGAAGCTGCCCCAGCCGTTCCCATGCCTCTTCGGCCATGCCGGGCGCAGTCTTGTCGCTGTCCTTCATGCGGAGAATGGATTCAGGCACCACCTCGCCATTGGCCTTGAGCCGCACATAGGCGAGGTCGCCGGGCTCGGCGGGGCCGATATCGGCGAAGGCGCCACGCTGAAGCAGCGCCGCCTCCAGCGCAAGCTGTGGCGAGAGAAGCGTGTGTGCCTGCCGGCGCGACGGCGAGGCGCCGGTCTTGTAATCGAGGATCTCGGCGCTGCCATCGGCGCGGATGTCGATGCGGTCGGCGCGGCCTGAAAGGGTGAGCCCGAGCTTTGCCACCTCGATGGCCGAGGCGCGGATTTCTGCATGGCGCTTTGCGATGCCTTCGGCGCGACCGCGCTCCCATTCGACGACGGAGGCCGCCGTGCGCTCGAAGCGCGGCCACCAGACCGTTGCCACATCCTGCGGGAGACCGGCTTCGGCAAAAAGCTGGCGGCCAATGGCGATCAGCCTGTCGAGCGCGTCGGGGGCCGTCGGGTCCTCCACCTCCTTGATGAAGCGCTCCAGAACATCGTGGAAGAGATTCCCGCGTTCTGCGGCACCCGGATCGCGGATCAGCGGGTCGAGCGCGACAAGCGCCAGAATGCGTTTGGCGTAGACGGCATAGGGATCGCGCCGCAGCGTCTCGATCTCGGTGATGGAGAAGCGGGTGGGGCGCGCCTCGACGGGCGGCGCTGGCTCGGGCCGTGGGGCGAAATCCTCGTCCGGCCTGTCGTCCAGAAGGCGTGCCCAGGCGATCAGCTCCCGGCCCCGCGCGCGCATGGTTTCGGCAACATCTTTGCCGGCAAACGCCGTGAGGCGCTGCAGCCAGCGTGAAGCGACAGCCGGCGCATCGCCGGCGCGGGCGGCGCGTGTCAGCACCACCTCTTTCGTGCCCATCGCCATCATGAAATCATGCGCGGCCTGGCCGATGCGTCGCTCCGGCGGCTCCAGCGAAAGCTCGGCCTTCATCAGCCGCGACATGAAGCGGTCGGAGGAGGGAATGGCAGGCCAGGTGCCCTCGTTCATGCCGCCCAGAACCATCGTGTCGACATGCAGAAGCCGTGCTTCCAGCGTGCCCCAGATGGCCACGCGCCTGTCTGCGCCCATGGTGGGTTTCACCACCTCGGTGGCGATCAGCGCGGCAAAGACCGCCGGCCACTCGGCGGCATCGAAGGGCAGGGTGGTTTGCGAACCCACCAGACCGCGCAGGAAGGCGGCCATGGCCTGTCCGCGCTCGCCGTCATAATAACTGGTGAGACTGCCATCCTCTGAGCGACCCAGCGCTTCGAGAACCTCGACTGTCTTGCGCGCCATCTCGGGCACGCCGATGCCCGATTGCCCGCGCAGGGCGACCAGTGGGCGCAGCGCTTCGACCAGAGCACCGAGCACCGCGCGCGCCTCGGCCAGTGAAGCGTCGTTGACACGCGGGAACCAGAAAGGCTTGCGCGTGTCGCGTTCAAACGCTCCCCAGCGTGTTTCAAAGAGCGCATCGAGCGTGGCGATGTCTGGCCGACCCGTGCCACCGCGCAGCGCCACGAGCTCGATGGTCTCGGCAGCGCGGCGCACGCTGGCGCGCTTCAGCCCCAGCCGGAGCAAGGGATGCTTGAGCAGGGCCACCATGGCGATGGGTTCACCCGGGCGGAACACGGTTTCGAGCAGCAGCCGTGCGAGCGTTGCCGGCGGGGTGTCGGCGAGCGGCGTGCCGCCGGAATCATCCGCCTCGATGCCGAAGCGGCGCAGCTCCACCGCGACACGCCGCGCCAAACCGCGATCGGGTGTGACGAGTGCTGCCGTGGCGTTCTCGTCGGTCAGGGCCATGCGCAGCGCAACGGCAATCGACAGCGCTTCCTCACGCTCGTTTGCGGTCTCGACCAGGGTCACGCCGGAAAGCGCATCCCCTTCTGTCGCATCGGCTGCCAGCGCCTGATTTTCGAGCCAGGCATCCGTGGTTTCAGCAGGACGCAGGGTTTCGCTGACCAGTGCACGGCGCAGGGCGAGCGGCGGGGCAGGCTCGCCAAGCTCCACCACCGCTTCGCGCGCGATGCCCATCGCTGAAAGCAGCTTTTTCAAGCCGGCCTGCGGATGGCCGAAGGCAGATGGCTCGTCCGCATCGCCCACCGCCTCCCAGGCCCGTGCGTCGAGCCGCGTGTCGAGACCCGGCAGGACCACGGCACCGTTTTCCAGCCCGGCGATTGTCGCCAGCAACCGCGCTGTCGCCGGAATGGAGCCGGTGGAGCCGGCGGCGATGACCGGGCCTTTGTGTGCGTGGGCCCTGAGACGCGCGGCTTCTGCTGCCAGCATCGCGTTGCGGTGTGCGGCGGGGTTGGAACGGTCGAGCTCTTCGAGCAGCTTTGGCCAATGGGCGGTGACGATCTGCAGGAATTCGAGCGTCACCTGCCACCAGTGCGCCAGCGCATCGGGCGCGAGGCTGGCGAGTTTCGTCCAGTCGGCTTCCTCGGTTTCGATCTCGTCCATCAGGCCGGCGAGATCGCGCGCGAGCCAGATGGAATCCGATGCCGAAGCCGGCACCACGACACCTTCCTCAAACAATGCCGCCACGTGGCCGGGCAGCCGCGCCTTCCACGCCTGCACCAGCGGTGCCAGCAACAGGATGCGATCCAGCGCCTCTATCGGCGGGGCGAGATCGAGCGCGGTGGCACCCTCCGTATCGAACAGCGCGGCCTCTTCATCGAACTCGCCCAGCGGACGAATGACGGGGAGGATGGCGGACTGGCCGTCGAGCTTTCGCAGCAGGACATCGCGCAGGGCGCGGGCGGCACGGCGGGTCGGCAGATAGATGGTGACATCGGCCAGCGCCAGCGGATCGCCCGTGTGGCGAAAGCCCGGCACGAGCTTTCCACCGAATAGAGCTTCGACAAGCGTCTCCAGAAAGCCGACACCGGGGGGAATGGAAAAGACGCGGCTTTTATCTTCAGCCAGCATCGCTCTTCTCGGTGTGCATCGCCACCACCGCTTCGGCGGGCGCGATGGCATCCGGCGTGCCGACGGTGATCCACGCGCCGTCCATTCTCATGCCGAAAAGCCGGCCCTTGGCTTCGGCTGCGTCGAAATAGGCGTTGAGAGACTGCGGCTCATTGCCTGCACCGGCAAAGATGCGCGGATGAAGGACGATCGCGCCGGCATAGATGACGCCGCCCTCCACGCCCCGGTCACGGGTGAGGCGGCCTTGCGCATCCATGCTGTAATCGGTCGATCCGGAATGACCCGTCGCCTGTTCGGTGTCTGCAACCATGAGGAGAATATCCATGTTGTCAGGCTCCCAGGCAAGTGCCATGCGCTCGAGATTGGACGTGCCAGATTCAAGCCAGAACGTGTCGGCGTTTAGAATGAAGAAGGGCGCGTTTCCCAGATGCGGCAGGGCGTGAATGATGCCACCGGCCGAATCCAGAAGCTGCGCGCGCTCATCGGAAATGACGATCTTCGGCGCGGTGCGGCCTGCCAGATGCGCCTCCATCTGCTCGGCGAGGTAGTGCACATTCACCACGGCCGTCTCGACCCCGACACGCTCCAGCATGTCGAGCGCTCGGTCGATCAGCGTGCGTCCGGCGATCTTCACCAGCGGTTTGGGCATGGTGTCGGTGATGGGGCGCATGCGCTTGCCGAGCCCGGCGGCCAGCACCATCGCCTTCTTCGGGAGTGCGCCACTCATGCCTCGTCTCCGCTCAGGAAACCGGCTTCTTCATAGAATGTGCGCAGCTCGTCCAGCACGGGATGGCGCATTGCACGGCGAAGATAGGCGCGGATGCGCGGCAGGTGCTTGATGTAGAAAGGCTTGTGATCGCGCTGCTCCAGCCGCACGAAGGTGCCAAGCAGCTTGGAATTGCGCTGGGTGGCGCAGATCGCATAGGCCTCGTCGAAAGCTTCGCGGTCAAACGGCCCCTGCTCGGCACGGGCGGCGCAATAGGCTTCCACCACAGCGCGTTCCAGCGCTTCGGGCATGGTGACGCGGGCATCGAGCGCAAGCGAGGCGACGTCATAGGCCGCCGGTCCGCACACCGCATCCTGCAAATCGATCAGCCCCAGCCGGTCGAACCCTTCGCGCTCGCCGCGCCAGATCAGGTTTGGCGAGTGAAAATCGCGCAGGACGAGATTTTTCTCGAAGTCTTCAAGGCGTGCGAAGAGCCGGTTCCAGCGTTCCATATAGCCCGCGCGTTCCGCATCGTTTGCGGGGCGTCCGGCCATGAACGGCATGTACCAGTCGGTCAGAAGGCTCACTTCGATGCCGAGCGCTTCGCCGTCATAGGGCGGCAGCTCGTGGATGAGCTGATCGTTGACGGGTATCTCTTTCGGCCAGGCATCGCGGTGAAGTGCCGCCAGAAGGCGCGCGGCCTCCATATAGCGCTCCGCAACCGGTTCGCCCTCGGCCGAGAGAAACGGTGTCTCGCCAAGATGCTCTGTCAGGAGAAGCCCTGTTTCCAGATCCTGTGCATAGACCTGATAGGCCGAGAAGCCACGGGCGCGGATGGCGTTTGCCATGGCAACGGAGGCGGCGACGGACTGCGCCAGATGGGCGATCCGGCTATAGGGGCGTCCGCAGGCAAGCAGCGGCTCATCGCGGCGCTCCGGCGCGTTCATCAGAATGCGACGGGCACCCGTGCGTGTCGTCACGGTCTCATAGGCACGCAGTGAGGCGTCCCCGAGGAGAAACGCACGGTGGGCGCGCGGCTCGCCGGCATTGTTGAGAAAATCACGAATGGCGAAGCTGCGCTCCAGCCGTAGCATCGCTTCCCCGGGCCCCGCGATCACCGCAAGCCTGCCCTCGCCGCTGTCGTGCAGCTCAATGCGGATCGCATCAGCAAAACGCTCGCCAGCACGCTCCGGCCACTCCACAAGCGCAACGCCATCTTCTGCCGCTTCGAACAGGCCGAGCTCTTCCAACTCGTCGGGATCGGCCAGCCGATAGAGATCGAAATGATGCACGGGGATGCGCGCGTCGTAGCTTTGCACCAGCGTGAAGGTGGGGCTTGGTACCTCCAGCTCCGGATTGTCGGCCAAAGCGCGGATGATGGAACGGGCGAGGGTCGTCTTGCCGGCGCCGAGATCGCCTCGGAGAGCCAGAATATCGCCGGGCCGCAACGCCACGGCGATATCCTCGCCGAAAAGCGTGGTTGCGTCTTCATCCGGCAGGAAGCGTTCCAGAACGCGTGCTGTCATACGGTTTGGCTACTCTGCGGCGACCCGCGCCTGTGTCGGCGCGGAGGGGAACCGGCAGGTTACCGTGGTTCCGCGCCCTTCGCCCGTGTCGATGTGAACCGAGCCGCCATGCAGCTCAA
This sequence comes from Nitratireductor sp., assembly GCF_017794765.1. GTDB lineage: Bacteria > Pseudomonadota > Alphaproteobacteria > Rhizobiales > Rhizobiaceae > Nitratireductor. The sequence continues at coordinate 676,088 of NZ_CP051236.1, read as the reverse complement.
CGAAGCTCTTGACGATGGAGAGGCCAAGCCCCGCACCACGTCTGCGGCCGCCATTAACATGCGGTTCGAAACGTTTGAAGATGGTTTCAAGCACATCGGGTGCCATGCCCGGCCCATCATCATGGACGCTGAATTCCACCGCGTCGTCATATTGCCGCGCAGAAAGGCGGATTGTGCTGTGTTCGGGCGCGTAATTGGCCGCATTGGAGAGCAGGTTGAACAGCACCTGCCGCACACGGTTTTCGTCTGCATGGAAAACGAGTGCGCCATCGTCCATCTGCACGTCGAGGCGGATCTGGTGCTCGCGCAGGCGCTCGGAAATGAGCCCGGCCGCAGCCTCCACCATGTCGCCGACCCGGACCTCTCCGATCTCCAGTTCCATGATGCCCGCGTCAACCGTCGCAAGGTCGAGAATGTCGTTCACGACAGTGAGCAGCACGGAGGATGAGGACCCTATGTGATCCAGATACTCACGCTGCTTCTGATTGAGCGGACCCGTTTCCGGAAGGTTCAGGAGTTCGGTAAAGCCGATGATGTTGGTCAGCGGTGAGCGTAGTTCATAGGAAACATGCTGCACGAAATCGTTCTTGAGCTTGTCTGCCTTCTGCAGCGCGTCGTTCTTTTCCTTCAACGCGCGTTCCACATTCACGCTGTCGGTCATGTCGACAAAGGTTATCATCACCTGGCCGTTGGGCAGCGGAATCGTGGCATGGCTCAGTACGGAACCGTTTGAGAGCTCCACCTGACCATGCTGGCTGCGCCGCTCGTCATCGAACCCGGTGACCGACGCGACGAAGCTGTGCCACGGGCTTTCCTTGGCCAGCGGGTCGCACACCGCTCGAATATCGGCAATGTGCGCCTCGGGCGTGACAAGCTGGTCCGGCAGGTTCCAGATGCGCTGGAATGCGGGATTGGAAAGGCGCAGACGCCCATCCGGCCCGAACACCGCGACGCCTTCGGTGAGATTGTCCAGCGTTTCGCCCTGAACGCGCATCGCCGCATTGTAGCGGCTCTCCAGATCGAACTTTTCCGTCAAATTCTCGAAAACCCAGGTCACGCCACCCTTGGGTTGCGGATTGGCGATCACGCGGATCGTGCGTCCGTCAGGCAGGTGCCACCAGTGTTCCTGTGGCTTCATGCTGCGATAGGCGGACAGGAGGCCTTCCTTCCAGCGCCGCCATTCGGGCTGTTCGGCCAGCGTGCCTTCGCTGCGCAGCCGGTCGAGCAACAATGCGTTGTCAGGTCTGCTCTCAAGAAAGGGCGTATCGAGGTCCCAGAGCTTCTGGAACGACTGATTGAAGAAGCGCAGCTTCTGGTTTTCGTCGAAAATCGCCACCGCTGTGGTGAGTTGATCGAGCGTGTCGGAGTGGCTCTGGACCGTGCTCTCAAATTCCCGACGGATCGTTTCCACTTCGCTGATGTCGGCAGCAATGCCCGCCGAGCCGTGCCCGCCAGCGTAATCGGTGACAGCAAAAACCCGCCGCTCGCCATGAACAACGGCGGACAAGGATTGCCGGAACACCTCATTGGCCTCGCGGTGACGGCTGATGATTTCCTCCCGCGCCGACATGGGCAGGAACTCAACCTGTTCGCGCAGAACCGCATCACCCGTGGCGGCATCCACCGCACCGGTAAACGCACGGTTTACCCAGGCCAGTTGTCCTGCCTTGTCGCGCAGCCAGAACGGCATGTCGAGCGCATCGAGCAGACCCAGAAGCGTGGCACGTTCAGACAACAGATTATCCTGCTCAAGCTGAAGACGTGCATGTTCTTCACGCACGCCGGCAAGCGAGACGAACCGCAGAACCGTGTGCTGCGCGGATTTGCGCCCCTGAGCCTCCAGCATCGTGCCGGATCTGGTTTCGATGGTCAGGTCAAAGTTTTCTCCGGTCTCGCGCAGAGTGGCGAGCGCGCGGTCGAGCGCAGAGGCGGAACGCGGCATCATCCACCGCCCAAACGCCAGGAATGCGGAACGCTCGTCCGGCGCACCGCATCCAGGTGGAAGATCGCCTACAATCGCCGGCTTGTCCGAACCGCCGCCCCAGACGACCGCACGCTGATCCTTCAGATTGAGGAGAGCCTCGGAGCGGCCGAGTGCGCCACTCAACTCAGCAATCCGCGCGCGCAGTTCGAGATTTTCAGACGCGATGCGGGCGCGTTGGCGGATCAACCATATGGCAGAGAGAAATGCTGCGCCCATGACGCCGGCAAAGACCGCGATCTGGATGACCTCGACAGCGGTGACCGATATGCCCGGTGCAAGTTGCGCAGTCGCCTGCGCGGCGGCCACGGAAGGCACTGCCACACCAGTCGTCAGCGTCAGTAACCGCATCAGCCCCCGCACGATGCCTGCTTTGCGCTGTCGGCCCCTAGGGCCTGTAGATCCGCCGTTCAGCGGGTCCAGCCCCGGCATGTCTTGTTCCTTCTCCGCCGCATGATCTGGCAAGACCGCCCCTTCCTTTCGCCAGGCCCGCAGCCCGGAAGGTCAGCCGCCTCGCGAATCACAGCACTGTACCGCGTGAGCGAATCGCCGTGAAGAAGGGCACGCGACAAAAATAATACCGGGCCAAAAGTCAATGGCCCGGTATCAATATATTGTGTCTTAGTTAACTTTACTTAATAGCGGTAGTGTTCCGGCTTGAACGGCCCCTGCGGTGTGACACCGATATAGGAGGCCTGTTCTTCCGAAAGTGTGGTCAGTTGAGCGCCCAGTTTGTCGAGATGCAGGCGCGCGACCTTTTCGTCGAGATGCTTCGGGAGGACATAGACCTCGTTCTTGTACTGATCGCCGCGCACAAAGAGCTCGATCTGCGCCAGCACCTGATTGGTGAAGGAAGCAGACATGACGAAGCTCGGGTGGCCCGTGGCGTTGCCAAGATTGAGAAGACGGCCTTCGGACAGGAGGATCATCCGCTTGTTGTCCGGGAAGGTGATCATGTCCACCTGCGGCTTGATGTTCGTCCATTTGAGATTGCGCAGCGCCGCGACCTGAATCTCGTTGTCGAAATGGCCGATATTGCCGACGATCGCCATGTCTTTCATCTTGCGCATGTGATCGATGGTGATGACGTCCTTGTTGCCGGTCGTCGTGATAACGATGTCGGCGGTGGGGGCGGCGTCATCGAGCGTGACCACCTCGAAACCGTCCATGGCAGCCTGAAGGGCACAGATCGGATCGACTTCCGTGACCTTCACGCGCGCACCGGCACCCGCCAGCGACTGGGCCGAGCCCTTGCCGACATCGCCATAGCCGCAAACCACGGCCACCTTGCCGGCCATCATCACGTCGGTAGCGCGACGGATGCCGTCGACCAGCGATTCCTTACAGCCATACTTGTTGTCGAATTTCGACTTGGTCACGGAATCATTGACATTGATTGCCGGGAAGGGAAGGAGGCCCTTCTTCTGGAGCTGATAGAGGCGGTTCACACCGGTCGTGGTTTCTTCTGTCACGCCCTTGATGGCTGCCTTCTGGCGCGCGAAGAAGCCCGGGGTTTCAGCCATGCGCTTCTTGATCTGCGCGAACAGGACTTCTTCTTCCTCGCTGCCCGGGTTGGACAAAACGTCCTCACCGGCCTCAGCGCGGGCGCCGATCAGAATGTACATGGTGGCGTCGCCGCCATCATCCAGGATCATGTTGGAGGGCTCGCCATCGCTCCACTGGAAGATCTGGTCCGTGTAGGTCCAGTACTCTTCAAGCGTCTCACCCTTGACGGCGAACACCGGCGTGCCGCTCTCTGCAATTGCTGCAGCGGCATGGTCCTGGGTGGAGAAAATGTTGCAGGAGGCCCAGCGCACATCCGCGCCGAGCGCCTTCAGCGTCTCGATAAGAACGGCGGTCTGGATCGTCATGTGCAGCGAGCCGGAGATGCGCGCGCCCTTGAGCGGCTGCTCGGTGCCAAACTCCTCGCGGCAGGCCATCAGGCCCGGCATTTCCGTCTCCGCGATCTCGATTTCCTTGCGGCCCCAGTCGGCCAGAGAAATGTCAGCGACCACATAATCCTTGTCAGCGCTCATTGGTGTACTCTCCGATTTTCATGAATCCGGGCGCCACGAGCAGCAAGCCGGGCGCGAATGCTGGTGTCTGACTACCAGATCACGCCGCCGCTCACAATGGACATAAAGAAATCTTTATTCGTGCATGTGTGAGACTACATAAGCCTCAACACTCCTCACCGAAGCGCTCTGCAATGAGGGTCTGCAGGGCGTCGAGCAGTGCTTCCGCCTCCGGGCCGCTGGCGCTCACGCGGATCTTGCAGCCCGGACTCGCGGCGAGCATCATCAGCCCCATGATGGAGGTACCGCCCACGGTGATGCCGTCTTTCTCGACCTCGACATCAGCATCGTGGCTTTCCACCATCTGCACGAACTTGGCCGACGCCCGCGCGTGAAGGCCGCGCTGGTTGACGATGCTGAACTCGCGCGTCAACGCTTCCGAAGGCCGCGTCCGCGCAGAGATATCGTTTGCCTGGGCCCCGGTCATTTTCCGCTCAGTACCTGGCTTGCGACATTGATGTATTTGCGACCGGCCGCCTGCGCCTCATCAAGCGCCTGCGCCATGTCGTCATTGGCGCGTGCGGAAGAGAGCTTGATGAGCATGGGCAGATTTACGCCCGCTATCACCTCGACACGGCCCGCGTCCATCACCGAAATCGCGAGGTTGGAGGGCGTTCCACCGAACATGTCGGTGAGAATGATCACGCCCGAACCGGTGTCTGCCCGAGCAACCGCATCGACAATGTCGCGGCGGCGCTGCTCCATGTCGTCCTCGGCGCCGATGGAAACCGTTTCCAGGTTTTCCTGATGGCCCACCACATGCTCCACAGCGTGGCGGAATTCCTCGGCCAGCTGGCCATGCGTCACCAAGACGAGCCCGATCATCGGCACATCATCCGAATGCTTGGTTTTGCGCTCGAGCCTGTCACGCGTTCACTCCATCCACTGGCTTCACGGGCCTGCCCGTTTATCCGGTTTTTCTTCACTTAGCGTTCGGACCCTGATGGTCCACCCCTGTTGGAGACAGGACCGGAAACGCCCCAGTCTCGTCCTGCCCCATGGCAAGAGCGCTATCTTGTCAACGCACAGGCCGTTGACAAGCCCAAAACTGCGGCGATTCGCCTAAATAAAGTTCAAACGGCGGTGCAACCCGGACCAAAAGGCGGCAATTGCAGGGTTGCGGCAATGGCATGGACCGCCCTTCGTGCCTGCCGTTGCGGCAATACCACGCACGGAATCGCAATGCCCTCGCGGACAATCTCCGTTTCCTCGGAGATGCGTGGCGCCTTTTGCTCATCGACCAGAAGAATGGCAAGATCGATGACCGTAGCCGGCACATGGTCCAGCCTTGCCGGCCCCAGACCGCGCGCTTCGGCCAACCCGGCGATGGAACGAGGCGTGCGTGCGACGAGACGCCCGTTTCGTGCCGAGAGGCAGACCTGATCGTCTGAAACAAAGGCTGCAAAGATGCCTGCCGCCTGGAAAAAGGCGAGGGCCTCCAGAGCGAGCATCGTCTTGCCGCTGCCCGAGTGACCCTCGACCAGTATTCCGGTTCCGGCGACGACAATGGCGGTGGCGTGGCAGTTGGGCATTTCGGTCAGGTCTCGGCGGGCAGAGCCACAATGAAGCGGGCGCCCTTGATGTCACCAGGCTTCGCCCCGGCGATGTTCTCCGCCGTCAATGTGCCGCCATGCGCTTCGATGATCTGGCGACTGATCGAAAGACCAAGGCCGGAGTTTTGGCCAAACGCTTCACCGGCCGGACGATCCGTGTAGAATCGCTCAAAAATCCGATCGATATTTTCCACGCGAATCCCCGGCCCATTGTCTTCCACGGTGAGGATGATGCGCTTGCCGGCGCGCGACAGGCGTACATCAATCCGTCCCGTCTTTTCCGGCACGAAGGAACGAGCATTCTCGATGAGATTTGTGATCACCTGCCCGAGACGCAGATCGTGCCCCTGGATGAGATAGGCCGTCTCGGTTTCACCCTTCGGTTCGGCCGTAAAGGTTATCTCCACGGGCTTCTTTGTCGAGCCTGCCTCACGGATCGCTCCGACCAGATCGCCAACGAACTGCTTTAGTTCCACACGGTCTGCATCCTCGCGGGAAAGCTCGGCGTCAAGGCGCGAGGCGTCGGAAATGTCGGTGATCAAACGGTCCAGCCGCCGCACATCGTGCTGGATGATTTCCAGAAGCCGCTCGCGTGAGCGCTCGTCTTTGGCAAGCGGAAGCGTTTCAACGGCGCTGCCCAACGAGGTCAACGGATTTTTGAGCTCATGGGCCACGTCGGCAGCGAAGCTTTCGATGGCATCAATGCGCGCATAGAGCGCCTTGGTCATATCGCGCAGAGCCGAGGACAAATTGCCGATCTCATCCTGGCGATGGGAAAAGTCGGGAATTTCCTCTCGTGACCGCGCACCACGACGCACCCGCACCGCTGCCGCAGACAGCCGCCGCAGCGGGTTTGCAATGGTGGAAGCAAGAAGCAGGGACAGGATGGCTGTGACCAGAGCAGCCACAAAGAAAACGCGCAGAATGGCCTTGCGCTCGGCAGCCACGATCTTGTCGATATCTCCACCCTGCGTCGACAGAAGCAACACGCCGAGGACAGCCCGGAAGCGCTGAATCGGTACTGCAACGGAGACAATCTGCTCGCCCTGTTCGCTGACGCGCACCACGTGGTTGGTGGTGCCGGTGAGTGCCCGCATCACCTCGGGATAGGCCACGCCGCTGCCTCCCGGCTGCTCTTTGTAAACCGGCAGATCCCGGCGACGGAAAATCTCTTTTATCCGCTGCCAGACCTGATCGAAAATGCTCGCATCGTCATCCTCTATAGACGGCAATTCGTAGCGAAGAACCTGTCCGAGATACTGGGAATCCAGCAGCAGGTTGGCATCCGGATCATAGATGCGGGCACGGGTGCGGGTTTGCGGTATGAGCCTTCGCAAAAGAGGGGCTACACGTTCCGGATTGATCGGGAAATCAAGGCTCTCCAACTGGTCGCCTCGCGGCGGAAGGCTTTGCCCCGCCTGCAGCTCGAGCAGCTTGTCGGGATCCACAAGGATGGAATCGGTCTCCACCTCGGCAGAGCTGGCGATGGCGCCAGCGATAATCTCGCCCTGGGTCATCAGGCTCTCGACGCGAGCGCTGATCAGCTCTTCGCGAAACTCATTCAGATAGAGAACGCCGACCACCAGAACGCCAAGGCCAGCGAGATTGAGAAACAGGATACGCCGTGTGAGGCTGGAGAATACATAGTGGCCGAAAAGACGACGCAGCGGCACGGCAAGCCGACCCAGAAAGGGCTGACCCGCTGGACGTGCGGCCTTCGAGGACCGCCGCTCCGTCTTGTCTGCTTCTGCACTCATCGCCACTGTCTTGCCGACGCGCGCGCCGGGCAACCGCATCTCCGGGATGATCCCAAGGTCTAGATCTCGCGGAAGCGATAACCTACGCCATAGAGCGTTTCGATCATGTCGAACTCGCCGTCAACTGCCTTGAACTTCTTGCGCAGGCGCTTGATGTGGCTGTCGATGGTGCGGTCGTCCACGTACACCTGCTCGTCATAGGCTGAATCCATCAGCGCATCGCGGCTCTTCACCACGCCTGGACGCTGGGCCAGAGAATGCAGGATCAGGAACTCCGTGACGGTGAGCGTGACCGGCTGGCCCTTCCACGTGCAGGTATGGCGTTCCTGATCCATGACGAGCTGTCCGCGTTCCAGCGATTGCGACTGCTTGCCCGGCGTCTTTGCAGCGGTTTCGCGATTGCTCGCGCGGCGCAGAACTGCCCGGACCCGCTCAACCAGAAGGCGCTGCGAGAACGGTTTGCGGACGAAATCGTCGGCGCCCATCTTGAGGCCGAAAAGTTCGTCGATCTCGTCATCCTTGGAAGTCAGGAAGATTACCGGCACATCGCTCTTCTGGCGCAGTCGGCGCAGAAGCTCCATGCCATCCATCCGCGGCATCTTGATATCGAGAATCGCGAGATTGGGTGGACGGGCACCAAGTCCTTCCAGCGCCGAAACTCCATCCGTATAGGTTTCGACCCGATAGCCTTCCGATTCCAGTGCAATGGAAACGGAGGTGAGAATGTTGCGGTCGTCATCGACAAGCGCGATTGTTGCCATATCCAGCGGCTCCCTCATGGGCATGTCGTCCCTATCTGCATCGGTCGGCTGTGCAGATGCAGGACAAATTGGGTACAAAATGTGGCATATAAAGCCCCCCGTGTCACACGGGTGCTTCTCATGACACCTCCCGACGCTGCGAAGCTGTGCAAATACTGGTCGAATCCAACCCGATTTAAACGATTTAAACGATTTTAAAAAATTTAAATCGATTAATGGTTTGATATCTCTTGCTTATTTGTGTTTTCAGCTTGGATCGCCTGCGCGGACAGGCATCTCAAGGGAAATCTGGTGGTTACGATGAACGAAACCGGCATGCGCAACCCGGCTTGCGGGATCGACAGCAATGGTCTGAAAACGACGGGTGCCGTCCATTATAATTTTCAGCCGGCTGCGCTTTATGAGGAGGCGATCCGCCGCGGGGAGGCGAAACTCACCGCAGATGGTGCCCTGGTCGCGGAAACCGGCCAGCACACGGGCCGCTCCGCCAAGGACAAGTTCGTCGTGCGTACCGCCGAGACGGAAGATGCGGTCTGGTGGGACAACAACAAGCCCATGTCATCGGCGCATTTCGAGACGCTTCACGCCGATTTCATCGCCCATGCAGCCGACCGCGATCTGTTTGTGCAGGATCTCGTCGGCGGAGCCGATCCCGAAAACAGCCTGCCCGTGCGCGTCATCACGGAATATGCATGGCATTCGCTGTTCATCCGCAATCTGCTCCTGCGGCCCGAGGTGGAGGCGCTCGCCTCCTTCGTGCCGGAGATGACGATCATCGATCTGCCGTCCTTCCGCGCCGACCCGGAGCGTCATGGCTGCCGTACGGAAACCATCATCGCCGTGGATCTGACCCGCAATATCGTTCTGATCGGCGGTACCTCCTATGCGGGCGAAATGAAAAAGTCGGTCTTCACCGCCCTCAACTACATTCTGCCGGCAAAGGGCGTGATGCCGATGCACTGCTCGGCCAATGTCGGACCGGATGGCGATGCCGCCGTGTTCTTCGGCCTCTCGGGTACCGGCAAGACCACGCTTTCGGCGGATCCGTCACGGACGCTGATCGGCGACGACGAGCATGGCTGGGGCGAAACGGGCCTCTTCAACTTCGAGGGCGGCTGCTACGCCAAGACGATACGCCTTTCTGAAGAGGCCGAGCCGGAAATCTTTGCCACCACGCGCCGTTTCGGCACGGTTCTGGAGAATGTGGTTCTGGATGAAGAGCGCCGGCCGGATTTTGACGATGGCAGACTGACCGAAAACACGCGCTGCGCCTATCCGCTGCACTTCATCCCGAACGCAAGCGAAACCGGTCGTAGCGGTCATCCAAGCAACATCATCATGCTGACAGCGGATGCTTTCGGTGTTCTGCCGCCTATCGCCAAACTCACCCCTGCCCAGGCCATGTATCACTTCCTGTCGGGTTACACCGCAAAAGTGGCCGGAACCGAAAAGGGCGTGACGGAACCCGAGGCCACCTTCTCCACCTGTTTCGGGGCACCCTTCATGCCGCGTCATCCTTCCGAATACGGGAACCTGCTGCGCGATCTGATCGCCCGTCACGGTGTCGACTGCTGGCTGGTCAACACGGGCTGGACCGGCGGTGCGTATGGTGTCGGCAATCGTATGCCAATCAAGGTGACGCGGGGCCTGCTCAACGCAGCATTAAGCGGTGAGCTGAACGACGCGGAATTCCGGACCGACCCGCATTTCGGCTTCGCCGTGCCTGTGGCGGTACCGGGCATCGAAAGCAACGTGCTGGATCCGCGCTCCACCTGGGCTGACAAAGCAGCCTACGATGCGCAGGCACGCCGGCTCGTCGGCATGTTCATCGACAATTTCGAAAAGTTCGAAACGCATGTGGATGCCACCGTGCGCGAAGCGGCACCGCAGATGGCACAAGCCGCAGAATAGCACCAGCACGCTTGCATCCCACTGGCTGAATGCGCATGTTCAGGCCCGGTCTCCAAGACCGGGCCTTTTCATTATGGCGGACAGGAGCGATGGCCGAGGGCGACCTCAATATCAGGGACGGTATGACGGTTTTCGAGGACGAGCTGGAAGAACAGTTTATCCGGTCCTCCGGTCCCGGCGGTCAGAACGTCAACAAGGTGGCAACCGCCGTGCAGCTGCGTTTCAACGCAAGGGCAGCACGCGGCCTACCGCAGCGCGTGCGGGAAAAGGTTCTGGAGCTCGCAGGAAGCCGTGCCACCAAAGAAGGCGAGGTCGTAATTGAGGCAGGCCGCTACCGCACCCAGGAACTGAATCGCGCCGACGCACGCGATCGGCTGACCCAACTTCTGACCCGCGCCGCCGAACCCCCACCCAGACCCCGCAAGAAGACCAAACCCTCTCGTTCCGCGATAGAACGCCGGTTGAAGGCCAAAGCCGGTCGTTCATCGGTCAAGAAACTACGCGGGAAAATCAGTTTCGATTGAGATTGTCACAGTCTCGCCGGCGGACCTGCTACCGTAACTTATGCCCAGTGACTGTTTTGCAGTTGAAATTTTGGGCTGATACACGTCAAATATCAGCGAATTCTAACCGGAGACATTTCCATGGGCATTTTCGATTTTGTCAAATCAGTCGGCAAGAAGCTCGGCATGGTGGACGAAGAGCCACCAGCAGCGGACGAACTGAAGAAAGAACTCGATTCCCACAAGCTCGGAACCGACAGGGTCGATGTGGTCGTGGAAGGTGACAAGGTCGTTCTCAAAGGTGAGGTGGCTGATCAGTCGGCTTTTGAAAAGGCTGTTGTCGCGGTCGGCAACACGCTCGGCATTTCCAAGGTGGAGGCTGGCGAGCTCAAGGTCGCTTCAGCCGAGGCAAAGGCACCGGTCTTCTACACCGTGAAAAAAGGCGACAATCTCTGGAAGATTGCCGAGGCCAATTACGGCAAGGGCAAAGGTGCGAAATACACCGTCATCTTCGAGGCCAACAAGCCCATGCTTGACGATCCGGACAAGATCTATCCCGGCCAGGTGCTGCGCATTCCCGATCTCGCCGAGGCGTGATCGCACCTGTCATGATCTGGCATGAGACGGCGGCTTTCGGGTCGCCGTTTTTCGTTTGCAGGCGTAAGTTTCCTACGCGAGGCTGTCTGCGTGGTGAGCGTGTCGAACCACGCACTCCATCTATGCAACGGCGCATCATGCACCTTACTCGATGCAAGGAGATTTGATTGCCCACCCTCACCGAAGGCGTGATCCACCTGCCCGAATATCTCGACCGCTCGGCACAGGAGGCGCTGCTCGGCGAGATACGCGCCGTGGTGCGCGAGGCGCCGCTGTTCGTGCCGGCCATGCCGCGGACCGGCAAGGAAATGAGTGTCCGCATGACCAATTGCGGAGTGCTCGGCTGGGTTACGGACAAGGAACGCGGATACCGGTATCAGGAGACGCACCCTGTCACCGGGAAGCCCTGGCCTGCCATCCCGGCACGGCTTCTTGCACTTTGGAACGAGGTCGCGGAATTTCCCGCTCCGCCTGAAGCCTGCCTTGTCAACCACTATACCGAAGGGGCAAAGATGGGCCTGCATCAGGATCGCGATGAGGAAGCTTTCGCAGCACCTGTGATCTCAGTATCCCTCGGCGATGCCTGTCTCTTTCGTGTCGGTGGAACAAAACGCAGCGACAAAACCCTGTCAGTCAGGCTCCAGTCCGGCGATGTGGTGGTGCTCGGCGGGGCAGGTCGACTTGCCTTTCACGGGGTCGACCGCATCTATCCGGGCACGTCCACGCTGCTCTCAGCACCAGGTCGCATCAATCTGACCCTGCGACGCGTTACAGCTTCCTGAGCGCAACCTCTTCCGTCAAATGGTTGGCGCCCTTGCGCAGAATGAGGTCGGCACGCGGCCTGGTGGGAAGAATATTCTCGCGCAGATTCTTGAGATTGATGTTCTCCCAGAGCTGTTCTGCAATTGCGAGCGCCGCATTGGGTTTTAGTGCTGCGTAGCGGTGAAAGAACGACTGGGGGTTCTGGAACGCTGTTTCGCGCAGCCGCATGAAGCGGTCCACATACCATTGATGAATCAGGTCTTCCGGCGCGTCGATGTAAATCGAGAAATCAAAAAAGTCCGAAACAACCGGAACCGCTGTTCCATCCTGCGGCAGATCGCGTGTCTGCAGGACATTGATCCCTTCGAAAATCAGAATATCCGGTCGGTCGATGGTGCGAAATTCGCCCGGCAGAACGTCATAGGTAAGGTGTGAATAGAGCGGCGCCTGAACGTTTGGCAACCCCGCCTTGATCGCAGACAAAAACCGCAGCACCGCGCCAAGGTCGTAGCTTTCCGGGAATCCCTTCCGCTCCATGAGGTTGTCGCGCCGCAGAATTTCGTTGGGATAGAGAAAACCGTCCGTTGTCACCAGATCCACTTTCGGGCTGGAAGGCCAGCGAGCGAGCAGTTCCTGCAGAACGCGGGCAGTTGTTGACTTGCCGACCGCCACCGAGCCGGCGATGCCGATGATGAAGGGTGATTTCACTACGTCCTGGCTGTCAAAAAACGCCTGTCTTTGGCGAAACAGAAGCTGCGTGGCCTCCACATGAGCCGAAAGAAGCCGCGACATGGACAGATATATCCGGCGCACTTCTTCCAGATCGACGGGGTCGTTCAGCGAACGCAACCGCCGAACCTCGTCCTCGGTCAGGGTGAGTGGCGTGTCGGCGCGAAACTTCGCCCAGTTTTCCGCCGTGAAAATGCGATAGGGGGAATATTTCTCCCCTGAGACAAGCTGGTCCATGAAATTCGCGGCCCCCTTCCTCGCCGCCATGGCTGTCTTCGCCCTCCGGGATCTCTGGCTATCGCTCATGTGCCAGATGATGCCATCCTGCGCAGAAACGATCTATCCCTTTCGGGATGCCTTTTCCTCAACACCCGTGCGCGCCGTGCGACGCTCGAGCTCGGACATCACCTCATCAAGCGAGACTCCCTCAAGAGCCAGAACCACCAACCAATGATAAAGAAGATCGGCGCTTTCGGAAACGAGCTCATGCCTGTCGTGCGAAACAGCGGCAATCACCGTTTCAACAGCTTCTTCGCCAAGCTTTTGTGCAGCCTTTGACGTGCCTTTGGAAAACAGCCTGGCCGTCCATGAATTTTCGTCACCTGAACGCGCGCGCTCGGCGATGATCGCTTCCAGGCGGGTGAGGTCGAACTGGCTCATGCCTGCTCCGGGGTCTGCGCGGGATCGAGCCGCATGGGAATGCCGGCGGCGGCCATATGCGCCTTGGCCTCGCCGATCGTGTAGGTGCCGAAATGAAAGATCGAGGCGGCCAGCACGGCGCTCGCATGCCCATCGCGCACGCCTTCGACCAGGTGATCGAGCGTGCCCACTCCACCCGAGGCGATCACCGGCGCGCGCACCGCATCGGCCACGGCGCGCGTCAGCGGGATATTGTAGCCGGCCTTGGTGCCATCGCGATCCATGGAAGTAAGCAGGATTTCGCCGGCACCGAGATCCACTACCTTTCGGGCGAACTCCACTGCATCAATGCCGGTGGGTGTGCGCCCGCCATGGGTGAAAATTTCCCAGCGCAGCGGTTCCCCTTCACCAGAGACCTGCTTGGCGTCTATCGCCACAACAATGCATTGATCGCCGAATTTGTCTGCCGCGCGCGCCACCAGCTCGGGATCCTTCACCGCGGCTGTGTTGATCGACACCTTGTCGGCTCCGGCGAGCAGAAGTTTGCGGATGTCGGAAACCTCGCGCACGCCACCGCCCACCGTCAGCGGCATGAAGCACTGTTCGGCAGTGCGCGCCACGACATCAAAGATCGTCTCGCGGTTGTCGCTGGAGGCGGTGATGTCGAGGAAGCAGAGTTCGTCCGCACCTGCGGCGTCATAGGCTTTTGCCGCTTCCACCGGATCGCCGGCATCGATCAGATCGACGAAATTGACGCCCTTGACGACGCGGCCGTCCTTCACATCGAGACAGGGAATGACGCGGGCTTTGAGTGTCATTTGTTCACTTTGCACACAACTTTAAGTTCCATTAGTTTTCTCAGATGGATTCTCGATCTGTTGACAGCGAATACATATTCTATGCCGATGAGAGTGGCGATCACTCCCTTAGATCCATCGATCCATCCTATCCCGTATTTTCTTTATCTCTTTGTGGTTTCAAGAAAACCACCTATTGCAGCCGCATCGTTCCCCGTTTTCAGGCCCTGAAATTCCGATATTTCGGACACGATGCAATCATTCTTCACGAGCACGACATCCGCAAACAGAATGGCGCTTTCCGGATATTGACCGACCGTGTTGTCAGGGAAAGTTTTCTTGACGACCTTTCCGACTGCCTCACCAATGCGCCGTTCAAAATCCTCAGCACCGTGATTTACAAGCCGGACCTGAAGCTGGATCTCTTTCCCGAGAATCCCTACGCCATCTCCCTTCGCATCAGTCTCCAGCATGTGTGCGGTTTTCTGAAACGAAATGGACAATTTGGCAAGCGAACCTACTTCATTTTCGAAAAGCGCGGCGCCAAGGAAGACGGAGAACTGGAGCTCGAATTTCGCCGGATCGTGTCTGGCCAAAACGATCTTTCCCTACCATTGGACCGATTTGAGATTGTCTTTTGCGACAAGAAGGCCAATTCGACGGGAATGCAGATCGCCGATCTGACAGCGCGCCCGATTGGATTAAGCATTTTCCGGAAAAATCAGAAAAACCGGGCGTTTGAATTGATCCGCGGCAAACTCCATCGAGGTCGACGTTACAGTCGACCGAGCCAGGGCATCATCGTGCCATAAAAGCGAAAGGCCTCGGATTACTCCAAGGCCCGACGCCGACCGGGAAACCCCAATCCATTTAACCTCAATATAGGGCATCGCCCAAAAATGTCAAGAAAACAGGAGCGATTCCAATCGCTTATGGAAATCAAAGCAAGTGATTCTTTTTGCTGAGAAAATGACTTCTATCCGTTCTTCTGCAGAACTCTCAACGCCTCTGCGGGATCAATCCGCCCGTCATAAAGCGCGCGGCCGGAGATGGCGCCTTCGAGCTTCGCCGCGTCGGGCATGGTCATGCGCACAATGTCGGCGAGGGAGGCGAGGCCGCCAGAGGCGATTACGGGGATGGAAACGGCATCGGCAAGCTCGATGGTCGATTCCCAGTTGATCCCGGTCAGAACACCGTCGCGGTCGATGTCGGTATAGATGATCGCAGCCACGCCTGCGCCTTCGAACCGGCGGGCGAGTTCGATGGCCGAGAGATCGGATGTTTCCGCCCAGCCTTCGACGGCCACCTTGCCGCCGCGCGCATCAATGCCGACGGCGATCCTGCCCGGAAACGCCCTGCAGGCTTCCTTCACCAGATCGGGATCGCGCACCGCGACAGTGCCGAGGATCACGCGCGACAGGCCCTTGTCGAGCCAGGCCTCGATATGGGCGAGCGTGCGGATGCCGCCACCGAGCTGTACCGGGTTTTTCGTCGCTTTCAGGATCGCCTCGACGGCATCGCCATTGACGCTCGCGCCGGCGAAGGCGCCGTTCAGGTCGACCACATGCAGCCATTCAAAGCCCTGCTCTTCGAAACTGCGGGCCTGGGCGGCGGGGTCGGTGTTGTAGACCGTCGCCTCGTCCATGTCGCCCAGTTTGAGCCGAACGCACTGGCCGTCTTTCAGGTCAATGGCGGGAAAAAGGATCATGTGTCAGACGCCTTCGATAATGCTGAGCCTGGCTCTTGAAACGGGTTGCCGGAATGTGATCGCATGCTGGTATTCCGGCGAGTGGTAACAGGCGAGTGCCTGCTCATAGGATGCGAACTCGATGACCACCTGACGATCGCCCGCCGGCTCCTCCGGCGCAACCGACTGCCCGCCCCGCACCAGAAATTTCGCGCCGTATTTCTCGAAGGCCACAGCGTTGGCTTCGATATATTTCCTGTAGCCCTCGAGGTCGGCGATCTCGACCTGCGCGATCCAGTAGCCTTTTTTGTTCATGCACTTTTGGAAGGGATTCAGAATGAAAAATAAGAATCCAGCGGTGTTCGACTTGAATAGATGCTGCAATTCTCATTCGGCCACTTATCCCCAAAAAGCATAAGCGGCTGTTAATCTGCATTAAACCAATCTGGACTCCCTCACGCTCCCTACGTAAGACTCGATTCGCCAAATACAAAAAGCCGGGATTCCGGCCCGGCTTTTTGAAGCCCGCAACGAATTGGATGCCGAGGGCAATAGGATATTTCCTACTGGAGTTTCAAATCATATCGCTGAATCTCAGTCAACTTCCTTCCTTTGGCCGGCATCCGCATTTTCCTCCCAAGGAGAAGAGCAATGGCTCATGCCAAGTTAACACATACCGACGCCGTAAAGTCCTGGGTATTGAGGGCTTGCGGCTGGAAACTAAGAGACATTCAAGCACGCTTCGACGTCGACCCGCGTCGCCTATACGAGGTATGGGAAGAGATAGAATGTCCAGGCAGTAAAGAAGCTGCTATCAAGGTGTTCCGACGACTGCTTCCGAATCAACCAGTTAAGGATAGATTCGAGAAGCACCAGCCTCGCTTCATGCGCTTGCAGAGGCAGGCAGGTTCGGAACCGATGCTGCCGGGTTTCTAAGGCCTCCAGCGAAGGAAATTGGCGATCAGGGCCAGGCCAAGCGCCTGGCTCTTTTCCGGGTGGAACTGCGTGCCTACTAGATTGTCCCGCGCGACCGTTGCGGTGATCGGCCCGCCATAGTCAGCGGTGGCGAGAATCTCGGCCTCATTGCGGGCGGCGAAGTGATAGGAATGCACGAAATAGGCGTGCAAACCGTCCGCTCCGGTGGGGATCCCCGCGAAGACCGGGTGCGAATGTTTCACGTGAATCGTGTTCCAGCCGATCTGTGGAATCTTCAGTCCCGGGTCGCAGGGTGTCATCTCGACCACATCTCCGGCGATCCAGCCAAGCCCGTCCGTGACCGTCTTCTCCAGCCCGCGCTCGCTCATGAGCTGCATGCCGACGCAGATGCCGAGGAAGGGACGCGCCTGGTGGATGGCGACATCCGTTATCGCCTCGACCATGCCGGGTACTGCATCGAGCCCATGCCGGCAGTCCGCATAGGCACCGACGCCCGGCAGAACGACCCGGTCGGCGGTGCGCACAGCATCGGCATCGGCAGTCACGTCGATTTCCGCCGCTATGCCGTTTTCACGAGCGGCACGCTCAAAGGCCTTTGCGGCCGAGCGCAGATTGCCCGAACCGTAGTCGATGATCGCAACCTTCATGGTCAACGCGCTCCAGGATAGGTGAAGAGACCGAGCGCCGGTTCGCTGGCACGGCCTGCAACTCTTGCCGGAACAGGCGTTTCCCGGAGAGCGGGAAGTGGTGTTTCCCTGCGGGCTTCCGGCTCGTCGGACAAGAGCCCGGCCATATAGCGGGTCTCGGCCTCGTCACGGGTTGTCGCATCGACCACACCCCATTCACGCCAGCCGCGCCGTGTGAGCATGGCGACGCGCAGATTGCGCGCCTCGAGGGCAAGAAAGAGCGAGAGGCACAGCGAAGCGACCGTGGCAGGCGCAGACCAGCCTTCCAGCGTTCCCAGCGCGGCAATGAGAAGGGCGGCGGCAAGAGCCGCCAGTGCTTCCAGCCACATGCGATGCCAGAGAAACCAGAGAAACGGCATGATGAAGGCCAGCAGGGCAAAACCATCGCGCACGAGGATTGCCTGTTCCGGACCTCCCTCGGGCGGCTCCATCACCATATAGCTTGCCATCGGCCTATCCCTTCAGGCTGCCCTTGGTGGAGGGCACCGCGTTGCCCTGGCGCGGATCTGCCTCACAGGCGGTGCGCAGCACACGCGCCACTGCCTTGAAACAGGTCTCGGCAATGTGGTGGCTGTTGGCGCCGTAGTGATTGGTCACGTGCAGGGTGATGCCGGCGTTCTGCGCCAGCGCCTGAAAGAACTCACGCACCAGCTCGGTGTCGAACGTGCCGATCTTCTGGGTCGGAAACGCCACATCCCAGACAAGGAAGGGGCGCCCCGACACATCGATCGCCGCGCGTGTCAGACATTCATCCATGGCAAGGTCGAGTGAAGCATAGCGGGTAATGCCGCGCCGCTCGCCGAGCGCATCGGAGATCGCCTTGCCCAGCGCGATGCCGCAATCCTCCACCGTGTGGTGATCGTCAATATGAAGATCGCCCTTGGCCTTCACTGTCATGTCGATCAGCGAATGACGGGAAAGCTGCTCCAGCATATGGTCGAAAAAGCCCACACCGGTGGCCACCTCGAAGCGGCCGGCGCCATCAATATCAACCTTGACCGAAATGGCCGTCTCATTGGTCTTGCGGCTGATTTCGGCGGTGCGCGTCTTGCTGGAAGCCATGGTCTTTCCCTTTGCGCTGCATGAAGGCCAGCCTTCTAGCAGCATGTTCGGGCAGCGCCAAGCACTCTCGCCAATCTCGTCTCTCGCGTTTGCATTCCACGATGTTGAACTTACATATTCGCTCTGACGGTGCCGTGCCTTATCGGGCGGCACGAAAAGGAGTGTGCGATGAGCAACGAGAATTCCATGCACGCCACGACAATCGTCACTGTGCGCAAGGGCGGCAGGGTGGTGATTGCCGGGGACGGGCAGGTCAGCCTTGGCAATACCGTGATGAAGGGCAATGCGCGCAAGGTGCGGCGCATCGGCAAGGGCAATGTGATTGCCGGCTTTGCCGGAGCGACGGCCGATGCCTTCACCCTTCTCGAACGGCTCGAGGCCAAACTGGAACAGTATCCCGAGCAGCTGATGCGCGCCTGTGTGGAACTGGCCAAGGACTGGCGTACGGACCGCTATCTGCGCCGGCTCGAAGCGATGATGCTGGTCGCCGACAAGAACATCACCCTGGCGCTGACGGGCAATGGCGACGTGCTGGAGCCGGAAGGGGGCATCATGGCCATCGGTTCCGGCGGCAATTTTGCACTCGCCGCAGCGCGTGCGCTGGCCGACACCGACAAGGACGCCGAAGAGATCGCCCGTAGGGCGATGGAGATCGCCGCATCCATCTGTATCTACACCAATGACAATGTCGTGGTGGAAACGCTCGATGCCGAGTGACCCGGGGCAGATCGACTTTACCCCGGTCACGGCCGAGCACTATCCGCTCCTGCTTGACTGGCTCCACCGGCCGCACGTGCGGCGATGGTGGGGCGAACCCGAGACGGAGCTTGAGTATATCCGCGATATGGTGGAAGGGCGCGATAGCTCCCGGCCTTTTCTGATCCTTCTGGATGGGAACCCCATTGGCTACATCCAGTACTGGTTTGTAGCTGACAACAGGGGCCCCGAAATCCTTGTGGATGAGCCCTGGGTGGCCGAGTTGCCGGACGATGCCGTGGGCGTTGATTTGTCTATCGGCGAAGAAGCGCTTCTTTCCAGAGGTATCGGCAGCCGCTCGGTGAAGCAGATGGTCCATCGGCTTGTGGGCAAGGGATATACCAACATCGTGATCGACCCGGAGCGCGAAAATAGCCGTGCCGTGCGTGCCTACGAGAAAGCGGGCTTCCGACCGATTCCTCATCTCGAAGGACGCTCCGGAAGCGCTCTCATCATGCAATACGACAAGAACAACGAGACGGACACATGACCACATTTTCCCCGCGCGAGATCGTTTCCGAACTCGATCGCTACATTATCGGCCAGAAGGATGCCAAGCGCGCCGTGGCCATCGCGCTGCGCAATCGCTGGCGCCGGCAGCAGCTTGAACCCAAGCTGCGCGAAGAGGTGATGCCCAAGAACATCCTCATGATCGGCCCCACCGGCGTCGGCAAGACCGAAATTTCCAGACGCCTGGCCAAGCTCGCCGGTGCGCCGTTTGTGAAGGTCGAGGCAACGAAATTCACCGAGGTCGGCTATGTCGGACGCGATGTGGAACAGATCATCCGCGACCTGGTCGAGGTTTCAATCGGGCTGACACGCGAGAAGATGCGCGAGAATGTCAAGGCGCGGGCTCATATGAACGCTGAAGAGCGGGTTCTTGAAGCGCTGGTTGGCAAAACGGCAAGCCCGGCCACAAAGGACAGTTTCCGCAAGAAGCTGCGCAGTGGCGAGCTGGACGACAAGGAAATCGAGGTGGAGGTTTCCGATTCCGGTGGGGGCATGCCCGGTTTCGAGCTTCCCGGCATGCCGGGCGCCAATATCGGCGTTCTGAACATCAACGACATGCTGCAGAAGGCCATGGGCGGCCAGCAGACCAAGAAGCGCAAGACGACGGTCAAGGAATCCTACGAACTCCTGATCGCCGATGAATCCGACAAGCTTCTTGACCAGGACGAAGTGACCCAGCGGGCTCTGGAATCGGCGCAGAACGATGGCATCGTCTTTCTCGACGAGATTGACAAGATCGCCACCCGCGAGGGCGGCGTGGGGGCGGGCGTTTCGCGCGAAGGTGTACAGCGCGATCTGCTTCCGCTGGTGGAAGGCACCACGGTTGCGACAAAATACGGGCCGGTGAAGACCGATCACATCCTCTTCATCGCCTCCGGTGCGTTCCATGTCTCCAAGCCATCGGATCTTCTGCCGGAGCTTCAGGGCAGGCTGCCGATCCGCGTTGAACTGCGGGCATTGGAGAAGGACGATTTCCGCCGCATCCTGACGGAAACCGAAGCGAGCCTCATCAAGCAGTATGTGGCGCTGATGGAGACGGAAGGCGTGACGCTGGAGTTCACTGACGATGCCATCGACCGGCTGGCGGCCATCGCTGTCGATCTCAACGCGACCGTCGAGAACATCGGAGCCCGCCGGTTGCAAACGGTGATGGAACGTGTGCTCGACGAGATATCTTTCGATGCGCCCGACCGCTCGGGTAGCGCACTCAAGATCGATGCAGATTATGTCGACGAGAATGTCGGCGATCTGGCCAGAAACACAGACCTGTCGCGCTTCATACTCTAGGCAGACGCGGTTTCATGGCCCGCCGGGACGGGGCCGTGAAACCGCTTTTTCAAGTGTGACATCTCTGCCGCGGTCGCGATGTCATCGCGCCAGGGATCCGAATGCCTCTCGACTTGCTGACAGGCTTTGCCTAACTTGCGCTTCATCCAAAAAAAGAATGCACCGGGGGCGCAAGCGGCGCGACATGGCATCACGGGCTCGATTGGTTATTGGCATTTGCGCCGGCTTGATGGGCGCCGGCAATTTGCCTGTGGCAGCGGCAAACCTGGTGCCCGAAGGCAATCGCAATGCCGAACAGCCCCCCATACCCGGGGTTTCCGCAAAACGCACCAAGTCTGCGCAAACCACTTATGATGCCAAATATGGAAAGGTCTATCAGCTTCTGAAGAACGACAGTGGGCTGGTTTCCAAGATCCGCTCCATTTCCGCCCGGTATCAGATCGATCCCGTTCACATGGTCGGCGCTATCGTCGGCGAACACACCTACAATGTGGATGCCTACGACCGCCTGCAAACCTACTATGTGAAGGCAATCTCCTATCTTAAGAGCGATTTCTCGTTTTCCCATGGCGGTGAGACCGTTGGGCAGTTCATAAAGCGACCCGAGTTCGCCGAATGCGAGAAGGAAGACGGCAGCTACGAACTATGGAGCTGTCGCGAGGCAGTGTGGGACAAAGCCTTTCGCGGCAAGAGCGTGGATGGAACAAAATGGCCGAATGATCGTTTCGGCGCGGTTTTCTTCCAGCCCTTCTATGCCGGTCAGACCTTTGGTATTGGCCAGCTCAATCCGCTGACCGCGCTTAAAATGACCGACATGGTGCACAAGGTCTCCGGATTCAGACGGATCAGCCATGACAACCCGCAGGAAGTTTACCAGACCATCATGGACCCGGATAAGTCGCTCGCCTATGTCGCGGCGACCGTGAAAAAGTCCATCTCCGCTTATAAGCGCATTGCCGATTTCGACATTTCCGGGAATCCCGGCATTACGGCAACGCTTTACAATCTTGGAAATCCCGAGGCGCGCGCCGCGCGGCTCGCGGCCGAAAACCGCATTCGCCGGGCTAAGGGGCAGCGGATCAAGCTTCCCGAAGAAAACTATTATGGCTGGCTGGTGAACGACAAGCTGGACGAGCTGAAGGCGCTATTCCAGGACTCGTGACATATTCTATTTTTTGCTGGCCGCGCGGTCCCCGGTGATATCACGCAACTGCTTCAGCAGCAGGTCTATCTCGGCGTTTTTCAAAGAACCTATATGCGCCGCCAGGAGATTGGCGAGCTCGGTCGCATTGGAAGAAAGCCTTGCCGTGTCCACCACAACACGCGGATGGGAGAGCTCCGCGATGCGCTGCATCTCGTCTGCGTCGTCCCATATCACGTTGAAATAGCCAATGATCTTCTGAACCATTGCCCAGTTGGGTGGGCTGGCGCGGCCATGTTCCAGAGACGAGAGATAGGCGGCGCTCACACCAATGGCAGCCGCCATTTCCTTCTGGCTAACGCCGCGTTCCCTGCGAAGGCGCCGGATTTTCTCCCCAAGCGGTGTCACATCCCGCTCCTGTGTTTGCGTTTCAGCCGAACATAAAACGCACCGCCCCCACCATGCCGGCGGCTCGCCTCGTCGATTCCGCTGACAAGGGTGGAAAATGGCGGCGTTGCAAGCCATTGCGGAACGGCACGCCGCAACACGCCGTCACTTCCGAACGAAGCTCCCTTTCCGGTGATGACCAACACATGGCGCACACCATCCGCATGGGCCCGGCTCAGGAAGGAAAGGAGAAGGCTATGCGCTTCAGGCTGCGTCAGCCCGTGCAGATCCACGCGGCCTTCCAACGCAAGCCGGCCCCGTGCGAGCTTGGTATGGGTAGGCTTGTCTATCCGCCGTGTGGGATGCGCTTTCGGCTGGGGTGTTTCCCTGAGCGCCGGCCTGGCAGAGCTCTTGCTGCTCGTGTCCTTTGCAACAAGGCGGGAAAGTTCTGCCATCGTGTCGTCGGTAGGCTCCGACGCCTCTTCCAGCATTTCTCCCTTTAGCGGCTCGGTTGACCGCGCCACCCGGTTCCAAAGAATGCGGTCTTCCATGCTCAGTCGTTTGGGTGGGTGGCTGGTCATTGTTCAGCCTCCCAGGAGTGTGCGCGGAACCAGTGCATAAAAATCCGCTTTATGGCGGATTCCGCCGGCGACCTCTCCGGCAGCGAATCCGCTGCCGATGAAAAGATCGGCGCGTGCCTGCCCTGTAATCGCCGAACCCGTATCCTGGGCGATCATCAGGCGGCGGAGCTGCCCCCCATCCACTGCACGAAGATCCGGCGCGTCGATGAAAAAGGGTGTGCCAAATGTGTGAAGGAGCCGATCAACCGCAATCGAGCGCCCGGGTGTCAGTTGAACCTTTGCGGCGGCGACGGGCCCCAATTCGCTATCGCCTACCTGTGTCTCCCGAAAGAAGATGAATGAGCGATTCTGCCACAGAATTTCGTCGATACGGTCGGGATTCTCCGAAAACCACGCCCTAATGCTTTGCATCGTCACCGCTTCCGGAGAGAGTTCACCGAGTTCGATGAGCACCTTTCCCGCGCCTGTGAAATAGTGACCGGACTTGGCGGCATAGGTGACACGCATTACCGATCCATCCTGGAGACGCAGTCGCGCTGCGCCCTGGACGTGGATGAAATAGGCATCGACCCTGTCGTCCAACCAGACAAGCTCCAACCCGCGGCCCGTCAAGGCACCGCGATCGATTGCGCCCCGATCATGGTATGCAACCAGACCGCTGTCCGTCTCTCTGGCAAAGGCGAAATAGGGATCCAGATCACGAGGCCTGTTGCTGTCATCGACATCAACCAGATCGCGCGGACGCCGATAGAGGGGGACATGGAAGCGTCCGGTTTTGACGCGCGAGGCCTCGACTTCCGGTTCGTAGTAACCGGTTACGAAACCCGGGCCTCCATCCTCCGACCTGATGCGACAGGGAATGAAGTGATCTTCAAAGAAGGCGCGCGCTGCCCGCTCATCGGCATCCGGGGCATCCGACATGGCACGCGCTGCCGTGTACGCAGGGGCAAAGGCGGAAAGGACAATACCGAGAGAGCCCGAACGATATGGCTTTGTCTCGACATGGGCCGCCGAGCGGGCAAAGGCGTGAAAGGCGTCGAGTACAGTGTCCTGCTGCCATCCCGGCACATCTTCGAACGAGAGGCGTTCAAAGCCTGGCGAAAGCGCCGCAAAGGGTGCGGCCGTACACGACGCTTCGCCTGGCAAGGATCAATCCTCGGCTTCGGTGGCGACGAGCTTCCAGTTGGGATCGCGGGAACGCGTATCACGCGCGAAAGTCCAGACGTCCTTGACCTCAGCCACCGTCTCCGGATCGCCGTCGATCACCTCGCCGGCGCTGTCGCGCGTGGCAGAGATGAGTTCGCTGACAATGCGCAAGGTAACGTGTGCCTCGGAGCCCTTCATCTCGGCTGCGATGATGGTCATGTCATCAATGCCGACAAATGAGGATTCAATCTTCTCGTTGCGCTTCTCGCGTTCGTCGATGGCAGAAACAAAACCCTCGTAGACCTCACGGGAAAGCAGGTTCTTCAACGTACGACGATCACCATCTGCAAAAGCCATGACAATCATCTCATAGGCCATCTTTGCGCCCTCAACGAAGCTTTTGGGGGCAAAGGACGGGTCGGCATCCCGTATGGCGCGCATTCCCCTGTTCAGTTCGGTGCCGGGCTTGGCAACCCTGTCGATATCGGCATAGGTCTGGTCAGGTTCCGCAGCGCCTTTACGCCGCGGTAGAGAAACCACGTTTTCGCCGTCGGCGGCCTGTTCTTTCCGGGAAGCATTGCGTCCAGCCGTGTAAGGATCGAACGGTGGACGCTCATTGCCCGTGCGCCGGCCCAGCACATTGCGCAACTGGAAAAAGATCACCACAGCGGCAATCAGGAAGAAAATCGTGCCGAAATCGAAGAATTCCATAACGTCCAGCCAAACGAGCCACTATGGTCCACAGCACCTGCCGGCTCGGGGCAGGCGCAGAGGCGACGGCATCCCGTCCCTACTGGAAATCATATAGAACGCAGAGAGCCATCATTCAAATTTCCGGTCAGAATACCTATGTTTTCTCAACTGGCCAGCATGGAACGGTCAGAATCGGCTGAAACACGCAACAAGGCTAACAGGTTCGTGCGCTTTTCCCTCGTCCCCTTCCTGCTTCTCGCCATACCGCTCGCAGAAATCGCGACCTTTGTCGTGGTCGGCAGCCAGATTGGTGTCTTTCCCACGCTCGGTCTCGTGGTCGTGACGGCCATTGCCGGCTCCATCCTGCTCCGGATTCAGGGATTTGGCGTTGTTCGCCGAATCCAGGAAACCATGAATGAGGGTGGTGTGCCCGGCCGGGATCTTGTCCATGGCATGATGATCATGGTTGCCGGGGTGCTGCTGTTGACCCCGGGCTTCGTCACCGACACGCTGGGTTTCCTGCTCTTTGTCCCGGCGATCCGCGAGGCGGGCTGGTCATTCCTGCGCAACCGCATCGTGATCCTTGGCGATCCGGCACCGCATGGTACGGGACCCACCTCGGCCTATCGGCCTGACCGCGGCGCTCAGACAATCGATCTCTCAGAGGACGATTACAGCCATACGGGAAACCACGAATCACCATGGCGCAAACCCGATCAGGACTAGTTTCCGGACCTGGCGCCGCCTTGTCATGCGCCAATGCCCATGCTAGCGAGCAGGCAAATTCAAAAAAGGGGAGCCGCGGCGGCTGCCGAACCACGCTTGAGGAATAGACGCATGGCGAAGAAACCAGAAGAAAAGACCGAAGCTGCCAAGGCAGGCAATGGCGCTCAGCCCTCTCTCAATGTGCTGACTCAGTATGTGAAGGATCTTTCCTTCGAAAGCCCTGGCGCTCCGCAGTCGCTGCGTGGCCGTTCCGAGGCACCGGCGATCAACATCAATGTCAATGTCAATGCCAACCCGCTCGGCGACACGGACTATGACGTGGTGCTGACGCTTAATGCCAAGGCCGAGGC
This sequence comes from Nitratireductor sp., assembly GCF_017794765.1. Classification (GTDB taxonomy): domain Bacteria; phylum Pseudomonadota; class Alphaproteobacteria; order Rhizobiales; family Rhizobiaceae; genus Nitratireductor. The sequence goes on along the minus strand of NZ_CP051236.1, from coordinate 650,075 downwards.
AGAAGGCAAAGTCCTGTTCAATGTCGAGCTGATCTATGGCGGTGTCTTCCGGGTTGCCGGGTTCCCCCAGGAACACATGCTTCCGGTTCTCTTCATCGAATGCCCGCGTCTGCTGTTCCCGTTTGCCCGTCAGGTCATCGCGGATACGACGCGTGCAGGTGGCTTCCCGCCGCTGATGATCGATCCGATCGATTTTGCCCGCATGTTCCAGCAGCGTGTTGCCGAGGAACAGGCGAAGGGGCAGGTTCAGGTTTCCTGAACCAGCCATTTCCAGGTTTTCAGACGGGGCGGTGCTTTCGGGCGCTGCCCCGTTTCATTTTAAAATCAAGCACTGTGGTTAAAATCAAACACTCTGGGCAACGCCCGATGCCGGGCGCATTGAGACAGAGCAGTTCAGGTGCGCAAAGCGTGCCACAGGGATTTTTCACCGAGCTTCTCGATCAGCGCTTCATGCGCCGCCCGCTCGGCTTCGCTAATCCTGGGGGGTAAGGGTACAGGCCTTGCTGAAACTCTCACCGAGCCATGGTTCGCATCCTGCCCCGCATCATCGCCACCGGACGAGACTTCAAGTCCGAGTGCGGCCTGCTTTCCGCCGATAAGTTCGATATACACCTCGGCGAGAAGCTCGGCGTCGAGCAGAGCTCCGTGCTTGGTACGGTGGCTGTTGTCGATCCCGTAGCGGCGGCAGAGCGCATCAAGCGAGTTCGGACCCATCGGATGTTTGCGCCGTGCGATCGCCAGTGTATCAACGACCAGAGCGGGATCCACCGGCGGCACACCAAGCCGGTCGAACTCGGCATTAATGAAGCCGATGTCGAAATTTGCGTTGTGCGCGACGAGCTTTGCGCCATCGATGAATTCGAGAAACTCATCGAGAATCGCTCCAAACACCGGTTTGTCAGCCAGATCCGCGTCGGAAATGCCGTGTACCGCCTGCGCTTCAGGATGAACCGAGCGGCCCTGAGCATTGATGAAATGATGGAGTGAGCGGCCCGTCGGAAACCGGTTATCCAGTTCGACACAGCCAAGCTCGATCACCCGGTCCTCATTGGGATCAAGACCCGTGGTTTCCGTATCAAAAACGATTTCGCGCATTCCCACACTCCGAAGGTCGGACCAAATCAACATGCGCACCCGCTGCGGTAGACGCAAGGTTGCCGTCAGGTTGCATCCTAATCCGCTGGGGAAAGTTCACTTATCACGGCTTTCACAGCCTGACGCGCCGGTTCCATGCCCTCGCCCGTGTCGATAATGAAATCCGCGCGTCTGCGTTTTTCCGCGTCAGGCACCTGTCGTGCGAGAATCGCCGCGAACTTCTCTTCCGTCATGCCAGGACGAGAAAGGACACGTCTGCGCTGCTCTTCCTCAGGGGCGGTTACCACGACGATGCGGTCGACACGATCTTCCCCGCCAGTCTCGAAAAGAAGCGGTATATCGAGCACGACGAGGGGTGTGGCATTCTCCCGGTGACCGGCGACGAAATCATCGGCATCCTGACGTACAAGGGGATGGACGATCTCTTCCAGAGCTTTGAAGGCTTCCGGCTTGCCCATCACCGCTTCGGCAAGGCGGGCCCGGTCGACCGTGCCCTCGATCACGGTTCCGGGAAAGCGCGCCTCGATCAGCGGCGCGGCGACGCCAGTGTATAGACGATGAACCGCCGCATCGGCATCGTGAACCGGGATACCCTCGTCCATGAACATCCTGCCCGTGGTCGATTTTCCCATGCCAATGGAGCCGGTCAGGCCGAGAACGATTGTCATGCCGAATCTCCACCTGCAAGCACATGCGACCGCAGCGCATCCGTCACGTCTGGCCGGACACCGAACCAGCGCTCGAAACCAGGCACGGCCTGATGCAACAACATGCCGAGACCATCGACCGCTTTCAGCCCACGCTGCTCAGCAGCAGCCAAAAGGTCAGTCTTTAGCGGGGCATAAACGATATCGCTGACAATCGCGCCCTCCGGCAGAGGGACGAGCGAAATATCCAGCGGTGGCTGACCGGTCATACCGAGCGAGCTGGTATTGACCACGAGGTCCGCTCTGCCAAGAAGCGCAGGTATTTCCGCCCAGTTGTGAGCGCTGACGCTTTTGCCGAAGCGGGTCGCGAGTTCCTGTGCGCGGGCAAGTGTGCGATTGACGATGCAGATCTTCTTGTAGCCGGCTTTATGAATGGCATGGACGATGGCACGTGCCGCACCACCCGCGCCGAGCACGACTGCCGTTTGGCCATCAGCCCAGCCCGGTGCGCTGGCGCTCAAATGTGCGGCAAAGCCATAAGCGTCCGTGTTTCCACCAATCAGTTTGCCGGATTCAAACCAGAGCGTGTTGACCGCACCGATCATCTCCGCTGCCTCATCGCGGCCATCAACCGCCGAGAAGGCCGCTTCCTTGTGGGGCAGGGTGACATTGCCCCCAGCATACCCGGTCGCTCGCAAATCATCGAGAAATCCACGGAAATCAAGTGGCGCAACGTCAAGCCTTTCATAGCTGCCGTCGATGCCGTGCTGTTCAAGCCAGAATCCGTGAATGAGTGGCGAACGCGAGTGGGCGATCGGATGACCGCAAACAAAAGCGCGGATCTCAGCCATCAATGGCTCCCAGGCTGCGAAGCTCGGCAAGCAAAGGCAAAAGCGGAAGGCCGACGATGGTGAACGTGTCGCCCTCAATCTTCTCGAAAAGCTGAATCCCTTCGCCCTCGATCTGATAAGCGCCGACGCTTGCGAGCGCCTTTTCTCCCACATTGGAGAGGTGTCTGCCGACAAAGCCGGGATCGAGGTCACGCATGGTGAGGCGGGCAACGCCCACATGCCGCCAGATCACCTCGCCATCGCGTGCAATGACCACAGCACTGTTGAGCTGATGCGTACGACCGGAAAGCTTCAGAAGGTGGCGGCGCGCGCCCTCCATATCAGCCGGCTTATGAAACACCTCATCGCCCAGCGAAAGCGTCTGATCGGCACCAATCACCAAAGCGCCCGGCTCTCGTTCGGAAACGTCGATGGCCTTGGCTTCAGCGAGAATTTGCGCGACGGTTTCGGGGTCAGAACCACTGCCCTCCAGGGCCTTTTCCACGGCGCGCTCGTCGATCTGCGAGCGCTCCACGCGGAACGTCACTCCGGCATCGCGCAGCATTTTCTGGCGAAAGACACTGCCAGACGCAAGAATGATGTCGGGGTTGTCGGTCATGTCGTCACCCTCTGTTCTCCTTCGACTTCGCATACAATGCGAGAATTGCTGCGGCGGTTTCCTCGATCGAGCGGCGGGTTACGTCAATTACCGGCCAGCCATGGCGCGCGCAGAGCTGGCGGGCATAGGCGATCTCTCGGGAAATGGTCAGGCGATCGGTATAGGGGTTGAAGGCGTTTTCATCCACCGACCCCAAAATCCGGTTCTGGCGGATTTGCGAAATGCGTTCCGCCGAGGCGACCAGTCCCACGATCAAGGGCCTTTGCGCACTGGAAAGCTGCTCCGGAAGCTTCATGTCCAGAACGATGGGTACGTTCGCGGTCTTAACACCCCTGTTGGCCAGGTAGATGCTGGTCGGCGTTTTTGAAGTGCGGGAAATGCCCACGAGTATGACATCGGCTTCCTCCACATCGAGCGGGAGCTGTCCATCATCATGGTCCATCGTGAAATTCAGCGCTTCTATGCGGTGAAAATACTGGGCATCGAGCACGTGCTGAGCACCCATACGCCTTCCTGCCGGCGTTCCGAGATAAGACTGGAAGACCATCAAAACGGGTTCGAGCACCGACACGCAGGGCAGGCCCAGGGCAGCACAGCTCTCGTCGACCTGGCGGGCGAGTTTCTGGTCCACCACCGTATAGAGCACGATGCCGGGTTCACGTTCCACCTCATCAAGTACACGGGCAAGCTGTTTCTCGTTTCGAATCAGCGGATAGATGTGCTCGATCGCCCGCGCGTCCTTGTATTGAGCGGCCGCGGCGCGTCCGGCAGCGAGCAGAGTCTCACCGGTCGCATCAGAAATCATGTGAAGATGGAAGAAGCGCTGTGGCTGTTGCACGGATTTTTGCCCCGCCATGTGGATGCCTGTTGATAACGCGGGCCCGAAAGAATGGCGAGGCCGCACCCTTTGATAACTCCACCTGTTCTTCCACAGATCAGCCCTATGTGAATTGCGATCGTCCCATGTGGAGAACAATCGACAATTCCCGAAGCGTCCTTCATTGTCCACTGCGGCAGAATAAATGAAGTCCTGTCATCCTGTTGAATCTGCGCGTTGAATCCGCATTATCCCCGATCTTCTGAAGATGTGCGTTTCCTCGGGGCGCGGCAATAAGACCGGGATGATGATGCGCAAAACCGTGGACAGATTTGAATCCACATTACAAACAGAGTCTAAGAATCAAAAGAATCATCAAATCAGTAGTTATCTTTTGAATCCTGACTGTGGAGCAGCCTGATGGGGCACCGGAAAATCCTTGATGTCCTTAGAGGCGAAACGGTGTTTCCGCCTCCCGTCTGGATGATGCGCCAGGCAGGACGGTATCTGCCAGAATACCGGGAAATCCGTAAGCAGGCGGGTAGCTTTCTCGATCTCTGCTACAATCCCGACCTGGCGGTGGAAGTGACATTGCAGCCAATCCGCCGTTTCGGCTTTGATGCGTCCATCCTCTTCTCCGATATTCTTGTTGTGCCTCACGCCCTCGGACGCGATCTGCGCTTTGAAGAGGGCAGAGGACCCATCCTGACGCCGATCGATGTGGACGGCATCGGAAAACTTGAAGCATCGGGTTTTCACGATCATCTGGCGCCGGTCTACGAAACGGTGCGGCGGCTCAGGAAGGAACTTCCCGAAGAGACGACACTACTTGGTTTTTGCGGGGCGCCATGGACAGTGGCGACTTACATGATTGCCGGACACGGCACGCCAGACCAGGCTCCGGCGCGTATGTTTGCTCTGGAACAGCCTGAAGCCTTCTCCGCGTTGATCGACTGCCTTGCGGACTGCTCCGCCGATTATCTCATCCGGCAGATTGATGCTGGCGCGGACGCCGTGCAGATCTTCGATTCCTGGGCGGGTGTTCTTGACGAACTTTCCTTTGAGCAATGGTGCGTCAGACCAGTCGCGCGGATGGTGGCAAAGGTGCGGGAGAAGCACCCCGATACACCGATCATCGGCTTTCCGAAGGGCGCAGGTGCGCTTTATGCGGGCTATCGCCGGGAAACGGGCGTGACGGCGCTTGGTCTCGACTGGACGGTTCCGCTGGGCACAGCGCGCCGCCTGCAGGCCGAGGGCGCGGTTCAGGGCAATCTGGACCCCCTGAGGCTGATTGCCGGCGGGAAGGCTCTCCATGAGGGCGTGGACGCTATTGTGGATGCGCTGCGGCATGGCCCGTTCATTTTCAACCTGGGACATGGCATCACGCCGAAAACTCCGGTTGAGCATGTGGAAGCGATGCTGAAACGCGTTCGGGAGACCGAGTGATGGCTGAAAGCGACACGGGCGGCAGAAAAGCCGCAGGCAGGGCCTTTGCGGCACTGGCGATCTTCGGTGGTCTCACGGCGCTTCTGTTCATCTACAACCCGTCCGGATTCTACCTCTGGGCCAAAGCCATTCATGTGATCGCGGTGATCGCCTGGATGGCGGGCATGCTCTACCTGCCGCGTCTCTTCGTCTATCACGCGGATGCGGAGCCGGGCTCGGAGAAGTCCGAGACCTTCAAGGTTATGGAAAGACGTCTCTTACGGTTGATCATAAACCCGGCAATGATGGTCACCTGGGTGTTCGGACTGTGGCTTGCCTGGAGCGGCTTTGGATTTTCCGGCGGATGGCTGCATGGAAAGATCGCACTGGTGGTCGCCATGTCGGGCGTCCATGGCTACTTCTCGGCCGCTGTCCGGCGCTTTGCGGCAGATCAGAACACCAAGCCGGCGCGTCATTGGCGTATAATGAACGAAGTGCCGACGCTTCTGATGATCGTCATCGTTATCCTTGTTATCGTCAAACCCTTCTGATACGGGTTTCGGGACTGCCTTTTAAAGGGATCGCCAAAGCTGTCTTGCCCTTTGGTTGCGACAGCGGTAAGAGTCGGTTCCTTCCTCTTTGTCCGGTTTCACCCATATCTTCCTTTTTGAGTGAAGCCGGCAGGCCTCAAATACGCCTACCCAATCTCCATCTTCCCTTTGCCCTTCCAGAGTCCGCACATGCAGGAAATGAAACTTCAAGAGCTGAAAAGCAAATCGCCCACCGATCTCATCGCGTTCGCAGAATCGCTTGAGGTCGAGAACGCCAGCATCATGCGCAAGCAGGAGCTGATGTTCGCGATCTTAAAGAAGCTCTCCACCCAGGATATCGAGATCATCGGTGAGGGTGTTGTCGAAGTGTTGCAGGACGGTTTCGGTTTCCTCCGCTCGGCGACAGCAAACTATCTGCCTGGCCCTGACGATATTTATATCTCTCCCTCGCAGATCCGCCGCTTCTCACTGAAAACCGGTGATACGGTGGAAGGGCCGATCCGTAGCCCCAAGGAAGGTGAGCGTTATTTCGCCCTTCTCAAGGTTAACACGATCAATTTCGAGGATCCGGAGAAGATCCGTCACAAGATCCATTTCGATAACCTGACGCCGCTCTATCCCGACGAGCGGCTGAATATGGAAATCGAAGACCCAACGAAGAAAGACCTGTCAGCGCGTGTCATCGACCTGGTGGCACCGCTCGGAAAAGGCCAGCGCGGCCTGATCGTCGCGCCGCCGCGTACGGGTAAGACAGTTCTTCTTCAGAACATCGCGCATTCCATCACATCCAATCACCCGGAATGCTTTCTGATCGTGCTTTTGATTGACGAACGTCCGGAAGAAGTGACGGATATGCAGCGCTCGGTGAATGGTGAGGTGATTTCCTCGACATTCGACGAGCCGGCTTCTCGCCACGTGCAGGTCGCCGAGATGGTCATCGAGAAGGCTAAACGTCTTGTGGAACACGGCCGCGACGTGGTCATTCTGCTCGATTCGATCACGCGTCTGGGCCGAGCTTACAACACGGTCGTGCCGTCTTCCGGCAAGGTTCTGACAGGCGGTGTTGACGCCAATGCCCTGCAGCGTCCCAAGCGCTTCTTTGGTGCCGCGCGCAACATCGAAGAAGGTGGATCGCTGACGATTATCGCAACCGCGCTTATCGATACGGGCAGCCGTATGGATGAAGTGATCTTCGAGGAATTCAAGGGAACGGGCAACTCGGAAATCGTGCTCGACCGCAAGGTTGCCGATAAACGCATCTTCCCGGCGATCGACATTCTCAAGTCCGGCACGCGCAAGGAAGACCTGCTCATTGCCCGTCAAGATCTGCAGAAGATCTTCGTTCTGCGCCGTATTCTCGCACCGATGGGCACGACCGACGCCATTGAGTTCCTCAATGACAAACTGAAGCAGACCAAGACGAACTCGGAATTCTTCGATTCCATGAACACCTGATCGGTTTGCGGTTTTTCAACGCTTCTCACGAAACTGAAGGCGGCGCTTATGTGCCGCCTTTATCATTTGTTCACCAAGAAGTTTTCGGCTGGTTGGCTCGGCGCAGGGCGGCCTCCAGCTCCTCAGACGATTGAAATGGTGGCAGACAGATTTGCCCGATGCAGAGATAGGCCGCTCTCTTATCAGCATTGATGCTCATTCCGTCCGGCAGGTTTTGAGGGCGGCCATCGGTGATCACAATATCGAATCGCGATGGATCCAGATTTCGATTCGCTACCGGAACGAAAAAGCGATGACGGTCGGGTTCGACCATAAGAAGCTTTTTGGACATCTCAACCAGTGCCACGGCGTAGACAATGCCCGCCTGGCCATAGGCTTGCCCCACTGCCCGGCCCAGAGCGGCCTCCGCCACGTCTGAAACATGCGTGTTCAGCGTCTCGTGGGAAAGCATCGAGAGCGCCAGAAGGGCCTCAACAATCTGGCTCGTGGCGGATGGTACGGCTTCATCGACATCTCCGCGTATCCGCATGGGCAGATCCGCCGCATCGCTTGCCGTGAGATAGTAGCCTGTTCCGCTGTCGTCCAGGTACCAGGCACGGAGGTTGTCCGCCCAATCCCTGGCCTGATCCAGATAGGCCTGCTCTGCGGTTGATTGAAAAAGCGACGCTGCGGCGGAAATCATGCAGGCGTAATCACTTGAGAGGCCTGGGAAAACCCCTCTTCCATCGCGGAAGCTGTGCGGTAGACGTCCGTCTTTCATCGATTCGCATACGAAACGAAAAGCCTGTCGTGCTGCGTTCAACCAGTCTGGGCGCTCGAGCAGGCGTGCCGCCTCTGCAAGTGCACCGATCGCGAGACCGTTCCAGTCGACAAGCACCTTGTCGTCGCGGTCGGGCTGATCACGCCTCTGTCTGGCAGAGAGGAGCTCATCCAGCATGGACCGCAAGTGCGTTTCCCGCGGTTCGCCGAGATATCGAGGGTGGCCGCGGCGGTGAAGGATCGGATCCCCCTCCCAATGCTCAGGTCTGGCCAGAGAGAAGGTCTCGAAGAAGGAGCCTGCCTGATTGCCCAGTACGTCCGCGATCTGTCCCTTCGTCCAAAGATAGGTTGTTCCTTCAACGCCACCCGTATCGGCATCAAGACTGGAGGCGAAGGCGCCACCCCCCACCCGCATATCACGCAGTAGCCAGCTGACGGTCTCTTCGATTCGGATACGGAACAACTGATCTGCTGTGTCGCTGTAAACCCAGCACAACAAACGCAGGAGCTGGGCATTGTCGTACAGCATTTTCTCGAAGTGAGGGACAAGCCATCTGTCATCAGTCGAGTAGCGTGCAAGCCCACCGCCGACATGGTCATAGATCCCGCCAGCGAGCATCGCAGCGAGACTTTCGGTGACGGCGGATCTATGATCAGCGGTACCGCTCAGCCAAAGCGTGCGCATGAACGGGGCATTGGGAAACTTGGGCGCTCCGCGCAACCCGCCGAGATCCTTGTCGATCATCGAATAGATCCTGGTGGAGAGGGACTCAAGCGTAGCGCGCGGCGAAACTGGATTTCCCCGATCGGATGCAAGCTGCGCTTTGACGTGTGCGCTGAGTGCGCCGGCGCTCTTAGAAAGCTCGCTTCGCCTGTTCTGCCAGGCTTCATGTACAGCTTCGAGGATTTGCGGAAAACCGGGTCGACCGTATCGTTGTTCCGGAGGAAAGTATGTACCTCCCCAGAAGGGTTTGGCTTCGGAATCGAGAAACATCGTCAACGGCCAGCCGCCTTGCTCTCCCATCGCGGAAAGCGAAGCCATGTATATCTGGTCAATCTCCGGCCGCTCTTCCCGATCGACCTTGATATTGACGAAATAACGGTTCATCACCTCCGCGATCCGAGGATCCTCAAACGACTCATGCGCCATCACATGGCACCAGTGACAGGCCGCGTAGCCAACCGAAAGCAGGATGGGCTTGCCGGCTTCCCTTGCCTCCTCCAGGGCATCTGCTGTCCAGGGCCTCCAGTGAACAGGATTATCCTTGTGCTGAAGGAGATACGGACTTGTCTCTTCAGCCAGAAGGTTTTTTGCGGGCAGCGACATGGCGGCTCCTTGCACATCCGACGGTTATGGAAAATATCTAACCCCGACTTCGGCGCCACGGTAGGGCGCTTTCCACGCGAGAGCAAACAACATGAGAGAAACCATATTCGCACTCTCCAGCGGCGCGCTGCCATCGGGCGTTGCCGTCGTGCGATTGTCGGGGCCAGATACTGCTGATGCGCTTGTATCGCTGGCAGGTGAATTGCCTCAGCCGCGTCGCGCGACGCTGAAAGAACTGAGAGATCAGGACGGCGTGGTTCTGGACAAGTCTCTTGTTCTTTTCTTTCCCGGACCGGAGAGCTTTACCGGCGAGGATTGCGGCGAACTGCATCTTCACGGCGGGCGTGCAGTTGTCAGGGCTGTGCTGGAGACGCTTTCCCGGCGAAAATACTTTCGACTGGCGGAAGCGGGTGAATTCACGCGGCGCGCATTTCTGAACGGGAAGTTCGATCTCACGGAGGCGGAAGCGCTCTCTGATCTGATTGCCGCAGAGACAGAGACACAGCGGCGTTTCGCGCTGTCGAATTCTGAGGACCGCCATAAGAGGCTCTACGATGAATGGCGCAAAATCCTTATTCAGACCCGCGCAATGATCGAGGCGGAGCTCGACTTCGCGGATGAGGAAGATGTGCCGGGCTCGGTTGGCGATCGGGTGTGGCAGGGAGTGGAGCGCCTGCGGGTTTCACTTAAACATCATGCGGCCGGCTATCGTACTGCCGAAATCATCAGGGAAGGGTTTCGGGTGGTGATCCTCGGCGCGCCAAACGCGGGAAAATCGAGCCTCCTGAACACCCTTGCGCGCCGTGATATCGCCATCGTGACGGAGGAACCAGGCACCACCCGCGACGTCCTTGAAGCGATTCTGGATGTCGATGGCATCAAGGTGATCCTCACCGACACCGCCGGAATCCGAGAGAACCCAGGCCGTGTTGAAGCATTGGGAATAGACCGTGCCATCGACCGCGCGCGCCAGGCCGATCTCCTTCTTCTTCTTGAAGATTGCAGCAACCCTGTCAGCATAGATATTCCTCATGACGTACCGTATCTGAGAATCGGTAATAAGGTTGATCTTGCTGGCGGTGTTCCCAAAAGTACGCTCTACGACCTGCTGATCTCTGCCCGTACCGGGGAGGGGATTGACAGTCTTCTGAACAAACTGCGCTCGATTGCAGAGACAGCCACAACCGGCGCTACCGAGACGCTTCCTTTTCGGGAGCGACACGTTCAACTGATCCTGGAAGCAGCCGAGCATGTTGAGCGGGCCGCCACGCAATACAACCTGCCACTTGAGATCCGCGCTGAGGAACTGAGACTAGCAGCTGATGCCCTTGGGCGCATTACAGGCACAATTGACGTGGAAGATCTTCTCGACACAATTTTCTCGCAGTTTTGCATAGGCAAGTGACTCACGTGAAACACTTGGAACCGAATCCCGATCGATGACTCACGTGAAACACGCGCAAGCGGGCCACAGCGTGACTCACGTGAAACATCCACTGGCGTGCTTTGGCTTTACGCAACAATGTTTCACGTGAAACGGATACGCTTCGCAAATGACTTGACTGCTTTTGCAGAAAAGGACATGTCTGGCCCTCCTCATTCCCGCGAAATTCCGGGCTTCGCCCGGTCTTCACGATGCCCCGCACCGCCGTTGGAACCGGACAATGACGAACAGCAGTTATGATGTAATTGTTATCGGAGGCGGACACGCCGGAACCGAAGCGGCGTCTGCCGCAGCGCGCTCTGGCGCCAGAACCGCCCTCGTAACACTTCGCTTCGAGACGATCGGCGCGATGTCCTGCAACCCCGCTATCGGCGGGCTTGGCAAAGGTCATCTCGTGCGGGAGGTGGACGCGCTCGACGGTGTTATGGGGCGTGCGGCTGATGAAGCGGGAATTCAGTTTCGACTGCTCAATCGCCGTAAGGGTCCCGCTGTGCGCGGTCCGCGCACGCAGGCGGACCGGAAGCTTTATCGAAATGCTGTTCAGAAAGTGATCAGGGCAACTCCCAATCTCGAAGTGATCGAAGGGGAAGCGCTGGAGCTGCAGATCAGCGCTGGCCGGATAAGCGGGCTGATAGTGTCCGGAGAGCGCCAACTGACCTGTGGGTCCGTGGTTCTCACGACAGGAACTTTCCTGCGTGGTCTCATTCACATCGGGGACAAGACTTTTCCTGCGGGGCGGATGAATGAACAGGCGGCAGAACGTCTCTCGATTTCCATGGAAGCGGCGGGCTTTCGTTTGGGCCGCCTGAAAACCGGTACACCACCGCGGCTTGATGGGCGGACGATCGATTGGGCCTCGCTGGATATGCAACCGGCGGACGATGATCCGACGCCGTTTTCCCTGCTTACGGATCAGATCACCAATCGGCAGATCGAATGCGGCATTACGCGCACAACAGGCGAGACACATTCGGTGATCCGCGCGCATCTGCATCGTTCTGCGATGTACTCCGGTGCGATTGATGGCATCGGGCCCCGCTATTGCCCCTCAATTGAAGACAAGATTGTTAAATTTGGAGACCGGGAGGGGCATCAGATATTCCTGGAGCCGGAGGGGCTCGACGACCATACCGTGTATCCCAACGGTATCTCCACCTCGCTGCCGGAGGATGCACAGCTCGCTCTTTTGAAAACGATCCCGGGGCTGGAGCGTGCGGTTATGCTGCAACCAGGCTACGCGATCGAATATGACCATGTGGATCCGCGCGATCTTGAACCCACGCTCGAGACGCGTCGTGTGCGCGGTCTTTTCCTGGCGGGACAGATTAACGGCACGACGGGGTATGAGGAGGCTGCGGCGCAGGGGATACTAGCAGGCCTCAACGCCGCCCTCTCTGCATCAGATGCGGAGATGATCACGCTTGGGCGCGCCGATGCCTATATTGGGGTTCTGATTGACGATCTGGTAACCCGCGGGGTGAGCGAACCCTATCGCATGTTCACATCGCGGGCGGAATTCCGCCTTTCTCTGCGGGCTGATAATGCAGATACCCGCCTGACGCCACTAGCAATTCGGCTCGGTATTGCTTCCGGGGAGCGGACGAAGAGATTCGAGGCGCTGGAGGGCGCTTTGTCCACGACGCGCGAACTTCTCAAAAGCCGAGATATAAGTCCCAACGAAGCTGAGCGCCACAGCATCAATCTCAACAAAGACGGCGTTCGTCGCTCGGCTTATGAGCTTTTATCCTACCCCGACATGAATATGAGCCGGCTTAGTTGTATATGGCCCGAATTCTCAGGCATTTCAACGGATCTCGCGGAACGTATTGAAACGGAAGCGCGGTATGCGGTCTATCTGGAACGGCAGGGCGCCGACGCAGCCATGTTACGTCGTGAGGAGGCACGCTTGATTCCGCCGGAGCTGATGTTTGATTCAATTGCAGGACTATCCAACGAACTCAAACAGAAGCTCAGGGAGCGGCGGCCAAGAAGCATTGCCGATGCTCAAAGGATCGATGGCATGACCCCGGCAGCGCTGGCGCTGATAATTGCCAGCTTGCGACAGCTTGAGAGCAGGCGGGGCGCTGCCTGATGGAATCAGCGCGATTTTCGCGGCTGCTGGAGGTTTCCGGGCCGGTTTCACGTGAAACATATGATAGGCTGGTCGCGTTTGAAGACGTTTTCCGACGTTGGTCAAGGCGAATCAATCTGGCTGCTCCGTCAACCCTGAATGATCTTTGGGAGCGGCATATTCTGGATAGTGCGCAGCTGCTTCGTCTCGCACCTGAAGCACTGCGGTGGCTGGATGTGGGTTCGGGCGGCGGTTTCCCGGGGGCAGTGATGGCCATTCTGCTGGCCGAGAAACCCGGCGCGGAGGTTCATCTTGTTGAAAGCAACCGAAAAAAGGCCGCGTTTCTGATCTCTGCTCTCAATGAGGTGGGCGTTTCCCCCCGCGTTCATGCAAAGAGGATTGAGGATTGCCATGAGCTTGTCCCGACACCGCAGATCATCACAGCAAGGGCGCTTGCATCGTTGCCGCTGCTTATCGAGCTGACGGAACCCTGGCTAAGAAGTGGAGCAAGAGCGCTCTTTCACAAAGGCCGGGATTACCGGCGGGAAGTCGAAGAAAGCGGTAACACGTGGCGATTCGATCTGGTAGAACATGAGGATAAGGTTGATGCGGCAGCCATCATTCTTGAGGTGAGTAACCCGGTTCGGCGATAGCCGGCTTTGCCGCAGGACCTTTCAGTAGGATCAGATCGGGGTAGCAGCAGCGATGAACAGCGGCACGCGAATCATCACAGTCGCAAACCAGAAGGGCGGGGTCGGCAAGACGACAACGGCCATCAATCTCGCTACGGCGCTGGCTGCCATCGGCGAGAATGTTCTCGTGGTTGATCTTGATCCGCAGGGTAACGCCAGTACGGGTCTGGGTATCGACCGTCAAAAACGGCTGGTGTCATCTTACGACGTCCTGACAGGCAATGCGGGCATTCTTGAAGCCGCCATGGAAACCGCGGTTCCGGGTCTCTCGATTGTTGCGTCCACTCTCGATCTTCTTGGCATCGAAATGGAAATATCCAGCGCTCCAGATCGTGTCCTGAAGTTGCGCAACGCCCTCAGTGCCGACGGCATCCCCTATTCCTATGTTCTGGTTGACTGCCCGCCGTCGCTGAACCTTCTCACGTTGAACGCCATGGCTGCGGCGGATTCAATCCTGGTGCCGCTGCAGTGTGAGTTCTTTGCGCTGGAGGGATTGAGTCAGTTGCTGGAAACTGTCGAGCAGGTGCGTGGATCGATCAATCCGCATCTTGGTATTCAGGGCATTGTCCTTACCATGTTTGACCGACGCAACAATCTTGCCAACCAGGTGGTGGAGGATGTGCGCGCGCATATGGGCGATACGGTTTATGACACGATAATCCCGCGCAACGTGCGAGTTTCCGAAGCGCCATCCTATGGCAAGCCGGCGATTCTTTACGATCTGAAGTGCTCGGGCAGCCAGGCTTATCTGCAGCTTGCGTCCGAAGTGATTCGCCGGGAGCGTCGGCTGCGCGCAGCATGAGCTGGAAGCGCAGGCGCTCGCAGGAAAACTGAGTTTTGTGGTTGATGGTGTTGTGACATGAACGAAGATCCTTCACGCAAGCGCCTGGGGCGCGGTCTGGCCGCGTTGATCGGCGAGATGGACAAGCCGGAAGCCGAGCAGAAAGAGGCGGTTCGGGCCGACCGCTCTGTTCCGATCGAATTCATTTCTCCCAATCCGCGCAACCCGCGCCGGCAATTTGCCGAGAGCGATTTGAGCGACCTGGCACAGTCAATCCGCGAACACGGTATCGTGCAGCCGGTCGTCGTGCGCTCCGGAGATGCGCCAGGCCGCTTCGAGATCATCGCCGGCGAACGCCGCTGGCGCGCCGCGCAACGCGCCGGTTTGACGGAAATCCCGGTGATTGTGCGGGAAGTGGACGACAAGGCGGCGCTGGAGCTGGCCATCATCGAGAATGTTCAGCGCGCGGACCTCAACCCGTTGGAAGAGGCGCGGGGTTATCAGCAGCTTATCGATGAGCACAATTACACGCAGGCCGATCTGGGGCAGGTCATCGGCAAGAGCCGCAGTCACGTCGCCAACACGTTGCGTCTCCTGAAGCTTCCGGATGCGATTGGTGATCTTATTGTCGACGGGTCACTGTCGGCAGGTCATGCGCGCACACTGGTGACGGCCGAAGATCCTGTCGCTCTTGCTCAGCGTATTGTCGAGGACGGGCTTTCCGTTCGCCAGGCGGAAGCGCTGGCCGCCGCGCCGCACGGTGAGGAAAAGGCGCCACGGGCACCCAAGAAAGACAAGGACGCGGATACGCTGGCGCTCCAGAAACTTTTGAGCGATCGCACCGGACTCAAAGTGGTGATCAACCACAAGGAGCGTGGAGGCGAGATGCGGATTGCCTATCGCTCGCTCGAGCAGTTGGATGAGTTGTGCCGGCTTCTTCAGCAATAAAACCGCGGGGTATCCCGCTGTCTGGCAGAAACACCTGACGGCCGCATAAAGGCGAAGAACGAGACAGGTCGAAGGGCGTTTCCAAGAAGCGCTGAACAACTCCGAAGGTCTGATGAAAGGAACCAGGCCTTTTTCCCTGAGGCTGGCTCCCGACAACGCCAGGAAGCAACTCGGGGAGAAACTTTCGTTTTCGATCAGCACTTTACATGGTTATCAACGCGTTAACGACGGGCGCGCGCGCCTTCCACGGTCAGGGCCAGCAGCGCCTGCCGGGCGATTGAGCCGGCGAGTGCCGGCTTCTGTCGCGTGCGCAGGATCGTCGCCTGCAGCCTTTCAGCCGCGTTTTGCAATGCGATGCTATTCCACCGGCTGAGCGCATTCTCGACGGTTTTGCGTCGTGAAAAGAATATCGGAGGTCGGGCTCCGGCCACGGCAGCACTCGCACTCACACCTTTGCTGTCCATTGCCTGTCGCATGATCTGCAATGCATGTATTTGGCGAAGTGTTGCCGAGAGCACCAGAAAAGGTGGATTGCCAGCGGCCAGAAAGCGCTGGAAGGCAATGTCAAACGCCTGAAAGCGGCCGGAAATGACCGCGTCGACCGCCTCATCCGCACTCAGTCCTGCCACATCACCGATGAGGAGCCGGATATCTTCCGGGTTTACCTCGTTGGCCCCGGCACAGTAGAGGGTCAGCTTTTCCAGCTCACCGCGGGTCGCCAGACGATCGCCGCCGAGGTTGGCTTTCAATAGCTGGCGTGCCTCCAGTGAAATTTTGAGTCCCGCACTGCCGAGGGTTTCGTCAATCACGGCGTCGATACCGCGCCCGTCGTCGGCATAACAGGGCAACGCCATGGCGCCTGCGCCCCGTTCCACGGCAGAACGTAAAGAAGAACCTTTGCGCAGATCGCCTGCTTCGACGAGAATGAAACAATCCGCTGGCGGCTCTGCGATGAGAGTGGTGAGGTCGCTGACCAGAGCCTTCTGATTGCCTGCACCTTTCACCCAGATCAGACGCCGATCGGAGAACATCGGCACTGTTTGCGCTTCATCGGCCAGCCGTCCGGGCTGCTGCTCTACTTCGCTTGCCTCCATACGCACTACAGTGAAGGGATCATCCAAAGGCAGGCCTGTCCCCATGGCGAAGCGTTTGGCGCGTTCGCTGACGAGACCGCGATCCGGTCCGTATATCAGGATAATCCGGTAAGCCTGCTCCGGCCTGGTCAGCCAGCGGTCAACTTCATGCGCTTTCTTCTGTGCCATGTCGGCTGGATACCACAGCAGACCGCCGAGGGCATCAGTGAAAAAAGAGTGTCTGTCAGCACGTTGAGTGTGGTTGAACACGGGGCTCTCTTCTCTTCTGCGGAGGGCGTGGTGGATGCTTTACCCAGCCTGCGGATCGGTTGGAGGTGAACGACCGGGACGCTTCAAACCTTGCTCAGTTCATATGCATATGAAACTTTCTGATGCGGGTTGCGATCCACGAGAGATTACTGATCTTCGAGCTGATATCGCAACTTCAGCAGGCATATGCTTTCTGAAGTGCGGATTCCTGGTTTTATGCATGTGACCGGGCTTTTGAAGATATTTGCATATGCATTCTTTTTCGGTTAGACCGTTCTGGGCCGCCGGTGACGTTCCGCAGCGGTCTCGAACGTTTTTGGGAGGAGACCTATGAGTCAGTCCATTATGAGCGAATTTGCGGACCAGTTGCTGTCTGGCAAAGTCGAGGTTGTCGACCTTTCGGCGGTGTTGGGGCCCAACACGCCACTTCTCAAGCTTCCACCAGAGCTTGCCGTGGACACGCCCAAGATCGAGATCCACAAGATTTCCGCTTACGACGATAATGGTCCCTGGTGGGCCTGGAACTGGCTCAAGCTTGGCGAACACTCCGGCACGCATTTCGATGCGCCGATCCACTGGATTACCGGGCGCGATCATCCAGATGGTTCCACCGATACGATTGATCCAAAGAATTTCGTTGCTCCGGTCAATGTCATCGACTGTTCGAAGGAAACCGCGGAGAATCCCGATTTCCTTCTGACCGTGGATCACATCAAGGCCTGGGAGGCCGAACATGGTGAAATTCAGAAGGGCGAGTGGGTCGTGTTGCGTAGCGACTGGTACAAACGCAATGGCTCAGAAGAAAGCTTTCTGAACGCTGATGAAACCGGCCCGCATTCACCGGGGCCAACACCCGAAGCGATTACCTATCTGCTTGACAAGGGGATCATCGGCTGGGGCAGCGAAACGATCGGAACCGATGCCGGGCAGGCCGGTGGGATGGAGCCTCCATTCCCCGCGCACAACCTCTTGCACAAGGCCAATCGTTACGGACTTGCCAGCCTTGCCAATCTCGACAAATTGCCGCCGAAGGGAGCGATTCTCATCGCGGCACCGCTTAAAATTGAGCATGGTACGGGAAGTCCCTGCCGCGTTCTGGCGCTCGTGGCGCGAAACTAGGTTCGCTCCTTCATGCTGAACCCCGACAGAAGGACCAAGGGTAGCTGCCTCAATCCGCTGCCCGCTTCTCCAAAGGTCCTTCGGTCTGGGCGATCTGGGCGATCTGGACGATCTGGGCGGCTTATCCCGTTTCTGTGTGATGGCAGGTGGGCTGGCATCTCACGTTGCCTGTTGGCGGAGAAGCTTTGATGGACGAACGCTTGGATAGCAGGAACTCGAGAATTGAAACGCTGGGCCAGATGGGGCTCCAGCAATTTGCGCCCTATCTGATGAATCGTATCATGGGGCGCTACAACGCGACCCTGCGGCAGGACCTGCGCCGGCAGGGGCTCACGGTGCCGCAGGTGCGTGCGCTTGCAGTTCTGGCAGTCGGAGACGGCATGTCGATCAACGAGCTCTCTGTCTACACGGTGATCGAGCAATCGACCATGAGCCGCACGCTCGACGCGCTGGAGGCGCAGGGTCTTGTCCGGCGCGAGGCCTGTCAGGATGATAGCCGTACCCGCCACATCTTCCTTACAGACAAGGGGCGGGAGGAATTCAATCGGGCGTGGCCGGCCATGCACGACGCTTTTGCCGAGATGTTCAGGGATATTGACGATGCGGAGTACGCAGCGTTCGTCGCAACGCTACAGAAAATCCTCGGCAACATCAGAAAGCATAACTTTTAGCGAGCTTGACTGCGGTGCGAAACCGCGGCGCCAGCGACGGGAGACTGGATTATGGCTGAACGTTCGTTTGTGAAAGAGGTCCAGAAGCTCAGGCTCGGGGCCGGTGAAACCTTTCACGGCGAAGGGATCCTCGCCATCACCAAGGCGCTTTTGCAATGCGGTGTGGGCTATGTCGGCGGCTATCAGGGCGCGCCGATCAGCCATCTTATGGACGTTCTTGCTGATGCCCAGGACATTCTCGGTGAACTCGGCGTCCATTTCGAGGCCAGTGCCTCGGAAGCCACCGCAACCGCCATGCTGGCGGCTTCCGTCCATTATCCCATTCGCGGCGCCTGCACGTTCAAGTCGGCGGTTGGTCTCAATGTGGCGTCCGACGCCCTTGCCAATCTTGCTTCAGGCGGTGTGACGGGTGGTGCACTCATCATCGTCGGCGAGGATTATGGCGAAGGTTCCTCCATCATGCAGGAGCGCAGCCATCCCTTCGCCATGAAGAGCCAGGTCTGGCTCCTCGATCCACGACCCAATCTGCCTTCCATCGTCAAGGCGGTGGAAGACGGGTTCGAGCTGTCGGAGGTTTCGAACACTCCGGTCATGCTGATGGTGCGCATCCGAAGCTGCCACGTGACCGGAAGTTTTGAGACGAAAGACAACAAGCGCCCGGAGATGACGGTGGCTGATGCGCTGGAAAACCCGCGTCGCGACACCAACCGCATCGTGCTGCCGCCCGCTTCCTTCCTGCATGAGAAGGAGAAGGTGGAAAAGCGCATGCCGGCTGCGGTGGATTTCATCCGCTCGCGCCAGATCAACGAATTTTTCGGGCCAGAGCGGGGCAAGGCCGGCATCATCCTTCAGGGTGGCATGTACAACAGCGTCATCCGGGCGCTTCAGCGCATCGGCCTTGCCGATGTCTATGGTGAGACCGATGTGCCGCTCTATGTGCTCAACGCGGTCTATCCGCTCATCGATGACGAGGTGATCGACTTCTGCGAGGACAAGGAATCTGTCCTGATCGTGGAGGAAGGGCAGCCCAACTATCTGGAGCAGGCGATCGCCTCGATGATGCACAAGAAGGGTGTCGACACGCGCATTCTCGGCAAGGATATTCTGCCCATGGCGGGTGAATATACCGGCCAGGTCATGCTCGACGGCATCAGCGCCTATCTGCGTGCCAATGCGCCGGAGCTTCTGGCGGCCCAGGTGCTGGCCCCCAATGCACCAGGCGAAAACACGCTGGCAGCAGATCTCGCCAAAGTAGTGCCGGGCCGGCCGCCGGGCTTCTGCACCGGATGCCCCGAGCGGCCAATCTTCGCTGCCACCAAGCTGATCGAACAGGAGCTCGGGCCACACCACATTTCATCGGATATCGGTTGCCACCTGTTCTCGATTATGCCGCCTTTCGAGCTGGGCGCGACCACCATGGGTTATGGTCTCGGACCGGCGTCTGCATCCGCATTCAATTCGCCAGACGCCAAACGCCGCTCGATCTCCTTCGTTGGCGATGGCGGCTTCTGGCACAACGGCCTGACCTCCTCGATCGGCAATGCGGTCTTCAACGAGAATGACGGTGTCATTGTCGTGGTCGATAATTTCTATTCGGCGGCGACCGGCGGGCAGGACATTCTCTCCTCTCGTGCCGACAATCCCACCAAGTCCACGAAACATCCGATCACCGATGCGGTGAAGGGGATGGGCGTGAAATGGGTCCGGCACATCGACCGCACCTATGACGTGACGAAGGTGCGCGCGGCGCTGCGTGAGGCGCTGACGACCAAGGAGAAGGGGCCGAAGGTGATCGTGGCCTCTTCCGAATGCATGCTCAACCGCCAGCGCCGCGAAAAGCCCCTGACCGCCAAGGCGATCTCCGGCGGCGAGCGGGTGGTGAAACCGCGTTTCGGTGTCGATGAGGATGTCTGTACGGGCGATCACGCCTGCATGCGCCTTTCAGGCTGTCCGTCGCTCTCCGTCAAGAAGCTGGACGATCCGCTGCGGGACGACCCGGTGGCCTCAATCGACCACACCTGTGTAGGGTGCGGTAATTGCGGCGAGGTGGCGGACGCGGCGGTTCTGTGCCCGTCCTTCTATCGCGCGGATGTGGTTCACAATCCGGGCTGGTGGGACCGTTTTACCGACAGGGTGCGCCGTGGGGTGACAGGCTTCCTGCAATCCCGTCGTGAAAAGCGGCGCCTGACATTCGCCGACGCTTGAGGGATCGATCATGGCCAAGCGTATGAAAGCAAAAGAAGACCAGAAAATCATCAAGCTCGCCATTCTCGCCGTGGGCGGACAGGGCGGTGGTGTTCTCACCAACTGGATCACCGATGTGGCAGAGCGCAATGGCTATCTCGCTCAGGCGACCTCCGTTGCGGGCGTGGCGCAGCGCACGGGTGCGACGATCTACTATGTGGAAATGTGCCCTGATACGGGACGCCGTCCGGTTTTCTCCCTGGCCCCTGCGCAGGGCGATATCGACATTCTGATTGCGGCGGAGCTCATGGAGGCGGGGCGTGCGGTGATGCGCGGTTTCGTGACGCCCGACCGCACGACGCTGATTGCTTCTGCGCACCGCATTGCCGCCGTTTCGGAAAAGGTCGAGCCAGGCGACGGGCGGGCGGATTCGCCCACCGTTCACCGAAACGCGCGCGAGGCGGCGAGCCGCTACATCTGCTTCGATATGGAAAAGGTGGCCGTGGAAGCCGGCTCCGTCATTTCATCGAGCCTGTTCGGGGCGCTGGCCGGTTCCGGTGCCCTGCCATTTCCGCGCGAAAGCTACGAGAAGACCATCGAGGCGTCCGGGCGCGGGGTGAAAGCCAGCCTTGCCGCATTCGGCAGGGCATACGATCTCACCGTGTCCGGTGCGCGTGTGGAAGAAGGCCGCCCGGATGCTGCACCGGCTTCAAAGCAGATCACTGTGGACGGACCGCAGAGGCTTGTGGCGCGCTGGAACGCGCTGGCCGCCCGTGCAGAGGCCTATCCCGAACCTGTGAGGAGCATGGCGCTTGCCGGGTTGCGCAAGGTGGTCGACTATCAGGACCTGGCTTATGGCGCGGAGTATCTCGACCGGCTGGACAAGGCACTGGCAGCGGACAGTGCGGAAAAGAGTTATGCGTTGGGAGAAGCGGCGGCAAAGCATGTGGCAAACGCCATGTGCTATGACGACATTCTACGCGTTGCCGATCTCAAAACGCGAACTGCACGCGCTGAACGCATCCGCACGGAAATGAAGGTCGGTGAAGCCAATGTGCTCCAGGTGACCGAGTTCTTTCACCCGCGCGTGGAAGAATTCTGTGGCACGCTGCCGGCGAGGCTTGGCCGCTTCATCGAAAACCGGCCGGGCCTTGCCCACTGGGTCGACCGTCGCATCAATCGCGGCCGGCGCATCCGCACCGACAGCCTGTTTGGCTTTGGTGCGCTCTGGCTGATCGGAACGCTGCGGCCATGGCGCCGGTCGCTGCTGCGTCACCAGGTGGAAGAAGCGCATCTGGAGCGATGGTACGCGCTGGCGCTCGACACGGCACAGCGCGACTATGCGCTGGCGGTTGAGATTCTCAATTGTCGCCGGCTCATCAAGGGTTACAGCGACACGCATGTGCGCGCGCATTCCAAATTCGACCGCGTGCTCTCCGGTCTGCCCCTGCTGGAGGGCCGCGACGATGCGGCAGATTGGTTGCGGCGGCTGCGCGAAGCCGCCCTCAAGGACGAGAAGGGCGAGTTGCTCGATGGGGCGCTCAAGACAGTGGAGACACTGAAGGCGGCCTGATTTTCCCTGGCGGAGGGGGCCCGGGCCATGCCGGAAACGGTGTGGCCCTTTTCATGTCCAGATTTCGGCATTTGCGGGGACTGGCCTTGCCCGCGCCGCCATTCCTGATATTAGTCGCCTCGACTTCCAAGGCTCCGTCGTGCGGAGCCGGCC
This sequence comes from Nitratireductor sp., assembly GCF_017794765.1. Lineage (GTDB taxonomy): Bacteria > Pseudomonadota > Alphaproteobacteria > Rhizobiales > Rhizobiaceae > Nitratireductor. The sequence continues at coordinate 627,571 of NZ_CP051236.1, read as the reverse complement.
GGCCATGCCGAACCTCTCATACCGGGAAAGACCATGACGAAACTCAAAGACGTGAAAAAGGTCGTTCTTGCCTATTCGGGCGGCCTCGATACCTCGATCATCCTCAAATGGCTGCAGACGGAGCTGGGCGCGGAAGTGGTGACCTTCACCGCCGATCTCGGCCAGGGCGATGAGCTGGAGCCGGCGCGCAAGAAAGCCGAGATGCTCGGCATCAAGGAAATCTACATCGAGGATGTGCGTGAGGAATTCGTGCGCGATTTCGTGTTCCCGATGTTCCGCGCCAATGCCGTTTATGAGGGCGTCTATCTTCTGGGTACGTCGATTGCCCGTCCGTTGATCTCCAAGCGTCTGGTGGAGATCGCCGCCGAAACCGGGGCGGATGCCATCGCGCACGGTGCGACCGGCAAGGGCAACGACCAGGTGCGCTTCGAGCTTTCCGCCTATGCCCTCAACCCGGACATCAAGGTGATCGCGCCATGGCGCGACTGGGAGTTCAAGTCCCGCACCGATCTTATCAATTTCGCCGAGGCGCATCAGATCCCGGTGCCGAAGGACAAGCAGGGTGAGGCACCGTTCTCCGTCGATGCAAATCTTCTGCACTCCTCCTCGGAAGGCAAGGTGCTTGAAGATCCGTGGATCGAGCCGCCGGAATATGTTCACCAGCGCAGCGTTTCGCCGATGGATGCGCCCGACGAGCCGACCGAGATTACCATCTCCTTCAAGGCGGGCGACGCCGTGGCCATCAATGGCGAGGCGCTTTCGCCGGCAACGCTGCTCAAGGCGCTGAACGATCTTGGCCGCGACAATGGCATTGGCCGCCTCGACCTCGTCGAAAACCGCTTCGTGGGCATGAAGTCTCGCGGTGTCTACGAGACACCTGGCGGTACCATTCTCCTTGCGGCCCACCGGGCCATGGAGTCCGTCACGCTCGACCGCGGTGCAGCGCATCTGAAAGACGAACTGATGCCGCGTTATGCGGAGCTGATCTACAATGGCTTCTGGTTCTCGCCCGAACGCGAAATGCTGCAGGCGGCCATCGACAAGAGCCAGGAGGACGTGGAAGGCGAAGTGCGTCTGAAACTCTACAAGGGCAATGTGATCGTGACCGGTCGCAAATCCGACAAGTCGCTCTATTCCGACGCTCTGGTCACCTTTGAAGACGATCAGGGGGCCTACGATCAGAAGGACGCAGCCGGCTTCATCAAGCTGAACGCCCTGCGCCTGCGCACTCTGGCAGCGAGAAAGCGCGGCCGTTGATCGCTCCAGCGTTTCGATAATAAAAAAGCCGGCAACGCAGCCGGCTTTTTTGTGTGTTGAGCAGCAGGGGGCAGGATTTGGCGCCTGTCGGCCCTTCGCTATTGCTCCGGGCGTTCGTGGCTCAAAAAGCCAAATCGCAGGCTTTTCGCCCGCTTTGCGGGACGCTCCTTACCCATCTATCTCCTTGGCCATGATGGCGATGGCCTGCTGATAAACGCTTGCAGCGTTCCAGCCCTGGATAGCACGGAAATTCGGCTGGCCGGGTTGATAGCCAGCGCCGCGCTGCCAGCCATGAGCCCGCAGGAAGTTTGCGGTGGAGGCGAGCGCGTCAGCGCTGGAGCGGATCATGTCGACGCGACCGTTGCCGTCACCGTCGACACCATATTTGAGAGCGTTGCCTGGAAGAAACTGGGTCTGGCCGATCTCGCCATGAGCGGCGCCCCGAGCGTCAGGGTGCAGCATTCCACGGTCCACCATGGTCAGTGCGCCATAGAGGTGGCCTGTAAAGAAGTCGGAGCGACGGCAATCATAGGCGAGCGTGGCAACCGCTGAAACGATATTCTGATTTCCGAGAAATCCGCCAAATCCCGTTTCCATGCCCCATATGGCAATCAGCGGTCCGGCAGGAACGCCGTAGCGCTTTTCGATATTGGCGAAGAGACGAGCATATTTCTTCTTCATCCCCTTGCCGCGCGATATGATTGCGTTCGAACCCCGCTTCTGCATGAACGAATTCAGCGATAGCTTGAAGCTCTTCTGTCCGCGATCCGCAGCGATGGTCTTGCTGGCGTACCGGGTCTTCGCCAGCGCGTTGAGGCCTCGCTGGCCGATACCGCGTGACGCCGCTTCCTGGCTGAACTGCGCCTTCCAGGTTTCGAATCCCCCGGCGTTGTTCCCACACTGCGCGGCGGAAGCATGCCCCGCCATGAGAAGTGAGGCGCTAACCGCAGCGGCCAGGACCACCGCTCTTCCCCCGAAAGCCATGTTGCTCTCCTTAAGATAAATGATGGCTATATAATGTGATGTTGCCAGCGATTACACAACATGTCGGCGGTCGCAAGCGTTGAGTTTCCTAGCATAACGGTCATTACCGAACCCTTTCGCGGCGAGAATCATCTCGTTTGCGGTCGTCTCTTTCGGAACTCATCGCGGTCCGGTCCGTTTTGAGCCCCAGTTGAAACCGACTGGAGACAAGCCATGAACACGATGCTTCTCAAAGGTGCAGCCGCAGGAGCGGCGCTTTTGGCCTTGACCGGTGTTGCCGGTGCGGAGGTGCTTGCCAGAGCAACGGCCGACCTCAACATCCGCTCGGGACCTGGTCCGCAATATCCCATTGTTGGCGTTATCGGCGTGAACGAGGAAGCCGAGATCGAAGGTTGCCGAGAAGGCAGTAAATGGTGCGCGGTCAATCATGCCGGCGTGAATGGCTGGGCATATTCGGACTATCTGACAGCGCCTTTCGGAGGCGGTGGGGACTATGTAGTGGTGACCGAACGTCCAACCGAGGCGTTGCCCCCGGTCTCCTTTGAAGCGACCTCAAGTGTCGAAGTTGAACCCCTGCGCGGAGAGTTGATTGGCCGCAAAACGGCTCTCGGCACGGTGGAACCCATTGCTCCACCACCAGCGGAAGTCACGACCTATATCCAGAGCAACCGGGTTGAACCTGTATATCTGGAGGGCGAGGCAGTGGTTGGAGCCGTGGTTCCCGAAACAGTGGAAGTGCGTGAGATTCCTGACTACGAGTACCGCTACGTCTATGTGAACCAGCAGCCGGTTCTGATCGAGCCTGAGACGCGGCGCATCGTCTATGTTCTGCGGTAAACGGTAGAGTCGATCCCCAGGTTATTGAACCGGCCAAGTGGGAGACTTCACGCTGCGGCGACTGTGTCGCCGCAGCGATCTTTTTGAGGGGTCGTCTTTCTGAGACTTGACGCCAGAAAATAAAGTCGGCAATTTCACTCATAATATTAGCCAGCTAATTTGTATTGCCAAGTGCATGCGGATACCAGCCCAGGCTTTTTGCCGCGGATATGTGCCTTTCGCGAGGGTCGTGTGCAGAGAGCGCAGGTTCGCGGTGCGCGATATTTCAAGAACAGGAATTGTTATGACATCTCTAGACGTGGTTAGACGAGTAGGCGCATCTCCAATGGCGATGATGGCGGCTATCGTTCTCGTTTCTTCCTTCTCTCGCCCGGCTGAGGCGCGGCTTTTCGAAGGTGACACCCTGCCATTTCAATCGGGCGAGGAACACGGGAGTGCATCGGCGGCGGCTGCGCCTGGGGCAGTGGGTGGCGTATCCCCGTCCGGCCAATCCCCACTTTTGCCTGCAGGAGCGCCAATTGAACGACAGGTTGCATCCAGCTGGTTCATTGTCTGGCTGGCTGCGCGATACTATCCTGGCTTCTGCGAGGACCTTCCCACTCATCTCCTGGAGATGTGCGGCGAAGAGAAGCGAAAAGCGGAACTGGAGAGACGCAGATCTTCGGCAGTCAAGAATTGAACACCCGGATCTGCGGGCTCCGACGAGGCCCAGAGAACGCTCTTCTTGACTCTGGGAGCGATTTCCTGTCTACAGGCGCGAAATTCCGCGACGAGTGACAACTCCGAGCAGCCGACCAGGGCACGTTTCAACGGCAAACGATGATCCTGGAGGTCAACACCCGGCAGCGCGATGCGCCCCCGGGTGCTTTTCGGCTTTGCGCGATGTTTGAAGCCCTGGCGCGGATGCATTACCTCTCGCACAGATGAATGTGATGCGAGACATGAGGAACGCGGATGTTTGAATCGCTTCAGGAACGCCTTGGTTCCATCCTGAATGGCCTGACGGGCCGCGGTGCGCTGTCGGAGGCGGATGTCTCTGCGGCCCTGCGCGAGGTGCGCCGTGCGCTGATCGAGGCGGATGTGGCGCTTGATGTGGTGCGTTCCTTCACCGATCGCGTGCGCGAAAAGGCGGTTGGCGCTGAGGTCCTGAAATCGATCAAGCCCGGCCAGATGGTCGTCAAGATCGTTCATGACGAACTGGTCGAGATGCTGGGCACCGAGGGCGAGACGATCGACCTCAACGCGCCGGCGCCCGTTGTCATCATGATGGTCGGTCTGCAGGGCTCCGGCAAGACCACCACGACCGGAAAGATCGCCAAGCGCCTGACTGAAAAGCAGGGCAAGAAGGTGTTGATGGCGTCGCTCGACACGCGCCGTCCCGCCGCACAGGAACAGCTCAAACAGATTGGCGAGCAGACCGGTGTCGCCACGCTTCCGATCATTGCCGGCCAGACACCGGTCGAGATCGCCAGGCGCGCCACACAGGCGGCAAAGCTCGGCGGTCATGACGTGGTGATCCTCGATACGGCAGGCCGTACGCATATCGACGAGCCGCTGATGGTCGAGATGGCCGACATCAAAAGCGCCTCGAACCCACATGAGATCCTGCTCGTTGCAGATTCGCTCACCGGTCAGGATGCCGTCAATCTTGCCAACAATTTCAACGACCGTGTCGGCATCACCGGCCTCGTCCTGACCCGTATGGACGGTGACGGGCGCGGTGGCGCGGCGCTCTCCATGCGCGCCGTCACGGGCAAGCCGATCAAGCTGATTGGTGTTGGCGAAAAGATGGATGCGCTCGAGGAGTTTTATCCCAAGCGCATCGCCGACCGCATTCTCGGTATGGGCGACATCGTTTCGCTGGTCGAGAAGGCCTCCGAAACCATCGACGCGGAAAAGGCCGCGGCGATGGCCAAGAAGATGCAGGCCGGCAAGTTCGACCTGAACGATCTCGCCGAGCAGCTGCGCCAGATGCAGAACATGGGTGGCATGGGCGGTATCATGGGCATGATGCCCGGCATGGGGAAGATGAAGGATCAGATGGCTGCTGCCGGTCTCGACGACAAGATGTTCGGCCGCCAGATCGCCATCATCCAGTCTATGACGCCGAAGGAGCGCGCCAATCCGGAGCTGCTCAAGCATAGCCGCAAGAAGCGCATTGCCGCCGGCTCCGGCACGGATTCGGCGCAGATCAACAAGCTCTTGAAGATGCATCGCCAGATGGCCGACATGATGAAGGCCATGGGCGGCAAGGGCCGCAAGGGCGGCATGATGCGTGGCCTGATGGGCGGCATGGCGCAGAAGATGGGGCTCGGTGGCATGGGCGCTGGCATGGGCGCTGGCATGCCCGATCTTTCGAAGATGGATCCGAAGCAGCTCGAAGCTCTGCAGAAGCAGGCAGAAGCGGCTGGCCTCGGCGGTGGTCTGCCCAAGGGCGGGCTTCCCAAAGGGTTGCCGGGAATGCCGGGTGGCGGCTTGCCGGGGCTTCCCGGTGGACTGCCTGGCCTGCCCAAAAAGAAGTAAGGGAATGCGATGAGCGACGAAACGGATCAGGCCATGGCACAGCTTCTCGAGCTGCGCGCCTCCATCGACAATATCGATGCGGCACTCGTGCATATGCTGGCCGAGCGTTTCCGCTGTACCAAGGCCGTTGGTCACCTGAAGGCTGTTCACGATCTGCCGCCGGCTGATCCCGCTCGCGAGGAGCGCCAGATTGCGCGCCTGCGCCGTCTCGCCGATGACGCCAATCTCGACCCGGATTTCGCCGAGACGTTCCTGAACTTCATTATCCGCGAGGTGATCCGCCATCACGAGGCGATTGCCGAGGAGCACGGCAATGGCTCCAAGACCGGTGAGAAGGCCTGAGCATGACACCGGTCCTCGAAAGCGAGCGCCTGATCCTGCGCGGCTGGAAGCGGGAGGATTTTCCTGCATATGCGGCCTTTTGCGCGGATCCTGAGCGTACACGCCATATTGGTGGGCCGAAAAACGGTTTTGAGGCGTGGACAGGCTTTTCATCCATGGCTGGTGCCTGGGCGCTGAACGGCTATGGCATGTTCGCTGTTCAGCTGAAAGACACGGACGCGGTGGCCGGCTATGTGGGTTTGTGGCATCCACCACTTCTTGATGAGCCTGAGCTGGCATGGAGCCTTTATGCCGGTTTCGAGGGCAAGGGTTACGCGGTTGAGGCGGCCCGCCGTGTGCAGGTCTGGGCAGCCGAAGACCTGAAACTGCCGCCGCTTATGAGCTTCGTCCATCCGGACAATCTGGCCTCACAGGCCGTTGCAAGGAGGCTGGGTGCCGAGCCCATGTCTCCCACAGAACTGCGCGGCGAGCCGCGCCTGAGATTCCGGCACGTGTTGCCGGCCTGAAAGCCATTATCGAAAGGAAGAAACCATGGCACTGAAAATTCGTCTGGCCCGTGCGGGCTCCAAGAAGCGTCCTTACTACCACGTCGTCATCGCCGACGTGCGCAGCCCGCGTGACGGCCGTTTCATTGAGAAGGTCGGCTCCTGGAACCCTATGCTGCCCAAGGATGGCGAGCGTGTCGTTCTGAACGAAGAGCGTATCAAGCATTGGCTCGCCAACGGCGCGCTGCCGACCGACCGTGTTCTGCGCTTCCTCGATGAGGCCGGCATTGCCAAGCGCCCCGAGCGCAGCAATCCGAACAAGGCGAAGCCTGGCAAGAAGGCGCAGGAGCGTCTTGATGCCGCCAAGCAGGCCGAAGAAGACGCAAAGGCCGCTGCAGCCGAGGCCGAAGCTGCCGCCGCCGAGGCACCGGCTGAAGAGGCTGCTGCAAGCGAATAAGCTTTGCAGGCATGTCTATTGAGAATGGCGGGTCGAAAGGCCCGCTATTTTTGTTTGGTGTGCTGTTGTGATCGGTGATGGCGTTTGCCCCTCACCCTTACCTTCTCCCCGTATGCGGGGAGAAGGTGCCGGCAGGCGGATGAGGGGCGAGCGCCAACCACGACACACAAACGCGGCGCAAAAGAAAAGCGGACCCGAAGGCCCGCTTTCCTCATTCTTCGATCAAAGAACCGCCTTGTCTCAGGCAGCTTCCTTCTTCGGCTGGATCAGGCCGCGTGCCACGAGAAGCTCGGCGATCTGAACCGTGTTGAGAGCAGCACCTTTGCGCAGATTATCGGAGACAACCCAAAGCGCCAGACCGTTGTCGACCGTGGGGTCTTCACGCAGGCGGCTGATATAGGTGGCGTCTTCGCCGGCGCTTTCGTAAGGCGTGACGTAGCCGCCATCCTCGCGCTTGTCGATGACCTGGCAACCTGGCGCCTCGCGCAGGATCTCGCGGGCCTCGTCAGCCGTGATCGGCTTGTCGAACTCGAGGTTTACTGCTTCCGCATGGCCTATGAACACCGGCACGCGCACGCAGGTGGCCGTAAGTTTGATCTTCGGATCGAGCATCTTCTTGGTCTCGGCGACCATCTTCCACTCTTCCTTGGTAAAGCCGTCTTCCATGAAGACGTCGATATGAGGAATGCAGTTGAAGGCGATGCGCTTGGTGAACTTGTTGGTCGAGATCGGATCGGCGACGAAAACGGCGCGCGTCTGCTCGAACAGTTCATCCATGCCTTCCTTGCCCGCGCCCGAAACCGACTGATAGGTGGACACGACCACGCGCTTGATGGTTGCTGCCTCATGTAGCGGCTTCAGCGCGACCACGAGCTGTGCGGTGGAGCAGTTCGGATTGGCGATGATGTTCTTTTTGGTGAAACCCTCGACCGCGTCGGGGTTCACTTCGGGAACGATCAGCGGCACATCAGGGTCGTAGCGCCAGGCCGACGAATTGTCGATGACGACGCAGCCCTGCTTTCCGATCTTCGGCGAATACTCCTTGGACACCGTGCCGCCAGCCGACATCAGACAGATGTCAGTGTCGGAAAAGTCGTAGGACTCGAGCGCTTTAACCTTCAGCGTCTTGTCGCCATAGGAGACCTCGGTGCCGACTGAACGGCGGGAAGCAAGCGGGACGATCTCGTCTGCCGGGAAGCCGCGCTCTTCGAGGATATTGAGCATTTCGCGGCCGACATTCCCCGTGGCGCCGGCGACAGCTATCTTGAAACCCATCTGGTTTGTTACTCCTGTCTCTCTCCGCTTGGCTTTGATTTGATGGCCTGCATCCGGCAGGCATCTTCTCCCCGGCTGGGCCCGGGGAGAGAACGAGCAGCCGAGGCGTCAGACCGTTTTGGTCGTCGTTTTGGCTGTCGTTTTGGTAAAGCGGAAACCGACGCTGCCGTTCCCGGCCGCGTTCAAAAAACTTTGTGCTGATGGCGCTTCATGATGCGCGCGCATGGCAAAGGGGTCTCCGTTTCCGCGCGTTGTTTTACGCTGAATCGGGCGCAAGTCAACGAAATAGCGTGTGCGGCCAGCCATGCCGGCCGCAAAGACGCGTCAGGCAAGCGCCTTGTATCTGGCGACAATGGCGTCGCCCATGGCCGTGGTTCCGACCTCGGTCATGCCGTCGGACATCAGGTCTTTCGTGCGAAGGCCGTCGTCCAGAACCGAAGCGATGGCTTTCTCCAGCCGATCCGCTTCCTCGACCATGTTGAACGAGTAACGCAGGCACATGGCGAAGGATGCGATCATGGCGATCGGGTTGGCGATGCCCTGGCCAGCGATGTCCGGTGCGGAACCGTGCACGGGCTCGTAGAGCGCCTTGCGGGAGCCGGTCTTCTCGTCCGGTGCGCCGAGCGAGGCCGAAGGCAGCATGCCAAGCGAGCCGGTGAGCATGGCGGCAACGTCAGACAGCATGTCGCCGAAGAGATTGTCGGTGACGATGACGTCGAACTGCTTGGGCCAGCGTACGAGCTGCATGCCGCCCGCATCGGCCAGCATGTGCGTCAGCTCGACGTCGGAATATTTGGCCTTGTGCGTGTTGGTGACGACCTCTTTCCAGAGCACGCCCGATTTCATCACATTGTGCTTTTCCATAGAGCAGACCCTGTTGCTCCGGGTGCGGGCCAGCTCGAAGGCCACGCCGGCTATGCGCTCGATCTCGTAGGTGTCGTAGATCTGGGTGTCGATGCCACGCTTCTGGCCATTGCCGAGATCGGTGATCTCTTTCGGTTCACCGAAATAGACGCCGCCGGTCAGCTCGCGTAGGATCAGAATGTCGAGCCCTTCCACGACTTCCGGCTTGAGCGAGGAAGAGGCGGCCAGCGCCGGGTAGCAGATGGCCGGGCGCAGATTGGCAAAAAGCTCCATCTCCTTGCGCAGGCGCAGAAGGCCGGCTTCGGGACGAACCTCATAGGGCACGCCATCCCATTTGGGGCCCCCGACCGCGCCGAACAGAACGGCATCCGCCGCCATGGCCCTGTCCATGTCGGCATCGGAGATCGACTGGCCGTGCGCGTCATAGGCGCAACCGCCCACGAGGCCTTCCTCGGTCTCGAACCCGGCGTTGAAATCGGCGTTCATCATTTCGATGAGTTTCTTGACCTCGGCCATCGCCTCGGGGCCGATGCCGTCGCCGGGGAGAAGAAGGAGTTTGCGCGTTGCCATGAAAAGCCTCTCGAACTTGGGAATTCGAGGGACTTGCTAATCCGCCGCGACGGATTGCGCAAGGCTGCTGGCGTACGAAGCGGTACGGTTGCGTTTGAGTGCAGTCACTTCGATCTCAATCTTCATCTCCGGCTCGTTGAGCTGGCAGATAATCATCGTGGCAGCAGGCCGAATGCTACCGAAAGCTTCGCCAAGAATGGGGAAGACGCGGGAAACGAACGCGCGGTCGGTCACGTAGTAATTTGCACGCACCACGTCGGCGAGCTCGAAGCCGCCTTCGCTCAGCGCGGCGCTGATGGTGGAAAGGCAGTTGCGGGTCTGCTCTTCCACACTGTCGGGTATGGCCATGGTAGCATAGTCATACCCCGTGGTGCCGGAAACGAAACACCAGTCTCCATCAACCACCGCGCGGCTGTAACCTGCGGTCTTCTCAAAGGGAGACCCCGTGGAGATGAGACGACGCTGGCCGCCTCTATCCTGCGGGTTCATGCCCACGGATGGCTTTCCGTGTATTTGTTCTCGAAGGTCTCGATGGCCGGGGCCTTCTCCATGGTGAGGCCGATATCATCGAGGCCGTTCAGGAGGCAGTGCCGCTTGAAGGCGTCGATCTCGAACTTCACCACGCCGCCATCCGGGCCACGGATTTCCTGCTCTTCCAGATCGATCGTGAGCGTCGCATTCGAACCACGCTGCGCGTCGTCCATCAGCATGTCCAGCTCTTCCTGGCTGACCCTGATGGGCAGGATGCCGTTCTTGAAGCAGTTGTTGTAGAAAATATCAGCGAAGCTGGTGGAAATGACACAGCGAATGCCGAAGTCGAGCAGCGCCCATGGCGCATGTTCGCGGCTCGAGCCGCAGCCGAAATTGTCGCCGGCAACGAGAATGCTGGCATTGCGGTAAGCAGGCTTGTTGAGCACGAAGTCGGGGTTCTCGGAACCGTCCTCGTTGAAACGCATTTCGGCGAAAAGCCCGGCGCCGAGGCCGGTGCGCTTGATCGTCTTGAGATAATCCTTGGGGATGATCATGTCGGTGTCGACATTTACGATCGGCATGGGCGCGGCAACGCCCGTCAGCTTGATAAACTTGTCCATGAATCCTGGTCCGTTGTCTGCGCGGCCATCATATCTGCCGCCTCTCCATACACAAGCCGGTTCCGCAAAGCAAAGCTCTCTTGTTTTTGTCCCTCAAGCGCCGGGCGGGCGCATACGCGCCCTTGGCTTTCGGCGCACAGGCGCCGGCGGCCGGTCGGCCTTGCCATCTTGCTGCGCAGAATGGAAATCTTTCTTCCGTTCGGATTGTGCAAGGAAGTTTTCCCTTGGCCAATTGTCCTGTCTTGCTTCGAATGCAGTACTGGGCCATGAAACGGATATGCAGCATCATCCAGCACAGCTTCGCCGATCCGTTCTCTACGTGCCCGCCAGCAATGAAAAGGCGCTGGCAAAAAGTGCAACGCTCGGCTGCGACGCGGTGATCTACGATCTGGAAGACGCCGTCGGGCCAGACGAAAAACTCGATGCGCGAGAGCGATTGCGAGACTTCCTGAACGGTGGAGATCGCCCGCACTGCGAGGTTGTGGTGCGCATCAATGCGCTGGAGAGTATCTGGGGGACGGAGGATCTTCTCGCTGCCCGGGCGGTTAAGCCCGATGCCATTCTCCTGCCCAAGGTGAATGGCCCCCGTGACATCCTCGACGCGGATGCCGCCCTCGATGAAACCGACGCGCCGCGCAGCCTCAAACTGTGGGCCATGATCGAGACGCCGCGCGCCGTGCTCAATCTGGGGCCGATAGCGGCACTCGGACGTGACCCGGCCGCGCGTCTCTCCTGTCTCGTCGCCGGAACGAATGACCTGGCCAGGGAAGCCGGGTTCGCCCTGACCGAAAATCGGCGCTATCTGGCCCCATTCCTGTTTCAGCTCGTCATGGCGGCGCGCGCCGGAGGAATTTCGGTGCTCGATGGCGTGACCAATGATTTTCGCGATCTCGATGCATTCGAGAGTAGTTGCACGGAAGCCCGTTCCATGGGCTTTGATGGCAAGACGCTTATCCACCCGGCACAGATCGCAAAGGCCAATGCGGTCTTTGCACCCTCGCCTGAAGCCATTGCCGAGGCCGAAGCGATCGTGTCTGCATTCGCAGACCCAGAAAACACCGGACGCGGCGTGATTTCCCTAAATGGGCGCATGGTGGAACGCCTGCATTTGGAAATGGCGCAGACACTGCTTGAGCGCGCTGGCGCCATCAGGCTGAAAGAGAGTGGGGAGACGGCCCGATGAGGCTCTATCGCTTTTTGACCGGCCCGGACGATGCAAGTTTCTGTCACAAGGTTACGGCGGCGCTCAACAAGGGCTGGCTACTGCATGGCTCACCCAGCTACGCCTATGATGCCGAGACCAAATCCATGCGGTGCGGGCAGGCGGTTTACAAGGAGGTCGAGGGACTGGAATACACGGCCGGGATGAAACTCGGGGAGTATTGAGCTCAGGCTACTGCTTCTTCAATCCGCGCCATATCGTCGTCCGTCAGGCCAAAATGGTGGCCGACTTCATGAATGAGAACGTGGTTGATGATGTCACCCAGCGTCTCCTCATTCTCGGCCCAGTAATCGAGAATGGCGCGTCTGTACAGGGTTATGCGATTGGGGCCCTCGCCCGTCGCCGGGTTCCAGCGTTCGGCGATGCCGCGACCTTCAAAAAGGCCGAGCAGGTCGAAAGGCGTCTCCAGGGCGAGATCGTCCATGATCTCCTCAGTGGGAAACTCCGCCACCTGAATGATGATTTCGCCGGTAAGTTGACGAAACTCCTCAGGGAAGTTCGCATAGGCCTCAAGCGCTAACAGCTCCATTTCCTGAAGCGAAGGCGAAAGCTGGTTTTCCCAGGCCCGTGTCTGATAGATGCGTGCCATTCCTAGTCCTTTGAGGCGCCATATAGCGGTTTATGTGACCGCTTTCGAGAGTGAAATGCGCCTTTGCGTTCGGCGTCAGATGCCAAAATTCAAAATTTGGCCGAAGTCTCGCGCCCTGATAAAGAGCAAATGGGGCGAAGAACAGCCCTGTTGTCTATTGCGAAAGCGAGAGTGGAATGTTTTTGCGAACAGTTCTCGGCGGCGTCCTCGCGTTGCCGTTTCTCATGGCGGGGCACGCTTTTGCGCTCAGCCCAGCGGCAGCGCCATCAACCGGCTTTGCCAAACAAAATGGCGGAAATGTCGTTCTTGTCCAGGCGGGCGATCCGCGGGTCAGCGGCCTGGAAGAGCAGGTCCGCGAACTTAACGGGCGTGTGGAAGAATTGAACTTCCAGATTCTGCAGATGCAGGATCAATTGCGCCGCATGCAGGAAGACAATGAGTTCCGCTTCCAGGAGCTCGAAAAGAACGGCGGATCGGGAGCCGCACCCGCAGGGGAGCTTCCCGATCAGCGCACCGAACGTTTGCCGCCTTCGGGCAACCCGGAGGGAAATCTGGAAGGCGGATCCCAAAGTGCGTCACGGGACGCGCCGACCGTGGGCGAACCACCGCGCACACTTGGGAGCGTTCGTTTCGATGCGAACGGCAATATTGTCGGCGGTGAAGTCGGCGAACCCATCGATCTCACCCGCTCGGGTGAGATTGGTCCGATCGGACAGGGTGAACAGATGGCCTCGCTCCCCTCCGCCGATGACCCGGAGGAGCTTTACAGAAATTCCTACGAGTTCATCCTTTCGGGGGACTACAAGACCGCAGAAGCCGGGTTCCGGCAGCATATTGATCGCTTTCCAAGCGATGCCCGCACACCGGACGCGCATTTCTGGCTCGGGGAGTCGCTTCTCGGCCAGGACCGCTATCGCGATGCAGCCGAGATTTTTCTGCGCGCGAGCCGTGAATACCCGAATGCCGACAAGGCGCCCGACATGCTTCTCAAGCTCGGCATTTCGCTTGCTGCGATGAACCAGCGCGACGTGGCCTGTGTCACCTATAACGAAATCGGCCAGAAATACCCTGATATCTCCACAGCGCTGCGCGAGCGCGTGAAGCAGGAACAGGCGCTCGCGGGTTGCTGAACCCGGTGATGCAGCCAGATCCGCGACAGCTTTTCGACGGTATCGCATTCTCCCGGCACGATGGTGTGGTTGCAGCGGTCTCCGGCGGTGGCGATTCCCTCGCCCTTCTTCTTCTTCTTCAGGAATTCCTCGATTTACAGGCAGATGCTCCGACCCTTACAGCCGTGACGGTCGATCACGCGCTCAGGGCGGAAGCTGCAGAAGAGGCGCGCTTTGTCGCGGCGCTTTGCGAGCACCGCGGTATCGCACACCGCACGATGGTCTGGCGCGGCGAAAAGCCGGCGACGGGCCTCTCGGTCGCGGCGCGTTCGGCACGGCTGGAGCTTCTTGCACAGGCGGCGCAGACAATCGGCGCAGGGCTTATATTCACCGGTCACACACGGGACGATCAGGCCGAGACGGTATCCATGAGAGCTGCGCGCGGCACAGGACGTGGTGGCGCCGGCATCGCCCCGGCTTCACTTCACGAAAGCGGGATCTGGTTCGTGCGACCTTTGCTTGCCTGCGGGCGAGCCGAGTTGCGCGATTATCTGGCGACACGGAACGTTCGCTGGATCGACGATCCAACCAATGACGACGTGAACTATGAGCGCGTGCGTGTGCGGCGATCGCTTACTCCTCAACTCGTGAGACGACGGGCTGCGGAGGCCAATGCTGTCGCTGCCGAGCGTCGCGCGCTTGGAATGCGTGCGGCGCGTCTAATCGACGATCATGCGCGCCGGATGGCGCCAGGGCTCTACCGCATTGATCCGATCCTTGTCGATGAAGCTGACGATGCGTCGGCGCTCTATGCCCTGCGGGTCCTGGCAGCGATGGTGGGAGGCGCTCTCCATCTGCCGGCGGAGGAGCCATCGCTGCGTGTGCTTGCCGGGCTGCGTGACAGGGTTTGCGCTACATTGTCGCGGTCCGTGATCGATCGCCGTTCGAGTGGCATCTATCTTTACCGTGAACGGCGCAACCTGCCCGCAAGAACACGTATTGTGGCGGGAATGCTCTGGGATGGACGCTATCGGCTCACCGGCGGCGACGGTCTGCACGTCGCCCCTTTTGGCGCTGTAGCAGGCGATCATCTGCCAAAGTCGGGCCACATCCTGCCGCAGGATCTTCATTTTGCAGCGCAATTTGCCGAGCCGGCCCTGTGGCGCGGCGATGTTTGCGTCGGCGCGGCCCCTGGAGCGGACGCGGGGATCAAGGTCGGTGTGCCTGCCCCCTGGGCGAAACTGCTTCCCTCCTTCGACATCGAAGTGGCACAGGCCCTTATCCGTCTGTTGGGCGGGAAAACTGTTCTGACGCTGCCTTGAGCGCACCACATTCAAAGACGAAGCTTAACCTAAAGGTGAGCTGGTGTGGTGCTCCGGCTTGGCAAGAATGCGCCGGCTCCCTATGTTAATTCAGACCATGAAAAACGGACGATCGCCGGGCTACGGCGAGTATGCGGGACTTATATGAATCCGAATTACAGAAACTTTGCGCTCTGGGCGATTATCGCCGTCCTGCTGATTGCGCTCTTCAACCTGTTCCAGGCTCCCCAGCAGCGCGGCGCGACGCGCGATATTGCGTATTCGCAGTTTCTGGAAGAGCTTTCCTCGGGAAGCATTGAATCGGTGACGATTACCGGTGATCGCATTACCGGCACCTACACGGGCAATCGTACGCCCTTCCAGACCTATTCGCCGGGCGATCCCTCGCTTGTGCAGCGTCTTGAAGAGCGCGGTGTCACGATCAATGCCCGTCCCGAGAGCGACGGTTCCAACTCGTTCCTTGGCTATCTCGTGTCCTGGTTGCCGATGATCCTGATCCTGGGCGTGTGGATTTTCTTCATGCGTCAGATGCAGTCGGGCTCGGGCCGGGCCATGGGTTTCGGCAAATCCAAGGCGAAACTTCTTACCGAAGCGCATGGCCGCGTCACCTTCCAGGATGTGGCCGGTGTCGATGAAGCCAAGGAAGACCTCGAGGAAATTGTCGAGTTCCTGCGCGATCCGCAAAAGTTCCAGCGTCTGGGCGGCAAGATTCCGCGCGGTGTGCTGCTCGTTGGTCCTCCCGGAACAGGCAAGACGCTTCTTGCCCGCTCGGTGGCGGGTGAGGCGAATGTGCCCTTCTTCACCATTTCCGGCTCGGATTTCGTGGAAATGTTCGTCGGTGTCGGTGCGTCCCGCGTGCGCGACATGTTCGAACAGGCCAAGAAGAATGCACCCTGCATCATCTTCATCGACGAAATCGACGCGGTCGGCCGACATCGCGGTGCCGGTCTTGGCGGCGGTAACGACGAACGCGAGCAGACGCTGAACCAGCTTCTCGTCGAGATGGACGGGTTCGAAGCCAATGAAGGCATCATCCTGATTGCCGCCACCAACCGCCCCGACGTGCTCGATCCGGCGCTTCTGCGTCCTGGCCGCTTCGACCGGCAGGTCGTGGTGCCGAATCCGGATGTCGCCGGCCGAGAGAAAATCCTGAAAGTGCATGTGCGCAATGTGCCGCTTGCACCGAATGTCGACCTCAAGATTGTCGCGCGTGGCACACCTGGCTTCTCGGGAGCTGATCTTGCGAATCTCGTCAATGAGGCTGCTCTCATGGCCGCCCGGCGCAACAAGCGCCTCGTCACCATGCAGGAGTTCGAAGACGCCAAGGACAAGGTCATGATGGGTGCCGAGCGCCGCTCGCACGCCATGACCCAGGAAGAAAAGGAATTGACCGCCTATCACGAGGCCGGTCACGCCATCGTCGCACTCAACGTGCCGAAGGCTGATCCCGTCCACAAGGCGACGATCATTCCGCGTGGCCGCGCACTGGGCATGGTCATGCAGCTTCCCGAAGGCGATCGCTATTCGATGAGCTACAAGTGGATGATCTCGCGTCTGGCCATCATGATGGGTGGCCGCGTGGCCGAGGAACTCAAATTCGGCAAGGAGAACATCACCTCAGGTGCTTCCTCCGACATCGAGCAGGCCACCAAGCTTGCCCGCGCAATGGTCACCCAGTGGGGCTTCTCCGACGAACTGGGCCAGGTGGCCTATGGCGAGAACCAGGAAGAAGTGTTCCTTGGCCACTCGGTCGCGCGCCAGCAGAACATGTCGCAGGAAACACAACAGAAGATCGACAGCGAAGTGCGCCGTCTGATTGATGAAGCCTATACAACCGCCCGCGATATCCTGACGAAGAAAAAGAAGGGCTGGATCGCGATTGCCGAAGGTCTGCTCGAATATGAGACCCTTTCGGGTGATGAGATCCAGGCACTGCTTCGGGGTGAAAAGCCGTCCCGCGATGCTGGTGATGACACGCCTCCCTCCCGCGGATCGGCTGTGCCAAAGACAGGCACACGCTCCCAGGGGCAGAAAAAGGGGGGCGATGAGCCTGAAGGTGGTATGGAACCGCAGCCGCAGGGCTGAGGCTACTCTTCGCTCGACAACCATTATAGAAAAGCCGTGAACGTTGTTTCACGGCTTTTTTCTTGCGCCGTTCGCACGGCACCGGCAAATGGTCAGGCCATGAAACGGACCGGCCTGTTAATTTGCCCTTAAGTATAATTCGCAAGCAGACGTTTAGTCGAAAAGCGTTACACTGCCTCACAGAATTTGATGCAAACGAGTGCTGCTCTTGTGGCAAAGAGTGAGTGTGGGGATGCCGCTTTGACGAAAAAACCAGACAAAGTGCGCCAGACGGGCAGCAAGGGAAAAATGACAAAAAAATACTTTGGTACCGACGGGATTCGCGGACGTGCGAACCGCTTCCCGATGACGGGTGAGATCGCGATGAAGGTCGGCATGGCTGCGGGCCTTTCATTTCAGAACGGGAGCCATCGACACCGCGTGGTGCTCGGCAAGGATACGCGGCTTTCCGGCTATATGATCGAGAACGCTCTGGTGTCCGGGTTCTGCGCTGCCGGTATGGATGTGTTTCTGTTGGGACCAATACCCACGCCTGCTGTAGCCATGCTGGTGCGTTCGCTGCGCGCCGATATCGGCGTGATGATCTCGGCCTCGCACAATCCCTATTACGACAACGGCATTAAACTTTTCGGACCGGACGGCTACAAACTCTCGGACAAGATCGAGGGCCGTATCGAGGCGATGCTCGACAAGGAGGTCGAGCTGGCGCTTGCTGACAATGGCGGGCTTGGCCGTGCCAAGCGTGTCGACGGTGTTCATGATCGCTATATCGAGTTCGCAAAGCGTACCCTGCCACGCTCCATGTCCCTCTCGGGGCTGCGCATCGTGGTCGATTGCGCCAATGGTGCGGCCTATAAGGTTGCTCCCGCCGTGCTTTGGGAACTCGGCGCCGAGGTGGTGGCCATCAATGTCGAGCCGAACGGCGTCAACATCAACGAGGATTGTGGCTCCACGCATCCGCTCGGGCTTGCAAAGAAGGTTCATGAAGTTCGGGCCGATATCGGTATCGCGCTCGACGGAGATGCGGACCGCGTTGTGATCGTCGATGAGAACGGCACGGTGATCGATGGCGATCAGATCATGGCGCTCATCGCTCAGTCCTGGCACAAGGCCGGAAAGCTGCAGGGCGGTGGCGTGGTCGCGACTGTCATGTCCAATCTTGGGCTTGAGCGCTTCATGGGGGACCTGAAGCTCGATCTGCACCGCGTGAAGGTTGGCGACCGCTATGTGGTCGAACGCATGCGTGCCAACGGGCTGAATGTCGGTGGAGAGCAGTCAGGTCATGTGGTCCTCTCGGATTTTTCCACCACGGGAGACGGGCTGGTGGCGGCGCTGCAGGTTCTAGCCTGCATCAAGCGCGAGAACCGCCCGGCGAGCGAAGTCTGCAAGAAATTCGAGCCGGTTCCGCAGCTCTTGAAGAATGTGCGCATCTCCGGCGGGAAGCCACTCGAATCGGCGCCGGTCAAGTCGGCCATCGCCGAGGCCGAAGCCCGGTTGGGTGGCAAGGGGAGGCTTGTCATTCGGCCGTCCGGCACCGAGCCGCTCATTCGTGTGATGGCCGAGGCGGACGATCCGGCGCTTGTGGAAAGCGTGGTCGATGACGTTATCAATGCGATCGCCGATTCCAAGAACGCGGCCTGACGCGATAAAACAGAGACAGCAGAAAAGCCGGTGCCCAGCGCCGGCTTTCTTCATTCGTGCGCTTTCCACGAGCGCCGGATCTTTCTCCGCCCGTCCAGACACCGGCTGCCTCATCCCGGGGCCAGTCATTTCACGCAGAACGTGCATGGTGAACGTGGTTAAGGCTTAGGGTTAAGGCGTATTTAACTTTTTTGCTCAAATACTCCCGTCGAGTTGCAATTTGCCACTGTGCCCAGGGGGGCGCGGCAACGCCAAGGATGGGATGTTATGTTGAAGTCTATGAAGGTCTTCGGGGCGGCCTTGCTGCTGATTGCTCCGACCGCGGGCTATGCTGCGGATCTTTATGAGCCGCCGATCATCGAAGCTCCCGAGCCTTTGCCACCCGTGATTCAGCCGGATCCGGCTCCTTCGTTTGGCGGCTGGTATATTCGCGGCGACATTGACTATCACTGGTCGAAGCTGCGGGGCACCGAATACATCACCTATGGAGTCGACCCAAGCACCGGACTTCGCGGCAGTACGGCGTCCTTCGATACGACAGATCTCAAGGGCGCCATGTCGCTGGGAGCCGGTATCGGCTACCAGATCAACAGATACCTGCGCACCGACCTGACGGCGGACTACTGGTTCAAGTCGGACTTCACCGGCTCTACCTCGGGCACGTGTCTGGACGGTAACGCCTGTGTTTCCAGCGACACGTCGGCTTATAGCGCCTGGTTGCTGATGGCCAACGCCTATGTCGATCTCGGTACCTATTACGGCTTCACGCCCTATGTCGGTGCGGGTATCGGTGGCGCGTACATTATGTGGGACGATCTTACCAACACGACGCGTGACGGCACGACAGTGCATGAAGGCTCCAGCAACTGGCGTTTCGCCTACTCGCTGATGGCCGGTACGTCCTACTGCCTCACCGAAAACCTCAATCTCGACATGGGTTATCGCTTCACGCGCGTCGCAGGCGGGCGCATGTTTGAATACGCATCCGGGGTTGCACCGGGCTTTGACGATGGCTTCAACGTGCACGAGGCGCGTGCCGGCCTGCGTTATCAGTTCGGCGGCAACTCGAACTGCGCACGGCCGCAGGTGGTCAGCTACGACCCGCCGCCGTTCGAGCCGCCGGTTTACAAATAAAATCAGCTAATTGACTTCTGATACCGCCCGGCCTCGAGCCGGGCGGTTTTTGTTTGAGCGGATGTCCTGAACAAGAGCGGTAACCCGGTATTAGCCTTAACCTCGGCTTAACCCGGATGGTTAACAATGATCTCCAACAGCGGCGGGGGCAGCGTTTATCCGTCGCATTTTGCGGAGTTCGGATTATGCGCACCATCACCCGTTTGCTTGCTTCTTCGGTATGCCTGACGCTGATTTCAATCGGCACGGCAACCGCCGCTGATTACGATCCACCCATCATCATCGACCAGGCGCCTGACGTGGTGCCGGTGGAGATTGGCAGCGGTTGGTATCTGCGCGGCGATATCGGCTATTCGCTTAAGACGGAAGCGAAGGACCCCTTCACCTACCGGACGTTTGACGGCGTCAGCTACGGGTCGGCATCATTTGACAGCGTTTCCCTGTCCGACGATTTCACCTTCGGCATTGGTGCCGGTTATTCCTTTACCGACTGGCTTCGTGCCGATGTGACGCTGGACAGGTTTTCAGCCGACTTCAGTGGTTCGACCTCGAGCGCATCTCCCTGCCCCGGAAGCCCAGTCGGTACCACCTGTCGATCGGAAGATTCGTCTGAGGTAACCGGCTATTCCATGCTTCTGAATGGCTATGTCGATCTCGGCACTTTTGTCGGCTTCACGCCCTATGTCGGTGCTGGTGTCGGCTACACTTATCTTCGCTGGGACGACCTGTCCAACAGCTCTTACTGTGTGGGCGGCGGGTGTGCATCGCCGGCTCTGGTCGGTACGGCGACGCATTCCGGCGAGTCGGACTGGCGTTTCACCTATGCCCTGATGGCCGGCGTTTCCTACGACTTCTCCAACAATATGAAAGTCGATCTGGGCTATCGCTACCGCAACATCGATGGCGGCGATATGTTTGGTTGGGATGCGGCCACGGCCGGAGCCGGAGCAACCGGCACCCAGGGGTCCGATAGCGGCCTATCCATGCATGAAATCAGGGTTGGCCTGCGCTACGAATTGTGGTGAACCCAGACCACCAACCGGTTGAATGATATTGGCAGACCCCGCTTCAGCAGCGGGGTCTTTGCGCATTCAGCGAGCGGTTGTCCAGCCGAACCACAGAGCGACGAGTGCCAGCAGCGCGGAAAGCGTACGTCGTGCGATGCGTTCCCGCCGCGGATTGGTCAGAAACGGCTGCAACCGGCTGGCGAGAATGACAATCAGTCCGTGGATCAGCGTGGCAATGCCCACATAGATCAGCGTCAGAACCAGGGTCTGCGGTGTAAGCGGCAACGATGGATTGACGAAAGTGGGCAGCACCGCGATGTAAAAAACGGCCGCTTTCGGATTGAGCAGATTGGTTACCAGTCCGCGCAGAAAATGCTGTTCGTCCGGTCTGTCGCCTGTCGAAACCACGTCGCTGCCCTGCCGCCAGCCATCCCATGCAAGGTAGAGCAGGAAAAGGATCCCGGACCAGCGCAGAGCCTCATAGAGCAGTATCGATGCCTGGATGACCCGCGCGACACCGAGTGCCGCGACGATACCGACGATGCCGAGCCCGAGCGCGACGCCGGCGACGGTGGCAAAACCTGCCCGGCGGCCCTCTGACGCGGATATGAGCGCCAGATAGGCCATGTTGGGACCGGGAGTGAGCTCGATCAATGTCGATGCCAGGGCGAACGAGGCGATGACGGTCAGATCGAGTCCAGAAAATGTCATGGTCTCAGTGCGCTTCGTCCCAGTTGTTTGCAGCGCGCGCCTCCACCTGCAGGGGAACGGAGAGAGCGCGTGCCGGCAAAGCTGCATTCTCCATCACCTCGCAGATGACGGGGATGGCCTTCTCCACCTTGCTTTCCGGTGCTTCGAAGATCAGTTCGTCATGGACCTGAAGCAGCATCTGCACGTCTTCGAGGCCGGCATCAGCAAGAGCGTCTTCCATGCGCGCCATGGCGCGGCGGATGATGTCGGCTGCCGAGCCCTGGATCGGTGCATTGATTGCCGCACGCTCATTGAAGGCCCGCAATTGCGGGTTGGATGAGCGGATTTCGGGATAATGCGCGCGGCGACCGAAGATCGTCTCGACATAGCCGCATTCCCTGGCCTTGGCTTTTGTTGAGTCCATATAGTCCCTGATACCGGGGAAGCGCTCGAAATAGCGTTTGATATAGGCGCTGGCCTCTTCGCGTGGAATGCCAAGCTGATTGGCGAGGCCGAAGGCCGAGATGCCGTAGATGATGCCGAAATTGATTGCCTTGGCGCGGCGGCGCACCTCAGGCGGCATGCCTTCCACCGGCACATCGAACATTTCCGACGCCGTCATGGCGTGGATGTCGAGCCCGTCGGCAAAAGCCTTCTTCAGTTCGGGGATATCCGCCACATGAGCAAGCACGCGCAGCTCGATCTGGCTGTAGTCGGCCGAAATCAGCCTGGTGCCCTCAGGTGCCACGAAGGCGGTGCGGATCTTGCGGCCCTCGGCGGTGCGGATCGGGATGTTCTGCAGGTTCGGTTCGGACGATGAAAGCCGTCCGGTCGTTGTGGATGCGAGCGCGTAGGAGGTGTGCACCCGTCTGGTTTCCGGGTTGATATAGCCCGGCAGTGCATCCGTATACGTGGATTTGAGCTTGGTCACCTGGCGCCAGTCGACGATCTTGCGCGGGAGCTCATGACCGGCGGCTGCAAGGTCTTCGAGAACCTGCGCCGAGGTTGACCACTGGCCGGTCTTCGTCTTGCTGCCGCCTGGCAGGCCCATCTTGCCGAACAGGATTTCGCCAAGCTGTTTGGGCGAGCCGATGGTGAAGCGTTCTCCGGCCAGTTGGTAGATCTCGTCCTCTATGCCTGCCGCCGTTTGAGCGAAATCGCCGGAAAGCCGTGAGAGAATTTGCCGGTCAACCGCAACACCGCGATGCTCCATGCGGCCGATCACCGGGATCATGGGGCGTTCTAGCCGCTCATAGACGGAAACAAGTCCTTCGGCGGCAAGACGCGGTTTCAGCACCTGCCAGAGGCGGAGCGTGATATCCGCATCTTCGGCGGCATAGGCGGTGGCGCGCTCCAGATCCACCATGTCGAAGGTGACCTGCTTGCGGCCCGTTCCCGTCAGTTCCTTGTAGGGAATAGGCGTGTGACCGAGCCAGCGTTCGGAAAGCGCATCCATTCCATGGCTCACCGTGCCGTGGCTGCCCGTTCCGGCATCAAGCACATAGGACATGAGCATGGTATCGTCCACGCCGATGATTTCCACACCGAGCCGATACATCAACAGCCAGTCATATTTCAGGTTCTGGCCGATTTTGAGCACAGCAGGATCGGCCATGATGGCCTTTATCGCTTCCAGCGCGTCTTTCTGCGGTATCTGGTTTTCGATCAGCCCTCCACCCAGCAGATCTCCGTCGCCGCTCTTGTGGTTGAGCGGGATATAGGCGGCGCGACCTGGTTTCGTGGCGAGCGAAAAGCCGCACAGCTCCGCCTGCATCGGGTCGAGCGAGGTGGTCTCGGTGTCGAATGCCAGGATTCCGCTTTCGCAGGCTTCCTCGACCCAGTGTTTCAGCTTGTCGAGATCGCGGACGCACTCGTAGCCGGCATGGTCGAAGGTCTTGGCTGCACCTGCTTCAGCGATACTGGCTGCAAGTTTCGCGGGCGTTGCCGCGTCCCCGCCGCTTTCTGCGGGAGAAGGGTCGAGGTCCGGCCCGTGGGCGTTCTCGCCCGCCTCAACCTCCACATGAGCTGCCTCGATCTCCGCCACCTCCGCTCCGGTGGCCTCGGCCACGCGGCGGGTGAGTGTGGAAAACTCCATCGCTTTCAGGAAGCCAATCAGCTTCGGCCCGTCGGGTGGGGCAAGCTCGAACGTGTCGATCCCGTGTTCGACAGGGACGTCGATCCTTAGCTTCACCAATTCGCGGGAAATGCGCGCCTTTTCGGCAAATTCGATCAGGTTTTCGCGTCTTTTCGTCTGTTTTATCTCATTTGCGCGAGAAAGCAGCGTGTCGAGATCGCCATACTCTTCGAGCAGTTGCGCAGCCGTTTTCGGACCGATGCCGGGGACACCGGGGACGTTGTCCACCGAATCGCCCGTCAGCGCCTGAAGGTCGATCATCTTCTCGGGTGGAACGCCCCATTTCTCGATCACCTCAGGAATCCGGATTTCGCGGTCCTTCATCGGGTCGTACATGGAGACCCTGTCGGTGACGAGCTGCATCAGGTCCTTGTCGGAGGAGATGATGGTGGTTTCGCCGCCGGCCTCGCTTGCAAGCCTGGCATAGGTGGCAATCAGGTCGTCGGCCTCAAAACCGGCCATCTCGATACAGGGAAGATCGAAGGCCTGCGTGGCTTCGCGGATCAGACCGAATTGCGGAACCAGATCTTCCGGCGGTTCGGAGCGATTGGCCTTGTATTCCGGGTAAAGGTCGTTGCGGAAAGTTTTCGAGGAATGGTCGAAAATCACTGCAAAATGGGTCGGCGTGACGCCGACATCCGTGTCGCGCGCATTCTGCAGAAGCTTCCAAAGCATATTGCAGAAGCCGGCCACGGCGCCCACAGGCAGGCCGTCGGATTTACGGGTCAGCGGGGGCAGCGCGTGATAGGCGCGGAAAATATATCCCGAGCCGTCTACGAGAAAGAGATGATCGCCTTTTTTCATGGCTGTACGGGTAGCGCGGCGGGGGGAGCGTGTCCATGGAAAAGGGGGTGTTCAGCGCCTTTGGGAGAAGCGTGCTGACACGATGGGACGCGGCCTACCGCTTTCTATCACGCGTTTGTTACGAAGATGTAATGTCCGTGCCCTTGAATAGCCACGTTCAAATACAAAATATCAGACAGCGGCAGTTTTTCGCCGTGGTTCGGCCTAGGCTCGTCCCCCGCCTATCCCGGACGAAATAGCGGCAGCCTTAATCCCCCCTCTCCGGGCTGCCGCGGTGTTTCAAGCATGGCCGCCGTGGTTTCCCCTCCACCACGGCGGCTCTTGACACTCTGGGGTCAGGATTTCCTGCGTTTTCTGCCGTAAAGCTCCAGCCTGTGGTGCACGATGTCATAGCCGAGTGCGCGGGCTATTTCCTCCTGCAACGCCTCGATCCGGTCTGAATGGAACTCGATCACGTCACCCGTGTCGATGTCGATCAGATGATCATGGTGATCGCCATCCGCCTGTTCGAAGCGGGCGCGTCCGCCCTCAAAGGCATGGCGATGAATGGCTCCCAACTCTTCAAGAAGCTTCATCGTGCGATAAACGGTCGACAACGAGATGCTCGAATCCACGGCAGAGGCGCGCTGAAAGATTTCCATGGCATCCGGATGATCGTCTGTCTCCGTGAGAATTCCCAGAATCACCCTGCGCGGCCGGGTGATACGAACACCGGCGCGGCGCAGTTCCTTCTCGTAATCCGGCTTGTGGCTGGCGTGCTGATTCATGGGGCGACTATGCGCCAGATGACAACCAGTTGCAAAGATTCCATCTGTTCGCACTCAGGTTTCTCCCCGGGACCCCATGCAATTTCAGGATTGGATGTTTTTATTGCAAACGATTTGCAATTGCATTGACCTGATGAAAAATTCAGCCTAGCTTCCAACCGTCGCAGCAATTCGATGTGTTTCAGGGGATATTCATGCGTTTAGCCAAGGGATTGGCCACCTTCATCGTCGCAGCACTCGCCGCGACCTCCGCCTTCGCTCAGGAGGAGCGTTTCAAGGCGGTCACGACATTCACGGTTATTGCCGACATGGCGCGTAACGTTGCGGGCGATGCAGCAGTGGTCGAATCGATCACGAAACCGAATGCCGAGATTCACAACTATCAGCCGACTCCGGGTGACATTCTGCGGGCACAGGATGCCGATCTCATTCTGTGGAACGGGCTCAATCTCGAGCTCTGGTTCGAACGCTTCTTCCGCAATCTCAGGGACGTCCCAAGCGTGGTGGTTTCGGAGGGCGTGGAGCCGATGGGCATTGCTGAAGGTCCCTATACGGGCAAGCCCAATCCCCATGCCTGGATGTCGCCCAGTGATGCGCTGACCTATGTGGACAACATCCGTGATGCGTTTTCGAAACATGATCCGGAGAATGCCGAGGTCTATGCGAGAAACGCCGAGGCCTACAAGGCAGAGATCAAGGCCGTTGTGGACCCGATCCGCGAGCGGCTTGCGGCCATCCCCGAGGAACACCGGGTTCTTGTCACCAGCGAGGGTGCGTTTAGCTATCTTGCCCGCGACTTCGGGCTGAAGGAGCTCTACATCTGGCCGATCAACGCCGATCAGCAGGGCACGCCGCAGCAGGTGCGCCACGTGATCGATCAGATCAGGGAAACCAGGGCGCCGGCTGTTTTCAGCGAGAGCACGGTTTCTCCCGATCCGGCGCAGCAGGTGGCGCGAGAGACCGGAGCGAAATATGGCGGGGTTCTCTACGTCGACTCGCTGAGCGATGCGAGCGGTGAGGTGCCTACCTATCTGGATCTTCTGCGGGTTACGAGCGAAACGATTGCCGAAGGACTGAGCGGGCAATGAACGCACCCGTGATCAGCAAAGGCAGAAGGCCGGCGGCAAACTCCGCCGGCATCGATGTTCGGGATGTGACCGTCACTTATCGGAATGGTCATACGGCGTTGCGTGACGCCAGTTTTTCTATCCCGACAGGGACGATCGCGGCGCTTGTCGGCGTCAATGGCAGCGGCAAGTCAACGCTGTTCAAGGCGATCATGGGTTTCGTGCCGCTCGCCAGAGGCGAGGTCTCCATTCTGGGGCAGCCGGCTGGCCGCGCGCTCAAGCGCAATGTGGTGGCTTATGTGCCGCAGGCCGAAGAGGTGGACTGGAATTTTCCCGTTCTCGTCGAGGACGTGGTGATGATGGGGCGCTACGGCCACATGAATTTCATGCGGTGGCCGCGCCGGCAGGATCACGAGATGGTCAAGGCGGCGCTCGAACGCGTGGGCATGGCCGATTTCCGTAAACGCCAGATCGGCGAACTGTCCGGTGGCCAGAAAAAACGTGTCTTCCTGGCGCGGGCGCTGGCGCAGGAGGGCAGAGTGATTTTGCTCGATGAGCCGTTCACCGGCGTGGATGTGCGCACGGAGGAATCCATAATCGCGCTCCTGAAGGCGTTGCGCGAGGAAGGGCATGTCATGCTTGTCTCGACGCATAATCTTGGCAGCGTGCCCCGCTTCTGCGACCGGACCGTTCTGATCAACCGCACGGTACTCGCTTCGGGACTGACGCCGGAAGTTTTCACCCGCGCCAATCTGGAAAAGGCGTTTGGCGGTGTGTTGCGCCAGTTCACGCTTGGCGGGGCGGATCTGCATGAAGACGCGGAGGAGGATTCCCGCCAGCTGACGGTTCTGACCGACGATGAGCGGCCCTTCGTCATCTATGGCGATGAGGATGGCGTCCCGGAAGCAGGGAACAGGAAATGAGCGCCTATCTGCTCGAACCTTTCTCCTACGGATACATGGTCAATGCCATGTGGGTGAGCGCGCTGGTAGGCGGGGTCTGTGCCTTTCTCTCCGCCTATCTGATGCTCAAGGGCTGGTCGCTGATCGGCGATGCGCTCTCGCATTCCATCGTGCCGGGCGTAGCCGGGGCCTACATGCTGGGCCTGCCGTTTTCGATCGGCGCGTTCTTTGCCGGCGGACTGGCCGCCGGTACGATGTTCTTGCTCAATCAGCGCACCAAGCTACGTGAGGATGCAATTATCGGCCTGATTTTTACGTCGTTCTTCGGCCTAGGCCTCTTCATGGTTTCTCTGTCGCCCGCCGCAGTGAATATTCAGACAATCGTTCTGGGCAATGTGCTGGCTATCACGCCATCGGACACCCTCCAGCTTGTCATCATTTCCGGAGTCACACTGCTGGTGCTCGCGTTCAAGTGGAAGGACCTGATGGTCGCCTTCTTTGACGAAAACCATGCGCGCTCCATTGGCCTCAATCCGGGTTTTCTGCGGCTGATCTTCTTTACGCTTCTGAGTGCCTGTACGGTGGCCGCCATGCAGACGGTAGGCGCGTTTCTCGTCATCGCCATGGTGGTGACGCCGGGGGCGACGGCCTATCTCCTGACGGATCGTTTTCCGCGGCTCGTGGCAATTGCGGTGGCGATTGGCGCGCTCTCAAGCTTCATCGGTGCTTATGCGAGCTATTTTCTCGATGGGGCGACAGGCGGGATCATCGTGGTGCTTCAGACCCTTGCATTCCTCACGGCCTTTGTCCTTGCGCCGAAGCACGGGCTTCTGGCTTCGCGCCGGCGTGCGCGAGAAGCGCTGGAAGGCGACGCGCAGGAGATCGGCGCATGAACAGCTTTTTCGACACGCTGATGCTGCCTTTCGGTTTCCCGTTCATGCAGCAGGCCTTCATCATCTCGGTGCTGATCGCCGCGCCCATGGCGCTGCTTTCCTGCTTTCTCATTCTCAAAGGCTGGTCGCTGATGGGCGATGCCGTGAGCCACGCGGTGCTGCCGGGTGTGGTGATCGCCTATATCATCGGCATACCATTGGCGCTCGGCGCATTCGTGGCGGGCATGACCTGTGTGGTGGGCATCGGATACCTGAAGGAGAACAGCCGGGTGAAGGAAGACACGATCATGGGGGTGGTCTTCTCCGGCATGTTTGGTCTCGGTCTGCTGCTCTATACAAAGATCCAGACCGAGGTGCATCTGGACCATATCCTGTTCGGCGACATGCTGGGCGTCACGTGGGGAGACATCGCGCAAACGGGGATCATCGCGCTCTTCGTTTGCGTGGCGATCATGCTGTTTCGCCGGGATCTGTTGCTGAACGCATTTGACGCGCAGCACGCCAGAGCCATAGGCCTGCCGGTGCGGGTGTTGCATTACGGGCTTCTCGCGATCCTGTCGCTCACCATCGTCGCGGCACTGACGGCGGTGGGCATCATCCTCGCGATCGCGCTTCTGATCGGGCCCGGGGCCGTGGCCTTCCTGCTGGTCAGGCGTTTCGACAGGATGCTGCTGGTCAGCCTCGCGGTGGCGCTGTTCTCGTCGTTCTTCGGCGTCTATCTCAGCTTCTTTCTCGATAGCGCGCCGGCGCCGACGATCGTGCTTTTGATGACGGGACTGTTCGTGGCGGCGTTCGTCTACACGCTGCGCCGCAATGCGCGGGAAGATGCCGCGCGGAAGGTGGACGGCGGTGAACTGGGCGTGGGGGGATAACTCCTCCGGTGTGAAGCCAAGCACCCTCGCCCTTCGACAAGCTCAGGATGAGGGCGCCTGGCTCCTGAGGAAAGTCATAGCGCTGAGCGCCGTTCGACTACTCCGGCAGAACGGCGGTCGCCTCGATCTCCACCTTCGCCTCGTCCTCGATCAAGGCCGTCACCTGCACCACGCTCATGGGCGGGAAGTTGCGTCCCATGGTGGCGCGGTAGGCTTCGCCCAGTTCGCGCAGGCGGGTGGCGTAGGCCTGCTTGTCGGTGATGAACCAGGTGAGCCGAACCACATGTTCGGGACCGGCGCCGGCTTCCTTCAGAAGTGTTACGATGTTCTCCAGCGCTTGCCTGACCTGGCCGATGAAATCGTCGGTCTCGAACACCTGCTCGCTGTTCCAGCCGATCTGGCCGCCGAGGAAGACGGTGCGGCCCTTTGCGATCACTCCATTGGAATACCCCTTGGCGGGGACCCAGTTCTCAGGCTGGAGAATCTGGTGAAGCGGGACAGTCATGCTATTTCCTTTATGCTTTAGAACAAGGGCGTGGTCACACGCCGAGAAAGCGCTCCTGGATCTCGTCCGTGAGTGCTGAGGGCGCACCGGTCCATGCGGTGCGGCCTTTTTCGAGAATGACGCAGCGATCCGCCACGGGCAGAAGCTCGCTCAGCGTCTTGTCGACGATCAGGATCGACTGGCCTTCCGTCCGGATGGTGCGGATGGCGCGCCAGATGTCCTGCCGGATCACCGGGGCGAGACCCTCGGTCGCTTCGTCGAGAATGAGGAGGCGCGGATTGGTGGCGAGCGCCCGGCCGATGGCAAGCATCTGCTGTTCGCCACCCGAGAGCGTGCTCGCATACTGGTCGCGCCGCTCGGCCAGGCGCGGAAA
This sequence comes from Nitratireductor sp., assembly GCF_017794765.1. Lineage (GTDB taxonomy): Bacteria > Pseudomonadota > Alphaproteobacteria > Rhizobiales > Rhizobiaceae > Nitratireductor. The sequence continues at coordinate 597,770 of NZ_CP051236.1, read as the reverse complement.
GAGTGTGTTCACGCCGTCAAGCGTCCACTTGCCGGGCCGTGCGGCGGCGAGGATGTTTTCCTCCACCGTCAGATTGGGGAAGCAGCGGCGACCTTCCGGCACCAGCCCCACGCCCAGCCTGGCAATGCGGTGCGGCTTCATGCGCATTATATCTTTGCCGGCAAAAATTATACTGCCTGACTGCGCGGGCGAGAGGTGGCAGACGGAGCGAATGGTCGTGGTCTTGCCCATGCCGTTGCGGCCCATAAGAGCGACTGCCTCGCCCTCTTCGACCGAAAGGTCAACGCCGAAGAGCGCCTGAGATTTTCCGTAAAAGGTTTTCAGATCCCGGATTTCGAGCAGCTTCATGCGCCCTCTCCCAGATAGGCTTCGCGCACGGCTGGATGATTGCGGATCTCATCCACTGTTCCGGTGGCGATGATGCGGCCGTAGACGAGGACGGAAATCCGGTCGGCAAGAGCGAAAACGGCATCCATGTCGTGCTCGATCAGGAGGATCGGTGCTTCGGCCCGAAGCCCGTCAAGAAAGGTTGTGAGCGCCTGGGAACCCTCCGGCCCCATGCCGGCCATCGGCTCATCCAGCAAAAACGCCTTTGCACCGAGCGCCAGCGCAATGGCGATTTCGAGCTGGCGGCGTTCGCCGTGCGAAAGCTCGGCGGCAGGCACGTCGGCGCGGTCGGAGAGGCCGACACGGGCGAGCGCCTCTTTGGCGGGTTCCGTTAGTCTGCGATCATGCATGACTGGCCTAAAGAAACGGAAACTGGAGCCCTGACGCGCCTGCACTGCGAGCATCACATTGCGCAGAGCTGAAAATTCGGGTGCGAGCGAGGACACCTGAAAGGTGCGGCCCATGCCGAGCCGGGCGCGGGCCGCCACATCGAGTGGCTTCACATCACGCCCTTCGAAGCGGATTTCGCCACTGTCAGGCTGGAGCGAGCCGGCAATCTGGTGGATGAGAGTCGATTTGCCGGCGCCATTGGGTCCGATCAGCGCATGGATCTCTCCGGGTTTCAGGTCAAGGCTGACGCCATCGGTGGCTTTCAGCGCTCCGAAGCTTTTGCGCAGGTCGCGAATGTCGAGGATCGGTTCAGCCATGACGTGCTCTCCCGGCCAGAAGGCCCATCACACCACCGCGGGCAAACAGCACCACCGCCAGAAGGATGAGGCCTAGGAAAAACTGCCAGTGCTCGGTGATGCCGCCAAGCGCGAACTCGAAGAGGACATAGACAATGGCCCCGGCCAGTGGTCCGGCCAGACGTCCGACACCGCCCAGAATGATGAGCACGATCAGTTCACCCGACATGTGCCAGGAAAACATGGACGGGCTGACGAAGCGGTTGAGATCGGCAAAGAGCGCGCCGGCAAGGGCTGTCATCATGGCCGAGATGACGAAAGCCGCGAGCCGCACCCTGAAAGGGCCGATGCCGACGGCGGCAAGCCGTGTCTCGTTCTGGCGCCCGGCCTGCAGCGCTGCACCGAACCGGGAATCGCGCATGAGCGCGAAGAGGATGAGACCGAGTGTCAGAAGCGCGAAGCATATGAGGAAAAAGCTCATCGGTGCGAGTGTGTTTGTCCCCGGGAAGGCATTGCGCACATAGATCGACAGGCCATCCTCGCCGCCATAGGCGGGCCAGGAGATCGCGAAATAGTAGATCATCTGAGCGAAGGCGAGGGTGATCATGATGAAATACACGCCGGAGGTTCTGAGCGAGATCAGGCCGATCAAAACTGCCACCAGCGCGGCTGCGATGGCGCCGGTGATCCAGATCACGATCATCTGGTTGGTGCCGGGCAGGCCGAAGAGAAGCGGCTCGCTGTTGAATGCGTGGGTGGCCAGAATGCCTGCCGCATAGCCGCCAATGCCGAAGAAGGCGGCGTGACCGAAGGACACCAGCCCGCCAAGGCCGAGCGCGATGTTGAGACCGGTGGCGGCAAGGCCGAGGATCGCCATACGGGTCGCCAGCGTGATGTAAAAGGTCTCGCCCATGGCCTGGGCGATGAAGGCGGCGGCGAGAAGGCCGGCGACGATGAGGATGCTGATTGATGTTTCGCGTGTCATGACCGCACCCTCACGCATTCGCCGCGAACAGGCCCTGGGGCCTGAAGGCGAGGATGAGGGCCATGACGATGTAGATCAGCATGGAGGCAAGCGCCGCACCCACTGTGGCGGCTTCGGAATTGGACATGAACAGGCCGAAGAAATGCGGCAGCAGGAAGCGGCCCAGCGTCTCTGTCAGTCCCACGAGGATCGAACCCACCAGCGCGCCCTTGATGGAGCCGATGCCGCCGATGACGATGACCACGAAGGCGAGGATCAGCACCGGCTCGCCCATGCCCACCTGCACCGATTGCAGGGCGCCCACCATGGCACCGGCCAGACCGGCAAGGGCCGCCCCCAGCGCGAAGACGAGCGTGTAAAGCGTGCCGATGTCGATGCCGAGTGCGCCGATCATTTCACGGTCGGATTCGCCGGCGCGGATGCGCATGCCGAGCCGCGTCTTGCCGATGAGGAGATAGAGCCCCACAGCGACCGCTATGCCGACGCCGATCACGGCCAGCCGGTAGATCGGATATTGCGCGCCGCCGGGCAGATGCACGGCACCGGAAAGAAGCTGCGGAATGTCGAGATAGAGCGGGAAGGAGCCGAACACCCAGCGCGTGCCTTCCGAGAAGATGAGGATCAGCGCGAAGGTGGCGAGCACCTGGTCGAGATGGTCGCGTTCGTAAAGCCGTCTTATGACGAGGATTTCGACCAGCGCGCCAGCGGCGGCCGCGGCGGCCAGACTGGCCACGAGGCCAAGCCAGAAGGAACCGGTGGCCGCCGCGACGGAAGCGCACGCAAACGCGCCAACCATGAAGAGCGAGCCATGCGCAAGGTTTATGAGCCCCATGACGCCGAAGATCAGCGTCAGGCCGGCGGCCATAAGGAACAGCATCACGCCGAACTGAAGGCCATTCAGGATCTGCTCTATGAGTAGGGTCAGGGACACGGGTCAGCTGTTGTTTGGGTTGAACTTGAGGCGACTGAGGTGCGTTTCACCCTCGCCCTTCGACAAGCTCAGGATGAGGGTGAAACAGCTGCGTCAGGCGAAACACGCCAAAAATGGAGTGCATGTTGCAGAACTCACGCCACCCCAGCCCTCATGGTGAGTTTGTCGAACCACGAGGGCGGGATGTCGCATGGCTGTCCTACATCTTGCACTCGGCCGCGTAGGCGTCCTTGTGGTCGGTGAATGCGGTGGCAACGATCTTGTTTGTCAGCGTGTCGCCGTCCTTCACCACCTCGCGGACATAGAAATCCTGGATCGGGTGGTTGTTGGTGTTGAAGGAGAACTTGCCGCGAACGGAATCGAAATCCGCCTCCTTCAGCGCCGCGCGGAAGGCGTCCTTATCCTTCACGCTTGCCTTTTCGGCGGCAGAAAGGATGAGGTTTGCCGTGTCATAGCCCTGCGCGGCATAGACGGAGGGCAGGCGGCCATAGGCTTCCCTGAAGCCCTCGACGAAGGCTTTGTTGGCTTCGTTGTCGAGATCATACGCCCAGGAAGCGGTATTCTTCACCCCAAGTGCCGCATCACCAATGGCCGGCAGCACATCCTGGCTGAAGGAGAAAGCCGGTCCAAGCAGCGGGAGGCCGACGCCCGACTGGGCATACTGTTTGGTGAATGCGATACCCATGCCGCCTGGCAGGAAGATGAACACCGAATCGGCACCCGAAGCGCGGATCTGGGCGATCTCGGCGGCATAGTCCGTCTGCCCGAGCTTGGTGTAGACCTCACCCGCCAGCTCGCCTTTATAGAAGCGCTTGAAGCCGGTCAGCGAATCCTTGCCGGCCGGATAGTTGGGCGCCATGATGAAGGTCTTCTTGTAGTCCTTGTTGGCGGCCTCGCCCATCGCCTCGTGGAAATTGTCGTTCTGATAGGCGACGTTGAAATAGTTCGGGCTGCACCCGGCGCCTGCCAGCGCCGAGGGACCGGCATTGACCGACAGATAGATCACATCCTGCGCCGTCGCCGATGGCACGACCGCCATGGCGAGGTTCGACCAGATGATGCCTGTCATCAGGTCCACCTTGTCGCTCTGGATCATCTTGTCAGCGATCTGGACTGCAAGTTCCGGCTTCTGGGCGTCGTCTTCAATAACGACATCGACTTCCTTGTTGCCGGACTGCTCGATGGCGAGCATGAAACCGTCGCGGGCATCAATGCCAAGGCCTGCGCCGCCGCCCGAAAGCGTGGTGATCATGCCGATCTTGATCGGTTCGGCAAAGGCATTTCCGGCGACGCTTGCCGAAAGGGCAAGCAGGCTTGCTGCAAGTAGCTTTCTCATGCGTAGTCTCCCAATCGTTCCCTTGTCATTGACGCCGCAACCTGCGGCTTTGTTACCCGTGCCCGGTTACATGTCCGTTCGGACCCGCCAGAGCTCGGGGAATAGTTCCACATCCAGCATCTTGCGCAAGTAGGAAACGCCGGATGTGCCGCCGGTGCCCCGTTTCAGCCCGATGATCCGTTCGACGGTGGTCACGTGGTTGAAGCGCCAGCGGCGGAAATAGTCTTCGAAATCAATCAGTTTTTCGGCCAGCTCGTATAGCGCCCAATGTGCATCGGGCCGCGCATAGACCGCCTTCCATGCGGCCTGAACCTGTTCATTGGACTCGCGCTTCTCACGCCAGCTCGTGCGCTCCGCATCGGGGCCAATGTCGAAACCGTTGCGCGCCAGAAGCTGCAGCGCCTCGTCATAGAGGCTGGGCTCGGCCAGAATTTCTTCAAGCCGTGCGGTGATCTGCGGCAGGTCGGAATGCGGTTTGAGCATTGCCAGATTGCGGTTGCCGGCCAGGAACTCGATGGAACGGTATTGCCAGGACTGGAAGCCCGAGGATTGGCCGAGCGCATCGCGGAAGGTGGAGTATTCGCTTGGCGTCATGGTGCGCAGAACGTCCCACGCACTGTTCAACTGTTCGAAAATGCGCGCCACGCGGGTCAGCATCTTGAAGGCCGGGCGCAGGCGGTCTTCGGCGATGGCCGCGCGTGCGGAGCGGATCTCGGTGATGGCGAGTTTCATCCAGAGCTCGGAGGTCTGGTGCTGGATGATGAACAGCAGCTCATCACGCGCTTCAGACAGGGGTTCCTGCGCATCGAGGATTTTTTCCAGATGCAGATAGTCGCTATAGGACATGGGCGGTTTGATGTCCGCTGCCCTGTCGTCGTCGAGCTCCGGCTGGCTTGCCATGGTCAATTCTTCTCCCGCAGGCGGAAACGCTGGATCTTGCCCGTTTCGGTTTTCGGAAGGGCGTCCAGAAACTTGATGGAACGCGGATATTTGTACGGTGCGATGGTCGCCTTAACGTGGTCCTGAAGGCGTTTCACCGTCAGCTCGTCGCGCGCGACCCCTTCGGCCAGAACCACATGGGCTTCGACGATCTGTCCGCGCTCCTCGCTTGCAGCACCGATGACGGCGCATTCCATGACGTCGGCATGGGCAAGCAATGCCGCTTCCACCTCGGGACCGGCGATGTTGTAACCGGCGGAAACGATCATGTCGTCAGAGCGGGCGGCGAAATGGAAGTGGCCGTCCTCATCCTGATAGAAGCTGTCCCCCGTCAGGTTCCAGCCGTCACGGACATACTCCTTCTGCCGTTCGTCGGCGAGATAGCGGCAGCCGGTCGGGCCACGCACGGCCAGACGCCCGGTCTCGCCGCGCGGCAGTTCGTTCATGTCTTCGTCCACGATGCGCGCTTCATAGCCGGTCACCGGGCGGCCCGTGGTGGCGGGATGACGATCATCGAAACGGTTGGAGATGAAGATATGCAGCATCTCGGTGGCGCCAATGCCGTCGAGGATCGGTTTGCCGGTCTTTTGCGTCCACGCCTCGAACACGGGGCCAGGCAGGGTCTCGCCCGCCGACACGGCAACACGCAGAGAGGAGAGATCCGCGCCCTCATCCATCGCTGCCATCATGGCGCGATAGGCGGTGGGAGCGGTGAAGCTCACTGTCGCACGGTATTTTTCGATGATCTCGATCATGTTGGGCGGGGTGGCGCTTTCAAGCAGCGTCGCCGTCGCGCCAAAACGAAGCGGGAAGATCGCCAGACCGCCAAGCCCGAAGGTGAAGGCGAGCGGTGGCGAGCCGACGAACACGTCCTCGGGTGTGACCTGCAGCACTTCCTTTGCATAGGCATCGGCGATGATCAGCAGATCGCGGTGGAAATGCATGGTCGCCTTGGGCGTTCCAGTGGTGCCGGAGGTGAAACCCAGAAGCGCGACATCGTCACGGCCTGTCTTGACGGCGTCGAACCTGACCGGCTTGTCGAGGGCGATGCGGTCGAGCTCGGCGTCGAAATTGGCGGTGCCGTCGAAGCCGACGACTTTCTTGAGGAATTTACTGTCCTTGGCGCAGGCAACGAGCTCGTCCTTGATGCGTGTGTCGCACAGGGCAAGGCCGATCTCCGCCTTGTCGACAATCTTCGCGAGTTCGCCGGCGCGCAGCATGGGCATGGTGTTGACGACGACCGCACCGGCCTTGGTCGCGGCCAGCCAGCACGCCACCATGGCCGGGTTGTTGGCCGAGCGGATCAGGATGCGGTTGCCCGGCTTGACGCCGTAATCCTCGACCAGCGCGTGGGCGAGGCGGCTCGTCCAGTCGGCCAGCTCCTTGTAGGTGCGGCGGCGGCCATTGCCGATCAGCGCCACGCGGTCGCCAAAACCACGCTCGACCATGCGGTCGGTCAGTTCGACGCCGGCATTCAGATAGTCGGGGTATTCAAAACCATCGAGCAGGAATTCCGGCCATTGATCCACGGGCGGGAGGTTGTCCCGCGCAAATGTGTCTGTGTGACCCGTCGGTCCGAGCATGTGTTCACCCTCATTTTATCTGCCGTGCAATGACGACTTTCTGGACGTCTGATGCGCCCTCATAAATGCGGAGCGCCCTGATCTCCCGGTAAAGGCTCTCCACGATATGTCCGCGGCGCACGCCGTCACCGCCATGAATCTGCACCGCCCTGTCGATGACCTGCTGCGCCCGGTCGGTGGCGAAGAGTTTCGCCATGGCTGCCTCGCGGGTTACGCGTGGCGCGCCCATATCCTTGGTCCATGCGGCGCGGTAAACGAGGAGAGCCGCGGCATCCACATCAAGCGCCATGTCAGCCAGATGCCCCTGCACCATCTGCAGATCAAAAAGCGGTGCGCCGAAAAGCTCGCGGTTGCCTGCGCGGTCCAGCGTCTCATCCAGTGCGCGGCGTGCGAAGCCGAGTGCGGCCGCACCCACGGTGGAGCGGAACACGTCGAGCACCGACATGGCAATCCTGAAGCCTTCGCCCGGCTTGCCGATCAGTGCGGAGGCAGGCACGCGGACATCATTGAAGGAAAGCCGCGCCAGCGGATGCGGGGCAATCACGTGCAGACGTTCTGCGACCTCCAATCCCGGCGTATCCGCAGGGACGAGGAAGGCGGAGATGCCTTTGGCGCCCGGCGCTTCGCCGGTGCGGGCAAAGACCGTGTAGAGATCGGCGATGCCGCCATTTGAGATCCAGGTCTTTTCGCCCGAAAGCACATAATCGTCGCCATCGCGGGTGGCGGTCATGTCCATATTGGCGACATCAGAGCCCGAGCGCGGCTCGGAAAGGGCGAAGGCCGAAATCGCCTTGCCGGCGCGGGTCCTGTCGAGCCATTGCTGCTGCTCCGGCGTGCCGAACAGGCTGATCGCGCCGGTGCCGAGCCCCTGCATCGCAAAGGCGAAATCGGCCAGACCGTCATGGCGGGCCAGCGTTTCGCGCGTCAGGCACAGCGTGCGCACGTCGAGCGGGCCGGGATTGGCGGTGTCGAGCGCGGTGGGTTTCAGAAAGCCGGCTTCGCCCAGCCGGGCGACAAGGTCGCGGCAGGCAGCGTCCACGTCGCCGTGGTCGACGGGGAGGGTCTTGGCGCACCATGTGTCGAGTTCTTCGGCCCAGTCGCGGTGGCGCTGTTCGAAGAATGGCCAGTCGAGGAAGGAGCGATCAGGCATCAATCCCCCTCAAACACCGGTTTTTCCTTGGCGACGAACGCACGATAGGCGCGTTCGAAATCCCTGGTCTGCATGCAGATGGCCTGCGCCTGGGCTTCCGCCTCGATGGCCTGTTCAAGACCCATAGACCATTCCTGATTGAGCTGGGTTTTGGTGATGCCATGGGCAAAGGTTGGTCCGGCGGCAATCCGCGAGGCCATGGTCAGCGCCTCCGCTTCCAATGCGTCGGCGGCAACAAGGCGGTTGTAGAAACCCCAGCGCTCGCCCTCTTCGGCGCTCATGGAGCGGCCGGTGTAAAGCAGCTCTGCCGCCCGCCCCTGACCGATGATGCGCGGCAGCATGGCGCAGGCGCCCATGTCGCAACCGGCAAGCCCGACGCGGGTGAAGAGGAAAGCCGTCTTGGCCTCCGGTGTGGCAAGCCGCATGTCCGAAGCCATGGCGATGATTGCCCCGGCACCGACAGCCACGCCATCGACCGCCGAAATGATCGGCTTGTTGCAGGCGATCATCGCCTTGACCAGATCGCCGGTCATGCGTGTGAAGGCAAGCAGACCTTTCATGTCCATGTCCACCAGCGGACCGATGATGTCATGCACATCGCCGCCCGAGCAGAAATTGCCGCCATTGGGCAGAAACACGACCGCATCCACATCATCCGCATAGGGCAGGGAGCGGAATGTGTCGCGCAGTTCGGCGTAGGACTCGAAGGTGAGCGGGTTCTTGCGGTCGGGGCGGTCGAGCTGGATCAGCGCGACACTGCCTTCCATGCGCCATATGAAATGTTTCGGCTTCAGGTTAGCCATGGTGCTCATACGCCGCCCTCCCAATTGCTTTCGAATGTCTTGAGCGTGCCGGCAAGCGCCCGCGCCTCATCTTCCGGCAAATTGCCGAGAAGTTCGTCGATCCAGCGCTCATGTGCTTCGGCCATCGCCGCGAAAGCTTCCTTGCCGGTGGGTGTCAGCTTGATGATGGAGGTGCGGCGGTCGCCATCGCGCTTGGTGCGGCTGGCCATACCATCGGTCACCAGGCGTTCCACGATGCCGGTCACGTTGCCGTTCGAAACGAGCAGAAAACGTGAAATGTCGCTCATCGCCATGCCCTCGGGAGCGCGATCGAGCGCTGAAAGCACATCGAAGCGAGGCAAAGTCGTGTCAAAACGGCTTTTGAGTCGTTCGCGCAAAACGGCTTCGATCAGACGCGAGGCACGCAGGATCCTGATCCACAGGCGCAGACGTTCCTTTGCCGGGGCTCCGCTTTTTACGGCTGCCAGGGGAGCGCTTACCATGTTTCACCTCCAGAGATGGAAATCGACTGGCCGGTGACCGACGAGGCCGCAGAACTGACCAGCCACAATGCAGCCGCCGCCACTTCTTCCGGCTGGATCAGCCGGCCATGGGGATTGGCTTCGACGAAACCCCTGCGGGCCTCTTCGTGGCTGCGCCCGGTCTTTTCGACCACGCGCTCGATGGACTCTTCAAGCATCTCTGTTTCAACATAACCCGGGCAGATGGCATTCACGGTCACGCCGGTCTTGACCAGTTCGACCGAAAGCGCACGCATCAGTCCGATCACGCCATGCTTGGATGCGACATAGGGCGCGACATAGGCATAGCCCTTGAGGCCCGCGACCGAGGCAATGAAGATGATGCGACCGCTGCCGCGCTTGGCCATTGGAGAAAGCGCGGGCTTCACTGTGAGGAACGCGCCGGTCATGTTGACGTCGAGGATGCGGTTCCAGTCTTCGAGCTTCGTGCGGTGGGCCGGTGCGCTGGAGGCGGTGCCCGCATTGGCGATGACAATGTCGAAGGGTCCGCGCGCGGCTTCCGCCGTCTCATAGAGCGCCTGCATGGAGGCTTCGTCGGTCACGTCGGCGGTCTGCGCATGGATGCGCTCGTGGCGTGCGGCGACCTTTTCCAGCGGCTCGGCACGCCGCCCGCATATGGTGACGTTGATGCCGGCTTCCGCGAGGGAGAGCGCGATCGCTTCACCGACGCCCGTACCGCCGCCTGTTACGAGAGCGTGGCGGGTTGCGTTCATCGTTACACCTTCCCCGTCATCTGCTCGGCGCGCTCGGCGAGGCGGTAGAGCTGATCGCGGCCTGGCAGATAGGGATCGGGCCAGGTCACGCCTTTGTCTCCGAGGGTTGCCGCAGCGTGGAGCGTCCAATAGGGATCGGCCAGATGCGGGCGGGCGAGGCAGACAAGGTCGGCCCGGCCGGCCATCAGGATCGAATTGACATGGTCGGGCTCGTAGATGTTGCCCACGGCCATGGTTGCCATGCCGGTCTCGTTGCGGATGCGGTCGGAGAACGGTGTCTGAAACATGCGCCCGTAGACGGGACGGGCGCGTTTGGAGGTCTGGCCCGCGGAAACGTCGCAGATGTCCACACCCGCCTCCTGCAGCATGCGGGCGATCTCGACGGCTTCCTCCGGTGTCACGCCTTCATCGCCGACCCAGTCATTGGCAGAAATGCGCACCGAGATGGGCTTGTCGTTAGGCCAGACGGCCCGCACCGCATGGAAGATTTCCAGCGGATAGCGCATGCGGTTTTCAAGGCTGCCGCCATACTCATCCGCGCGCCGGTTGGTGAGCGGCGAGATGAAGGAGGAGAGGAGATAGCCATGGGCGTAGTGCAGTTCGAGCATGTCGAACCCGCAGCGCTCGGCCATTTCTGCAGCGGAAACGAACTGGTCGCGTACCATGTCCATATCGGCACGGTCCATGGCCCTGGGTGTCTGGTTCTTTTCTGACCAGGACACATCGGAGGCAGCCAGAAGCGGCCAGTTGCCTTCTTTCAGCGGCGCGTCCATTTCCTGCCAGCCGAGCTGGGTGGAGCCTTTCGGGCCGGAATGGCCGATCTGGGCGCAGATCTTCGCGTCCGTCTCCTGATGGATGAAATCGACGATGCGTGTCCATGCGGCTTCGTGCTCGGGCTTGTAGAAGCCAGGGCATCCGGGCGTGATGCGCCCCTCGGGGCTGACACAGGTCATCTCGATATAGACGAGGCCTGCGCCGCCTTTGGCGCGCTCGCAATAATGCACCATGTGCCAGTCGGTCGGGCAGCCGTCGACAGCCTTGTACTGGGCCATGGGCGACACGACGACACGGTTTTTCAGCGTGAGACCGCGCAGCTTGTAGGGCGCAAACATGGGCGGGCGGGCGGCGTTGTCTTCCGCGCCGGCCTGCTGCTGGAACCAGCTTTCGGCGCCCGAGAGCCATTCGGGGTCGCGCAGGCGCAGGTTCTCATGGCTGATGCGCTGCGAGCGGGTGAGCAGCGAATAGTTGAACTGCACCGGATCGAGATCGAGATAGCGCTCCACCTCCTCGAACCATTCGAGCGAGTTGCGTGCCGCCGACTGAAGGCGCAAGACCTCCAGCCGCCGCGCGTCCTCGTATTTCTCGAAAGCCTCCTTCAGTGTCGGCTCAGTGTGGAGATACTCCGCCAGGGCAATGGCGCTCTCAAGCGCCAGCTTGGTGCCCGAGCCGATGGAAAAGTGGGCGCTGGCCGCGGCATCGCCCATCAGTGCGATGTTTTCATGCGACCAGCGCTCGCACAGGACACGGGGGAAGTTGATCCACGCCGACCCGCGAATGTGGTTGGCGTTGGTCATCAGCTTGTGGCCACCCAGATGATCCTTGAAGATCCGCTCACAGACCGCGATGGATTCCTGCTGGCTCATGTCGCCGAAGCCGAATTTCTCCCAGGTCTCGGGCCCACACTCGACGATGAAGGTCGCGGTGTCGTCGTCGAACTGGTAGGCGTGCGCCCAGACCCATCCGTGCTCGGTCTTTTCGAAAATGAAGGTGAAGGCATCGTCGAATTTCTGATGCGTGCCGAGCCAGACGAATTTACATTTGCGCACGTCAATGTCGGGCTTGAAGACGTCTGCGAACGTGGTGCGCGTTCTGGAGTTCAGTCCGTCGGCCGCCAGCACCATGTCGTATTCGGCCATGAAGGGGCGGGGGTCGTCGATCTCGGTCTGAAACTGGAGATTGATACCGAGCTCACGGGCGCGCTCCTGCAGGAGGATAAGCAGGCGCATGCGGCCAATGCCGCAGAATCCATGGCCCGTGGAGAGAGTGCGCACACCCTTGTGGACCACGGCGATGTCGTCCCAATAGGCGAAATGTTCGCGGATGCGTTCGGCGCTGACCGGATCGTTTTCAGCCAGATTGTCGAGTGTTTCGTCGGAAAGCACAACGCCCCAGCCGAATGTGTCATCGGGTTTGTTGCGTTCGAATACCGTGATGTCGTGAGCCGCATTGCGCAGCTTCATCGAGATTGCGAAGTAGAGGCCTGCGGGACCTCCGCCGAGAACAGCAACTTTCATGCTCGCGCTCCTTCCTCCCAGGATCGCTTAACACCTGGCCTTATAAGCTTGGAGCATTGCACCGGAGAGAGGATATTTCAAGTATGAAATTTTAAGGTTGAAATATATCCGGTCTGGACGCAGTCTACACGACGCGGTGTGATGATGACAGAATACACCGGCAAGGCCAAGCAGGGTGTTTCGACATCGACAGAGGGAGGGGTCGCGCGTGTTCTATCATCAGGTCATCGATTGGGACGATGCTTATGCCAATGGAGCAAACATTCCGCGAGGAGACCAGTGGCCTGGCGTTTGGGTCGAACCCGCGCAAGCCTATCGAGATGCCCTTTCTGCTGCAGGGCGGGCCAAACTCGACCTTCCTTATGGTGATGGCGCGCGCAATCGGTTTGATCTTTTTCTACCGGAAAGCAAGCCTGCCGGTCTCGTGGTTTTCATCCATGGCGGTTTCTGGCTGAAGCTCGACAAAAGCTACTGGTCGCATCTGGCTGCCGGGGCGGTGGACAGTGGCTATGCGGTTGCCATGCCGTCCTACACGCTGTGTCCCGAGAATTCGATCTCTGGCATTGTGCGCGAAATCGGTGATGCCGTGCGCGCCGCGGCCGAACGCGTTGATGGCCCCCTGATCCTGACTGGCCATTCGGCGGGCGGTCATCTCGCGTCACGCATGGCATGCGTGACGTCGCCCCTGCCCGCCGATGTGCGGGCGCGGCTTCGTCATGTCCTGTCAATTTCCGGGGTGCATGACCTGCGTCCGATGATCAACACGGCCATGAACGAGAACCTGAAGATCACGCCTGAAGAGGCGCAGGCCGAAAGTCCGGCCTTGCTGGCTCCTTTGCCCGGCGTCAGGCTGACTTGCTGGGTCGGAGCCGCGGAGCGGGGAGAGTTCCTGCGCCAAAACGCTCTGCTCGCAAATGTCTGGATCGGTCTTGGTGCCAGCACGGCGACTGTGGAAGAACCCGACCGCCATCATTTCGATGTCATTGACGGGCTCGCGGATTCCGATCATCAGATCGTCCGCTGTCTGTTGACAGTGTAAGTCTGCAGGCCAAGTCTGGCCGGACCCTGTTTAGAATCCGCTCCATGGAGCCCCTATGAGACCTGTCTTCGTTCAACTGCGCTGCAAGCCCGGCAAGACCTATGAGGTGGCCGATGAACTCTACAAGCGCGAAATCGCCTCCGAACTTTACTCGACCAGTGGCGATTACGACCTCCTCATGAAGGTGTATATCGATGATGGCGTCGATATCGGCAAGTTCGTCAGCGAGAACATCGCCAACGTGCCGGGTATTCGCCGCTCGCTTACCACTTTGACCTTCAAGGCGTTCTAGAAAACAAACGCCTTGGCGCGGCGTCCCGGTTGCGATACGAACCAACGATCTAAATCGGTTCGCATAAAGGGAGGCGGCGGTGAAACGGTCGAAAGTCAATGAGATTTTGCGCGAAGGAGATGCGTTCATCCGCTCCTTCGGCTATGTGATGCCGCCCTTCGCGGACTGGACACCCGATGAGATGAAGCAGAGACGCGAGTCGATCGGCGGCATTGTCGATGCGAGACTCGGCTGGGACATTACCGACTATGGCCGCGGCGATTTCGATCGGTGCGGCCTGTTTCTCTTCACGGTGCGCAATGGCAATCAGGACGACCTGAAACATGGTCGCGGCATGCTCTATGCGGAGAAAATCATGATTTCCCGGCGTGATCAGCTTGCGCCGATGCACACCCATGCCATCAAGGCCGAAGACATCATCAATCGTGGCGGTGGCACGCTCTGCATCGAGCTTTTTGCGTCCGATGCCGGTGGGAACATCGATCGAACGGCTCCGGTTAGCGTACCCACGGACGGCGTAATGCGCCGCGTGGACGCAGGCGGCGTCCTGCGGTTGCAGCCCGGAGAGAGCGTTACGCTCCTGCCTGGAGTCTGGCACGCGTTCTGGGGCGAGAAGGAGGATGTGCTGATCGGTGAGGTTTCAACCGTAAACGATGACATCACAGACAATATCTTTGCCGATCCGATTGCGCGGTTTTCCGACATCGAGGAAGACGAAGATCCGTATCGGCTTCTGGTCTCCGATTACCCAGGCTGGCTTTGAGGGAACCCGTGCCGCAGTGTGCCCGTTGCCTTCCGTGGCAGAACATGTTTTCTGCGCGACGAGGACACGGGATTGAATGATGAACTTGAGCACTGTTGATCGGCCGGCAACGATCGATGCCAGGCTTCGCCTGATTATCGCCCTGGGATTCGCGACGACGGTTGCCTTGCAGTCACCGCTTCTCGCACAGGGATTGCAGCGGGAAGAAGCCATCGATGCAATCGTCGGTTCCGAAGTGAAAACCGAGGAGGTGGAGGCGGAGTCGGCGAGCAGTCGGATCCTGGCGGCGATTGATGCCACTGCCCAGAATGCCGAGCGGGTGCGCAAAACCTTTTCGCTTGACGAGATTGACATTGTTTTCCTTCCCGATCTGGAAGAGAAAGACAGCAGCATCGCTTCTGCTATTGCCGAGAACAAGGACGAGATCGCAATGCTGCGTGAGGCGATCGAGGGCAGCGCGCTCTTTTTCCACGCTGTGGATTCACGCTCGATCCAGCTCAGGGATGTGGTTGCCCTTGAATATGCTGAGCGCGGTGGCGTGACCATCTTTGTGAAGGGTGGCGCCAGCGGAAACTGACTATGCGGCATCGGCGGATATGCACCACATACACTTGCCGCCCGCCGCGCTTTGGTTTCTTATGGCTGCAAATTGTTGAGAGTAGAGCGCGGACGCCTTGCCCCATGGTATCCCAGCCAGCGCAAAAGTGGTCCGAGGAGATATTTCATGAATGCTGATGCCAGTTTGAGTACCGATGAGATCGGCAGGACGATCCTGGAAAAGATCAAGACCCATGCACAGGACGATGTCGAGACCATCACGCTCGATACGCCGCTGGCTGATCTTGGCATTCATTCACTTGAGCTTACCGAGATCATTTTCGATGTTGAAGACGAATTCAATATCGAGGTGGAGATGAACACCGCTGAAGCCTGGGAGAGCATGGAGACGGTGAAGGATATCGTCGCCGCTGTTCGCGAGCTGGTGGATGCCAAGAAATAGATGACAGCGCCGCGCATCGTCATAACCGGCATCGGCGGCATTTGTGCGCTTGGAACCGACGTCCCGTCCATCTGGTCTTCGATGCAGGCCGGTCGACAGGCTATAGGGCCGATTACAACGGCTCCGCTCCATGAACTGAAAGTGCGCATAGGCGCTGAAATCAAGGAATTGCCGGACCATGGGATCGACCGCAAGCGGCTTGTGACAATGGACCGTTTCAGCCTTCTTGCGGCAATTTCCGCGCGGGAGGCGCTAACCCAGTCCGGATTTATCGTGGATGACGGGAACACTCATCGCGTGGGTGCTGTGGTCGGCACGGGAGTTTGCGGCTGGGAAGCCATCGAAGACAGCTATCGTGCCATCCTCCTGGAAGGAAAGCCGCGTACCGGTATTTTCACCGTTCCCCGCGTGATGCCGGGGGCCGCGGCCGGACAGGTCAGCATGACACTTGGTCTGCGTGGCCCTGTTTTCGGCGCTACATCCGCCTGTTCTTCATCCAACCATGCGATTTTGGCCGCTGCCGATCAGATCAGGCTCGGTCGTGCCGACGTGATGCTTGCCGGTGGTTCTGACGCACCTCTCATTTATGGTATTCTGAAGGGGTGGGAAGCGTTGCGGGTTCTCGCGCCCGAGACCTGTCGTCCATTCTCGGCAGACCGCAATGGTCTGGTCCTCGGCGAGGGCGCTGGCATTGCGGTGCTCGAAACGCTGGAACACGCCCAGGCGCGCGGTGCCACCATTCTGGCCGAACTTGCCGGTGGTGGCATGTCGGCCGATGCTTCCGATATTGTGGCTCCTACCGTGGAAGGCCCGGTCTCCGCCCTGAAGGCGTGTCTGCACGAGGCCGGCCTTTCGGCAGCCGATGTGGACTACATCAACGCGCATGGCACTGGCACCAAAGCCAACGACAAGATCGAGACAGAGGCGATCAAGCGTGTGTTTGGCAAGCACGCGCCAAAACTCTCCGTGTCGTCCACCAAGTCGATGCATGCGCATTGCCTGGGCGCGTCCGGCGCGCTTGAGCTGATTGCCTGCGTGATGGCAATCCGGGATAGCATAGTGCCGCCGACTGTCGGTTACCGGGAAAACGATCCCGATTGCGATCTGGACGTAACGCCGAATGCGGCGCGTAAGCGTAATGTGAGAGTGGCGCTCAGCAACGGATTTGCGTTCGGCGGGACCAATGCAGTCATAGCCGTCAAGGCAATGGAATAGCGTCCCAAAATCCGTGGCGGGCTTGCCTTCATAAACTTGATAATCTAAATCCACATTATTTGGTGGCGGTCGTCGGCCGCTGGCCGGTCGCGTTTTCCTGCCGCCGGTGATCTGGATTGGACGAGAGGGGAAGTCACATGAAGCGTCGTTTACTCATCGGTACCGCACTGGCGGCCATCATGGCCTCACCGGCTGTCGCTGCCGAGCCGCAGGAGGTGGTCTCCACCTATGCCGACATTGCGCTGGCCACCTATGAGGACAGCCTGGAGACCGCGAAAGCTCTACGCGAAGCGGTGAGCAAACTGGTGGAAAGCCCGTCCGGGGAGACCATGGCTGCCGCCCGAGAGGCCTGGCTGGCGGCCCGCGTCCCCTACCAGCAGAGCGAAGCCTATCGCTTCGGCAATGCCATAGTCGATGAGTGGGAAGGCAAGGTGAATGCCTGGCCGCTGGACGAGGGGCTGATCGACTACGTCGACGCCAGCTATGGCACCGAATCCGACACAAATGAGTTCTACACGGTCAACGTGGTCGCCAAAGACAAAGTCACCGCAGGGGGTACGGAAGTCGACGTTTCCGAAATTACTCCCGAGGTTATCCAGTCGCTTCACGAGGTTGGTGGCATCGAGGCGAATGTGGCAACGGGCTACCACGCGATTGAGTTCCTTCTCTGGGGGCAGGACCTCAACGGGACAGAGGCGGGTGCCGGAGCGCGTCCCTACACCGATTTCGATGCGGAGAACTGCACCGGTGACAATTGTGACCGCCGTGGACAATATCTTCAGGCTGCTGCCGACCTCCTGGTTACCGACCTGGAGGAGATGGTGGCAAACTGGCAGACCGATGGTGAGGCACGCGCTGAAGTAACGGCTGATCCAAAGGCGGGTCTGACGGCAATGCTGACCGGTCTCGGCTCGCTTTCCTATGGCGAACTTGCCGGTGAACGCATGAAGCTTGGCCTGCTTCTAAACGATCCGGAAGAAGAGCATGACTGCTTCTCCGACAACACGCACAACAGCCACTATTATGATCTCGTCGGTATCCGGAATGTCTATTTCGGCTCCTATGAGCGCGTCGATGGCTCCAAGGTAGAAGGTCCGAGCCTCGCCGACATGGTCTCCGAGAAGGATCCGGGGCTTGCCGAAGAGGTGAAGGCAAAGCTCGACGCCACACTGCAGGCAATGACGGCGATGAAGGAACGCGCCGAGGGTGGGGAAACCTATGACCAGATGATTGGTCAGGGCAACGAGGAAGGCAATGCAATCGTGCAGGCCGCGATCGACGGGCTTGTCGATCAGACGCGTTCGCTGGAGCGTGTGATTGCCGCACTCGACCTGGCCGGTATTGAACTCGAAGGCTCCGACAGTCTGGACAATCCCGACGCCGTATTCGAATAAGACCAATTTTGCGCCGGGCCGCGTGTCGGCCCGGCGTTTTCCATAAAGACCTTTTTCATGAACATTTCCGTCCGTGCCACGCTTTTGACCGGCCTTCTTGCTCTCGTGGCCTTATGCGCCCATGCGGATGGACAGTTCTCAGGTCTCCGCGACGATCTGAATGAAAAGGACCGCAAGAGGGTCGAGAGCGTTACTCAACCGACGTCTTCATTCGACAAGGCGGAACGTTTCGAACGCATGTCGGCGGGTGCGACCACGTCGACGAAACTGATCAATGCGGATGCGTTCTCCCATTCGTCCGCCAATCTGGAATTTGCCGAGCTGGAGCGCTTCCTGCTCGGCAACGGTCTTTTCCGAAAGGACTGGGTTTCCTCGCCGTCGTCAACGCAGGCCTCCGACGGGCTGGGGCCGCTGTTCAACGCACGGGCCTGCCAGTCGTGCCATATCAAGGATGGGCGCGGTCATGCGCCGGCGAGGCCCGAGGATTCGGCGGTGTCACTGCTGGTGCGCCTGTCCGTACCAGCCGACAAGGATCAGCTAGCGGCGATTGCGGATGGCCGGTTACCGGCTGCGCCTGATCCTGTCTACGGGTTGCAGCTTCAGGACCATGCGGTGGCCGGGCTCAACCCGGAGGGGCGCGTCGCGGTCACCTATGAGGATTTACCTGTGGCGCTTTCCGAGGGCGAGACGGTCACACTGCGCAAGCCGGCGCTCAGGGTCGTCGACCCCGGCTTCGGTCCGATGCGCGATGATCTGATGATGTCGGCGCGCGTCGCGCCGCCGATGATCGGGCTCGGTCTTCTGGAAAGCGTGCACGAGGCCGACATTCTCGCCTGGGCTGACCCCGACGATGAAGATGGCGACGGTATTTCCGGACGTGCCGCAAGGGTGCGCGACGCGGAGGGCCGATGGAAGCTTGGCCGCTTTGGCTGGAAGGCCATTGCGCCCACCATCGCCGAACAGACGGCAGGCGCGTTTTCCGGCGATATGGGACTTTCGACCCCGCTTGCGCCGGATCATTGGGGCGACTGCACCGAGGCGCAGGCCAAATGCCGTGACCTGCCGCATGGTGCGCAGGAGCGACTGGGCGCCGAGGAGGTGCCCGAGGACCTGTTGAACCTGGTGACGTTCTATTCGCGCCATCTCGCGGTTCCGGCTCGGCGTGGCGTGGATGATCCTTCGGTGCTTGCCGGGAAAAAAGTGTTCTACGAAAGTGGCTGTGCCACCTGCCACCGTCCCAAATACGTGACCCGGCGTGACGTGGAGGACCCGGCCCTGCGTTTTCAGCTGATCTGGCCATATACAGACATGCTGCTGCACGACATGGGTGAGGGCCTGGCTGACGGGCGCACGGAAGGTCTTGCCGATGGCTATGAATGGCGCACGCCGCCGCTTTGGGGGATCGGCCTTACCGCGACGGTGAACGAGGAGGCGACGTTCCTGCATGACGGTCGCGCGCGAACGCTGCTTGAGGCCATTCTATGGCATGGTGGGGAAGCGCAGGCAGCCCGTGACAGGGTGGTCAATATGGCAAAGCAGGATCGGGACGATCTGATCCGTTTCCTGGAATCCCTTTAGGCTCTCGTCTTAAATCTCACCCTGCAGGTTAAGCTCGGCAACAAAATCGAACCGGTCGCCCTTGAAGTGGGAGCGGGTGAACTCGACCACCCGTCCTGCAGCGGTTCGGGATATCCGCTCCAGGAAAAGAGCTGGCTCTCCGGCCTCGGCTTCGAGAAGGCGGGCCTCGAACTCCGGCAGGGCACAGGCATGCATACGCTGCAGCGCCTTGTGCGGCCGTGCGCCAGCGGACGCCATCGCTTCATAAAGCGAGGTACCCAACAATGAGAGATCCGGCAGAACATCTGCTGGCACGATTGCCAGTTCGACCGCAAGCGGCAGGGCATCGGCCAGCCGCAGGCGATGCAGGCGCAGAACACGATCGCCGGGCGAAAGCCCCAGCGTCATGGCTTCCTGTGCTGAAGGGCTGGCATATTCGCGCGCCAGCCAGCGTGTTTCGGGCTTGCGACCGTAGGACAGCATGTCCTCGGTGAAGCTGGTGATCGCCGCAAGCGGCTGCTCGAAGCGTTCGATGGGGGCGAGGACATAGGTGCCTGAGCCCCGGCGTTGTTCCAGTACGCCTTCGCGTACCAGCAGCTCGATCCCACGCCGTACGGTGACGCGCGAGAGTCCCGTCATCTCAGCCAGAAGGCGCTCCGATGGCAGAGCCGCGCCGGAACCCAGAACCAGGCTCTCCACCATCTGTCGCAGCGCGTTGGCGAGCCGGATGTAACGCGGCGTCGCGTCTGCTGCACCGGACTGGATCTCCCGGGCGAGCAATGTGCCAAAGTCCTCCTTCGTCCCCGAAAGGGCGTCTGTCATCGTTCAGGCACGCTCGCTGAAAAGAGTGGTATATTATTTATAAGTCCAATTATGGATGGGATGAACAAGCTTTGCAAGAAATACGGAGGAGATGTGCGCTGTCATGCCGCTGAAAAAGCTCTAAATCATGGCAGGAAAGATTTTCTCGGGACGGGAATGGATTTTTGCGGCAAAGACTGTATATGCTATTTGGTATTAAATTGGTCTAGAACAGGCAGGCGACCTGCAACCTGCAACCTGAGAGCCGTCGATGACAACTTCAACTGAAACAGCAAGCCAGGCGTATCGGGATATCGAGCGGTTCTCGACTGTCGATATGCTGGGTGCCATGCTTACGGGCCAGCGCGCTGCGGTGGATGCGGTCACCGCTGCTCTCCCGGCGCTGGAACAAGCCGTCGAAGCAGCGGCGCAGCGCCTCGCGAACCCGGACAGCCGTCTTATCTATGTTGGGGCCGGTACCTCGGGCCGCGTTGCTATGCTGGATGCGGTCGAGCTTTACCCCACCTTTGGATGGCCCGAGGAGCGCAGTCTCTTTCTGCTGGCCGGCGGCAGTATCAGCGTGGCTGAAGCACGCGAAAGCGCCGAAGATGATGAGGTGGCGGGCCGAAACGAGATTGATGCGCTTGCTTGCGGGCCTCTCGATGTGGTGGTGGGGCTCGCCGCAAGCGGCAGCACGCCCTACACACTGGCGGCGATGGAGGCCGCGAAGGCGCGCGGTGCGCTGACCATCGGCATCGCCAACAATCCCGGTAGCGGACTGCTCGAAAAGGCCGATTGCGGGGTGCTCCTGGAGACTGGAGCGGAGGTGCTTGCCGGCTCCACGCGTATGGCGGCCGGTACGAGCCAGAAGATCGCGATCAACCTCTTCTCCACAGCGGTCATGATGCGGCTTGGCAAGGTCTATCGCGGCCGCATGGTGGATATGAAGCCATCGAACAAGAAGCTGGTGCGTCGCGCCGTCGAAATGCTCATGCAGGTGGAGGGGTGTGATGAAGCGTCGGCGCGCACCGCGCTCGAGAAAACCAACTTTCATGTAAAGCCGGCGGTTCTCGTGGTGCGGGGGCTCTCGCCCGAGGAAGCGCGAGCCGCGCTCGATCGCAACAGCGACGATCTGCATCGAACAATTGCGACGCTGGGCTGAAAGATCTCACATCCAAGTTTCAACCACGGAAAGACCGAAATGACCGATACGCCATCCCTGATGTTTCAGGAAACCGCTGAGGCTGCCGAAGCTGTCGACCGGCTTTTTTCCAAGGAAGCACAAACCTTCGCTGAACTGGCTCGGGTGATTGCCGAGCGCGCCCCTGCGGTGGTGAGCATGTCGGCGCGCGGTTCATCCGACCATGCCGCGAGCTTCTTCAAATATCTGTTCGAGATTCATACGGGCATTCCCGTGGCCTCCATCGGCCCCTCGGTGGCATCGGTCTATGACGCGTCGCTGAAGCTCGAGCGCGCGCTTCACATCACGATTTCCCAGTCCGGCGGGAGCCCTGATATCGTCGCCGCTCAGGCCTCGGCCAAGAAGGGCGGCGCGGTTACGCTGGCCGTGGTCAATGTTGCCGACAGTCCGCTTGCGAAGGCGGCCGACATCGTGTTGCCAATCCATGCCGGACCGGAGCGGAGCGTGGCGGCGACGAAGAGTTTCATCGCGTCTGCCGCGGCGCTTGCCGGTGTTACGCAGGCAGCGTCGGGCAATGGCGCGCTCAAAAATGCGCTTGCCCGCCTTCCGGAAGCGCTAGCCGCCGCCTGCGATGTAAACTGGGAGCCGGCGCTGCCGCTCCTGACGAGTGCAGCATCCGTCTATACCGCCGGTCGCGGTCCGGGCTTTGCCATTGCGCTTGAAGCGGCTTTGAAAGCAAAGGAAACGGCCCAGCTTCATGCCGAAGCCTTCTCTCTCGCCGAACTGATGCATGGGCCGATGCAGCTTGTCGATCAGGGCTTTCCCATTCTTGCCTTTGTACCGGAGGATGCAGCGATGGCTTCAAGCGCGCAATCGCTCGAAAAGCTGCGCGGCTTTGGTGCACAGATTGCGAGCTTCTCATCGTGTGATCTGGGTGAACGCACCATAAAAACGCCATCCACCGGCCATGGCCAGCTGGACCCGCTTGTCTCGCTCGTGGGTTATTATCGCCTGATCGAGCGGGTCGCGCGCGAGCGTGGGCTCAATCCGGACACACCGGACAAGCTCAAGAAGGTGACGGAAACGATCTGATCCTGAACCAGCGGCCTCCCAATCATGCCGCTGGCGTGAGCTTTGATCCTGCGTTAGCTTCCGGCGGATCAACATCGTGCCGGAAGCACTTCCATGACCTTCATTCCCGATTTCGCCACCATTCTCCAGTTTGCCCTCGCCACCTTCGTGATTTCGATCACGCCGGGTCCGGACATGACGCTGTTCGTCGGTCGGGCGCTGAGCCAGGGCAGGGCGGCCGGCTTCGCCTGCATGTTCGGCGCGATGACCGGGATCATGATCCACACGGCGCTTGTGGCGCTGGGGCTCTCAGCGCTGATCGTGGCTTCGCCAGAGGCCTTCCTTGCGCTCAAGGTGTTCGGTGCGGGCTATCTGATCTGGCTGGCCATCCAGGCGATCCGCAAGGGCTCCGCCTTCTCGCCGGAAAAGAAGGGTGGGGCGGGGCGGTCGCTCCTGAAGAACTGGGCCACGGGGCTCGGCATCAATCTTCTGAACCCGAAGATTATCCTGTTCTTCATGACTTTTCTGCCGCAGTTCGTGTCCGCCAGCGATCCGCACGCACCTGGCAAGCTCTTCTTTCTCGGCCTTCTGTTCATTCCGCTGGCGCTGCCAATCGTCGCGCCGATGGTGATCGCGGCAGACAGTTTTTCCAAGCTTCTGAAGAAGAGTCCGCGTGTCACCCGCGTGGTCGACTATCTTTTCGCCGGCGTTTTCTCGGCCTTTGCGCTGAAAATCCTGACCGCTCAGGCGCGGTGAGCCAGAGTTGCCCTATTCGCCGTGGCCGGCGATCATCATGGCTTCCAGCTTCAGCCGGTCAGCCTTCTTCATCCGCTCCGATGCGGATTTGAGCTGACCGCAGGCTGCCAGGATATCGCGCCCGCGCGGGGTGCGGATGGGCGAGGCGTATCCGGCCTTGTTGACCAGGTCCGCAAACTCCTCAATCTGCTCCCAGTCGGAGCATTCATAGTCGCTGCCGGGCCATGGGTTGAAGGGGATCAGGTTGATCTTGGCGGGAATGCCTTTCAGAAGCCGCACCAGCTCACGGGCATCGTCGAGCGAATCGTTGACACCCTTCAGCATCACATACTCAAACGTGATACGCCGCGCGTTTGACAGCCCGGGATAGGCGCGGCAGGCGTCGAGCAGCTCTTTCAGCGGATATTTTTTGTTGATCGGCACCAGCTCGTTGCGCAGTTCGTCGCGTACTGCGTGTAGCGAAATCGCGAGCATGACACCGATTTCCTCGCCGGTGCGATAGATCTCCGGAACCACGCCTGAGGTGGACAATGTGATGCGGCGCTTCGAGAGCGAAAGGCCCTCGCCATCGGAGGCGATGAGAAGCGCCTGCTTCACATTCTCGAAATTGTAGAGTGGTTCACCCATACCCATCATGACGATGTTGGTGACCTTACGGCCTTCTGCCGGCACTATGGCGCCATCTGGCGTGTCTGCGTCGGGGAAATCGCCAAGCCGATCCCGCGCCACGAGAAGCTGGTCGAGAATTTCGCCCGGCGTCAGGTTGCGCACGAGCTTCTGCGTACCGGTGTGGCAGAAGGTGCAGGTCAGGGTGCAGCCGACCTGGCTGGAAATGCAAAGTGTGCCGCGGCCTTCCTCGGGAATGTAAACCGTTTCCACATCCACCGGGCGGCCTGCGCCGCGCGCTGGAAAGCGCATCAGCCACTTGCAGGTACCGTCTTTCGAAATCTGCTCTTCGATGATTTCCGGGCGGGCGATTGTAAAACGCTCGTCGAGCTGAGCCCGCAGATCCTTCGAGATGTTGAACATCTGCGAGAAGTCGGAAACGCCGCGCACATAAAGCCAGTGCCAAAGCTGGCGCACGCGCATGCGTGACTGCCGCTCAGGCACACCCAGTGAAAGCAGCGCTTCTGCCAGTTCGTCACGCGAAAGGCCGATCAGCGATTGCTTCTCGGCTTTCGTGGCGGGGCGCAGGTCAGCGCGCCCCTCGGGCGTCGATAGATCGAGTGTCAGTGCCATGGCGTTCTTGAAGTGCGTTGCGGGCAGCGCTTTGCGAATTCGTATCTCGAATTCAGCGGCTGCCCTTCATCTGCCGCGCTCATAGCACGCCTGAGGGCTGCCGTCACCTGTCGCAGCCGACAGCCGGCTTCTGCAAACTCTATTTGCAGTTCTGGGTGGCGTTGATCGCAGCCGTGACACCGCTGAGAGAGAAGGTGTAGCTGGTGTCGTTGCCGCGGCCAGATTTCGCAGCAACCTTCATGTCTGAACCGCCCTTCATCGCTGCGATTAACTGAGGCTCTTCAGCCGCGTTCTCAAGCCAGGCGGATTTGCCCTGCGTGAACATGGTGAAGCTTTTGTTGCCCACCGTGACAATCACCTTGGAATTCGTCTGGAAATTGTACGCTGCGATAAACTGCGGTTCCGAAGCCACGTTCTGACCGGGCTTCTGGCTGACGAAGAAGAAAATGTCGCCATGGTCGAGGCTGGCCGGCTGCTTTTCCTTTGGCACGCTCATGGCGTAGCACACCTTGCCGTTTCCGGACTGGTAGCTGTAGACGCCCCAGTCGCGATGCTGTCCCACCGCCGTTGCCTGGGCCAGCGCGGGGCTTGCCGCCGCCATTCCGCAAATGAGCATCAGTGTCGAAATCAGTACGCGCATCGTCTTGACCGTCTTTTTCTGCCAGTGTTTGGAGACCGGCTGGTCCCTCTAGATCACTTCATTTTTATTTAATCTGGGTTACCAAAGCGTGAAGCGAATCGACGGATTCTTCATGCGTTCACCCCCGATATCCGTTGCCGCAAAACAAATGCGCCAACTTCCGAACACCCCTTCACTAGCGGTTGAAACGAATGAAAGAGGCAAGAATTTGACTGGTCAGTGCTCGCGGGCGGTTTCAGTGAGGGCGTTCCTGGCCGCGAGACGGTGGGCCGGCGTGATATGGTGGCGTACGGCGTTAAGCGCGGCTGCCAGCACGGCGATGTCGTCTGTAAAGCCGAATCCAAGCAGAAAATCCGGCACCACGTCGAGCGGAAGCACAAAATAGGCGAGGGCAGCGAGCAGCAATCCGCGCACCTTTGGCGGGGTGTCGTTGTCGAGCGCGCAATAATAGCCGGCCACCAGTTCTTCCATGAATGGCACGTGCCGGGCCGCCTTCTTTATCGTGCGCCAGAACTTGGCACGCACACGCTCTTCGCGGTCCCGGTTTTCACGGGGACCGGCCGGTTCCAGAATTTCGCCGATTTTCACATCGTCCATGGTGTGCTCCTGCTGACCAAGATGTGGGAATCAGCCATCGAAATTCAATATTTGGACGGAATCCGAGCAAGATCAGCTCCTGGCGAAACGATTCATTGCCATGGCGAGCTTGAGATCGAGTTCAGTTACCCCGCCTGCATCATGCGTGGAAAGACTGACATCGACGGTCTTGTAGACATTCGACCAGTCTGGATGATGGTTCAATTTTTCGGCCATGAGCGCCGAACGCGTCATGAACGCGAATGCTTCGGAAAAATCGGTGAAGATGAAGCGCCGCTCGATGGAGTCCCCATCTTCCCCCAGATCCCACCCGTCGAGTGTCTTGAGCGCCTGTTCCAGCGCAGCCGGATCGAGCTTTGCCCTTGCCATCGCGTCTCTCCATGGTATCGCCTGTTGGCATCTTCATCTGGATGATAGCGCACCCGCCATGAACGCAAAGCCTCGTATCTCGATTCTCTTCGTCTGCCTTGGCAATATCTGTCGCTCTCCGCTCGCAGAGGGGGTCTTTCGCAGTGTCGCGGTGGAGCGGGGGCGAGGGGCGGATTTCCTGGTCGGCTCAGCTGGAACCGGTGCGTGGCACGTGGGCAACCCACCTGACCCGCGTTCGGTCGATATCGCACGCAGGTTCGGGGTCGATATCTCTCACCAACGGGCACGGCAGGTGGAAGCGGCGGACTTCAACCGCTACGATCTGCTTTTGGGTATGGATCGCAACAATGTGCAAACGCTGCGCGAGCGCGCCACCCGAGGCGTGTCAGGAAAGATTCACCTCTTTCTCGATTATGCCAACGGTCGCATGGTCGACATTCCCGATCCCTATTACGGCGGTGAGGACGGCTTTGCGTCGGTTTACCAGATGATCCGCGAGGCTTCTGAAGCGCTGCTGTCGAAATTCGACTGACGATCATATTCAGCGCCCACCAGAGGCCAGGCTTCCTCGATGATGTATGGTCCGCCACCAAAGGAAGCGCGCGACGACATCAGCACGAAGCGGCCGACAGAGAAGGGCACAGAAGCAAAATTCCCGCGAGCGGAAAGATAGCTTGCCACGTCGTGCGGACTGGAATTTTTCAGGCGGGCCAGGGTGACGTGTGGCGTGAACTTCCGGGGATCCGGTGGCAGGCGTAACCGCCGGCAGATGCCGTCTATTTCTCCCTGTAATGCGTGCAGGTCTGGGGAGGCGGACACACCAGCCCAGATGGAGTGGGGTTTCTTCTGCCCGAAAGCCCCGACACCGGAAAGCTTCATCGTGAAGCTGGGGCGCCGAATCCTGTCAAGTGCATTGGCAATCTCGTCCGCCGTGTGACCTTCCACGTCACCGAAGAACCGCAATGTCAGATGATAGTTTTCGACATCGATCCAACGAGCTCCTGGGAGGCCCCCGCGCAGAAGTGACAACGACAAGGCGGCGTCACGCGGGATCTCGAGGGCGGTGAAAAGTCGCGGCATGGCAACCTCCTCGAATCGCAGTGTCGAGTACAGCGAATCATCGATTGCCACTGTGAGCAAGCGGTTTCTTTATCAGGTTTTACGCGCCTTCTTCGGATCGCTCATCGAGGACTGTGCGGAAGGTGGGCAGAATACGCTCCACCATACGTGCAATGCCCTGGGCATTCGGATGCATACCGTCTTCCAGAAGCAGAGACGGTTCGGCGGCCACGCCGTCAAGAAAGAACGGAATGAGGTGGATCCCGTGCTTATTGGCCAGCCGTTCATAGAGCGGATTGAAGGCGGCGGCATAGTCCTCGCCGAGATTGGGTGCAGCCAGCATGCCAGCCAGGATCACTTGCTGGCCGCGTTCCTTCAGCATGGCGATCATCCGGTCGAGATTCTGCTCGGTGGAGGCGGGCGAAATGCCGCGCAGCATGTCATTCGCACCGAGCTCCAGAAGCACAATATCCGCCTCTTCGGGAACAGACCATTCAAGGCGGGAAAGCCCACCGCTCGTCGTATCGCCGGAAACACCTGCATTGGCGATGGCGACATCATAGCCCTCGGCCCTGAGCGCGTCTTCGAGCTGTTCGGGGAAACCCTCGCCCGGCCCGAGATTGTAGCCCGCCATCAGACTGTCGCCGAAGCCAACAATCCGGATGGTTTCAGCACGCGCGGTTACACTCACGGAAAGCATCAGGACAAGCGCCGCAGCAGCCGATGAAATTTTTGTGAACTGGCCGAAAGGACGAAAAAATTTGAATGCCATGCGGGATAACCCATATTTGCCAAAACCGTGCATTGGTGCGATTCCAGCGTCATCTCTTCCCAATATAGGATGTCTTTTCCGTGACAGAAGCCGTGATCGAACTTGAGAACGTGTCTCTGACACTGGGGGAGGGCGCGTCCTCCGTGCATGTTCTCAAAGGCGTGAGCCTCTCCGTAGAGCGTGGGCGCTCTACGGCAATCGTCGGCCCCTCGGGTTCGGGAAAATCGACGCTCCTGATGGTGATCGCAGGGCTGGAGCGTGTGGATGACGGCATTGTGCGCGTCGGCGGAACACAGATCAACGCGCTGAGCGAAGATGCGATTGCCGCCTTTCGTGGCCGCTCCATCGGCATTGTTTTCCAGTCCTTCCATCTTATCCCCAACATGACGGCGCTGGAGAACGTCGCTGTGCCGCTGGAACTGGCGGG
The DNA here is from genome assembly GCF_017794765.1 of Nitratireductor sp. Taxonomy (GTDB): domain Bacteria; phylum Pseudomonadota; class Alphaproteobacteria; order Rhizobiales; family Rhizobiaceae; genus Nitratireductor. The sequence goes on along the minus strand of NZ_CP051236.1, from coordinate 569,310 downwards.
CCATTCCGATCCCTTTGGTGCAGCCGAGGAAGAACTGGCTGCCGTGGGTCTCTCACAGCGTCTGACGCATTATCCGGGCGAGCTCTCGGGCGGTGAGCAGCAGCGCGTGGCCATAGCCCGCGCGCTGGCACCGGGACCGGCCATCCTGATCGCCGATGAGCCAACCGGCAATCTCGACCAGGCGACCGGCAGGCAAATTTCCGACATGCTTTTCGCCAAGGCAAAGGAGCGTGGCACATCGTTGGTGCTTGTTACGCACGATCCTGCCCTCGCAGCACGCTGTGAGCGCCAGGTGGCAATGCGCTCCGGCCGCATAGAGCAGCACCCCGCCCTGGACAAGGCCGCAATGGCATGAGGCCCGCGGAGATGAGTTTCGGCCGCATGCTCGGTCTGGCGTTCCGTTTTTCGCTACGCGAGATGCGGGGCGGGCTCTCGGGATTTTTCATCTTTCTGGCCTGCATTGCGCTGGGCGTTGGCGCCATTGGCGGTGTCAATTCGGTTGCCACCGCGATTACCGGGGCCGTGGAAGCGGAGGGCCAGTCGTTACTGGCCGCCGACCTGCGGTTCGAACTGAACCAGAGGCGCAGCAGCGATGCGGAGCAAGCGTTTCTTTCAGGGTTGGGCGATGTGGCCGAGAGCGCGAACATGCGCTCCATGGCCCGGCTTCCTGACGGTTCGGATCAGACACTGGTGGAGGTGAAGGCCGTCGATGCGCTCTATCCGCTCTATGGGGAGCGGGTGACGGAGCCGCAGCTCTCGCATGACGCGCTCTTTGAAAAAATCAATGGTGCCTATGGGGCGGCGGCACCGGAATTGCTCTTTGAACGACTGGGCCTTGGCATTGGCGACCGCATCATGCTGGGCGGTGCAACGATCGAACTTCGCGCCGTTCTCGTCAGCGAGCCGGATGCCGTTTCCGACGGGTTCGGCTTTGCACCGCGGCTGATGATTTCGCTGGATGCGCTTGAAGCTACCGGGCTTGTTCAGCCAGGCAGTCTCGTCGAGCATGTTTACAAGGTGCGGCTTGGTGATGATGCGGGTACGCTGGAGGCTGTACAGGCGCGAGCGATGGCTGCGTTCCCGGAGGCCGGGTGGAGCATCCGCACCCGCAGCAATGCCGCCCCCGCGTTATCTCGCAATATCGAACGGTTTTCGCAGTTTCTGACCCTGGTGGGTCTGACGGCTCTTGTCGTGGGCGGCGTGGGTGTCGCCAATGCGGTGCGCGCCTATCTGGACAGCAAGCGCGCCGTGATCGCGACCTTCAAGAGCCTGGGCGCTTCCGGAGGGTTCGTCTTCACCGTCTACCTCGTGCAGATAATGATGATTGCCGCTATCGGCATTCTGGCCGGCCTTGTGATCGGCGCCCTGATGCCGTTCGGCGCATCAGCGGTCCTGGCAAGTGTCCTGCCGGTTCCTGCCACGGGGGGGATCTATCCTGCGGCTCTTCTGGTGGCTGCACTGTTCGGCGTCATGATCACGCTTGTGTTCGCGCTGATGCCTCTCGGCCGCGCTCGTGATGTGCCGGCGACGGCGCTGTTTCGCGAAATGGGCGTGGATGGCCGCGGCTGGCCACGTCCGATCTATATCGCACTCTCGGTTGCCATCGCCGCCGGCCTGGCGGGTTTTGCCATCTGGTTCTCCGACGATCGGCGCATGGCGGCAATTTTCGTTGGTGCGACCGTGTTCGCGTTTATCGTTTTAAGGGTCGTGGCGCTTGGCATCGAATGGCTCGCGCGTCGCAGTCCGCGCGTTGCATCCACGCCAATGCGTCTGGCGCTGGGCAATATCCACCGCCCCGGCGCGCTGACTCCCTCCGTGGTGCTTTCGCTGGGTCTCGGTCTGACATTGCTTGCCACGCTGGCGCTGATCGACGGGAATCTGCGCCGCCAGATCACAGGCAATTTGCCGGAAGTCGCTCCGAACTTCTTCTTTGTAGACATCCAGAGTGGCGAGGTGGAAGCCTTCTCTGATCTGGTCAACCGGGAAGCGCCTGGCGGCAAGCTGATCCAGGTGCCAATGCTGCGTGGACGGATCACGGCGCTCAACGATATCAATGTCCGGGACATGGAGATTCCCCCGGAGGGTGGCTGGGTGCTGCGCGGAGATCGCGGCATCACCTATGCCCGCAACGCACCCGAGAACTCCACGCTCACGCAGGGTGAATGGTGGCCGGCGGATTATGAGGGAGAGCCGCTTGTGTCCTTCACGGCGGAAGAAGGTGGAGAGCTTGGCCTGAAGATCGGTGACACGATCACCGTCAACGTCCTCGGGCGCGAGGTCACGGCCAGAATTGCCAATTTCCGCGCCGTGGAATGGGAAACGCTTGCCATCAATTTCGTGATGGTGTTTTCACCCAACACTTTTTCCGGGGCACCACACGCGTGGCTGGCGACATTGACGGATGCTGACGCTACACAGGCCGACGAGTCGCAGATTCTGAACGCCGTAACCCGCAACTTCCCCACGGTGACCACCGTCCGGGTGAAAGATGCACTCGATGTGGTGAACCGGCTTGTCGAGCAGTTGGCCACAGCCATCCGCGCCGCTGCGGCCGTTGCGTTGATTGCTTCAGTGCTGGTGCTTTCCGGTGCGCTGGCGGCAGGCAATCGGGCGCGGGTTCACGATGCGGTCGTTCTGAAAACTCTGGGCGCGACACGTCGGACGCTGATTGCGGCCTTCTCGCTTGAATATCTGCTGATCGGTCTTGCGACTGCGGTGTTCGCATTGCTTGCCGGTGGAGTCGCGGCGTGGTTTGTGGTGGCAAAGGTCATGGGATTGCCTTCCAGCTTTCTTCCAGAGGTTGCGCTGACCACGGTGGCGGTGGCACTGGTGTTGACGGTCGGGTTCGGGTTGATCGGTACCTGGCGGGTTCTTGGACACAAGGCGGCACCGGTTTTGCGCAATCTGTGAGCTTGATTAGCCGTTAACCTTCTGCGTCGAGAGGCGCGATTTCGCCCGCGAACTGTTGCCGCAGGTGCTTTTCCGATGCGGAGAGGTCTTGTCCTGAACACAAACTGACATCATATTTGATCTACGCATGCTGGTATCCCGCCAGCGGCGCACGGCCTTTTGGCCGTCACCGGACGGGATTTAAGCCAGAAAGGGGTAATTATGGCTGACCTTCGTAACTATCAGGCCCGCGCAACGCCCGGCGTGCGCGCGGACGCGGCCATCGACGAGGGCCTGCGCGCCTACATGATTCGCGTCTATAACCTTATGGCGCTCGGCCTGGCAATCACCGGCCTTGCAGCCTTTGGCGCATTCAACCTTGCCATTGCCGACGGCCAACTGACGGCTTTCGGCCAGCTCATCTATGCCAGCGCCTTCCGCTGGGTTGTCATTCTCGCACCGCTTGCGCTGGTGTTCTTCCTGAGCTTCCGCATTCAGAACATGAGCGTCGGAGCGGCGCAGACGACCTTCTGGGTCTATTCAGCCCTGGTGGGTCTCTCCCTGTCGACGATCTTCCTGGTGTTCACCGGCGAGAGCATTGTCCGCACCTTCTTCATCACCGCCGCTTCGTTCGGCGCACTGTCGCTCTGGGGTTATACGACCAGGCGTGACCTTTCGGGCATGGGGTCGTTCCTGTTCATGGGTCTGATCGGCATCATCATTGCCTCGATCGTGAACATCTTCCTCGGCTCTTCGGCGCTGCAGTTCGCCATTTCGGTGATCGGCGTTCTGGTGTTTGCGGGCCTCACAGCCTACGACACCCAGCAGATCAAGGAGATGTATTACGAGGGTGACGACGCCACCGTTTCCGGTCGCAAGGCGATCATGGGTGCGCTGCGTCTCTATCTCGACTTCATCAACCTGTTCATGTTCCTGCTGCAGTTCCTCGGCAATCGCGAGTAGTGCGCACGGGGCCTGAAACAGTGCTATTAAAGGGCGGCTTTCGGGCCGCCCTTTTTGCGTCATTCCAGAACGATCTTCGAGCTTTCATGAAACCCGCCATTCGCCCCGCAAGCCCGCACGACGTCTCAGCCATTGCCCGCATCTACGCGCAAGCCGTGACCGAGGGAACGGCAAGTTATGAGCTCGAACCGCCAGGCGAGGCAGAAATGCTTGAGCGCATGGAGGCGCTCATTCGCAGCGGCTATCCCTATATCGTTGCGGAAGATGGAAGTGGCGTTCTCGGATACGCATATGCAGGGCCGTTTCGCCCGCGGCGGGCCTATCGGTTCATGGTCGAGGATTCGGTTTACCTGGCACCGGAGGCACAGGGGCGTGGCATTGGGCGGCGTTTGCTCCAGACGCTGATTGCAGCGTGCGAGCAACGCGGATTTCGCCAGATCGTTGCGGTTATCGGGGATGGTTCGGAAGAAAGCGCTTCGGTGAAGCTGCATCGGGCCGCGGGTTTCCGCGATGCCGGCGTTCTTCATGGCAGCGGTTTCAAACACGGCCGCTGGCTCGACACGGTCTTCATGCAACTGGCCCTCAACGAAGGGGACGGTGCGCCACCTGATCCCCAGTCTGTTCCCGAGCGGCTGTTTCGCGGTGAGACCGTCCGCTGACTTCGTCTAGGTAACGAGTTTCAGCTTTTTGTCGAACACCGCCAGGACACGGGCCAGTTCATGCCCGCGCTTCAGGATCGCGCCGGTGGCAGCGATGACGCTGTAGGCACCCTGCTTCCGTGTCAGTTTGGGGTCTTTGACAATCTGAAACAACGGGACCTCGCTGGTTCGCCTGAAGACGGAGAAGATGGCCCGGTCCCTGAGATGATCAATGGCATAATCACGCCATTCACCCGCGGCGACCATGCGGCCATAGATGCGCAGAATTTGATCCAATTCGCGCCGCTCGAAGGTTACGGGGAGGTCGGAACGTACCCTGCGTGCCTCGTGCAGCGGGATCAGTATCCCGGACCCTTCCCTATCCTCCCTGGCGCTGCCGTAATCGGTCATTGGCGATACCTCATGACGATTTGGTGACAAGGGAAGATTCGCCCGCCATAGACGGAATTGCAAGCCCACATTGCCGAGACCCGTGATGGGCGGCGCGACGGGGCCTGCGGGCGTGCGTCATCCTTCTTGATGACCGGGGTATCGGAGTGGTTATATCCGTCCACATCTTTTGCCGACGTATGAATACGTGCTCTGCAAGCCTCATCTCTTAGCCGGTAGTCACAAATCGGGACCGTTTGTCGGAATTGGTGATGGCGTGCCTTTTTCTTGCCGCATTTTGTTCAAGCTCACGCCCCATTGTGCCGCAACGATCCGAACGTTGCCTGAGACGGTTCGGTCCGGACACGGATCCCGAAAACCCCAAGCCCCCCCGCCCTCGGGGTCATGACCGGATCGAACCAACTCTCGGACGCCCGAGCAAGGCAACGGTCCCAAAGGAATACAGCCGGTGCTGAATGAGTCAGCACCGGTTTTTCTTTTGGGACCAGCCTTTCATCGGTGAACCTTTGGCGGGTGTTATGGGTTGAGTGCGATGGCGCCAAGTATTGCGCCGGGCAAGCCACTTCCATCGACACGCTGGAGCAGCAATGCGCAGCCATTGCCCTTCTGGATCAGCTCCGACCTGGGCATTTCGAATTTCCTGGCGGTGCCGTCCCACATGCCGATGGTCTGAATGCGGTTGACCGCGTTGCGATACTGGATTGTGCGCCCGCGATTTTCGCCGGCTCGAATCTCCACGGTGCTTTCTGGTGTATAATCCACAAAGACCAGATGTGCGCTGATGTCTTTGTCCTCAAGGCCTTCAGGCAATGAGCCAACGCTGACAATGATGCTGTCACCCGTGTCTTCCAGAGACAGATCCACCTGGAGCCCAGCTGCCGTTCCTGCCAGCGCTTCAAGCGTCGACATGACCTCGGCTCGATTGGCGCCATTCATATCACGGTGGCCGTTGACAATAGCCTGAGGGGTGTAAACCGAACTCTTCTGAAGGGTGCCGGCATACTTTCGTTGCCGTTCAGAATTGGCGGGGCGTGCGAGTGCGTCGCGCCAGCCTAAATAGTCCCAGTAGTCGACGTGATAGGCGAGTGCGACGACATCTTTACGGGAGGCGAGCTCATCGAGAACCGCGTCCGCTGGAGGGCAGGAGTTGCACCCCTGGCTCGTAAAGAGTTCTACAACACCGATCGGGCGACCCGTGTTCTCCGCCTCCGCTGGGCCAATGGCGGCGAGTAAGCCTAAAGCCAGTGCCGTGAAATGGCCTGGTGTCCAGAGCCGGAACATGCGCTCTCCGTGTGGAAATTGAAGCGAACATTGCTTTGTTTCAGAACTATAGGAGCGAGCGAGCCTCAACAAGAAGTCACGTTCCGGTGAGCCGATTGGCGGAGCGTCTTCAGGCGAAAAAAAACCGCCGGCGTTTCCGCCGGCGGTCTGATCATCGCGTCTGCGTGGCCCCGTCAGGCGGCCAGGTCGCGCAGCACATATTGCAGGATGCCGCCATTCTTGAAGTATTCAAGCTCATCCAGCGTATCGATACGGCACAGAAGCGGAACCTCTTTGACCGAACCGTCGGCAAAGGTGATCTTCGCGTTCACCGTGGCGCGCGGCTTGATGGTCTCCAGCCCGTCGATGGTGACGGTCTCATCGCCCTTCAGGCCGAGGCTTGACCAGCTCGTTCCTTCGTCGGCAAAGACGAAGGGAATGACGCCCATGCCAACCAGATTGGAGCGGTGGATGCGCTCGTAGCTCTCGGAGATGACGGCGCGGACGCCGAGCAGGTTGGTGCCCTTGGCAGCCCAGTCGCGCGAGGAGCCGTTGCCATATTCGCCGCCGGCGAACACAACGAGCGGCACGCCTTCCTTGCGGTATTCCATGGCTGCGTCGTAGATCGACATCTCCTCCTTGGAGGGATAGTGGATCGTGTAGCCGCCTTCGGTACCGTTTTCGCCCAGCATGTGGTTGCGGATGCGGATGTTGGCGAACGTGCCTCGCATCATCACCTCATGGTTGCCGCGGCGCGTGCCGTACTGGTTGAAGTCGGCCACGCCCACGCCATTGTCCATCAGGTACTTGCCGGCTGGCGACTGTGCCTTGATGGAACCGGCGGGCGAAATGTGATCGGTGGTGATCTTGTCGCCGAACAGGCCGAGGATGCGTGCATTCTTGATGTCACTCACATCGCCGGTCGTCTTCTTCATGCCGACAAAGTAGGGCGGGTTCTGCACATAGGTCGACTTGTCGTCCCATGCATAGGTCTCGCCTTCCGGCACCTGTACGGCCTGCCAGTTCTCGTCGCCGGTGAAGACCTCGGCATACTTCTTCTCGAAAAGATCGCGGGTGACGTTCTTCTGGATGAACTCCTGAATCTCCTGATTGGAGGGCCAGATGTCCTTCAGATAGACGTCGTTGCCGTCCTTGTCCTGACCGATTGGTTCCTTTGTCAGGTCCTTGGTGACCGAACCGGCGAGCGCGTAGGCGACGACCAGCGGCGGCGAAGCCAGGTAGTTGGCCTGCACATCCGGCGAGATGCGGCCTTCGAAGTTGCGGTTGCCGGAGAGAACGCCGGCAGCGATCAGACCCTTGTCGTTGATGGTCTTGGAGACCGGGGCCGGAAGCGGTCCGGAGTTGCCGATGCAGGTCGTGCAGCCGAAGCCGACGAGGTTGAAGCCGATCTGGTCGAGTTCCTTCTGCAGGCCGGAATTCTCCAGATATTCGGCAACCACCTGCGAGCCGGGGGCGAGCGAGGTCTTCACCCATGGCTTCTGCCTGAGGCCGAGGCGGTTGGCGTTGCGGGCGAGAAGGCCGGCGCCGATCAGCACGCTTGGGTTCGAGGTGTTGGTGCAGGAGGTGATGGCGGCAATCGCCACGTCACCGTGGCCGAGGTCGTAGTCCTCCCCTTCAACCTTCCAGCGCTGTTCGAGTGTGGACGGATCCTTTTTGTATTCCTTCTCGAGCGATTCGGCGAAACCGGATGCAATGTTCTCGAGCGGGATGCGGCCTTCGGGACGCTTCGGGCCAGCCATTGACGGAACGACTTCGCCAAGGTCAAGCTCGAGCGTGTCAGTGAAGACCGGATGCTCGGTGCCTGTCTCGCGGAACATGCCCTGCGCCTTGCAGTAGGCTTCCACGAGCGCGATGCGCTCCTTCGAGCGGCCGGAGACGTTGAGGTAGTTCAGTGTTTCCGAATCGACCGGGAAGAAGCCGCAGGTAGCGCCGTATTCCGGACCCATATTACCGATCGTGGCTGCGTCTGCCAGCGTCAGATGGTCGAGGCCTTCGCCGAAGAACTCGACGAACTTGCCGACAACGCCCTTCTTGCGCAGCATCTGCACGACGGTGAGCACCAGATCGGTGGCCGTCACGCCTTCCTTCAGCCTGCCGGTGAGCTTGAAACCGATGACTTCGGGCAGGAGCATGGAGATCGGCTGGCCGAGCATGGCCGCTTCGGCCTCGATGCCGCCAACGCCCCAGCCGAGCACGCCGAGACCGTTGATCATGGTCGTGTGCGAATCGGTGCCGACGCAGGTGTCAGGATAGGCAATCGTCTTGCCGTCCTCATCCTTCGTCCAGACGGCCTGACCGAGATATTCAAGGTTCACCTGGTGGCAGATGCCGGTGCCGGGCGGCACGACGCGGAAGTTCTTGAACGCCTTCTGACCCCATTTGAGGAAGCGGTAGCGCTCGCCATTGCGCTGGTATTCCAGCTCGACATTGCGCGCGAAGGCCTTCGGTGTGCCGAATTCATCGACGATGACCGAGTGGTCGATGACGAGATCGACGGGCACCAGTGGGTTGATCTTCTGCGGGTCGCCGCCGAGCGAAACCATGGCGTCGCGCATGGCGGCGAGATCCACCACGGCAGGAACGCCGGTGAAATCCTGCATGAGCACACGGGCCGGACGGTAGGCGATCTCGTGGCCGGCCGTGCCGCGGTCGTCGAGCCATGCCGCGACCGCTTCGATATCGGACTTGGTGACCGAGCGTCCGTCTTCGTTGCGCAGCAGGTTTTCAAGCAGCACCTTCATGGAGAAGGGCAGGCGGGAAATGCCTTCGAGACCGTTTTTCTCGGCCTCCTTGAGGTCGAAATAAACATACTCCGCATCCCCCACCTGGAGGGTGCGACGGCAATTGAAACTGTCTAGAGATTTGGTCACGGGCGATCCTATCCTGTTCTGCTATCCGAAACGGGAACGGACTCCTCGAGGCATCACGCGCAAAAGGTGCGGGTACGGTCATTTCCGCTGTCCGCCCCCAAGCGTCCCGGCCGTTCAAGGCGGCGCGCGCGCGGGTATCGGCACAAAGAGTTACACGCCGACCGCTGGCGTGGTTGAGGCGGATATAGAGAATTTTGTAGAAGAGTTCTAGAGTGAGAAATGGCAAATCTGCCATCTCGTAAAAAATTCAGGACCATCTCTTTGCCGAAGGACGACCACATGATGCGGCTTGCTGCCGAGGGGCTTGGCGGTGAGCGCGGCGGCGAAACCGTGTTCTCCGGCATTTCCTTCACGCTGGGTGAAGGCGAGGCGCTCACGGTTACGGGGCCAAATGGCGCCGGAAAATCCACCCTGTTGCGCGTGATCTGCGGCCTCTTGCCAGCCGCGGAGGGCAAGGTGCAGTTTTCCGGCGGCGGCGATGCGTTTCCGGATGTCGCGTCCGCCTGCCACTATCTCGGCCACCGCAATGCGATGAAGGCAGAGCTCGGTGTGGAGGAGAATTTGCGCTTCTGGCAGGAGTTCATGGGCGAGCCTCATCTGCCGCCATTCGAGGCGCTGGAGATGGTGGGGCTGGGCGATATCGGCCATTTGCCGTTCGGTTATCTGTCCACGGGGCAGAGACGGCGCGCTTCCATCGCGCGGCTTCTGGTGAGCTATCGGCCCGTCTGGTTGCTTGACGAGCCGACATCCGGCCTCGACAAGGCATCCGACGCGCAGTTTGCCGACCTCATGGGCGTGCATCTCGAAGATGGCGGAATGATCGTGGCCGCCACCCATCTGCCGCTTGGCCTGAAGGGTGCGCGGGAGCTGAAAATGGGGGAGGCTGCGGGTTGATGATGCAGGACGTGCGCCACCTCAAACAGCAACCATCCCGGTTTGCACCATGCTAGCGCTTTTCCGACGCGAGTTGCAGATTGGCGTGCGCACCGGGAACGGCGCGCTGACAGGGGTGCTTTTCTTTCTTGCCGTTGTCGCCGTCATACCTTTCGGCGTCGGGCCGGATCTGAATCTTCTGGCGCGCATCGGCCCGGCAATTCTCTGGATCGGTGCTCTGCTTGCCGGTCTTCTCGGGCTTGAGCGCCTGTTCCAGGCTGACCGTGAGGACGGCTCTCTGGACCTGATGCTTCTGGCCGACAGCCGGCACATGAGGGCTTTGACCGTGTTTGTAAAATGCTGCGCGCACTGGACCGTCAATGTTTTGCCGCTGGTGGTGGTGACGCCCTTGCTCGGCCTTTTCATGAATGTCGAGCCGGCGGGCATTCTCGCGGCGACCGCGACACTGGCCGTCGGCACGCCGGCCATCACCTTCATTGGCGCCGTTGGGGCGGCCCTTGCCGTGGCGCTGCCGCGTGGCGGGCTTCTGGTCTCGGTGCTCGTGCTGCCGCTCACCATCCCGGTTCTGATTTTCGGTGTGGCGGCGGCGCGCGGGGCGGTGGCCGACCCCGATCCATTTTTGCCGCCTTTCCTCATTCTTGCCGCGCTGATGCTGTTCTTTGCCGTCATCGGGCCGCTGGCCGCTTCCCTTGCACTGCGCTGGGGCGGCGACTGATGTGCGGCAATCGATTCGATTGCGGAACAGGACACGCAACGCTATGGGTTCAGGCATGACAAACGCCACGCCGCAAGCCTCGACGCTCTCCGGTCGCCTGACGGCGCTCGCCAACCCCACGCGGTTTCTCGCGCTGGCCGATAGCCTCGTGCCGTGGCTGGGCGGTCTCGCACTGGCGGTTCTGGCTGTCGGCTTCTACATGGCGTTTGCCGCGCCTGAAGACTACCAGCAGGGAATTACCGTGCGGATCATGTATATTCATGTGCCGTTCGCCTGGCTCGCCATGTTCTGCTATTCGCTTATGGCCATTTCCGCGCTTGGAACGCTTGTGTGGAAGCATCCGCTCGCCGATGTGGCGCTGAAAGCCGCCGCTCCCATCGGCGCGGCCTTCACGGCGCTGGCGCTCTTTACGGGCTCCGTCTGGGGCAAGCCCATGTGGGGCACGTGGTGGGTCTGGGACGCACGGCTCACTTCCGTCTTCATCCTGCTCCTGATGTATCTCGGCATCATTGCCCTGACGCGGGCCATGGACGATCCCGGCCGTTCGGCGCGTGCCGCGGCAATCCTCACGCTCGTCGGCTTCGTCAACATACCGATCATCAAGTTCTCGGTGGACTGGTGGAACACGCTGCATCAACCGGCCTCGGTGTTCCGTCTCGATGGGCCAACAATCCACGCCTCGCTGCTGTGGCCGCTGCTCATCTGTGCGCTGGGCTTTACACTGCTTTTCGTCACGCTGCATCTGATGGCGATGCGTGCGGACATCTGGCGCCGTCGTGTTGTTGCCATGCGCCGGCTTTCGGCGCGGGCAGCAGAAAGGGCAGCACGATGACTCACGCAGCGTATGTCTTCGCCGCCTACGGGATCTCGGCGCTGGTAATCGCGGGGCTTGGCCTGTGGATCCTGATCGATCAGGCTGGTCGCAAGCGCGAGCTCAAGGAGCTTGAGGAACGCGGTATTCGTCGCCGCTCGGACCGCAAGGCGCCGAAGAAATGAGCGTGACGAGCGACAAACCGGCACGTTCGCGGCTCGTCCTGTTTTTGCTGCCGCTTCTTCTCTTTCTGGCGCTTTCGGCGGTCTTTCTGGTTCAGCTGATCTCCGGCAAGGACACGTCTGTGGTGCCATCCGCACTGATTGGCCGCGCCGCGCCGCAGACCGATCTTCCCCCGCTTGAGGACATGAACCTGCCCGGCCTTTCTTCAGATGCGTTCAGCGGCCGGGTCACGCTGGTCAATGTCTGGGGTTCCTGGTGTCTGCCATGCCGTCAGGAGCACCCGCTGCTGATGCAACTCGCCACGGATGAGCGCGTCGTGATTGCGGGGCTCAACTACAAGGACAAGCCGGAAAACGCCCGCCGGTTTCTTGGCGATCTCGGCAATCCGTACGATGTCATCGGTGTTGACCAGAACGGCCGCGCGGCGATCGACTGGGGCGTCTATGGCGTTCCCGAAACCTTTCTCGTCGGTCCCGATGGCACGATCCGCTACAAACATGTGGGACCGTTCACGCCCGAGAGCATCCGCAACGACCTGATGCCGGAGATCGAAAAGGCTCTGGCGGTGCGCCCGGCGGGCTGATCGGCCACGCCCTGTTCATTGGCCCAGATGAATTGCTGCGTTGCAGCAAAGGTGCCGTGAAACGCATGCTAGGGTTTTCATCCCAACGAACAGGAGGGATGTATGACGACCCATATCAGCGCGCATTTCGAGAAGCAGGCGCAGGCCTGTGATCGCATGGGCTCTCCTTTTACGGCGCGACTGTGCCGCCTTCTGCCTGAAATCCTGGACCGCGAGGCCGCCACCGGCGCGCGGGTGCTCGGCTGGCCGGGCGAGCCCGGGGAGGATGCGCTGGCGCTGCGTCTGTGTGGCGGGCTTCATGCGCTCGTTCTTGCGGGTGAGGATGCCGCACTTGCCGGGGTCTATCCACCGAACGCGGCTTCACCTGATGAGCTTCGGGAGGCCGTGAGCGCGGCCATTGCGCGCCATGACCAGCGCCTTTGCGCGAATCTGGACAGCGCACCACAGACCAATGAGATCGGTCGTTCGGCGATGTTTCTGCCGGGCTTTCTCGCCATCGTGCGGGAAATCGGCCTGCCGCTCGACCTTTATGAAATCGGCTCGAGTGCAGGGCTCAACCTTCTGTTTGACCGCTTTCACTACCGCTATGGCGATAGCGCATGGGGCGACCCCGCTTCTCCCGTGAGGCTGGCGCCTGAGACGCGCGGGTCAGCACCGGACCTGTCGGGGGTGCTGGATATCGCCACGCGCCAGGGGAGCGACATCGCGCCCATCGACGTGTCGCGGGATGATCAGCGGTTGCGATTAACCTCCTATGTGTGGGCCGATCAGGAGGCGCGGCTTTCCCGCCTGCGTGCGGCCATGGAACTGGCAAACGAGACGCCGTTCGCACTGGAAAAGGCGGATGCCGCTGACTTTGTGGAGGCCGCGCTTGCCGCCCGCCGGCCCGATCGGGTCACGGTGCTTTTCCATTCGATCATGTGGCAATACCTTCGCCATGAAACGCGGGCCCGTATAGAGACCGCGCTTGAAACGGCTGGCCGGGCAGGCGGTCCACCCATCGCATGGCTGCGCATGGAACCCTCGGACACGAATGAGCCATTCGCGCTGGTTTCACTCACGCTGTGGCCGACCGGCACGCGCCGCGATCTGGCGCGCTGCGACTTCCATGGCCGCTGGATCGAGTGGTTGCTCTAGATCGCCGTGCGTCCATCCGGACGCACAAAGGACGATTCAGACTATGGATGGAGCATCGGAATAATCCGAAAACCGGGTTCCACCTTTCGGTCCGATGCTCTAGAGCGTTTCAGTTTTTGACGGAAGCGTATCCAGCGTTTTCGAGATAGTTTCTGCATTCGGTTGGTTGGATCGTCGCGATGAGATGGCCGATGTGTCGCCATGTATCCTCGATGGTGCGCTTCTGGGCCTGTCGCATCCAGTGCTTGATCTTGGCGAAGGCCTGCTCGATGGGGTTCAGGTCGGGGGAATAGGGTGGTAGGAACCAGAGCCTTGCTCCAGCGGCCTTGATGGCCTGACGGATGGCCGCAGCTTTATGCGATCCGAGATTGTCCATGATGACGATGTCACCAGGTCTGAGCACAGGCACGAGCTGCTGTTCGACATAGGCGCGGAAGCACTGCCCGTTAATCGGTCCATCGAAGACGCAAGGCGCCGTCAGCTGGTCGCAGCGCAGCGCGCCGAGGAAGGTCAGCGTGCGCCAGTGGCCGTGCGGGGCGAAGCCGCGCAGGCGCTTGCCCTTCTGTCCCCAGCCGCGCAGCGGGGCCATGTTGGTCTTGATCCACGTTTCATCGATGAACACCAGCTTGTGTGGATCGAGATCCGCCTGAAAGGATCGCCAGCGCCGCCGCCTGCGGGCAGTGTCGGCGCGGGCCTGCTCAAGGGCGAACAGTGTTTTTTTTGAACCGAAGCCCCTCACGGCGCAGGAAGTTCCACACCGTGTCGTGCGACACCTTCACCCCGCGCGCCGCCAGTTCATCCTTCAGCCCGTGCAGCGTCAGATGCGATGTCTGGTTGATACGCTCGACGATGAATGTCCGATGCGGTTCCAGAACGCGCTTGCGATGCCCACCCATCTTGCCGGGCGCCACCGAGCCGGTAGCCCGGTAGCGTTGATGCCACTTCACGACCGAGGAAACAGAAACCCCGAAACGGGCCGCGACAGACCGGCAGCTCTCGCCGCCTTCGAGCGCTCCGACAACGCGCTCACGAAGATCATTGGATAGAGGTGCTGTCATCAGATGCTGGCCTCCTTCCCAGCCAGCATCTTGAATCACAAAATCAGCAATCCGGGAATCCCTACCGATTCAGTAAAGCTCTGAACCGCTCTAGCGCGTGGCGATGGCCGCCGCCGCACCCGCCATCATCGAGGCGCTGGTGCGGTTTGCAATGCGCATGGCGCGCGGGCTTTTGAGCAGTCTTCGTGCCTGCGTTGCCGCAAGCACCCACACGGCATCCACCGCCACCAGAACAACCACCATGGTGAGTGTCAGTTCCGCCCAGCCGATCAGCGTTACCGAGGCGACATCGATGATGGTGGGCAGCAGCGCCAGATAGAACATCATGATTTTCGGATTGCCGAGTGTCACTGCCATGCCGGTGAAGAAGAGACGCAGACGCGAACCAGCATTGGGCAGGGCTTCGTCACTTGCTTCCACCGGTGCGGTCCACATCTTCCAGGCCAGATAGAGCAGATAGGCCACGCCTGCATATTTGATCACCACGAACGCCATGTGGAAGGTTTCCGCCACATAGGCGAGGCCTAGGATGGCGAAGGAGAGCCAGATCCCCTCGCCGATCCACATGGCGGCCAGGAATGGCAGCACATCGCGCCAGCCGCGCGTGATGACGCGGGCGACCAGCGCCGCGATGCTGGGGCCGGGAGAGCCGGCAGCGACAAGCAACGCACCGGCAAAGATGATGAGGGCGGAGATATCCATTGTTCTACCTCGCGGAGAGCGCCAGACGCAGGCCGAGCGCGGCAAAGGCTGCCGCAAAGGAACGCCGCAGCCATTTCATGATGGTCGGGCTCGACAGGACCCTGCCGCGCACGAGCGAAGCCATCTGCCCATAGAGCACGAAGACGACGAAGGTCATCGCCATGAAGATGAAGCCCAGCCACGCCATGTCGAGCGCGGGCAGGGCGCTTTCGGCGGGAATGAACTGGGGCAGGAAGGCCAAAAAGAAGATCGAGAGCTTTGGGTTCAGAATGTTGATCAGGAAGCCGCGGCGGATGATCGCCCGATGCGGGATCGCGCTGCGGTCTGGCTCGGCATTCAGCATGCCGTTCTCCTTCAGCGCGCCCCATGCCATCCAGAGGAGATAAAGCACCCCGGCGAATTTCACGATCTGGAACAGCATCGCACTGGCATGCAGCAGGGCGGCGATGCCGAGGATCGCGGCTGCGATATGGGGCAGAATGCCGAGCGTGCAGCCGAACGCGGCCGAAATGGATGCCAGTCCGCCACGCCCAAGCGCGATGGCCAGCGTATAAATGACGCCAGTGCCGGGAATGAGCACGACGACAAGCGCCGTGAGCAGGAATGCAGGATCCATTGGGGAGCTCCTCCACGAAAACGGGGGAGATTAGGGCGCTATGTATGGAAACTGTCAACCCGGATGGTGGGATGTGTTGACGGCTGCACCTGGCACCCTCGCCCTTCGACGAGCTCAGGGTTACTGGGCCGTGGCAGTGGCTCGAAAGGTGTATCGTCCGCGAGGATCAACCGCCCACCGCTCTGTCACCTCGACATTTCAATGGTGAGCCTACTGACCGTCCTCAGTAACCCTCATCCGTTTTGAGCCCGCAAGGCAAGTGCGGGCTCATGTGGAAGTCGACCTCAAGCCGCGCCGGCGCGGCTTTTCTCGAAGCGCTTGCGCTCGTGTGGATCGAGATAAAGCTTGCGCAGGCGGATCGACTTCGGCGTCACCTCAACCAGCTCGTCGTCCTGGATCCAGGAAAGCGCGCGCTCCAGTGTCATGCGGATCGGCGGGGTCAGCTTCACGGCCTCGTCCTTGCCGGAGGCGCGGACATTGGTGAGCTTCTTGCCCTTCAGAACGTTCACTTCCAGATCGTTGTCACGGGAGTGAATGCCGATGATCATGCCGTGATAAACCTTCACGCCGGCGTCGATCACCATCGGGCCGCGGTCTTCAAGGTTGAACAGGGCATAGGCTGCCGCTTCACCATCGTCATTGGAAATCAGGACGCCGTTCACGCGGCCGCCGATCTCGCCCTTGTAGGGCTGATAATCGTGGAACAGCCGGTTCATGATGGCCGTGCCGCGCGTGTCGGTCAGAAGCTCCGACTGGTAGCCGATCAGGCCGCGCGTGGGCGCGTGAAAGACAAGGCGCTGGCGGTCGCCGCCGGAGGGGCGCAACTCGATCATCTCGGCCTTGCGCTCCGACATCTTCTGCACGACGATGCCGGAATGCTCTTCGTCCACGTCGATGACCACTTCCTCGATGGGCTCAAGGAGCTGGCCGCTGTCGTCCTTCTGCATCACCACACGGGGACGTGAGACGGCGAGCTCGAAGCCCTCGCGGCGCATGGTTTCGATGAGAACGGCGAGCTGGAGTTCACCACGGCCGGAGACGTAGAAGGAATCCTTGTCGTCGGCTTCCTCGATCTTCAGCGCAACATTGCCTTCAGCTTCCTTCAGGAGACGGTCGCGGATCACACGGCTTGTCACCTTGTCGCCCTCGGTGCCGGCCAGCGGCGAATCGTTGACGATGAAGCTCATGGTCACAGTCGGTGGATCGATAGGCTGTGCTTCCATCGGCTGGGTGACCGACGGATCGCAGAACGTGTCGGCGACGGTGCCCTTGGATAGCCCCGCAATGGCGACGATGTCACCCGCATGGGCCTCCTCGATGGGTTGGCGCTCAAGCCCGCGGAAGGCGAGGATCTTGGAGATGCGGCCGTTTTCGAGAAGTGTGCCGTCGTGATGCAGCACCTTCACGGCCTGGTTCGGCTTGATGGAGCCGGCGGCGATACGGCCGGTGATGATGCGGCCGAGGAACGGGTTGGCTTCCAGAATGGTGCCGATCATCCGGAAGGGGCCGGGCTCGGTGGTCGGCTCGGGCACATGCTTGAGCACCAGATCGAACAACGGGGCAAGACCCTGATCCTTGGGACCTTCGGGCTCGTAGTTCATCCAGCCGTCGCGGCCCGATCCGTAGAGGATCGGGAAATCGAGCTGTTCGTCCGTAGCGTCGAGCGCGGCGAAGAGGTCGAACACTTCGTTGATCACTTCGTCGGCACGGGCGTCCGGGCGGTCGATCTTGTTGATGGCGACGATCGGCTTGAGGCCGACCTTCAGCGCCTTGCCGACAACGAATTTGGTCTGCGGCATCGGGCCTTCGGCCGCGTCTACCAGAAGCACGGCGCCATCCACCATGGAAAGAATACGTTCCACCTCGCCGCCGAAATCGGCGTGTCCCGGTGTGTCGACGATGTTGATGCGGGTATCTTTCCATTCCACCGAGGTGGCTTTCGCCAGAATGGTGATGCCGCGTTCTTTTTCGAGATCGTTGGAGTCCATTGCCCGTTCGGCAACACGCTGGTTGTCGCGAAAGGCGCCGGACTGCTTCATAAGCTCGTCAACGAGTGTCGTTTTCCCATGGTCAACGTGGGCGATGATCGCAATATTGCGCAGTTTCATATGTGCTCTTTGGGGTCGGAAGGCGCGCGAAAGGCATGGCGCGGCCAGTTGCGTTGCCGCGCTCATACAGGTTTTTTCGCAATTGCGAAAGTGTGCAGTGCCAATGCCGGGCAAGACCCGGTCGCGTTCAGCCCCAGCTTGCGCCTTCCAGCGCGTTTATCGGAAACTTCAGATAGCGTTTGCCGTTGGCCTCCGGCGCAGGAAGCTGCCCTGCGTTGATGTTTACCTGCAACGCATGCAGGATAAGCTTGGGCATGGGGAGGGTCTGGTCGCGCGCCTCGCGCATGGCGACAAATTCTGCCTGCGTCCTGCACTTCGAGATGTGGCTGTTGGTCGCCTTTTGCTCGGCAACGGTGCTTTCGAAGCGGGGCTCGCGCCCGTCCGGCTGATAATCATGACCGACGAAGATGCGAGTCTCGTCAGGCAGGCTGAGAATATCCTGAATGGACGTCCAGAGCCGTTCGGCGCTGCCGCCGGGGAAGTCGCAGCGGGCCGTCCCGGAATCGGGCATGAACAGCGTGTCGTGAACAAAGGCGGCATCACCGATCACATAGGTGATGGAGGCAAGTGTGTGACCTGGCGAGAACATCACTTTTGCCGGCAGCGAACCGATCGTGAAGGTGTCACCATCGGCAAAAAGCCTGTCCCATTGCGAGCCGTCTGCCTTGAAGTCGGGCCAGTTGTAGATCGCCTTCCAGAGCTTCTGGACCTCGACGACTTTCTCGCCAATCGCAGTAGGCCTGCCCGTCTTCTCCTTAAGATAGCTTGCAGCGGAGAAATGGTCGGCGTGGGGATGCGTGTCGAGTATCCATTCAAGCTCCAGATCCTTTTCTCGTATAAAAGCGAGGAGCCTGTCCGCGTGTTCCGTTGAGGTATTTCCGGATTTCTCGTCGAAATCCAGCACAGGATCGATGATGGCGCATTTTCCGGTCGCCGGGTCGGCAACGACATACTGGGCGGAGGAGGTGCGCTTGTCGAAGAAGACGGTCACGTCCGGCCTTGCATAAGCGGTTTTTACCGCTGCATCGGCTTCCCGAGGCGTGTGCGTATGGTCCATCATGCTCTCCGTGCGTCCTTGCGATACAAAATAGTTAGTGCCGATACGAGGAAGATTCAATTTCGCAAACTGCGACCAATTGGGCATGCTGTTCTAACAATTTGGTAGTTTGAGCCAACTGTTGGCTTAATCTCTCGAATATGCGCAAGAAAAAACCGGGGCCAGAGACCCCGGTTGATGGATCGGCAGCCCCGATCAGGCAGAGCGTACTGGATCGAGCGTCACCTTGTAGAGTTCGTTGTCGTCACGATCCATGAGGCGCACCGTCATCTGCTCCGAGGCGGCGTCGATGTCGACGAGACCGAAGAACTGGAACCCGGCGGAGGGCGGCAGGTTGGCGCCCTGTTCTTCGCTTGGAGCCTTTACATATTTGAGCTCGGGTCCGAATGTGCCATCGAGCCTGTTGGGCCCGAACGTGCCGGCGTGAAGCGGGCCGGAAACGAACTCCCAGAACGGTTTGAAGTCCTGGAACGCGGCCTTGTCGGGATTGTAGTAATGCGCGGCCGTATAGTGCACGTCGGCGGTGAACCAGACCGTGTTTTCGATGCCGGCATTCTTGATGTAGCGCAGGAGATCGGCGATCTCGAACTCACGGCCTTTCGGGGCGGCATTGTCGCCATTGGCGATGGCTTCGATCCTGTCACCATCAGGCACCACGAGGCCGATCGGCATGTCGGCGGCAATGACCTTCCATGTGGCGCGGGAGTTGGCGAGTTCGCGCTTCAGCCAGCGGATCTGCTCGTCACCAAGGAAGCGGGTTTCCTCGCCGGCGGCTTCCTGGAGGCCTTCCGAATTGGCGGCACGGTAGGAGCGCATGTCCAGGAAAAAGACATCGAGCATCGGCCCGTAGGCGATCTTGCGATAGACCCGGCCGGGCTCTGCCGGGGTGTAGCGGATCGGCGTCATTTCGTGGAAAGCGCGCGCCGCACGCGCCTGCAGCAGCGCTACCGATTTTTCGGTGTAGCGGTCGTCTTCCGAAAGATCCTTGGAGGCCGACCAGTTGTTGACCACTTCATGGTCATCCCACTGGAAGAAGGTCGGGCAGACGGCGTTCAGCGCGCGAACGTGATCGTCCATCATGTTGTATTTCCACTGGCCGCGGAACTCGTCCAGCGTTTCGGCGACTTTGCGCTTTTCGTCGATGAGTACGGTGTTTTTCCAGACACTGCTGTCCTTCAGCGTAACCTCATCTTCCATCGGGCCATCGGCATATATGGTATCGCCCGAGTGGAGGAAGAAATCCGGGCGGTGCTTCGCCATGGTGGCATAGGTCTTCATGCCGGTCTCGTCGATGCCCCAGCCCTGACCGGCCGTATCGCCGGACCAGGCAAAGCGGATGTCACGGCGGGCAGACGGAGCCGTGCGGAACTGGCCGATAATCGGCTCGGAACCAGCCGAGACGTCGTTCAGGTCAACGGCCCTCATCCGGTAGAAAACTTCCTGATCGGAAGCGAGGTTTTCGAGCAGCCGCTTTACGGTGAAGTCGCTCTCCGGCAGCGCGTCCATGGTGGGCAGCCGCACGGGACTGGCAAAGCTCTCGGTGGTTGAAATCTCGAACTCGACCCTTGCCGGTCGATCGGTGCGGGTCCAGATCATGCCGCTTGTCGTATCAACATCACCAGACTGAACACCATGGGTGAACACCGGGCGTGAAGAAGCCCGCGAGATGGCGGGCATGGCAAGCCCGCTCACGGCTGTGGCAAGTGCGGTTGCGCCGGTTCCAAGAAGGAATTTGCGGCGGGTACTCACTGCAAAGGACGTCATGACAGTCTCCCTCAATCTGGTTGATTCTCGGGAGGCAATCTGGTGCTTCAATGTTGCAGTGAGTTATCGCTCACATGACACATCCGTGACTGTCAAAAGCTCTCTCAGGAAAGCCCCTTCTTCTCCATCATGGCTTCCGGGGTGGGCATGCGGCCGCGGAAGGCCCTGTAAAGATCTTCGGGATCCGCCGAGCCGCCTGCAGAATAGATGTACCGACGCAGCTTCTCTGCCGTTTCCGGATCGAACGGATCGCCCTTTTCCTCAAAAGCGCGGAAGGCATCGGCATCGAGAACTTCGGACCACATATATGAATAGTAGCCGGCTGAGTACCCGTCGCCGGCAAAGACATGGAGGAAATGCGGTGTCCGGTGGCGCATGGCGATGGCATCGGGCATGCCAAGCTTTGCCAGTGTTTCTGCTTCAAAGCGCAGCGGATCGTCCGGGGCCTCGGCCAGACTGTGAAAGGCCATGTCGACCAGTGCGGATGCGGTGAACTCCACTGTGGCGAAGCCGGCATCGAAAGTGCGGGCGGCGCGCATTTTCTCTACCAGGTCCTGGGGCATGGGTTCGCCGGTCTCGTGGTGCAAGGCAAACTTGCGCAGCACCCCGGGCACGGTGAACCAGTGCTCGAAGAGCTGTGAGGGTAGTTCCACGAAATCACGCGAGACCGATGTGCCGGAAATGGAAGGCCAGGTAACATCGCTCAGGAGACCATGTAGCGCATGACCGAATTCGTGAAACAATGTGCGTGCTTCATCCACGGATAGCAGGGCTGGCCGACCCTTGGGCGGCTTCGCGAAATTCATCACGTTGTAGATGATTGGCGATTTGCCTTCACCCAGACGATAGCCGGATTGAAGTGCGCTCATCCATGCGCCGGAACGCTTGGACGGGCGATTGAAATAATCGGCCAGGAAAAGACCACGCGTCGTGCCATCGGGATTGCGCACGGCAAATGTGCGCACGTCTTCGTGCCATGCGGGCACCTCTTTCAACTCCTCGAAGGTGAGGTTGAACAGCCGGTGTGCGACGTCAAACGCAGCCGCAATCACATTGTCGAGCACAAGGTAGGGCTTCAACGCGGCTTCATCGAAGGCAAAGCGTTCAGCGCGCCTCTTTTCGGCATAGTATCGCCAATCCCAGGGCGCAATGGGCTGGTTCTGTCCTTCCCGAGCGGCGAGGCGGGCCAGATCCTTCTCATCCTCGGCGGCCTTCTCGCGCGCTTTCTGCCAGACAGGCTGCAACAGATCCTGCACGGCTTCTGGTGACTTGGCCATGGTGTCGTCAAGTTTCAGCGCGGCGTAGGACTCATAGCCAAGCAGCCTGGCTTTCTCGGAGCGTAGCTTCAGGGTTCTGGCGATCACATCCGTATTGTCTGTTTTTCCGCCGTTCTCGCCCCGCTTCGCAAAGGCTTTGAACACCTTCTCGCGCAGGTCACGCCGTTCCGATGAGGCAAGAAACGGTTCGGCAATGGAGCGTGACAGTGTTGCAGCGTAACGTTCTTTTTCGCCGCGTTCTTCCGCAGCTTCGGCCATGGAGCTCTTGAGGGCCTCTGAAAGCCCGTCCAGGTCGCGTTCCTCGAGAAACAGGGCCCACCCGCTTTCGTCGGCGAGCACGTTTTGCCCAAATTGCGCGCCGAGCCCAGCCAGATCCTCGTTAATCGCTGCAAGGCGGTCCTTTTTGTTCTGGTCAAGCTGTGCTCCGCCACGCACGAAGCGTTTCCAGGTCTTCTCAAGCACGCGGCTCGTTTCGGTATCGAGACCCAGTGTCTCACGATCCTGATAGAGCCGGTCGATGCGGGCGAAAAGCGCCTCGTTCATGAAGATCGCGGAAACGTGCCGGGCCATGCGTGGCGAAATCTCACGCTCCAGCTCCTGGATGGTTTCATTCGTATGCGCTCCGGCGCGGCACCAGAAAATGGCAGAGACCCTGGAAAGCGCTTCGCCGGCCAACTCCAGTGCCACCAGCGTGTTTGCAATGTCGGGGGCTTCGGGACTGGAAGCTATTTTGGTGATTTCGGCTTCGTGCGCGGTCAGGGCAGCGTCGAATACGGGGGCAAAAGCCGCGTCGTCGAAAGCGGTGAAATCCGGCAGGCCGTGCGGGCCTTTCCAACTCGTCAGCGGATGCGTTGCAAGGTCAATGGGAGCGGATTTCTGCATGACGGTTCCGGAACGTTGGAAGGGAAGCTCTTAGCGATGTAAGCCTTGCTCACCTGCGGCGCAATGGCCGGCGTTGACGGTCATCGATCATGACTGTATGTAAGGCTTATATTAAGCTTGCCTTATAATAAGGGGTCCAGTCGTGACACATTCTGTCAATCCCGATTCCTTCGGCTTTCTGGTCGCAGATATCCATCGCTTGATCCGCGGTACGATGGACCGCGCGATAGCGGAAGCCGGTATCGGTGTAACACCTGGTGAGGCGAGAACTCTGGTGCATGCGGCACGCGCGGGGGCTGTTCGGCAGAACGTTCTGGCTGAGCGCATGGGTGTGGAGGCCATGACGTTGAGCGGTTATCTGGACCGGCTTGAAGCGCGCGCGCTCGTCCGCCGTTTGAATGATCCGAAGGACCGTCGTGCCAAACTGGTCGAACTCACCGACGCAGCCGACGGCGTTCTGGAAGCAATTGGTGCGGTTGCTGCGGAAATGCGAAAGAAGGCAGCGGGTTCGCTCAGCCAGTCTGAATGGGAAAGCCTGCTGGAGCAGCTCAAGCTCGTTCGCTCCAATCTCGCTGTGTTCTCTCAGAAGCCGGCGGAGGGACGTTTATGAACCTGCGCGCCGATACGTCGGACGAGGTTGTCTCACCACCGCTGATGAGCGAACGGCGCGTCAGCATCATCGGGGCGATGCTGGTGGCGCTCGGACCGATTTCGATGGCGCTTTTCACGCCAGCCATGCCGCAGATCGTCGAGGCGTTCGGCACCACCGAAGCAGCGGTCAAGATGACCATATCGATTTATTTTGCCGGCTTTGCATTGGCGCAGCTCTTCTGCGGACCTCTCTCGGATGGGCTGGGGCGCAAGCCGGTCACCTTCGGCTTTATCGGTATCTACGTGGTGGCAAGCTTTGTCGCGTTGATGTCGCCCAATATCGAGACGCTTATCGCAGCGCGCTTCCTGCAGGGGTTTGGAGCCGCCGTAGGGGTTGCGGTGTCGCGGGCGGTCGTACGGGATCTCTTCACGCATGAGAGCTCTGCCCGGATCATGAACCTGATTGGCATCATCCTCGCGATCGGGCCGGCATTTGCTCCGACGCTCGGCGGGCTGACCATGCAGCTGGCGGGTTGGCATGCGATCTTCGGACTGATGCTTGCAGCAGGCGTTGTGATTTCCCTCGTCATTCATTTCTGCATGCGCGAAACGGTCGAACGCGACCTGTCGCGGATCAGTCCGAAAGCCCTGATCCATTCCTACGGTCTGTTGCTCCGCAGCGCCTATTTCATGCTTTCAAGCCTGGTCATCGCAGGTGCGGTTGGGGCCCTCTACACCCAGGCGTCCGTACTGCCCTTCATCCTGATGAGCCGGGTTGGTCTTACCCCGGCTGAATTCGGTATCGGCATGCTCGCGCAGTCGGGCATGTATTTCGTGGGTGCGCTCGCGGCGCGTTATCTGATGAGGTCGCTAGGAGCCTACAGGCTCGTGCCTATTGGCCTCGCCGCCATCGGGCTAGGCAGTCTTCTTCTGATCGTTTCGCTGACCCAGTTCGAGCCCAGCTTTATCGGAGTTATGGGCCCTGTCGGAATCTATGCGTTCGGTATCGCCTTTGTGATGCCGGCGATGATGACAGCCGGCCTGGCGCCGTTTCCGCGCATTGCGGGTTCAGCATCGTCGCTCACCGGGTTTTTGCAAATGGGCACCGGGCTTGCCGGAGGTACCATCGCGGCATTGATCGGCGACCCCGTGCTCGCAATGGTGATTATCATCCCGACGCTTGGAACCGCCGCGATCCTCGCGTGGCTTATCTGGAACAGGCTGCCGGAACCGGCATTGGCGACGGTGCTAAGGCCAAGTCCGCCGGGGCCGGTTTAACAAGGCTCGTTAATCAAGCTGCGGCCGCTCGAAATCGCCGGTCTGAGGATTCATCACCCACAGCTCGCCGCTTGAAATATCGAACCAGGCACCATGCAGGGAGAGCTTGCCTTTGTCTTCCAGAATTTTAACGCATGGAAAACTACGCAGGTTCTGCACCTGATAGCGGATGGAAATGCGCTCAAGCGCTGTCTGACGCTCAGACGGAGTCATCAGCTTGTTGCCTGCCACAGCTTCGGCTGCCGGCGCTACAAGGCCCATCCATTTGCCGATGAAATCGCCGGGCGAAAGCGGCTCAGCCGACGGGTTGAGCGCGGCACCTATACCGCCACAGCGCCCATGACCCATCACAACGATGTGTTTCACTTTGAGGCTTTGCACCGCGAATTCGAGCGCTGCCGAAGTGCCGTGATGGTGATCGTCTGGCTCATAGGGCGGTACAAGATTGGCCACATTGCGCACAACGAAAAGTTCACCGGGGCCGCAGTCGAAAATCGTTTCCGGTGCCGCGCGTGAATCGCAGCATGCGATGACCATGGTTTGCGGTGACTGGCCTTCTTTGGCCAGTTTGCGGTAGCGCTCACTCTCGGAGCTGTATCGGCCCGCCATGAAATTGCGGTAGCCAGAGATAAGGCGTTCTGGAAGGTGCGTCATGGGTTTTCGAATAGCGAGAAAATGCGTGGCGCGCAATCCGGTTTGATCCGTCTGCAACAGTGCTGTGCACCGTTCTCGAACGCTTAATCGACGCCCGGACTTCAAACTTGCAGTAATGACATGGTCCCGTGTTTTCAACTATCCGCGGAACGCTGAAAGCTTCAATGTGAAGCGGAAGCGGGTTCTGCGACACGCTCGATGTCGATCCTCATTTGTGGTCGTGTCAAAATCTGCCGGTCGGTTTCCAGCATCAGCTCATCCGACCCGCGTTCGATCGCCCTGTTGAGGATTGCGACTACCGAGCCTGTGGTCTTGGCGAGAGCTTCTTCCTGGTTCTCGCCGGCGAGCAATCGGGCAAGGTAAAGTGCCGCGGTGAGATCGCCGGTACCGTTTGGAGCTTTGGGAATGCTGTCATGGGCCGCGCGCAGGACTTCCGTCTTCCCAACCAGCAGATTTGCCAGGCGGTCGGGGCTGCTCGCGGGAGCGGATGTCACCATCACTTCGGCAGGGGGTGCCTTTCGGGCGGCATGTATCGCAGAATCGGTACCGTCAATATGGACGCCTGTGAGCCAGGCCAGCTCATAACGGTTTGGCGTGGCGATATCGGCAAGTGGCAACAGTCTGTCGCGGATGGCTGTAGCCGTTGCCTCAGGCACATACAGGCCGCCCCGGTCTCCAAGCACCGGATCGCAGACGTAGCGCGCTTCTGGATTGCGGCTTTTCAGGGTTTCCACCAGGCCAGCTATCGCATCCGCCTGTTCGGGACCGCCCAGATAGCCGGATAGAACTGCAGAGACTTCGCCGAGCCATGGCGCGTTTTCGAGATCGTTCATGAAACGCGCAAACTGGTCGGGTTCGGGGACGATGCGCGTCGCGGGACCGTGGCCCGGGTGCCAGGGCAGGATGACTGTGGGCACCGCCCAGACGGGAAACCCGAGGGCCTCCAATGCAAAGACGGCGGCACGATTTCCCACGCTGCCGCGCGCTACATGGCTGGATATGACAATAACGGCACGGGTTTCGCGCCGGTGTTCTTCTCTGGTCATGTTGTCATTTACCCGCCGATGATTCCGAAAACGTAAAGGAGGATCCAAAGGATGAGGGCGGTCAGGGTGATTACCGCGATGGCTCTGCCGATCCGCGTTCCCCATAGTTCGATTGGATCGTCCTGTACCGCATCCCTTGCCGAAATGTGATCGCGCGCGCGGGTCATCATGGAGCTGCCTTCGCTTTCACGGCTGACCCGGTCAAGGATCCGCCGCGATTCTGCTTCTGCCTGCTCCACCCGCTTCCGTGCTGTCACTTTGCAAAAACCTGATGCCGTTGTTGAGGCACGACCGTACATCAAGGATCCATCGTTCGGAATTGGTTTCCTATCAGTGGACCATGTTCTAATGTCGAGAGAACCAATTTCCCGGAGGTGCTCCTTCATGTCGATTGCCAAACCGCTCGCCGCCACACCCGTACGCGGCCTTCTTACCCTGCTGGGGCTCTGCCTGATGCTGCCGTTGCTGTCGGCTTGCGGTTTCAACACCATCCCAACACGCGAGGAGCAGGCAAAAGCGGCCTGGAGTGAAGTGTTGAACCAGTATCAGCGCCGTGCCGACCTGATCCCCAATCTGGTCGAGACCGTAAAGGGCTATGCCGCTCAGGAACGCGAGGTGCTCGAAGGTGTTGTCGAAGCGCGCGCGAAAGCAACCCAGGTTCAGATTTCTGCTGATATGCTGACCGACCCCGAGGCCTTCAAGGCGTTTCAGGAAAGCCAGGCCGGCCTCTCCGGCGCGCTGTCGCGTCTTCTTGCGGTCGTCGAGAACTATCCGGATCTGAAATCGAGTCAGAACTTTCTCGCCCTACAGGCTCAACTCGAGGGTACGGAAAATCGCATTGCCGTTGCCCGGCGTGACTATATCGAGGCGGTGCGGCTCTACAACACGTCCTTGAAAACGCTGCCCTCCATGCTTTGGGCCATGTTCTGGTTCACAGGCAATGAACCCTATGAGACTTTCACCATCTCGGAAGAGAACATGGATGTGCCGTCTGTGAATTTCGGCACCAGCAGCGGCGGCTGACGGAGACTGATCCATGGGGGAGGCTGCCTCGCGGGCGCTGATCGCGTTTGGTCATCGCAACATCTGGCTCGCAATTGTGGCGGGATTGATCTGGGTCGTGGCGACGTCCCCAATCGCCGCTGCCGAATTGCCACGGCTCACCGGACGGGTGGTCGACAATGCAGGGATCATTGATGCAGCCACCGAAGCGGCCCTCGGTACGCGGCTGGAAGCTTTCGAGGAGAGATCGTCGGATCAGATCGTGGTTGCCACGATTCGAAGTCTGGATGGAGAGGCGCTGGAACCGTTTGCCAACCAACTGTTTCGCGCCTGGGGACTCGGGCAGGCGGGCGAGGACAATGGCGTCCTGCTTCTTGTAGCGCTTGATGACCGCAAGATGCGCATTGAAGTGGGGTACGGTCTTGAGGGAACGCTGACGGACCTCCATTCAAAACTCATAATCGAAAACACCATGGTGCCTGCATTTCGCGCCGGCGATTTTTCGGCTGGCATCAGTGGTGCGGTCGATGACATCATCATGGTTCTGGAAGGCAATGCAGCCGAACTCGAAGCGCGTGCCAGGCGCAGCCAACAGAG
Source organism: Nitratireductor sp. (assembly GCF_017794765.1). GTDB lineage: Bacteria > Pseudomonadota > Alphaproteobacteria > Rhizobiales > Rhizobiaceae > Nitratireductor. The sequence continues at coordinate 541,303 of NZ_CP051236.1, read as the reverse complement.
TGACGAGGGGCCTGCGTGGCCGGTCATACTGTTCTTTCTCGTCTGGGGTACGTTCTTTTTCGGTGGTTTCGCGATGGCGTTTCTACCGCCGATTTTTGGCCGCAAGATCGGGCCTGGACGTTACAAATGGCTCGGCATGACAGTGGATTACACAAAGTCGCGTGGCGGTTCGTCCGGTGGAAGGTCATCGGGTGGCTGGTCTTCCGGTAGTGGTGGCGGTGGCTTTTCAGGCGGTGGCGGCTCGTCGGGCGGCGGCGGTGCTTCGGGGAGCTGGTAGATATGACACGACGCATCAGAAAGCTTTCAGACGCGGAACATGCGCGCATCGCCCGGGCAATCGGCGAAGCCGAGAAAGAGACATCGGGGGAGATATATTGTGTGCTTGCGCGTTCCAGTGATGCCTATCTCTATCCTGCCTGCCTGATGGTGGCGCTTGCCATCCTCGTTCTGGGGCCGTTCGTTGGCCTTGCTCTCAGGTATTGGTGGATATCAATCGATCCGGTGATTTTCGCTGTGGCTCAACTTGCCGCTTTCTGCGCTGCTGCAGGTCTGGTGACAGCGTTCGAGGGGCTGCGTGTCGCGCTGGTTCCCAAAGCGTTGAAATACCGGCGCGCACACGCCAACGCACGAAACCAGTTCCTGGCTCACAACATTCATGTAACGCAAGGCCGGACCGGCGTTCTCATTTTCGTTTCATTGGCGGAACGCTATGTGGAAATCGTGGCCGATTCCGAGATCGATGCTCGCGTTGAGCAGACAGTCTGGAATGAGGGTGTTGCGCTGATGCTGGAGCATGCACGGCGCGGAACGCTGGCAGACGGGTTTGTGGAAACGGTGGCATATGCAGGCGAGGTGCTTTCTATGCATTTTCCCGCCGGACGACGTAATTCCAATGAAATCATGGACCGTTTGACCGAAATCTGAGCACTTTTCGGCGATTTGTGTGTGACTGCAAAGATGAGCGCTCTAATGCTTGCGCATGTCGACCCGACGCAGCTATGGTTAAGAGATCATGAACACGCTGACGATCGACATCAGACGAGCAGAGCCGTACGACGCCGAGGCTATCGCCGAGGTCCATGACAGCGCGTGGCGCGGCGCCTATACCGGCATTATTCCCTATCAGGCACTTGGGCGCATGATCGGCCGTCGCGGGCCGCGCTGGTGGGCCAACGCGATACGCCGCTCCGCTACCGTTCTGGTGATCGAGATAGGCGGCGAGATTGCAGGCTATGCAACACTCGGGCGAAACCGTGCACGCGAACTCAGCCAGGAAGGCGAGATCTACGAGCTTTACCTACGGCCTGAATACCAGGGTGTCGGGCTTGGCCGGCGTCTCTTCCAGGCCGCGCGCGATATGCTCGAAGCCCATGGTCTCAAAGGGTTGGTTGTCTGGGCGCTGGAGGACAACGAACCGGCTCTAGCATTTTATTCGGGCGCCGGCGGTCGAGACATCGCCGAAGGCGTCGAGGTGTTTGAGCACCGGGCGTTGCGCAAGCTGGCTTTCGTCTGGGATTAAGGCCCGGCCTTCCGTTTCGGCGCATTTGTGTGTGCAACCAAATGTGTGTGTGTGCAACCAAAGCGCCAAAACTTTCGCACTGCACCATTCGCTGCATTGCCATGCGGCTTTTGACGCGATAAAGCGGCAGCCATCCGTTTCCGGGCTGCTCCGGCTGGCTGACTCCACCGTCGCCATGCCGGTATCCGGCAGCCATAACTGTCAGAACAGAGGTTGCTTATCCCATGCGCATAGACGCCATCTCCACCGGTGACAATCCGCCAGAAGACGTGAACGTCATCATCGAAGTGCCGGTCGGCGGCCAGCCGATCAAATACGAGATGGACAAGAACTCCGGCACGCTGGTCGTCGACCGGTTCCTCTACACGCCGATGACCTATCCGGGCAATTACGGCTTCGTGCCCCACACGCTGTCCGACGATGGCGATCCAATCGACGTGCTGGTCTGCAATACACGTCAGCTCATTCCCGGCTGCGTTATCAACGTCCGGCCGATCGGCGTACTCATCATGGAAGACAATTCCGGTCAGGACGAGAAGATCATTGCCGTACCATCGCCGCATCTGACGCGCCGTTATGAGAATGTGACGAACTATACCGACCTGCCGGAAATCACGCTCCAGCAGATCCAGCATTTCTTTGAGCACTACAAGGATCTGGAGCCCGGCAAATGGGTGAAGATCGGCGACTGGATGGATGCCGGGGCAGCCAGAAAGCTGATCGTCGAGGCGGTCGAGCGAGCCAAGGCAAGCAAGTAAGGGGGCGGCGCTCAACCGCCGCCATCGCTGCCCGTCGTCATGGGCAGCGGCACATCGCCGGCGTCGATCACCGGCTGATCCGCGCCACACGCAAAATCGAAAGCCTGCCCATCGGCGATGCGGCGGGCTTTTTCATTGGCATTTTCGTTGCCGGTGGCAACGACATATCCGATCACGCAGCCCTCCCGCCCGAAAACCTGCCCGACCTTTTCTATGGCGAGCACTTCGATCTTGTCGCCCACACCTTCGCCGTCGTCGATGAACCATCGGTGGATCGTTGCGAGGGGCCACTTGCGGTCACCATCGCTCATGATGCGCCATTCAATGGTCGATCCGGTGGAGTTGAAGCCGGCAAAGCTTTCCCATTCCGGCGCGAGATCGCCGTCCGGCGGGAAGCCGTAAAAGATCGATTCACGCGCATCACCATAGTAAATGAGCACGGGGTAGCCACGCCAACCCTCGCAGACGAAATTCATCCATTCACCTGGATCATCGGCTGCAGGGGCGGCAAACGCCGCGCAATTCTCCTGCGTGTTGATCTCGGTATAGGCGCTTTCGATCTCGCTGGCCTGTGCCATGCTGCCGAGTGCTGCCACCAGAACTCCCACTATTGCCAGTCGCATAAGCCATGCTCCTTCCTTCAGGGGTGGCGAGCATAGACGCATTTCGTGACAACGCCTATTGGCGTGTGACGACCGCGCCAATGCGCGCGAGGAGCTCCTCTGGCATTCCCTGGATTTCCACCGTCTTGAGACGTGTGGTAGCTCCGCCGGTGACCGAAACCGAGTTTCGCGGAACCCCGATTTCCCTGGCAAGCAGTTTCTCCAGGGCGGTGTTGGCTCTGCCATTCTCTGGAACGGCGCGTACGCGCACCTTCAGATGGCAGCGGCCCTCCGCAGTCTCCGCAGGGCCTTCGATCGCATCGCGCGCGGACCTGGGTGTCAGGCGCACGAAAAGCGCCAGCCCCTGGTCAGACAACCGACAGAAGGCCGGTACATCGACCATGCTTCAGAGGAGTGCGGGAGCGATGGTCGTCAGTATGAACTGTCGAACGAAGAACAATATCAGTAGCAGGATGATTGGCGAGATGTCGATACCGCCGAGATCGGGCAGAAGCTTCCGTATCGGACGAAGTGCAGGCTCCGTGACGCGAAAGAGAAAATTGCCGACCGAACCGACAAACTGGTTGCGGGGGTTGACCACGTTGAACGCATAAAGCCAGGAAAAAACAGCTGAACCGATAATCAGCCACCAATAAATGTCGAGCGCCATGATGATGGTCTGGATAAGCGCGAGCATGCCGGTCTCCTGGGCCGTGTTAAGCGCGGCTATCGGGAAGCGGGAACGAAAAAAGCTCGCTTCCCATGCCGTGAATTTTGCGACATGTAGCCATTGCCGATGGATGCGGCAAGTCTGGCGCGATCATTTGCCGGACGGCGGCGGGAAATTGGGCCGGATATTTGCATTTATGGGATGAAGAGGCACGGGTGATCTGGCCACGAACTGGATTCTTGACAGCTCGCCCAGACCGGACATAAATGCGGGTCTCCGGCGAAATGGGGCTGTAGCTCAGATGGGAGAGCGCGTCGTTCGCAATGACGAGGTCAGGGGTTCGATTCCCCTCAGCTCCACCAACCACTTCACGGTCCATTCTTGTCACATCGTTTACATTTGATGCCGGAGAGATGGTTTACACTTTCGTCCGCTCGCCGAACGTATTGAAACGTCCATCTGGCTGATCACATAGCGCGTACATGAGTTGCCACTCGCAGGACGTGAAGTGATCAGTCGCATAAGAGATGCGGTCTCCAGGATCGACATATCGCAGCCACTCATTCCCGTTTCACGGGACTGATTGATGAAAGAGGTGGCTTGCCGGCGCGGCGGCTTTGCGAGATAGAGGGCCTGGAGGGTCGATGTGACACAGGAAAAAAGCCGCAAGGTTACGATCGCGGAGGTTGCCAGACTGGCAGGTGTGGGCACTGCCACCGCCGGTCGGGTGCTGGGCGGCTATGGCTATAGCAGTGAGGATGTGCGCAATCGCGTTCATGAAAGCGCGCGTCAGCTCGGCTATCAGCCCAATCAGCTCGCACGCAGCCTGATCACCGGTGTGACCAAGACAATTGGCGTTGTCGCCGGGGACATCCAAAGCCCTTTTTATTCGAGCGTTCTTCGTGGAATCTACGACATTTCGCGTGCCGAGGGGTTCGGCATTCTGCTGACCGGCAGCGATGAAGACCCTCAGAAGGAGATTGAGGCCGTAGAGCTACTCATCCAGAAGCAGGTGGATGGTCTGATTGTTGCCCCGAGCCAGTTGTCAGGCGCGGAACACCTGCGGGCTTTCGTAGCCACAGGGAAGCCCCTGGTCCAGATCGACCGTATTGTCGAAGGATTGGACACCGATGCTGTGACTGTTGACAATGTTTCGGCGTCCAGACGCTGCACGGCTGAGCTTATTGCGGCCGGTCACCGGCGGATCGGTATCGTTGCCGAACTCGAATGGTGGCAGGGCGGGAATCTCGAGGATTTTATTGCGGGCGTCCTGGCGGGTACGGTCTCGTCGGATCACCTGTTTCCCAGTTGGCAACGCCTGCTCGGCTATCTGCAGGCGCATCTGGAGGCTGGAGTATCCGTGGATCCGGCGCTTGTGGCACGTGTCGGCACCTATTCGGTCGACGCTGCCACCGCAGCCATCGCATCCTGTTTCCGACACAGTGAACCGCCCACGGCCTTCTTCTCCACCGATGGTCTGATGTCTGCTGCGCTGATGGGTGTGTTGAAGTCGGGGCGGCTTTCGATCCCGGAAGACGTTTCACTGGTGTGCTTCGATGATCTCGACTGGATGCAGTTCCATGAGCCGACGATCAGTGCCGTTGTGCAGCCGACAAGAGAGGTTGGCGAGACGGCCGCGCGTCTCGTGCTCGACCGAATCGCCCACGCCGCGCGGCCTCCTCGCCGCTCGGTGTTGAAAGCCGACCTGATCCTGAGGGAGTCTATTCAGCCGCCGGTGAACTCCGGTTGAGGGCAGCTTGCGCCATGTCGAGTTGCACAGGAAGGTCGATGGGAACCCCATAGCCGACGGCGCCATAATAGGAGCACGTTTCGGCAGCCGCCCTGGCTGCGGCCGATAGCGTGTCGTTCGGCTTTTCCTCCGTCATGAGACCGACCAGGGTTCGGGCGATGAAAGTATCGCCTGCGCCAAGGGTATCCACCGCCTCAACTGAAACAGCCTGCATGTCGTATTGCGTGTCGCCGTTAAGGAGAACGGCGCCATCGCGCCCTCGGGTAGCCAGCACCCATTGCGCGCCTGCATTGCTGATCGCCCGGGCAAGCGCAACTGCATCCTGCCGCGAGAGATGACTGGTGGAAACGGAAGCCAACTGGCACAACGGAGCGACTTTGGCGATATGTTCCGCTTCGTGACGAACGGCAAAATCGTAAGAAAGGGCCGTACGCTCAGCGATCTCCGGAAGCCATTGGTCAAGTGCGCTGCTTTGGCCCACATGGGCAACGTCATACCCTGAGAGGAAATCGAAATCATCCGCCACGGGAATGAAGCGCGAGACGCCGAAATCATTGTTGAGGAACACCCTGTCCCCGTCCACGTGGCCGATCACGCAATAGGCGGTGATGCCCTCGACAGTGCGCAGCCGCTCAATGTTGATGTTCTCCTGCAGCAGAACATCGCGCATATGCCTCCCCGCCGCGTCGTCGGCCATAGCGCCGACGTAGGCGCTATCGGCACCAAAGCGGCGGGCAAAGACGGATACATTGTAACAATTTCCTCCCGGATACATCAGCCCGTTGGAGAGGTAGCAGTCGACATCATTGTCTCCGATCGCCGCGATTCGAACCATTTTTCTCTATTCCGATTGACAAGATGTGAGAACGTTCCCACAATGGTCTCATGGTGTCAACAAGGTCTCCGTCGAGGGGAGGCTGTACAGAGGATTTGGTATGAAGCGTGAATTGAGCCCGGATGTGCAGGCGGCCCTCGAGGCTATCGGACAGCGCGAGATCACCCACGTGTTTTTGGTTGCCTGCGGTGGATCTCTGTCGATCATGTACCCGGGAAAGTATTTTATCGATCGACACTTCGAGACAATCACGTCCGACCTGTACAATGCGGACGAATTCATCTGCCGCCACCCCCGTCATCTGGGCGAGAAGGCGCTTGTGATCCTCTGTTCGCAGACCGGCACGACGCGTGAAACAGCGAATGCTGCGAGGTTTGCGCGTGAGAACGGCGCGATTACCGTGGCGATGACCCTTGATCCTCAATCGCCTTTGGCCGAAGCGGCAGAACATGTGGTGCGCTATGATGCACCCTACACGACGGGCGTCCCGATCGACCCGGCAGACAGCAACTATGCGATTCTCTATATGCTCCTGGCTGGCCTTTTGCGCCAGCGGGAAGGACGCGATGTCGTTTCCACCCTTCTGTCCAGCCTCGGCAATCTGCAATCGGCGATCGAACAGGCGAAAGCCGTCTATGAAGATCGCTTCGAGGTATATGCGGACCGCTTCAAGGACAGTTCGGTCATTTACACCGCAGCCAGCGGTGCCGGCTATGGGGCCGCTTATTCTTTCGCCATCTGCGTGTTGATGGAAATGCAGTGGATCAACTCACAGGCCATTCACGCCAATGAATTTTTTCACGGGCCGTTCGAGGTGGTTGACGAAAGCACGAACGCCATTCTCCTCGTCGGGATGGATGAGACGCGACGCATCGAAGAGCGTACACGCGATTTTCTCTACCGGTTCGGTGATCGCGACAGGATCATGGTTCTGGATGCAGCCGAGCTAGATCTGAGTGGGATCGATGAGGCTTTCCAGGGCTATCTTGTGCCCCTGATCTTCTTCGATGCCCTTTGGGGGTTCGCATACAAGCTCGCGCAGCGCCGTAATCACACCATGCTCGAAGCACGGCGCTACATGAAGAAAATCCACGACTACTGAGGAGAAAATCTGGGAGCGGTGGTGGAAACATTGCCGCCGCAAACACAGGGAGAAGGCGCTCATCATCTCAGATGGGCACGCCATAACGGAGGAGCAATCATGGGGAACCTAAACATGAACTTGATCAAACGTCGAAGCCTACTGGGCGGTATTGCAGGTGCCGTGGCGATGGCGGCATTGTCTGCTGCCCACGCCGAGCCGGTGACCTTGCGCATCGCCTCGGTCAATCCCCCTACGGCGGATTCGGTCATCATGGTGGAAAAGGTGGCCGAACGCATCACCGAGCGCACCGAGGGACGGGTCGCCTTCCAGCTTTTTCCATCGGGACAGCTTGGCTCGACCAGTGATTCACTGGAGCAAGCCAGCCAGGGGCAGCCGATCATCACTTTCACTTCTGCCTCGTTCATGGCCACGTTCGGCGTGCCGGAACTGTCTGTGGTGGAGGGGCCGTTCATCATTGATGACAGTGAACAGGGCGAGCGCCTCGCCAATTCGGACCTGATGCAGGGCTACTACGACCAACTGGCGCAAAAGGCGGCAATCAGGGTCCTGGCGATCAACTGGTTCGATGGGCCGCGGCATATGATCGGTGATGCACCCTATACCGAGCCGACGGATCTGAAGGGGGTGCGGATGCGCGTGCCCCCGGTGGAAACATGGCTGAAGACATTCGAGCCGCTTGAGGTCATTGCGACCACGGTTGAGGCGGCGGAAGTTTACTCCGCCCTGTCGCAGGGCGTGGTGACAGCAGCCGAGGCACCACTGACGGGCCTGCGCGCGAGCCGCTGGTATGAGCCGGCGAAGCATCTGACCTTGACGAGTCACTTCAACCTTTTCACCGGATGGGTCATGAGTGAGGCTGCCTATCAGTCGATAAGCGATGAGGATCGCGCGATCCTCATCGAGGAGTTCCGTCAGGGCGGACGCGAGTTGACAGCTCTATCGGAAGAGAAGGCGGCGGAGATACGCAAGGAGTTTGAAGCGGCTGGCGTAACGTTCCACGACGCCGATATCGACGCCTACCGAAGCGCTACTGCCGGCTTCTACAATAGCTTTCCGCAATGGCCCGAAGGGCTTTACGAAAAGGTTCGTGCGGCCGCCACCGGACAGTAACCTGTAGGGGTCGGTGGCGTGTTGGGGCAATTCGTGATTGCCATCGGCCCGTATTGACCGGCGGCGGTGTCCTCCCACAGAGGTCATCGCCGCCGGTGTCTCAACCTGAAAACATGGAAAATCGGGCGCGGGGACCCCGGGAGGAAAGGTGAGGAGAGTGCTGCACAGGTTCTTTTCCGTTGTCGGGTCGGTGATCCCGGCCATCCTGTTGGGCGTGGTTCTGATGGTCGTTAGTGCCAATGTCCTCGCGCGCGGCCTGTTTGGGATCACCTTTCATGCGGCGCATGATCTTGCGCTGGTGGCCTTTGTGGGTGTCGTGTGGTTCGGCGTCGTCGGAGCGGCGCTCAATGGCCAGCTTTTTGGCGTGAGCTTTTTCTCCAATCGGCTTCCACCCCGTTGGCGCCTTGCGGTGCAGTTGCTGGTCCATGCCATCGTCATTGCCATTGCGCTCGCAGTGATTGACGCGGCTCTGGCACAGATCGCCACAGCGCGCTTCACACGCTTCCTCGCACTTGGCTGGCCAAAATGGATCGTATCGGCGGGGCTTCTGGCTGCGATGGCGGTGCTGATCCTCGTTCAGATCACGCAGGCATGGGGACGCTTGAAAGCGGGCCGGGAGGATCGGCCTTGACCCTTATCGCAATTGTTTTCCTGTTGCTTCTTGTTCTCGGAACGCCGATCGCCTTTGTTCTGCTTGGAACATCGGTCGCCTATTTCGCCGTGAACCCGATGATGGCCAGCATTGTGGCTCAACGCATGTCGTCGGCGCTGGAATCCTTTCCGCTTCTCGCCGTTCCCTTTTTCGTGGTCGCAGGGGCCGCCATGGCGCGCGGCGGCATTGCAGAGCGCCTCTACGGTTTTGCCAATGCTCTGGTGGGGCATTGGTGGGGCGGTTTGGCGCAGGTGGCGGTGATGAACTCGCTGTTTCTGGGCGCAATGTCGGGATCGTCCAATGCCGACGCAGCCATTGATGCGCGCACCATCGCCCCGATCATGCGAGACAAGGGATACTCCAACGGATTTGCCTCCGTCATCAGCGCGGCGTCCGGCGCCATAGCGCCGATCATGCCGCCAAGCATCGGCCTCATCATCTATGGCCTGCTCACCAACACCTCGATTGGGCGGCTTTTCCTCGGCGGAGTCGTCCCCGCCTTCCTGATCACGGGCGCATTGTTGCTGACGGTGAGGCTCATAGCCAAGCGGCGCGGATATCGGCCGGAACGCGAGAAAAGAGCGCCGGCCACCGAGGTTTTCAGTCGGGGGCGCGCCGCACTTTGGGCGCTGGCCATGCCTGTCATGCTCATCTTCGGGCTGCGCACGGGCTGGTTCACCCCCACAGAGCTTGGTGCTATTGCCGCAATCTATGCATTCGCGGTCGGCCTCGTCATCTATCGCGGAATCGGCATTGGCGACACATACGCTCTTCTGCGTGAATCCGCTCACACCACTGCGAGCGTCCTGTTCATCGTCGCCTCTGCCAGTGTCTTTTCAATGATCCTCGCACTGGAGCAGATTCCTCAGCAGATTGTCGGGGCACTGCTTGTCATTTCCGACAATCCGCATGTGGTTCTTCTGATCATCATGCTGGGGCTGCTTGCCCTTGGAACCGTTCTGGAAGGGCTGGCTTTGCTTGTAATCCTTGCGCCATTGCTTCTGGAGGTCACGCGCCTGCTCGGGATTGATCCCGTCCATTTCGGCGTTCTTCTCGTCTTGAACACCACCATCGGCTCGCTGACGCCGCCGGTGGGAACGGTGCTTTACACCGTCTGCGCCATCACCCGATGCTCGGTGGAGGAATACACCCGCGAGGCGTTGCCCTTCCTGGCGGCGTTGGTGGCGGTCCTTCTTCTGCTGGCCTTCTTCCCACCGCTGGTCACCGCTCTGCCCAATCTTCTTTTCTGAGACCATTCATGCGTTATATCGATGCTCAAACCGTGCACGAAACTCTTGACTATGCCTCGCTGATCGACGCGCTCGAACAGGCCCATCACGGGGTTATGCCGGAGACGGCCAACCTGATTGCGGATGAGCCAGGGGGCGGGTCAAACAAGTTCGTGACGCTCGTTGGCTGGCGCCAGAAGGACATCATCGCTGTCAAAACGGTCGGGGTCTTCCCTCAGAACCTGTCCCTCACGCCGCCGCAGGCCTCGGTGCAGGGCCTCGTATGCGTGTTCGATGCCCGGACGGGCACGCCCCTTCTGGCTGCAGATGGCGAGGCCATGACTTTTCGCAAGACAGCCGCCGATTCAGCCTTGGGCGCACGGCTTCTGGCAAGACAGGATGCTGAAACGCTGCTGATCGTTGGGGCGGGCGGCCTTGCGCCGCATATGGTCGCTGCCCACCGTGCTGCCCGGCCCGGCATACAGCGCGTCCTGATCTGGAACCGCACGCATGATCGGGCGAGGGCCCTTGCTTCATCGATTGAAGGCCCAGTAACCGCGCAGGCTGTCGAAAACATTGATGAGGCTGTCGGCCAGGCGGACATCATCTCCTGTGTGACCATGGCCGAGGAGCCGCTGGTGAAGGGACGTTTGCTCAAACCCGGCGCTCATCTGGATCTTGTGGGCGCCTATCTGCCGCACATGCGCGAAGCCGATGACGAGGCCATGAAGCGCGGCTCCATCTTCGTCGATACACGGCAAGGTATGGAGGGCGCGGGCGACCTCGCCCGTCCGGTCCGCGACGGCGTGATCGACTGGGAGGACGTGCAGGCCGATTTCTTTGAACTGTGCTCTGGTGTGAAATCGGGTAGGCGATCTGAGGAAGACATCACAGTGTGCAAGAATGTGGGCGGTGCTCATCTGGACCTGTTCACGGCCAGACTTCTTGCGGAAAGAGCGGGCTGAACTGCGGTAGCCTAGCCGGATGCGTTGGAAAAGCGACCGCACAGTGCGTGAAAGGGTTGAACGCTACTCTGGCAGCAGGCCAGACAGCTCTTTGGGGGCTTGGCGTGGCACCAGAGCTGATGCTTGATGTCCTTTCGTTGAAGGAAGAAGACGCGCCTGCCGCGTAGAGTTTCTCCGCTCGGTACGGCCGGCAGGGCGACTTTTCAGCATAATCCGACCTGGACGACTGCATCGCCATCGAAGACGAGTTTGATACCGCTTTGCGCAAAGCGAACCGCTTCAGACAAATTCCCATGACGATAGGGATGAGGTGGTTGTTTCAGGTTGCTGGCTTTTTATCATGCTGCACTAGCGAGAGAACAATAAGCCCAAACTGGAATGTTGCACCGGCTGCTTCAGGAACTGGTTCTTTCAATTGCAGGCAGCTCCAGCAAGGCATTAGCCGCAGCAACATCGGTGATAAGCACCCTCGCACCAGTGGCAAGCAGACCGGCTCGAATTGCCTGAACCTTCCTCACGCCTCCTGAGGCTATCACGACTTTCGGGACCTGCATCAGGTCGGCGGGGTTGATTGCCATGACACGCCGGTTGACCGGGTGATCGATGACCTCACCGGTCTTGTCGATGAAGTGGCAGAGCACATCTCCCACCGCACCGCTATCGCGCAGGCTTTTGGCATCATCGGAGCTGAGGATGCCACGCCTGAAGATCGATGCCTGCGCGCTCAGGTCTCCAACGCTGAAAAGAGCAATATCAACTGAACGGGCGCGCTCGCGCAGCGCACGAAAATCGGCCTGATCCCACAGCGCTGTCACGAGACTGTTGTCGGGCACGAACACGGGGGCGGTGATCTGATAGAGTTCGGCCTGATAGAAGTCGGCCAGGCGCCAGGCGACCGAGGACGGGTTGTGAACCGAGGCTCTTGTCAGGCCGCCAAGCAATGACACAACAGTCATGTCCGAGACTTCGTGCCAGGTAAGGGCCCGCATACATGCCTGCAGAGCGCCACCCCAGCCGACGCCGACCGAGAGGCCGTCGGAAACCTGCTCGGAGAGAAAGCGGGCTGCAGCATATCCAACCACGCCGGCAATGGTCGATTCACTTTGATCGGATGAAGGAACCACGATCGCTTCGAACAGCCCGAGGTGTTTTTCCAGCGCGCGCTGGAGAGCGAGCGAAGACTGAGCCTGTGAATTGATGATGATCTGGACAGTCCCATCCTCGCGCGTGGCTGCGAGCAGACGCAGCACCTTCAGGCGGCTTATGCCCAGATTGTGAGCCACCTGTTCCTGAGTCATTCCTTCGACATAGTAGAGCCAGGCGCAGCGGAGTTTGAGTTCCTCCTGATTGGCCTGAAAGCTGGTCCGTTTGGTTTTTTTCCTGGCTGTCACGACGTTGTTGCCCGTTCTGGAAGAATGCGCTGCTGGCGATGGTGCGTCTTCATACCACACTATCGGACTTTTCATAATGAACAAAACATCGTAAAAGAATAGAAATGTTCAAAAATGCACTAAACCCGCTCCGAAGAATGCAACGGGGGATCACTTTGACCGGGGTCTTCAGCGAGCGAATGTCATGATCGGGAGGCTCTTCTGTGAGAATATTGATTTCCAACGACGACGGTATCGATGCGCCGGGACTGGCTGTTCTGGAGCGTGCGGCCTCCCTGCTGAGCGATGACGTCTGGACCATTGCTCCCGATGGAAACCGCAGCGGATATGGTCATTCGATCACGCTGCGTCGCAGTTTCCGCATCGAGCGTCGTTCGCCTCGACGTTTTGCCTGTTCAGGAACCCCTGCCGATTGCGTTATTGCAGCCATGCAATGGGTTTTCGACGGGGCTGAAACACCCGACCTGGTCCTTTCGGGAATAAACGAAGGGCGCAACGTTGCCGAGGATGTCGCCTATTCCGGCACGATGGCTGTGGCCCGCGAGGCATCGCTGGCTGGTATCCCGGGCATCGCGTTTTCCATGCCGAGGGACGCCGGGCCGGTTGAGGGAGCGGGGCTCCGATGGCTGGCAGACCGTATTCAATGCTTCTGGCGCACCCGCAGGGAATGGGCTTATGAAGGGCACTGGCTGAGTGTGAATCTCCCGCATCAGTTGCCAGCGCCCATGCGTGCCGCGCGTATCGGGCGGGACAAGGTCGCAAAGCGCGTCATTGTTCATCGTCAGGATGGAGAATCGGCCGACATCGAGCCATTGGCAGATCGGGATTATTCAAGCCAGTATGGTGACGAGAACAGTCTGATTGACAGCGGAAGCGCAAGCGTAACCTGTCTGCACTGGATGGGGCAGGGCAGCGTTCCGGTCGCAGCACTCTGGGAGAACGAGACCGTAGCGCGCGTCCAGCCGGCCTGAACGCGCGGAAATCTCTATGCCGGGCGTTTATCCGGCGAAGGGGTAGACGACCCTGATCACGTCATCGAGATGACTGTTTTCGAACCCGGGATGTGTGCACATCTTCGTCACAACGCTTCCATCGTCTTCGAACGAATGCTCAAGATAGCCGACCTGTCGTTGGCCGCCCATCTCGGGCACGAGTTCCGCACGGGTGGTGAAGGCGATTGACGGGCACCAGATGAGGCCGGTCTGGCCGTATTCGCGCGACCTCTGCTGGTGGAGGTGTCCGCTCGCAATCACCCTGAGACTGGGGTGTTCCATCAAAAGGCGCAGACCCTCCCGGCCTTCCGGATCGACGGTCCAGTAGCTGAGCTGTAGCGGGTCCGGCTCGTTGATGAAAAAAGGTTGATGGCTAAACACTGCCAGATGGCGATCGCCGAGGTCCGCCAACTGTTCCTCCACCCATGCATTCTGTTCCGCCTCACGGGACAAACCGGAGCCGATGAGCAGGGAATTTATGCCCAGAATGCGCCAGCGTTCCCGATCGATCACCCAGCGGTCTTCGCCATAGTGCGCAAGGTAGCGATCCATGCGTGTCCCGTCGATCGCGCTGCCGTTTTCACTGGCTGGTCTGGAAAGTCGCGGGTTGTCGCCGACATCGTGGTTCCCTGGAAGGAAAAGGATGTCACGCTCCAGTCCCTCATAAAAGGAGCGACAGAAATCGAAGTCGTCCTCGTGGCGAATGCCGTCTAGCGTGATGTCGCCGGTATGAACCATGAGATCGTGATCAGCTTCTTTCAGCTTCTCAAGCATGAGTTCGTTGTTGCGTCGAAAATGGTCCATCCGTGCCGACAGGTGTGTGTCGGACAGATGAAGCATGCTGAAAGCGGTCATTTCAGTTCTCCTTTTCGAAGGGGAAGGCGGCTTTGAGATTGGCGCGAAATCCATTTTTGAACATTTGTATTGACCTAGAAGAATTAGTTCAATAGCTTGGATGAAGAATTCGGGAGGTACCTGCTGGCAAAGCTGGCTGGGTTCCGGGTGAGGGGCAAAGGATCGGAAATGTCGGGAATTCAGATCAGCGATCTCAGCAAGCAGTGGGGGACCGTGAGTGCTGTTCACCAGGTGAGCTTCGAGGTGGAGCCGGGAACGCTGACAGTGTTGCTCGGGCCATCCGGCTGCGGCAAGTCAACGACTCTCCGTCTGATTGCCGGTCTGGATGAAGTCAGTTCCGGCACCATTCGTATCAGCGGTCGCGATGTAACGAATGCTTCGCCGGCCGACCATGGCGTTGCGATGGTGTTTCAATCCTACGCACTGTTTCCCCACCTGAGCGTGAAAGAAAATATCATCTTCGGCCTCCGGGTGAGACGCGTTGATGCGGCCGAACGCGAGCGCCGGCTGAAGCGGGCGAGTGACATCCTCAATCTTGGCGAATTGCTGGACCGGACGCCAAACCAGCTGTCTGGTGGGCAACAGCAGCGTGTCGCGCTTGGTCGTGCCATCGTGGCAGAGGCCCCGGTCTGTCTGATGGATGAGCCGCTTTCCAATCTCGACGCTAAGCTGCGTGCGAGCATGCGTGTCGAAATCCGCGCATTGCAGCAGCGCCTGGGCCTGACCATGGTCTATGTGACTCACGATCAGGTCGAAGCCATGACCATGGCAGACAAGATCGTTGTGATGAACCAGGGACGCATTGAGCAGATCGCGACCCCGCGTGAACTCTACGGCAGGCCAGCAACTACCTTTTGCGCCAGGTTCATCGGCACGCCGCCGATGAACCTCATTCCGGCCCGCCGCGTGCATGGTTATGAGCGGTCGCCCGATGGATGTCTGATCGGCGTGCGTCCAGAAGACATTGCGGTCGGAACCGAAGGCGTGGAGGCCGTGGTCGAGGGGGTTGAATATCTGGGTGCGGATGAACTTGTGGCTGCCCGGATTGGCGATGCCAGGGTGATTGTCCGCCAGCCTGCGCGTTCACAGACACCAGAGGGCACGATCAGGCTGGTCTGGCCACAGACGGCCGCGCATCTGTTCGGTCCCGACGGACGACGCCTTGATTAAGTGAAACAAGAACAATCCAGGGAGGAGCATTCAATGAAACAGATTCTGAAATCTTCGTCGCTTTGCGGTGCAATGCTGGCGTTGTCGATGTCCACGGCGCTTGCCGTCGATCTCGAACTCTATTTCCCGGTCGCCGTCGGAGGAGATGCGGCGAACATCATTCAGGAAATGACCGAGCAGTACATGGCCGAGAACGCTGATGTTGAGATCAACGCCATCTACACCGGTAGTTATGCTGACACGACGACCCGTGCCATCACGGCAGCCCGCGGTGGCAACCCGCCGCATCTCGCCATTCTCTCGGCCGTGGATGTCTTCATGCTTCAGGATGAAGGTCTCGTTGAGGCATGGGACAGCTACCTGACGAAAGATGAACTCGAGACCTGGGTGGGTGGCTTTTACGATGCATTCCGCGCCAACACCTACAAGGTTGGCAAGACCTGGGGTATCCCGTTCCAGCGGTCTACACCAGTGATGTATTATAACAAGGATGCCTTCAAGGCGGCAGGGCTTGATCCGGAGGCCCCACCCAGTAACTGGGAGGAGCTTATAGAGGCCGGTAAAAAACTTACGGTTCGCGACGACAGTGATAACGTCACCCAGTGGGGAGTTCGCATACCCTCCTCAGGCTTTCCCTACTGGCCTTTCCAGGCGCTTGCCATCGCGAATGGCGCTGAACTCATGAACGAAGAGGGCACCGAAACCTATTTCGATCAGCCGGCGGTGATCGAGGCGCTTGAGTTCTTCGTCGACCTTTCGAAAAAGCATGAAATTATGGCTCCGGGCATTGTCGACTGGGGTGCCACCCCGCGCGCTTTTCTGGATGGCGAAACCGCGATGGCGATCACCACGACCGGAAATCTCACCAACATCCGCACCAATGCAACCTTCGATCTCGGTGTCGCAATGCTGCCAAAAAACAAGCAGTATGGCGTTGCGACAGGCGGCGGTGATTTCTTCCTTTTCAAGGGACATGACGAGGAATCGACCCGTGCGGCCATCGATTTCGTGAAATGGGCCACAGCTCCCGAACAGGCCGCCACATGGTCAATCGCGACTGGTTATGTGGCGCCACGTCCCGACATCTGGGAAACCGAAAAGATGAAAGAGTACGTTCGGGAGGCGCCGGGTGCTCTTGTTGCCCGCAACCAGCTCGAGCATGCAGTTGCCGAGTTCTCGACCTATGAGAACGCCCGCGTGCGTCAGATCCTGAACGACGCCATTGCGGCCGCGATTGTCGGTGAGAAGTCCGCCGAGCAGGCTCTCAAGGATGCTCAGAGCGAAGCGGACGCCGTTCTGAAACTGTATCGTCAGTAGGAACAAGCGGGGGTGGCGAGAATGGCCGCCCCCGAACGTGTCTTCACCAAAAGGCCGCAGATCATGATCAAACGCGAGTGGATAAACGCCTGGCTCCTGTTGATGCCTGCGCTGCTTTTGCTTTTCGGGTTCACGCACCTGCCGGCCGTGCAGACGGTTCTCGACAGCTTCTGGTCCACGCCGCGCGGGCAACGTCCCGCGGTCTTTCTCGGGCTCGACAATTATGAGCGAATGCTCTCCGACGCGGTGTTCATCAAGGCGATGATCAACAACGCGATCTATGCTGCCATAACGATCCCCGCTTCGATCGCACTCGCACTGTCGATGGCTCTGTTCGTGTCACGCAAGATTCTGGGGCAGGGATTGCTTCGGATGGCGTATTTCACGCCGACTGTCCTGCCGCTGATTGCGGTCGCCAACATCTGGCTGTTTTTTTATCTTCCGGGTTTCGGCCTTTTCGACCAAATACGCGGCCTTTTCGGCCTGTCGCCCGTCAACTGGGTGGGGCAGCCCTCCACCGCGCTTTACGCCATTACAGCGGTGACGGTCTGGAACCAGGCCGGGTTCTTCATGATTTTTTTCCTCGCAGCGCTGCAAACCATACCGCAAAGCCTGCGCGAGGCGGCGGCGCTTGAAGGCGCTTCAAGCTGGGTGTTCTTCTGGCGGGTTACCTGGCCGCTGATCATGCCAACCACTCTCTTTGTGTCGGTCAATGCGACGATCAATGCGTTTCGCATGGTCGACCATGTGTTCGTCATGACGCAGGGGGGGCCGAACAATGCTTCGATCCTGCTGCTCTATTATATCTACGATCAGGGCTTTCGTTTCTGGGATACGTCTTATGCCGCGACCCTCACCGTTGTCATGGTTGTGATCCTGGCGGTTGTCGGCATCGGCCAGTTTTTTCTTCTCGACCGCAGGGTGCACTACAGATGACGACGACCGCCATAAAACAGACGCAGGTGTCCTCCGGTTCAAGCGTGCGTGAGATCAGCTTCGACCGCATCCTGTTCGTCACTGGCGCATGGGCGCTGGCTTTGGTGTGGCTCCTTCCACTGCTTTATGCAGTGTGGACCGCCATTCATCCCTCTGCCTATGAGACGCGTTTCGATCTGTTTGCGCCGCTCACTCTGGAGAATTTCGTTGAGGCATGGAATGCAGCGCCATTCGCGCGGTATTTCGTGAACACCATCCTGCTCGTAACCATGATTCTGTCCGCGCAGCTTGTTCTCTGCACCCTGGCGGGTTTTGCCTTTGCCAGGCTCGAATTCCCGGGAAAAAACCTTCTGTTTTCGTTGGTGCTGCTTCAGCTCATGGTGATGCCGGATATCCTGATCGTCAGGAACTATGCTGCGATGAGTAGTCTCGGACTGGTCGATACGATCCTTGCAATTGGGCTACCCTACTTTGCTTCCGGCTTTGCGATCTTCCTGCTGCGCCAGACGTTCAAAACGATTCCGAAAGAGCTCGACGAAGCCGCACGCATTGAGGGTTGCACGCTGCTTGGGTTGCTGTGGAGGGTTTACGTACCGCTCGCGAAGCCCACCATGCTCGCGTTTGGCCTTGTTTCGGTCTCGCACCATTGGAACAATTTTATCTGGCCGCTGATCATCACCTCTTCCACCGAGACGCGTCCTCTCACCGTTGGCCTCTCGATCTTCGCAACCACGGACAGCGGTATCGAGTGGTCAATCATCAATGCGGCAACCCTGATAACATCCGGACCGCTGCTGATCGGCTTCCTTCTGTTTCAGAGGCAGTTCGTCCAGAGCTTCATGCGGGCCGGGATCAAATAGCATCGGTCAGGAAATGTGCGCAGACGGTCTGTCCTGGTGGGAACTCGAGACGCAGGACAGCGACAGATGGGCGATGAAGCGCCTCATTGGGATGTTCAACAATCGTGACTTACCAACACAGGGTCGCCAAAGCACGGTAGGCGGATTGAAACAGCTCATGTTCCTTCATTTCAGTCCCGGTCGGTCTCTGCCTGGCTAGCGGGCCTTTTGAAAGGCTCAGAAACCACAGCCTGACCCAAGGTTGTAATACCAGCGACACCAAAAAACTGAACTCCACTTCATAGGCAGCTCGCAGCAAAATCGCTGGAACCTGGACGACGTCACGAAATTGACCGTTGTGATACCCGTTCCCTGAAGGAGACGTTCATGCATCCATTGGTCGTTCTGCTTCATCTGGCAGCTGCCGTGATGCTTTTGCTATGGGCCGTGCGCATGGTGCGCACGGGGGTGGAACGTGCGTATGGACGCGCGCTCAAGGATGCACTGCGGAAGGCCAGAGGCGGGCATGCGCGCGCCGCTGTAGCGGGGTCCGTTCTGGCGGTCGTTCTGCAGAGTTCAACGGCGGTGGCTATCCTGGCGGCGGGATTTGCTGCAAGCGGCATACTGACAGTTTCGACAGGAATTGCGATCCTCCTGGGCGCCGACCTCGGTTCGGCGCTGGTGGTGCAGGTTCTCTCCTTCGACCTTTCCTGGGCGATCCCGCTTGTCATGCTTGCGGGTGCAACGATGTTTCTCAAGTTCGAACGTCGTGAGATCCGCCAGGGCGGGCGCATCCTGCTGGGCATAGCCTTCATCCTACTTTCGCTGTCCATGATTGGCCAGTCGACCGCACCGCTACGTGAAAGTGAGGTTCTGCCACAAATTATGGGCTACCTGCGGGATGACCCGATCACTGCGCTGGTTCTGGCAGCGATTTTGACCTGGTTCATTCATTCTTCGGTGGCCGCGATCCTGCTTATCTCGGCATTTGCGGAGCAGGGCGTCTTGCCGGTCGAGGTTGCGCTGCCCATGGTTCTGGGCGCCAATATCGGCGGCGGGCTGATCGCTGTCTGGCTTACGCGCGGGTTGAGTGAAGATGCGCGACGCATTCCGCTTGGAAATTTGCTCTTTCGCGTCACGGCAGCGCTCGTGGCCCTGGCGGTTGTGGAACTGAGCTTTGTTCCCATGGATGCGCTGGGAATGGGTGAGGCGCGTCAGATCGTCAATTTCCACCTGGTGTTCAACGTTCTCCTGGTTCTGGTCTGCCTTCCATTCACAGGACTAGTGGAACGTCTGACGGAGCGCCTCATTGGCGATAAGTCCAAGATGGAGAAGGCGGGTGCGCTTCTCACCCGCCCGATGAGTGCACTCGATGAGGCGGTGATCGATACGCCACGTCTGGCGCTGGCCAGCGCCACGCGCGAGCTTTTGCGCATGGGGGAGACAGTTGAGACCATGTTCCGTCCAGTTATGGAACTACTCGATGATGGAGATAGCGATCAGGTGGCGCGCGTCACCCGGCTGGATGAAGAAGTCAACCGCGCGCACACTGATATCAAGCTCTTTATTGCGAAGGTGAACCGGGCGCGGCTGACGGCGGAGGAAGCGCAGCGCGGCATCGAACTGACTGACTTCGCCATCAATCTCGAGCACATCGGAGACATCATCGCCAAGTCGCTACTGCCGCTGGCAGAGAAGAAAGCGCGTCGCAAGCTGCAGTTTTCCGAGGAAGGCTTTGCCGAGATGACGCGTCTGCATGAAAGAGTGCGGACCAATATGCAACTTGCGCTGAATGTGCTGGTGTCGGGTGATCTGGAAACGGCACGCCAGCTGGTCAGGGAGAAGGAGCAGATGCGCCTTCTCGAGCGGGAAAGCCACAATTGCCACCTGATGCGGCTGCAGTCGGGAATGGTCGAAAGCATCGAGACCAGTGACATGCATCTTGAGGTCGTGCGGTCGCTAAAGGAGATCAACTCTCTTCTGGCGACCGCTGCCTATCCGATCTTGAGCGAAAGTGGCGAACTGCTCGAAAGCCGGCTTGCCCCACGCACTAGGGAACAAATCTCTAGAGTTCGTAGCTGAACTTCTGGATGAGGTGCAATGGCGGGTTCTCTTCACCATCCGCTCAGCAGGAGCTTTGGCCAGCCGTTCCGGATAAGAGGATGTGGCTTCATCTTTGCTCCCGTGTCACCGGGCTGACACCCAAATCATCCTTTAACCTCTGCCATGAGCGCTGACGTCGGACAGATGCAATTCACGATCCATGTAACAGGTTTCCCTCCTTGTCAAACAGGCACAGCCTTTCGGCAGGAAAGGCAACGCGCGCAGGATCACCGATCGCGTGTTTCTGACCATCCCAGTTGACGGAAACAACGGACAGTCTTCCGGTCGCACCGAGTGCGATGGTCAACTGGGTTTCAGGACCGCTTCGTTCAATGAATTTGACACAGCCTTCCAGTTGGGAAGGCCCGCTTCGACTTTGCAGAGAACAGTCTTCGGGTCGGATGCCCAGAAAGGCTGCGTGCAGATGTGTTTTCGCGTCTGCAGGTAAATCAATTGCAAGCTTTGGCTCGGCGTTCGGCATGAAAACAGGACCCTGCTGCAATAGAGCGACCGTCCCTTCGATCACATTCATGGGAGGGGCGCCGATGAAGCTGGCCACGAATTTGTTTGCCGGCTTTCTGTAGATGTCATCCGGTGTGCCGATCTGTTCGACGCGCCCGTCGCGCAAGACCACAATTCTATCGGCCATGGTCATTGCTTCCACCTGATCATGGGTGACGAAGATCATCGTGGATCCCAGACGCCGGTGCAGAAGCTTGATCTCGCGGCGCATCTGCACGCGCAGCGCCGCGTCCAGATTGGATAGAGGCTCATCAAACAGGAAAACCGAAGGTCGACGTATGATGGCACGACCCATGGCGACACGCTGACGCTGGCCTCCCGAGAGCTGGCGCGGATAACGGTCCAGGAGACCGTCAAGGCCGAGAAGCTGCGCCACTTCGGTCACTCTGGGTGTTCGCTCCGCCCGTTGCACGCCGGTCATTTTCAGTGGAAAGCCGATATTGTCGGCCACACTCATATGCGGATAGAGCGCATAGTTTTGAAACACCATGGCCACGTTCCGATCCTTTGGCGGGAGGTCGGTGACCACGGTTTCTCCGATCCGAATCTGGCCCCCGCTCACGCTTTCGAGCCCGGCCAGCATGCGCAGAAGCGTCGATTTTCCGCAGCCGGACGGGCCGACGAAAACGACAAACTCACCGTCCTCTATGTCGATATCAGCGCCGTGGATGACTTCGGTCTGCCCGTATTTTTTGACGATTTTTGAGAACGTCACGGTTGCCATGGCTGTTCCAATGCCTGTTTTGCGATCAGCGTACGCTGCCGGCGAGCGCGCCGGAGACAATGCGTCTCTGCATGATGAGGAAGACGATGATGACCGGGAGCGCGAAGACCAGGGCCGCCGCCATCTGCAATTCGTGAAGGGTGAAATACTCGCCGCGAAAGGAGGAGATGCCAGTGGCCGCCGTCCAGAGGGACTGAGAATTGATGAGGGTTTTGGCGAAGAGGAAATCGTGCCAGCTTGTTACGAAGCCATAGATGAAGATCGCCGCCAGTCCCGGCAGGGCCAGAGGCAGGGTCACATGCCAATAGGCCGAAAGGCGGGAGCAGCCATCAATGCGCGCTGCGCCTTCGAGGTCTGCAGGGATGCTGTCGAAGAACCCCTTGCTCATCCAGATTGCCAGTGGAGCCACGAGCGAGATGTGCCCGAGCACCATGCCCTGCATCGTGTCGAGCAGGCCGAAGTCGCGGAACAGAATGTAAAGCGGCACCACGATGCTGGTGGCCGGCATCATCTGTGTGGCCAGTACCAGGATGAGAACCAGCCCTGAACCGCGGAATTTTATACGGCTGAGCGCATAGCCGCACGACGCGCCGAAGGCGAGCGAGAGGAAAGATGACGCCGCTGCAACAAAAATGCTGTTCCCCATCCAGCGCAGCATCGGTCGCTCGGTAAACAATATGATGAAGTTCTCGAAGGTGATCTGTTCGGGAACGATGCCGGAGAGGCTGCGGCTGAAGCCGGTCGGCGTCAGTGCGATCATTGCCATCCAGTAGACCGGAAAGAGGACGATCATGCCCAGGAGCACCAATGCGCAGACACGCAGGATCTCGGTTCCGGTGGAGTTTCCGACGGGGCGCGCCAAGATCAAACGGCTCCGTCGACGCCGCGTTCCGCTCGCTTCATCACGCGCAGGTAGACAAGGACCATGGCGAGCGAGATGAAGACGGCGAGAATGCCGAGCGTTGCCGCATATGAGAAATCGAGTTTTCGAAAGGCGGTGTTGTATGTGAGCACTGTCATTGTCTCGGTCGCGCCGGCTGGTCCGCCCCCGGTGAGGATGAATATGATGGGAAAGGATTTGAAGCCCATGATCATAAGAAGGATCACGATCACGGCCGTGATCGAACTGAGCTGCGGAAGCGTGATGTAGCGAAACTGGTTGAAGGCGCTCGCGCGATCGATCCGTGCGGCCTCGTAGAGCTCTTCGGGAATGGAGTGAAGCCCTGCCAGAAAGAAGATGTAGGCCACGGGGAATTCGTTCCACACCTGCGCCAGGATCAAAGCGGGAAGGGCCGTGTCCCGGTCTATGAGCCAATCTGTCCGGTCGAAAAAAGGCAAAGGATCCAGAAGGCGATTGATAACCCCGAAATTGCCCTCATACATCACCCCCCAGACCAGGGCAGTGACCACGGCCGGGACCGTCCATGGAATGAGGAAGGCAAGACGCGCCAGTGCGCGAAAGTGTACGATGCGACGTGTGAGAAGCGCTGCCGAAAGGGCAAGCACAATCGACCCAGCTACGGTGCCCGCCATGTAAAGCGCCGAGCGCCAGACCGCATGCCACACCTGCGCGTCGAAAATGAGCTTCTCGTAATTGTGCAAACCAAAAGTGCCCGCCGCTGCAGGCCTGCGGAAGTTGATCGTGTCGAAGCTGAGTATGAGTGCCTTCAGCATCGGCAGGCCGATCACAAATCCCAGGACCAGCAGGGCGGGCAGCAGCATGATCAGAAGGAAACCTCCTCCTTCCGTCAGGAAAGTGGTGACCCGGCTGCCATTTACGGCCCGTTGTCCACCCTCTCTCTTGTTGTTGTTCGAAATCTGCATACCCGCGACCCACCACGCCTATTTGGCGCAGCAGTCTTCCAGTTTGGCCTGCGCTTCTGCGAGGCTCTCTTCGGCGGGCTTGCCGTCACGCAGGGTCAGCAACACGGCGTCGACAACAATCGGCCATATCTCGTTGAACTGGTCTGCGTGGCCGGGAATCGCCACCGGATGCGCGTTTCCGCTGCTCGCGATCCAGGGTTCCAGATAGGGGCGAGCCTCTCTCTGAGCGTCCGTCAGCGCATTCACTCCATAGGGGATATAGGGGCTGTGATCGGAGAATGCGGACTGCATCTCGGCGCTGGCCGCGGTTTCGATGAAGGCTTTGGCAGCATCCGGGTTTGATGTTGCTGCATTGATCGCCAGCGCCATGTTGACGCCACCAGTGCCGGGCCCGTCCCACGGGTGAAGCGCTGACTTGTAGCAGTCGAAATTGTCGGGGTTGTTCTTCTCGATGAAGGGAAACTGCCATTGCCCGTCGATGGTCATGGCGGTTCCGCCGGTGGCAAAGAGCGAGCGCTGGTCTGTTTCACTCATTCCCCTGGGAACGACACCTGCGTCGTAGAGCGCCTTCATCTGTTTCAGACCGGCGATCACAGGCTCGGAATCCAGAGTGAAGTTGCCGTTCTCGTCAGCAAAGGAGCCACCATTTGCGATGCTCCACATGAGAAGCATCTCATAAGTGGGGTCTTCATTGGCGTTGACCATATTCGCGCCATAGCGGGTCACGCGCCCCGAATCGTCCTTGACAGTCAGCCTGGTGGCATAATCCAGAAATTCCTGCGGGGTTTGCGGTGGACGCTCGAAACCGGCTTCTTCCAGATAGCAGGCATTGTAGATGAGCTCGAGCGTGCGGCCCGTGATAGGCAAAGCGTAGATTTCGCCATCTGCCGTCAAGGCATCGAAACCGCCTTTGACGATCTGCTCCTTTACCCCCGAACTCTCGAGAAATTCCGTCAATGGCATGAGTTGGCCGGCGGCCAGAAGCTCGCCGATGTTGTTTGGATTGACGGTTAGAATATCGGCGCCGGTGCCGCTGGCGGCCTGAATAAGCAATTGTTCGTAATATTCGCTTGCCGGCGTGTTGCGGGGCACCACCTTGTTGCCGGTCTTCTCTTCATAGGTCGAAACGAGAAGCTGCCACCAGTCACCCATTCCGGGCGCTTCGTAATCGACCACAAGAAAACTGATTTCGTCTTCCGCAGCGGCAACCGTCGAACCGCCAGCAAAGACTGCGGCGGCCAGAGCGGTGGCATAAAGCAAGTTGTGTGTTCTACCGGGCATTGTTGGTTCTCCTCTGGTTCTCGCCCGGCTGATAATCCGCTCCCGTCTTCACTGGACAGGTATCCGGAATGCCGCGCTTCCCAAAGAAAGTCTGCCCTTGAGGCTGGATGGGCTCAAATCGCTTTTTGGAATAGGGCAGTGCCTATCAGGCAAGGCCGACGGGCAACCTCAAGCCGCTTGGCTGCAGCCCGCATCGCCTGCCACGCATTCCAGAACCCAGTTTCGCAGAGCAAGGATGTTTCGGTCGCTCTCCGAGCGTGCGGGCATGACAAAATGATAAGCTTTCCGGTTACGGAGCGGTATGTCGAGCACCACCTCCAGTTCACCCAATGCCAGCTCTCGCTCGATCATGAAGCGAGGGATGATCGCGGCGCCCTGACCATGCACTGCGGCCATGATCAGGAGCGGGAACTGATCGAATTGCGGCCCCCGCGGCAGTCCTGGCCGTGGAAACCCGGCCAGTTCAAACCATTCCACCCAAAGGTCCGGCTGATCCGTGAGGTGAAGCAGCGTGCATTCCTGGAGCACACTGGGCGAATTGGGTCGCCGGTTGCGCATGAAGTGCGGACTTGCCACCGGCAGCAGTTCTTCCTCGAAAAGGGGCGTGCATGCGACACCGCCCCATTGCGGCATGCCTTGCACGATAGCGCAATCGACGGCTTCGTCATCGGCCTCCAGAAGCGGCCTTGACGTGAGAAGATTGATGTTGAGGCCGGGATGGCGGTTCTGGAATATGCCAAGACGCGAGACCAGCCAGCACGCAGCAAGACCGACCGGTGCCGCGACGGTGATGACGGCCTTGCCATCTGCACCCTGCATCAGCGCACGGGTCGAACTTTCCAGTTGCCCCAGAAGGGTGCGCACCTGCGGAAGATAGCGCCGCCCCATCTCCGTCAGGTGGACCTGATGATTGTTGCGGGCGAGAAGTGCCACACCAAGCATTTGTTCCAGCTGGCGCACTCGTTTGGAAACGGCGCCTTGCGAAAGCGAGAGATCCTTGGCGGCCTGCGAAAAGCTCAGATGTCTTGCCGTCGCCTCGAAGGCGATCAGGCCAGAAACGGAAGGGATCAAACGTCGCGGCAGTTCCATGACACTCCCCTTGTCTTCACCTCACGTTCATCGTCAAAGGGTGGCGGCGGCGCTTTCGCCGCCACCACTGGATCAGCTCGAACAGCGTGTCGAGAACGGCCGGCCGTGATGCCGGTCCATCAGATATTTGGCGACGTAATAGTCGATGTGGCTGCCGCCGCCATTCTTCATCATTGTGATTTCATCGGCAGACTGGCGGCCTTTCACCTTGCCCTGGCAAAGTTCGAAGAGGTCGCCGCGCACATCCTCCGGCGTGATGATGCCGCGCTCGTAGGGCCCCAGGAACTCGCCGGAGCGCGTTGTGGTCTGGCGGTGGTCGACGAAGATCGAGGCGCGTTTGAGGACATCGTCGTCGGCTTCGCGCATCTCCGGCGTAAAGGAGCCGACAAGATCCACATGCGCGCCGGGCTTCAGCAGCCTGCCCTTGAGATGCGGTTCGTTTGCCATGGTGGCGCTTGAGATGATGTCGGCCTCACTCACGGCCGCGTCGAGGTCGGAGGCGACTTCCGCTTCGATCCCTTCCGCGGCGAGCGTCTTTGCGAGTGCTTCGGCGTTGGCCGTGGTGCGGTTCCAAAGCGTGACACGTTTCAGATTCGGACGGGCTGTGAGATGAGCCTTGACGAGAAAGGGTGCCAGCCCGCCAGCGCCGATCATCAGGAAGTTCTCCGCATCCTCACGTGAAAGAAGCTTCGAGCCGAAGGCCGAATCCGAAGAGGTCTTGCGGAAGATCACGGCCTCGCCGTCAATCACCGCTTCGGCAACACCCGTGTCAGCATTGATGAAGACATAGATGGAGTTGACGGTCGGCAGGTTGTGTCGTGCCTTGTTGTTCGGGAAAGAGGTGACAAGTTTTGCCAGAATGCCTTCCTGCGGCTCCCAGGCGGGCAGGATAATGAAGATGTCCGGCTGGCCATCGGGATTCGGCTCCTGATAGATCAGGCGGTCGGACTGTTTGGGCATGCCGCCCCTGTGCGCGGCTTCAAGCGCTGCGAACAGGCCTTCATAATCTAGCAGTTCATGCACCCGCCGGGCATCGATCATTTCCATCAAAAAATCTCCATTTCACACTCAGTTTGTTTCTTGCGCCGGTCAGCCGGCGATGATTGCCAGGTTGTCGGGCCGGCAGTGCAGGGTGATTTCCGCATTCTGCCTGGCGGTTACCGGAGGCCGGGCATCGACAAGCAGCGATGCGCCATCCACGGTCTCGACATTCAGATGCACACGGTCGCCGAGATAGGTCTGGTCGGTCAGGCGAGCCGACAGCACGATGTCGTCCTTTCGACGGCTTGCGCCGATGTTGAACGCCTCCGGCCTGATCACCACGGAAACGGTTTCGCCCATTGCCGGCTTGCCCCGTGAGGTCACGCGTGCGGCAGGCACGCGCCACCGGGCATCGCCGACGGCCAGCATGAGATGATCGCCGTCAGCCGCCTCTACCTTCGCTCCGAAGATATTGGTTGCGCCAACGAAGTCGGCGATGAAGAGGGTTGCGGGGTTGGCGTAGATGTTTTCGGGGCTGTCGAGCTGTTCGATCTTGCCCTTGTTCATCACAGCCACCAGATCCGACATGGACATGGCTTCCTGCTGGTCGTGGGTGACGAAAACAAAGGTCTTGCCCGTGCGCCGCTGGATCGCCTTCAGCTCGCGCTGCATGTCCTGCCGCAATTTCAGATCGAGCGCGCCAAGCGGCTCGTCGAGCAACAGTGCCGCCGGATCGGGCGCTAGCGCACGGGCCAACGCAACACGCTGCCTCTGACCACCCGACAGAGCATCGGGGTAGCGATTGGCGATGTCTGGCAGGCGGATCAGTTCCAGAAGTTCGGTGCAGCGGCGGGCAATGGCGCCCTTCTCCATGCCCTGCATCTCGCAGCCGAAGCCGATGTTCTGGGCAACGGTCATGTGAGGAAAGAGCGCGTAGTCCTGAAACACCATTTTCACCGGGCGGTTGTGCGCGGCGGCGTGGGTGATGTCTTTTCCATCGACCAGAATTTCGCCGCTGTCAGGCTCGGCCAGACCGACAATGGAGCGCAGCAGCGTTGATTTTCCGCAGCCGGATGGCCCCAGCAGGGTGATGAACACGCCCCGCTCGATCTTCAGTGAAACATCGTCGATGACCCGCAGGGCGCCATAGGCCTTGCAGATGTTCTTCATCTCGATGGCGGGTACGGGATCAGTCATTCTTGGCACCGGAAGTCAGGGAGGTTTCGCTGCGCAGGCTGCGCTTTCGGACAAAGCGTTCGGCATAGAGGCCAAAGCCAGTCGTGGCGATGAGGACGATTGTCGAGATGGCGGCAAGGCCCGGATCGAAGCCGAAGCGCAGCCGGGCGAACAGGAGAACCGGGAAGGTCTGCTCGAACCCGCCGAGGAAGAACGAGCGCACGAAGTCCTCGAACGAAAGCAGCAGGCAGAACATGAATGCGCCCAGCAGCGCCGGCGACAGATAGGGCAGCACGATGCGCACCAGAATGATGACATCATCCGCACCGAGATTGCGTGCCGCATCGGCCATGTTGCGGCCCATCGTGTTGAGACGGGTCAGGATCATGATGACGACAAAGGGAACTGAGCCGACAGCATGCCCGAAGGCAATTGCCGCAGTGCCCGTTTCGAGACCGATACGGCCGATGAAGATGCGCAGCGAGATCGCCGAGACAACCACCGGCAGGAATGCGGGCAGGAGAATGAGTGCGATCAGCAGACCGCGCGCGATGCCGGATGTGCGGGCAACGGCGAAAGCAACCGGCAGGCCGACAGCGACCGAGATGAGCGTTGAGAAGACCGCCACCCTGGCTGAAAGCCACAGCGCTTCCATCACGTCGCGGTCAAGCAGCACTTCGCTGTACCATTTCGTGGTCCAGCTATGAATCGGGAAGGCAACGAAATTGGAATCACGGAAGCCCATGGCCGCCATGACAAGAAGCGGGAGGAAGAGGTAGGCGACAAACAGCCAGAAAAGGCCAGGCAGCGCGAGATGGCGCAGTTTCATGCTCATGCCCCCCCGCGGCCGCGCCGCTGAAAGATTGCCACGAACAGGCCGACATAGGCTAGCGCTGCTCCTGTCAGGATGATGCTGAAGGCGCTGCCCTGCGGCCAGGATGCACCGGCCTTGGCGAATATCTGGCCGATTGTCGTCGCAAACAACGTGTTGCCCGGCCCGCCCAGAAGCTGCGGCATCGCGTAAAGTCCGATTACCAGCAGGAACACGAGCGAGCACCCGGCCACAACGCCGTCGCGCGATAGCGGCAGGACGATGCGCAGGAAGCGCCGCCAGCCAGGCGCGCCCAGATTGGCTGCCGCCTCCAGAACGTTGTCGTCGATTTTCTCCAGCGCTGCATAGAGCGGCAGGAGCATGTAGAGTGAGGTCAGGTAGATGACGCCGATGGTCAGCGAAACATTGTTGTAGAGCAGCTCCACCGGCGTGCCGGGAATGCCGATGAAGGAGAGAAACGAATTCACCGCGCCACGATTGGCGAGCATCACGATCCAGGCAAAGCTGCGAATGATCTCGCTCACCCAGAAGGGCGCGATCACGAGCAGGAGCAGCCTTGTGCGGCGGCCGCGCGGTGCCACTTTTGCAATGTAATAGGCGATGGGAAAGACAACGAGCAGCGTCAGGAGGGTGACCACTGTGGCAAAGACGAAAGACCGAAGGAACGCGGTCAGATAGAGCGGACGCTCGAAGAAGCTTGCATAATTGGCGAGCGTCCAGCGCGCTGTCTCGCCCTCGGCCACCGGAAAGCTCTCATAGAAGCTGACAATTACCATCTGCGCCAGGGGCGCGGCGGTTGTGCCGAGAATCCACAGAAGCGGCACGATGCTGACGATCAAGAGCCGCGCCAGCGGCGAGCGGGCATAGAGGTCGGTCAGGCCGCGATAGACGGAGAACCGTCGCAGATGAATGAGCAGGCTGGTCATCGATACTCGTTTTCGACTTCGATGCCGGCCGCCGGAGAGGCAGCCGGCAGTTCCGGATCATGGATCAGGCGGCGCGGATTTCTTCCGCCGCCTTGTCGATCAGATCGAAGATGAAGGGCGCCGTTTCGACATCCACCCAGGAAAGACGGCTGCGCTCTTCGGCAGTCAGAGCCAGTGCTTCCTTCTCCTGATCCGTCAGCAGTGCTTCGGTGCCCTTGATGGTGGAAGAGAGGCCGGTGGAGCGAACGATCTCCGCACCGTTTTCTGCATCCGCCAGAAGCGCGTTCAGGAAGGTGTAGGCGTTTTCCATGTTCGCCGCATCCTTCGTGATGTTGAAACCATAGGCATAGGCAAGCCCGCCTTCCTTGGGGATGGTGTAGCCCGCAGGGAAGCCGTCGATGATGAGCTGCGAGGACGGGCCGGAACCCGCCTGCGCCAGCGCCACGTCACCCGTTACCATCATCTGCTGGATTTCGGTTGCCGCTTCATAGTAGCGCCGCACCATATGCTTGTGCTCAATGAGGAAATCGCGCGTTGCATCAACCGCGCGCTGCGCGACATCGGGCGTGTTCATGTAGGAGGCGGCCGAGCCGTCATAGCCAAGATAGTTCATGACGATCTGGAAGAAATCCTGGATCTGGTAGGCGGTGCGTCCGGCATTGGCCTTGTCGAACATCACGTCCCAGCTCGTCGGCGCTTCGATCTCCTCGGTATTGTAGAGAAGGCCGGTGGAAACCACCACGAGCGGCACACCCCACTGCTCTCCCGAGCGCGAGACCCAGGAGGCGCTCGCATATTCGTCCTCGATACGGCTCCAGTTTCCGAGCTTTGCGCGGTCGATGGGCGCGAGGAAACCAGCATCGATGAACTGGTAGAAGCGGTGGCCGGCGCAGGTCACGATGTCGGCGCTGAACTTGCCGTTCTCCGCTGCCATCAGATTGAACTGTTCGCCCTGGTCGGTGACGGTGCGGATGTTCAGGCGAATGCCGGTTTCGTCCTCGAACCGCTTGCGGAAGGCGTCGGTGATAAACCCGTCATAGGCCCAGATGTTGAGTTCACCGCTGGCGGCATGAGCCGGTCTGATCAGTCCGGGTGCGCACAGACCGGCAACACCGGCAATCCCCATTCCGGTCAGTACCGTTCGTCTCGTCGGCTTGAATGTCATGGCCGTTCTCCTCTGTTTTTTTGCTCTGATTTATGGGTTCCCCGAACTAGGTCAGATCAGGCGTTCTGTCCTGCGTTCAATTCTGTCTTTGGCTGTTTCCCTGCCGTCAGGTTCGCAAGCGCCTCGCCCAGGCGTTCGACCTCGTCAGCCGTGTTGTAGGCATGCACCGATGCCCTCACCAGTGTCTTTACGCCCCGTGCCCGCAGCGACCTGCGGGTGAGCTGGGTGTTGGAGACCGATGTGTTGATGCCGAAGCGCTCGCGCAATGCGCCTACAAGCGTCTCCGCCGGCACGGTCTCGTGGAAAAAGGTCACGATACCGCTCTTCTCCAGGCCACGGTCCTGAACAGTGATGTCCGGCAGCCCGGTGAGCATTCTACGCATTTGCGTCGCAAGATCGCTGATATGAGCCCAGATGTTCTCCAGTCCGATATCCAGCGCATAGCGGCAGGCAGCGCCAAGCCCCAGTTGGGCGGCAACATTGCGTTCCCAGAGTTCGAAGCGGCGTGCACCGGCTGCGAGTTCGAACTGGTCTACGTCTGTCCAGTGCGCCGACTGGATGTCGAGTGCATGGGGCTGAAGCGCGTGCAGCGACGCACGGTCTACCCACAGAAAACCGGTTCCGCGGGGGCCCCGCAGATATTTGCGGCCCGTGGCCGAAAGCATGGTGCAGCCGAGGGCTTTCGCATTGATCGGCATCTGGCCAACCGATTGGCAGGCATCCAGCAGAAACGGGACGCCATGCCTGCTGGCAACCGCTCCGATTTCCTGCGCCGGGTTTATGAGACCATCGTTTGTCGGCATATGCGAGATGGCGATGAGGCGCGTGCGGTCGGTAATCAGCGTTTCGAGCGCCGCTACATCGACGATACCGGCGGGTGTATCCGGCGCCAGAATCACTTTTATTCCCAAACGCGCTTCGGCATGGCGAAAGGCAATCATGTTGGAATTGTATTCAGACTGACCGGTGATCAGTTGATCCCCCGATTTCCAGCCAATGGCATAAAAGGCGGCTTGCCAGGCACGGGTGGCGTTGTCGAAGAAGGCTATCTCGTCCGGTGCGCCACCGACAAGCCGCGCCGTGACATCGTAGGTCGCCTGCATCTGCCCAGCCATCCTTTCCGCTGCTTCGTAGCCTCCCGACATGATCTCCTCGGTCCAATGACGCTCAACCGCCTCGATAACCGGTCGCGGCATGAGGCTGGCACCCGCATTGTTGAAATGAACCAGTTCTGGTCTGCAGCCCGGCGTTTCAGCCCGTAGCCGTTGCGTGTCCAATGCCATGCCCGGACCTTCTGCTCTCATCTCGGAAATAAAGCCCGGCAACGTTCCCGTCGTGCGCAAGCATAGCGTTCCGCTTATTATTTTTTGCCGCTCTTGCGATTGGTTTCCTGTAAAGTTGCCATGGGATTTAGGGTTTAAACAGGTTGAAAAGATTCATCCTCAGTATAAGCTCTGCTTATGGTATTGCGTCGGCATCTTCCTTCTCCCAGCACGCTTTTCGTTTTCGAGGTCGCGGCCCGGCATTCGAACTTTTCCAAAGCCGCAGACGAACTGAACATCACCCAGCCTGCTGTCAGCCACGCAGTGGCGTCGCTTGAGAAGCATCTTGGGGAGAAGCTGTTCATCCGCTCTGGCCCAAACCTTGCGCTCACCGAAGCCGGCAAGAAGCTCAGCCGGGTCACCACCCGCGCCTTTCATTCCATTGAAGACGTTCTGGATGAGATCGAGGGGCGCGACGGCACCCGCGAGGTGGTGATGCTCTCAATCTCGTCGGGCATGGCAACTCACTGGCTGATGCCGCGCTATAGCAGTTTCCGCGAACAGTTTCCGAACACGGACCTGCAGTTCCAGCTGCTGCCGGGCAGTGTGGGCGGACCGCTGGCCAACTGTGATCTGGGCCTGCGGGTCGCGGCCGGCGACGATGCGCGCAAGCTCGGCGGCTGGTTCGCCCCCGAGCGGGTTCTTGCCATCGGTGCGCCGGGATACGTTCGCGAACGTGGCACCTTCGATACACCGGTTTCACCACACACGCTGATCAACCTGCCTGATCACTGGTTTGGCTGGTCCGAGTTCGCGCTGGAAGCGGGCAGGCGAATTCCCACCACGTGGAACCAGCTCTCCTTTTCGGACTATTCCGTTGTGTTGCAGGCAGCACTCAGCGGGCAGGGCCTGGCGCTCGGCTGGACCTCAGTGGTGTCGCGCCTTGTCATTGATGGCATGCTGGTAAGCGCCAGCGACAGGGTCATTCTCACTGACCGGAGCTATCACCTCGTCTCGTCGAGCCAGCGGGCAATCCGCCCCGTGGTTGAGCTCGTGCGGGACTGGCTGATCGCAGAGATGGAGCAGGAAGAGCGGCAGCTTGCCAAGATGCTGGGCTGATTTCAGGCGGGAGCCTATTCCTCCCAGGCACAGGCCTCTGACCACAATTCCATTGTGATGCCTGCCCCGGCATTGGACAGTCGGGTGTAAGCAACCGGTCTGGATATGTTCATGAAAATCACTGCCGCCAATATCTATGTCGTGCCGACAGGCTTTCGCCGCGCCGTCATTCTGGAGTTGGAAACCGATGCAGGCATAACCGGGCTGGGCGAAGCCGGCATTGCCTACGGTCTTGGTACGACAGCGGCGGCCGAGATGCTGGTGGCGATGCTTGAACGTTTGGTGATTGGCCGCGATCCATCGCCCGTCGAGCTGATCTGGAACGACATCTACGACCAGGGCTTCTGGACCAAGGGGGGCGGTGCAATCTCGATGGCCGGTCTAAGCGCCATCGACCACGCGCTTTGGGATATCAAGGGCAAGGCGCTCGGCGTGCCGGTCTATACGCTGCTCGGTGGCCCGATCGAGCCCGAACTCGAGGTCTATGCCAATGGCTGGTGGCTTGGCTGCAACAGCGGTAGCGAGTTTGCGGAGGCGGGCCTGCGCACGGTTGAACGTGGCTATCGCGGACTGAAGCTTTATCCGCTCGGCATGGCCGACCCTGTCACGGTAATCCGGCATCCGGTACGCCGTAGACTGCGCGAAGGCGAGAGCGCTCTTGTGATCGAGCGTGTCGAGAAGCTTCGCGCGGCCGTCGGCGAAGACATCGCGATCATGCTTGATTTCGGCGGCGGGCTTTCCAGCGATCAGCTTTTGCCGCTTCTGGAACGCTTGGAACCCTTCAATCCATGTTTCGTGGAGGAGCCGGTGGATCCTGCACTGCCAGGTGCATTGGCAAGGGTGGGCCGTACGACATCTATTCCTCTCGCGGCGGGCGAGCGGATTTACACCCGTTTCGGCTTCCACTCTCTGCTCGAAACCGAAGCCATTTCCATCGTCCAGCCGGACATCTGCAACACGGGTGGGCTGATGGAGGGGAAGAAGATTGCAGCACTGGCGGAAATCTACAACGCCCGGGTTGCCCCGCACAATTACGGAAGCACGCTTGCCACGGCGATCTCCGCGCAGCTATCCGCATGCATCCCCAATTTCATGGTTCTGGAGTGTTTTCCCGATTATGCAAAGGAGCCGGATTTTCGGCCAATCCTCGAGAATCCGTGGGAAGACAATGTGAGGAATGGTCGAATGCCCCTCAACCCGCTTCCGGGTCTGGGGGCTATTCTGGATCAGGCGTCTGTGAAAAATCACTTATGGAAACGAGTGACTGCCGAATGAGGTTTGCGTCAGGGTCAGCTTTGTCGGGTGGAGCCATGCGGACATTGCCGTCAGAATACGATGTACACTTCTCCTGACCTTCTGGCCGTCCCTGTTTGGCGAGCGGCGGATAAGCTGATATCCAATGAGCGTGTTCAGGAGGTCAAGCGGAAGCGCCGCTCTCATTTACAGCGATCTTGTAAACTGCGTGTGCGGTATCGCCATCCACCACAAGTGTTTTGACGATGCCGCTTTCGAGCAGGGCGCAGGTGGCTTCCGCTTTCTCTATGCCTCCCGACAGCAAAACCGTGTGGGTGGCGCGGAGTGCGTCGAAGTTCACGGCAAGCGTCCGCTGGTTGAGAACATGCCTGACAGGCGCTCCGTGGGCATCAAAGAAAATGCCATTTGTGTCACCGATAGCGCCGGCCTCGTGAAGCTCGTCGAGTTCGAGTTGCGAGATCATGCCTGAACGACGGAGCAATGAGTGCTCCGTGAGTTCACCAACGGAGATGATGGCCATGTCCGGTTGCCGGGCCATTTCGAGAACTGACCGCACGGTGGTCTGCGACAGAAGTATGTCGCGGTCCCGCGGAGTGTTTGCGATGAACGGCACTGGCAGGAAATAGCCCTCCGCACCGGTCGCCCTCGCCAGGGCCTGAACCACTTCAAAAGGGTTGAAGGCGCTGTTGGCGGTGAGTGAGCCCATAAGACTGACAAAGCGCGCTCTGGGTGCGCTAACGCCGGCCATGTTGCGCGTGATCTGGTCGAGGGTGCGACCCCAGCCCGTACCGATCACGGCATCACCCTTGCGTGCGATCAACTCTTTGACCAGCGTTGCCGCAAGCGAACCTACCGCGCGGCGCGGGTATTCGGAAAGATTACCAGGCAATTTGTCGGTTCTACTAAGTCCCAGAGCCGGGGAGCAGATGCACCGTTCGAGATTGAAGCGTTGGCGCAGCCTGTCCTCCACCTCCAGAAGCCCGTTGCTGCGTGAATCGATCGAGATCGATACGATGCCGGCATCCTTGGCGCTTTGCAGCAGCTTGTTCACCCGCGCTCGGGTGGTGCCCAGGCGGTTTGCGGTTTCTTCCTGATTGA
The DNA here is from genome assembly GCF_017794765.1 of Nitratireductor sp. GTDB lineage: Bacteria > Pseudomonadota > Alphaproteobacteria > Rhizobiales > Rhizobiaceae > Nitratireductor. The sequence goes on along the minus strand of NZ_CP051236.1, from coordinate 505,252 downwards.
GACCTCCAACATAGTAGATCCATGCCGCGCGGCTCATCAGTTCGTGGTCATCATTCTCGATCATGATGATTTCCTAAACGGTGGGGCTTGCACTGACAATCGAATATCGGTAGCGAATTACAAATGTATCGATGCTTGACAAATGTATCAAGCATCGTCACGTTTGGCTCGTGGATGCCATCGGGAGGGCCGTGGGCGTCTTCAATTCAGGGAGGAAAACATGAACAAGTTTGCAAAGAACCTGGCGGGCTACGTGGCCGTAGGGACCGTTCTTGCAGCAACAACCGTTGTCGGCTTCACGCAGGATGCACTCGATATTGCGTGGGTTCATTCAAATGCCGCAGCGCAGTCCGAGCAGCGGGTGAAGGCCGGCTTCGAAGAATGGCTGGGTGAGAGCGGAAACTCCTGGAATGTCAGTTTCCTCGACAGCCAGGGGTCGGGCGAGGCCACCGCGTCAAATCTTCAGGATGCCGTTTCGCGCGGTGTGGACGCGATCATCATCACCATGTCCGATTTGCGCGCATCCAAGGCGGCAATCGACGTCGCCATCGAGGCCGGGATCCCCGTTTTTTCCGTCGATAGCGGTTTCGTGGAGGGCATTCAGGTGGATGTCACCACCAACAACTGGGCGATGTCCGCCGATGTCTCTCCGTATCTTCTCGACCAGATTGGCGGCGAGGGCAATCTCGTCTTCTTCCGCATGGCCGAGCACCACGGAACGCGCAAGCGCGGCGACGTCATGGAGAAGGTTCTTCAGGAATACGGCAATGTGAAAGTGCTGGCAGAGCACAACATCGACTATACGGCCTTCTTCGAGGATACGACGTCTTCGATGCAGGACTACGTGGCACGCTTCGGTGAGGAGATTGACGCTGTCTGGGCGCCCTGGGATGAACCGGCGCAAGCGACCATCAACGTCATGAAAGCTGCCGGTCTGACCGATGTGAAAGTCATCGGCATCGATGGCCACCCGCAAGCCGTTGCAGAGGTCTGCAAGCCGGACAGCATGATGATCGCAACTGTGAGCCAGCCTTTCGAAGGCATGGGCGCACAGGTGGGCGAGTGGATCAAATCCATCGTGGTTGACGGCAAGGCGCGCGATGAGGTGATCCCAAGCGACATCGTCTACATGGATGCGCCTCTCGTGACGAAGCAGAACTGCAAAGATTTCATGTAGTCGTGCAGCCCCTGCGGGACGGGGCGCGTTGCGCGGCCCGTCCCACGCCACCCAGCTCACCAATCTTACAGGAGACCGTGCATGTCGGTGCATCTTGCCGATATTTTCATGGAGTTCCCGGGTACGCGAGCACTGGATCGCGTCGATGTGACATTCCGGTATGATGAAGTGCACGGCCTTGTCGGCGAAAACGGTGCCGGAAAAAGCACATTCGTCAATATTCTCGGTGGTTCGCTCCAGCCCACGCGGGGATCCGTTACCGTCAATGACAGCACGGTGGTTCTTTCCAGCCCACGCGTCGCGCTTGGCTATGGCATTGCGCATGTTAGCCAGGAAGGGAGCCTTGTTCCCTCGCTGACCGGCGCGGAGAACATCATGCTTGGGGCAGAGCCGCGCCGGCCTTTTGGTATCGTGCGCCGGCGCACTCTGCGAAGCGAAGCCGAACGCCTCATGTCCACATGGTTCCCGGGTTTGGAGACGGACCTTCACCGGCCGGTCAAGGACCTTGCGATGGCCGACCAGAAAGTCATCGAGATCGTTCGCGCGCTCAGGGGGGATATTCGCCTTCTCATTCTCGATGAGCCCACAGCGACACTGGAGGCGAGGGAGAAGAAACGGCTCTGGGACATTATCCGGTCATTGCCGCAAAAGGGCGTGGGTGTCGTGTTGATCTCCCATTTTCTGAGCGAGGTCGTCGCACTGTGCGACCGGATCACCGTTCTGCGTGACGGCAGACATGTCGGGACGCTGGACAAGGGCGACGCGACAGAGGCCGGTCTCACAAATCTCATGTTGAGGCGGGAACAGGATGCCCATTCGGAATCATCCGACACCCGCAAGCCACAAGACCACGCACTGGCCACAACTACAGAACCAGTCGTGCTGTCTGTCGAAGGCTGGAAGACAGGAGCAGTCGAAGTGGACCGTTTCGTGTTGCGGCGGGGCGAGATTGTCGGGCTGATAGGGCTGACAGGGGCCGGACATTTCGGCTTTGCGCGCTCGCTCTACACGCGCCACGGCAAATTGCGCGGGACGATTTCCGTTAACGGCAGCGAGGTTCGCGCTGGGGGAATTCGCGCCATGCAAAGAGCCGGCGTAGCGCTGGTTCCCGATCAGCGTATGGAGAACGCACTCGCCGGCGATGGAAGCGTCGTTGAGAACCTGACCATGGTTCATTCGCAGTTTGCTGCGCGTGCCGGCGTGTTGAGCCGCCGCGTGGAAAGCCAAGAAGCGGCGCGCATCATCGACCTTTTGAACGTCAAAACACCGAGCCAGCGCCAGCTGATCCGCAATCTCTCGGGCGGAAACAAGCAGAAAGTCTCCATAGGCAAATGGCTGTATGGTGCCGACGACAAGTATAGCGTCCTGATCTTTGTTGAGCCGACCGAAGGCGTGGACATCGGGGCGAAGATGGAAATCTATGCTCATCTGCGCCGTCTCGCAGAGCGTGGAGCGGCAATTCTCATCGCCTCGTCGGATCTCGGCGAGGTTGCACAACTGTGCCATCGCGCCGTCCCATTTGTTCACGGCAGGCCAGGCGATGACATACCGGCCTGCGAATTCTCCGAAAGCCGTTTCATCCAAGCCATCACTGGAGATGCCGCATGACACCGCAAGCCGGCTCCCTCGGCAAGGCCCCCGCTGCCGCCGAAAGCAAGTCTGTCCGCTCCGATTTCATCCAGCGTTACTCGACGCTCGGGGTTCTCATCCTCATGTTCCTCGGGTTCTCGCTCTTCGTGGATCGCTTTCTGACGCCATTTAATCTGACGAACATTTTCCAGCAAATCGCGATCCTGACGATCGTCGGTTCCGGACTGACATTTGGCTTCGCAGCCAGGGAGATCGATCTTTCCGTTGGCTATACGGTGGGCCTTTCGGGCATCTTGGTGCCGCTGCTTCTGACGATGGGATATCCACTTGCGGTCGCTCTTGGCGCCGGATTGGCGGCCGGCATCGGAGTTGGTCTCGTCAACGGCCTGCTGGTCACGAAAATCGGTATTCCATCGCTTATCGCCACTCTCGCGGTGGGATCCATCCTCTTCGGTATCAACTTTCTGATGACCGGAGGCCGCGCGATATATGGCGGGCTGCCTGATGCCTATCTCATGCTTGGCCAGGGGCGGATTTTTGGAATTCCCAATCTGGCTTACTTCATGATCATCGCTGTGGCGATTGCCTGGTTCGTGATGGAGCGAACGGTGTTCGGCCGCTATGTCTACGCGGTTGGCGGAAACCAGAAGGCGGCGGAGCTATCGGGCGTGCATATCACGCTCTATCGGATGGCGGCACTTATACTGGTCTCCGTCTTTGCGGTTATCGCCGGCGCTCTGCTGGCTGCAAGACTGGGGTCCGGGCAACCCAATGCAGGTGAACGCTACCTGCTCGATGGGCTCGCCACCGTGTTCATCGGCATGACCATGTTCCGACCCGGCACTGCGACGGTGCTCGGAACACTCTGCGGCGCTCTCTTCATCGGCGTGATCAACAATGGCCTGAACCTCATCGGAATGGACACTTACATCCAGAACATCGTGAAGGGTGTGATCATTCTCGTCGCGGTCGCCATCGTATCGCGCACCACCAAACTCAATCTCCTGTAAGGAAGGCAACATGACTGCACCCATCGACACGGCAGTTGCGGAAAAAGTGCCGCGCTCGAACACCGGGCTTCTCGCGCTCTACCGGCAGATGCGCCGGGTGCGCACATTCGAGGAGCGGGTTGGCGAGCTTTTCGTTCGCGGGCAATCGGCAGGCTCCATGCTGCATTTGTCCATTGGCGAAGAGTCGGCGGCAGTGGGCGTGGCCTCCCTGATGAGGGATGGAGACACGTTCACCACCCACCACCGGGGCCATGGGATATTCCTTGCGCGCGGTGCAGATCCCAATCGCATGATGGCGGAGATCGGCGGCAAGGAAGAGGGCTACTGTCGCGGGAAAGGCGGCTCCATGCACATTGCCGACATGGGGCTCGGACACCTGGGTGCCAACGCCATTGTTGGCGGCGGCATCCCTGCCGTGGTCGGTGCCGGACTTGCATCAAAGCGTGAGGGCAAGGGTGCGGTCTCCATCGCGTTCTTCGGTGATGGCGCGATGCAGCAGGGCATTCTCTATGAGAGCATGAACATGGCTGCGCTTTGGGACCTGCCGGTCATCTTCGTCTGCATCAACAACCAATACGGTATGGGCACACGCATCGAGCAGGCAACAAAAGGCCGCGCGCTTCATGAGCGTGGTCTGGCATTTGGGCTCAACTCGGAAACCGTGGACGGGCTGGACGTGCGCGACGTACGCGCGGCGGCGGGCCGGATTATCGATGGTGCCCGGGGAGGCACGCCCGGCTTTCTCGCGGTCGAATGCTACCGCTTCTTCGGCCATGCCCGCATGGACAAGAGCCCCTATCGTACGCCTGAGGATGAGGAGCGGGGGCGCGCCAAGGATCCGGTCGGGTTTGCCCGCAAAGCCCTGGTTGAAAGCGGGGAGAGCAGCGAGGCTGTCCTCGATGCCCTCGACGCCGAGATTGCACGGGAAATGGATGCGACCATCGACTTTACGGTCGCCGCGCGTGAACCGGCACTGCAAACGATGTTCCGCGACGTTTATGCGCCTGGTGAACCGGAGCCGGAATCCGTGGCAGCCCGCATCGACCGCATTCTGGCAGGGGACTGAGACTATGGCAGAGATGACCTATAGAGACGCGCTCAAACAGGCTCTGCGCGATGCTATGGCCGAAGACGATACCGTGATGGTGATCGGTGAAGAGGTCGGTCGCTACGGTGGCGCCTACGGTGTTACCAAAGGCCTGTACGAGGAGTTCGGTCCCGACCGCTTGATCGACACGCCGATTTCCGAACCGGCGATCGTTGGCGCTGCAGTGGGTGCCGCCATGTCCGGCCTGAGACCCGTTGCCGAGCTCATGTATGTCGACTTCATCGGGATGACGATGGATCAGCTTGGAAATCAGGCAGCGAAAATCCGCTATATGTTCGGCGGTCAGGTGGGTGTGCCCATGGTGCTGCGGACCCAGGGCGGAACAGGCCGTTCGGCCGGTGCCCAGCATTCCCAATCGCTCGAAGCCTATGTGATGCATACGCCCGGTCTTCGGCTCGTCATGCCAGCAACCGTCTCGGATGCCTATCATCTTCTGCGGCAGTCGCTGAGGCAGCCGGATCCGGTCGTCTTCATTGAGCACAAGGCGCTCTACACGATGAAGGAAGATGTGGATCTGGCCGCCCCTGCGCCGGAATGGGGGAAAGCCAGGGTTCACCGTACGGGAGACGATCTGGTGATCGTGACCTATTCCCGCCAATTGCACCATGCGCTCGCAGCCGCGGAGGCAATGGCCCGGAAAGGCGTGGAAGCGACGGTGATCGATCTTCGCTCCCTGAATCCGCTCGATTTCGATACCGTGCGGGCACATGTTGAACGCGTCGGTCGGGTGATGGTCGTCTCCGAGGGTGTGATGACTGCCGGCGTCGGGGCGGAGCTCTCTGCCCGTATCCACGAGGAGTGTTTCGACTTCCTGGCCGAGCCGGTGATCCGCGTCTGTGGTGAAGATATTCCGATTTCGGTTTCCGTCGAACTTGAGAAGAACTCCGTGCCCACTGCAGCCTTTATCCAGACGGCGGGTGAAAAACTTGTGGGTTTGAGGAGTGCGGCATGAGCACCGTCATGCTCACAATGCCTCGCCTGGGCGAGACGATGGAGGAAGGAACCGTCTCTGAATGGCTTGTGCCCGAAGGGCAGGCTTTTGATCGCGGGACGCCTCTTGTGGAGTTTGAAACCGACAAGACTGCTGTCGAGTACCCTGCGCTCGGGCCCGGACGACTGGTTCGCACACTGGTCACCCAGGGTGATCTTGTTCAGGTGGGCGACCCGATTGCCGAGATTGATCTGATGGGAGAAGAGGACTGGGTTTCCGGAGGGCAGGAAAATCAGGCTGCCGCGAGCGATGAGCCGGACGATGCGGTCATTGATGAGGCTACGGATGCGCAGAAGCATGCCGAGCCTCCAATGGCTTCGTCCGAACAGGGTGGCCGCGTGCGTGCCACTCCTCTGGCCCGCCTTGCGGCCCGCCGTGCGGGGATCAGCATAGAGGCCGTCCCCGGCACAGGGCGCAGAGGACGTGTGGAACTGTCTGACGTCGAGCGTTCCATCTCCGGCTCGGTTGTCTCCGCACTTGCAGCGGAAAGCTGGGGTTCCGAGACTGGCTCGCCCGTGCTCCTCGTTCACGGTTTTGCGGGGGATCGCCAGACCTTCGATCAGCTGGGCAGGGCGCTGGGGCGGGCGCAGCTTTCTGTGCGGGCGATTGATCTTCCTTCCCACGGAGAAACGGAGGCGGAGGCTCAGACGTTCGATGATCTTGTCGACGCATTGTGCGGTGAGCTGAACCCGTCCCGTCCGGTCGCGTTGGTTGGCCACTCGCTCGGGGCAGCGGCGGCGATTGCGGCGGCCAACCGCAAGGGCGGTGTCTCCTCGCTCACTCTCATCGCGCCGGCCGGTCTCGGATTGCATATCGATGCGGAGTTTGTTTCCGGGATGGCTCAAGCCGACAGTGTGGGCGCGGTAGGTCATTTGCTGCGAAGGCTCTCAAGCCGCGCCGATGCATTCTCTCCGACGCTGGTAGCGCAAATCCACAAGGTTCTCTCGCGTGGCCGTCTGTCCCGCCTGGCGGATGATATTTGCCGCGAGGGCAGGCAATTGGTGAACGTGCGAAGCGCTCTTGCATCGCTCGCCAATCAAATTCCGGTGCGTATCCTTGTGGGTACGGAGGATCGAATTCTTAACTGGCGCGACACTCTCGATGTCTCGCCGGCCATCGCACTCCATGTTTTTCCAGGCGCTGGTCACATGCCTCACTGGGATGCACCAGCCGAGGCGGCGGCGATCATCAAAAAGGGGGTGGCCCATGACCGAGGTTGATATCCGAACAAGATTGAAGGCTGCAAAAGCACGGATGGGGGGATTTGCCAGATCCGCCCCGGAACTGATGAAAGGTTTCGCTTCCATTTCCGCGGTGGCGACACGGCAGGGTCATTTCTCCGCTTCCGATCGTGAATTGCTGGCGACAGCCATTGCCGTGGCGAGCGGCTGCGAGGATTGCATTCTCTATCATGTGGATGCCGCGAAGCGGCATGGCGCGGAAGAAGCGGCTCTTGTCGAGGCTCTTGAGGTGGCGGTCGAAATGGGCGGCGGACCTGCCGTCATGTATGCCGGCAAGGCGATGGAGGCGTTTCGGGAGCTCTAAACAGCGCCGGAGGCAGTTCGACGAAAACGAGGATTGCTTTTCGAGTTTTCGAACCAAAGAAGTTTAGCCGCCTTGCAGAGCCTATGGATCGTTGAGGCGGGTCAGATGGGAGGAGGAATGCGTGGCTTATTTCCTGACGGCTGACGGCGGGACCGAGAGCATACGAGCGCGTGTCTATGACTTGAAGGGAAACTGCCTTGGAACAAGTGCGGTGCCTTACCAGACCGATTTCAAGCCCGGGCGCGTGGAGCAAAATCCGGAGGACTGGTGGGCGAACTTCGTTCGCGCCGCGCGCGAAGCGATCCGCAAAGCAGGCGTTAACTCAGATGGCATCGAGGCCATCTGCTACGCCACAACCTGCTGTACCGTTGTTGCCCTTGATGAAAACGGCCGTGCCCTGCGCCCTGCCATCATGTGGATGGATGTGCGTGCGCATCAGGAGGCTGAGGATGTGCTGGCCACGGGCGATGAAGCCCTGCTTTTGAATGGGGCTGGGCAGGGTCCGGTCTCCGCAGAGTGGATGATCCCGAAAGCCCTGTGGTTGAAGCGCAACGAACCACGGACCTTCGCGAATGCCCACAGGATCTGCGAGTACCAGGACTTTCTCACCTACCGCCTCACAGGCACATGGGCGGCGAGCCTCGACAATGCCGGACTGCGCTGGCACTACCGTTCCCGCTCGGGGGGATGGGCCTCAAGCCTGCTCGCCGCACTGGACCTGTCGGAGCTTGAACAGAAATGGCCCGAGCGGGTGGTGGCGCCGGGCGAGGTGATCGGAACGCTCACCTCGGCTGCGGCCAACGAGCTGGGCCTGTCGGCGAATGTGAAAGTGATACAGGGTGGCGCGGATGCGCTCATCGGCATGATTGGTCTGGGGGTTCACAAACCTGGACAGCTGGCCATGATCACAGGCTCTTCCCATCTTCAATTCGGGGTGACCGAGAGCCCCATCCATGCGCCCGGCGTGTGGGGCAGCTACGCCGACATTGTGTATCCCGACCGTTGGATAGTGGAAGGCGGTCAGACTTCCACAGGCTCCATCATCAACTGGCTTTCGCGGCTCAAGGGTGCCCCGCTCGATTTCGATGATCTCAACCGAAAGGCCGCAGCCCTGGAACCCGGGTGTGACGGGCTCATCGTTCAGGATCATTTTCAGGGTAACCGCACGCCACATACCGATCCACTTTCACGTGGTGCGATCGTTGGACTTACGCTCGGCCATGAAATTCACCACGTCTTTCGTGCCATCATGGAGGGTATTGGTTTCGGTACCCGCGCCATTCTCGATGCTTTCCGGTCGGCCGGGTATGCCGGCGAGGAGATGACCGTGGGAGGCGGTGCCACCGGTTCGGATCTGTGGCTGCAAATCCATGCGGACACGGCAGGTATTCCGGTGCGGGTACCGGCTTCGCCCGATGCACCGTCGACGGGCTCGGCGGTGCTTGCCGGAGTGGGAGCTGGCCGCTTCGCAACCATCGATGAGGGTATCGAAGCGATGGTCCATGCGGGCAGGTTGATCGAGCCCCGTGCAGACAGTGTCGCGAGATACGATGAAATTTACGCGAAATACGCTGCGCTTTATCCGGCTTTGAAGGAGGTCTTGGCATGACGGCTCATGAACATTCCGGCTCCGCCGGCAGAACGGCTCTCGTGACAGGAGCAAGCCGTGGCATTGGGGCGGCGATTGCCAGAGGGCTGGCGAAACGTGGATATGATGTGGCGCTGAATGATATTGAGCGGCAAAAAAGCGATCTCGAGCGGGTGGCGGAAGACATTAGCGCTCTGGGTCAGCGAGCGGAGCTGCTCTATGCGGATGTCAGCAGCAAAGCAGAAGTCGAGACCATGGCCCAGAAGGCGCTGGAAGCTTTCGGCAAGATCGATGTTATCGTCAACAATGCCGGCATCCTCATTGCCGGTGAGGTCGATGGCCTTCCCGAGAAGACCTGGGACGCAGTGATGGATGTGAATGCGAAAGGCGCGTTCATGGTGATCCAGGCGCTCCTGCCCTCAATGAAGAGCCGCGGCTATGGGCGTATCGTGAATATCGCCTCCATCGGCGGGAAGCATGGTGCTCCGGAACAGGCGCACTACTCCGCCTCCAAGGCTGCGGTGATGGGATTTTCACGCGTTCTTGCTCAGGAGGTCGGGCCGCTGGGGATCACCGTGAACTGCGTATGCCCCGGCATTATCCTGACCGATATGGGACGGGTGAATCTGGATGACCCGCTCGTGCGCGATGCCTGGAAATCGAAAACCGCAATGGCCCGCATTGGCGATCCTGAAGATGTTATCGGCCCTGTTGCTTTCTTCGCTTCCGACGATGCGGGCTTCGTTACCGGTCAGACGCTAAACGTCGATGGCGGGATCGTGTTCTCGTGACTTTCTGAGGCTCATAATGTCGGGGGGCACGCCTGGGCGGCGCCATAAACGCTGTCATTCGCCTTCTCCCACCGACGAGTGGGCTGCTCTGGCGCGTCTCGCTTCAGGCACATTCTGAAGGGCGTTGCGGGATCCGGGGGAAGTGCTTCTGCAACGAAGAAAGCTCTCTCTCTGATGTCCGGAAGCCAGAGGGATGCCGGGGGGAGCCTTCGGATGCACGAGTTCCGCAGGTCAAAGGACGCTCGCATGGATTGCCGAGCAAGCTGTCGATGTTTCAAGTTTGAAAGATATTATTGATCGACAGTCCGTTCTGTGATCATATGATCATCAAACTGTGGGGAACTCTTAGCCGCGATGTCGGGAAGTGTTTTCGGCATGGGCCGCGCGGACGACAGGCCGTTCTTTGGGCGCATCAGTCTTCAGCCTTTGGCGAAACCATCGACACCTGCACACGGTGAGGTCAACGCTGATCGTGACAATCAGGGAGAAGAACATTGAAAAAATTCATCGCTACGCTGGCCATCGCGGGCTTTGCCGCTTTCAGTAGCGCAGAGGCTCAGGAGATCAAGGTTGGCCTTTCGCTGCCACAGGATCTGCCCGGCTTCGACTTCGTCAACGGCATGTATGAGACCTTCAAGGCCGAGGTGGAAGCCAATTCCGACATGACGGTCGATCTCGTCTATGCCGGTGCGCTTGGCGCCCCCAATGAACGCCTTGCGCAGATGCGTCGCGGCGTCATACAGATGAGCGATGCGGCCGATGGTAATTTCGCGACCATTCACAGCGATGTGCAGATCCTCAACATGCCTTACCTGTTTCCCGATGAGGAAACGGCATGGGCCGTATTCGATGGTCCCTTTGGCGACGAGCTTGCCGAATCCATCCGCGAGAAGACCGGCGTGCGTGTGCTGGGCTGGTGGGAATCGGGTGGCTTCAAGCATTTCAGCGCCAGCCGCGCCATCAACGGCCCGGACGATATGAAGAGTCTGAAAATGCGCGTGCTCGGCCCGCTTGCCACCATTCCGGTGGAAGCGCTCGGCGCATCGGCGGCGCCGATCGCCTTTGGCGAGCTTTACACCTCGCTCAAGACCGGCGTCGTCGACGGGCAGGACAATTCGGTTTCCGTGTTCAACCTCGTCAAGCTTTATGAGGTCCAGCCCCATCTGGCGCTGACCGGCCACACCTACGCCTTCGGCCCGCTCGGCATCAATGATGCCTTCTTCTCCGGTCTCTCGGAAGACAAGCAGAAGGTGATCACCGATGCGGCGGAAAAGGCCATCAGGTTCAACCGCCAGAAATCGCGTGAGATCGAGGCCAATGCCATCGCTTTTGCCAGGGAGCAGGGTGTGGAGATCATCGAACTCGACGATGAGGCGCGTGCGGCCTTCAAGGGTGTCATGCAGCCGCCGGCACGGGCATGGCTCAAAGAGAATGTAGACAATCCGGATCTGATCGACGCTGCGGAAGCTGCCGTCAAGGCTGCCGCAAACCAGTGAGCGCGGGCTTTGCTTCAAGGCTGATACGGGGTGTGGAGACGGCGTTGCGCGTCGTCGCCGCGCTCTGCCTTGCCGGCCTGACCCTGCTTGTCACCTTTCAGGTGGTGGCGCGCTACGGCATCGGCTCGGTGCCGATCTTCACCGAGGAAGTGGCGCGCTATGCCATGATCTGGATGTCGCTGCTGGCCGCTGCCGTTGGTGTGCGCGAGGCAAGCCATATCCGCATCGACTTCGTGCCCGGTCTGCTGGAGGGTGTCGCACCGCGCCTCAATCTGGTGCTTGAGGCGGTGCTCGACCTTGTTTCGCTGACCGGCTTTCTGGTGCTCATCTGGTATGGCGTGGACATGGTGATGTTCGCCGCTGGCCAGACCAGCGAAGGGCTGCGCCTGCCGCTCTCCTATCCCTATCTGGCGGTGCCGGTGAGTTTTGTCTTTGCAGCGCTCTTTGCTTTTCTGCGCCTCAAGGAGCGCGTCGCCCGGTCATGAGCGCGTCCCTTTCCGTTCTTCTCATCACCTTTCTGGGGCTGATCATTGTCGGGCTCCCCATTGCCTGGGGCATGATCGCGGCGGTGATCGCATGGATGGCCTTTACCGGCCAATGGGCATTTCTGCCCATCGTGCCGGAGCGGCTTTATCAGGGCATGGATTCCTTCGTTCTTATGGCGATCCCGCTTTTCATCCTCGCCGGTGAGCTCGTCAATGAAGGCAAGATCACCGACCGGCTGATCCATTTCGCCAATGTGCTGTTCGGCTGGATGCGCGGCGGGCTGGCGCAGGTGAATATCGGCGCGTCAATCCTGTTTGCCGGCATCACCGGCGTGGCGCTGGGCGACATTGCCTCGCTGGGACGCGTCTTCATTCCCTCCATGGTCAAACAGGGCTATTCCAGCGCTTATGCGGCGGCTGTCACCGCCTCCTCCTCCATCATCGGGCCCATGGTGCCGCCTTCGCTGGTGGCGGTGATCTATGGATCGATGACCGGTCTCTCCATCGGCGCGCTGATGGCGGCCACACTCATTCCCGGCCTGCTGATCGGTCTGGCGCAGATGATCCTTGTTGCCATTCAGGCGCGGCTCAACAATTTTCCCCGCATAGAGATGGATCGCAATCCTGCCGCTGTCGCTTCGGCTACGGGCCACGCAATCGTGCCGCTGATGATCCCTGTGATCATCCTCGCCGGCATGCTGGGCGGGATCATGACACCCACGGAAGCCGGCGGTGTCGCGGCGGTCTATGCGCTGGTTGTTTCGCTGGTGCTTTATCGCAGCGTGACATTCTCTTCGCTGGCAGCCGTTTTCAACCGTTCTGCGCTGTTCTCCGGTCAGCTTCTCATCATCGTGGGTTGTGGTGCGGCCTTTTCATGGGTGATGGGCATGGAGAACGTGCCGCGTATGGTGGGTGAGATGATCTCGACCTGGGATCTCGGCCTGATCGGCACCATGCTGGTGTTCAACGTGATCCTGCTCGTGCTCGGCATGTTCATCGATCCGACCACGGTGATCATCCTGTTCGGGCCCCTGCTTTCGGCAGCTGCTGGCCATGCGGGCATCGACCCGTTGCATTTCGGCGTCGTCGCGATCCTCAATCTCAACATCGGGCTTTTGACGCCGCCTCTGGGTGTGTGTCTTTTTGCGGCGGAGCGTATTGCCAATTGCGGCTTTGCGGCGCTTCTCAGGGCCACTGCCCCCTTTCTCCTTGTCAATCTCATTGCGCTGACGATCATCGTGGCCTTTCCCGGGCTCAGCCTGTGGCTGCCGCACATTCTCGGCTTTTGAAGGATGGTTTCATGACTGCGACACCGCTTCCCTCCGATGGATCGGGCTATCTGCTCTATCACTCCATCGGCATGTATCCCGGCAAGGGCGAGGCGATGGCGAAAGCCTTCACCGATTTCTCAGGGCTCTGGGCGGCGCTCGATGACGGGCAGTGGATGCAGGCGCTCACCCTGCGCGCGCGATTCATCGATCTGTGGCGTGATCTGATTGCGGCGGATCCCGGGACGCTGACATCAGCGGAGAATGTCACCACTGCGCTTTACAGCGTTGTCGGTAGCCTGCCGGAAAAGCATCTGAAGGGCAAAACGCTTCTGGTGGCCGGCGACTGTTTCCCGAGCCTGCATTTTCTACTGGCAGGGCTTGCGCCGCGCCTTGGCTTCACGCTGAAGACCGTGCCCTTGCGCGCGGGTGAAAGCTGGGTGCGCGACGAAGACATGATGGCCGCCTGGGACGAGAGTGTCGGCGTAGCGCTTTTGACCTTCGTCACCTCCACCGCGTCGCACAGGAGCGATGTCGCCCGGCTTATCGCTCATGGGCGCAAGATGGGCAGTCTGGTGGGCGTCGACATCACGCAGGGAGCGGGGCTTGTTCCTTATTCCGTGAAAGAGACGGATGCGGATTTCACCGTTTCCACTACGCTCAAATGGCTCTGCGGCACGCCGGGGGCGGGCATATTGCACATGAAGCCGGAGCTGATTGCAGCGTGCAGTCCGGAACTGCGTGGCTGGTTCAGCCAGGAGAATATTTTCTCCTGGGATCTGGATGCATTTCAATATGCCGGTGATGCGCGGCGCTTTGATCATGGAACGCCATCGGTTCTCGCCTGCGCAGGGTCCGTGCCGGCGCTGGAATGGCATGGGAGGCAGGACCAGACGGCACTGCTTGCCCAGAACCGCGAACTGGGCGCAATGATCATTGCGGAAGCTGACAAGCTTGGACTTGATCTCGTGACCCCTCGCGAAGACGAGAGGCGCGGCGGCAGCCTGATGGTGCGCCTGCCGGAGAATGTCGATGGCGCAGGGCTGATCGACCGGCTGCGCAAGATCGGTGTCTTCACCGATTGCCGGGGGCCGGTCATGCGGCTTTCGCCGGGCATCGTTACAAAGCCGGAAGGGATCGAGGCGCTGTTCCGGCACTTGCGTGATGCGGAAGGACTTGGACAGTGACGAGCTCTGAATTTGCCCATTCCGTCACGGCGCTTGTGAATGTGCCGGCAGAAAAAGCATTCGCCTTCATGTGCGACCCGCTGCTTCTGGGTCGCTGGTCGCTGGGTTGCATGGAGACGAGGCCGACCGAGTTGGAAGGGGTCTATACCGGCACCTCGCTGTTTGATGGCGGGATGGGGTTTTTCGAGATCGATGCCGATGAAAAGCGGCTCATCGTCGATTTCCGCCTGGGGGATCTCAAACAGCGCCAGCCGCGCATCTCGGCGCGCATCATCCCGGCGGAAGTCTGCGGGCTTGAAGAAGGCAGTTGTTACCTGACGCTTGACGCGTGGCGTTCAGCTGGAATGGATGAAGCGCGATGGGAGCGGCTTCGCCGGGCCCACGAGGCTGAGATTTTTCTGATCAAGGCGCAGTGCGAGGCACTTTTCGCCTGATATGCGGCGCACTAGGCGGTGTCATCCTCGCAGAGTTGGCGCAGCAGGGTCTGCGTGCCAGTGATGTCGGCGACCATATGGGCGCGCGCTTCCACGGCATTGCGCTGTTTGAGAGCTCCGACAATAGCGTGGTGGTGCTTGGAGAATGGCTCATGCAGCCCTGTCCCAAGTTTCGGCGCGATATAGGATGAAAGCATCCGCATATAGGGGCCGTAGCGCAGCCATAAGGAATCGATCAGCTGCATAAGCACATCAGAACGTGATGCCGCATAGATGGCGAAGTGGAAATCCCGGTTCTTGAGCAGCATTTCATAAACGTCACCCGCCGCATGAATGGATTCATGCGCTTCGACCAGCCGCTCCAGATTGGCAACTTCCTCGTCGCTGATACGTTCGGCGGCCTGCTCGGTTGCCAGTCCTTCAAGCGCCACCCGCGCCTGGCAGATATCGTCGAGCCTCCGGGCGGAAACGGGCGGCACATGTGCTGAGCCGTTGGCCGCGATTTCCAGGGCATTTTCGGCGCCGAGCCGACGCAAGGCTTCACGGACTGGCATGGGGCTGGTGCCGAAGGTGGCGGCAAGCGCCTTTATGGTCATGATCTGGCCCGGATCAAACCGGCCGACAATCAATGCGTTGCGCAACTGATGGTAGACGCCGTCGCCGATGGTGACTCGAGTGGAGACGGGCTGCAGTCCTTCCCCCAGTTGCAATTCACTCATCGCCGTTTCCTCGTTTTGTGCCGCTCGGCCCCTTGATAGCCGTACAATGGGCGAGGGTCCATATCTGCGATCCTCGCTCTACAGATCGTTGAAGAAGCGTCCAAGACGATCCATGGCCTCCTCGAGGCGTTCGTGGCTTTGCGACCCGAAGCACACGCGCAGATGGTGTTCGCCGGCTGTGCCATAAAAACTTCCCGCCTCGACCACCACATCGACCTTTTCCAGAATGGCGTCGGCGGCAGCCTGTGCGCTTAGCCCTGTTCCGCTGATGTCGGGAAAGGCATAGATCGTGCCTTCGGGCCGGGCGCACTTCACGCCGGGCATCTGGTTCAGGCGGCTCACCACCATATCACGCTTGCGACAATCATCATCCACCATGTCCTGAAGCGCGGAGGCCGGCCCCTTGAGGGCGGCTATCGCAGCGTGCTGGATGAAGGTGTTGACGTGGGTGACCTCGGTGGTGGTGATTTTCATCAGGGCGGAGATCAGGCTTTGATCGGCGGCGATGTAGCCGAGCCGCCAGCCATCCATCGCGTAAGCCTTGGTAAAGGCGAACATGGTTACGGTGCGTTCCTTCATGCCAGGCAGGGAGGCAATGCTGATGTGTCTGGCGTTGTCGAAAAGAATCTGCTCGTAGACTTCGTCCGCGATGACCCACAGATCATGCTCGATGGCAAGGTCCGCCACCACCTGCAACTCCTCGCGCGTATAGACGCGGCCAGTTGGGTTGCACGGGTTGACGATGGCGATCATGCGCGTTTTGGGGGTGATGTGCTTCTCGATGAGGTCGCGTCGGATGGCAAATCCGTTCTCCCGGTCCAGCGGGGCCATGACCGGCTTGCCGCCTGCCATCTCGATCTTGCCGACATGCTGCGGGTAATAGGGTTCGAGAAGAATGCACTCCTGATCATGGTCGAGCAGCGCCATGAAGGCAGCAAAAGAAGCCTGGGTCAGTCCGTTGGTGACCACGATCTCGGAAGCCGAAACATCGATGCCATTATAGCTGCGAACCTTCTCCGCCATGGCTTCGCGCAGCGGCAGGATGCCCTGTAGATCGCTGTAGTGGACGTGCCCGTCCCTGAGGGCCTGAATGGCGGCGTCCTTGATATGGTCGGGTGTGTCGTGAATGGGCTGGCCGAGTTCGAGATGAATGATGTCCCGACCTTCGGTAGGGAGCGCGGCCGCCTTGGCAACCATGCCGTAGCTCTTCTTGGACGTGTGGGTGATGCGTTTTGCGAAACTCGGCATGGAATTTCAGTCCTGTCATTGGGGCTTTGAAACAAAAGGGCTGGCCGGGCTGCGAGAGCGAAGGCCAGCCCCTGACTGCTATTGCAGTTTTTCGAGCGCTGCCTCGACGCGGGCTTTGTCCCAGCGGTCGAGCGTTGCCAGTTCTCCGTCCTTGACGCCGTAGATGAGGTAAGGGCCGGTCACATCGCCGTTCTCGTCAAAGGTGATGGGCCCGGTCGCACCCACATAGCGGATGGGCTTGCCCTCGGCGATCAGGGTCTTGGCCTTCTTGAAGCCCTCGGCGCCAGGATAGATCGGCTCGCCTTCGCCGCCAGTCACCTTGCGGATATTGTCGCGGATTGCGGTGCCATCGGCTTCGCCCGCCTGTTCCATTGCCAGAAGTGCGACAGCGGCAGCGTCATACATCACGTGGAGGCCGGGGCCGTTCGGGTCGGAGCCCTTGGCGTCCTTCCAGCTCGTGTTGAAGGCTTCCACCGACTCGCCCTCGACCTGTGCATTGTCGATGCCATAGGCATTTTCGAGATATTGAGCGCCGACGGATTCCACGAATTCATCCGCGCGAAGCGCATTGCTGAGGATGAGGTTCTGGCTGCCGCCGAAAGAAATCCACTCGCGGGCAACAGTGGCTCCGTCCGCCGGGAAGGCGACGAGGAACAGGGCGTCAGGCTCGGCCTGAAGCGCCGCATTCACCTCGGCGCGGTAGGAGGCCTGCTCCTGATTATAGGGCGTGACGCCCGTCACCTCGATACCGAGCTTTTCGGCATCGTCCCTGAAGCGGGTAGCGAGGCTGACACCGTAATCCGAGTTGACATGGATGACGGCGATTTTCTTGTAGCCTTTCTCGGCAGCGATGGTGGCAAGAACTGCCGCCTGTGGGCGGTCGGTTGGCAGGGTGCGGAACCAATAGCCTTGCGTGCCACCTTCCCTGGCCAGTTCGGTGAAGCTCGGCGCGCTGGAGCAGCAGGAAATCTGCGTGACCTTGGCCGGCACCGTGACCGAGGTGAGAATCGGCAGCGAAACACCGGACTGGATGGCGCCCAGAAGCACGGGCACCTTCTCGATTTCGACGAGGGTCTTTGCGGCATCGACGCCGACATTGGGCGAGCCCTGATCATCGCGCAGGATGAAATTGACCTCGCAGCCATTGACGCCGCCGGCCTCGTTGAAATGGTCGATGGCGAGCTTTCCGGCATCGCCAATGGCCGAGCCGATGGCCGCCATGGAGCCTGTGATGGAGAGCACCGAGCCAACGGCGATCTTGCAATCCTGCGCCTGTGCGCTTGCTGCTCCCGATAATACGAGCCCGGCCCCCATCAGGCCGGAGGCGATCATTGATTTCATGTCAGTTCCCCTTTCTTCGTTTTGGTTGTCACATGGCCTTTGGGCCGCATTTTCGTCGTCCGCCGGTCGTCCCAGATGCCTTTCGCAAGGTAGAAACGGGGCGCGAGGCCGGCGAGGCGGCGGAAGGGAAGTGGACGCGCCGGGGCGAGCGGCACGGCCAGAGAGCCGAGATCCCTGCCAGTGGCGGCGTCGGCGAGCACGTCTCCCAGCATGGTGGTGAAGGCGACACCGCGGCCATTGCAGCCGATCGCTCCGACGAAACCCGGTCCAAGCCTGTAGAGATGGGGCAGAAAATCGGTGGTGACCGCTGCCGTGCCACGCCAGGCATGGGCGAGCCGGGGTCGATGGTCGAGGCCCAATTCGCTCACCAGGCGGTCGAGGATCTTCTCGCCCATGCGACGCTCGCCGGTGAAGGGGCTGAGCGCCATGCCTCCGGAAATCAGCCGATTGGCGGCATCGAGCCTGTAGGTGAAGATATTGGCACGCGTGTCTGAAACGGGTTCGCGGTTTGGTGAGAAGCGCCTGACGGCATCACCCTGCAACGGCTCGGTCGCCATCTGGAATACGGTGAGCGGAAGGATGGCGTGTCCAAGACGAGCGGCGATGCCTCTTTCGGAGGCATTGGTGCACATGACCACCCGCCGGGCGGTGATTTCCAGATGGGGCGTCTGCACAACCCATCCACCATTGCGCGCGGATATGCCGGTCACCGGAGCGTTTTCGACAATGGCCGCTCCGGCGGTGTTCGCCAGATGAGCGAGACCCTGAACATAGGCCAGCGGATTGATCATGCCGCCCGACGCATCATGCAACGCGCCATGGTAGAGCGGCATGCCGGTGCGGGTGGCCGTTTCTTCCGCGTTTAGCCATGTGACAGGTCGGCCAAGCGCCTGCCAGGCGGCAACGCGTTTTTGCAAATCCTTCGCTGCGGCTTGTGAATGCGCCGGTTGCAGCCAGCCGGTCTGCTCTGCCTGCTTGCCAAGCCCCATGGCGTTTGCCAGGGAGAAGACGCGCTCGCCACCCCTGCCGACGAGGTCCAGCAGGGCCTTGCCTTTTTCATCGCCGAGGCGTCGAACCACCGTTTCGGGATCGGCCTTGGAGAAATTGGGGACCACGAAACCCGCATTGCGTCCGCTGGCACCGAAGCCGATTTGCTCGGCTTCGAGGAGAACCGTGCTCACCCCGCGCTCTGCAAGCCGCAGTGCTGTTGTCAGGCCGGCAATGCCGCCTCCGATTACAGCCACATCTGCCCTGCGCGCACCCGTGGCGGCGGGGAAAACCGGTTTGGGCCCGGCTGTCTTGCGCCACAATGTGTCGGGGTGAGCAGTTCTCATCGGCTCAGTCCGCGTGTTTCGACACGGATTCGGCTTCGCCGATCAGGCCGCGCGGGCGGAAAATCAGCGTTAGGACGATCAGAAGGCCGATCAGGATCACCTGAATAGCGCCACCCTGAGACTGATAGGCGACTGGCAGGAAGCGGCTGATGGCGAGCCCGCTCATGGCCCACAGGGCCCATACGCCGACCGCGCCGACAATGGCGCCCCGATTGTTGCCGCTGCCGCCCACAATCAGCATGGCCCAGATCTGGAAAGTGAGGATGGGCAGGAAATCGAGCGGGCTGACATAGCCGATGAAGCCAACATAAAGCCCGCCGGCCAGGCCCATCAGAACGCAGCCGAGCACGAAGACCTCCAGCCGCACCCGTGCAGGGTTCCGCCCGAGCGAGCGGGCTGCGGTCTCATCCTCACGCACGGCTTTCAAAAGCCGGCCCCAGGGCGAGCGAACAGCCGTTTCCAGTGCCCAGTAGACGAGACCGGCCATCACGGCGACGACGCCCAGATAGAAAAGGTTGTAGCCGGCGGGGCTATCGAACAGGCCAAACAGCGGACGCGGCAGGCCGACAAGCCCTTGCGCTCCGCCGGTCAGGCTCTCGAAGTTGAGCGCGACGAGCTGGATCGAGATGGCGATGCCGAAAGTGGCGATGGCGAGATACTCCTCGCGCAATCGCAGCGTGGCGAGCCCCACGATCAGCGCCGCAAGCGCGCAGAGCGCCATGCCGCCAAGAACGGCAAGCGGGAAGGGCAGGCCGAACCCGCCGATGAGATGAGCACGGTCGGGGCCGACGAGGATTGCCGTGCCATAGGCACCGATGGCGAAAAAGCCCACCACGCCGGCATTGAAGAGCCCGGTATAGCCCCACTGGATGTTGAGCCCCATCACCACGATGGAATAGGTGAGCGCGACGATGAGGAAGAAAACGAGATAGGCAGCAAAGCCGGTCATGATTTGCCTCCCCCGACCGTGCCGGCGAAAATGCCGGTGGGCCTGATGTAGAGAACCAGAAGCAGGATCATGAAGGGCACGGCCAGCTTGTATCCTGCGGGGATGAAGAGGACGGAGATGGATTCGGCAAGGCCGACGATCAGCCCGCCGATCACCGCGCCGAAGACATTGCCCACACCACCAAGGATCGCCGCGGCAAAGAGCGGCAGAAGAAGGTGGAAGCCGATCTCGGGCCGAAGCTGCACGGTGAGACCGTAAAGCACACCTGCAATGGCGGCGAGCGAGGCGCCGATGATCCAGGTCCAGCGCACCACATGACGGGTGTCGATGCCATTGACGCGGGCAAGCTCCGGGTTTTCAGCAAGGGCACGCATCGACAGGCCCAGCCGCGTTTTCTGCAGGAAGAGATGCAGCGCCACGACGATCACAGCCGTCAGGCCAAGAGTGAAGATCTGGTCGGGCATGATGCGCAGACCCGGCGCAACCTTCATGGCGATCTGCAGCGTGTTGGAATAATACTGCGCCGCGCCGCCAAAAAGCAGCAGGATCACCATGCGCACCAGAAGCGAGACGCCAAAGGAGCCGAACACAAGCGTCAGATGATTGGCGCGGCCGCGCAGGGGGCGGTAGACCAGCCAGTCGATGGCGAGCGCCAGAAGCGCCGTTGCCACCATGGCGACCAGAGTTGCCATGAGAAGCGGCACACCGAAGGAGAAGGGCGCAAGCGGCCCCATGAAGGCCCCGGTGAGTGAAAGGACACCCAGCGCCATATAGGCGCCCCAGGTGACAAGTTCCGCATGGGCGAAATTGGCAAAGCGCAATATCCCCATGGTCAAGGTGAGCCCGATCGCGCCAAGCGCGATGATGGACCCGCTCAATATGCCGTCGGCAATGGCTTGCAGCATCAGCGTTTGCGCCCCCCGGCGCCCAGATAGATGGAAGTGACTTCGGGATCCTCGACCAGGGCGGCGGAAGGTCCGTCGATACGGTTGCGTCCCTCGGCGAAGACATAGGTGCGGTGGGAGATGGCAAGCGCTGCCTTGGCGTTCTGCTCGACCATCAGGATTGCCACACCGTCTTCGACCAGCGCTTTCAACCGCTCGAAAACCTCGCTCACCATGAGCGGTGAGAGACCTGCGCTCGGTTCATCGAGCATCAGAAGGCGCGGGCCGGTGAGAAGGGCGCGCGCCACCGCCAGCATCTGCCGCTGTCCGCCCGACAGCACGCCGGCCTTCTTGTCGCGGTAGCGCTTCAGATCCGGGAAGGCCTCATAGCCCCGCTCGATGCGGGTTTTCGCTTCCGACTTCGGGAGGCTCGACGCGCCGACCAAAAGGTTCTCGTTGATGGTGAGCGTGGTGAAGACATTGGCCACCTGCGGCACATAGGCCATGGAGGCCTCTGCCATGCGGTGGGTCGGCAGGTTGGTGATGTCGCGGCCCTCGAGCCGCACCATACCGGAGGAAACGGTCAACACGCCCGCCAGTGCCTTGATGAGGGTGGATTTTCCTGCTCCGTTCGGCCCGATGATGGTGACCATCTCCTGCGGCGCGACGGTGAGCGAGAGCCCGTGAATGATCGGCAGGTCCGGCTTGTAACCGGCCACCACGTCCTGAACGTCGAGAAGCGCGCTCATGCCACGGCTCCGCCGAGATAGGCCTCGATCACCTGCGGCTGTGCGATCACCTCTTTTGGCGTGCCTTCGGCGATCACCCGGCCCGTGGCCATGACCACGATGTGGTCGCAGAGCGACATGATGAAATCCATATTGTGCTCGATGATGAGGAAGGTGAGACCGCGCTTGTTGAGTTCGACAATGCGGTCGACGATCGTGTCGAGCAGAGCGGGATTGACACCGGCACCCGGTTCATCGAGCAGGAGCACCTTCGGATCCGCCATCAGGGCGCGCGCCAATTCGACCAGCTTTTGCTGACCGCCCGAGATGGAGCCTGCCAATTGCCGTTCCACAGGCAAGAGGCCGCAGAATTCGATGATTTCGCGCGCCCGCTCCCGGTTCTGCCGCTCCTCGCGCGCCACTGTGCCCGGGCGGATCCAGCTGTTCCAGAAACGCTCTCCGGCCTGGCGCTCGGGAACGAACATGACGTTCTCCAGTACCGTCATGCCGGCAAAGGGACGCGGAATCTGAAAGGTGCGGGCGAGCCCATTCGAGAACACGCGATAGGGCGGAAGCGAGCCGATCTCCGTGCCGTCCAGCCGCACGGATCCGCCATCCAGCGCATATTCGCCGGCGATGGCGTTGAACAGCGTCGTCTTGCCGGCCCCATTCGGTCCGATCAGCCCGGTGATGCGCCCTGCTTCGGCGGCAAAGCTCACACCATCCACCGCGCGATTGGCACCGAATGTCTTCACCACGCCGGCGGCTTCAAGCCGGCCACGGCGCGCGCCTTCTGCGCTGCTCGCGCGGATCGAAAGTCCGCTTGCGCTATCCCCTGGGGGTAGGCTTTCGCTCATGGGTTCCCCTTTTTGTTGCTTCTTGACCCAGGAGCCTATTTGTGATCACGTGATCACGTCAAGACATTTCGAGGTTAAAATTTATGAGCGACACGAAAAGGTGGACGATCAACTCCGGCTCCCGCTTTGAGGAACTGGCCGGCTACTCCCGGGCGGTGATTGAGGGAAACTGGATTTTCGTTTCCGGTACCGCGGGTTTCAATTTCGAGGATGGCTCGATTTCGGATGATGCCGCCGAGCAGGCCAGGCAGGCTTTGCGCACCATCGAAGCGACGCTTGAAAAAGCCGGTGCGGCCATGTCGGACATTGTTCGTGTCCGGGTTTATCTGGCCAACCGCGAGGATGTGATTCCGGTCTCCAAAGTGCTCGGAAAAACGTTCTCTGATCCACGCCCCACCAATACCACCATCATTTGCGGTTTCGCTGAGGAAGTGATGAAGGTGGAGTTGGAAGTGACTGCCTTGAAGCAGTAGTTTTTTGCCGCCTGTCACGAGAATGAGTGCGGTTGGCACAAGTCTTCGCAATTGCCTGGGCCCACTGCGGGCGACGAGGGGTTTTGTCCTCTGGCTGGCGCGCATGAAGGCACCGTAGAAAACTATGAGCTGCGGGTGGCGGCGACAGTTGCCGTAACCAGGGGAGCGAAAACACCGTCCGGCCGGGGAAAGTGCCGGAACGGGACTTCGATATGACTTTGCGGGCCCTGCCTGACCCCGAGGACGGTCAATCGGCAGCATGTCGCGAGCGCCGAGGAACCTCTGACCAGCGAGGTCCACGAGACTCTTTTCGACAAGGGGCTCATTCTCTCCAACCACTGCAGTGCCGGCAACCGGGAAATCGGCGGCACCATACTGCAACGCCTCAAAGAAAGCGGCGCGGCCGGGAAGTCACAGCTTCTCGGGAAATGCGCGAGTCTGCGAGCCGCGAAGCGGTCAGCCGCAACATCGAATCAATCACGATGCTGCGCTTGTCGGAGCAGCTGGTTTACTGGGGCGGTCACAAGGCCGTCCCCGGAAAGAGCCATTTCGAGTTTGACGGGTTCGCCATCGAGGTCCCGCGATCACGACGCTCCGTCGTGCCGCTGTCCGCGCTTGAGTGGCGCTCGTCCTTTTGTTCGTGCCGATTCCCGTATTGGTTTGCGCGGGTGAGCGCCAGCTCGATTTCACCAGTGTAACAGCTGTCGAAATCTTCATAAGCCGCGTTTCTCGGGGAGGAGATGTTCATGGGGATCCCGACTTCTTCTGAGCGCAATCGTCAAAGAGACCGATGCGCTGGCTGGCAGTTGACCGTGACTTCCGCCTGACATTTCCCCCATCCAGAAATTTCGGCCTCTCCCAAATTGGAAAGTTGTAATGCCGACCGGTTTTTGCAGCCCGGCCTCTTTGGCTCCGCCGCAGATTTGTCCGGCCCGGCTCCGTGATCTTGTCTGTCCACGTCGCGCGTCCTAGGCTTTCATCGAAGAGAAGGGGTGGCCGATGCGACATGCGCGTCCTTGCAGCCGGTTCGGACTTGGCGCCGTTTTGGGGCTGTTTGTGCTGGGGGTCTCCGCTGTGGTTGCCGAGGAAGCATCCGGCGAGACCGAAAAGACCAGACTGGTTGCTTCGATCTGCCGTCTGGTGGAGTTCAACGCCCGGGAAAACTTGCTGGATCCTGCGTTTTTGGCGCGGCTGCTCTGGAAGGAAAGTCGTTTCAACCCCAATGCCGTCAGCCCAAAGGGCGCCGAGGGCGTGGCACAGTTCATGCCGGGTACGGCGGCGCTAAGGGGCCTCGACGATGCATTCGACATCGAGAAGGCCATCCCTGCCTCGGCCATATATCTGGCGGAGCTGAGAAAGAAATTCGGAAATCTCGGCCTGGCGGCCGCAGCATACAATGCCGGAGAAGGGCGCGTTTCCCGCTGGCTCGAGAAAGGAGGGTTCCTGCCACTGGAAACCGAGAACTACGTTATGGCGATACTTGGTGCGCCAGCCGACACGTTTTCAGACCGGAAGCCGGATGTCAGCATCGAACCGCTGCATCCAGAAAAGACCTTCGATGTGGCGTGCCGTGATCTACCCGTTTCTGCGCGTGCTGTCATGGCCATGACCAGCGTACACACAAAGCCCTGGGGTGTGCAGGTTGCAGGACACTTCCGCCGTGATGTGGCGATCAGGCTATGGCAGATGGTGCTGCGCAGGCACGCGGTGCTCCTGGAGGATTACGAACCGGTCATTACGCGGGTCCGCTCATCGCGGGGATGGCGTGGTATCTATGCTGTACGGATCGGCGCTGACAGCCGCTCAGATGCCGTTCAGGTCTGTGGGAACTTCCGCCGGAATGGGTTGCCATGTGTGGTCTTGCGCAACAGATAGCATGCTCTTGTAAAGTGGTATTGGTCGAGCAGAAATGATGGCGCTGGATAGAAAAAGGCCCGGAGTGATTTCCGGGCCTTTGTCAAATTGATTTTACGAGCATTAGCTGTTGTTCGAGGCCGAACGGCTTACCAATTCCGGGCGACCGTCTGAGCCAACAACATAAATCTCGATATAATCTTTTCCGTTCGAAGTAAATTGGTGCTGAAGAACAGAGCCAACCGGAGTTTTGCTGAGAGTGGACTGGGAAGGTCCATCAAAGCTGATGCTTCCTTTGATAGGCTCAACAGCAAAAGCGGGGGCGGCAACGAAAGATGAAATAACGAGGGCAGAAAGAACAGTTTTCATTTTAATACTCCTGATAGCTTTCAACAAGCCATTCACATGTCCTTCAAGAAGGGTGTGATATTACTTTCAGCATGGGGTTATTCCCTTGCTGGTTCCTCATTTAGGGAGCCACTGTTCGTTTCGTCAGATCGTAATTTTGAAACAGAGCGTTCACAAATCCTGGAATGTTACGATCTGCACCTTCCTTCAGGGCAGCTTCCTTCCATCGCGGCGATCTCTCTGGCGCTGACGGGTCGGTGGAGCATTCTCCAAGAATGGACATTCGTATTGACACCAAAACAGATGTTCAATAAGCCTCGGGTCGAGGAAACGTCCATCTGGGAGAGTGGTCAGAAATGTCTGCCAATGTTGCGCTTACCGGTCTTGCCCGGGATCTTGAGGATCGGGCCAAATCCGGCAAGCCGATCCGTATCGGCCTCGTGGGGTCTGGCGAAATGGGGACCGATATCGTCACCCGCGTCGCACATATGCCGGGTATCGAAATCGGCGCCATTTCGGAGCTGAACCTGCCTGCGGCCAGCCGTGCCGTGGATATCGCCTATCAGGAAGAAGGCCATGCCAAGGAAGTGGACAGCCAGTCGGCCATGACCACGGCCATGGAAGGCGGCAAGGTGGCCGTCACAAACAATGCCGACCTGCTTCTTGAAAACGATCTGATCGATGTCGTGATCGATGCGACAGGCGTTCCGGCCGTCGGCGCGGAGATTGGCCTCAAAGCCATGGAACACGGCAAGCACCTCGTCATGATGAATGTCGAGGCGGATGTGACCATTGGCGCCTATCTCAAGAGCGAAGCCGATCGTCTTGGCGTGACCTATTCTCTGGGCGCCGGCGACGAGCCGTCTTCCTGTATGGAATTGATCGAGTTCGTCTCCGCCATGGGGCATCCCATTGTGGCGGCCGGCAAGGGCAAGAACAACCCGCTCAACATCGATGCGATCCCGGACGACTATGCCGAGGAAGCAGCGCGCCGCAACATGAATGTGCGCATGCTTGTCGAGTTCGTCGATGGTTCGAAGACCATGGTCGAGATGGCTGCCATTGCCAACGCTACCGGTCTCGTGCCGGACAAGCCGGGCATGCATGGCCCCAAGGCCACGCTCGATGAACTTTCTTCCGTGCTGGTGCCGGAAAAGGATGGCGGCGTGCTCTCGCGCGTCGGCGTGGTGGATTACTCCATCGGCAAGGGCGTCGCGCCCGGCGTCTTCGTCGTCGCCGACATGTCGCATCCGCGTATTTCGGAGCGTATGGAAGATCTCAAGATGGGCAAGGGGCCTTACTTCACCTTCCATCGTCCCTATCATCTGACCTCGCTGGAAGTGCCGCTCACCTGCGCCCGCGTGGTGCTCTATGGCAAGCCGGACATGGTGCCGCTCGACAAGCCGGTTGCCGAGGTTTGTGCCGTTGCCAAGAAGGACATGCAGCCTGGCGATACGCTCGATGCGATCGGGGAATACTGCTACCGTGCATGGATCATGACGGTGCCGGAAGCCCGCGCTTCCAGCGCGATACCCTGCGGCCTACTTCAGGGCGGCAAGGTCACCAAACCCATCAAGAAGGGTGAACTCATCACGTCCGAGAATGCTGCGCCGCCGGCCGGTTCGAAGATTGCCGAGCTGCGCGCGCGTCAGGACAAGCTCGTTTACGGCTAGACAGGAGCATGAATATGTCGGCCACGGCCAAGAAGGGTGCCGCGAAAAAAGACGGCGCCAACCAGCCTTTCATTTACAGGCATTATGATCAGGAAAAGCTGCGCGATGCGCTGCGCAAGATGTATCTGATCCGCCAGTTCGAGGAAGGCGCGGAAGAAAGCTATATGCGTGGTCTGATCCACGGCACGATGCATCTTTCCATCGGCCAGGAGGCAAGTGCTGTCGGCATCTGCCTCGGGCTTTCCGATGAAGACCAGATCACCTCCACGCACCGTGGCCATGGCCACTGCATCGCCAAGGGTGCTGATGTTTCGCGCATGTTCGCCGAGTTCTTCGGCAAGACCACCGGCTATTGCCGTGGCCGTGGTGGCTCCATGCACATCGCCGATGTGTCGACGGGCAATCTCGGCGCAAACGGCATTGTCGGCGGCGGTCTGCCGATTGCCGTCGGCGCCGCGCTGACCGCCAAGAAGATGAAGACCGGCAATGTTGTCGTCTGCTTCTTCGGAGACGGTGCAAACAACGAAGGCGCGTTCCACGAGGCGCTCAATATGGCGGCCATCTGGAAGCTGCCGGTGATCTTCGTGTGCGAAAACAATGGCTATGGCATGTCGACTTCCGTCGCCCGCGCGACAGCGGTTCCCAACATTGCCGACCGTGCTTCCGCCTATGCGATGCCTGGCGTGATCGTCGACGGCAATGTCGTGTCGGATGTGGCCGAAGCGATGCACGACGCGACCGAGCGCGCGCGCAATGGCGAGGGTCCGACGCTTATCGAATGCAAGACCTATCGTTATCGCGGCCATTCCAAGAGCGATCGCAACCGTTACCGCACCAAGGAAGAGATCGAGGAGTGGATGACCGAGCGCGATCCGATCGAGGCGTTTGAATCGCAGCTTATGGAATTCGGTGTCATCGATCAGAACGGGATCGAGGAGATCCGCGAATCGGTCCGCAAGGAAATCGAGGCCGGCATCGAATTTGCCAAGGAAAGCCCGATGCCCGAGGTCGCCAATCTTGAGAAATACGTCTACACGGAGCAGGCCTGATGGACGCGCAAGTCGAGACAGCCACGCGTGAACTGAGCTACGCGCAGGCGATCCAGGAAGCCATGGCCATTGCCATGGAGCGTGATGAGCGCGTGTTCCTGATGGGTGAGGACATCGGCGTTTATGGCGGTGCTTTTCAGGTCACCGGCGATCTGGTCGAGCGTTTCGGCACCGACCGTGTCATGGACACGCCGATTTCGGAACTGGGCGGCGCAGGTGTTGCAGTCGGTGCCGCTGTCACCGGCATGCGTCCGATCTTCGAATTCCAGTTCTCCGATTTCGCCACACTTGCCATGGAGCAGATTGTCAACCAGGCCGCCAAGATGCGCTACATGCTGGGCGGCGCCGTTTCGGTGCCGGTCGTCATGCGCTTCCCGGCCGGTTCCGGCACGGGCGCTGCCGCACAGCACAGCCAGAGCCTTGAAGCGTGGCTCGGCCATGTGCCCGGCCTGAAGGTCATCCAGCCAGCCACTCCACACGATGCGAAGGGCATGCTGCTTGCGGCCATCGAGGATCCCGATCCGGTGATGATCTACGAGCACAAGCTCCTCTACAAGATGAAGGGCGAAGTGCCGGAAGGCTATTACACGGTGCCGATCGGCAAGGCCGAGGTTCGTCGCGAAGGCGCGGATCTCACCATCGTCGCCACGTCCATTATGGTGCACAAGTCGCTGGATGCCGCAAAGCAGCTTGCCGAAGAGGGCATTGACGTCGAGGTGATTGACCTGCGCACCATCCGCCCGATGGATCGCCAGACCATCATTGAGAGCGTTTGCAAGACTTCGCGTCTGATGTGCGTTTATGAAGGCGTCAAGACGCTTGGTGTCGGGGCGGAAATCTCTGCCATGATCGCCGAGAGCGAGGCCTTCGATTATCTCGATGCCCCCGTCGTTCGCCTGGGTGGCGCGGAGACGCCGATCCCCTACAATCCGGAGCTGGAGAAGGCGACGGTTCCGCAGGTCGACGGCATCGTCAAGGCCGCCCGCGATCTCGTCACGGGAGCGCGCTGACATGGCTGTTGAAGTCATCCTGCCCAAGGTCGACATGGACATGGCGACCGGCCGCATCTCTTCCTGGCATGTCGAGGAAGGCGCGACCGTGAAGAAGGGCGATCTCCTGTTCGAGATCGAGACCGACAAGGCGGCCATGGAGATCGATTCTCCCGCCGCGGGCATCGTGCGCAACATCACCGGCAAGGAAGGCGTCGATATCGCCGTCGGGGAGGTTGTTGCCTGGATCTATGAGGAAGGCGAGGCCGTGGCCGATGCACCGGCTTCCGCACCGGCAGAAGCGGTTGCCGAGGAGCCTGCAAAGGCTGAAGCGCTGGCTCCCGTCGAGGCTGCCGCGCCCGTTGCGCCCGCAGCCGAAGTCACTGCCTCTTCCGCAGGCGTTCGCGCCTCCCCGCTTGCCCGCCGTCTGGCGAAGGAAGCCGGGCTCGATCTTGCGGCCATTTCGGGCTCCGGTCCGAAGGGGCGGATCGTCAAGGCCGATGTGGAAGCAGCGGCGAAGGATGGTGGCGCGAAATCAGCCGAAGCAGCACCTTCTGCAGCGCCCGCCGCACAGCCGGCCATGTCCGACGATCAGGTCATGAAACTGTTCGAGGAAGGCTCCTACGAGCTGATCCCGCATGACAGCATGCGCAAGACCATCGCGCGCCGTCTGGTCGAGGCGAAATCCACCGTCCCACATTTCTACCTGACGCTCGACTGCGAGATCGACGCGCTTCTGGCGCTGCGCAAGCAGCTGAACGAGGCCGCGCCGAAGGTGAAAACCGAGGATGGCGAGAAGCCGGCCTACAAGCTGTCGGTCAACGACATGGTCATCAAGGCGCACGCAAAAGCGCTTGCCATGGTGCCGGAGGCCAATGTCTCCTGGACCGAGAGCGCCATGGTGAAGCACAAACATGCCGATGTGGGCGTGGCCGTGTCGATCCCCGGTGGCCTGATCACGCCGATCATCCGCCGCGCCGACGAAAAGACGCTGTCGGCGATTTCCAACGAGATGAAGGATCTGGCCGCGCGGGCGCGCTCGCGCAAGCTGAAGGCGGAAGAGTATCAGGGCGGCAACACGGCCGTTTCCAATCTCGGCATGTTCGGCATCAAGGACTTCGCCGCCGTCATCAACCCGCCGCATGCGACGATCCTTGCGGTGGGTGCTGGCGAGCAGCGGCCCGTGGTGAAGGATGGCGAGGTGAAGGTTGCAACGGTGATGTCGGTGACGCTTTCGACCGATCACCGGGCGGTGGACGGTGCGCTTGGCGCTGAACTCCTCGCCGCCTTCAAGAAGGTCATCGAGAATCCGATGGCGATGCTGGTGTAATACGCGGCCCCGGCTGGCAGAGGGGCTCGTGGCCGGGGCAGCGGAGGGGGAGCGGTCTGCATTCATTTTTGGATGAGGGCCGCTATTGGGGTGGGTAACCGGGGGACAACCCTGGAACTTTGACCGCGTCAGCTGGCGCTGCCTGGATCATCACGGGCAGCGCCTTTTTCTTTACATATCCGCCACGGTCTCGCGGATGAAACCGCGCCGGGTCAGCTCGGCCTCCACCGCGTTCCAGCTTCCGCATATCGCATGAGCACCGGCAGCCCGCAGCTTTTCGGCGTGGCCCTCGAAGGTATGGCTTCCCCCTGTGAAACCGATGGCAGTCATGCCGGCGGCAACAGCGCCCTGCACACCGAAGGGAGAATCCTCGATCACTACCGAGGAGACCGGCTCGCCGCCCAGCTTTTTCGCTGCGAATAGAAAGATGTCGGGAGCCGGCTTGCCGTTCTCTACCATTGATGTGCTGAAGACATTGTCCGCAAAGAATTCTGCTATTCCGGCCACTTCAAGGCTGAGCGCGATCCGTTCCATGGATGACGATGACGCAACACAGCGGGCCGCTTCAAGGTTACGGAGAAATGGCAGGATGTCGCGTGTTGGCTTCAGCTCTTCTTCCAGAAGCGCCTTTGTCTCCAGCCAGATGTCGTCCTCGGCATGGGCAGGGAAGGCGTGTCCGGTGAGTTCCTTGATGCGAAGGATGATGTCGGCCTGCTTCATGCCGATGCATTGGGAAACGACGTCGCGGGTCAGCGCGAGGCCATGCTTTTTGTAGACGCGTTCATAGGCGATTGCGGCCAGCGGTTCGCTGTCGACGAGGACGCCGTCGCAATCGAATATGATCAGGGGCTTGCTCATGAAAACTCCGGAATTGACGTAGAGCTGATGTGAAAGGGAGATGGCCGGGGCTGAATTTCAGCTGGCCGGATCGGGGAAGATGGAAGGAGCGTCGATGCTTTTCCGTCCGGCCTCGATGGCTGAGCGCATGGCAAGTCTCCCTTCCACGAGGTCGGGGGCAACCCAGTTGGGCTCCGCTCCGAGAAACCGGTCGAGAAAAGCGACCGCTGTGGCGGGCATCTCGCGCGTGTTTTCGCGATAAGACCACCATGTACGCAGATCGTCGGCGCAGTGGTCGAGCCCCGGTGCCTGGCCGAATTCCTGCTCGAAGATGGCAGCGATCGCGCAGACACAATAGTTTGTATAGAGAAAACCCTCCGGCCAGAATTTCACAATCTCGGCATTGTCGGCATCGCGAGACGCGGTGCTCCCGCCGACGACGGTGACAGGTGCGTGGCGGATCAATTCCTTGAGAGCGAGACCCGCAGAGTAAATAATGAAATCGGCCCGATCAAACTGGGCATAGGCCTTGTGAGCATCGACCATTTCCACCCAGTCGAGAAAGACTCGCGTCAGCTTTTCCTCGTTCACTACAAACTCGACGCCGTAATGCTGCGTTACGGCTTTCGCGTTGCCGCGAAACGTGGCGCGAAACCAGCGCAACTGGCGCAGCCGGTGGCGCAGATCGGGCATGACCGCAAGTTCGTTCTTGAAATCCAGATCCAACGATGAACTCCTTAGCCTGGACAATAGCACGCGGCAGAACGGTTCCAATCAAATTTGCTGCGCGTTCAGGCTGAGGGGAATATACAATTTGACATTTCAAAAAACAAATGTTCTTAGTTTCGGGATTAAGGTGTTTGCAGTGCGTGCGCTTGGGATGAGCGTTTCGGGAGGAGCGGCCTGATGGCAATATGGCAATGGGGGCTTTTGCTCCTCGCGGTCGTATGGGCATTGCAGTCCTACGGCGTGTGGCTGCAGATGCGGCACTACTCCGATGTCTTCAAGGGCATCACGCAAAAATTCACTGACGGATTTGTCGGAACGGGTGCCTTTCACGGGCGCTTTCTGAAGCGCGGAGCGATCGCCATTGTCGTAATCGCGCCGGACCTTTCCGTTCGTCGCATTTTGACCATGAGCGGTCGCTCCGTTTTTGCAAAGTTTAAAAGACATCAAGAGTTCGAGGGAATGTCCCTCGATCAGCTGCGGGCCGAGCCGGCGCTATTCGGCGAAGACAAGCCGGGGCTCACTGCGGCGATTACCCAGGCGGTGGCACAGATAGACCGTACGCGCGCGGGCGATGAACCGCCGCTTCGGGAATCCCTGGCCTCAGCAAACGCATGACATACGGGACTGCACGCTCACCGGGGCTCAATCACCGGGGTGAGCAGAAGAGAGAGGGAGGACTATGTCTGTCATTTCACTAATGGCCCAGCATGCCGATACGGCCATGCAGGGGCTGCACATGGCTGGTGCTGTGGCCGGTGATGCCGCACTCACCGGCAAGCTGGCCGCCAAGGCGGCAGCAAATGATCTCGTCGTTCTGGCCCAGGCGGGCAGCGACATCTCTGTCGAGGAATTCCGGCAGAAGCTGGATTCGGTTGCCCAGGAGGAACAACTCGGCTGGCTGACAGCCGCGGGCAAATACTTCATCGGCATTTTCCAGAAAGGCGGCGAGGTGTTCGCCGGCTTCGTCACCGGAATCATTCCGACGCTGGTCGTTCTGATGACCGCATTCTACGCCATCACCGAACTGGTGGGCGAGAAGCGCGTTCACGGGCTGGCCCAGAGCGCGGGCCGGATTGCGCTCACGCGTTACACGGTTCTTCCGGTGCTTGCGGTTTTCTTCCTCACCAACCCGATGGCGTACACGTTCGGTTCATTCCTGGAAGAGAAGCACAAGCCGGCGTTCTATGATGCTGCGGTCTCCTATGTGCATCCACCGCTTGGTCTGTTCCCGCATATCAATCCGGGCGAGTATTTCGTCTGGGGTGGCATCCTTGTCGCGCTTCTGGAGCTTGAGAGCCAGGGCGTTGTTCCGGGCGGGTACCACATCACCGTGGCCATCTGGTATGCGCTGGTCGGTCTTGTGGTCATTCTGCTCAAGGGCATTCTGACCGAAAAGATCACGGCCATCATGGCACGCCGCCAGGGCGTTGAGCTCTAGGGGAGGGGCAGGACATGGCGAAAACATACAAAGCAGTAAAGATCACGAAGGGTTCCTCCGGCTGGGGTGGCCCGCTGGTTATCGAACCGACGGCGCAGCGCAACAAGGTTGTGTCCGTTACCGGTGGCGGCATTCATCCGGTTGCACAGCGCATTGCGGACATGACCGGCGCCGAAGTGGTCGACGGGTTCAAGAGCCCGCCGATCGAGAGCGAGATGGCCGTCGTCGTGGTCGATTGCGGCGGTACCGCGCGTTGCGGTGTGTATCCGCGCAAGCGGATTCCGACCGTCAATCTCACACCGGTCGGTCAGGCTGGTCCGCTCGCCCAGTTCATCACCGAGGACATCTATGTGTCCGGTGTGAAGCCGGAGAACATTGAGATGGCTGACGGTAGCGAGGCGGCGACTGTTGCTGGCGGCGCTGCCAGCGGGGCGGAAGCCGGCGAACAGGCCACTGCCTCCGCGGCGGCACCTGCGCCGTCCAATGAGGGTGGCCTTGTCGGTCTTATCAGCAGCGTCGGTCGCGTCATGGGGCGCGTTGTTGGCATCTTCTTCAACGCTGGCCGTCGCACCATCGACCAGGTGGTCCGCAACGTGCTTCCCTTCATGGCCTTCGTGACCATGCTGATCGGTCTGATCCTCTATACGGGCATCGGCGATGTGCTCGCTCAGCCCATGGGTCCGCTTGCCAACAACATTATCGGCCTGCTCATCATCTCGGCCATCTGCGGTCTGCCGTTCCTGTCACCCATTCTCGGGCCGGGCGCGGTTATTGCGCAGGTGATTGGCGTGGCGATCATCGGTCCGCAGATTGCCAATGGCACGATTTCGCCCGCCATGGCGCTGCCGGCCCTGTTTGCCTACAACACGCAGGTGGGCTGTGACTTCGTGCCCGTGGGCCTGGCTCTCGGCGAAGCGAAGCCGAAGACAATCGAAATCGGCGTCCCGGCGGTGTTGATCAGCCGTCAGATCATGGGTCCCGTTTCCGTGGCACTCGCCTGGGCTGTGAGCCTCGTGGTGCTCTAACCATCGGAGCTGGCGGCTGCCTTGGGGTGGCCGCCGCCTCCGGATTACCAGATCACCGTGCGTCCATCCGGACGCACAATGGACGATCTAAACTATTGATGGAGCATCGGAGTAGCCCGAAAACCGGATTCCACTTTTCGGTCCGATGCTCTAGTTTGCATGGAGTTTTCTTGAATGTCGGTGTTTCTCAAAACGCGCATAACCGCAGTCGGTCCGGAAGTGGCGGATCTGGCGGAAGGTGGTGTCCTGATTCTGTTCGCTGATGGTGCGCCGGAGGAACTTGCCGAGGTTTCCGTTCTTCATGCGGTTCAGGATGGGCCGTCTACCGAAGCACCGGTGCCCGGCACGCGTGTCAGCGTCGGCGACAGTGTATCTGCAGAGATTACCGCCATGGGCGACGCAGCCTGGAACAAGGTGCGCGAGATCGGACACGTCGTGGTGAATTTTAATGGTGCGACTGCCGTGGAGCGCCCTGGTGAGATTTGCGCATCTGTTGTAGAGCCGGACAGGCTTGTCGCGGCGCTGAAGGCGGATGCCGTGATCACCATCGGCGCCTGACGCCGTTACGAAATCGAAGAAAAAGACACGAGACCGGTATGGAACGCTCGACTATCGTCCGAGTGCAGGATGGCCTGCACGCCCGACCTGCCACACGCTTTGTGCGCCTCGCCAAGGGGTTCGAGAGTGAGGTGGAGATCGTAAAGGGAGAGAAGGCAGTCAGTGCCAAGAGTTCGGTTAAGCTGATGCTGCTTGGCGTGAAGGAGAATGACGAAGTCTCCATTCGCGCCGAGGGTGCCGATGCCATAGAGGCCGTCGATGCGCTCATTGCCTATCTGGAAAACCCGCTTTCGGGGATCGAAGAGGGTGCCGGCGAGAGTACGGCGCAGCCGTCTGAGCCTCAGAAAGACGCTACTCCTCAAAAAAAGGCGGCTGATGCAGAAAATCTGACCGATGAGGCAGGGCTGCATGGTGTCGCTGCCAGCGCCGGCCTCGGGTTTGGCCCCGTCTTTGCGCATTTCCCGCAACAGATCGTGCCTGCCAACAAGACGCTTTCAGCCGAGGAAATCGGCCCGGAGAAGAAGCGCTTTGAAGATGCGGTGTTGCGGCTTCAGGAGAAGCTCGACCGCTCGCTTGCATCCGATGGCATGCAGGAAAGCGACCGCGGAATTGTCGCGGCCCTGCGTGACATTGCCTCCGACGATGCGCTGCGCGATGAGACCCTCGCTGCCATAGACGGTGGACTCGATGCCGTGTCCGCCGTTATCGCCGCCTCCTCAAACCTGGCAGATGAGTTTCGCAAGCTGGACGATGCCTATATGGCGGCTCGTGCCGAGGACATGGAGTCCATTGCGCGGCAGATATGTCTGACGCTTCTCGGGCAGGAAGATGCCCGCCTTGATGACATCCCAGACGGTGCAATTCTGGTTGCCGAGGACATCGGTGCCTGGGATCTGGCGCGCGCGCCACTCAAGCGTCTTGGCGGTGTGGTGTGTGGACATGGCGGCGCTACCTCGCATGTGGCGATCATCGCCCGCACCCACGGCATTCCGGCGGTGCTTGGCCTTGGTGAGGCCGTCAACCAGTTGCGTGAAGCCAAGGAAGCAGCCATCGACGGTCATACAGGGCAGGTTGTTGTCGAGCCGGATGCGGAGACCCGTGCCCGTTTTGCCGAGATGATCGGGGCTGCCGCGCGTGAAAAGGAAGCTCTCAAAGCTTACAAGGACGTGGTGCCGCGTCGGGCGGATGGAACGGTCATCCAGGTTGCCGCCAATCTCGGTTCGCTGGAAGAGGTCGAAGCCGCCCAGGAGGCCGGCGCGATGGGCGTTGGCCTGTTCCGCACCGAGCTTCTTTTCATGCGCCATATGCACCTTCCTTCTGAGGACATGCAGGCGGAAACCTATGCGGAACTCGCCCGTGCCTTTCCGGACCATCCGGTTATCGTGCGCACGCTCGATATTGGCGGTGACAAGCCGATCTCCGGCGTGGAGTTTCCGGAAGAAGAGAACCCCTTCCTCGGCTGGCGCGGCATTCGCATGTGCCTTGATCGGCCGGATATCTTCAAGGTGCAGCTGCGGGCGCTTCTGCGTGCTGCCGTTCATGGCAATCTGCGAGTGATGCTGCCGATGGTCTCGGATGTTGAGGAAGTGCGCCGCACGCGCGCCCTCATCGATGAATGTGCAGCCGAGCTGAAAGCCGAGGGGGTCGCCTGCGGCGAATTCCCGCTGGGGGTCATGATCGAGACGCCCGCTGCCGTTTTCGGTGCAGCAGCACTGGCAAAGGAGGTTTCGTTCTTTTCGATCGGCACCAACGACCTGACCCAGTATGTGATGGCTGCGGATCGCCTCAATCCCTCGGTCGCCAATCTTAACGACGCCGCTCATCCGGCCGTGATGGCGGCGGTGGAGCAGGCGGCAAAGGCTGCGGTGGAAGCGGGTATCGAAATCGGCATGTGTGGCGAGGCCGCCGCGCGCCCCGATCTCATACCGGAATTCATCCGCATGGGGCTGACGGAGCTCAGCATGAGCCCCGCGTCCATCCAGGCAACCAAGAAACAGCTCTCGGAGCTTCTTGAGACAACGGCCTGATCACACCGTCTATGGAAGATGGGTGAGCAGGCTTTCAAAGACCGCCGTCAGGTCGGCGATCGGTTGGTCCGCCGCGAGGCTGCGGGCCATCCGATCCCGGCGCGCTGAAATGGCCATCGTGGCGATGTCAAGCAGATCCGAAGCGGGCAGACTTTCGTCGAACCCGATCAGCGCCGAGGCGAGGAGCCCCGGTGCAAAGACAAGTATGCCTGCTTTCGCATCCTGTGTGGAAGGCGACGCTGCCGGATCGCTCAAAGCGCTGCGGCAAATGTCCTGAACGAGATGTGCAAGCATGCCAGCGATCAGTGCACGCTTCGCTTCGTGTTCGGTGGCATTCTTCAGAGCCAGAACCATGTGGCCCTGCCGTTGACGTAGCGCCTCATGGGCCGCGGTGAACCCGGTTTCGCGAATCACTGGGGGCCCGGCAGACTCGAGGGTGGCCGCCAGGATTTTTGCTGCACGATACATGTGGCGCCTGAAAGCGTGTTCACCAGCGTTTGGATCACTGAAATAATCGCCGAGCGGCCATAGGACCAGTTCGTGTTTCTGCGCACCTGGAAGTACGGTCCGGGATGCGGTTTCGGCCAGCGTCAGTGTGTCGTCTACCATGCTCGCGGCACGCCCCAGGAGTTTCTCCATGTCGCTGAAGTGCTTGCCTGCGGCGGTTGTCGCCTGCCGCTCATGCCTGTGAGAACGCAGGAAGTCTCGTATGTCCCGCAAGCGGTCCTTGAGATGAATCGCCATGTCTTGCGAGGCGTCACGGAGCATAAAGTAGTATCCCTGGGTAATCAGTTTTCTGCTACCGGGCATTGACCCGATGGCGACATCATTGTTTTGGTCTTTCCGGAAATCAAGCCAGATGCTTGTATCCGCCCCGGGGGAAAAATGCAGGAAGACCATATGAGCAAGGCGAAGGCGCGCAAACAGTCCGCTGGGCAGCCCGCCGGTACGACCAGTTCCGGGGAGATCGCGATTGTGCCAGGCAGGGGAGGCGTGACCAGCAAGACGGATCGACTGCGCGTGCGTGCCGCATGGATGTATTTCGTCGAGCAGAAGACGCAGAACGAAATCGCAGAGATCCTCGGTATAGGCCGGGTCAGCGTGGTGCGGATGCTTGCCGATGCGCGCGCCCGCAACGAAGTGAAGATCACCATCGAAGGCGACCTTGCGGAGATAACCCGCATCGAGCGCGCGCTGGAGGATCGCTTCGGGCTGGAGCGTGCAGTTGTCGCGCCGCTTTCTGACCCCAACGCAGACCCCATTCCCGCAATCAGCGCGGCCACCGGCAGTTTCGTATCAGATGTGATGGCGGCCGGCATGTCGGTAGGTGTCGGCTGGGGGCGCACGCTTTTCGGTTCTCTGCCCTTCATTCGAGCGCGACCGCTGGCAGATTTCAAGGTGATCTCGCTTCTCGGTGGCGTGGGCGTTGCCCGGCGTTTTAATCCCGCCGAGTTCGCATGGCGGTTTGCGCGCGCCTTCCAGGGCGATGGCTATCTCATTCCCGCACCTGCCGTGGTCGACAGCGTCGAAACGAAAACGGCTCTGGTCGAGCGTTGCGGTCTGCATGAAATCCTCGCTCTTGCCGATACGCTGGACGCCGTTATTGTCTCGGTGGGTGGCTTAGCGTCCGCCACCACTTTTTATCGCGGAGGCTATCTGACCGAGGCAGTGCGCGCTGCTCTCGAGGAAAAGGGCGCGGTCGGTGACATTCTCTATCACTTCTACGATATTGATGGGCAACTCGTGGACCATCCGATCAACGATCGTGTGATGTCCGTTGATGTCGATCGTCTGCGCCGGGCGCCGATGCGCATCCTGACTTCCGGTGGTGATGACAAGATCGAAGCGCTTATCGGCGCCATGAAACTCGTTGAGCCGACAGTCTTCATCACGGACGAGGAGAGCGCCCGCAGCATCCTTGCTCAAGCCTGATCGTCGCAAATCCATCAATTTCAGGCCGGATGTGTGAATTCGGTCTCTTCGCGGCTATAAGTGTCAAAAGCATTCAAGTCGGCGGCAGATCGCATAGGGGAGCTTTATTCTACGATGGTGGACAGGTTTGCGCGGCGCTTTCTGCCTTCCTTCTCCGTTCTGCGCAGCTTCGCATCCGCCGCGCGGCATCAGAGCTTCACCCTGGCTGCGGAGGAGCTCAATCTGACACAGAGCGCTGTCAGCCGCCACATTCGCGACATGGAAACTGCGCTCGGCTTCAGCCTGTTCCGGCGTGTGGGGCGGCGCGTGGTCCTGACACCGGCTGGCAAAAATCTCGCCGATGCCCTTGAGGACGATCTCAGTCGCATCACCCAGACCCTGCATCGGGCCATCGCCGCCGGGATGTCGGGGGCAACGCTCAATGTGGCGAGCCTGCCTACCTTTGCCAGTCGATGGCTTATCCCGCGACTGCCGGGATTCGAGAAGGCGCATCCGGGCATCGGGATCAATCTGACTGCACGCATCAATCCCTTCGATCTGGCTCACGAGCGCTTTGACGTGGCCATTCATTTCGGGCGTGACAACTGGCCAGATGCGCAGCTAACCAAGTTCTGCGATGAGGAGATGATCGCGGTTGCCTCGCCGCAATTCATGGAGATGAACGGAGTTCGTGGCCCGGAAGGCCTTCTCGACGCACCGCTTCTTCATCTCCAGAGCAGACCGGGAGCCTGGGGTGACTGGATGCATGAGGCCGGGCTGCAGGAAGTTCCAGCGCTCCCTGGCAAGCAGTTTGATCAGTTCACCATGGTCATCGCCGGTGCGGCTGCGGGGCTTGGGGCCGGGCTTGTGCCTGCCTACCTCATTGAAGAAGAGTTGCGCTCCGGCCTTCTGGTTCAGGTGGGGGACACAGCCCTCAAGACGCAGAACAGCTATTTCATCGTTCGGCCGCTGGGTGTCGAAAACCCACTGGCGGACGCCTTCGTTTCATGGATTCTCGCGCAGGTCTAGCGTGGTGGTCCTTGTGTTGCCTTGCCACCGGTCAGGCTGGTTTGCATGACCCTACATCATGAATACAGTCCGATTTTCCATTTCCCATCCTTAGCGGCCCTCCCTACATTCCGGGCAGGGGCCGGTCTGGCCGCGCGGCATTTGTCCGCGTTTCGCAAAAAGATTATCCAGGGAGCGAAGCACCCATGAACGTCAAGAATGAAACACGCGAGCTTTTGAAGCGCCTCGGCGTTGACGAGAAGGCTTTTACCGGTGGCGACCTCTCGGTGCGCACGCCGGTCACCGGCGAGGAAATCGCCGCAGTCTCCTCCATCTCGGCAAACGAGACCGGTGCTGCCATCGAGCGCGCCCAAGAGGCTTTCAAGACATGGCGCAATGTGCCCGCGCCGCGGCGCGGCGAGTTGGTGCGGCTTCTTGGTGAGGAACTGCGTGCGTCAAAGGACGACCTGGGGCGTCTGGTGTCGATCGAGGTCGGCAAGATTCGCTCGGAGGGCCTCGGCGAGGTCCAGGAGATGATCGACATTTGCGATTTCGCGGTCGGCCTCTCACGGCAGCTTTATGGCCTGACCATTGCCACCGAGCGCCCCGGACATCGCATGATGGAGACCTGGCATCCGCTCGGCGTCGTCGGCGTCATCTCCGCCTTTAACTTCCCGGTGGCGGTGTGGTCGTGGAATGCCGCTCTTGCTTTCGTTTGCGGCGACAGCGTCGTCTGGAAACCGTCCGAAAAGACG
Organism: Nitratireductor sp.; assembly: GCF_017794765.1. Classification (GTDB taxonomy): domain Bacteria; phylum Pseudomonadota; class Alphaproteobacteria; order Rhizobiales; family Rhizobiaceae; genus Nitratireductor. Next base: position 464,518 of record NZ_CP051236.1, on the reverse strand, counting down.
CCCCTGACAGCGCTTGCCTGCGAGGCCATCTTCAAACGGGCAGTCAAGCGCTTTGGAGATGACGCGCCGGCAGATCTTCTCACCGTCCTCATTGGCGATCGCGCCGTGGGGGAAGTGATGGTCGATCATCCGAAGGTGCCGCTGGTTTCGGCCACCGGTTCCACGCGGATGGGCCGCGAAGTCGGTCCGCGCCTGGCAAAGCGCTTTGCCCGCGCGCTGCTGGAGCTTGGTGGCAACAATGCCGGCATTGTCTGCCCTTCGGCAGATCTCGACATGGCGCTGCGTGCCATTGCCTTTGGTGCCATGGGCACCGCCGGGCAGCGCTGCACCACACTGCGCCGCCTCTTCGTGCACGAATCCGTCTACGACGCGCTCCTGCCGCGTCTGCGAAAGGCTTATGAAACGGTGTCCGTCGGCAGCCCGCTCACGACCGATGCGCTGGTTGGCCCCCTGATCGACAAGGGTGCATTCGACAATATGCAGAAAGCGCTTGAAGAGGCGAAGAAGCTCGGCGGCAAGGTCGTTGGCGGCGGGCGTTTCGACAGCGGTGATGCCGATGCCTACTACGCCCATCCGGCTCTGGTCGAAATGCCGGAACAGGCGGGTGTCGTTCTTGAAGAGACTTTTGCTCCGATCCTCTACGTGATGAAGTACAGCGATTTCGACGAGGCGCTTGAACTTCACAACGCCGTGGGGGCAGGGCTTTCATCCTGCGTGTTCACCACCGATATGCGTGAGGCCGAGGAATTTCTCAGCGCACGTGGTTCAGACTGTGGCATCGCCAATGTCAACATTGGCACATCCGGCGCTGAGATCGGCGGTGCGTTCGGTGGCGAAAAGGAAACCGGCGGTGGCCGCGAATCGGGCTCCGACGCCTGGAAGGCTTACATGCGCCGTGCGACAAATACGGTGAACTACTCAAAGGAGCTGCCGCTCGCACAGGGCGTCTCCTTCGACATCGAATAGGAACACAGGCCATTAATTGCAAAGGGCGGCTTCGGGCCGCCCTTTTCTTTATCCGGTTTTCCGCCGGGTTCACTCCATTCCGAGTGCGGCTTTGTAGAGGTCGATCATGGCTTCTTCTTCCTGGCGTTCGGCCTGGTCCTTCTTGCGCAGGCGCACGATTGTGCGCACGGCCTTGGTATCGAAGCCGTTGGCTTTCATTTCGGCGTAGACTTCCTTGATGTCCTCCGAAATGGTCTTCTTGTCTTCCTCAAGTCGCTCTACACGCTCAATGAAGGCGCGAAGCTGGCCAGCGGCCACTGTGTCGGCGGTCTCGGTCGTGATGTCGTCGGCCATGCGAAACTCCGGTCGATTGTTCTGAAAGCCCGCGAGTCGGGCGTTGAGGCGTGGCAGGTTCGATGCCCCAGAGAGCCCCATCGGTCAAGGGATTTGCTGATCTGGGCGAAGCTCTTGCTTGCCAGGTTGACGGTTGGTCAGCTTTCTTCCGGACGATTGGCCTCGAAAGCCGCTTTCTGTTCCGCACTTGCCTCGGTCTGATATTTCTCGCGCCATTCCGCATAGGGTATACCGTAGACGATCTCACGCGACTCCTCCTTGGAAAGCGCAATCCCTTCAGCTTCGGCGGCGTCCCTGTACCAGTTGGACAAGCAATTGCGGCAAAAGCCGGCCAGGTTCATCATGTCGATGTTCTGGACATCTGTCCGGGCGCGCAGGTGATCGATCAAACGGCGAAACGCGGCGGCTTCCAGGTCGCGCTTTTTTTCCTCACTCAGCGTTGTCATGCCTTCTCCCTCACATATGATCCGTTCGAGACCCAAAGTGCTTCACCTGATGGATATCGGGCCGCGTATTGATGGCTTCAAGCATCGGGGCCAGCCTTTCTGCCCAGGCGATTGCACCGTCTTGGCCGGCAATCAAATCCTGGCGAATTTCGATGAGCGCATAGGGAAAGCCTCGCGTCGTGGCGTGCTGATGCATGGTATCGCCAGGATAGGCGCCGTCATAGGGTTCGTTGTCGCCCACCGTGAGATCGCCATCGGCTCTCAGCGCTGCAATCAGCGGGCCTGCCGCCCGGTTGTCGATGTCCCAAAGCACGCCCACCTCCCAGGGCCGTTTGCGGCCGAGCAGCGACGGCGTGAAGGAGTGGATGGCGATGATCAATGGTGCGCCACCGGTTGTTTGCCGCACTCCATCCACCGCCTCGGCCACGGCGTGGTGGAAGGGTTGATAAAAGCGTTCAATCCGGTTTTGCCGCTCCTCCGGGGGCAGAGGGTAGTTTCCGGGAATGATCGTTCCGTCGTAGAGCTGTCTGATCAGGGTCGGGTCGTCGATGCCGCGGTTGGGATCGATGAGCAGTCTTGAGAAGCCGCCCAGAACCGCAGGTACGCCAAGCCTTGCGGAGAGGGCGCGGGTCACCGCCTCCACGCCGATGTCGTAGGCAATATGACGTTCAAACTCTGATGCCGGCAGACCTAGCGCGCCGTATGTTTCAGGCAGCGCCCGCTTTGCGTGGTCGGCAACCAGGACCAGCCCCCTGGCGGGATCACCGGGAATCAATTCAAACGGTGATGTGAAGGTGAGGGCGTTCATCAGGCAGGTCCCGGGAAAACTGGTGCGGTCATAAATGTGCGCCTATCACGGCGTAATCTCGTCCTTTCATGATGCGCGCTGTTCTGCAAGGCAGTGATGGAAAACACGCGCTCGCAGGCAATGGCGCGTTGACAGGGGGCCGGACATTGCCGAAAAGGAAAATATGCTCAGGTCGAATTCAAGGTTCTCAAAAATGCTTCGACGGGCGTCGCACGCGAAACGCCGGTGGGCTCTTCTGCTTGCTGCAGCGGCCGGATTGGGGGGCGTTGTTTTCGCGCCCACGCCGGCGTTTGCAGATTTCCGCGTCTGTAACTCCACACAGAATCTTGTTGGTGTCGCCATAGGCTATCGCACAGCTTCGGGCTGGGTGAGCGAGGGATGGTGGCGGATCGAGAAATCAAGTTGCAAGACCCTGATCGAGGGGCCGCTTGAATCACGCTATTATTACCTCTACGCCGAGGACGCTGCCAGCGGCGGCCGATGGGAGGGTAATGTGCAGATGTGTGTTGCACTGACCGAGTTCAAGATTGCCGGTACCAATGATTGTTTTGCGCGGGGCTTCCAGCGTGCCGGCTTCCAGGAATATGACACGCGTGAGCAGGAAAACTGGATGGTGGATTTGACCGACGGACCGGCCGACAACAGTACGCTGACGAATTCGGATGCCTCCCAATGAGGCGCAATCGCAAGGTCAAGATTCTCGCCACACTCGGGCCCGCTTCTTCAGAAGAAGAGAGCATCCAGCGCCTCTTCGAGGCCGGGGCCGATGTGTTCCGCATCAATATGAGCCACGCCAGCCACGATCTGATGCGCACGCTGGTGGGGCGCATCCGTGCAGTAGAGAAGAAGGTGGGCCATCCCATCGGCATTCTGGCCGATCTGCAGGGGCCCAAGCTCCGTGTGGGCACCTTTGCCGAGAAGAGTGTCGAGCTTTCCATCGGTCAGACCTTCACTCTCGATGACAATTCCGAGCCCGGCAATGACAAGCGGGTTCATTTGCCGCACCCCGAAATCCTGAAATCGGTGGAGCCGGGACACCGCCTGCTTATCGATGACGGGCGGTTGCAACTCAAGGCGGTCAAGAATGACGGCAAGGCGATCACCTGTGAGGTGGTGGCCGGCAACAAAATCTCCGACCGCAAGGGCGTCAGCCTGCCGGACACGGACCTCCCCATGGGGGCGCTCACGGATAAGGATCGCAAGGATCTCGATGCGGTGCTTTCTTCCGACGTTGACTGGATCGCGCTCTCCTTCATTCAGCGACCCGAAGATCTGGCCGAGGTGCGCAAGGTGGCGCGCGGTCGGGCTGCGCTTCTTGCCAAGATCGAGAAGCCGCAGGCGGTGAAGCGCCTGGCCGAGATCATCGAGCTTTCCGATGCGCTGATGGTGGCGCGCGGCGATCTTGGCGTGGAAATGCCGCTCGAGGCCGTTCCGGGCATCCAGAAGCAGATCACCCGTGCCTGCCGGCGAGCAGGCAAGCCGGTTGTCGTGGCCACGCAAATGCTGGAATCGATGATTTCTGCCCCTGTGCCGACCCGCGCGGAGGTTTCCGATGTTGCGACCGCCGTCTTCGAGGGAGCTGATGCGGTGATGCTGTCGGCGGAGTCTGCGGCGGGGGACTATCCGGTCGAGGCGGTTGCGACAATGAACTCGATCGCTACCAAGGTGGAACAGGATCCCACCTATCCGACCATCATTTATGGCCAGCGGACCGAGCCTGAGCCAACCGGCGCCGATGCGATCTCCATGGCCGCGCGTCAGATTGCGGAAACGCTCAACCTTTCGGCGATCATTTCCTACACTTCCTCGGGCACTACGGGCCTGCGCGCGGCTCGTGAGAGGCCGCAGGTGCCGATCATTGCTCTGTCGCCGGTGGTGGAGACCGCACGACGCCTGTCGCTCGTCTGGGGCACGCATTGCGTTGTTACAGAGGATGCGGCAGATCTGGACGACATGGTCAACCGTGCCTGCCGCATTGCCTATCAAGAAGGGTTTGCGAAGCCCGGCAATCGCGTGATCGTCACGGCCGGTGTGCCGCTCGGTACGCCCGGTGCGACCAATATGCTGCGCATCGCCTATATCGGTTCGGACGGTCTGGGCGGTATCTGACCCGGTGTTGAATGTGTTGACGACCGGCCGGCGCGTCCGCCGGTCGTTTAAGGTCACGGGATATTTTTACGCCTGAAGTTTTCTCAGATGCCCTGACCGGCCAGTTTGTCAGATATTTCGGCGACGGCGTTCTGCGCACTGCGAAGCATCGGGTAGATGTTCAGAACCTGCTCATAGGCGGTGAGCGCCTGTTCCTGCCGGCCTGTGGCCTGCAGGATGCGCGCCATTCCTGCCAGGGCGCCGAAATGGCGCGGCTCAAGCTCCAGCGTGCGCGATATGTCCGCCATCGAGCGGGCATAGTCGTTCATCATGAAATGAACCGTGGCCCGACGATTCCATCCCTCGGCATAGTCGGGGTACAGCATGACCACCTGATCGAGAAAATCGAGCGCGACGGAAAACTTCTCCGCCTTGATGGCATCGTTCGCCCAGCCAATGAGCAGATTCGCGGTATCACTGCCTGAATTGGCCCACGTTTCGCCAATTCGCAGCGCAATGCGACGCGCGGCGCGTTCGTTGGTTTCTTTCTTGAGATCAAGGAATAGCGCATTGAGGCGCGCCTGCCTGTCGGGCGCCTGGGTTTCGAAGCCTGGCGCCGGCCTACTGCCTTCCGCCGCCTGCGCCATTGGCAGGCCCATGAGAGCAGCAACAAAAATAGCGATCATGAATCGTACCATGCCGCAATCATAGGCGCGGCATGGTTAAAGAGAAACTGAATTTCGCGTGAGGACCGCCAGAATCGGCGGATCAGCCCTGCCGTGCCTTGAAGCGCGGGTTGGACTTGTTGATGATGTAGATGCGGCCCTTGCGACGGACCATGCGGTTTTCCCGGTGACGGGTCTTCAGCGCCTTGAGCGAGTTTTTGATCTTCATCGTTCTTGTCCGTGGTTGGCCTTGCGGCCCGAAATGAGAAGGCGCGCATCCATGGCGCGCCACAAGTCGATGGGCTCATAGACGAGGATGCTTGTCCGTGTCAACCTTTCGGCGGGTCGCGGTGGATGAATCGCGTGATTCTGGCGGCTGAAAATGTCGGTCCTGCATCGATGATGCAGCTCAGAGGAGTTTGATATGTCTTTTCGCCATTATCTTTGTTCGGTCGCCATCCTGGCACTGGTACTTGCCCCCTTCGGTTTCGTAGCTCAGGCTGAGGATCTGGACTGCGACAATGCGCAGACGCAACTCGACATGACGCAGTGTGCAGCCAGGGAGTATGAAGCTGCCGACAAGGCGCTGAACGCTCAGTATGCCTCTGTGAGACAGCGGTATTCAGGGAATGAGGATGCACGCACCCTGTTGCGCGACGCGCAGCGGGCGTGGATCGGCTTTCGTGACGCTCACTGCGATCTTGAGACACTGGCCGTGCGCGGCGGTTCCATAGAACCAATGATCCGCGCTCAATGCCTTCAGAAGCTCACCGAGGAGCGTACAGAGCAGCTGGCGGCCCTTGCCGAATGCGAGGAAGGCGATCTCAGCTGCGTGTGAGGCGCGTGAAGTGACCCATCTTGCGGCCAGGCCTGCTTTCGGTCTTGCCGTAGAGATGGAGCATCAGATCAGGTTCTCTGAGCAGTTCTGGCGCGCTTAGCACTTCATCGCCGATCAGGTTTTCCATCACGCAGTTTGAATGGCGGCGTGTGTCGCCGAGCGGCAGGCCGGCCACGGCGCGAATGTGCTGTTCGAACTGGGAGACGGTGCAGGCCGCTTCGGTCCAGTGTCCGGAATTGTGGACTCGTGGTGCAATCTCGTTGACGAGGACCTTGCCACTATCGAGCACAAAAAACTCCACGCCAAGCACGCCCACATAGTGCAGCGAACCCAGAATTTCAGTCGCCGCCTGTTTTGCCGCGCCGAGAGTTCCGGGGTCGACACGGGCGGGCACGGTTGAGCGATGCAGGATGCCGTCCCTGTGCTCGTTCTCAGCAGGGTCGTAGATGGCGATGCTTCCGTCTATTGATCGCGCAGCGATTACGGAAATTTCCCGTCGGAACGGAACCAGGGCTTCCAGAATGAGGGGAACGCCTCCCATTTCGGAGAAAACACCTTGGTGTGTGCCGGGATCGACGTTGCGAAAGACACGCTGGCCCTTGCCGTCATAGCCCATTCGGCGCGTCTTGAGCACACCACCTGAAAAACGCTCGAGCCCGCGCGCAAGGTCGTCATCATTGTCCACAGACATGAAGGGGGCTGTGGATATCCCTGCGGCGTTCAGGAAAATTTTTTCCGCCAGCCTGTCCTGTGCTGCCTCAAGAGCTTCCGGAGGGGGGAAGACGGAAACTTCCTCGGATAGAGACAAGGCCGTTGCTACAGGCACATTCTCAAACTCGTAGGTTATGACATCGCTCTGCCGGAGGAGTGCCTTGAGAGCGGGCGTGTCATCATAGGCGGCGTGAACGAAAGTGTTGGCAACCTGAGCTGCGGGACTGTCACCGGCGGGGTCCAGCACCACGGTGCGGTAGCCCAGTTTCGCTGCGGCCATCGCCAGCATGCGTCCAAGCTGGCCTCCGCCGAGGATTCCAATCGTGGCGCCTTGAGGGAGCGGAGCATTCATGTTCAATCGACCGGATAGTCGGCGACGCTCGCCGTCTGTTCTGTGCGCCAGGCATCAAGCCGGTCTGCCAGGTTCTCGTCGTGGAGCGCCAACACGGCCGCGGACAGCAGCGCTGCGTTGATCGCGCCGGCGCGGCCGATGGCAAGTGTTCCCACCGGGATACCAGCCGGCATCTGCACGATGGAAAGAAGTGAATCCTGCCCGGCAAGCGCTTTCGATTCTACCGGTACGCCAAAGACGGGAAGCGGGGTCAATGCGGCGGTCATGCCTGGAAGGTGAGCAGCGCCACCAGCGCCTGCGATAATCGTCTGAAAACCCTCGTCGCGGGCGTTCCTGGCGAAGTCGTAGAGACGCTCCGGCGTACGGTGCGCAGAGACAATTCTCGCCTCATATTCTACACCGAGCTGGTCGAGCGTGTCTGCGGCATGCCGCATTGTTGCCCAGTCGGATTGGCTCCCCATGATAATCGCCACTCGGGCGGACCGCTCAGCCATCAAATCCCCTCGCATTCAAAAATGAGGCTGTAGTCAAAACCGGACGCCATCGCAAGCTTGCCTGGCGGCAAGTCCCCCATTCAAGAGAACTCAGGCGATGATGTCCGGGATAATATTGTCTTCCAGTTCCTGGAGCCTGTCTTTCAGAGCCAGTTTCTTTTTCTTCATGCGCTGGATGCGAAGTGGATCGCAACCGGTGGCGATCATCGCGTTGATTGCGGCATCGAAATCCGCGTGATCCTGTTTGAGGCGGGCGAATTCCAGACGTATCTCCGCCTGTTCCTGTTCAGATGTCACCACAGTCAGTTGACCTACATGCGCGAAACTTTGGCTGCAAACACAAATGCGGGGTCCGCTGTTGAGTCCGCATCTCAGTCCGCAACCCAGCGACGCCGTCGAGATCATCCCGGCAGCGGCGGCGCTTATACCACATTTCAGTGTTTCAGGAAATGCTACCAGACGGTGTTCGACAAGCCACATTTGTGATGGCACACTATTCTGATCGCCGGTTCCTGCGGGCGGGCATCGGGGCCGGTGAGTTCTCGAGGAAGCAAAGGAGATCCCAATCATGTCTCTTGAATCCCATCTTGCAGAGTTGAAGCGTAAACACGGCGAACTGGAGCGTGAAATCGACAATGCGAAGCTCCATCCATCTGTAGACGAACTCGATGTGGTTCAACTCAAGCGACGCAAGCTGGCCATCAAGGACGAGATGGAAAAGCTCAAGTCGGCGGTTACCCGTCACTAGGTCATTGCACATCCATTCGGATGCGCGTGAAACAACCTGACGCATAGACGGAACGTCCGATCAACTGAAAGCCGGAGCCCCATTCCGGCCGATGTTTCAGGGGCACTTTGCGAAGCGAAATCGATTGAAGAGATTTCGTCTTGTGGCAGGACTGTCAGCCGGACATCACAGATGTTCCCGTGGCTGGCGGATTGCTTTTTGACATGCGGTCCGCACAGGGCCTTCGGCCTCCGCCTCGAATGTTTCCGGGTGCGGGGGCCTTGTCGTTGGCGCAATCTGGATTCAGCGCTGCCACGAGACTCATAGACTGGTTTCGTGAATCTTATTCGACAGTCTCAGCCAAATTCTCCTCGGTGTCGCTGCGCGGATCCAAAACGGCTGCCTGCGGTGTGACGGCGCGTTCGGACGGCAGCGTCTTGAAGGCCTCGCGCTCGTCCACCGGAACCGGAGCGCGCTGCGAGATGCGAAGCAGGGCGTAGGCGCCCAGGCCGAAATGCGCGAGCGCGGTAATGAGGAACAGGCTCTCCGGCCGCATGATTTCCATGAGCAAGCCTCCGATCAACGGCCCAAGCATGGTGCCGAAGCCGTAAAGGAAGAGCAGTCCGCTTGCGACTTTGACAAAATCTTCCGGGGTGGCGTGATCGTTGGCATGCGCCACGATGATCGAATAGAGCGTGTAGGCGAAAGCGCCGTAGATCGCGGTCATCACGATCACAGAGGTTCCGTCGCGCGGTGCGCTCAAAAGAATGAGCAGTCCCAGCAGACCCGAGCCGAAGGAGGCGCCCGCAATGACGAGGCGGCGATCGATCCGGTCGGAGAGGCGCCCTGCGGGAAGCTGCAGTGCCGCCCCTGCAAGAACGGCGATGCTCATCATCGTGGCGATCTGCAGTGTCGAAATGCCTATCAGCCCGCCGTAGACAGCTCCAAGCGTGCCCCAGGCGCCGTTCGCGATGCCGACGAGCACACAGCCGAGAAATGAGACCGGCGAGTTCTGATACAGTCCCTTTAGGTCCAGCGATACCTGCGCCAGAGGCTCGGGGCTCACAGCCTTGGAGACCGCTGTCGGGATGAGCGCCATGCAGAACAGTATGCCCGTTGTCATAAAAAGGATCGTGTTGGAAACGTTGCCGAAGGCTACTGTCATCTGTCCCGCGGTCAGCGATGCGTAGGTCAGCATCATGTATATGCCGAAAACGGTGCCGCGATTCTCATTCGTCGACTTTTCGTTCAACCAGCTCTCGATCACCATGAAAGCGCCCGCCATGGTGAAGCCGGTGAATATACGCAGGACCACCCAGCCGGCCGGGTCCACCCACATGCCGGTGAGCAATGCAATGATCGCGCCCGAAGCAGCAAAAGCGCCAAAAGCGCGTACATGGCCGGCTCGGCGGACGATACGGGGCGCAATGAAACAGCCGGCCACGAAACCCACCGCCCAGGCAGCGCCCAGAGCGCCCAGAGAAGCTGTGGGAAACCCTTCCATCTGGCCGCGCAGGGGCAGTAGAAGCCCGTGAAGACCCGACCCCGTCAACAGGAAGGCAGTGCCGAGTAGAAGAGCGATTATTGAGCCGAGAGGTGACAGCATGAGATGCTTCCGAGGAGGGTATGGGTTCGAACAGGCCGGGCGTCTGTTGCCAGATGCCCCCGCCATCCAAAGATGGCGTGAGCAAGGCCACAGAATGATTGGTGGCGTCTTCGAGACACGCGATTGACAGTATGTGCGAATAAGTCCGTGGTTTGCATCGCAAAACCGTCGTTCAAGGCCGCGATAGCGCAATTTGAACCGTGTCAGCCTCGATGAAACAACGCCTCGGCCGCATTTTTGGTTGCGCCTTTGCTTTCGACCTCTCGTTCAAGCCGCGATACCTCGTCCTGAAGCAGCGTGATCCGGTGCTTGAGCTCATCCACCGATAGCAGGGAGAGATCCTGCCCAAGCTGGTGGGGAGCAGCCGGTTTTCTCTCTTCCTCGTCGAAAATGCCCATTGTTTGTTCTCCCGTCATCTGGATTGCTGTCCTCGGATGCCGGCGAAGCTTTCAGCCTGCCGACCGTGACAGGCTCGCAGCCTTCAGGATTGGCCTTGATCCAATTGCATCGCTCGCCGATTGTGTTGTCAGATGTTTTTCAAATCAACAGGGGCATGATGAACAACACAGCACTTTCAGAGAAGATGACGGCGGTGGCAATCAGCGAACCGGGCGAACCAGGTGTTTTGAAACCGGAGCGGCGGGATGTGCCGAAGCCGGGCGAAGGGGAAATCCTTATCCGGGTGCGCGCGGCCGGCATAAACCGGCCGGATGTTTTTCAGAGGAAGGGGTTGTATCCGGCACCCCCCGGTGCTTCGGACCTGCCCGGACTGGAGGTTGCCGGCGAGGTGGCTGCAGTTGGCGAAGGCGTGAAGCGCTGGCAGGTTGGCGACCGCGTTGCCGCGCTGACACCTGGCGGTGGCTATGCCGAGTATTGCCTGACCCACGAGACAAATGCCCTGCCGATCCCGGGCGATCTCACCTTTGCGGAAGCGGCGGCGATCCCCGAAACTTTCTTCACTGTGTGGCACAATGTGTTTCAGCGTGGGAGCCTGAAGGAGGGCGAGACACTGCTGGTTCATGGTGGTTCCTCGGGGATCGGAACGACGGCGATCCAGATGGCGACGGCTTTGGGATCCAGGGTAATCGCGACAGCGGGCTCTGCCGAGAAATGCGCCGCCTGCGCTTCGCTGGGTGCGGTGCGCTCGATCAATTATCGCAATGAGGATTTCGTCGAGGCCGTGAAGGAAGAGACTGACGGCCATGGCGCTGATGTCATTCTCGACATGATTGGCGGCGACTATATCGAACGCAATTACGATGCGGCCGCCATCGACGGACGCATCGTGCAGATCGCCTTTTTGAAGGGATCCCGCGCCACGGTCGATTTCTCGCTGATCATGCGCAAGCGGCTTGTCCATACGGGGTCCACCCTCAGGCCCCGATCGGTTGCCTTCAAGGCTCGTATTGCCACGGAACTGGAAGCGCATGTCTGGCCGCTTCTGGCCGCCGGCCGCATCTCTCCAGTCATGGACATGACCTTTCCGCTGGAGGAGGCGTGGCGTGCGCATGAGCGCATGGAGGATGGAGCTCACATTGGCAAGATCGTGCTTCAGGTCGCCTGACAAAAACGAAGCTCCGGCGTTGGCGCCGGAGCTTCGCTGCCCTGGGAGGCTGTGTCAGTTGGTGGCGTCGAGTTTGCCAAGATTGACAAAAATCGTCTCGCCGGAGGAATCATCCACGCCATCATTGTCAGTGACGAAGTAAGCCGTGCCTTCCATGTCGATGGCGAAGCCTTCAATCTTGTCAACGACATAGCCGTTGGTGGCGGATTTCATGTCAGGCAGCAGGTCGCGCACCAGCGTTTTTTCGACCAGAGGCAGCTCTTTATCGAGTGCCGCAGGCTGAAAATCATCAAGGGAAACGCTGTAGAGTTTCTTGATCTTCGCAGACGTGCCGATCTGGTTGTCACGCTCGATGATATAGAGTTTTCCATCGTGAGCGGTGATCTCGGAGAGGCCGACCCAGCCCTTCTCGGCTGTATCAAGCGGGTAACGCACGGCGGCCCACTCGCCGGAACCAGGCCTGTAGCTTACCAGCTTTACCTGCCCCTTCGGATCATCGCTCCATTCGCGCTGAACGGCCATGACCAGCATCCGGTCATTGCCTTCACCGACGACCGTCACGCCTTCCATTCCGAAGCGCTTTTCGCCTGCGAGGAGCTCGGTGGGAAGTGCGATCTCCTCCCTGATCTCGCCGGCTGCATCGACGCGGAAGAGCGCATGCGGCGTCAGACGGTCGGTGCGGCCTTCCGAAGCGAGCCAGAAACCGCCTTCGCCGTCATTGGCGATGCCCTCGAGGTCGAGCTTCTGGGCGGTCATCCCGTCACGCGTGACAACGGTCTTGGCGATGATCCGCGCCGGTCTCTCAGTCGCATCAATGGTGAAGATGGCCGGCTGGTTGCTGTAGAAGGAATCGGACACGGCGTAGAGCGTGCCCGGCTTTTCAGCGTCTGCCACGAGGCCAGAGAGGGCGCCCCAGCTGAAAGGTGCCCCGCTGTCGTCCAGAGCCGATTCAATGGTCGGATAGGCAGGCTTTCCCTCGGTCAGTTCGTAGACCATCACGTGAGAGCGGGCGGCGCCGTCCTCAGCAAGATCGGCCTCATTTGCGGTAACAAGCAGGTTACGTTCGGGTATGGCCACGAGGCCTTCGGGGCCGATACCGGACGGGAGGACCTGGACGAATTCCGGTTCAGCGCCAGTGTCGCGGTAAACCGCCACGAGAGAAGCGCGCTCCAGCGCCACGAAAATATACCGCTGATCGCCGAAGGTCGCGACTTCCAGACCTTCCGGCTCCGTTCCCTTGGCGTCGGAGCGTTTGTCTGGGTAATGGCCGGCAGCCGCGGCGCGAAACTCGAGATCGTTACCGCTGTCAAACAGAACCTCGCCCGACCTGCTGAATATGGTGAAGCTGCGCGATCCGCCTTGATAGTCGCCTTCGTTGGCAGTGACGATGCGATCATCGTCCAGCCATTTCACAGCGTCCGGTTCGCGCTTCAACTCGTTGGCTGTCTGGTTGAAATCGATGGAGCCATTGTCCAGCGTATCGATGTTCTCAAGGCTGATTTGGCCCGCGGAGAAATGGCCCGTTACTTCGCCGCTTTCCGCCGAAACCACAGCGATATGGTTATTCTCCTGGAGGGTAACGACGATATCGCCGGCGTCGTTGAAATCGACGAACTCGGGCTCGGGATCCTCCGGTGCAATCTCAGCGAGGCCGGTCAGCGCCACTGATTTCATGCTGCTGCAGTCCGGTACGCCGTCGGTGAGATTGAAGACCTTCAGGTCACCGGCGGGCATTTGCGGGATCGCACCGTCGTTCAGGTCTTCATCGCGCTCGTTTTCGATGGCGACGGCAAGGAAACGGCCGTCATTGCTAATGGCTACGGAATCCGGCTGGCCACCCAGGTCGCAGGACTTCCGGGCGGTTTTCGACGCCATGTCGATCACGACGAGATTGCCCGAAGGGCTGGTGAAACTGTCGGAGGTGTTCACGGCCGCGATGGCTTTCTGGCCCGCCACACCCACTGAGGTCGGCTCACCCTCCAGCTTGAGCATCCCGCCGGCCTTCGGGGCCTTGGCGTCGCTGATATCCACGAAACCCACGCCACCCAGCGGACTGTCGGAGTAGATCAATGTCTTGCCGTCCGCGCTGCGTGCGATGATCTCGGATGAGGTTTCGGTCGCGGCTTCGGTTTCTGCGGGCAGGTTCTCTGCTACCGGAAATGTAGCGATACGGTTGAATGCCATATCCGCATAGGCAGGAAAAACGGTCGCCGTGCTTGCCAGCAGGCTCAGAATTATTGCTTGGCGTCCCATGTCTGAAAACTCCCTCAAGACCCATAGGAGCGGCACAATCGAGAGGGTTGATTTCATCCCGATGACACATCGATGACGGTTCGGTGACGCTCCCCAATTGAGGGAGCGCGCAATTTGTTGCGTCTGCCGGGTATTTCAGTTTATAACGCGGACGATATTTCCCAACATCGGTGGTTGTGACCACCGCCCGCGCTAGGGACGCGGGCGAAGGAAGAGGATTCTTGAAACATGGCCAACACGCTTCTCATGCCCAAGGCCACCGCCGTCTGGCTGGTCGATAACACGGCACTGACCTTCGATCAGATTGCCGAATTCTGCAAACTGCATCCGCTTGAGGTGGGCGCCATTGCAGATGGTGACGCTGCCCAGGGCATCAAGGGTATGGACCCGGTGATGACCGGACAGCTTACCCGCGAGGAGATCGCCCTCGGGGAGGAAAATCCGAACCACAAATTGCGGTTGTCTGAGCCGAAGGTCCGTGTTCCCGAGGCCAAAAGGAAGGGACCGCGCTACACGCCGCTTTCCAAACGCCAGGACCGCCCCAACGCAATTCTCTGGCTGGTGCGCAATCATCCTGAACTCAAGGACGCCCAGATCTCGCGTCTCGTGGGCACCACGAAATCGACCATTGAGGCCATCCGTGAGCGTACGCACTGGAACTCGGCGAACCTCGTTCCCATGGACCCGGTGACGCTGGGGCTTTGCTCGCAGATTGATCTCGATCTGGAAGTGCAGCGCGCGGCAAAATACCTCCCGCCCCAAGAGAACACCGGTGAAACCCTGCTCCCCGCTTCGGAAACGGAAGACCTGCCGCTTGGTGACCAGGCAGCCGCCGACACCTCGTCCGATGAACAGGAACTGGACGCGGATGCAGTTTTCGCCAAGTTGTCGTCGCTGAAATCCAGTGATGCGGACGAAGAAGACGAGGACGAGCGGTCCTGATCTGAAAATAGAGGCGCTCCCCGGCCATCGGGGAGCATCGCCTCAGCTCGCGCAAGCCCTGCCCATCATGGCCTCGTGCATTTCCATCCGCCTATAGAAGTCGGCAAGCTGCTTGCCGCGCTCGGGACGGAACGTTCGCCCGGCGAGGGCCATGGTGGCGATGCGGTCGATGCGGAACGTGCGAAAATCTCCGCGTAACTCACACCACGCTACCAGCGTCCACACCTTTCCCCAGAACCACAGACCAAGCGGGCGAACGTCTCGCTTCGAGGTGCGTCCGGCTTCGTCGCGATAATCGATGGAAAGCACGTCCCGCGTTTCCACAGAGCGTTCAAGCGTGTCGATGGCCTCGCGCTCGATATCGCTGACGACCCAGCGCGGTGTGTGGATTTCGGTGCGTGCAATGCGGTCGCGCTCCGGCTCCGGCAGGACGGTTCCTATCTTCACCAGCGCCTCTTCCGCCGCACGGGCCATGGCGGCGCCGCCAAAGGCGCGGACCATACGCGCGCCAGCGACGAGGGCCACGATCTCGTCACGCGTGAACATGAGCGGTGGAAGTTCGAACCCCTCCCGCATCAGATATCCGACCCCAGCCTCACCGTCTATTGGCACACCGGTGGACTGAAGATCCGCAATATCGCGATAGATCGTGCGCTCCGAAACCTCGAGGCGTTCGCTCAAAAGACGCGCCGTAACCAGGCGCCCGCCCCGCAAATGCTGGACAATCTGGAAAAGTCGGTCAGCACGGCGCATGCGTATTTCTCCTCACGCAAAAATTCCGAAGCTGTTTCCGTCGGGGTCGAGACAATACACGAAACGACCGGCAGGAATAGTGATTATGGGTGATACCAGTTTACCACCATTCGTTGTGACACGCTCCATGGCGTCTTCAAGCGGGGGTGGCACGGCCAGATGAACTGTCGGACCGGTCCCCTCCGGGGCCGGCTTGCCGGGGTAGATATGTCCGGCGACAGAATCCTGCGGGTCTCGGGTGTCAAAAATGGCAAAAGGATTTGGCCCATCCTCGCGCAGCACCAGCTCGTTCTGGACCACGGCGGCATAAAAGGCCCGCGCACGGTCGAGATCTGTCACAGGAATTTCCGCCCAGACCACTGCGTTTAGCGGCAACGTATCGGACATGTTTCGCAACCCTCCATTGTCGATGGGTGACAATGACACAGCCCTCCTGACAACATTCCGTCAGGAGGGCTGCAAAAGTGTTGCCTGAGATCTCTGGAGGGCCTATCGCCGGTATCGACCGGTTGGATCCCAGTCGATATCGCGTTGCACTGTTATCGGCAGGTCGTTCAGCATCCGTCTGGTCAACCGACGCCGCCGGCGATCACGGGTTTGGTCGGCCCAGCGGCGGACAGTGCTGAGGAGGCTTCCGGGGAAGTCTGACATGGCAACAATCTCCTGATTCTGGCGGGAGCATTATCGCCTGCCGGTGGTGACAGCGTTTTGTCAGGAGGTTTCCGGCTTGACCTCGACCGTGTAATTCAGCGGCAGCCGGCCTCCGTCGGCATAGATGGTTTGCCCCGTCACATAGCTCGAATCGTCGTCGGCCAGAAAGGTCGCTATCGATGCGATCTCGCCCGGTTCTCCAACACGCCCGAGCGGGGTGCGCGACAGCATACGGTTGCGTGCGGTCTGATCGCTGTTGACACTGGACAACATGTCGGTCGCGATCGAGCCCGGTCCAATGGCGTTTACACGTATGCCATAGGGCGCCAGCGCCAGCGCCATGACGCGGGTAAGCTGGCTGACACCTCCCTTCGACACCGTGTAGGCAATCTGCTCCGGTATGGCGAGAATGGCATTGATCGACGACATGTTGATGATCGTTCCTGCAGCGCCGCCGCCTTCGACCTTTTCGACCATATAGCGCGCGACAGCTTGCCCAGTGAGGAAAGTGCCTTTGAGATTTGTGTCGAGAACCCGGTTGAAATCCTCTTCCTTCAAATCGAGGAAACCCGCCGCGTGCACGACGCCGGCATTGTTGACGAGAATGTCCACGTCGCCGAAGGCGTCAATCGTTTCAGCCAGCAGGTTGTGCACATCGAGCCTCTTGCTCACATCGGCTTTCACGAAGCGCGCATTGCCCAGCTTTTCAAGATCGGAAAGGGCCTGCTTGCCCTTTTCACTGTCCAGGTCGGCGATCACGACCTTGACGCCGTGGCGCAGAAACCGCTCTGCGATTGCATAGCCTATGCCACCCGCCCCGCCTGTTACGATTGCCGTCTTGCCGTCCAGTGCCATGGTGAATCCCCGTGCCGAAAACGGCTGGACCCTGCGACGAGGGGCCCCGAAGGTCAAGTGCCCGCCAACGCGCGATCAGGAATCCGTCTTGCCCAGCGCTTCGCCGATTTCATCAAGAATGGCAGGGTCGTCGATGGTGGCAGGCATCGACCACTCCTGACGGTCGGCGATCTTCTGCATGGTGGCGCGCAGGATCTTGCCGGAACGCGTCTTGGGCAGTCGCTTCACCGAAACCACCTTCTTGAACGCTGCTACAGGACCGATGCGCTCGCGTACCATGGCGATCAATTCGCGCTCAACGGTGCGGATATCAGCCGCATTCTTTCCGTGCAGCACCACGAAGCCGCAGGGCACCTGTCCCTTGAGCGGATCGGCGATGCCGATCACCGCGCATTCGGCGACGGCCGGATGCTCGGCCACCACCTCCTCCATGCCGCCGGTGGAAAGCCGGTGGCCCGCCACGTTGATGATGTCGTCCGTGCGCGCCATGATGAAGAGATAGCCATCTTCGTCCAGCATGCCGGCATCCGCCGTTTTGTAATAGCCGGGAAATTCGGTGAGATAGGCATCGCGAAAGCGCCTGTCGTCGTTCCAAAGCGTCGGAAGCGCGCCTGGAGGCAGCGGCAGTTTGATCACCACATTGCCGAGCGTGCCCGCCGGCACCCGGTGGCCCGCATCGTCCAGAACCTGAACGTCGTAGCCCGGCATCGGCACGCCGGGCGAGCCGTATTTCACAGGCAGCATTCCTAACCCGACCGGATCCTGGCTGATCGGTGCGCCGGTTTCCGTCTGCCACCAGTGATCGATCACCGGGACGCCCAGGGTCTTCTCCGCCCATTTCACCGTGTCGGGATCTGCCCTTTCGCCGGCAAGGAACAGCGTGCGGAAGCCGGAGAGGTCGTGCGGGGCCAGCATCTCTGCGTCCGGGTCTGCCGTGCGGATCGCGCGAAACGCGGTCGGCGCGGTGAAGAGTGCGGCCACCTTGTGCTCCGCGATCACCCGCCAGAATACGCCGGCATCAGGGGTACCGACCGGCTTGCCCTCGAAAAGCACTGTGGTACAGCCGTGGAGCAGCGGCGCATAGACGATGTAGGAATGGCCCACCACCCAACCCACGTCCGAGGCTGCCCAGAACGTCTCGCCGGGCTCAATGCCGAACTCGTTGAACATCGACCATTTGAGCCGCACCATGTGGCCGCCATTGTCGCGCACCACGCCCTTGGGCCGCCCCGTCGTGCCCGACGTGTAGAGGATGTAGAGCGGGTCGGTCGCAAGCACGGGCTCGCAATCCACCACGCTTCCTGCTGCCCGGTGAGCGCCCACCAGTTCCGCATAGTCATGGTCGCGGCCTTCCGTCAGGTCGCAGCGCCGATCCTCCCGCTGCAGGATCAGGCAGGCCTTCGGCTTGGCGGCGGAGAGACGGATCGCCTCATCGAGCAGAGGCTTGTAGGCAACCACACGGCCGGGCTCCAGTCCGCAGGAGGCCGAGATGATCGCCTTTGGCGTTGCATCGTCTATGCGCGCTGCAAGCTCTCTTGCGGCGAACCCACCAAACACCACCGAATGCACGGCACCAATGCGCGCGCAGGCGAGCATGGCAAACACAGCCTCCGGCACCATCGGCATGTAGATGACCACGCGGTCGCCCTTGCCGACGCCGAAATCCTTCAGTACGGCGGCCAGCGCCGAAACCTCGTCTTTCACTTCCCCATAGGTGAAGCTTTTCTTCCGGCCGCTGATGGGGCTGTCATAGACAAGGGCGGGCTGATCCTTTCGCCCACCCTCGACATGCCGATCCACCGCATTGAAACACGTGTTGCAGGTCGCGCCGGGAAACCAGCGTCCATAGACGCCGGTCTCTACGTCGAAAACCCTTTCCCAGGGACTGAACCAGTCGATCTCGGCCGCGGCCTTCACCCAGAACCCCTCGGGATCCTGCTGCCAGCCCGAATAAACCTCGTGATAGCGCGACGTCATCCCGCCTCCTCCCTGCGGTTTGAGCCTCTTTATTGAGAGGTTAGCGGATCGCAGGGTCGTGCGTAAATCAGACTTGCGGTGAAGGGTGCGCTTTTGACAGCAGGCCGGCAGGGAGGCACAACAGGGCATGACTTCGCGAATCGGGCCTTCATGACCAAGATCCTGCTTCTTCTCATCCTGGCGATGATGATCGTGCACATTATAAAGCCGCTCGGCCTTCCGGGCCTCAGGCGGCGGGCAGATTTCTGGAAGCTGGCCCTGATCGCGCTAGCCATGGTCTCGCTCACGATCCTTCTGCGTGGGGGAGAGTAGGCCTTTTCCCGTAGGAGACCAAAAGAAAAGACCCGCCGACAAGCGCCGACGGGCCGATTCCGTGTCTTCAAATCCGCCTGATCAGGCAGCCTCGAGGTCCTGCTTCCACTGGCCGGTGGCGGCAAGGCTGTTCATCTTCGCGCGGTGCGCGAAAGCCTTCTGCGCTGCTGCCACGTTTTCCTTCTTGCCGGCCCAGGTCTTGAGCGCGGCAGCCTGCAGCGCGCGACCATAGGAAAATGTCAGAGCCCAGGGCATGTCGAAGCCAGCATTCATGAGCGAGAGATGCGCCGTGGCCTCTTCATCCGACTGGCCGCCCGAAAGGAAGGCGATGCCGGGCACCGCGGCCGGCACGGTCGATTTCAGGCAGCGCACGGTCTTTTCAGCCACTTCCTCGCGGCTCGCCTTGCGGGCGTTCTTGCCGTCGATCACCATGTTCGGTTTCAAGACCATGCCCTCAAGCGAAACACGCGCATCGTAGAGCTCGGCAAAGACGGTCTTCAGAACCCACTCGGTCACCTCGTAGCAGCGGTCGATGGAATGATCGCCCGGCTTGCCATCCATCAGAACTTCGGGCTCCACGATCGGCACAATGCCGGCTTCCTGGCAAAGTGCCGCGTAGCGGGCGAGGGCCTGTGCGTTCTGCTTCACGGCCCCCCAGCTTGGCAGATCGTTCGAAATCGAGATCACACCGCGCCATTTGGCAAAGCGCGCGCCAAGACCGTAATATTCCGCAAGACGTTCGCGCAGGCCATCGAGACCTTCAGTGATGGTCTCGCCGTCAAAACCGGCCAGCGGCTTCGCGCCGCCATCGACCTTGATTCCCGGAACAGCGCCGGAGGCCTTGATGACATCCACCAGCGGCGTGCCGTCGGCGGCCTTCTGGCGGATCGTCTCGTCGTAGAGGATAACGCCGGAGATGCAGCTCTTCATAGCATCATCGGCGCGGAACATCATCTCGCGATAGTCACGGCGGTTCTCTTCCGTCGATTCCAGGCCGATCGTGTCAAAGCGCTTCTTGATGGTGCCGGAGCTTTCATCCGCCGCCAGAATCCCCTGTCCGGGGGTCACCATGGCGGATGCAATATCCTCAAGCCGTTCGCTCATTTCAGGTCTCCTGTCTGTTCATGACCGGGCGATAGCAGATGCCGATGACAAACGGAATGCGCCCTTAAGACCCCTAATCGATTGAAATGACAGACTATTCACATTTTGCTTAACGCGACTTCGAAAGGGCCTCCACGCCGGGCAGTTTCTTGCCTTCCATCCATTCAAGAAATGCCCCGCCTGCGGTCGACACGTAGGAGAATTCTTCGGCCACGCCGGCGTGGTTGAGCGCTGCCACCGTGTCGCCGCCGCCGGCGACTGAAACGAGCAATCCTTCTGAGGTGCGGTGTGCCGCGTGTTTTGCCGCAGCAACGGTTGCCGCATCGAATGGCTCGATCTCGAAGGCTCCCAGCGGGCCGTTCCACACCACCGTGTCGGCGCGGTCGAGCCATTCGTTCACCTTCTCGACGCTCTTCGGTCCTACATCGAGGATCATGGCGTCTGACGGAACGCTTTCGATCGCGACCGTTTCGTTCTCAGCACCCGCCTTGAACTCGCGCGCGACCACGCCATCCACGGGCAGGACAAGCGCACAGCCGGATTCTGCTGCCTCGATCATGATCTGCTTGGCCGTAGATGCCAGGTCGTGTTCGCACAGCGATTTACCCACTTCCGTTCCGCGCGCGGCGAGGAAGGTGTTGGCCATGCCGCCGCCTATAACCAGTGCGTCGACCTTCTTCACAAGGTTCATGAGAAGATCGATCTTGGTGGAAACCTTTGCTCCGCCGACAATCGCAAGCACCGGCTTGGCCGGCTTGCCGAGCCCCTTCTCCAGCGCCTCCAACTCCGCCTGCATGGTGCGCCCGGCATAGGCTGGCAGCAGATGTGCGAGCCCCTCCGTGGAGGCGTGGGCGCGGTGGGCGGCGGAGAATGCGTCGTTCACGTAGATATCGCCATTCCCGGCCAGCGCCTTTGCGAACTCCGGATCGTTCTTCTCCTCGCCCTCGTGGAAGCGCGTGTTCTCAAGGAGCAGGATGTCGCCATTGGCCATTTCAGCAATGGCGTCTGCCGCCGGGGTTCCGATGCAATCCCTGGCGAAATGCACGCGATGGTCGAGCACACTCTCCACCGCATAGGCGATGGGTTCCAGCGAAGCTGCCGGATCTGGCTTGCCCTTAGGCCGACCAAAATGTGCCATCAGGATCACCTTCGCGCCCTTGCCGGAAAGCTCCTGGATGGTTGGCGCGACGCGTTCAATGCGGGTCGTGTCGCTCACCTTGCCATCTTTTACGGGCACGTTCAGGTCGACCCGTACGAGTACACGCTTGCCTGCGATATCGTTGAGATCGTCGAGGGTCTTAAAATCCGGCATGGCGCGTTGAAGTCTCCTTTAAGGGGTTCCTCGGGGTGGAGAAATCGGACGCCCGGAACCGCGGGTTGAAGAAGGATGTGAATTTGTCGGGACCATACAATGCCTTGCGACTGGTGCAAGATGGAGGGTGCTGATTATAAGCTGGCAATGCCTATGGTTTTTGAAAAATACGCCGCACGAGATCGCGAGGACTGAGGAGCAGCGGCAAACGGGTTTCCGGTGCCTGCGGTTCGACGGAAAGTCCCACGGCGCTTATGCGTCCGTTCTCGTCGACATCCCGTACGATCAGCTCGATCTCGCCAAGCGTCGTGCGGTCGCCATACTCTGCGCGTCCGCCCAACCGCTCCCGCAGGAGATCGGCAATAGTCTTCTTCTGGTCTTCTTCGTTGAGACCGGTCGCATAGGCCGCCTCGATGTCGGATGCGGGCCGCTCGGGGTCGACTGCAAAGGCTCCGAAAAACTCTGCGTCTTCCGGGTCCATCTCCACGGGGCTGGCAAACAGGCGGTCGAGGAGACGGGGATAGCGATCAGGCACGAAAATATAAACGTGATCGCCCGCTGCAAGCCGTCCGGCATACTGGTAGGTCATCGAGCGTCCGTCGCGTACCACGAGGGAAGGCTTCGCCCAGCGTGGGATCCGCTGGCCGCGTTCCACAGGGCTACCCGCCACCACCCGATAGGCGAGAAGCTCGTGGCGGGCCGAGCCGGGCAACTCCAGTTCCACCTTGTTCAGCGGACCCATGCGTGGCGGCAGTGTCAGCCCCAGCCGGCGGGCCAGCGGGCCCACCGTCCAGCCCTGCACGATCAGCGAAACAAGCACGATGATGAAGACGATGTTGAACAGGGGCCGGCCATTGGGCAGTTCGTCGATCAATGGCGTGATCGCAAGCAGGATGGACACGGCGCCGCGCAGGCCCACCCATGAGATGAACGCGCTTTCCGCCGGTGAAAACCGAAACGGCATCAGGCAAAGGGTCACCGCAATCGGCCGGGCGATGAAAATCAGGAACAGGCCGATGAAGAGCGCCTGAAATACGATCTCGGCAAATTGTGAAGGCGTGGCAAAGAGACCGAGCACGAGGAACATGATGATCTGGGCCAGCCAGGTCACGCCGTCCTGAAAGCGTTTGAGCATGGCGGTCGAGCGGAGCTTGGCGTTGCCGGCGATCAGGCCAGCCACATAAACGGCAAGAAAGCCCGAACCGCCCACTGCCCCAGCCAGCGCGAACACGAGTAGCGACAATGCAATAACGAAGATTGGCAGGAGCCCCTGCTCGAGCCGGAGACGAATGACCAGCCGGACAATACTCCAGCCGCCGAGGAGACCCGCGGCGAGACCGATGCCCATCTGCTGCAGAAAGCCGAGAGCCACGTCAGCCGCAAGCTCTCCTGCCTTGATGGCCTCGCCACCGGCGATCAGGCCAACTAGCGAGAGGGTGAGGAAGATCGCGATCGGATCGTTCGATCCGGATTCGACTTCCAGCGTCGAGCGAACGCGCTCACGCACCGAGATGTTCCCCACCCGGAGCAGAAAGAACACAGCCGCGGCGTCTGTAGATGCTACGGTGGCTCCCAGCAGAAAGGATTCAAGCCAGCTGAAGCCGGTGACATAATAGGCTGCGACACCCACGAGGCCCGCCGTCAGCAAAACACCGATTGTTGCCAGAATGATCGCTGGCGCTGCGGCTTGCCGAAACGCAGCTATGGATGTGCCGAAGCCCGAATCGAAGAGGATGACCGCGAGCGCGAGCGAGCCAATGAAATAGGCAATGGCAGCATTGTCGAAATCAAGCCCGAGCCCATCTGTTCCTGCTGCGAGGCCGATACCGAGGAAGATGAGAAGCAGCGGTGCGCCGAAGCGGAAAGCAATCACGCTGGAAAATGCGGCAAACAGCACGAGGGTCGTGCCCACCAGCGTAATAACATAAATTCCCTGATCCATCCGCGTCTCTTGATCCCGCCTGCCGCAAGTTGCTGTTCTTTTTTCATAAAAGGTGCGGCGGAAGTGAGATGCAAGAGCCGGGCCAAAAGAAAAACGCCCGGCGCGACGGCCGGGCGTTCAGAATGGCCTGTAAACCGTATCAGATGGTCTTGCCGAAGGCGACGGCCGTGTCGGCCATGCGGTTCGAGAAGCCCCATTCATTGTCGTACCAGGACATGACACGCACCAGGTCGCCTTCGATCACCTTGGTCTGGTCAAGCGCGAAGGTGGAGGAGGCCGGGTTGTGGTTCATATCGATGGAAACGAGTGGCTCGTTGGTATAGGCGAGTATGCCCTTGAGACTTCCATCGGCGGCAGCGACCAGCGCCTGGTTGACCTCTTCGACAGTGACCTTCTTCTTCGGCACGAACTTGAAGTCGATGACCGAAACATTCGGGGTCGGAACGCGGATGGATACGCCGTCCAGCTTTCCGTTGAGCTCCGGCAGCACGAGGCCGACAGCCTTGGCCGCACCCGTCGAGGTCGGGATCATCGACATGGCGGCAGCGCGGGCGCGGTAAAGATCCTTGTGCATCGTATCGAGCGTCGGCTGGTCACCCGTATAGGCGTGAACCGTGGTCATGAAGCCCTTCTCGATGCCGAAGGCATCGTTGAGAACCTTTGCGACCGGCGCCAGGCAGTTTGTGGTGCAGGAAGCGTTGGAGACGACGCGGTGTTCGCTGGAAAGCTTGTCATGGTTGACACCATAGACCACCGTCAGGTCGGCTCCGGAGGCCGGAGCCGAAACCAGCACGCGCTTTGCGCCGGCATCGAGATGCAGCGATGCCTTTTCCTTGGCAGTGAAGATGCCGGTACATTCCATCACAATGTCGACACCCAGCTCACCCCAGGGGAGCTTGGACGGGTCACGCTCTGCGAAAACCTTGAAGGAATCGGATCCGATGTTGATCGCGTCGCCGTCGACCTTCACCTCGGAGGGGAAGCGGCCATGCACGCTGTCATAGCGCAGAAGGTGGGCGTTGGTCTCGACTGGGCCGAGATCGTTGATCGCGACGATGTCGATATCCTTGCGGCCCGACTCGTAGATCGCGCGTACGACATTGCGGCCGATGCGGCCAAATCCGTTGATGGCAACTTTGACGGTCATGAACTTCCTCCGGAGAGTGGGTGGTCGTGCGCAGGCACGGAAGGAGACGCCGCTTCATAGCGGCGTCTGCGTCGAGAATCCAGATGGTGGGGCAGGCATTCGCCCGTCCCAAACCATAACAAGCCCGATATTGGCCTCAACCGATCTCTGCCAGCCGCTTCTGGGCGGCGTTTGCAGCAGCCTCGGCAGTGATGCCGAAATGCCTGTAGAGCTCCGGAGCGGGCGCACTGGCGCCGAACCCGGTCATGCCAATGAAGATACCGTCGGACCCGATGATCGCATCCCAGCCCTGCCGAATGCCAGCTTCGATTGCCACCTTTACGGGGGCGTTGCCGATCACTGCCTTGCGGTAGTCATCGCTTTGCTGTTCGAACAATTCGAAACACGGCACGGAGACAACGCGGGCCGGGTGACCGGCGGCATCGAGAAGGGACTTCGCCTTCATTGCCACTTCCACTTCCGAGCCGGTGGCGAAGAGCGTCACCCTAGCGTCGTCTTCGGAACCGGCGAGTTCATACGCGCCACGGGCGCAGAGATTGTCAGCTTCATGGCTGGTGCGTACCGGTGCAAGGTTCTGGCGCGAAAGGGCAAGCGTGGATGGCGCCTTGCGGCTTTCGATCGCCACCTGCCAGCATTCAGCTGTTTCGATCGCATCTGCCGGGCGGAACACGAGATGGTTGGGGATTGCGCGCAGCGCGGCCAAGTGCTCCACCGGCTGGTGGGTCGGGCCGTCCTCGCCAAGGCCGATGGAATCATGCGTCATCACGAAGATGGAGCGAATCTGCATCAGCGAGGCGAGACGCATCGCCGGGCGGGCATAGTCCGAGAAGGTCAGGAAGGTGCCGCCATAGGGTATGATGCCGCCATGCAGCGTCATGCCGTTCATGGCGGCGGCCATGCCGTGCTCGCGGATGCCGTAGTGGATATAGCGACCGGAGAAGTCCTCGGCGCTGATGGGGCCGGTCTGGCTCGTCTTGGTATTGTTGGAACCGGTCAGGTCCGCAGAGCCGCCGATGGTTTCAGGCAGCACTGCGTTGATGGCTTCGAGCGCCATTTCCGAAGCCTTGCGGCTCGCCACCTTTGGAGGCTCGGCTGCGAGCTTTTCCTTGTATTCGAGCATGGCGGCAGAGAAGGTTTCCGGCAGATCTCCGCGCATGCGGCGCTCGAATTCCCCGCGTGTCTCCGCGTCGGCAGCCGCAAGACGGTCTTCCCAGGCCTTGCGCTCCTTGGCGGAGTGCAGGCCGGCCAGACGCCAGTCGTCAAGAATGTCGGAAGGAACGACAAAGGGATCGGCATCCCAGCCAAGCGCCTTGCGTGCGCCAGCAATTTCCTCCGCACCAAGCGGGGAGCCGTGCACCTTTGCCGTGCCGGATTTGGACGGTGCGCCAAAGCCGATGGTCGTGCGGCAGGCGATCAGGGTCGGCTTGTCCGCCTTCCTCGCGGATTCAATGGCGCCGGCAATGGCATCCGGATCATGCCCGTCGATGCGCATCGTGTTCCAGCCCGAAGCCTCGAAGCGCTCGCACTGGTCGGTGGAGTCTGTCAGCGAGGTGGAGCCGTCGATGGAGATCTGGTTGTCGTCGAAAAGAACGATCAGCTTGTTCAGCTTGAGGTGCCCGGCAAGCGTCAGCGCTTCCTGGCTGATGCCCTCCATCAGGCAGCCGTCGCCGGCCAGAACATAGGTGTAATGGTCCACGAGATCATCGCCGAAGCGCGCATTCAGGATGCGTTCGGCGATTGCCATGCCGACGGAGTTTGCGAGGCCCTGGCCCAGCGGTCCGGTCGTTGTCTCGATACCGGCCGCATGGCCGAATTCCGGGTGGCCGGCCGTGCGCGAGCCGAGCTGGCGGAAGTTCTTGATCTCGTCGATCGTGATGTCTTCATAACCCAGCAGGTAAAGCAGCGAATAGAGCAGCATCGACCCATGACCGGCGGACAGGATGAACCGGTCGCGGTCGGCCCAATCGGGGTTCTTGGGGTCGTGCTTCATGAAGCGGGTGAAAAGAACGGTGGCGATGTCGGCTGCGCCCATGGGCAGGCCGGGGTGACCCGAATTGGCCTTCTCCACCGCATCCATCGATAGGAAGCGGATCGCGTTGGCCATCCGGTCGTGTTTGTCGCGTGAGATCATGATTGCTCGCTGGTCCGCTTTAGGCAGTTGTCGGGCAGGCTGCACGGGCAGCCCGGGCCCTTTGGAAAAAGCAGGCGACACATAGCAGTTGCGGCCTTGAAGTCAACAAAGGTGCGGTTTGCAGGCCGCTGCCTGCCCCAGGGGAAGGAGGATTTTGTATCAACCTTGTTACAGCATTTTGGGGGATTAGCCGTCGTGTTTTGTTGACGGGACCTTCACACGCCGCCTAATCTTTTCGGCGTAACTGGTTAGTAAGGCCAGCGATTCGCAGCCGAGGCCTCGTAAAAGCTGTCGCGCATTTGTCTGCCGGCACGTGTCCGGGTGCATCACTGGGCGGATGAGAGTAAGCAAGATTGCCTGTGTCACAACATTTTCGGAGACCGCGTGCCTTGGCCGCATTGGCGGCCGGCATGTTCCGGGAATGCTCGACTGGGGGTGGCGGCCATGAGTGGTGAAAGCACGCTCAAGGGGGCGATCGAGCGCCTGAGCAAGGCGCTGTCTTCGCTGGAGGATGCGGTTGAGGCACGCTTGGAACGGGACCGCGCGGTTGCGGATTCCGATGCCGAACTGCAGCGCATGAACGCGGACCGCGCGCGTCTCGCTCAGGAGATCGACAAATCCGAGGCACGCGCCAAGCGTCTCGAAGAGGTGAACCGCGAAGTCTCGCGGCGTTTGGTCACGGCCATGGAGACCATCCGTGCCGTGCTGGATCGGTAGGGCGGGCGATGGCACAGGTTACAGTCACGATCGACGGCAAGTCCTATCGCATGGCGTGCGATGAGGGACAGGAAGAGCATCTTGTCAATCTTGCGCAGCGCTTCGACCGATACATCACGCATCTGAAAGATTCTTTCGGTGAGATCGGAGACCACCGGCTGGCAGTCATGGCCGGGATCATGGTGATGGACGAGCTCTCGGAACTGCAGAAGCGGATGCGCACCATGGAAGGAGAGGTCGCGACGCTTCGCAAGACGCGGGATGAAGCCCTCAACCAGTCCGGCAAGAACGACGCGGCCGTGACCGGCGCGCTCAACGATCTCGCCACGCGCATGGAAAGTCTTGCCGGAAAGCTTGCCGGAAAGCCGTAAAACGGCGCATAAGCCTGTTTTTCCGAACGGCTTAGTGGCAAATCAGGCAGATGAACAGGCAGAAGACAAGCGATACCCGCATTCAGCTCGCCATTGTCGGGGCGGCGCAGGGCTTGCGTGGAGAGGTGCGCGTTAAGACGTTCACCGCCGATCCCCTGGCTATTGGAGATTATGGGCCGCTGAGCACGGAGGATGGACGCACGCTGACCGTTCTCAATGTGAGGCCGGCAAAGAACGTGGTCGTGGTGCGCTTTGCAGAGATTGGCGACCGCACCTCCGCCGAGGCGCTGAACGGAACCGCGCTGTATGTCGAGCGCGAAGCGTTGCCGGATGATCTTGAGGAAGAGGAATTTTATCACGCCGATCTGATCGGGCTCGCGGTTGTTGATGGCGAGGGAGAGCGGGTCGGCAAGGTGCGAGCGCTGCACAATTTCGGGGGAGGTGACATTCTCGAGGTTCTGCTGGCCGAAGGTGGCTCGGCGATGGTTCCATTCACCCGCGCGGCCGTGCCTCATGTCCGTGTATCAAAGGGTCAGGTCGAGATCGACCGTGTCGCGGCCGGTCTGGTAGAGGACGAGGATCCCGAGATGCCGCGCGAGGGGGAGGGAGAGAGCACGTGACGTTCCGCGCGACGATCCTCACGCTTTATCCCGAAATGTTTCCGGGCCCGCTTGATGTTTCTCTGGCGGGAAAGGCGCGTGAGGCGGGGAAGTGGTCTCTGGAGACGGTCCAGATACGCGACTTCGCCACGACGAAACACCGTAATGTGGATGACACACCCGCTGGCGGGGGTGCGGGTATGGTGATGCGCGCCGACGTGCTTGCACGCGCGATCGACCATGCCGCGCCGCCGGCAGATCCAAGGCCGCGCCTTCTGATGAGCCCGCGCGGCCGGCCGCTAGATCAGCAGCGGGTGCGTGAACTGGCTGCCGGGCCCGGCGCGGTCATCCTTTGCGGTCGTTTTGAGGGGGTCGATCAGCGCGTGATCGAGGGGCGAGCCCTGGAAGAGATCTCTGTCGGCGACTATGTGCTTTCGGGCGGTGAACCGGCTGCTCTGGTTATGCTCGATGCGGTGATCCGTCTTCTGCCAGGCGTCATGGGCAATGATGCGTCGGGCGAGGAGGAGAGCTTTGAAGGTGGGCTTCTGGAACACCCGCAATATACGCGCCCGCAGCTTTTCGAGGAAATGCCCATCCCGGAAGTCCTGCTTTCCGGCAACCATGCGAAGATCGCCAGATGGCGCCGCGGCGAGGCGGAAAGGCTGACGCGTGAGCGCCGCCCGGATCTCTGGAAACGTTATGAAAACGGCAATTGAGACGTCTCTCATGTTGATTCCGGCAGGAATGTCGTGTATGTGCCCCGCACGTAAACGGCCAAGGCCGGTTTGGATCTAACCAAAGAACACGTGAATTCGCTCCTGTTCCTCCTTGCGGAGGGCACTCTTCAGGCGGTGTTGAAACTGCCACTGGGATGAGCGCTCTGACGGTTCGCGAAGAACAAGAGGACACAGAGATGGACATTATCCGTCAGCTCGAGGCCGAGCAGGCCGAGAAGATTGCTGCACAGCGTCAGCTTCCCGAATTCCAGCCCGGCGACACGGTTCGCGTTCTGGTGCGCATCACCGAAGGCACGCGCACCCGCGTCCAGGCCTATGAGGGTGTCTGCATTGCCCGTTCCGGCTCCGGCTTCCAGGAAAACTTCACCGTCCGCAAGATTTCTTACGGCGAAGGCGTCGAGCGTGTTTTCCCGGTCTACTCTCCGCTCGTTGAGGGCGTCGAGGTGGTCCGCCGCGGCAAGGTTCGCCGCGCGAAGCTCTATTACCTGCGTGATCGCCGCGGCAAATCGGCTCGCATCACCGAGAACACCGGCGTGCGCGCACGCCGCCTGAATGATGCCGTGCGTCAGGCCGCTGCCGAAGAGAAAGCCCGCATTGAGGCGGAGAAGGTTGCCGCTGCCGAGGCGCTCGCGGCGGAAAAGGCTGCTGAAGAGGCTGCCAAGGCGCAGGAAGCTGCTGCCGCCGAGAACAACGCCGAATAGTCTCATTCGGCATCGAAATTCCTCAAAAGGCGCGCTTCGGCGCGCCTTTTTTGCATTTGACGGTCCCGCTGCCACAGTTTGAAATCGTCTTGGCTCT
Organism: Nitratireductor sp.; assembly: GCF_017794765.1. Classification (GTDB taxonomy): domain Bacteria; phylum Pseudomonadota; class Alphaproteobacteria; order Rhizobiales; family Rhizobiaceae; genus Nitratireductor. The sequence continues at coordinate 434,319 of NZ_CP051236.1, read as the reverse complement.
TTTACTCGAAATCGCTCTGCTTTAAGGAAAAGCAATCACCCGGCCGAGCATCGGCCTGCCACAGGGAGATTGGTTATGACGTTGCGCACGTCCCTTCTGGCTGCGTCCTTCGCGGCCTCAGTTTTCGCGGTCTCTGGTTTTTCCGCCTATGCGAACGATCTACCGGACCTTCAGGGCCGCGAAGTTGTCGTGGTCACCGAAAACGCGTACCCGCCACTGCAGTTCATAGATCCCAACTCCGGTGAGCAGGTCGGCTGGGAATATGATGCCGTGAACGAGATCGCCAGGAGGCTCAACATCAATGTCACCTACCAGAATACGAGTTGGGACGCGATGATCCAGTCTGTCTCCGATGGCCAGTACGATATGGGCATGACCGGTATCACCATTCGGGACGACCGCAAGGAGAAGGTGGATTTCTCCGATCCCTATATGCGCTCGGAAATGTACATGCTCGTGCGCAGCGACGAAACGAATTTCACCGACGCGAAAAGCTTCGCTGCCTATGAAGATGGTCTCGTTGGGGCTCAGCCGGGCACCTCGCCCTTCTACACCGCGGTCTATGAGGTGCTCGATGGCGACGAGGCCAATCCGCGCATAAAGCTGTTTGAGACTTTTGGCGCTTCCGTGCAGGCGCTGCGTGCGGGCGATGTGGACGTGGTTTTGACCGACAGCACGGGTGGGCAGGGCTATGTGGACGCGTCGAACGGTGCGCTGAAGCTTCTCGGCGAGCCGCTTGGCTCGGAAGATTTCGGTTTTATTTTCGCCAGGGGCTCCGACCTTGTCGCGCCCGTCAACGCAGCCATCGCTTCGATGAAGGCAGATGGCACGCTGGACGCGCTCAACAAGAAATGGTTTCTCGAATACAAGATGGGTGAATAAGGCGTGGCCGACCCGCGTTCCGCCGGCCTGACCGCCGGTCTTTTGAGAAGCATTCAGAGCTTGTGGCGGTGACGTCTTCCAGACCTTCTGCCAAGCGGGATTTTCCCTGGTGGCTGGTTGCCGCCGGGGGCATCGCTCTCGGCGTCGCTATTCTCATTGCCACCAGCGATCTCTATGCGCAGGTCTTCGCGATCGTCTCCAGAGGCATCGGCATCACGGTGTTCGTGACAGTTGTCGGATTTGCACTCGCGACGGCGGTTGGCCTCGGTATCGCGCTGATGAGCCTGTCTGGGTCGCTGGCGCTTCGGCAGATTGCGCGCTTCTATGTCGAGATCATTCGCGGTGTGCCCGTCCTCGTTCTCCTTTTCTGGATCGCCTTTGCCGGCGTGCCCATCGTCGTGACCGGCTGGAATGCCATGACGGCGACATTGCAGGAAGCCGGGGTTCTTGATGAGCTTAAGGTCCGCGACATCTCGCTTCTATGGCGCGCCATCATTGCACTCAGTATCGGTTACTCGGCCTTTATCGCCGAAGTGTTTCGTGCAGGCATCCAATCGGTGGACGAAGGCCAGGTGGAAGCGGCCAAGGCGCTCGGGCTTTCACGCTTCCAGCGGTTTCGCCTGATCGTCCTGCCGCAGGCGATCCGCACCATCCTGCCGCCGCTTGGCAATGACTTTGTGGCGATGGTCAAGGACTCCTCCCTGGTCTCGGTGCTCGGCGTTGCCGACATCACCCAGATGGGCAAGATCTATGCTTCGGGCTCGTTCCGCTTCTTCGAGACCTACTCGATCGTCGCCTATATCTATCTCATTCTGACTGTTGGTCTGTCTCTTGCCCTTCGGGCGCTCGAACAGCGCATGCGCAAGAGCCAGGCCCGGCGTTAGATCCCGTGCCGGGATGTGGCCTGCAGCAATGGGCCGGAGCGGTCACAGGTGCGGCCGCTTCGGGGCTTAAACTGCCAATGGCCTATTCCGCAATGACGCGGCCCGGCAGCGAAAGATCACCGGAGGCAATGTCGTGAACGCCGGTAACGCAAAGTAGCGGCATCTTGCCTTGCGGGTGCACGCGCAGCGCGGCCGTTACCGCATCGAAGGCGACGTCGGCACCGTTGGCCATTGGCACGGTGATACGGACGGCGTTGCCGTCGAGACGCGGCGACATGCCGGGGCTATCGAGTGCGATGGGCAGCATCGGTGCGGTTGACGGCAACGCATCGACGCCGGGAGAGACATCGCGCACCTTGTATCCGGCGCCACAGGCTTCGGCCTTTTCCAGTACCACCCAGTGGGAATGCCAGTCTGCGCCGTCATTGGCCGGATCGCCGTCGGCATTCTCGTCGAACAGCGGCGTGTCGTCGAAATCCGGATGGGCGGTGATGGCAAGCGCGAGAATGCCGGACGCTTTGTCGAAACCGACCGTCGCCGGGTCGAGACCGGTCGGCCAGACATAGGCGGCAACGCCTGCCCCCGGCAGATCGCCAGTCGCCGCCGGCTTTATGCTGCCCGCTTCGCCGGAGAGTTCCATCGAAAAGGTCATGAGCCGGTCGGTGGCCGTCGCGCCGGCACGACGAATATCAAAGGCTGGCTCGATAGCGGCATCGGCCGCGCTTTCAATTTCGTGCGCGGCAAGCGAGCCCGTCAGAAGGAACATGGTTGTAAGCGCGGCTCCGAACGCTGTCCGGGGGCTGAGAAACGTACACTTGCGATTGGGTGAGACGGTCATCGGATTTTCCTTTAGTATCGACTCGATACATAATTGCTAGCATGCGAATGAGGGGATTGCAATCATGGTGTCGACACAATACTTTTTCGCCATGAACGATTCCGACGCCTTGGCGATGATCGGGCGCCTTGCCCGCATCGTGACCCATGACGGCCATGCCGCCGGCTTGAAGCCTGCGCAATGGGAGGCCTTGCGCTATCTGGCGCGCGCCAATCGCTTTTCGCGCACGCCGGGGGCGTTGACGGCTTATCTGGGTGCTACGAAAGGCACGGTCTCGCAGACGCTGATGGCTCTCGAACGCGCCGGACTGATCCGTAAGTCCGCCGACCCTGCCGACCGGCGCTCGGTGCGGCTCGAATTGACGGAGGCGGCGCTATCCCTGCTGCCACGGGATGAAACCCTGCGGTTTGAAGCGGCGATGGAAACGATGAACGAGGAGGAGCGCCGGGCGCTCCGGATCGGGCTGTCGGCGCTGCTCAGTGCGCGTATCGCTGCCGATGGTGGCAGGCCATTCGGCCTGTGCCGTGAATGCCGTCATTTCCGCGAAGGTGAGCGCGGTCCGGGAAAGCATCTGTGTGGATTGCTGAAGGAACCACTCAGTGATGAGGATGCGACCCATATCTGCGTGGAGCATGAGGCAGCCTGAGCGGCAGTCGGCCGTGCCGTGGCGATTGCCGATCCCATGAAAGGCTGGTATTAGCCCTCTCATGGAAGCACTTTTTGGAAACCCAGCCTACAAGGGCTTTGTTCTGCAGGACATCAAGCGCCTGCCGAGCCGCTTTTTTGCGCGGGTTTCCGGCTCGCTTCTGAGCCGACTGCCTTAGGCGGACACGCCAACCGGCTCGGCATTCCCATCCAGTCTATCGATCGGGAATGCAACGAGACACAAGATTAGCCGGCCAGCCTTCCATTTCGCTCCGCTAGGGATGAACAAAATGACCAAAGCACGCACGATCTACGACAAGATTTTCGACGACCATCTGGTCGATCAGCAGGACGACGGCACATGCCTGCTCTATATCGACCGGCATCTGGTGCACGAGGTGACCAGCCCGCAGGCCTTCGAGGGGCTCCGCATGGCCAGCCGCAATGTCCGTCATCCGGAAAAGACCCTCGCGGTGGTCGACCACAACGTTCCCACCTCGCCCGACCGCAAATTCGGCATCAAGAACCCCGAGAGCCGCATCCAGGTCGAAGCGCTGGCGAAGAATGCCGCCGACTTCGGCATTGAATATTACGACGCCAACGACGAACGTCAGGGCATTGTGCACATTGTCGGTCCCGAGCAGGGTTTCACCCTTCCGGGCATGACCATCGTCTGTGGCGACAGCCACACCTCCACGCATGGCGCGTTCGGTGCGCTGGCGCACGGTATCGGCACGTCCGAGGTCGAACATGTGCTTGCCACGCAGACTCTGATCCAGCGCCGCGCGAAGAACATGCTGATCGAGGTGGATGGTGCTCTGCCCGAAGGTGTGACTGCGAAAGACATCATCCTCGCCATCATCGGTGAGATCGGTACGGCTGGCGGCACCGGACACGTCATGGAGTATGCGGGGGAAGCGATCCGCGCGCTCTCCATGGAAGGCCGCATGACTGTCTGCAACATGTCCATCGAAGGCGGTGCCCGCGCCGGCCTCATTGCGCCGGATGAGACCACCTATGCCTATATCAAGGATCGCCCGCGCGCGCCGAAGGGCAAGGCCTGGGACATGGCGCTTGCCTATTGGGATTCCCTGCGGACCGACGAAGGCGCCGAGTATGATCGCGTCGTCAAGCTTGACGCCGCCAATCTGCCGCCCATCGTCACCTGGGGTTCCTCGCCCGAGGATGTCGTTTCCGTTACCGGTGTCGTGCCGAACCCGGATGACATCACCGAAGAGACCAAGCGCCTCTCCAAGAAGCGCGCGCTCGAGTATATGGGCCTCACGCCTGGCACGAAGATCACCGACATTGCCGTTGATCGTGTCTTCATCGGCTCCTGCACCAATGGCCGTATCGAGGATCTGCGCGAAGCTGCGAAGATTGCCGAGGGCCAGAAGGTCAAGGACGGTCTGAACGCCATGATCGTGCCGGGCTCCGGTCTCGTGAAGGCGCAGGCCGAGGCTGAAGGGCTGGACAAGATCTTCAAGGCTGCCGGTTTCGACTGGCGTGAACCGGGTTGTTCCATGTGCCTTGCCATGAACGACGACCGCCTGAAGCCAGGCGAGCGCTGCGCGTCCACCTCGAACCGCAATTTCGAGGGGCGTCAGGGCTTCAAGGGCCGCACCCACCTGGTTTCGCCGGCAATGGCTGCTGCTGCTGCCATTGCCGGCCATTTCGTGGATATTCGCGAGTGGCCGCGGCAGGGCTAAGCCCCGCCGCTTCCACGCTCACTTACAGTCAGGAATGGCTGTAAAAGGCACGCCGGCCTGCCGGAAAACATCCGACAGTTTCATCGTGCCGGTCAAAGGGACTAGCGGGGCGTCTGCGCTGGCGCGCAGAAAGCCCTGCAGGGTCGCGACGGCAGGATCCAGTGGGCCTGTCTTGCAGCCTCCCGTTACAGACACGCTGATCGACCCTTTCCCGCCGGTGGCGGTCGCTTTTCTCGCTTCCCGCGCCTTTCTCAGCGCTTCCTTGAACCGGCTGCGGTCGGTTGGCGCAATCATCGCCAGTTCGTAATGATCCGTGGTCTCGGACGCGTTCGAACTTTTCACGTCCTGTTGGACCTTGGCGATGTCGAGAATGAAGGTTTCATCGATCGCCCATTCCCTGCGTTCGCTGGGAAGCTGCATCACCAGCACGGCATCGCCTTTCTGCAGACGCAAATTCCCATTGATCTTGACGGCAATCCCGAGCGTGGCCGGATCGGCGCTCAATGGATCAAAATTCTCTGCTCTGGCGGGGCCTGCCGCCAGGCTCAAGGTAAAAGCTGCCAGCGCACAGAGGGGGAGGGCGGTGCGTCCGATGGATTTTGGGGGAAACATGGAGATAGTCCTTTTGAAAAAGGTTGAAACAGGATAATTAATTATCGTAATACATTAATTAAATCAAGCAAGAGGTGATTTGATGCATGACGTGGCCGAATTGCGCCGTCTTGGGCGCCTGATGCAGCACATTGTCCTTGGTGTTGGCCTTCTGATCGCTCTTGCGGTTTGCTGGCTGGTGCTGAGTGCTGGCGGGGAGCCAGCTCGTTTCGAGGAGCTTGTTCGAAATGGTCTTTCTCTTTCCGGTCCGCTGACCTTTACGCCTTTGGCCGTGGGTGCCACGGTCGCGTTGATGGTTGTTCAGTTCGGGCTGCTCGCGGCTGCGCTTTATTGTGTCTGGCGGATGTTTGGTGCTTTTGCAGCAGAGGAGCCGCTGTCGGTTGAATCGGCCCATTGGCTGCGCCGAGCCAGCCTTGCATTCGTGGCCGTGGCGGGAGGAAGCATCCTGTTGCAGACATTGATGATCCTCGTTCTGACCCTTGGCAATCCACCTGGTCAGAAGGCCTTGTCGATAGGGTTTGGAAGTTCCGAGCTTCTGGCGCTTCTGATCGCCTGCGTCATGTATATGGCAGGGCGGCTCATGGCGGTGGCGGCAGAGGTGCGCGCTGAACAGCGCGACTTTGTGTGATCGCCATGCCGATAATCGTCAATCTCGATGTCATGCTGGCGCGCCGTAAGATGCGTTCCAAGGAACTGGCCGAGCAGATCGGCATCACTGAACAGAATGTCTCTCTGCTCAAATCGGGCAAGGTGCGCGGTGTCCGCTTCGAGACGCTCGAAAGGATATGCCGGGCGCTCGATTGTCAGCCCGGCGACATTCTTGAATATCAGCCGGACGTGGAAGAGGGCTGACAGGGCCCTAGCTGCGTCGGCTACCGGCCAATCTGTCGCGGCACATGCCGGCCTAGTTCAGCGCCAGCGACCGGGTATCTGTAACAAGCCGGTAAGCGATCATCTGCTCCGGAGAGAGCACGTAGAGCGCACGCGGCGGGGTGTCGAGCGCATGCAGCCAAAGGGCCGGGTCGACACCCATTTCGTCCAGATGGCGGGAAATCCTTGCGGTCACCAGCTGGGCATCCGAAAGGGCCTGCCGAGGATCGAAGAGGCTCCCGGGGCTGTGGAACTGGTGCAAGGCGACGGTCGCATTGCGGCCGACATGGCGCTCCGCACCGCCAGCCAGAACCAGCGGACATGAGGAGGCGCAGGTCGCGCCGGCCTCAACCCGGGTCGCCAGCCCCCGCTGGCGAATCAACCGCGCCATGGCCATGGCGTCGTTAAGCGCACCCCCCGGAGAATCGAGCGTGACAGTGGTGATCGGCAATGCCGATGCGGTCAGCACATCACGCAGACGGCTGGCGCTCCCCGGCTGGATCACGCCCTTGAGTGAAAGGACGCCGTTTCGTCCGGTCGTGAAAATGAGGCCGGACGCTGATGATGAAACCGGTCGTCGGGGCGGAGCGGTATCCTCCGCCGGGCGCTGCCATAGAGGATGTCTGTTTTCCGAGCCAGCAACAGTCTGCACACGCTGCGCTGCATGATCCAATGCCAATCGCAGGCTCGCCTTCAGGCCGCCCTGCCGGTCGGTCAGTTCACGCAACTCCATCCCGAGAACAACCGCTGCGCCAATCGCCGCGCCGACCACGGCGGCACGCAGCACGGACCCGTTAACGGGCGTTATTGCCCGCTTGATCGCGAATGCCCAGTCTGCGGTCGCTGTGCGTGGATAGTTCATGGGTCGCGGTCAGTCGCAGGGTGAAACAAGCACCGGGAGCTCGCCCTCGGACAGGCCGTACATATAGCTGCGGCCCTTGATCAGGGCCCCGGCGCTGCACGGTGCGGCGCGGCGCAGATAGAGCTTCCCGCCGCTGCGTTCCAGATAGGCGGTCTGGCGCGGCGATTCGATCTCGAGCGCGCGATAGTCGTCAGCCAGGTGTCCCTTGCCGACCAGAATACGTTTGAAGCCAGCGCGGCTGTGGATCACCAGATTGCCATAGGCATCCGCATAGACCCGGCCACCGCCTGCGTCATAAAAACCTCCGGCTATAGCCGGCACAGTGATCGCTGCGGCCGCAAGGGCCGCTGCCACGAATAGAGGTCGTAAAGGCATGCGCCATCGCTCCTTGAATCCTCGTGGCCTCCTCATTCTCCACACATTAATCCTTTCTTAACCTTTGTCACGTGGAGCATGGTTCTCAAACATGCCGATTGACAGACGTGGTTAATTTCGGGGAAGGGTGCTCCATGGGCGAGAATCATCAGATCGACATCAATCCGCTGCGTCTCAAGGATGCGCATGTTCTGGCGCCCCTGCTGGCAGCCTACACCCAGTCGCTGAAGCGCGGTGCGCCGCGTCGTCCCGACGAATACTACGCCGAAACGCTGTTGCAGGATCGCGCCGTGGAGGTGGTCGGTGCCAGTCTCGACGGCGTCCTGGTCGGGTTCGCGCTGTTCTACGATCTGCCGGATCCGGTTTCCGGCATGCGTCATGGCCTGGTCGACCATCTCTTCGTACATCACGATCACCGCCGCAAGGGTATCGGCAAGGCACTGGTCGATGTTATTGCCGATCAGGCCGAAGAGCGCGGCTGGGCGCGCCTCGCGCTCAATGCGCCGCGCCAGCCGGAAGAAGGGCGCAAGCTTTACGAGGCGATGGCGGCCCCGGCAGACTGGACCACACATGTCATCCGTTTTGAGCAGTCCAGCGAACGTATGCCGGCTTCAGATCCGCAATAGAGGCTTTCGAATGACGTTTTCAGGACTGCCTTCATGGCGGACGTGCCAGTTCGGCATGCTCGGTTTCCTGCTCACCGCATCCGTGCCTGGGTTGGCTGGTTGTGTCGCGCCATCCTCTCAGGAGGCGAACAAGGCCACCGGACTTGCTTTTTCAGGACCGGTCAAGCTGGCCTGCGATGACGGTATGGAGATGACGATTTCCCCGAGGCGTGGCGGTATATCCGTGGTCAGCCCTCGGGGGCTGGAGCTGGATTTGCCGGCGTCGCCGCCGGGGCAAAGCGTCCGCTACGGCGAGTCGCTTTACGCTGTTGTGATCGAGGGTAGCGAGGCGCTGTGGATGGTTAGCGGCAAGGTGCCAATTACCTGTCGCAGATAGAAGGGCCGCCGTGTCGACAGGCAAAAAATGCCTTCAATCGTTTGAAGTCGCACAATGCCGGTCGTCCTGCGCGCGTGCTGCAATATATTCGGCCAAAGGATTGCTTTTGCGGCTTTGACGCACTGCAAAAACCGCATTAGAAAGCCACAGCCGCAGGGCGCGAGTTCGGGACCCGATGTCGCTCTCGCAACAGCCACCCCGCCGCGCCGGTATCGAATTGGGGAAGCCATGAGCAAAACCGCAACTGTAAAGGCAAGGCCGCTTTCGCCTCACCTTCAAGTCTATCGCCTCATTCCGACAATGCTTATGTCGATCGTCCACCGCATCACCGGTGGCGCGCTTTATTTCGGCATGGTGCTTTTCGTCATCTGGCTTGCCGCCGCTAGCGGCTCGAAGGAAACCTTCGACACCGTCAACGGCATCTACGGGTCCTGGTTCGGCCGTCTCGTCCTGCTCGGCTTCACCTGGGCCATGATCCATCACCTGGTCGGCGGGCTTCGCCATCTCGTCTGGGACACGGGGCGCGGCCTTGAAAAGACGACGGCCACGAAAATGGCCAAGGCCACTATCGCCGTCTCCATCGTGCTGACCATCCTGGTCTGGATCATCGGCTATGCCGTCCGTGGAGGGTTTTGATCATGAGCGACATGCGCACACCGCTCAACCGCGTTCGCGGTCTCGGTTCGGCCAAGGAAGGCACGGATCACTTCTGGCGTCAGCGCCTCACGGCCATCGCCAACATTCCGCTTGTCATCTTCTTCATCGGCTTCGTCATCGCCAACAATGGCGCATCCTATGAAGAGGTTCGCGCGGCCATCGCCAATCCGGTCGTCACCGTGCTTCTGGCTTTCGCCGTCCTGTCGGTGCTCTACCACATGAAACTCGGCATGCAGGTCATCATTGAGGACTACGTCCACGGCGAGGGCGGCAAGGTCGCGCTCCTGATCGGCAACATCTTCTTCACACTCATTCTGGGCGTCGTTTCTCTCCTCGCCCTCGTCAAGATCGCCCTCGGAGGCTGAACCCGGTTATGGCAAAGGCAACAGAAAAGAAGGCGGGAAGCGCCTACACCTATGTCGACCACAAGTTCGACGTCGTCGTCGTCGGGGCCGGTGGTGCCGGCCTTCGCGCCACGCTCGGCATGGCCGAACAGGGTCTGAAAACGGCCTGTATCACCAAGGTCTTCCCGACCCGTTCGCACACGGTGGCGGCACAGGGCGGCATCGCCGCCTCGCTCAAGAACATGGGCCCGGACCACTGGCAGTGGCACCTTTACGACACGGTGAAGGGTTCGGATTGGCTCGGCGATGTCGACGCCATGGAATATCTCGCCCGTGAGGCGCCCGCCGCCGTTTACGAGCTGGAGCATTACGGCGTGCCGTTTTCGCGCACCGAGGAAGGCAAGATCTACCAGCGTCCCTTCGGCGGCCACATGCAGAATTTTGGCGACGGCCCGCCCGTGCAGCGCACCTGTGCGGCGGCAGACCGCACCGGCCACGCCATCCTGCACACGCTCTATGGCCAGTCCGTCAAGAATCACGCCGAGTTCTTCATCGAGTATTTCGCGCTCGATCTCATCATGTCCGACGATGGTGTGTGCACCGGTGTCGTGGCGTGGAACCTCGAAGACGGTACGATTCACCGCTTCTCCGCCAAGATGGTGGTGCTGGCGACGGGCGGTTATGGCCGCGCCTATTTCTCCTGCACCTCCGCCCACACCTGCACGGGCGACGGCAATGGCATGATCGCCCGCGCCGGCCTGCCGCTGCAGGATATGGAGTTCGTGCAGTTCCACCCGACCGGCATTTATGGTGCCGGCTGCCTCATCACCGAGGGTGTGCGCGGCGAGGGTGGCTATCTGGTCAATTCCGAGGGCGAGCGCTTCATGGAGCGTTATGCGCCATCGGCCAAGGACCTTGCCTCGCGTGACGTGGTGTCGCGCTGCATGACCATGGAGATCCGTGAAGGCCGCGGCGTCGGCAAGAACAAGGATCACATCTTCCTGCATCTCGACCATCTGGATCCGGCGGTCATCCACGAGCGCCTGCCCGGCATCGCCGAATCGGCCCGCATCTTCGCCGGTGTCGATGTGACCCGCGAGCCGATCCCGGTCCTGCCGACGGTCCACTACAATATGGGCGGCATCCCGACCAACTATTGGGGTGAGGTGCTGAACCCGACGAAGGACAACCCCGATGCGGTAGCACCCGGCCTGATGGCCGTTGGCGAGGCGGCCTGTGCCTCCGTGCATGGTGCCAACCGTCTGGGCTCCAACTCGCTGATCGACCTTGTGGTCTTTGGCCGTGCCGCCGCCATTCGCGCCGGCGAGGTGGTGGACCGTGAAGCTCCCGTTCCGGCGCTCAACGAGGCAGCCTGCGAAAAGATCATGGAGCGTTTCGACCGACTGCGTCATGCTTCGGGTTCCACGCCCACGGCGGAACTGCGCGAGAAGATGCAGCGCGCCATGCAGGAAGACGCCGCCGTTTTCCGCACGCAGGAATCGCTCGAGCAGGGCTGCGAGCGCATCAGCGCCGTCTGGAAAGAGCTTCCCGACGTCAAGGTCTCCGACCGCTCAATGATCTGGAACTCGGATCTCATGGAGACGCTGGAGCTGGAAAACCTGATGGCCAACGCCATCACCACGGTTTACAGCGCCGAAGCGCGCAAGGAGAGCCGTGGCGCCCATGCCCGCGAGGACTACAAGGATGGTCCGATGGGCGGCCGCAACGACGAGGATTGGCGCAAGCACACGCTGTCCTGGGTCGATGAGGCCGGCAAGGTCACGCTCGACTATCGTCCCGTCCACACCGACCCGATGCTGAGGCCGGAAGACGGCGGCATCGATCCCAAGAAAATCGCGCCCAAGGCGCGGGTCTACTGAGGCGAGGAAATCATGGTTGAAATCACCCTTCCCAAGAATTCCCGCGTCAAGGAGGGCAAGGTCTGGCCGAAGCCCGAGGGCGCGACCAATCTGCGCGAATACAAGATCTATCGCTGGTCGCCGGATGATGAAGAAAACCCGCGTGTCGATACCTATTATGTCGACATGGACGATTGCGGACCGATGGTCCTCGATGGGCTGATCTACATCAAGAACAAGATCGACCCGACGCTGACCTTCCGCCGCTCCTGCCGCGAGGGCATCTGCGGCTCCTGCGCGATGAACATCGACGGCACCAACACGCTTGCCTGCACCAAGGGCATGGATGAGGTTGCTCAGGATGCGGTGAAGATCTACCCGCTGCCGCACATGCCGGTGGTCAAGGATCTGGTGCCGGATCTTTCCGTGCCCTATGCACAGCTTTCCTCCATCGAGCCGTGGCTGCAGACCATCACGCCGGAGCCTGCGACCGAGTGGAAGCAGAGCCATGAGGACCGCACCAAGCTCGACGGGCTTTACGAGTGCATCCTGTGCTTCTGCTGCCAGACCTCGTGCCCGAGCTACTGGTGGAATGGCGAGCGTTATCTCGGCCCTGCCGTGCTGCTTCAGGCCTATCGCTGGCTGATCGATTCGCGCGACGAGAAGACGGGTGAGCGTCTTGACAATCTGGAAGACCCCTTCCGGCTCTATCGTTGCCACACGATCATGAACTGCACCCAGGCCTGCCCCAAGGGCCTTAACCCGGCCAAGGCGATCGCCAACATCAAGAAGATGATGGTCGAGCGCCGCGTCTAGAATACGTCTTTCCTCCCTGCCCGCTGTCTGTCACGGCAGGGAGGATCGCTGCCCTCTCTCTTCAGCTTCATTCACCTCACGCAAGCGTGTAGCGGGTTGATTTGAATTCGCCGGCCTACGTTGTAGCTCTGTGGCGAATACAGGAGAGATATCGATGTTGCGACGTTCCCTTTTGGCCGCGGCCTTTTCCCTTACCGCCATTGCGACGTTTTCACAGCCAGCATCGGCTGAAAAGCAGACCGCCATATTCGCAGGGGGCTGTTTCTGGTGCGTCGAGGCCGATTTCGACAAGGTCCCCGGCGTGCTCGACACGGTGTCCGGCTATGCGGGCGGCAGCACGGAAAACCCGACCTACCGCACCTATTCCTCGGGCGGCCACCGGGAGGTGGTGAAGATCGATTTCGACGATGCGACGGTCAGCTATGACCGGTTGCTGGAAATCTTCTTCCGTTCGGTCGACCCGACCGATGCCGGCGGCCAGTTCTGCGACCGGGGCGAGAGTTATTCAACAGCAGTCTATGCGCTTGACGATGCACAGAAGGCTGCAGCCGAGAAAGCCAAACAGGAAGCAAGCGCCGCGCTCGGTGGCAATGTCGTCACGCCGATACTCGGGGCTGCTAAATTCTGGCCGGCGGAGGATTACCACCAGAATTATTACCAGAGCGACGAGCGCATCCTCTCCCGCTTTGGGCTGGTGAAGAAGAAAGACGCCTACAAGGGCTACCGCGAGGGCTGCGGTCGCGATGCACGCGTTCGCCAGGTCTGGGGTGAGGCGGCCTTTACGGGGATCAAGTGATCCGCGTTTGAACTGAGCGGGCTGCGCCCATCGCGCGCAACCCGCCAGTTGTTCAGCGCTACCGCGCCGCGTTAATCCGCTCAAACGCGATCTCTGCGGCCACATCGTTGGTGGCGCGCTTCTGTGCCTCGGCGCGGGTGAAAATGTCTGCGAGAGTCTCGGGTATCTTCGCCACTTTCGCCATCGTGGCTTCACGGTCGTAGCCGCCTGGCGCGAGCTCGGCTGCAACGTTCAGAAGCCCGCCGGCATTGATCACATAGTCAGGCGCATAGAGCACACCGCGCTCCATCAGGAGCCGGGCATCCTCGTGTCGGACCAGCGGGTTATTGGCGGCACCCGCAACAATCTGCGCGCCGAGCGCCGGGATCGTTTCGGAAGAGAGCACGCCACCCAGCGCGCAGGGGGCGAATACGTCGGCGTTCACTTTCAGAATGTCGTCCAGCGCAATCGGTGTTGCGCCGAATGTGTCTTTCGCCTGCTCCATCCGGGCTGCGTCGATGTCGGTCACCGAAAGCCTCGCGCCTTCCGCGTGAAGCTTTTCGCACAGGGTCCAGCCCACCGAGCCAAGCCCCTGCACGGCAACGTGCACGCCGTCGAGCGTGGCGACGCCACGGTGCTTCAGCGCGGCCTTGATCCCCAGAAACACGCCATGGGCGGTCACGGGCGAAGGGTTGCCGCTGCCGCCCACGGTGGTGCCGGTCACATTTGGGGTACGCTCGCGCAGAAAATCCGCATCAGCGACGGTGAAACCGACATCTTCTCCGGTGAAATACTGGCCGTCGAGCGCTGCCAGCATCTCCGCATAGGCCTCAAGCAGGGCCGGCGTCTTGTCGGTCTTGGAATTGGCGATGATCAGTGCCTTGCCACCACCGAAATCCATGCCCGCCACCGCCGACTTGAATGTCATTCCGCGCGACAGGCGTAAGACGTCGGTGAGGGCCGCCTCGAAGCTCTCGTGCGGCCATACACGCGTACCGCCGAGACCGGGACCAAGCGCGGTGTTGTGGATTGCCACGATGGCGTTCAGACCACGTTCCCCGTCGCGGCCGTGCCAGACGCGTTCGTGATGATCGAACGCGTCCAGCTTCGCGGCCTCGGCCGTGATGTCGGTTATGGTGAGTGAGGGTTTCTGTGCCGCGGTTTTCAGCGTCCGCGGTGTGTGAGTATGCAGCATGCCATTCCTCCCGAACGACTTGTTTCGTAAGGAAATTCTAGCTGCATCGCCTGATTTTTGGTTGCGAAGTGGTGCCATCGAACGACCTTCCATTGCGTCGGCCGACGGTTTTTCATCGCGAAAGTGTCGTCAGCCGTATTTGGCGTCCAGCGTTATCTCGATTGCGCCGAGCGCCTTGGAGACGGGGCAGGAGGCCTTGGCCTTCTCGGCGATCTCAACGAATTTTGCCTCGTCGAGATCCGGCACCTTGCCCACAAGCGTTAGGGCGCTTTTGGTAATCTCGAAGCCGCCGCCTTTGGCCGGCTGCAGGGAGACGTCGGCTCGCACGTCCAGCTTCTCCGCCGGTGTGCCGCTCTCGGCCAGCATGTGGGAGAGTTGCATGGCGAAACAGCCGGCATGGGCGCCCGCGATCAACTCTTCGGGATTGGTGCCCGTCTTGCCGCTCTCGTCCTCAAAACGGGCCTTGAAACCGAGGGGCAGGCCCGAAAGCGCACCGCTCTGTGTGTTGAGGCTGCCCGAGCCTTCGACCAGTGATCCCTTCCAGGTGACGTCCGCATGCCGTTTCATTGCCATGGTCTTCTCCTTATTGGAAATAGTGCGTTGAAGCCAAAAGGCTAGATCGCCTCTCCGCGCAGCAGTCTCGGCGTGCCGGGGGCCAGTCCCGAAGCCTGCTGGATGAAGTAACGCTTCATGGCCGGCATTCGTTCAACCAGGCCAAGACCAAAATCACGCAGCGCCCGCACCGGGCCGATATCGTTGGAGAACAACCGGTTCAGAATGTCGGTTGTCACACCCATCTGCACCGTGTCGA
Organism: Nitratireductor sp.; assembly: GCF_017794765.1. Classification (GTDB taxonomy): domain Bacteria; phylum Pseudomonadota; class Alphaproteobacteria; order Rhizobiales; family Rhizobiaceae; genus Nitratireductor. Next base: position 419,183 of record NZ_CP051236.1, on the reverse strand, counting down.
ACCGCCGCCAGCGCTCATAGCGCTGCAACACGTCGAGCGCACCGATATCCTCGCCCAGCCGTTCGGCCTCCACAATCACCTCGGCCAGCGCTGCCGCGTCCTTGAAGCCGAGATTCAAACCCTGCCCCGCAATGGGGTGGATGCCATGCGCCGCATCGCCCGCCAGTGCGAAGCGCGGTTTCACGAATTCGCGCGCCAGCGTGAGCCCCAGAGGCCACGCGCGGCGCGGGCCTTCCACGCGTATCTCGCCCAGTTTTAGGCCGAAGCGCAGCTCCAGCTCCTGCTCGAAGACGAGGTCATCCTCGCTCACGAGGCGCTCAGCATCTTCCGTGCGCTCAGTCCACACGATGGACGAGCGGTTGCCTGTCAACGGCAGCGTTGCGAACGGGCCGGCGGGCAGGAAATGCTCCTCCGCGCGACCATGGTGCGGGCGCTCATGCGCCACGGTGCAAACGATGCCCGACTGGCCGTAATCCCACTTCACCGTCTTGATACCGGCCATGTCGCGCAGGCGCGAGCGCACGCCATCGGCAGCAATGAGAAGCCGGGTGCGGCAGGTCGTGCCATCTGCAAGGCTCACCGTCACATGGCCACCCATATTGGCAAAGCCGTCGACTGCGACACCGTCAATAATCTCAATGCCGCTCTCGGCAGCGCGGGCGCGCAATGCGCCATTCATCACGCGGTTCGGCACCATGTGGGCGAAGGGCTCGCCCTCCCCGGCCTCTCCTCCAAAGGTGAGAAACACCGGCCGCACCACATCGGCGGTGCGCGAATCGGTGATTTCCATCTCTGTGATGGGCTGAGCTTCCGGCTCTATCTCTGTCCAGCAATCGAGCCGTTTGAGCATGCGGCAGGCCGCAGCCGCGATGGCCGAAGCGCGCCCGTCCCGCTGCCACACCCCTTCGGGCGCGGCGTCCACCAGCGCCACTTTGAGACCTGGCTGGGCGCGCACAATGGAAACAGCGGTCGCCAGCCCCACATAGCCGGCCCCGGCGATCAGGATGTCGAGTTCGCGCCTGGATGTCTGTTTCGTATTCCTGGCCATAGCGGCACCTCATTTAAATCAGCGTTCCAGCGTGTCTTTGACCCAATCCGGGGGGGCTTGACTTGGTTCCCGCCTTCGTCTTGGAAACGGTCAGCCATACATTTTGCGCCGGAGGGAGCCCATTCATGTCGTCGGCCATGCAAGACCTGCTTGCCATACTCGATCTTGAGACGCTCGAACACAATCTGTTTCGTGGTCGCAGTCCGCAATCGGCCTGGCAACGCGTTTTCGGCGGGCAGGTGATCGGTCAGGCGCTCGTCGCCGCCCAGCGCACCGTCGATGCCGCCCGTCATGTCCACTCGCTCCATTGCTATTTCATGCGGCCTGGTGATCCGGCAGTGCCGATCATCTACGAAGTGGATCGCATCCGCGATGGCGGCAGCTTCACCACCCGCCGCGTGGTTGCCATTCAGCATGGCCACGCCATCTTTTCGCTCTCCGCCTCTTTCCAGAAAGAGGAGCCCGGCCTCGATCATCAGCTTCCCATGCCTGAGGGCGTCACGCCTCCGGAAAATCTGCGCACCCAGCGCGAGTTTCTGGCCGAGTTTGGCGAGCGTGTGCCGGAAAACATCCGGCGTTACTGGGCGCGCGAGCGTCCCATCGAGGTGCGACCGGTCATCATTGAGCACTATACCAGCCGCGACAAGCTGCCGCCGCGCCAGGACGTGTGGATCCGCACCACGGGTCCGGTGCCGGACGATCGGGCACTGCAGGCCGCTGTGCTTGCTTATCTTTCCGACATGACGCTGCTCGATACCTCCACCTTCGCCCATGGTCGCAACGGGTTCGATCCGGATATCCAGATGGCAAGCCTCGACCACGCCATGTGGTTTCATCGACAGCACAAGCTTGATGACTGGCTTCTCTACACGCAGGACAGCCCATCGGCGCAGGGCGCGCGTGGCTTCTCCCGTGGCAGTCTCTATGCGCTTGATGGCACGCTGATCGCATCTGTTGCTCAAGAAGGACTGGTGCGATTGCGCACAAAATAGGCAAAATGAAAGTTTTGCCTATTTATTGCGCAGATCTTGCGGCGCCAGATTCTCCTCTGCCCGAGCGGGCCGATTATTTTAATATATTTTTCAATAGCTTGAAGCTTGTTCATTCGAACTGGCACGGCATTTGATTCTCCTTTGCTGTCGCGGTCCGCATGGCGGTTCGCGCGATGCAGGCAACCCGCGGGATCCCGCAACAGCAAAGGTGAACTGCCATGAAAATAGTGATGGCAATCGTCAAGCCCTTCAAGCTGGAGGCCGTGCGCGAAGCGCTCACCGGCCTCGGCATCCAAGGCCTCACCGTCACGGAGGTCAAGGGCTACGGACGACAGAAAGGACACACGGAAATCTATCGCGGCGCCGAGTACGCCGTGACCTTCCTGCCCAAGGTCAAGATCGAGGTGGCGGTCGATTCCGACATGGTCGACCAGGTGGTTGAAGCCATCGTCGAGGCCGCCCGCACCGGACAGATCGGTGACGGCAAGGTCTTTGTCCACGCGCTCGACAAGGCGGTGCGCATCCGCACCGGCGAGTCCGGCGTCGAAGCCCTTTAAGCGGCAGCATATTCCGATGGAGAATCAGATGATGTATCGAACACTGAAGAGCGCCGCGGGTCCGCTGGCGCTGGGCGGGCTCGCGCTGGCAGCCATGTCCTTTCCGGCTCTGGCACAGGATTCCGCTGAGGCGGCCCCGGAATTTGCCTCGGCTTCCGAGACGGCGTTTATTTTCAACACCCTGCTCTTTCTCATGGGCGGTTTTCTCGTCATGTGGATGGCGGCGGGTTTTGCCATGCTCGAAGCGGGCATGGTGCGCACCAAGAATGTTTCCATGCAGCTCTTGAAAAACGTCGCGCTCTATTCCATCGCCGGCATCATGTACTGGGTGGTGGGTTACAGCCTGATGTATGTGGATGTGTCGAGCTATATCGGCACCTTCGCGCCCTATAGCTGGCCCGCTGCCGGTACGGCCAATGAGGGCGATTATTCCGTCGCCTCCGACTGGTTTTTCCAGATGGTCTTTGTCGCCACCGCTGCTTCCATCGTCTCGGGCACGCTGGCCGAGCGAATCAAGCTGTGGCCGTTCCTGATCTTCGTCGTCGTGCTCACCGGCTTCATCTATCCGATCGCAGGTTCGTGGAAATGGGGTGCCGGCTGGCTCGATGCCATGGGCTTCCAGGATTTCGCTGGCTCCACTCTGGTTCACTCCGTGGGTGGCTGGGCAGCTCTTGCCGGTGCGATCCTTCTGGGCGCGCGCAATGGCAAATTTTCCTCCGACGGCAAGGTCTCGCCAATTCCAGGGTCCAACATGGCGCTTGCCACACTTGGCACCTTCATTCTCTGGCTCGGCTGGTTCGGCTTCAATGGTGCCTCGCAGCTTGCCATGGGCTCCAATGCCGATGCATCCGACATCAGCCGCATCTTCGCCAACACCAATCTGGCCGCCGCTGCAGGTGTCGTCGCTGCGCTGATCCTCACGCAGATCCTCTACAAGAAGGTCGACATCACCTTTGTGCTCAATGGTGCTCTGGCCGGTCTGGTGTCGATCACCGCTGAACCGCTCACGCCGAGCCCGTTCATGGCCATCATCATCGGTGCCATTGGCGGTGTCATCGTGGTGCTCACCGTGCCGCTGCTCGACAAGCTGAAGATCGACGATGTTGTCGGTGCCATCCCGGTTCACCTGATTGCAGGTATATGGGGAACGCTCGCCGTTCCGCTCACCAACAGCGACGCCAGCTTCGGTGTCCAGATCGTCGGCATCGTTGCCTATGGTGTCTTCACCTTCGTCGTCTCCTTCGTGGTCTGGATGATCCTCAAGGCCACCATGGGACTGCGCGTGAGCGCGGAAGACGAGATGAGTGGTCTCGACGTCGCCGAGGTGGGTGTCGAAGCCTATCCCGAGTTCATGCCCATGCATGGGCGTTGATCGGGCAAGCACTTGCCTGACAATCGGCCTTCGGGCCGGTTGCCTTCCTGAAGGGGCCCGGTTCGCCGGGCCCTTTTTTATTGATTTGAGAAATTGCAACCCGCCCCTCCATGGTTAATGCCGTCTTAACCATCCGCTCGCTAGGGTCACAGGCGAGTCATCACGGCGCGTTTCGCGTCGAAAGCAACGCGCGAGCGGAGAATTGAGCGCATGAGTTCCGGGTCTTCGGCATTCTTGGCGATGGATGAAAACAGCTACGGTCTGCAGGCCTTCCTGCGCCGTCAGGCAGCGCGTGCAGGCGGCCTTGCGCTGCTTGCCTTCGTGGCGTTTGGTGTGGCGGCGCTTGCCACATGGAACGTTGCCGATCCGAGCTTCAGCCATGCCACTGCCAATCCTGTCACCAATGCGATGGGGTATCCCGGGGCGGTTTTCTCCGATCTTGCCATGCAGTTTTACGGCCTGGCGGCGCTGATCGGGCTTGTGCCTGCGGTGTGCTGGGGCGCTCTTCTTCTGCTCGGGCGGCAGATTGATCGTACCGTGAAGCGCGCCGGTGCATGGTTCCTTGGTGCGGTTCTGGCCGCCGGCATTGTCGGCGCTTTCGCGCCGCCGCCAACCTGGCCCTTGCCCACGGGCCTTGGCGGCGTGCTGGGGGACATGATCCTTTCCGTCCCTGCGAAATTCACGGGCGCTTATCCGCGTGGCTTTGCAGGTTTCGTCATCGCTGCCATTCTCGCGGTGCCCGCCGGCTGGTTGCTTGTCTTCGGTGCGGGTCTGGTCTCGCGTCCGGATGCGGAAGAGTTCGTCGACGATCTGGAAGACGAAACCGCCTTCGATACGCTGGACGATGAGGAAGAAAGCGGAGGTTCGGTCATCCTTGGCTATATGGCCCATTGGTGGTTGTCCTTCTGCGCATTTTTCCGACGCAACCTTGTCCGTGCCGGCCCTCGCGATAGCCATCGGATGCGGGCGATGGATCTGGACGAGGATGAAGAGACGGGCTTCGACGATTTTGATATGGATGCCCGGGTTGAGCCGGACTTCAACGAGGCGCCTGCAGCCCCGCGCGCGCGCGTTGAACCCGAATTTGACGCCCCGGTGCCGCAGCCTATTGCCGCATCATCGCGGCAGGCAGTGTCCGCGCCTGCGACGCAACGGGTTGAGAATCCTGCACCAAGACCGGCGGAAGGTGCGCGTGTTCGCCGCGAGGCACAGCCCTCTTTCCTCGACAGCGGAACCTTTGAACTTCCAGAACTCCATCTGCTTGCGGAACCAAAAACCTCGACAAAGGACCCTTCGCTTTCCCGGGATGCGCTGGAGCAGAATGCCCGCCTTCTCGAAGGCGTTCTGGAGGATTTCGGCGTCAAGGGCGAGATCATCCATGTGCGTCCGGGCCCCGTGGTCACGCTCTATGAGCTGGAGCCTGCACCCGGCATCAAGTCGTCGCGTGTCATTGGCCTTGCCGATGACATCGCCCGCTCGATGAGCGCCATCGCGGCTCGCGTCGCGGTCGTCCCCGGCCGCAACGCCATCGGCATCGAACTGCCGAATTCCACGCGTGAAACCGTTTATCTGCGCGAGCTGCTTGCCAGCCGCGATTTCGAGGCGAGCAAGGCCAAGCTTGCTCTTTCGCTGGGCAAGACCATCAATGGTGAAGCGGTGATCGCAGATCTCGCAAAGATGCCTCACCTTCTGGTGGCCGGTACCACCGGTTCCGGCAAGTCGGTTGCCATCAACACCATGATCCTGTCGCTGCTCTACCGCATGACGCCCGAGCAGTGCCGCCTGATCATGATCGATCCGAAGATGCTGGAACTGTCGATTTACGATGGCATCCCGCATCTCCTGACCCCGGTTGTGACTGACCCCAAGAAGGCGGTCGTCGCGCTCAAATGGACCGTGCGGGAGATGGAAGACCGCTATCGCAAGATGTCCAAGGTCGGCGTGCGCAACATCGAGGGCTTCAACCAGCGTGTCGTTGCCGCCAAGAAGAAGGGCGAGACGATCAAGCGCACGGTGCAGACGGGCTTCGACCGCGAGACGGGCGAGGCGATCTACGAGAGCGAGGATCTGGATCTCGAGCCGATGCCCTTCATCGTCGTCATCATCGATGAGATGGCCGACCTGATGATGGTCGCCGGCAAGGATATCGAAGGCGCCGTGCAGCGTCTGGCTCAGATGGCGCGCGCCGCCGGCATCCATGTGATCATGGCCACACAGCGGCCTTCGGTGGACGTCATCACCGGCACGATCAAGGCGAACTTCCCGACACGTATCTCCTTCCAGGTGACATCGAAGATCGACAGCCGCACGATCCTGGGAGAGCAGGGTGCCGAGCAGCTTCTGGGCATGGGTGACATGCTCTACATGGCCGGTGGCGGGCGTATACAGCGTGTCCACGGCCCGTTCGTTTCCGATGGCGAGGTGGAGAGCATCGTCAGTCACCTGAAGATGCAGGGCGTGCCGGATTATCTTGACGCTGTTACCGAGGATGATGACGAGGAGGATGGCGGGTCTGCCGGTGGCGGTGGATCGGGCGGCGGCAATCTGGGCGATTCTGCCGATCCCTACGATCAGGCGGTTGCGGTGGTTCTGCGCGACGGAAAGGCGTCCACCAGCTATATCCAGCGCCGCCTGGGCATCGGCTACAACCGTGCCGCTTCGATCATCGAACGCATGGAGGAAGAGGGCATTGTCGGCCCCGCCAATCATGCGGGCAAGCGCGAGATTCTCGTGCCGACGGAGCAGGACGAGGTCTGATCATGCCCGGCGCTGGAACCGGCGTCGGCACTGGCCGTTAACCTGCAGCCAAATTTCGGCCCTACTGGTTGGTTATTCGGGAGGGCAAATGTGGAGATCGAACACGATGAATTTTGGGGTAACCGACTTTCTGGCCCGGCGTATCGCGATCGCGGCGATCGCTCTGTCGGCGTTGTGCGTTGCGCCTCTGGCGGCGCAGGCTGCGCAGAGTGCTGACCAGATCGCGGCGCATTTTTCCAGCGTCCGCACCATGATGGGCGAATTTGTGCAATTCGGGCCGCGCGGAGAGCAGACCGGCGGCAAGTTCTATATCGAACGGCCGGGCAAGATCCGTTTCGACTATGAGGAACCGTCAGGCTTTCGTGTCACCTCGGACGGCAGTTCGGTGGTCATTATGAACAAGAAGCTCAACACGGCGGACCTTTACCCGCTCTCGAAAACGCCGCTGAAGCTTCTTCTCGACGAGCGTATCGACCTCTCGGGCGACAAGGTCCAGACCGTGCGTGAGGACAATGATCTCACGACGATCAAGATGTCCGACAAGTCCGTTTTCGGAGATTCGACCATCACCATGATGTTCGACACGAATTCATATGACCTGCGCCAATGGACCATCACCGATGCGCAGGGCAAGGACACGACGGTCATGATTTTCAATGTCCAGCAGGGCGTGACCTTCGATCCAAGCGTATTCAAGATCGATTACCGGCGGGTTGATGAAATGAGCCGCAACGGGCGCTGATACCTGCGAATTGGCGCGTGGCCGGGCTGTGGAAAGTCCGGCCTTTTCTTTTGTGGCAGGCCGATCTGCTTGTCATTCTTTCCCGTTCCGGGCAGGTTTGCGCCTCCTGCAAGCTTTCTAGCCCGGACTGTCTCCATGCCCTTCACCATCGCCACCTGGAACATCAACTCCGTGCGGCTGCGCATGCCGCTCGTCGAGCAGTTTCTGGAACGGTATAGCCCGGACGTCCTTTGCCTGCAGGAAACCAAATGTGCCGATGACCAGTTCCCCGCCGCGGCTTTCCGAAAGGCTGGATATGAGCACATGGCGATCCATGGCCAGAAGGGTTATCACGGTGTTGCCACCATCGCGCGCCGCCCGCTGAAACTCGTTGAAAAGCGCGCGTTTTGCGGGATGGGCGATAGCCGGCACATTTCCGTATCCCTGGATGCGGGCGCGGGGCGCACCGTCCTTCTCCATAATTTCTATGTGCCGGCCGGTGGCGACGAGCCCGATCCGGAGATCAATCCGAAGTTTCGCCACAAGCTTGACTTTCTTGCAGAAATGCATGCGCTGCGCGCCGAAGAGAGCGGCAATTCGGGGACCATTCTCGTCGGCGACCTCAATATCGCGCCGCTCGAAACCGATGTCTGGTCACACAAGCAGCTTCTCAAAGTCGTCAGCCACACACCGGTCGAGACCGAGGGGCTGGAAAGGCTGCGGAAGGAAGGCGGCTGGGTGGATCTGATGCGGGAGAAGATACCGCCGGAGGAGAAAGTCTTTACGTGGTGGAGCTATCGCGCCAAGGACTGGGCGCTCTCTGATCGTGGACGCAGGCTCGACCATATCTGGTCGTCGCCCAATCTCTCACCGGCGCTGAACCGGATCGAAGTGCTGCGCGAGGCGCGTGGGTGGGACCGGCCGTCTGACCACGTCCCTGTCATAGCAGGCTTCGACTTCGGCTGACCGATTTTTCGGGAATTTCACGTATTTTCAGCGAAAACGCCTTTTTTGAAAGAAAAAGGGGTAAAACGTGCGTGTTTTCCAAAAAAATCAGTCGGCGAATCGCGCTGCGATTTGCTCCATCCGGGAGATCATGAGTTGCAAATTATCGACAATTCTCTCATGCAGGCGGACCGCTGTTTCGGGGAATTCCTCGAGGATCCGGTGAAAGCTTGAACGACTGATCCTCACAAGCCGCGTTTCGCTTTCAGCCATCGCATTTGTCATACGGCGGCCTTCGACAATCAGTGCGAACTCGCCCATCATGTCGCCGGGCCCAAGCCTTTCGACAATCTGTCGTTCGCCATCCCGTTCGGTAAACAGAACAACGCTTCCGGAGGCGACGATGAAGGCGCAGTCGGCAGGTGCTCCTTCGGCATAGATTTCCCGTCCGGCGGAAAGCGTCATGCTTTCGGCGCCGAATGCCATGAGGCGCAACTGTTCGCGCGTGAATCCCTCAAACAGACCCACGCCGGACAGAATGCGAATATCATCGTCCAGCGCCATTGACGTTGTCCCCGACCCGTTCCCGGCGATCCCCGAACGCCCTCATGGCGCAGTCTCACGGAACGAGCTTATAACCACCGCTTTCTGTCACAAGAATTTCAGCTTTGGAAGGATCGCGCTCGATCTTTTGCCGAAGACGGTAGACATGGGTCTCGAGCGTGTGGGTGGTAACGCCGGAATTGTATCCCCAGACTTCTTCCAGAAGGATGTCGCGCGTCACCACTTTCTGCTCGGCGCGATAGAGGTATTTGATGATCGCGGCTTCTTTTTCTGTCAGGCGGATCTTGCCGCCGCGTTCATCGATGAGCAGTTTCTGCGAGGGCTTGAACGTATAGGGACCAACGGCGAAGGTGGCGTCCTCGCTCTGCTCGTGCTGGCGAAGCTGGGCACGGATGCGGGCGAGAAGCACCGCAAAGCGGAACGGCTTCGTGACATAATCGTTGGCGCCGGCCTCAAGGCCAAGGATCGTATCCGAATCGGTGTCCTGCGCCGTCAGCATGATGATCGGTGCACGATAGCCGCCCTTGCGCAGAAGCTTGACCGCTTCACGCCCATCCATGTCCGGCAGGCCGACATCCATGATGAGCAAATCGACAATCGCGTTGCGTGCAGACTGAATGCCCTTCGTGGCCGTGTTCTCCTGAAGAATATCGAATTCCTCATAGAGCGACAGCTGCTCGACGAGCGTCGTCCTCAGGTCTTCGTCATCATCGACGATTAGGATGGTGCGTGACGTCATGGTTGTATCCACTATCCAGGAAAAATGCTGCCGATTCAAATGGAATTGCAGTGTTGACCGTTCCCGCTTTATGCGAAACCTAACAGTGCGAGAACACCATGGCGAACATTTGTTCCAATCAATTTAACGTAAGCTGACAGGTGGATATTCCTCAAGATGACGTGTGAAGCCGGCAAATCGATTCCTCTGATCGAGGTGCGACGCAGACCGGGCAGGCCGACCGAGGGCTTGATGACGGTGGGCCCATTCGTCTTTCCATGCGCGCTGGGGCGAACAGGCACAGCGATGCTCAAGCGCGAAGGGGATGGTGCCACTCCAATCGGAGAATTGCGGTGCCTCTATGGCTATTTTCGTGGTGACAGAGCCCCTTCCGGGCCGCCCAAATGCCGTTTTTCGCTTCGGCAGATCAACGACGGGGATGGGTGGTGCGACGCGGCGGGCGACCGCAATTACAATCGCCCGGTTCGTCTTCCTTATCCGGCCAGCCATGAACGCATGAGGCGCGAGGATCGTCTCTACGATATCTGCATGGTGTCGGACTGGAACATGCGGCCGGCAATCCGCAATCGCGGCAGTGCAATTTTCTTTCATATTGCCAAGCCCGGTTTCCCGCCCACCGAGGGCTGTATAGCCGTATCGCCTCGCGCCATGGCACGCATTCTGCCGCTCATCGGCCCGACTACGCGAATCAGAGTGTATCGGTAGCCGGGTCGTCGATCGCTCCTGACGGTCAGTCTGCTGCCGGCTGGCGCGCCATCGCGTGATACTCCTCATTGGGGTGCATATCGACGGCAGCGGCCATGCGGTTTGACATGTTGAAGAAGCTGGCGACGGCGGCAATGTCCCAGATGTCGCGCTCGGAGAAGCCGGCCGCGCGCAGCGCTTCCCGATCCGTTTCCTCAATCTTTGCAGGGCTTTCGGTAAGTTTGACGGCGAAATCAAGCATCGCCTTTTGTCGCGGGTCAAGTTTTGCCGCCCGATAATTCATGACCATGAGTTCGCCCAGCACCGGGTCGCCGGATAGCTGACGAACGGCGGCGCCGTGAGCGGTGAGGCAGTAGAAGCAGTGGTTGATGCTCGACACCGTGACGGCAATCATTTCGCGCTCGAGCTTCGTCAGAGCCGAATCACCCAGCATCAGATCGTTGTACATCTGCGTGAACGCTCTGAGCTTGTTCTCATCGAACGCGTAGGCGCGGAGAACATTGGGCACGAGGCCAAGTTTCTCCTCGCACTTTTCGAAATAGGCTCGGGTATCCTCGCTCAGCGATTCGAGCGGGGGAAAATGCAGTGCAGTGACCGGTTTCGTCATGATGCAGACACCCTTTCGATAGGAATAGGTTGTATTCAGCCTGCACGGTGGAATGACGGGTCGTCAAACCGCTTTTGTCTGAATACGATGGGCCAGTTTGGTCAACCAACAGGGATTTTCGGCATGGTAGCCAAAGCAAAGACCTCCAAGACCGCGAAAAAGGGCGGACCGATGGGCAAGGTCCTGCATGAGATCATCAGCGCGCGGACGCCGGCGGAGGATCTTCACCCCTATGACGAGGCAGCGCTGCTGCGTGCGGCCGAGGATGCTGTCGCCGCCATCAAGGCTCACAAGCCGGGAACCAGCGTTGTACGGATAGACAATGTTGCCGGGATCGAACGGCTTGGCCGCGCGGTCAGCGTCCTGACGGTCGTGAATGACAACATGCCGTTTCTGTTCGATTCGGTGCTGGGAGAACTCAGCGATTTCGGTGCTGAAGCGACACTCGTCGCGCATCCGGTTCTCGTGGTTCGCCACAGCAAAAAAGGCGTGGAAGAGATTGTCGGCGACGCAGCCGGCACAAAACCCGCTGCCGGTGAGGACAAGATCAGCCTCATTCACGTCCATCTTCCCCGATTGTCCGATGACCAGTGCAAGGAGCTGGAAACTCGCCTCAACGCAACACTGGCGCAGGTGCGCGCGGCGGTGGTCGACTGGAAGCCGATGCTTGCCCGGCTCGATCAGCAGATCACCGAATTGCGCTATGCCCCCGTGCCGCTGGACAAGGATGCTGTTTCAGAAGCAATCGCCTTTCTGGAATGGCTGCGCGACGACAATTTCACGTTTCTCGGCATGCGCGAGTTTCGGTATTCGGGAGGCGAGGAGAACGGGACGCTGGAGCGCGCCAACAAGAAAGGGCTGGGCATTCTGGCCGATCCGGACGTTCTCGTTCTGCGCCGTGGCAAGGAGGCGGTTTCGACCACTCCGGAGATTCGCGCCTTTCTCCATGGCCCCGATCCGTTCATCGTGACCAAGGCCAACGCCAAATCGGTGGTTCATCGCCGTGCCTATCTCGATTACATCGGCGTCAAAACCTTTGACGACAAGGGAAAACTGACCGGTGAACTGCGCATTGTCGGCCTGTTCACCTCCACGGCCTACACGCGATCGGTGATGAAGATCCCGTATCTGCGGTCGAAGGCCGAGGCTGTTATCGCCAAGTCCGGATTTGCACCGACCGACCATTCGGGCAAGGCACTGATCAACGTTCTGGAGTCCTATCCACGCGACGAGCTTTTCCAGATCGGTCTGCCGATCCTGCGCAAGCATGCGGAAGCGATACTGGCGCTGGGAGAGCGGCCTCGTGTCCGCGCGCTCTACCGCATCGACCAGTTCGACCGTTTCGTCTCCGTGATCGTCTTCGTGCCGCGGGACCGATACGATTCACAGGTTCGTATCGAGATCGGCAACTACCTCAAGACCGTCTTCAAGGGACGGGTTTCAGCCTATTATCCGGCCTTCCCTGAAGGCACACTGGCACGTGTCCATTTCATCATCGGACGTTCTGGCGGCAAGACGCCGCGCATCGATACGGAGACGCTTGAGGCGGGCATTCGCAAGATCGTGCGAACCTGGGACGATGCCCTGCAGGAAGCGCTGGAAGAAACCGGGGCAGACCGCAGGCTCGCAGCCGTCGCCGCGGCGTTTCCAGAGAGCTACCGCAATGGTTTTTCTGCCGAAACGGCGCTAATCGATGCCGAGCGTATGGCCAAGCTCTCCGAGAGCAATCCCATCGCCATCGATTTTCACAGGCATGATGATCAGGATGAAACGCAGGCAGCACTGAAGATCTATCATCACGGCACCCCGGTTCCGCTGACGGAGCGCGTTCCGCTGCTTGAAAACATGGGCTTCCGTGTCATCTCCGAGCGCACCTTCGAAGTCGGCGATGCCGACGATGAAGAGAGCGCCCAGATATTCATCCATGACATGGAGCTGGAAAACGCGTTCGATGGGCCAATAGATCTTTCGGACAACGGTGTACTGTTCGAGGAACTGTTCCTTTCTGTCTGGCGCAAGGAACATGACGACGACCGGCTCAACGCACTGGCGCAGAGAGCCCGCCTTCGCGTCGACGAGATCGCGATTCTGCGCGCCTACAGCCGCTTCCTGCATCAGGCGAGCATTCCGCAGAGCCAGGATTTCATCGCCGCGACGATGAACCGCTATCCGCATATCGCGCGAAAGCTGTTTGAATTGTTCGTACTGCGCTTCGACCCTGCCAAGGCAGGGAAGGCGAAGGCTCGCGATGAGGCAATGGCGCTGAAGAGCGCGATGGAGACAGATCTCGATGCGGTGCCCAACCTCGACGACGACACGATCATCCGGCGCTTCCTCAACCTGATCGAGGCAACGCTGCGCACCAATCATTATCGGCCAAAAGCCGATGAGACAGTCCGCTCACTGGCGCTGAAATTCGATTCTCGCGCCATCACGGGCCTGCCCCAACCGCGGCCGTGGCGCGAGATTTTCGTCTATGGGCCAGAGGTGGAAGGTGTTCACCTCAGGTTTGGACCGGTGGCGCGCGGCGGCCTGCGCTGGTCTGACCGGGCACAGGATTATCGCACCGAAGTGCTGGGCCTGGTGAAGGCACAGCAGGTCAAGAATGCTGTGATCGTGCCGGTGGGCGCGAAGGGCGGTTTCTACCCGCGCCGCCTGCCGGAGAATGGCAGCCGCCAGGAGGTGTTCGAGGCAGGCCGCGCGGCCTACATCAATTTCATCTCCAGTCTTTTGTCGCTGACCGACAATCTGGATGGCGACAAGGTCATTCCGCCAGAAGGCGTGGTGCGCCACGACGGCAACGACCCGTATTTCGTGGTGGCGGCCGACAAGGGAACGGCGACCTTCTCCGACACCGCCAATGCGATCAGCCAGGCGCATGATTTCTGGCTCGACGACGCCTTCGCCTCCGGCGGTTCCGCCGGCTATGACCACAAGAAGATGGGCATCACCGCACGGGGCGCGTGGGAAGCGGTGAAGCGGCACTTCCGCGAGATGAACCGCGACATACAGACCGAACCTTTCACGGCAGTGGGCGTTGGCGACATGTCGGGCGATGTGTTCGGCAATGGCATGCTTTTGTCCACCTGCACCAAGGTGGTGGCGGCGTTCGACCATCGCGACATCTTCATTGACCCAGACCCTGACCCGGCGGTGTCCTATGCCGAGCGCAAGCGTCTTTTCGACATGGGGCGCTCGAGCTGGCAGGATTACGACACAAGCAAGCTTTCCAAGGGCGGCATCATCGTTTCGCGGGCCCAGAAATCGATCACGCTCAGCAAGGCGGCAGCCGATGCCATCGGGCTCGACAAGACAACCGCCTCGCCGACCGAGATCATGACCGCGATCCTGAAAGCACCGGTCGATCTCCTCTGGTTCGGTGGTATCGGCACCTATGTGCGCTCACACACGGAAAGCAATCAGGACGTGGGCGACCGGGCCAATGATGCAATCCGCGTCACCGCGCGCGAAGTGGGCGCCAAGGTGATCGGTGAGGGCGCCAATCTGGGCATGACGCAGCTGGCGCGCATCGAGTTTGGCCGCCATGGCGGGCGCTGCAACTCCGACGCCATCGACAACTCTGCCGGCGTGAACTCTTCCGACGTTGAGGTGAACATCAAGATCGCGCTGGCGGCGGCCATGCGTTCCGGCGCGCTCGAGCGGCCGGCGCGTGACAAGCTTCTGGCCGAAATGACGGATGAAGTCGCCGAGCTGGTTCTGGCAAACAACTATCAGCAGACGCTCGCGATCTCGCAGGTTCAGAAGCGTGGCATCCCGGAAATGCCGCATCAGGCGCGGATGATGACCCTCTTCGAGCAGCGCGGGCTGCTCGACCGGGCGGTGGAGTTCCTGCCCGGTCCGCAGGAACTGGCGGACCGGGAAAGCCGGGGTGAGCCGCTGACGCGCGCCGAGGTGGGCGTGCTGCTTGCCTATGCGAAGATCGTGCTCTTCGACGAGATCGTCGCCAGCAAGGTGCCGGACGCGCCGCATCTGGAGGAAGATCTTTTCGCCTATTTCCCAGGCCGTATGGCGAAGAAATACGAAAGCGAAATCCGTTCGCACCGGCTGAAGCGCGAGATCATCGCCACGGAACTGGCCAATGACGTGATCAACCGCGGCGGACCCAGCTTCGTGACGCGGCTTCAGGACCTGACAGGGCGACCGGCAGCCGACATCGTCGCGGCCTTCGCCGTGGTGCGTGAGGGATTTGAACTGCGCAGGATCTACAAGGCCATCGATGCGCTGGACAACAATATCGACGGTATGGCGCAGCTCGATCTCTACCAGCTCGTATGGCGGCTGATCTATTCGGCGACGTCCTGGCAGCTCAAGAACGACAGCGATAAGGAAACCGTCGGCGCACGGATCGACCGGCTGCGGGCTGCGCGCAAGGCGCTGGAAGGCAAGCTCATGCCGATGCTGCCGGCCTTCATGCGCGAGCGCCTGGAAAACCGCCGGGCGCAACTTGTGGCGCTTGGCGCGCCGGAGGATCTGGCGAAGAAGCTTGCGTTCCTTTCGGTCGCGGAGATGGTGCCCGATATCGAACTGGTGGCCGAGAAAGCCGGTGCGCCGCTGGAAAAGGCCGCGAAAGCGTTCTTCGGCATTACCGATGCGTTTCGCATCGGGCGCATCGAGGACGCCGCGCACACGATCGTGCCGTCGGACTATTATGACGGGCTGGCGCTTTTCCGCGCGACCGACATGATCAGCGCGGCGCGGCGCGGGATGACGATCGCCGCGCTTACCGACTATGGCAAGGAGGAGGATCCGGCGGAAAAATGGGTCGAGGCCGGCGGTGAGCATGTGGTGCGCGTGCGCGAGAGGCTGCAGTCCCTCGTGGAGGGCGGCGAAATCAGCGTGTCGCGCCTCACTGTGGCCTCGGGTCTGATGAGCGATTTGAGTGTCTGATCTCGCCGGGGCGCCGGAAGACGCCGGGATGAACATGCCACCGGCGGAGCACGGAACCGTGCCCCGCCGTGGCATATGGGGCTGGATGTTCTTTGACTGGGCGCAGCAACCCTTTCACACGCTCATCATCACCTTTGTCTTCGCGCCCTATTTTGCTTCCGCCGTCGCGCCCGATGCGGCGCGCGGGCAGGAACTCTGGGGGCTCGCCACGGGGATTGGCGGGCTTGCCATTGCGGTTTCCTCGCCGGTTCTGGGGGCGATTGCCGATGCGACGGGGCCGCGTAAGCCGTGGATTTTCGTGTTTTCGGTGATCGGGGTTCTGGCCTGCGCGTCGCTCTGGTTCGCAGCACCGGGGGGCGGGCATGTGGGACTGGTTCTGCTTGCCGTGGCGCTTGCCGTGTTCGGCATGGAGTTCGCCGCTGTCTTCAACAATGCGATGATGCCCGATCTCGTGCCGCGCTCTGAGCTTGGGCGGCTTTCGGGCTCTGCCTGGGGGCTGGGGTATCTCGGTGGGCTCCTGTCGCTGGTTCTGGTGCTCGGCTTCATGGCAGCGCAGCCTGATACGGGCCGCACGCTTCTGGGGCTGGAGCCGATCTTCGGGCTCGATCCGGCTGCGCGTGAGGGCGACCGGGCGGCAGGGCCGCTGACGGGCTTATGGTATGCGCTGTTCGTGCTGCCTATGTTTCTGTTCACGCCCGATGCGCCGCGCCGCAAGGCGGCGACGGGGGCGATCCGCGAAGGGCTCGGCCGGCTAAGCGCCACGCTGAAGCGGCTGCCGGGCGAGCGGAGCTATTTCAGCTTTCTCCTGTCGTCCATGTTCTACCGCGATGCGCTCAACGCGCTCTATGCCTTTGGCGGCATCTATGCGGCTGGCGTGCTCAACTGGTCCATCACGCAGATCGGCCTTTTCGGGATTCTCGCCAATGTGACCGGCGCGCTGGGCGCGTGGCTGGGCGGGCGGATGGACAGGCGTTTCGGGCCGAAGCTGGTGGTGAGCGTTTCCATCGTGGTGCTGACCATGTGCGCGCTTCTGGTGATTTCCACCACGCGTGAGGAGCTTCTTTTCATGCCGATCGGCGGGGCTGGGGCAAGCAGCCTGCCCGACATTGCCTTCTTCGTGGCAGGAGCCTTCATCGGCGCTGCGGGCGGGGCGATCCAGGCAGCCTCGCGCACGCTGCTGGTGGATCAGGTTTCACGCGAGCGGGTGACAGAAGCGTTCGGGCTCTACGCGCTTTCGGGAAAGGCGACGACCTTTATCGGGCCATTCGCCATCGCCATTGCGACCGGGTATTTCGCTTCGGAGGGCTTCGGGTTTTCCGTCGAGGACGCGCAGCGGCTCGGCGTGACGCCGATCCTCGTTCTGTTCCTCATCGGGCTGGTGCTTCTGCCTTTCGTGAAGAGCCGGCATCAGGAGGCGGGCGCCTCCTGATCCTTTGCACAGCCTGCGTCAGTGACGGAAGTGGCGCATGCCGGTCATGACCATGGCGATGCCATGCTCGTCGGCGGCGGCGATGACCTCGTCGTCGCGCATGGAGCCGCCCGGCTGGATGACGGCGGTGGCGCCGGCTTCCACGGCGGAGAGAAGCCCATCGGCGAAGGGGAAGAAGGCGTCGGAGGCGACGACGGAGCCCTTCGTCAGCGGTTCGGCATTGCCGGCAGCCTGTGCCGCGTCCTCGGCCTTGCGCGCGGCGATGCGGGCGGAATCGACACGGCTCATCTGGCCGGCACCCACGCCCACGGTCGCGCCGTCTCGCACATAGACGATGGCGTTCGATTTCACGTGCTTGGCGACGCGGAAGGCGAAGATGAGATCGGCCATTTCCTTCTCGCTCGGCGCGCGCCTGGTCACGACCTTCAGGTCTAGATCGTCGACCACGCCATTGTCGCGCGCCTGGACCAGCAGGCCGCCGGCAACGGTCTTGACGGCAAGGCCAGGCGCGCGCGGATCGGCGAGCCCGCCGGTGACGAGCAGGCGCAGGTTCTTCTTGGCGGCGACGATGGCGCGGGCCTCTTCGGTGGCATCGGGTGCGATGATGACCTCGGTGAAGATCCTGACGATCTCGGTGGCTGCTTCCGCATCGAGCGGGCGGTTGAGCGCGACGATGCCGCCGAATGCGGAGACGGGGTCGCAGGCGAGCGCCTTCTCATAGGCTTCCCGAAGCGTCGCGCCCTCTGCGACACCGCAGGGATTGGCGTGTTTGATGATGGCGACAGCGGCGGAGCGCTCCGGCGAAAATTCCGAGACGAGCTCGAACGCGGCGTCCGTGTCGTTGATGTTGTTGTAGGAAAGCTGCTTGCCCTGAAGCTGGGTCGCGGTGGCGACGCCGGGGCGGCTTTCACCGGTGACGTAGAAGCCGGCCGTCTGGTGCGGGTTCTCGCCGTAGCGCATCACTTCCCTGAGCCTGCCGCCGACAGCGCGGAAATCCGGTGCATTGACCTTGAGCGTTTCAGCGAACCAGCCGGAGATGGCCGCGTCATAGGCTGCGGTGCGGGCGAAAGCTTTGGCGGCGAGCTCCTGGCGCAGGCGATAGGGCAGGGCGCCGTCGTTTTCGGTGAGCGCGTCGAGAATGCGGGCATAGTCGGCGGGTTCGGTCACCACGGCTACATAGGCGTGGTTCTTGGCTGCTGCGCGCAACATGGCCGGGCCGCCAATGTCGATGTTCTCGACCGTGGTCGGATAATCGCCACCGCCGAAGCGCACCTCTTCGAACGGGTAGAGATTGATGACGAGAAGGTCGATGGGCGCGATGTGGTGTTCCTTCATCGCGCTGGCATGATCTGCATCGTCGCGTATGCCCAGCAGGCCGCCATGGACGCCCGGATGCAGCGTCTTCACGCGTCCGTCCATGATCTCGGGAAAACCCGTAAGCTCGGAGACGTCGCGCACGGGGATACCTTCGCCGGAGAGTGTTCTGGACGTGCCGCCCGTTGAGACGATTTCGACATTGCGGCCCGAAAGCGCGCGGGCAAACTCCACGATGCCCTTCTTGTCGGAGACCGACAGAAGCGCGCGGCGGACGGGAACGAGATCGGGTGCGGGGATGTTCTTGGCGGCAACGGACATGCGAGGCGGCTCCGGCTTTGGGGAAGGATGTGGGGGACGTACCGGCAGGCGGGATGCAAATCAAGCTTGGTGGCGGCCGATCGGCTTTTTTGGCTGACTATCGGGCATGCATCGATTGTTCAAAAGAGCCTGGTGCCCGGCATGATGGAGAAACCTGGAATCATTCATGCCCGTGAGCCGCACCTTGAGGCTCGCGAGTTTGGCTGGATGCTGCTTGATTCAGGTCCCGGTGCGAGCCGCCCCATCGATGGGAAGCGCGGCTTTAGCGCATGACAGCGGAAGCCGGGCTCATCGTGACCGCGCGACGGAATGTAAAAGACAAGCCGCCTGTCGGTGCCGCCCGTTGTGTGACGGACTTCTCGTGGTGGCCAATCTTTCCGATCTTGCCGTGTCTTCAAACGCCCAGGGGCCTGGAGCTGGACAGGGTATGACCAGGCAGACGCGCCGGCTGCCTGGATCGGAAGCCGCTTTGATCCTGGTATCCGTGCCGCAGGCCGCGGGGTTTTGCCAACGCATCGGCATGGAACGGATCCATAATACATTCTGGTTGCGCCGAGAGCGTTGACGCGCAATCGGTCAGGCTGCTTCCGGGCACGACCTTCGATAAGCTCAGCAAGGCGCATACTCGACAACAGCGATCACCTGTGGCAATCAAGAGCCAATGGCGCACTCTGGAAAGTGATGTTGATAGATTTGCGGCAGAATTCGAATTTTACCGCATATTTTATTGACTAAATACATTTATTCTGCAAATTTTCCGGAAATTGGATTTGCGGAAAAATTGCCATGGATCAGATTGACCATAAAATCGTGACCCTTCTGGCGGAAGATGCCCGCCGCTCTCTGGCTGATATTGGTGGTGTGGTGGGGCTGTCAGCTTCGGCGGTCAATGAGCGCATTCGCCGGCTTTCGGCAAGCGGTGTTATCCGGCGTTTCACGGTGGATGCCGATCCGGCGGCGCTGGGCTGTCCGGTGCTTGTTTTCATCTGGGTATCACTGGTTCAGAACGTCAATGAAGAGGCGTTTCGCGTTTTTGCGGCTGCCCACAAGGCGGTAGAGGAATGCCACCATGTGACTGGCCCGTGGTCCTATCTCATCAAGGCGCGGGTGCCCTCACTCGCCGATGTGGAAAGCGTTCTGGAAGACATGAAGAAACATGGCTTTCTCGCCCGCAGCGAATCTGTTGTCGCCCTGTCGACGGTAGAGCCGGGATCCTTCGCGCCGGTTGAAAAAGGCTGATGCCATGGATGCGCTCCTGTTCGGCAAGAGCGTGCTGCTTGGGTTGGCCGTTGCGGCGCCGCTTGGGCCAATCGGGGCGTTGTGTGTGAACAGAACGCTCGAGCATGGGCTGTGGGCCGGCCTTGCCGGCGGTCTGGGCACGGCCCTTGCAGATGCTCTCTATGCGGCGCTGGCAGCAGTCGGGTTTGCGGCGTTTGCGGCGGCCCTTGCGATGGTCGATGTGCCGCTAAAGCTTGCCGGAGGCCTGTTTCTAGCATGGCTCGGCTGGAAGAGTTTTTCGGCAGTACCGCCGCGGGTCGCTGCCAGGGCCCGGGCAAGCGATCTGTTCGGGACCGCTGCGGCCACGTTTTTTCTGACAATCACCAATCCGATGACCATTCTCGCCTTTGCGGCGATGTTTGCCGGTCTCGGGCTGGCGGATTCTCCACGTCCTACCGATGCGGCGGTCGTCGTGACTGGCGTTTTTCTCGGCTCGCTTCTGTGGTGGTTTATCTTGAGTGGCGGTGTGGCGCTGGCGCGTGCACGGCTGCCTGACGGTCTGTCGGTTTGGGTATCGCGCATATCGGGAACGATCCTGTTTGGCTTCTCCGCGCTTGCGATTGGCTCGGCGTTACACGGCTAATCGTGAGCGGCGATCCTCGCGTTCCATTCGCGCGGCGTCGTGCCGGTGATGCGCAGGAACTCGCGGTTGAAATTGGATTTGGTGTTGAAGCCGCTTGAGAGCATGGCTTCGGTGACATTTGCGCCGTCTTCCAGCGCGCGACAGGCATGCTGAATGCGATGGCGGTTGATGTAGCGCGAAACATTTTCTCCGCTTACCAGATTGATGGCTGATGAGAGTTGCTTGACCGGCACGTGCAATCGCCGTGCGAGCCGTGCGAGCGTGAGGGAGGGATCGAGATAGAGCCTGTCGGTCTCGAGAAGGGCATCGAGCCTCTCGATGAGATGGGCGTCCTGTTCAGTCGGGTTCTGTGCCTGTTCAGGCCGCTGGGGCTCTGCCTCGCCGATCGCACCTGGAGAGACTGCCAGAAGTCCGATGGCAAGCAGGGCGGCGGACGAGAATACGCTGACGATCAATGGCGGCAGCCAGGTCTTTCCAGTCATGAAGGCGAAGGCGATAAACGCGTCGCTGAGTGCCGACAGAACGAGCGCCAGGCCGATGCCACCCCAGATGCGGGCTGGCAGGCGCCCTGCCTCAAGCCGTGCCAGCGGCAGGTCCTCGCCGCTGCGATGCAGTTTCGCAAGGATCGCGAAGCCGTAAAGAACGAAGATGGCGGGCACCACCGTATCCAGAGTATCGGGAGCGAATATGACACAAAAGGCTGCAAAGCCCGGCGCGGCGAGATGTACGAGATCGCGGGGCAATGAGAACTGACGGAACGAGGCCGTCTGGAACGCCAGCCATGTCAGCGGCGGCACGAATGTGGCTGTGATGGGCTGAAAAGGCAGAAGAGCCGCGATCCCGTAGTGCTGACGCAGAGACACAATGAGGCTTTGCACTGCACAGGCCGTGAGCAGCGCCATCAGAAACGGTGGGCGCTCGCTGGAGGTGGCGATCCGGATCAGTAGCCCGCCGAGCACGAAGGCGACGATCGTTGGAATGGGCAGAGCCAGCATGGATGGAGCCTGCGCGTTGCTGCAAGGGCTTGCGTTGTGACATTGCCGCCGGCCCGTGGCAATGTTTGCCGAAGCCCTGGTGCGTTTAGCGGGGTGAATCCCAGATCACTCCTTATGCGTATGAGCAGCGATCATATTATCCCAAGGCATCGGCGCGGTGCGTGGTTCGACAGATTTACCATGAGGAGCGTAGGTTCCGGTGGAAAGCTTTTTAGTGATCAGCCCATCCACTCCCTCATGGTGAACCTGTCGAATCGTGCAGCAGGCCGTGGCTGGGAAACTGCCGGGGGCTGCATATCGCGGCCTCCGAATCGATGTGGACGGCCTGGTTCGAAAACCGGTTTCGCACGTCCTGAAACCGGTTTCAGGACGCGGGCAGAACGCGGGTTGAGCAGATTGGCGTTATCCAGATGAAAGGATGACGGATATGAAACAACTGCTTTCTGCTTTTCTCGTCGGCATGGGCCTGACGGGCGCAGCCATGGCCGAACCCTATGCCGGGTATGATCGCCTGACGGTCAAGGCGGATCACCGCCCATCGGTTCTGGCGGCCTCGCTGTGGTATCCGGCAGGTACGCCGACCTATCGTGGGCTGGTGGGGGACAATGCCGTGTTTGAGGGCACGTCTGCCTATGTCGGTGCTGCGGTGGCGGAGGGGCGCTTTCCGCTCTTCGTGCTCTCGCATGGCTCTGGTGGCAATATGGACACCATTTCCTGGCTTTCCTCCGCTCTTGCCCTTCGCGGTGCGATGGTGCTGGCGGTGAACCATCCAGGCAGCACATCTGGCGATTCATCTCCGCGCCGTTCGCTGCGGCTCGATGAGCGGGCGGCCGATCTCAGCGCTGCACTCGACGCGCTGCTTAATGAGCCTGCGTTTGCAGATCACGTGGATCGTTCGCGCATTGCATCGCTGGGCTTTTCGCTTGGCGGCGCCACGGCGCTGAACCTTGCCGGGCTGCGCTTCGACCCTGGTGCGTATGCGGACTACTGCGCGCGGATGGGCGAGCACGGTCAGGACTGTGTGTTCTTCGCCAAGGGAGGTGTCGACCTCACGGCCTTGCCTGAAGGATTCGGTGTCGAGATGCGCGATGATCGCATCACGCGGGCCTTCGCCATCGATCCGGGCATGACGTATGCCGCAACGCCCGAGAGCATCGGCAGAACGAAGACGCCGGTGCTGCTCATCAATCTAGGTGAAGCGAATCTTTTCAAGGCGGCAGATGTGGGGCCGGACGGGAGCAATCTGGCCGCAAGATTGCCCTCGGCGCTGCTGAAGACGATTGCGCCCGCCCATCACTTCACATTCCTCGCGGAGTGCAAGCCGGAAGGCGCGGCTATGCTCGCTGCAGAAAAGGACGACCCGGTGTGCGACGATCCTGAAGGGACCGATCGGGCGGCGGTTCACGAGGCGATTGTCGAGGAGATCGCGGCGTTTGCCGGGCTTTGAAACGGGAGCCGGATCAGACTGGCGCTGGTCTAACCGTTGCCGTTGATTGCGTGTGTCCTGCGGAACTGCCAGCGAATTTCCGGATGCTCTGAAGCGGTGGTGTAAAGAACGATCTGGCGGCTCCTGCGGGGGCCGCCAAGACCGGCGAAGAAGATCGATTCCTCCACCACCGGAACAATGCCTTCAACGGTGAAGAGCCAGGTGTCGGTAGCTTCACCTGCGAGAATGTGGCGTCCCTCCGGATCCCGGAAAACGTCAATGTCGGGGTGGATATGAAAACGCACAGCGAGCGCATCGTTGCCGATTGCCGTCGAAGCAGAACCATCGGGCCTGACCACGCGATCCACGCCTTCGAGCAGGGCCCCTTCCTCCGACAAGGAGAGGGCGCGTTCGTGGATGAGCCCGAAGCGTGAGACATAGCCATTGTGACTGGCAGTGAAGCGCTGGATACCGGCCCCGTCGTCGCGCCGGCACTCGACCCTGCGTGGTCCGCCGATCAGCGGAGTGCCGATCAGATCGCTCCATTTCGGTGAAAGGCTGAAGCGTGCCTGTGACGTGTCGTTGATTGTGATGGTGGAATGCGCCGCCGTGGTGCGCGCCAGCGGGCGATAGCTGTCGTCACTGTAATTGTCGATGCCACTGTTGACCACGAACTGGTGCCGACCGGATGACATCTCGAAAGACAGGCAGCCCGCATGGGCGAAGTGGGAAAGGTCGGCCGGTGGTGGTGCCGCCGTATCGGCAATGATGGTGGTGGCACCCAGCGCCAGGCGCTCATAGCCTGAATGCGGTGCGTGCAGGAGGGGTGCGCCCCCGGTATCATCGTAGCGCAGGATGGCGGCGACACTGTCGTGCTGGGTGATGCCCATGCCGTTGAAACGGGCGATGGAACCATCGCGATGGCGGAAGAAGCGCAAAGCCGGAAGCATGCGCTCGACGGCGTCGATGAGCGCCTGCGGGGGCTGCTCGGCCTGGTTCGTATAGGTCTGCCGGAGTGGCAGAAGGTCGGTGAGGAGTTCCATGATTGCGCGCGGATTGCGCGAGACATGGCCCCCATCGGCAAGGATTTGTCGCTCAAGCTCCTGTGCGAGATTGCGGCTGGCGGCCTTGACCGCGGTGGCGGGTGCGGGAAGCGAAAGGGCGCAGAATGCCAGCGCTATGCGCGCGCGCAGGCGATCTTCTCCATCAGGTATCTCACGGGCGTTCGTGCGCAGATAGCGCATCTGCACGGCGAGCATTTTCAGGAACTGGCGGTAAAACGGAAGCTCGGCGCCCTGCAACACGACGGAAGAATGCTGAAGCCATGCGATGACGCGCCGGGATGTGGTGCCGGGCTCCCATGGCGGCCCGGAGATGCGCTTGCCGTGGAGTGAAATCCACTCCTCCACCAGAGCGCGGGCATTGGCCGAGGCCAGATCACTCTGGGCGGCGCGCATGTGGCGCAACCAGCGGAAACTGTGCAGCGCTTCCTGCCAGGCGGGGTCAGTGACCGGCACGCGGAACGGAGACTGGCCGCGTGTCTCAACAAGCTGGCCGGCGAGGAGAAACTGGCCGTGATAGATATCTCGTGCAACCTGGGGATCCGCGATGCGCAGGTCCGGCGGCGCTATCAGCACGCGTTCAGGCGTGCGGCCGGAATAGCGCCAGCGATAGGACGGGCCCGCGCGCAGACGCCGCCGCAGGCGCGCCCATGCCTGCCGCGCAACAAGGCCCCACAGCTCGTGTGGTGAGTGTCCCCGTGCTTGATCCACCGACCGACTTTTCTTTCCGTGACCCCAAATCAGCTGAGAGTCTAGTTGATTCAAGGATTTGTGCGAAGTTGAAATATATCAGTGCGCACAGATGGCAGGACCAGCTCAGGGTTCGCGTATCAGACGGGCAGCGAAGAAGCCGTCGAGACCCTGGGCGAGAGGCGTTTCGCCGAAACCATCGGCAGGGGTGGTTCGCAGGAAACCTTGCGGTGTGACGAAGGTGCTGATGCCCGGCAACTCGTCCGGATTTATGGGCTCGAGCGAGACCTTTGATGTTTCGGTCAGGAACGCGTTGAGCATCGCCTCGCCTTCGATGGGGTCGAGCGAGCAGTTGGAGAAGACGATCCGGCCACCAGGTCTGACCAGCGTCACTGCATGGTCTAGAAGCGCGCGCTGGAGGGCGGCCAGTTTCTCGATGTCTTCCGGTGTCTTGGACCATGGAACATCGGGGTGCCGCCTCACCGTGCCGGTGGAGGAGCAGGGGGCATCGATGAGGACGGCGTCGAACGGGGTTTCGGGCTTGTATTTGCGGATGTCGGATTCGACGATCTGCGATTCGAGGCGAAGGCGTTTGAGGTTTTCGGCAAGGCGTTTGAGCCGGCTTTTCGAAAGGTCGACTGCGGTGACATCTGCGCCCGCGTGAATGAGCTGCGCCGTCTTGCCGCCGGGCGCGGCGCAGAGGTCTGCCACACGCGCGCCGGCGATGTCGCCGAGCAGTTTTGCAGGCAGGCTGGCGGCGGCATCCTGCACCCACCATGCGCCTTCCTCGAAGCCCGGAAGTGTGTCGACGCCAGCCTCAAGCTTCGCGATGCGTACGGTTCCGGTGGGCAGGACGATGCCGCCCAGGGCTTCGGCCCAGCGTTGCGGGTCTTGCCTGACAGTGAAGTCCACCGGTGGTTCCAGGCGGTGCATGGCGAGGATGGCGGCGGTCTTTTCCGCGCCATAGGCCGCTTCCAGCCGCTCGGCGAACCAGTCAGGCGCTTCGCGCGTCTGGGCAAGGGCGGCGGGAAGCGCGCGTGCCTTCACACGGATCAGATTGCGCAGAACGCCGTTGACCAGACCCGAAAAGCGGGCGAGACGCGGGTCGCTTTTTGCCTGGGTGACAGCGAGGTCTACGGCGGCGCTGTCGGGCACGTCGAGGAAAAGGATCTGCGCCGCCGCCACATGCAGCGCGTGCGAGAGGGCGCGGGCGTTGGCGGGCAACGGGCGCTCCAGACGGCGGGAAAGCAGTGCCTCGATCGTGCTGCGGTGGCGGAGCGCGCTCATCAGGATGGCGCGGACAAGCGAGCGGTCCCGCGCATCGAGCGCGCGGAAATTGGGCTGGCCGTGGGCGGGATCGGTGAGACCGTCGAGCGAGGCGTGGGCATCCACCACGGCGGCGAGCAGTTTCGTGGCCACGCGGCGGGTCTCAAGGCCGGGCTTGTCGAAGGTCTCGGGGCTGGGGCGGTTTTTGCCGGTGGCGCGGCGCACAGTGGGGCGGCTCACGACCAGGGGCCTTTGCGCCCCTTGGCGTCACGGCCCCAGCGGGGCCCGGATTTGGGCTGGGGTTGGGGCCGGGGTTCGGGTGCTTCGGTCCGGGCGCCCCATGGACCGTGGTTTTCCTCACGGCGTTGCGGCTCAGGCGTCGCGCGCATTTCGCCCGCCATTGCCTGAAGCGCGGCGATGCGGTTGTCCGTGTCCGGGTGGGTGGAAAACAGATTGTCCATGCGCTCGCCCGAGAGCGGATTGATGATGAACATGTGCGCCGTGGCGGGATTGCGCTCGGCATCCTGATTGACCACCTGCCTGGCGCGCCGGGCGATCTTGTCGAGCGCGGAAGCGAGCCACAGCGGGTTGCCGCAGATTTCTGCGCCGCGCCGGTCGGCGGAATATTCGCGGGTACGGCTGATGGCCATCTGTACCAGCATGGCGGCGAGTGGGGCGACGATCATCGCCACGAGGATCCCGACGAAACCGAGCGGGTTGTTGTTGTCGCGGTTGCCGCCGAAAAAGAACGCGAAATTGCCGAGCATGGAGATCGCGCCGGCAAGGGTCGCGGTGATGGTCATGGTGAGCGTGTCGCGGTTCTGGACATGGGCAAGCTCGTGCGCCATGACGCCGGCCACCTCTTCATAGCTCAGGCGATCGAGAAGGCCGGTGGTCGCGGCCACGGCGGCGTTCTGCGGGTTGCGGCCGGTGGCAAACGCGTTGGGCTGGTCGTTCTGGATCAGGTAGACGCGCGGCATGGGAAGGCCGGCGCGCGCGGCCAGATCGCGCACGATGCCGAAATATTCCGGCGCGTTGCGCTCATCGACCTCGACGGCGTTGTGCATCCTGAGCACCATCTTGTCGGCATTCCAGTAGCTGAACAGATTCATGGCCGCTGCAATCAGGAAGGCGATCATCATGCCGCCTGTACCCCCGATCAGATAGCCCACGCCCATGAAGAGTGCCGTCATGAGGGCCAAGAGCATCGCGGTGCGTATCATGTTCATCGTTGTCTCAAGCTCCAGAAACAAGGCTGCGCCGGCGTTTTCCATGGCGCGACCAATCGCTTATATGATGGGGAACGCGCTTCGTGTATTCAATATTTCACCGTTTTCGAGAGGAATTCGCCGTGAAGGAAGAGACGGACAGACAGGAAGAGCAGCCGAAGAAGGCGCTGACGCCTGCGGCAAGGCGCGCGCTGGCGGAAGCCGAGGAACGGCGCAGGGCCTATGCGGCAGAGGCCGCGAAGGCCCCGAAGGAGCTTGGCGGGCGCGGCGGACAGGATCCCGCCCGCTATGGCGACTGGGAAGTGAAGGGCATCGCTACCGACTTCTGATAGCGGGTTGCGCGAAACGCATTAGAGGAATATATTCCTCTAATGCGTTTCTCTTGTCCCATATTCATATCTGCGCTGGCAATTGCCTGTCTGCTGGTCTGGCAACCCACCTCCCACGCAGCCCGCAGGGAGACGATCTCCGGACCGGTGGAGGCGCGTGTCGTTCGCGTGATCGACGGAGATACATTTGTTGCCGAGGCGCATGTCTGGCCCGGCCAGCGCATCACGGTGAGCGTGCGCATTCGCGGCGTCGATGCACCCGAAATGCGAAGCCGCTGTGCTGTCGAGAAGGCTGCGGCGCGCGAGGCACGCGTAGCGCTCGAGCGCTTGCTCGCCGAAGGGACTGTCTGGATAAGCGACATTAGCGGCGGCAAGTATTACGGGCGCGTGCTTGCCGATGTGGTGACGGAACCGGGCGGAGATGTTGCATCGCGTCTGCTGGATGCCCGGCTTGTGGCGGCCTATGGCGGCGGGCGGCGGGTTTCGTTCGTGTGTTGATGGTGGCGTGATTTTTTTAAGGCGTTGGTGCTGGCCCCTCATCCTCACCTTCTCTCAGTGCACGGGGAGAAGGGGCTTCGAAGTCAGCGCCTTCTGATCAAACACGAAACCCATTCTAAAAACAAAAGGCCGTTCCCGAAGGAACGGCCCCGTGTTTTCGAATTCTCACGCGGTCATGGCTGGTCTGCGATTGCAGTCCATCCGCGTTTCATGCGCTTCAGCGGGAAGACTGCTCCCCGCGAAGGCAATCCATCGAGACCACGCTTGAACGGAAATCACTCGACATTGGATCACCTCCTTTCGGTTTGTTGACGACACACCCAATGTGGAGGCGTTCGTCCGGTTCTGCAAGGGGTGCATAGAAACGCCGCGCGAGCTGCGCGGCGTTCAGGAATGTCAGCCCTTCTTGTTCTGGCGGTTCTCAACCAGATCGTCGACCACGGCCGGATCGGCGAGGGTCGATGTATCGCCAAGCGCGCCGTAATCGTCTTCGGCGATCTTGCGCAGAATGCGCCGCATGATCTTGCCCGAGCGCGTCTTCGGCAGACCGGGCGCGAACTGAATCTTGTCGGGCGAGGCGATCGGACCGATCTCGCTGCGCACATGGGCGACCAGCTCTTTCTTCAACTCCTCGGAGCCTTCCTCGCCGGCCATGAGCGTCACATAGCAGTAGATGCCCTGGCCCTTCACATCGTGCGGGTAGCCGACAACGGCGGCTTCCGAGACCTTGTCATGGCTGACAAGCGCGGATTCCACCTCGGCCGTGCCCATGCGGTGGCCCGAGACATTGATGACATCATCGACGCGTCCGGTGATCCAGTAATAGCCATCCTCGTCGCGGCGGCAGCCATCGCCGGTGAAATATTTGCCTTTGTAGGTGGAGAAATAGGTCTGGATAAAGCGCTCGTGATCGCCGTAGACGGAGCGCATCTGGCCCGGCCAGGAATCCGTGATGCAGAGATTGCCGCTTGTGGCGCCTTCCAGAACCTGCCCCTCGCCATCGACGAGTTGTGGCTGGACGCCGAAGAACGGACGCGTGGCCGAGCCGGCCTTGAGGTCTGTCGCACCGGGCAGCGGTGTGATGAGGATGCCGCCCGTTTCCGTCTGCCACCAGGTGTCGACGATGGGAGATTTCTTGTCGCCGACGACGTTGTAATACCACTCCCAGGCCTCCGGATTGATCGGCTCGCCGACGGAACCCAGAATGCGTAAGGACTTGCGCGAGGCGCGGGTGACGAAATCATCGCCGGCACCCATCAGGGCGCGGATCGCGGTGGGAGCGGTGTAGAAAATGTTGACATTGTGCTTGTCGACCACCTGCCAGAAGCGGGAGGCGTCCGGATAGTTCGGAACGCCCTCGAACATGAGGGTGATGGCGCCATTGGCGAGCGGGCCGTAGACGATGTAGCTGTGGCCGGTGACCCAGCCCACATCGGCGGTGCACCAGTAGATGTCGCCTTCATGATAGTCGAAGACATATTCATGCGTCATCGAGGCGTAGACGAGATAGCCGCCTGTCGTGTGCAGCACACCCTTGGGCTTGCCGGTGGAGCCGGAGGTGTAGAGGATGAAGAGCGGATCCTCCGCCTTCATCTTTTCCGGCTTGCACTCGGGCTTCGCCCTGGCAGTTTCCTCGTGATACCAGAGATCGCGGCCCTCGGACCAATTGATCTTGCCGGCAGTCCGCTGGACGACCAGAACATGGCGCACTTTCGCGCCTGCCTTTTCGGCAAGGGCCACGGCCCTGTCGGTGTTTTCCTTGAGCGGGATCTTCTTGCCGCCGCGCACGCCTTCGTCCGCGGTGATGACGAAGTCGGACTGGCAGTCCTCGATGCGGCCGGCAAGCGAATCGGGCGAGAACCCGCCGAACACGACCGAGTGGACCGCGCCGATGCGCGCGCAGGCGAGCATCGCATAGGTGGCTTCCGGGATCATCGGCATGTAGATGGTGACGCGGTCGCCCTTCTTGACGCCGCGCGCCTTCAACACATTGGCGAGCCGGCAGACATGCTCGTAAAGCTCGTTATAGGTGATCTTCCTGTCGTCGTATGGATTGTCGCCTTCCCAGATGATGGCGGTCTGGTTGCCGCGCTTCTTCAGATGGCGATCGATGCAGTTGTAGGCGACATTGGTGACGCCATCCTCGAACCACTTGATGGAAACCTTGCCCTTGAAAGAGGTGTTTTTCACCTTGGTATAGGGCTTGAACCAGTCGATGCGCTTGCCGTGCTTTTTCCAGAACTTCTCCGGATCCCTGACGCTGTCCTTGTACCATTTGAGATACGTCTCATTGTCGATGAGCGCGTTTTTCTTCCACGCGGATTTGACGCGGTGAACATGCACTTCGGACATTTTTCCTCCTCCGGATATGCGCTTGCCGGGACGTAATCTGCGTCGAGCAACGCAGCGGTCGCTAGCTCGCGCGCATTATTACCATTCTGCCTTCTGCTACAACATTAGACATTTGGTGGCAGCGGCTGAAACGAGCGAAATCGCATGGACCAGGAGCGTTAGCATCCTTGAGTGACGGCTGCTAACAATATGTATTTACACGATAAATTTACGTGCTCGTGACAGCATCTCACTGGACGGCGGCGCACTTTCACCGCACAATTTTTCAATCCGGAACCGATTCGGAAAGGAAGCACATGCAGCAGACGGGCGAAATGGAGCTGATGCTCCGGGGCTATGGGCTGACGACGGCAGAATTTCTCTATCACCTGCCTGATCACCCGACGATCTTGCAGAGTTTTCTATGGCAGCATTACGACACCGCACCGGATTTTCCGGCACTTTACCGGTTCATCGATTTCTGGAACGAGACGCTGGACGGCCCGCTCCATTCGGTGACCTACACACACCGAAAGCTGATCTCTCCCAACGAGTGGCGTAGCGTCGCCGGAGAACTCGTTCTGCATTGATGCCTGTTGGGGCGATGCCTGTTGGGGTCAGGCGCAGCCGGGCATGGAGCTTTCTCCTCGCTCCGTGTCCGGTTGCCACGTTTTCCGATTGGGTGGCGGGCTCCGCCAGCAGCGACCAGCCATTGTGCCTATATTCCTACCCTTCAATCTCAGGTGTAGACTGCCGTTCTGGGAATGAGGAGACGAGGAACCGGTACGCTATTGCTCCGGTGGCCGCGTCGCATTGTGTAAGGGGCAACAATGAACGGGCTTGCGAGAGTTTGCTGGGTTACGGCTCCGCTTTATGCGGTGCTCGGGATGGTTTTCGGTATATACATGTCGGCTTCGGGTGATCACACCTTCTCGCCGGCGCACGGGCATCTGAACCTTCTGGGCTGGGTGACCATCGCGCTTTATGGGGCGTTCTACACGCTGGTGCCGGAGGCGGCGGCAAGCCGGCTCGCCAAGCTGCAGGTGCTGCTCGCCCAGCTCGGGGTGATCGTTATTGTTCCGGGCATCATTTTCGCGATTTCGGGAACAGGCGAGGGACTGGCTAAAGTGGGATCGGTGCTTATTCTGATTGCCGCGCTGCTTTTTCTCGTGATTGTCGTGCGTGGGACGGGACGTTCGTCAGCAGATGCATGAAATCTCAGCGTGCGCCGAAGATCGCTGATCCGACGCGAACACTGGTGGCACCGAAGGCGATGGCCTTTTCGTAGTCACCGGACATGCCCATGGAGCATTTCTCGACGCCGGCCTCGGCGGCGAGCTTTTTCAGAAGGGCGAAATGCGGGCCGGGGTTTTCATCAAGCGGGGGGATGCACATCAGCCCTTCGATGGCGAGGCCGTATTCCTCGCGGCAATGTTTGACGAAAGTCACGGCCTGGCGCGGGTCGATGCCGGCTTTCTGTTCTTCGAGGCCGGTATTGACCTGGACATAAAGACGCGGGTGACGGTCCTGTTTCTGCATCTCGTTCGAGAGCGCACGGGCAATTTTTTCCCGGTCGACGCTCTCGATCACGTCGAAAAGGGCGACGGCATCGGCGGCCTTGTTGGACTGCAGCGGGCCGATCAGGCGCAGCTCGATGTCGGGATGCGCTTCCTTCAGCGCGGGCCATTTGCCCTGGGCCTCCTGAACCCTGTTCTCGCCGAACACACGCTGCCCTGCCTCGATGACCGGGCGGATCTGATCTGCTTCGAACGTCTTGGAAACGGCGACCAGTGTGACCGGTTCGCCTGAGCGTCCGGCAGCTTTCTCCGCCTCTGCTATCTTCGCTTTGACATCTTGCAGATTCTCGACGGCGTGGCTCATCGGTTCGCTGATCCCTCTTCCAAAAAGGCCTCTTGGAGTTGACGCTTCGGCGAAACCATGGTGAAGGTCCGCCAACATCATTTCCGCTTCTTATCTTGTGAAAATCCGGCCATGGCAACCGAACGTTACAATCCCCGTGTCGCAGAACCCCGCTGGCAGAAGGCCTGGGACGAAGCAAAGCTGTTCGAGGCCAGCAATGATGACGGGCGGCCAAAATACTACGTGCTCGAGATGTTCCCCTATCCGTCCGGGCGCATTCACATCGGCCACACGCGCAATTACACGATGGGTGACGTGGTCGCGCGCTACAAGCGCGCCAGGGGCTACAATGTGCTGCACCCGATGGGATGGGACGCGTTCGGCATGCCGGCCGAAAACGCGGCGATGCAGAACAAGGTGCACCCCAAGGAGTGGACCTATCAGAACATCGCGGTGATGCGGGATCAGCTTAAGACCTTCGGTCTGTCGCTGGACTGGAGTCGTGAGTTCGCCACCTGCGACGTGGACTATTACCACCGGCAGCAGATGTTGTTTGTCGACTTCTTCGAGAAGGGGCTGGTGACGCGCAAGACCTCCAAGGTCAACTGGGACCCGGTGGACCAGACGGTGCTTGCCAATGAGCAGGTGATCGACGGTCGCGGCTGGCGCTCCGGTGCGGAAGTCGAGCAGCGCGAGCTGGCGCAGTGGTTCTTCAAGATCACCGATTACGCGCAGGATCTGGTCGACGCCATCGACGATCTCAACCAGTGGCCGGAGAAGGTGCGGCTGATGCAGCGCAACTGGATCGGCCGTTCGGAAGGCATGTTGATCCGCTGGGCTCTGGCAGAAGAGACGGCGCCCGAGGGCGTGAACGAACTGGAGGTCTATACGACCCGGCCCGACACGCTGTTTGGCGCTTCCTTCATGGCGATTGCCGCCGACCATCCGCTGGCGAAGACACTGGCCACCGACAATGCCGAGCTTGCGGCATTCTGCGAAGAGTGCCGCCGCATGGGCACCTCGGCTGCGGCGCTGGAGACGGCTGAGAAGAAGGGCTTCGACACGGGCGTGCGCGTGCGTCATCCTTTCGATCCGGAATGGACGCTGCCGGTTTATGTCGCCAATTTCGTGCTGATGGAATATGGCACGGGCGCGATCTTCGGCTGCCCCTCGGGCGATCAGCGCGACCTGGATTTCGCCAACAAATACGGTCTTCCGGTGACGCCGGTGGTGATGCCGGAGGGCGCGGATGCCGCGACCTTCCAGATCACCGAGGAAGCCTTCACCGATGATGGCGTGATGATCAATTCGCGCTTCCTCGACGGCATGAAGCCGAAGGCGGCGTTCGAGGAAATTGCAAAGCGCCTCTCCGCCGAGACGATCAATGGCCGCCCGGTGGGCGAGCGCAAGGTGAATTTCCGCCTGCGCGACTGGGGCGTTTCCCGCCAGCGCTACTGGGGCTGCCCGATCCCGATGATCCACTGCGACGATTGCGGTGTCGTGCCAGTGCCGAAGGCTGACATGCCGGTCGAGCTGCCCGACGACATCGAGTTCGACCGTCCTGGCAATCCGCTCGACCGTCACCCGACCTGGAAACATGTGAAGTGCCCGAAATGCGGTGCGGATGCGCGGCGCGAGACGGACACGATGGACACGTTTGTCGATTCCTCCTGGTACTTCGCCCGCTTTACCGCACCGTGGGAGAACGACCCGACCAACCCGAAGGCCGCCAATGAGTGGCTGCCGGTCGACCAGTATATCGGCGGCATCGAACACGCGATCCTGCATCTGCTCTATTCGCGCTTCTTCGCCCGTGCCATGAGCGCGACGGGGCATCTGGATGTGGCCGAGCCCTTCAAGGGCCTGTTCACGCAGGGCATGGTGGTCCACGAGACCTATCGTTCTGCCGATGGCCGCTGGCTGGCTCCGAACGAGGTGGAGATCACCGGCTCCGGCGAGGGCCGCAGGGCGGTGGAGATCGCCACGGGCGAACCCGCATCAATCGGCTCGCTCGAGAAGATGTCGAAGTCGAAGAAGAACACGGTGAGCCCCGAGGACATCATCGAATCTTTCGGCGCGGACACGGCGCGCTGGTTCATGCTGTCCGATTCCCCGCCGGAGCGCGACGTGGAATGGACGGATGATGGCGCGACGGGTGCGCACCGGTTTGTGCAGCGCGTGTGGCGGCTTGTTTCAGAGGCAGCCGAGCACGTGCGTGGCGTAGTGCCAAAGCCGGCGCATGAGGGGGCAGCGGTTGCGGCCTCCAAGGCGGCGCACAAGGCGCTGAAGGCCGTGGGCGAGGACATCGAGAAGCTGGCTTTCAATCGTGCAATCGCCCGCATTCACCAACTCGTCAACGACCTTCAGGAGCCGCTGTCGGCGCTGGCTGGTGCCGACGATGTGGCGAAAAGTGCCGCGCGTGAGGCCGTGGAGATCCTCATTCACCTGGTCGCTCCTTTCATGCCGCATCTGGCTGAGGAATGCTGGGTAACTATCGGCGGTGAGGGACTGGTCGCGGCAAGTGCCTGGCCGGAATTCGATCCGGGGCTTGTCGTGGACAATGAGATTGTTCTACCGGTGCAGATCAACGGCAAGAAGCGCGGTGATTTGACAATTGCACGCGACGCAGATCAATCTGCCGTGGAAGATGCGGTGCTTCAGCTCGACTTTGTCCAGAAGGCGCTGAACGGCTCGCAGCCACGTAAGGTGATCGTCGTTCCGCAGCGCATTGTTAACATTGTTGCATGATGTGGTGGGGCGTCGACTGATGCTGTTTGGAAAACAGGGGGAAAGCTTGAACCCGACGTTTCGCGTTTCGATGCTGGCCGGTCTGGCACTTTCACTGGCCGTGGCGTCCGGTTGCACGGTGCGCCCCCTGATGGCGACGCCGGATGTGACGCAGAGCGGCTTTGCATCTTCGCCGGCCCTGTCTTCCATCGCCATCGCGCCTGTCGATACGCGCTATGGCCAGGAGGTTCGCAATCACCTGATTTTCCTGCTCAATGGTGGAGCCGGCCAGCCATCGAACGCACGCTATGCTCTTGAACTTGCCGTGACGCGGTCCAGTTCCGCGGCCGCGCGTGTTCAGGTGCGTACAGACAACGAGCCGACCTCCAGCCTTCTCACCATGACCGCAGTCTACACCCTGACTGAAAGCGGTACCGGCCAGGTGGTTGCCAAGGGTCGGCGGCAGATTTCCTCTGCGTATGATGTGCCACGGCAGGAGTTTGCTGCCCTGCGCGCCGAGCGCGATGCGGAAAACCGCGCTGCCCGCGAGCTTGCCGAGCAGTTGCGGCTTGCGCTAGGGCAGGATCTGGCGCGTTCTGACATCGGTTTATAATCGTGGCTTTTTGAATGCGCGGTTTCGTTGCATATGGGCGCTGCAATCTTGCATTCGTGTCATTGCGTCGTCACAGTATTCGGTGAAACAGCCTGTGAGGCGTGATCTCTGAATGTTGCCCTATTTTCGTGGAAGTTCATCTTCCGGCAAGGCGAAGGAGCGGGATGACGGTCATGACCAGAACCGAAATGCTTCAGGGAGCACTTCGTCCATGGCTTTGCACACGACGCTGACCTCGGTCGCTGCGGTTCTCGGCAGCCGCGTTCTGGGCCGGGACATCTATGCACCCGAGACGCCTCATGTGGTGGATCAGCTCATTGCCGAGCGGACCACGCATCTCTCGCAGAACATGCTGTGGCCGCTGGCCCAGCCCTTTCTCTACCGCTTCCTGCACTATCGGCAGGCCGTGGTCATGGCTGACGAGGTCGCCGAATTATCAGGCTGGGATGCGTTTTCTTATATCAGCCAACTTCTTTCATTGGAGATCTCGGCGAGCGGGCTGGAAAACATTCCGGCTTCGGGAGGCTTTATTCTGGCCCCGAATCACCCGACAGGCATCGCGGACGGGATAGCAGTCTACGACATGATGAAAGCGGTTCGTCCGGATATGGCATTTTTTGCCAATCGGGATGCCCTGCGTGTGAACCCGCGCTTTCGCGATCTGATCATACCCGTGGAATGGCGCGCGGGGGAGAAATCCCACGCCAAAAGCCGCGATACGCTGGAAATGACGGCCAAGGCCTTCAATGCCGAAAAAGCGATTGTCCTGTTTCCCTCGGGGCGCATCGCCTTCTGGAACAAGGACAAGCTGACCGAACGCCCCTGGCAGCCTTCCGTGGTCGCACTGGCGCGGCGCTATCAGGTGCCCGTCGTGCCGATGAACATGACGGCGCGCAATTCAGGCCTGTTCTACCTCCTGTCGCGCTACTCGAATGAGCTGCGCGACATGACGCTGTTCCATGAGCTTCTGAACAAGAAGGGGCGTGCGATCAACATGGTGATCGGCAAGCCGATCATGCCAGAAGCCCTGGCGGAAGGCGAACCGGCGGATGTGGCGGCGCGTCTTCAGGAGCATACGGTGGATCGGCTGCGCGAGGATCCAGAGGCGATCTTTTAGGGTTCGCGGCAGGCGTGCCGATTGGCGTGCGACGGTAGAAATCAGCTTTCGGAGAAGAAGGGCGCGCCTGCCGTTGTTGCTGGCGCTTGCCCCTCATCCTTAACCTTCTCCCCGCGCTTCCGCGGGCGGGGAGAAGGGGCTTCGATGCTGGTGTTTTTTCTGCACCGATTTTTTGAGCGCGAGAAGCCTCAGCCGATCTTCTGGCCGGTCTTCGCCCAATCAGCGAGGAAGGCTTCCAGGCCCTTGTCGGTGAGCGGATGCTTGACCAGCGCCTTGAGAACGGACGGCGGTACGGTTGCGACGTCGGAGCCGATCAGGGCGGCCTGCTTCACGTGGTTCACGGTGCGGATGGAGGCGGCGAGAATTTCAGTGCTGAAATCGTAATTGTCGTAAATGGTGCGGATCTCAGCGATCAGGTCCATGCCATCGATGCCCATGTCGTCCAGACGGCCGATGAAAGGCGAGATGAAGGTTGCACCGGCCTTGGCGGCAAGCAGCGCCTGATTGGCCGAGAAGCAGAGCGTGACATTGACGAGGCGGCCCGAAGAGGTGATCGCCTTACATGCCTTGAGGCCATCCATGGTGAGCGGCACCTTGATGCAGATGTTGTCGGCGATCTTGGAGAGAACCTCTGCCTCTTTCATCATGCCTTCGAAATCAGTCGCGGTAACTTCGGCGGAGACCGGGCCATCGACGATGTCACAGATTTCCTTCGTCACTTCCATGATGTCGCGGCCCGACTTCATGATCAGCGACGGGTTCGTGGTGACGCCATCGAGCAGACCGGTGTCGCTCAATTCGCGGATTTCATTGACGTCGGCGGTGTCGACGAAGAACTTCATGGCAAACTCCTTAGGCAGTCCGAAGGCGGGGATTGAGAGGATGCACTTCCATCCTCCATATGTTCGGTCTTTGCTCTAATGCAAGAACAGGGCAAGGTCACGCCCGATGACAAAAGATTCGCCAATGAGCTCCGTTGTTCCGGTCATGGTGCCGATGCCGGCCGAGCGGCCCTACTCCTATGCGGTGCCAGAGGGCATGCGCGTGGAGCCGGGCTCCATCGTGCGCGTACCGCTGGGGCCGCGTGAGGTGGCGGGGATTGTCTGGGACGGGCCAGGCGAGGCAGTGGCGGCGAAAAGGCTTCGGGCGATTGCCGAGGTCTTCGACTGTCCGCCGATCCCCGAAGAGATGCGCCGGTTCGTCGACTGGGTCGCCAATTACACGCTCTCGCCGCCCGGCATGGTGGCGCGGATGCTTTTGCGTGCGCCGGCGGCGTTCGATCCCGAGCCGCCGACCGAGGGGCTGCGGCTTGTCGACGGGATGGGGCCTGACCGGCTGACGGCAGCCCGTGAACGCGTGCTGGAAATGGCCGCCGACGGCCAGGCATGGACGAAGGCGGGGCTCGCCCATGCGGCGGGCGTTTCTGCCAGCGTGATCGAAGGGTTGCGTTCGCAGGGCGTGTTCGAGACGGTTTCAATCCCGCCGCGCCCCCTGGTGGCCGTGCCCGATCCGACATTCGGACGTGCGACGCTGACCGACGGTCAGGCGGAAGCGGCGGATCGTTTGCGGGACAAGGCCGGCACCGATGCCTTCAGCGTGACCCTGATCGACGGCGTGACGGGTTCGGGCAAAACGGAGGTCTATTTCGAGGCGGTGGCGGCGGCGCTGGAGCGCGGCAAGCAGGTTCTCATCCTGATACCCGAGATCGCACTGACGCAGGCCTTTCTGGAACGCTTTCATGACCGGTTCGGTGCGAAGCCCGCCGAATGGCACTCCGACCTCGCGCCAAAGAAGCGTGAGCGGGTGTGGCGGCAGGTGGCGGAGGGGCAATTGCGGGTGGTGGCTGGCGCGCGCTCGGCGCTGTTCCTGCCCTTTCGCGAGCTTGGCCTGATCGTGATCGACGAGGAGCACGACCCGGCCTACAAGCAGGAAGACCGTGTTTTCTACAATGCGCGTGACATGGGCGTGGTGCGGGGGCATATCGGTGGCTTTCCTGTGGTGCTTGCGTCGGCAACGCCATCGCTTGAAAGCCGGGTCAATGCCAATCAGGGGCGCTATGAGCGGATCGTGCTTTCCTCACGCTTTGCCGATGCGGCGCTGCCGGATCTTGCCACCATAGACATGCGCAAGGCCGCGCCCCAGCGCGGCGGCTTTCTCTCCCCGGTGCTGATCGACGAGATGAAGAAGACGCTGGCGCGGGGCGAGCAGTCGCTTCTGTTTCTCAACCGTCGTGGCTATGCGCCGCTGACGCTGTGCCGGGTGTGCGGGCATCGGTTTCAATGTCCCGACTGTTCGAGCTGGCTGGTGGAGCATCGCTTTCGCCGGCAGCTTGTTTGCCATCACTGCGGCTATAACGAGCCACGTCCGGAGGCTTGTCCGGAATGCGGCACGCTCGATCATCTCGTGGCTTGCGGGCCGGGGGTGGAGCGAATCACCGAAGAAGTGGACCAGCTTTTTCCCTATGCGCGCACCATCATGCTCTCCTCCGACATGATGGGGGGCGTGAAGCGGTTGCGGCTGGAACTGGAGGCCATCGCCAAGGGCGAGGCAGACATCATCATCGGTACGCAGCTTGTGGCCAAGGGGCACAATTTTCCCGGCATGACGCTGGTGGGCGTGGTGGACGCGGATCTGGGCCTTGCCAATGGCGACCCGCGTGCGGCCGAGCGCACCTTTCAGCTTCTGGCGCAGGTGACGGGGCGTGCCGGCCGCACGGGGCGCAAGAGCCTCGGCCTGCTGCAGACCTATCAGCCCGAGCACCCGGTGATGCGGGCAATCGTGACGGGCGATGCGGAGGCATTTTACGAGCGCGAGATGGCGGAGCGAGAAAGGGCGGGGCTGCCGCCTTTCGGACGCCTTGCCGGGATCATCGTGAGCGCGGCCACGCGGCAGGAAGCGGAGAGCCATGCCCGGGGGCTGCGACAGGCTGCGCCGCGCGCCGATGAGGTGGATGTTCTCGGTCCTGCCGAAGCGCCGCTGGCGGTGGTTGCCGCGCGGCATCGGTTCCGCCTTCTGGTGCACGGAACGCGCCGCGCCGACATTCAGGGCTTTTTGCGCGACATGATCAAGGCTGGCCCGAGGCCGCGCGGTTCGGTTCGGGTGCAGGTGGACATTGATCCGCAGAGTTTTCTGTGAAGTGTGGCGGGTGCGCTATGCCCCCCGGAAGTTGAAACAGGCTAAGAGAGCCGAACCTTGAAATGGGCCTTTGGGCCCGCAATTCGCAAACGGGGGTTTCCGATGCAGTTTTCCTTCCCATGGCCGGTAACGCAGGGTGAGTGGCTGGCATGGTCGGCGGCGGCGGCAACGATCTTCATCGGACTGTTCGTCATGTTCATGCCGAGACTGGCCCTGCGGCTGTTTCGGCTGCAGCCTGCTGTCGAACGCACCGAGATGCTGGTGGTGCCGCGCGCCATCATTGGCGGGTTTTATATCGGCTTTGGACTGGCAGCGATGATGCTGGCCCAGCCATTCATCTATCTGGCGCTTGGAGCGGCCTGGGCGGTATCGGTTTTCGGTTGCCTTATTTCCATGCTTTCCGACGGTGCAAAGGCACTTTACAGCTGGCTGTTTCTGGCGCTCTCGCTCGTTCTGGCGGTTTTGCCGCTGGCCTTTGTCATGGGATTCATTGCCTGACGGGTCAAAAATGCGTCCAAACTGCGACAAAGCAGCCGGTTTGCCGGCGGCCATGCGTGTTGCGAGTCTCGGAAGCCTGTGCTAGACGGCAATCGGCTTTCAGCAGAAGGGCATGCTTCATGTCTTTTTGCGAGGGGAAAAATTCAATCAGGTCAGAGATTTAGCCCGAGCCTGGCGCTCCAGCAGAAAATCTT
This sequence comes from Nitratireductor sp., assembly GCF_017794765.1. Taxonomy (GTDB): domain Bacteria; phylum Pseudomonadota; class Alphaproteobacteria; order Rhizobiales; family Rhizobiaceae; genus Nitratireductor. Next base: position 378,374 of record NZ_CP051236.1, on the reverse strand, counting down.
TTGGCCTTCTAGGCGTGAGAGATGACCATCCCGTGGCACAATCTGGCTCCATGATTTCCGGAATGGCAGGGCGCTACGCTGGTTCGCTTTTCGAACTGGCGAAGGAAGCCAAGGCGATTTCCACAGTCGAGGCCGATCTCGGTCGTTTCGAAGATCTTCTTGAAGGCAGCGACGATCTTCAGCGTCTGATCAAGAGCCCGGTTTTTTCCGCGGACGATCAGCTGAAGGCTGTCAGCGCCGTTCTCGACAAGGCCAAGATTACGGGCCTGGTCGGCAATTTCCTGCGTGTCGTGGCGAAGAACCGGCGCCTGTTCGCCGTTCCGCAGATGATCCGCGCATTCCGCCAGATCGCGGCTGAAGATCGCGGCGAAACGACGGCGGATGTGACTGTAGCGCATGCGCTGAATGCGACGCAGGAGAAGGAACTGAAGGCCGCACTAAAGGCAGTGGCTGGCAAGGACGTTTCAATCAACGTAACCGTTGATCCCTCCATTCTCGGCGGGCTGGTGGTCAAGATGGGCTCGCGCCAGATCGACACATCGCTCAAAACCAAACTCAATTCGCTCAAGCTTGCACTGAAAGAGGTCGGCTGATGGACATCCGTGCGGCGGAAATTTCCGCAATTCTGAAGGATCAGATTAAGAACTTCGGCAAAGAAGCCGAAGTTTCAGAAGTTGGCCAGGTGCTCTCCGTGGGCGACGGCATTGCCCGCGTCTATGGTCTGGACAATGTCCAGGCCGGTGAGATGGTGGAATTCCCCGGCGGCATCCGTGGCATGGCGCTGAACCTCGAAGTCGACAATGTCGGCGTCGTTATCTTCGGTAGCGACCGTGACATTAAAGAAGGCGACACGGTGAAGCGCACGGGCGCCATCGTGGACGTTCCGGTCGGTCCGGAGCTGCTCGGCCGCGTTGTTGACGCGCTTGGCAACCCGATCGACGGCAAGGGCCCCATCAAGGCAAAGCAGCGTGCCCGCGTTGACGTGAAGGCACCGGGCATCATCCCCCGCAAGTCGGTTCACGAGCCGATGTCCACGGGTTTGAAGTCCGTTGACGCGCTAATCCCGATCGGCCGCGGCCAGCGCGAGCTTATCATTGGCGACCGCCAGACCGGCAAGACCGCTATCGTTCTCGATACCTTCCTCAACCAGAAGCCGCTCAACGACGGTGACGACGAGAGCCAGAAGCTCTACTGCGTCTATGTCGCCGTTGGTCAGAAGCGCTCCACGGTTGCACAGCTGGTGAAGGTTCTGGAAGAGCGCGGCGCTCTCGAATACTCGATCATCGTCGCCGCCACCGCTTCCGATGCCGCTCCGATGCAGTTCCTGGCTCCGTTTGCCGGCTGCGCCATGGGCGAATATTTCCGCGACAACGGCAAGCATGCCGTGATCGCCTATGACGATCTGTCCAAGCAGGCCGTCGCCTACCGTCAGATGTCGCTCCTGCTGCGCCGCCCGCCGGGCCGTGAAGCTTATCCGGGTGACGTGTTCTACCTGCACTCCCGCCTGCTCGAGCGCGCGGCGAAGATGAACGACGAGCAGGGCGCCGGTTCGCTCACAGCTCTGCCGGTCATCGAGACGCAGGCGAACGACGTGTCGGCCTACATTCCGACCAACGTGATCTCGATCACCGACGGTCAGATCTTCCTCGAGACCAACCTGTTCTTCCAGGGTATCCGCCCGGCCGTGAACGTCGGTCTGTCAGTGTCGCGCGTCGGCTCCGCAGCCCAGATCAAGGCGATGAAGCAGGTTGCCGGCTCCATTAAGGGTGAGCTCGCCCAGTACCGTGAAATGGCTGCGTTCGCGCAGTTCGGTTCTGACCTCGACGCCTCGACCCAGCGCCTGCTCAACCGCGGTGCGCGCCTGACCGAACTCCTGAAGCAGCCGCAGTTCTCGCCGCTGAAGACGGAAGAGCAGGTTGCCGTGATCTTCGCCGGTGTGAATGGCTACCTCGACAAGCTGCCGCTTGCCGATGTCACCCGTTTCGAGCAGGGCCTGCTTTCGCACATGCGTGCGGATGGCAAGGACGTGCTGGAAGCGATCCGCAAGGAAAAGGCGCTTTCCGACGATCTGCGTGAGAAGCTCAAGGCACAGATCGACGCTTTCGCCAAGAACTTCGCCTGAGGCTGAGCGAGCATGGCTTCCCTTAAGGAACTTCGCAACCGGATCGCCTCGGTCAAGGCGACGCAGAAAATCACCAAGGCGATGCAGATGGTCGCCGCGGCGAAACTGAAGCGCGCCCAGGAGGCGGCCGAGGCTGCGCGGCCCTATGCCGAACGCATGGGAACCGTGCTCGCCAACATCGCCGGCGCCGTTTCGGGCACCGACGCGCCGCCGCTGATGGCCGGCACGGGCAAGGACGATACGCACCTGCTGGTCGTCGCCACGGCGGAACGCGGTCTTTGCGGCGGCTTCAACAGCCAGATCGCAAAGAAGGCACGCGAGCATATCCGTACGCTTCTGCGTGACGGCAAGACCGTGAAGGTGCTCTGCGTTGGCAAGAAGGGTTACGACATTCTGCGTCGCGACCATGGCGACCTGATCATCGATCGCGTGGACCTGCGCGAGGTGAAGAAGATCGGCTTCGAGAACGCGCATGAGATCGCCCGTCAGGTGATCGGCCTGTTTGAGAAGGGCGAGTTCGACATCTGCACGCTGTTCTACTCCGAGTTCCAGTCGGTGATGTCGCAGGTGCCGACCGCGCTGCAGATCATTCCTGCCGCGGTTCCAGCAGATGGGGCCGGTGAAGGATCGGATGCGGTTTACGAATACGAGCCGGATGCACCTTCCATTCTTGCCGATCTGATCCCGCGCAACATTTCGGTGCAGATCTTCCGGGCGCTTCTTGAGAACGCAGCCGGTGAGATGGGCGCCAAGATGACCGCCATGGACAGCGCGACGCGCAACGCAGGCGAGATGATCGACAAGCTGTCGATCACCTACAACCGTCAGCGTCAGGCGCAGATCACCAAGGAACTGATCGAAATCATTTCGGGCGCGGAAGCGCTCTAACGGACCGAAGAGGTTAAACGAACATGGCCAAAGCAGCGACCCCGAAGACGGCGTCCGCGACTGCCGCAAAAAAAGCGGCTCCGGCGCGCAAGGCGGCTTCCACCCGCAGCACCGCAAAGAAGGCATCCGGCGCAGTCGGCACGATCCGTCAGGTTATTGGCGCCGTTGTTGACGTGCAGTTCGAGGATCATCTGCCGGCGATCCTGAACGCGCTGGAGACGGAAAACCAGGGCAACCGCCTCGTGCTCGAGGTGGCGCAGCATCTGGGCGAAAACACCGTTCGCTGCATCGCCATGGACTCCACCGAGGGCCTCGTTCGCGGCATGGAAGTGCGTGACGCAGGCAATCCGATTGCCGTGCCGGTTGGCGAGGCCACGCTCGGCCGCATCATGAATGTGGTTGGCGAGGCAATCGACGAAGCCGGCCCGGTCAAGGGCGACGGCACCCGCGCTATCCACCAGCCCGCTCCCGACTATGTGGACCAGTCCACCGAAGCCGAAATTCTGGTCACGGGCATCAAGGTTGTGGACCTGCTCGCTCCCTACGCCAAGGGCGGCAAGATCGGCCTGTTCGGTGGCGCCGGCGTTGGCAAGACGGTTCTCATTCAGGAACTGATCAACAACGTCGCCAAGGCGCATGGCGGTTACTCCGTGTTCGCCGGCGTGGGTGAGCGTACCCGTGAGGGCAACGATCTCTACCACGAGATGATCGAATCCGGCGTGAACAAGGACCCGGCCAAGAATAACGGTTCGACCGAAGGCTCCAAATGCGCCCTCGTGTTCGGCCAGATGAACGAGCCGCCCGGTGCGCGTGCCCGTGTTGCTCTGACCGGTCTGACGGTTGCCGAGCACTTCCGCGACCAGGGCCAGGACGTTCTGTTCTTCGTCGACAACATCTTCCGCTTCACGCAGGCTGGTTCCGAGGTGTCTGCGCTTCTCGGCCGCATTCCTTCGGCCGTGGGTTATCAGCCGACGCTGGCGACCGACATGGGCGCCCTGCAGGAACGCATCACGACCACCACCAAGGGCTCGATCACCTCGGTGCAGGCCATTTACGTGCCCGCCGACGACCTGACCGACCCGGCACCGGCAACCTCGTTCGCCCACCTGGACGCAACGACCGTGTTGAACCGTGCCATTTCGGAAAAGGGTATCTACCCGGCCGTGGATCCGCTCGACTCCACCTCGCGCATGCTTGACCCGATGATCGTCGGCGAAGAGCACTACCAGGTGGCACGTCAGGTGCAGGAGATCCTCCAGCGCTACAAGTCGCTGCAAGACATCATCGCCATTCTCGGCATGGACGAGCTTTCCGAAGAGGACAAGCTCACGGTTGCCCGCGCGCGCAAGATCGAGCGCTTCCTGTCGCAGCCCTTCCACGTGGCCGAGGTCTTCACCGGCGCGCCGGGTCTGTTCGTGGATCTCGAAGACACGATCCGCTCGTTCAAGGGCCTCTGCAACGGTGAGTACGATCACCTGCCGGAGGCGGCATTCTACATGGTCGGTACCATCGAGGACGCCGTCGAGAAAGCCCAGAAGCTGGCAGCGGAAGCAGCCTGATCCGAAGCGAATAGCGAATAGGGAGTAGCGAATAGGGAGAGCGGAAGCGATCGGGCGAAGTACATTCGCTATTCGCTATTCACTATTCGCTAGAGAAAGATGGCAGAAGCCTTCAAATTCGATCTGGTCTCGCCCGAGCGGCTCCTGGTTTCCCAGGACGTCGAATCGGTTGTCATTCCCGGCACCGAGGGCGAACTGACCGTTATGGCGACCCATGCGCCGACCATGACCAGCATCAAGCCGGGCGTGGTCACTGTTTCCGCCGATGGCAAGACGGAACGCTATGTCGTGTTTGGCGGTTTCGCCGATATTCTTCCTGACAGCTGTACCGTGCTGGCTGAATCGGCTGTGCATGTCGACGACATCAATCGCGAGGATCTCGCGCGCCGCATCCAGGACGCCCGCGAAGATATCGAGGATGCCAGGGACCACGAGACGCGTATGCGCGCCGAGGAATTCCTCCATCAGCTGACAACGCTGGAAGGGGCTATCCTTCCGGCCTGATCAGCCGATAGCTCAAACAAAAAAGCCGGGCTCAGCGCCCGGCTTTTTTTGTGTGCGCAATTTGGGTTCAGAGGAGGTGAAGGGCCGGCTTCTGGCCAGAAGCTTCAGGGCGCGAGATGACGGAAGGCGTCGACCACGCTGTCATAGACTTTGCGTTTGAAAGGCACGATCAGCTTTGGCAGTTCTGCCATGGGCTTCCATTCCCACATGTCGAACTCCGCCGCGTGGCCACCAGGCGGCGGGTTGATGGCAATCTCGGACTCCTGCCCCTCGAAGCGGAAGGCGAACCATTTCTGCTTCTGGCCGCGATACTTGCCCTTGAGCGCCACGCCGACCAGGTGTTCGGGCAGATCATAGGTGATCCAGTCGGGCGTTTCGGCAAGAAAGGAAACGGACTTCATGCCTGTTTCCTCGTATAGTTCACGATAGGCCGCCTCGCGCGCATCTTCGCCCTTGTCCACACCGCCCTGAGGCATTTGCCAAAGCTGTGTCGCGCCGGAGAGCTCGTCCGTGTCGGGCTGCACGATGCGCCGCCCGGCCCAGGCCAAGCCGCGATCATTCAGAACCATGATGCCCACGCAAGGGCGATAGGGCAGATCGTTCGCAATCATGTTGTTCCTGGCCATTGCTAGACTGTCCAATCTTATCGGGGCTCGGGGTCGGCGGCGAGCGCCGAGATGGGGACGAGTTCTATCCCGCGCGCGGTTACCTCAGCGGCCCACTCGGCGACTGTGTCGATGGTTTCATCGAAAGCCGATCCGGTTCCAATCGCAAAGCCGCGCGCGCGGGAAATGCGTTCCAACTCATCGAGTTTTTTCAGAATTTCACCACGGTCGGGTCGGCGGTTATTTCCTGTGGGATCAATCAGTACATCCGATGCGGCAAACGGTACTCCTTCCTGAAGCGCCAGATCTTCGGCGACGCTGCGCGCGGATGTGCCGTCGTCGATATACATCAGTCCGCGTTTGCCAAGCTCGGCCATGATCTCATCCATCGGCTCCGGTTCCGCGGTGAAGCGGCCACCCATGTAGTTCATTATGCCGGTGTAATTCGTGATTCTTGAAAGAGCCCAGCGAAGGCGGGCAAGGTTCTCCGATGGCGATGCGTCGACGGTCAGCGTGTTGCGCCCGGGATTCGGCGAGGGATAACCGAAGGGTTCCATCGGCACCTGCAGGACGATCTCGTGCCCTGCCTTGCGCGCTGTCTGCATCCAGCGGCTCAGGCTGTTGCCGGCCGGGGCGAATCCGAGGGTGATCTCGGGACGGAGCGCCTCAATCGCCTCCTGGGTCGTTGTCTGTGAAAGTCCCAGGCCACCGATAATGATGGCGATTCTGGCTCCGCGCGCGCCCGACCACGCCCGGGCATAAACATCGAAGGGGCGGCGGCCTCCCGCATCGCGCACGGGCAGGGGCCCCGTTTCCGATTCTTCGATAAGTGCGCGGTCGGGAAGATGGGCAAGTCTTGGATGCTGTCCCATGGCCGAGGGGTCGCGGATGACAATGACTCCGTTTCCGGGCTCCCCATTCTCGGCGGGATCTCTGGGGCCGAGCCGGGTAATTGACGCATTGGGAGCGCCCTGTCGCGGAACATCCGCTACCGGTTCAGGCGTGGTTGTTTCGGCGACGGTCTGTTCCACCGGCTCCGTAATGGCGATTGCTGCCGGTGAACGAAAAGGACGGTCGCGCAGCGCCACGGCAGTAGAAACACCAAAAATGGCGATTGCGGCAAGGCTCAGCGCTATGCGTTCGGTGGTGAAAATGCCACTGCGTTTTGGCTTTTTCGGCCGGTCATCGCGGCCGAGCGGCCGGTCTATGTCTCTGTTCCCCGAAATCATACCCACCCGTGACGATGGCCGAGGGCCAAAAATCCAGACCGGTCATCTCCCTGATGGAAGGATTGCCGCTCCCGTATTCAGATTTCCGACAAACCGTGTTGCCGGGGCGCCATCGCCGATTCGCTGAAACCGGCGATGGTCGATCGATACTTACTGATTCATGACGGCTTTGTCAGGATTTGGCGGAAAGGCGGGGTCAGTTTTTTCGCCACGGAGCAGTTCAAGCGCTGCGTTGAGCTGGACGTCATCCTTGGCATCCGGCGGTACATAGGCGATCGAGCCGGAGCCCTCCTCGCTTTCTTCCTCACCCTTGATGTGCCCACGCAGATCCGACTCGCCCCGGCGCAGATCGCGACCCTGTAACTCTTCGGGTAGCGGCTGGTCGACCTTGATGTCGGGCGTGATGCCTTTGCCCTGGATCGATTCTCCTGATGGCGTGTAGTAGAGCGCGGTGGTGAGGCGCAGGGCGCCGTTCTCGCCGAGCGGAATAATGGTCTGCACCGAACCCTTGCCGAAGGATTGGGTGCCGAGCACCGTCGCGCGGCGATGATCCTGCAGCGCACCGGCAACGATCTCGGAGGCGCTCGCAGAACCGCCGTTGATCAACACAATCACCGGCTTGCCATTGAGCACATCGCCGGGCCGCGAATCGAAACGGGCGATATCGTTGGCGTCACGACCGCGTGTCGAAACGATCTCGCCACGGTCGAGGAAAGCATCGGAGACGCTCACCGCCTGATCGAGCAGACCACCCGGATTGAGACGCAGATCGAGTACATAGCCCTTCAATTTGTCGTCAGGCACCTCTTTGCTGATCGTATCAATGGCGCTCATCAGGTCATCGAAGGTCTTTTCGGTGAAGGACGTGATCTTCAGATAGCCGACATCCTCCTCCACGCGGAACTTGACGGCTTTCACCTTGATGATATCGCGCACAATGGTCAGCTCGATCGGTTTGTCTGCACCTTCGCGCAGGATGGTGAGTTCGATCGGTGTGTTGACCGGGCCTCGCATCTTGTCCACCGCGTCATTGAGCGACATGCCGCGCACCTCCTCGCCGTCGATGGCGGAGATCAGGTCGCCGGCCAGGACGCCAGCGCGCGAGGCGGGTGTGTCGTCGATGGGGGAGACAACCTTCACGAGCTCATTGTCCATGGTCACTTCGATGCCCAGGCCACCGAACTCGCCCTTTGTCTGGACCCGCATGTCCTTGGCAGCTTCCGCATCGAGATAGGAAGAGTGTGGATCGAGCGAGGTGAGCATGCCGTTAATGGCGCTCTCCACCAGCTTCTTGTCGTCCGGCGGGGTCACATACTGGGCGCGCACGCGCTCGAAGATGTCGCCGAAGATCGCAAGCTGCCGGTAGGTTTCCGAACCAGCGGCGTTTGCCGAGAAACCGCTCGTACCGTGAAAAAGCGAAACCGCGGATGCGCCCATGAGGGCGCCGGCAAACAATAGCGACAAGTTACGTTTCATTTCCTGTCCTTCCAGAGTGTCCCGGAGCCCACCAGGGTTTAGGATCGATCGGTTTTCCGTTCTTCCTGAACTCGACATACAGCTCGGGGGTAAGGTCTTCAGTCCCCGGGCCTGCGATGCTTGCCAGACGAGCTTCCCCCATCATGCCGATTGGTTCGCCCGCCAAAACGGATTGCCCCAGCGTCACGCTTACCTTATCCAAGCCGGCAAGCACGATATGATAACCGTCGCCGGCATTGAGTATCAATAGCTGACCATAGGAACGAAACGGTCCTGCGTACAGTACCGTCGCCCCCGCGGGTGCCGTAACGATTGCGCCGGATTGTGTTCTTAGAATGTCGCCCTGCAGCGGCGCGCCAGTGTCGTCGTCTTCACCGAACCTGGCCACGAACTGACCGGCAACGGGCAAGGCCACCCCGCCTGTCCGCCTGGCGAAGGAGGCGCCGGCACCAAGACGGTTCTCGGGCGAAGTCGGCTCATTGAGCCGCCTTGCGCGCTCGGCTTCAGCCTTGCGGAGCGAGGCGATTTCGTTCTCCAGCGACCCGATCAGCTCCTGAAGGCTGGTGGCGCGTGCGGCCAGCGCCTCTGCCTGCTGCTGCTCTGTTGCCATGCGGTTTTCGGCCTCCTGCTGGAGACGCTTCTTCTCGTCCAGCAGCAAGGCCAGCCGCTTCTTTTCTTCGGCCTGTTCGGTCACGGTTTTTTGAAGTTTGTCGCGCTCGCCCTCAATCGACGTCACGATCCGAGAAAGATCGCGCAGATCGCCGATCAGGATTTCCGTTTCCGCACGCAGCTCCGGCACCACCGCGCCGAGAAGAATGGCACTGCGGACTGAAGCCAAGGCGTCCTCGGGGCGCACGAGAATGGCCGGCGGCGGGTTGAGGCCCATGCGTTGAAGCGCGCCGAGCACCTCGGCCAGAACGCCGCGGCGCGACTGCAGCGATTCGCGGAGGTAGCTCTCTTCGTGACGAAGCTTGCTCAGCCGCAGCGAAATCGTATCGATATCCTCGCTCAGCTTGCGTTCCGTTTTTGCTGCCTGGATGAGAGCCGCCGTGATTGCGGCATTGTCGTTCCTGATGGCATCGATCTCGGCCGCGATCTCGGCGAGCCGCTTTTCCGTCAGTGCAATCTCGCGGTTGATGTCCTGAAATTCGACCTGGCTCTTGTTGTGCTGGGTCTCGAGAACCTGAATGCCATCCTGCGCGGGAGCGGGGGCAGGCAGAATGCAGAAGATCGCCACAGCAGCAGCGGCCGTCCTGAGACGGGTGAGATATGGGCGCGGCGCGAGCGCATTCTTCATCCCTGGTCTGCCGTTTTACGCGAAGTGGAGGTCGTTCAAAGACAGGATAGGCCAAGTTTCCTTAAGGAAACATCAACCATGTGGTAACCGGATGCAATTTTTGGTTGTATTTTGCCGGGCGTCAATGCGCGTTTGTGAAAACAGCGCCACGAGTCGGTCAGTCACGGTGATAGGGATGGCCAGAAAGGATGGTCGACGTCCGGTAAAGTTGTTCAGCCAGCATCAGGCGAACGATCTGGTGCGGCCATGTCTGTGCGCCGAAGGCTATGGTGCGGTCGGCTGCCTCACGCAGTTCACTGTCGTGCCCGTCCGGCCCCCCGATGACTATCGTGAGACTGCGGCGGCCCTGATCGCGCAAATCCGCGATCGTTTCGCTCAACTGCCTTGATGTGAGATTCTTCCCACGCTCGTCGAGCAGAAAGAGTGCTGACCCCTCGGGGCGCATTTGTGCGATCTTGCGGCTTTCTTCGCGACGCCGTTCGTCAGCGGACCTGGCGCGGCTCTCGACAATCTCACTGACACCGGAGAATTCCAGGCCCACAGCAGGGCCGCTTTTGGCGAACCGCTCCAGATAACGGTCCGTCAAATCCCTCTCGGGGCCGGTCTTCATCCGGCCCACGGCACAAATGGCAATATACATTCCAGCCTCTCTGCCCGGTGGGCGGAGGTGGCTCATAGTCGCCGTCGTCGCAGACGACGGTCAGTGAACCGTTTCATCCTCCAGATCGGGGGCCTGCCACATCTTCTCGATGTTGTAAAACTCCCGAACTTCAGGGCGGAAGACGTGAACGACAATGTCGCCCGTATCGATCAACACCCAGTCGGCGCCGCTCAGACCTTCGACCTTGGCGTTGCCAAGACCAGCCTCTTTGAGCGCGCGGATCAGATGATCCGCCACTGCCGCCACATGGCGATGCGAACGCCCCGACGCGATGATCATGTGATCGGCGAGCGGAGATTTGCCCTGGATATCGATAGAGATGATGTTTTCCGCCTTGGAGTCTTCCAGACTCGTGAGGGCTGTTTCAACGGCCTGGGAAACCAGATTGCGACTGGCCTCGGCCGGCGAAGGCATCATGTCAGCCTTCTTCGTCATTGCTGTTCTCAGTGTCTTTCCTTTCCAATAAGAACAAGCTCACCATCGGCCACAATGCCGACGATACCCAATAGATAGGCAGAGTCTGTTAACAGTTTCAAGACATGGCCGTTCACATGTTTGAACGGAGTTTAGCGATCACCGGGCCTCTTTCGCCGCATTTCTGATGGCGGTCGAGGATAGCGAGGAGCGTGGGCCGTGGATGAATGTCCAGGCTGGCGGCCTGCTGCGCGCCAGGATTGGCGCGTCGTCTTCGTCGAGCCGGGCATGGTCGAAAGTCTTCGCCATGGTGGACGATAGGAAGGCGAGCGTCGCCCCGGGACGGTCGATCACCGCAATGGGCATGGAGCGCACGATGTCGCGCCAGCGTTCCCAGCGGTGAAAGTCGCGCAGGCTGTCGGCGCCCATGATCCAGACAAAATCGACACCGCGATTGCGCGTTTGAACAAGATCTATCGTGTCCGCCGTATAGCGGATGCGGTGGCCGGCCTCAAAGGCAGTCACCTTCACGCGTGGATCGCTGGTGCATTTCTCCGAAAGCGCCACCCGTTCGGAAAGCGGCGCGAGCTCGCGATGGCTTTTCAGTGGGTTTCCCGGCGTGACGATCCACCAGAGCTGATCGAGCCTCAGCCTTCGCATGGCGATTTCTGCAACCAGCGCATGACCGGCATGGGGAGGATTGAACGATCCGCCGAAGAGCCCCACCGCCATGCCCGGCTCCACATGCGGCATGCGCAGATAGCGCGCCGGGAGGGACGTGGGCGAAGCAGGAGAAGGCATCAAACGATCCGGGCTCACGGTCGTGTCTGGCCGGAGCCGCGAACGCGATATTTGAACGAGGTGAGCTGTTCAACACCGACCGGACCGCGCGCGTGCATCTTACCGGTGGCAATGCCGATCTCTGCACCCATCCCGAATTCGCCGCCATCGGCAAACTGGGTGGAGGCATTGTGGAGGAGAATGGCCGAATCGATCTCGTTGAAGAAGCGCTCGACGACTGCCGCATCCTCCGCGACGATGGCCTCGGTGTGGTGCGAGGACCATGTGCCGATATGGCGGATCGCTTCATCCACGCCGTCGACCAGCTTCACCGAGATGATCGCGTCGAGATATTCCGTAGCCCAGTCTTCCTCGGTCGCGAGTGTTGCCGATGCGAAGCGGGCGCAGACATCTTCATCGCCGCGAATGGCGCAGCCGGCTTCTTTCAGGGCAGAGAGAACCGGAACCAGAAGCCGGTCGGCTGCTTCCCAATCCACGAGCAGGGTTTCGGCGGCGCCACAGATGCCGGTGCGCCGCATCTTGGCATTGACGGCGATGGAGACCGCCATGTCGGTGTCGGCCGAGCGGTCGAGATAGAGATGGCAGATGCCTTCCAGGTGCGAGAAAACCGGGACGCGCGCGTCGCTCTGCACGCGTTCGACGAGACTGCGCCCGCCGCGCGGCACGATCACGTCGACATTGCCGCCAAGGCCTTTCAGCATCTCGCCAACGGCGGCGCGGTCGGTGACCGGCACACGCTGGATGGCGTCGGCGGGCAAGCCTGCTTTCTCAAGTCCTTCGACAAGGCAGGCATGGATGGCGGCGGACGAACGGGTGGAATCGGACCCGCCCCGCAGGATCACCGCATTGCCGGCCTTGAGGCACAGCGCGCCGGCATCGGCGGTCACGTTGGGGCGGCTTTCATAAATCACGCCGATGACGCCGAGCGGCGTGCGCACGCGCTCGATCTGAAGACCGTTGGGGCGATCCCATGCGGCGATCACATCGCCGACCGGGTCTTTCAGCGCGGCGATGGCGCGGATGCCTTCGGCCATGCCGGCGATGCGTGCCGAATCGAGCTTCAACCGGTCGAGGAGGGCAGGCGACAGGCCGGCCTCTTCACCGTGCGCCATGTCTTCGCGATTGGCTTCAAGGATCGCCGCTTCATTGTGCGTGAGCGCATCGGCCATGGCTTCCAGCGCGGCGTTCTTGATCTGCGGTGTGGCGATGGACAACGGGCCTGCGGCAGCGCGGGCGCGCGCACCGAGATCGTTCATCAGCGCGGCAATGTCCGCACTGCCCTGCCTGTTTTCCATCAGCATTCAACCCTCCGCCTTTTCCTTCAGGTGATGCCGCGCATGGGGCGCCGTCACCAGATCGTCGCGGTGCACCATGGCAGCGCGCGCTTCATATCCGAGCACTTCGGCAATCTCGCCGCTTTTCAGACCGGCGATTCTTACGGCATCGGCGGCGTCGTAGGCAACCAGCCCGCGCGCCACCTCGCGCCCGTCGGGCCCGTGAATGGCCACCGTGTCGCCGCGCGCGAAACTGCCTGAGACATGGGTGACGCCGATGGGCAGGAGCGAGTTTCCAGCCGCAAGCGCCAGAACCGCACCGGCATCGACCGTGATGGTGCCTGCCGGCTCCAGCTGGCCGGCGATCCATGTCTTGTAGGCGCGCACAGGTGTGTCGCTCGCCCTGAAGAGAGTGGAGCGGGCGCCATTGTCGATTGCCGCAAGCGGGTTTAGGCGCGTGCCCGAGGCGATCACCATGGCTGTGCCTGCCGCTGTCGCGATACGACCTGCATCGAGTTTTGTGCGCATGCCGCCGCGCGACAATTCCGACGCTGCAGCGCCGGCCATGGCCTCGATCTCCGGGGTGATGGCGTCCACCACCGGGATAAAGCGCGCATCGGGGTCGCTTGCCGGCGGGGCCGTGTAGAGACCGTCCACATCCGAAAGCAGAACCAGAAGATCAGCCCCCAGCATGGTGGCGATGCGGGCGGCGAGGCGATCATTGTCGCCATAGCGGATTTCGCTGGTGGCGACCGTGTCATTCTCATTGATGACGGGGACGACACCCATCTTGAGAAGCGTGGAGACGGTGGCGCGTACATTGAGATAGCGGCGGCGCTCTTCCGTATCACCGAGCGTGACGAGGATCTGTCCGGATTTGAGCCCGCGCTTGCGCAGCTCCTCGTCCCACGCGCCGGCGAGCGCGATCTGGCCGACCGAGGCGGCGGCCTGGCTTTCCTCAAGTTTGAGCGTGCGCCGTTCAACTCCTAGGATCGTGCGGCCAAGCGCGATGGCGCCGGACGAGACCACCAGAACCTCAACGCCATCGGCATTGAGTGCCGCAATGTCATCGACCAGCGCGGAAAGCCATTCGCGCTTCAAACCCTTCTTGCGGTCCACCAGAAGGGCGGAGCCGATCTTGACGGTGATGCGGCGGTGACTGCTGAGCGCGGGGCGGGACATGCGGGGCTGCCTATTTCTGCCAGCGGTCGTCAGCCGCATCTGCGTCTTCTTCTTCGGTGCGCGCATCCTGAATGATCTTCATCAGCGCACGCAGCACGTCCTGCACACCTTCGCCGGTGGCGGAAGAGAGGAGGAGCGGTTTCTTTCCGCAGGCCTCCGCAAGAGCCGCCTGTTTTTCGGCCCGCGCTTCGTCGTCGAGAAGGTCCACCTGGCTGAGTGCGACGATCTCTGCCTTGTCGGTGAGGCCGTGGCCATAGGCGGCAAGCTCACCGCGAATGGTGGTGTAGACGGCGGCGGGGTCTTCCTCGCGCGCTGAGACGAGATGCAAGAGAACGCGCGTGCGTTCCACATGGCCAAGAAAACGGTCGCCAATGCCAACGCCCGCATGGGCGCCCTCGATGAGGCCGGGGATATCGGCCATGACGAATTCGCGCGCGTCGATGCGCACCACACCCAGATTGGGATGCAGCGTGGTGAAAGGATAGTCGGCAATCTTCGGCCTGGCCGCCGTAACTGTGGCCAGAAAGGTGGATTTGCCCGCATTGGGCAGGCCGACCAGACCGGCATCGGCGATGAGCTTCAGGCGCAGCCAGATCCATGCCTCTTCGCCCGGCAGGCCGGGATTGGCACGGCGCGGCGCCTGATTGGTGGAGGATTTGAAGTGCTGATTGCCGAAGCCGCCATTGCCGCCGCTGGCCAGCTTAAAGCGCTGGCCAATTTCGGTCAGGTCGCAAATGAGCGTCTCGTTGTCTTCTTCGTAGATCTGCGTGCCTACCGGCACTTTGAGGATCGCGTCCTCGCCCTTGGCGCCGGTGCGGTTCCGGCCCATGCCGTGCACGCCGGTCTTGGCCTTGAAGTGCTGCTGGTAGCGGTAATCGATCAGTGTATTCAAACCCTGGACCGCCTCGATCCAGACATCGCCGCCGCGGCCGCCATCGCCGCCGTCAGGTCCACCAAACTCGATATATTTCTCGCGCCGGAACGAAACGGCGCCTGCGCCGCCATCGCCGGAGCGGATATAGACCTTGGCCTGATCGAGGAACTTCATGAGTTTGACCGTCTTTCCATATCGTTGCGCAGAACCGTCTACAGCATCATGAGCCGAAGTGCGAGAGCAGACAGAATGTCAGCCGTTCCTGCTCTCGCTCTTCAATTCACGCGCCCCAGCTTCTGAGGCTAACCCAGGTGCTGCGGTCGAGCTGATAGCGCTCGACGGCCACCCTGCCGGCGACTACCGAATCCATCATGCCCTGACCGGCATACTGAAAGCCGCATTTGTGGATCACGCGCCGCGAGGCGGTGTTGGTGACGCGGCAGGACACATTCAGCCGGTCGATATCCGTGGCGCGGAAAGCCAGATCGACGAGCGCATGTGCCGCTTCTGTCGCGTATCCGCGGCCCCAATAGGGCTCGCCGATCCAGTAGCCCATCTCGAGGCCATTCGCGCGGTTTTCCAGACCGGCGCAGCCGATGAAGGCACCGGTTTCAGAAAGCGTGATCGCATAGGTGCAGCCGTTGATCTCTCCGGCACGAATGCGGCTCAGAAAACTGTGCGCGTCGTTCACGCGATAGGGATTGGGCAGGCGGCCGAGCATTTCGGCCAGGCGCCGGTTGTTGGCAAGCTCCACCAGTTCGGTCACATCATCGTCGCGCGGGATGCGCAGAACGAGGCGCTCGGTAACGAGAACCGGGCAATCTATCTCGACTCTGGGACTTTCACTCTCGATGTCTTCACTTTCGGCAACCATTGCTTTTCCTCCGGACAAAAAGAAAGGGGAGATGGCGACCCATCTCCCCTTTCGAACCTATTTCCGGACTGTCCAGACACCGGTCCCCGAGATGGGTCGCCGGTGTTGGTGAAGCGGACCGGCTACTCCGCTGCCTCCGTAATCGGGTTTACGGACACGTAGGTTCGACCATTGGCTTTTTTGGCGAAGGAGACAGCACCTGCCTCTTTCGCAAAAATCGTATGATCCTTGCCCATGCCGACATTGACGCCGGGATGCCATTTCGTGCCACGTTGACGGATAATGATGTTGCCAGCGAGAACCTTCTCGCCGCCGAACTTCTTCACACCAAGGCGTTTGGACTCGGAATCGCGACCGTTGCGCGACGAACCACCAGCTTTTTTGTGTGCCATAATCTTGCTCCTTTGCGCCCCTCGAGAGCGCCTGCATTCCTAATGCGCCGAGAGGCGCCGAATTTCAACCCTTTGGCGAATGATTATTTCGCCAGTTCCTTGGCCTGCTCGCGCCAGTCCTTGATCTGGTCGGCGCTGAACGGCATGGCCTCATCGATACGCACCACGTCCTCGTCGGTGAGAGCGGCCACCTGAGCGTAGGTGGTGATGCCCTGCTCGGCGAGCTGGCCGGCGGCAACCGGGCCGATGCCCTTGATCTTGGTCAGGTCGTCGGGCTCGCCAGACGGAGCGGTAAAGAGCGGAGCGGCCGCTGCGGGCGCTTCCGTCTTTGCCTCTGCCTTCTTGGGAGCGGCTTCCTTCTTCGCTGGCTTTTCCTCGGCCTTGGCAGCCGGCTTCGCAGCGGCCTTCTTCGAGGGCTTTGCGCCGCCGGTCAGGATCTCGGAAATCCGCACGGTGGTCAGAAGCTGACGATGGCCGCGCTTGCGGCGCGAATTCTGGCGGCGACGCTTCTTGAAAGCGATGACCTTCTTGCCGCGGCCCTGCTCGACCACCTCGGCGGCCACGCTGGCGCCATCGACGAGCGGTGCGCCAATGGTCACGTCCTCGCCTTCGCCAACGGCAAGAACATCTGCAAACTGAATGATCTCACCGGGCTCGCCGGTGACGCGCTCGACCTGAAGCAGGTCGTTTGCGGAAACGCGGTACTGTTTACCGCCGGTCTTGATGACTGCGAACATCTTTTTGCCTTTCAGTGTCCGGTCCGGCTTGGGTCCGCAAGATGCGGCCTGCCGTCTTTTTGCCAGTCTGGATGGTTAAACAACAAACGGCGCAGGGGTTTTCCCGCGCCGCAGGTCGCGTGTCCATAACGGAAGAGGTCTGGAAGGTCAAGCAGAGGCGGGAAAAATGCGGCAGATTGGCTTCGATTGGCCCTTGTATCGAAACCGATCACCGGTTATCTAGTGCGCCGCGCTGGCAACAGCAGACCAGCATCTCGCGGAGAGGTGGCTGAGTGGTTGAAAGCACCGCACTCGAAATGCGGCATACTCGCAAGGGTATCGGGGGTTCGAATCCCTCCCTCTCCGCCATTTTATTTCTATAAATATTTGATTTCACTTGGTTTTTTGGATGGCGACAGGGGCGCTCCTATTTTCTTCCCTGCTTGGCTTTTGGCTTGTTGCGTCGACCGACTATTCCTGAGTGCAAGTACCTACCTTTGATTTGTATGCGGCCTCTGCGGCCCTACTCGGGCCCACCCCCTTCCCTTCATTTCTATTGGGTCCCATGCGTTAGGTTCATCCAAACCCAGATGAACTTGCCTGCTGGTTTAATGAAGCCTCGAAGCTAGCTTGAAGGGAGGAGATGGGCGATGAGCCAGTCTTTTCCGGCGGTGGCTTTAACCAGGTTGAGCAAACCGGGGCCCAGCGGCGTCAGCACCGGGGTACGCGGCTGAAGGCTCGCAAGAATGGTCTCCCTTCCAGACAGTTCCTCGTGAGCAACGTCAGGCTGTGTCGCAGGTCCCGTGAAGGTTCAGCATAAAAGTGAGCTTTATCTATTGACTCGATCATATCGATCATTAACGATCATAGAGGGAGGAACGGGATGCAACATCGGTTTCCGCAAAAGCGTCAGCAGCAGATGATCGACCTCATCGTCGACCGCAAGCGCGTGAGCAATGCGGATCTGTCTGCGATTCTGGGCATTTCACTTCCCACGGTTCGTCGCGATCTTGTTGTGCTCGAGCAGGCGGGCGTGGTGACGAGAACCCATGGCGGCGCTGTCGCGCGCGGTGTCGGCGAGGATGGAACAGAGCCGCTTTTCCTGGAAAAGCTTCGTCAGAACCAAAGCCTGAAACAACGCATCGGCCAGGCGGCTGCCGGCAAGGTTCTCGACGGTCAGGTGGTGCTTCTGGATTCCGGCACCACAGCCCTTGCGACCGCTCATGCGCTTGCCGGCCGGCGAGTGACAGTGGTGGCCATCGATCTCAAGGTTGCCGAGGCTGCATCGATTGGCGCTACCGAGGTGCACATCGTCGGTGGGCGCGTTCGGAATGGCTATTTCAGCCTCGTCGGAAACTGGTCCAAGGACGCGCTGTCCAGCATCAAGGCGGATATCTGTTTTCTCGCCGCAGATGCTGTCGACCACGAGGGGGTCACCACCGCCACGTTCGAGGAAGCCGAGACAAAGCGGATCGCGATGGAGCGATCAAAGCGCGTCGTCGTCATCACCGATCACAGCAAGTTCGGCAAGCGGGCTTTCGCGCAGGTCTGTGGGCTGGAGGCCGTGGATGAATTGATTACCGACAGGGGCGGCACGGACACCGTCGCATCCTATCGGGCACTGATACCGGCCATCACCCTCGTCTGAGGGGGCCAAATCAAGAAAGAAAGGCACGGAATGTCAAAGTTCAAGCAGCTCTTCGGCGACAAGAAACCCATCATCTCGATGGTGCATCTTCTGCCGATGCCCGGCTCGCCCCTTTATGATGCGGATGCGGGCATTGACGGCATCGTCGCCGCGGCGCGAAAGGATCTCATCGCCCTGCAGGAGGCGGATGTCGATGCAGTGATGTTCGGCAATGAGAACGATCGCCCTTATGAGCTCAAGGTAGATATCGCTTCCACCGCCGCGATGGCCTACGTGATCGGTCAGCTGCGCAACGAGATCAAGAAGCCATTCGGTGTGAATGTCCTTTGGGACCCAATGAGCACGGTGGCTCTTGCCACGGCGACTGGCGCCTCCTTTGTGCGCGAAATCTTTACCGGCACCTATGCCTCCGACATGGGGCCGTGGACGCCGAATGCCGGCGAGGCGCTGCGCTACCGCAACCGCCTTGGCCGTGATGATCTGGTGATGCTTTACAACGTGTCGGCCGAGTTCGCCGATTCCATGGACAAGCGCCCACTGGCCGACCGGGCCCGTTCCGCCGTCTTTTCCTCAATTCCCGACGCGGTGCTCGTTTCGGGCGCCATAACAGGCGAGGCGGCTGAGATGAGTGACCTCAAGGCCGTCAAGGAAAAGGTCACGGACACACCGGTCCTCGCCAATACGGGCGTTCGCCACAACACGGTGGCCGACATTCTCAAGATCGCCGATGGCTGCATCGTGGGCTCGTCGCTCAAAGTCGACGGGAATACCTGGAACCCGGTGGATCCGGAGCGGGCCAAGGAGTTCATGCAGATCGTGAAGGCCGCCCGCGGCGGCTGATCAGAAAGACCAGGGGAGGAAGACCATGGACGCAAGACAGGACACCACAGGCTCACACTTAAAGAGCCTGGGCATATTGACGGCGCTTATATTCGTTGCGCTCGCAATCGCCAGCCCGACATTCCTGTCATCGTCCAACCTCCAGTCCATGGGCTTCCAGTTTCCCGAGTTCGGGCTTCTGTCACTCGCGGTTCTTCCGACAATGATTTCCGGCGGCATCGACCTTTCCGTCGTTGCCGTCGCCAATCTGGCCTCGATCGTGGCCGCGGTGACCATGAAAGCCGGGCCGGACGTGGCGTGGCTCGCCATTCCTGCCGGTCTCGCAGTGGGTCTTGTCTGCGGCGCGTTCAACGGCTTTCTCGTCGCCTATCTGCGGCTGCCGCCCATCCTCGCGACGCTCGGTAGCATGCAGCTTTTCGCCGGCATCGGCATCATCATCACGCGAGGGCCGGCGATCACCGGCCTTCCTGACTGGTACACGGCGTTCGGCAACTGGACCATCGGCGGCGTTCTCCCGCTTCCGCTCGTGCTTTTTGCGCTCGTCGCATCGGGACTGGCTTTCCTTCTGCGCCGCACACCGGTGGGCATGCGCCTGCGCCTGTTTGGTGCCAATCCGGTCGCCGCCGATTTCGCCGGCGTTCCGGGAAAGAAGCTGATCATCCAGATCTACGCCATTGCCGGCTTTATCGCCGCACTTGCCGGTCTGGTGGTTCTGGCGCGTGTCAATTCGGCCAATGCCGATTATGGCAGCTCCTATCTTCTACTCGTCATCCTCATCAACATTCTTGCCGGCGTCAGCCCGGCGGGGGGCTTCGGCACCGTCACCGGCGTGGCCCTGGCCGTGATCTGCCTGCAGTTCATCTCCAGCGGGCTCAACATCCTCTCCTTCAGCGCCTTCTCCCGCGACCTGTTCTTCGGCGGCCTGCTCATTGCGGTCATGTCCTATCGCGCGGCTTTCGGTTCCTTCGATGTGAAGGCGTTTTTCAAACGAAAGGCTCACCAATCATGAAAGAGCGCCTCCGCTCACTCCTCAAAACCCTGATGCTGACGCCGGGCCTGTCCGGACATGAAGACCGCGTGCGCCGCCGCATCGAGAAAGAGCTCGCCGATCTGCCGCTTGTCCTTCGCACGGATCGCCTAGGCAATCTGATCGCCACGCTGGAAGGTGACGAAGGCGCGCCCTCGGTCATGCTTTTCGCCCACACCGATCAGCTCGGTTTCATGGTGCGCAAGATCGAGGAGAACGGGCTGGTGCGCATCGAGCGGCTGGGCGGCATTCCGGAGAAGGCGCTGCCCGCGCAGGCTGTTCTCTTCTGTGTTGGCGAAGGCCGCGATGTGCAGGGCGTGATTGCAAACAAGAGCCATCACGCCACGCCGCCGGAGGAGAAATACAAGGTCACGCCCTACCAGGAAGTCTTCATCGATGTGGGCGCGGAAGATGCCGAAGGCGTCAAGGCACTGGGCATCGAGATCGGCACACCGGTGGTCTATGACCCGCGCGTCATCGAACTCAATGAAAACCGCCTGATCGGCACCTCGGTCGATGACCGTGCCGGCTGCGCGGTGATCGTGGAAGTCGCCCGCGCGCTCGCCGCCGAAGGCCCGCGCCCCACGGTGCATTTCGTCTTCGCGGTGCTCGAAGAGTTCAACCTTCAGGGCGCGATGGTCGCCGCCCGCGCGATCAATCCCGACATTGCCATCCAGCTCGATCTGGCGCTCAACGCCGATACGCCGGACATGACCCAGCGCGGCGAAGTCGCACTCGGTAACGGCCCGGCGATGAGCCTCTATTCGTTCCACGGGCGTGGAACGCTGAACGGCACCATTCCGCACCCGGCATTGCCGAAACTCTTCTCAGACACCGCAGCCGCCGAGGGCATCAATCTTCAGCGCACGGCCCACACCGGGGCACTGACGGATTCCTCTTACGTGCAGCTCGTCAATGAAGGCGTCGCCTGTATCGATATGTGCTTCCCGTGCCGCTACACGCACACCTCGCTCGAAATGTGCGACCTGCGCGACCTGGAAGCCCTCACGAAACTGCTGATCGCCGCGATCCGCCGGGTCGACGCGAATTTCAGCCTGAACCGGGATGACTACACCTGATGGACTGCTATCTCGGCATCGATATCGGAACCTTCGAAACCAAGGGCGTTCTGGCCGACGGCGAGGGGCGCATTCTGGCGACTGCCAAGCGGCGGCACGACATGATCGTGCCGCAGCCCGGCTGGGCCGAACATGATGCCGAGAAAGACTGGTGGGGCGAGTTCTGCGCCATCAGCAGGGAACTGATCGCCTCGACAGGCATCGCCCCTCAAGACATCAAGGCGGTGGCGGCAAGCGGCATCGGCCCCTGCATGTTGCCGGTTGATGAAGAGGGCAATCCGCTGATGAATGCGGTGCTCTACGGCGTCGATACCCGCGCGGCAGAAGAGATCGAGGAACTGACCGCCGAGATTGGCGAGGAGACGCTGCTTGCCGAATGCGGCAACACGCTCAGCTCGCAGTCTGTCGGTCCGAAGATCCTGTGGCTGAAAAAGAAACGGCCGGAAATCTACGCCCGCACTCACAAGGTGATGAACTCCTCATCTTTTCTCGTGCACCGGCTGACGGGTCGTTTCGTCATCGACCACTACTCCGCATCGTCCTCCAGCCCGCTCTACGACATCCATAGCAATCGCTGGACCGACCGGTACGCCGACCGCATCATCGGACCTGAGCGCTTGCCGGAGCTTTTGTGGAGCACCGAGATTGCCGGCCATGTGACAGACCAGGCGGCGAAGGAAACCGGACTTGCGCCAGGCACGCCGGTCACGGCGGGCACCATCGATGCGGCATCGGAGGCTGTCAGTGTCGGGGTTCTCGGTACCGGCGAAATGATGATGATGTATGGCTCGACCATGTTCATCATCCTGGTCACGGACCATCGCGTGGAGGATGGGCGGCTATGGTATGCGCCATGGCTTTTCGAGGGACAGCATGCCTGTATGTCGGGCACATCGACAAGCGGCACGCTGACACGCTGGTTTCAGGAACAGTTCGCTCGCGAGCTGAATGCCGAGGACGCGCTGAGGCTGCTTGCGGAGGAAGCGCAGGGCGCGCCGGTCGGCGCCAACGGCATCGTCGTGCTGCCCTATTTCTCCGGTGAGCGCACTCCGATCCACGACCCCCATGCGCGCGGCATGATTTTCGGGCTCGATCTGACCCATACACGGGCAGACGTCTATCGCGGCTTTCTCGAAGGCATCGCCTATGGCGTGACCTCGGTGATCGAAACCTATGAGGCGGCAGGCGCCAGTATCGACCGCATCGCCGCTGTCGGTGGCGGCACCAAAAACGCCGTCTGGTCGCAGGCAATCTCTGACGCCAGCGGAAAGGTTCAGGAGGTTGCAGCCAACACGGTCGGCGCCGCCTTTGGCAACGCGTTTCTCGCGGCCGTCGCGGTGGGCGCGGCCGGCCGCGAGGATATCCGTCGCTGGAACCCGATGGAACGGAGCATCGTGCCAAAGGAAGAAAATCGTGTCGTCTATGACGCGCGCTATCGCACATTCAAGGAATTGTACGCCCGCAACAGCGATCTCATGAGGGGAACGGAAAAACGGGCGTCCGATGAAGCCTGACAGGCGGCCATCCCGGCCGTCGAGGCGCTTTTATACTGTAACAGGAGGAGTCACATGGCTTTGAATTTAAGGAAACTCACCGCCGGAGTGGCGCTCGGCGCCGCGCTGATCGTCGGGGCCGGCGCCGTCACCCACGCCCAGGACGCCAAGCATTCGATCGTCACGGTGGTGAAGCTCTCGGGCATCGCCTGGTTCAATCGCATGGAAGAAGGCGTCAAGGAATATGCCGCCGAAACCGGCCATGACGCCACTCAGGTTGGTCCGGCATCTGCCGATGCTGCACTTCAGGTCCAGATGATCGAAGATCTTATCGCCAAGAAGGTGGATGCCATCACTGTGGTGCCGAATTCGCCGGAGGCACTGGAGCCTGTTCTTGGCAAGGCACTCGACGCCGGTATCAAGGTGGTCGGTCACGAAGCATCCAGCCTTCAGAATGTCACCTATGACGTGGAAGCTTTCGACAACGCGGCCTATGGCCGTCACCTGATGGAGGCCCTCGCACAGGCCATGGGCGGAGAAGGCGAATACGCCGTGTTCGTCGGCCATCTGACAGCCAAGACCCACAATGAATGGGTGGATGCCGCCATTGAGTACCAGAAGGAAAAATACCCGAACATGACGCTTGTCACCGACAAGCTGGAGAGCAACGAGCAGCAGCAGACTGCATACCAGAAGACCAAGGAGCTTCTGCGCACCTATCCGAACCTCAAGGGCATTCAGGGCTCGGCCGGTGAAGATGTGGTGGGGGCGGCTCTGGCTGTCGAAGAAGCCGGCCTCGACGGTAAGGTCAAGATCGTCGGCACCAGCCTTGTTTCGGTCGCCGGCCCCTATCTGGAGACAGGCGCCATCAACATGATCTCCTTCTGGGATCCGGCAAAGGCGGGCATCGCCATGAACAAGGTCGCTTCCATGGCCATCGAAGGCAAGGAAATCACCGACGGCATGGATCTCGGCGTCGAGGGCTACAACGCCATCAAGCTCGACGGCAAGGTGCTCTACGGGCAGGCCTGGGTCGACGTCACCACCGACAACATGAATGAATACGATTTCTGATCGTAGCGTGTTGACGTGACCGGAAACGAGAGATGCTTGGAGCAAGTTTGCCCCCCTGTCGTCAGGGGCGGCAATCGTCTGCGCGCCTCTCGATCCAACCGCCGCCGGGCCAGTTCGCCCGGCGGCATTGCCTGAACAACAGAGATTTCCCATGAACGACGAAGCTAGCGGAAGCACGCCCATCCTGCAGATGCGGAACATCAGCAAGGCCTATGGTCCGGTACGCGTGCTCGAGGACGTCAATCTCGAACTCAGCACCGGAGAGGTGCGCTGCCTGGCCGGCGAGAACGGCTCCGGCAAATCGACACTGATCAAGATCCTGTCGGGCGTGGTGAGCGCGGATGCAGGCCAGGTTTCGCTAAACGGCCGCCAGTTGGGCGACGACCCCATGGGCGCCATCACAGCTGGTCTTTCGGTCATCTACCAGGACTTTTCGCTGTTTCCCAATCTGAGCGTCTGGGAGAATATCGGCTTTCTCACATCGGTCACGTCGGGAGATGTCGTGCACAGGCGCAGCGTCCGCCGCAAGCTGGCCATCGAGACACTGAAGCGCATGCAGGTGGAGATCGACCCCGATGCGCCGGTCGAACTTCTGCCGGTCGCGTCGAAACAGCTCGTCGCCATTGCCCGCGCACTCGCCAACAAGGCGCGCATCATCGTGATGGATGAGCCGACCACAGCGCTCACCCGCAGCGAGGTCGCCCATCTGCTGGACATCGTCGGCACACTAAAGAAGGAAGGCGTTTCCTTTCTGTTCGTGAGCCACAAGATCGAAGAGGTTTTTGCCGTCTGCGATACGGTGACGGTTCTGCGCGACGGTGCGGTCGTGGTGGAAGGGCCCATCGGTGAGTTCGATGCCGGGCGGCTTGTGGAAGCCATGACCGGCCGGTCCGTGGATAGCCAGCGCCTGCCGCGCGAAGAGAGCTCCGTTCAGCGCCCCTTTCTCGCGGCCAGCGGCCTCGGTCGCCGCGGCAATTTCGTCGATGTGGATCTGGAGCTGAGACCAGGCGAAATTGTCTCCGTGGTCGGCCTTCTGGGATCCGGCCGGACCGAGCTGGCGCAGACCCTGTTCGGTTACATGCAGCCGGATGCCGGGCGCATTGAGCTCGACGGCGAAGCCGTCACTTTCAAAAGCCAGCACGATGCCATCGAGCGGGGGATCGCCTATGTGCCGGAAGACCGGCTGACGGAAGGCCTCTTCCTCAATCAGCCGATCCGCGACAACATCACGGTTTCCAGCCTGGAAAAGTCCACAAAGCTTGGGATTGTCAGCGCCACAAGCCTGCTGCAACGCGCCCGCAATGCGGTGAAGAACCTGCGCATCAAGACACCCGACGTAACGCCCGCCGTGGCGACACTTTCGGGCGGCAACCAGCAGCGCGTCGTGCTCGCCCGCTGGATGGAGCGCGACCCCCGACTGCTGATCCTGAACGGTCCCACCGTAGGCGTCGATGTGGGGTCGAAACGCGAAATCCACGAACTGTTGGTCTCACTCAGCCGCAGCGGCACGGCGGTCATGGTTGTTACCGACGACATTCCCGAGGCGCTCGCACTTTCCGATCGTATTCTGGTGATGGTGCGCGGACGCATCACTGCAGGCTTCGATGCCGCGACGGTGGATGAAGACACACTCTACAACGAAGTCATCAGGGAGGACCGGGCATGAACGCGCTGGCCCGCATCTTTGCCACGCCACAGGGTATCGTGTTCTTCGTCGCGGTTCTGTTCGCCCTCGTGCTGGGGCTCATCAATCCGGCGTTTTTCACACCCGCCACGCTGATCGATCTTGCCCGCAACGGTCTGGTGACCGGCATTTTCGCGCTTGGCGTGATGATGGTTCTCGCCTCCGGCGGTATCGACGTCTCGCACACCGCGATCGGCGCCTTTGCCATGTACGCGACGATGAAGATCGTTCTCGGCATCGATCTCGATCTGCCGATCATCGCCTATTTCGTTATCGCCGCAATCATTGGTGCGGGGCTCGGCCTCATCAATGGTGTGTTGATCGGTGGCCTTGGATTGAACACGCTGATCGTCACACTCGGCACACTCTCCTTCTTTCGCGGTGCGCTGCTCACCTTTCTCGGCACCACCTACATCACATCGGTGCCTCGGGAGGTGATCAATTTTTCCCGTACGATTCTCATTCGTATAGAGAATGCCGTGGGCCAGATGGTTTCGCTGCCCGCTTCCTTTCTGGTGCTCGTCGCTGTCACCATCGTCCTTGCCATCATCATGAACTTCACCGTTTTCGGACGGAAGGTCTATGCCATCGGCGGTTCGGAGGAGGCGGCGCAGCGAATCGGGATCCGCATCAGGCGGGTCAAGGTGTTGATCTATGTAATCGCTGGCGCGATTGCCGGCTTGGCCGGCATGACGCATGTCACGCTCTCGCGCATGGCCAATCCGTTCGATCTGGTTGGGATGGAGCTCAATGTTATTGCTGCCGTTGTTCTGGGCGGCGCGCGCATCACCGGCGGGCATGGCACGGTGCTCGGCACGCTTCTCGGCGTGTTCGTCATCACCATGATCAACACGACGCTGCTGATGGCCGGCGTTCCGTCTTACTGGCAGAAATTCGTGATCGGCTGTCTGATCATCGTGGGAACCGGCCTGCCCATCGTCATCGACCGTCTCGCCAGACACCGCCAGCGCATGAAACGCCCATTGGAGGCGGGGTGATCCTTTCGAACACAACTCCCAGGGAGGACAAGCATGAAGAAAATTCTTAACAATCCGGCTGACTATGTCGATGAGATGCTGGAAGGCATGGTCGCAGCACATCCTGAAATCTACGCTCAGCCCGTGCGCCGGGTCATTGCTCGGGCCGCGGGGGCGAAGACGGGCAAGGTCGGTATCGTGACTGGCGGTGGCTCGGGCCATCTGCCCATCTTTGCCGGATATGTGGGCGCCGGCCTGCTCGATGCCTGTGCCATCGGTGACGTCTTCGCCAGCCCGTCCGCCGAACAGATGGCCGAGGCAATCCGTTTGGCCGATGGCGGCGCGGGCGTGTTGCGCCTCTATGGGAATTACGGCGGCGATGTCATGAATTTCGACATGGCCGGTGAGATGGCGGAAATGGAGCACGACATCCGCACCACCACCGTGCTTCTGACCGATGACGTCGTTTCCGCTCCGAAGGAAGAGGCCGAGAAGCGGCGCGGCGTGGCCGGCATGGTTTACGCATTCAAGATCGCGGGTGCGGCCGCCGAGCGCGGCGACAACCTGGATGAAGTCACCCGCATTGCCCAGAAGGCGGCAGATGCCTGCCGCTCCATCGGTATGGCGCTGACACCCTGCACTATCCCGCAGGCGGGCAAGCCCACCTTCGAGATCGGTGAGACGGAAATGGAAATGGGGATGGGCATCCATGGCGAGCCCGGCATCTGGCGCGACGCGATCAAGCCTGCAGACGAGATCGCGGATGAAATGCTGGAGCGTCTGATGGCTGACCAGCCGCTTGCGAAGGGTGACCGCATCTCCATTCTGGTGAATTCGCTGGGCGCAACGCCGGCCGAAGAGCTCTACATTCTTTATCGGCATGCAAAGAAGGTGCTTGATGCGGCGGGTATCGAGATTGTGATGCCTTTGGTCGGCCGTTACGCAACCTCCATGGAAATGACGGGCGCAACGATCACGATGATCAAGCTGGACGATGAAATGGAAGACCTGCTCAAGGCGCGGGCCGAATGCGCCTTCTGGCGCGTCTAGGAGCAGGCGATGATCGACAGCAAGGCGATTTCAGAGGCTCTTAAACGCATTGCATCCCATACCGCTGCGGCCAGCGAAGAGCTTTGCGCTGCTGACGGTGCCCTCGGGGACGGCGATCTTGGGATCACCGTGTCAAAAGGGTTTGCGGAGGCCGCAACGGCAGAGCTTCCCGATGATGTGGGCATGGCGCTCCTCGAAGTGGCAAAGGCGTTTCAGCGCGTCTCGTCATCCTCCTACGGTACGCTGCTTGCCACGGGTTTCATGGCGGCGGCGAAACTTGAAAAAGGAAAGCCCGGGATCGAGCCCGAGGAGATGCCGGGCCTCGTTGCTGCCGCGCGTGACGCCATGATGGCGCGCGGAAAGGGCAATCTGGGTGACAAAACCGTGCTCGACAGTCTCGATGCCGTTGCCAGTGCGCTTGAGGGGACTTCACCGCATGTGATGGTCGAGACGACGATCAATGCAGCCGGGGAGACTTTGAAGCGCTATCGGGATCTACCGAACAAGCTGGGGCGCGCGCGCATGTTCGGTGAAAAGAGCCGGGGGCTGGTTGATCCCGGACAACTCGCATTTCTTCGTATTGTGGAAGGACTGCGGTACGAGCCTCACGAAAGCTAGATCCGGATTTCTTCGTCACCTGCGTTCTTAAAGGGGAAGCAGCCATATCCGTGGCGCTTCCCTCCGTTTTTCTGAGGGCACACATTTCAACAAACGATTGGATCGGGGAAGGGGGAAGAGAGCAATGTCTTCCATAAGACATTGCTTCCCGGAGGTCTCCTCATCTCATGAACGAACAATCGCGCCTGCCGCTCCCGCGCCCTTTCGCGGGGCTTCCCGGGGTGGCTTCGCAAGGTGCCGGGCAAGCCGGGAACATTCTGAAATCCATCGGTGTTGTGGCCATCGCCGGTGCTGTCGGTGCCGTCACCGGCCTATTGTTGCCGGCGGAAATGGCAATTGCCGCGGCGCTTGCGGTCTTCTGCATCGGCATGTGGGCGACGGCTCTGGTCCCCGAATACTGGACCGCGCTGATGTTTTTCCTCATTGCCATGCTTTCCGGTATCGCGCCGGCGCAGGCAGTTTTCTCAGGTTTCCATTCGTCGACCTTCTGGCTGCTTTTCGGAGGGATCATCCTCGGAGTTTCGATCCGTTACACAGGGCTCGGTCAGCGCATGGCGGCAATGCTCGCCGGGATGCTCGGCACGCGCTATGTCACGGTCATTGCGGGTGTGACTGGTTTCAGTCTGGCACTGGCTTTCGTCATGCCGTCTTCCATCGGCCGTATCGTGCTGCTTCTGCCGATCGTCATCGCGCTTGCCGATCACATGGGATATGGCAAGGAGAGCAACGGGCGCACAGGAATGATACTGGCCGCGGCCTTCGGAACCTGTCTGCCGGCCTTCACCATCCTGCCCGCGAACGCGCCCAACATGATCCTGGCAGGTATGGCCGAGACGCTTCATGGCGCGCGCATTTCCTACTGGTCTTATCTGACCATTCATTTCCCGGTGCTGGGGCTTCTGAAAGCGGGCGTGCTCGTTGTGCTCATCCTGAAGATGTTTCCCGATGGCGATCCGCAGCGCCAGCCGGAGGTGCCGGCAGACCTGCCGGGGATGTCCCCGGCGGAAAGGCGGCTGACAATGGTGCTGGGGCTGTGCCTTGCCCTGTGGCTGACCGATACGCTCCACCATATCTCGCCGGGCTGGATCGCGCTTGCCGCAGGTCTTTACTGCCTGTGGCCGGGGTCCGGGCTCACCTCGAAGAAGTGCATCAATGAGGACGTGAATTACGGGTCGCTTTTCTTTGTCGCCGGCATTCTTGGTCTTGGAGCGGTGCTTTCATCCACCGGTCTTGGCGAAGTGGTGGTGGAAAGGCTGAGTGGTGTTGCCGGATTTCGGGCAGACCGGCCCTTCTGGAATGTGGCCATGCTGACGGGCATTGCAACGCTGGTGGCAATGATTACCAATCTGCCCGGCGTTCCTGCTGTGATGACACCAGTGGCCGAGAACCTTTCAGCTCTGACAGGGCTGCCGCTGACCACGGTTCTGATGACGCAGGTTCTGGCCTTCTCGAACGTGTTCCTGCCCTATCAGGCACCGCCGCTGATAACGGCAATGCAACTGGGTGACCTGCCGACAGGTGCGGTGGTCCGGCTCTGCCTTGTGATGTTCGCCATCGGCGCGCTCGTGCTGATGCCGCTCGATCTCCTGTGGTGGTATGCTCTCGGCATGGTGTAGACATGCGTCTGACTACCGGGCGATGAGGCAGGAATGGATATTCAGCAGCTAAGGACATTTGTCGCCGTTGCCCGTGAGGGGAGCATCACGCGGGCCTCGGAGCGCATCCATCTCAGCCAGCCCGCCGTCAGCGCGCATATCAAGGCGATGGAGGAGACGCTCGGGCTTTCGCTGTTCGAACGCACACCGCGCGGCATGGATTTGACCCCTGACGGAGAACGTCTGCTGGCAAGGGCGGAGCAGACGCTGGGAGCCCACCGGGAACTGCTTGAGGAAGCGACGCGCATCAAGGGCAGTCTGACGGGACGCCTGCGGCTTGGCATGGGCTGCAACTCCGGGCCTGAGGCGCTGGGGCGCCTGATGACAGGTTTTGCCGAACGCTATCCGCAGGTGGACGTCGTTCTGCGGCATGGCACGTCGCGTTCCGTTGCCGAGGAGATTCGCAGTGGCGGGCTGGATGCCGGCTTTTACAATGAGACCGACAGGCCCGGCGATGAATTGAACGTGGTCGATGTTTCGCGCTTTGCCATTTATCTCGCCGTCCCACCGGGAACGGTGGCAGTCAAAGACGAGCCCGACTGGCAGAAGCTGGCGGAGCTTCCATGGATATGCCCTGCTCCGGACACATGCTGCGGGGAAACGGCCGAGGCGCTGTTTCGCAGGTACAATTTTCGGCCCGCGCGTATCATCAGCGTTGACCGGGAGCAGGTCACGCGAACACTGATCGCAGGTGGTGTCGGCGTTGGTCTGCTGCATGCAGAAGCTGCGCGCTCGGCTGAAGCTGTCGGGGAGGTAGACCTGATCTGCGAGGCGCATCCTGCCGCGCGGCTGGTTTTCGCATACCTGAAAGAGAGGGACGACGACCCGCTGCTTCAGGCGGCGCGCTCGATCGTCACTGCCAGTAACTGACGTGGGCCGTTGTCAAAGCTGCATACTTCCCACACTTGCGCCGCCGCAGACATAGAGCGTCTGCCCGGTGACGAAGCTTGCCTTCGGATCTGCGAAGAACATGAAGGCGTTGGTGACGTCTTCCACCGCGCCGAGCCGGCCAACGGGAATGCGTTTGGCAAGCTCTGCTTCCCGCTCGCTGCCCTTGGGGATGATGCCCCAGAAATTGTCGGTCTGGATCGGTCCCGGCGCAACCACGTTGACGGTGATGCCATGGGGGGCGAGCTCCAGCGCCCAGGTGCGCGCCATGCCAACCATGCCGGCCTTGGACGCGCCATAGGCGGTGCGGGTCTGCGCGCCGAGCGCTGCACGTGAACCATTGAAGAGAACGCGGCCGAAGCGGCGTTCCTTCATCGAAGGCAGGAAGGCTTTCAAAAGCGTGAGGGCGGAGCCCAGGTGAAGCTGGGCGAGGCCGGTAATGTCTTCGGCGCTGGCGTCCTCGATGAGGTTCGGCCAGATGAGGCCTGCATTCTGTACGAAATGGGTGACCGCGTGCCTGCCCGCGATCTCGGCTGCGGCTTCGCTCACGGCTGCATCGTCCAACAGGTCCGCCTCGACCGAACTCAGCCGTTCATGCGAGAACTCAGGTGCGCGGCGCGCGACCGAGACAACGCGGTAGCCCGCATCCAGCATGGTCTGGGCGAGGTTCGCGCCGATACCCTTGTTGCCGCCGGTGATGACGGCTGTAAGCTCTTTATCCATCGTGTCAGGTCCTGCCGGGCACAAGCGCCACCACGCGCAGCGGGCTGCCGGTGCCGTTTTTGATCTTGAGCGGGGTTGCGATCAGCATGGCGCCTGTGGGCGGAAGCCGGTCGAGATTGTTGAGGCATTGCAGGCCGTAGCGCCCCGCACCGTGAAGATAGAAATGGGCCGGGTAGGGCGGCGTGTAGTGCGACCCCTGACCGGCGTCTGTGCCGACCGTCTCGGTGCCGAAACCGCGAATGCCGCGTTCGTCCACCAGAAGCCTTATCGCCGCCGGCGTGGGGCCGGGCGAATGTGCGCCATCCTCGCGCATGTTGAGATAGGCCGCGCCCCGGCGCTTCGACCAGTCGGTGCGCATCAGAACCCAGCTCTCGGCAGGAATGCGGCCATGCTCGGCCTCCCACGCCTCGATGATCTCCGGCGTCAGCTCGAAATCCTCGTCGGCGGCAGCGCCTTCGGAACAGTCGATCACGCAGACCGGGCCGATGAAGCGCTCGGCGGGGATCTCGTCGACGCTGCCATTGGGCACGTCGCGGCCAGAAATCCAGTGCGAGGGCGCATCGAAATGGGTGCCGGTGTGCTCGCTGCAGGTGAAATTGTGCCATTTCCACGCCGGCCCGCGATGGTCATAGGCGGACACTTCTTCCATGCGGAAGCGGGCGCACTGGCCGAATTCCGGCGGCAGCACGATGACCGGGAAATCCTGATCGAGCGTGTGGGTGAGGTCCACCACCTCGATGGCGCCGGTGGCGAGCGCCTCCGCCAGATTGCCCAGAAGGGCGGATGGGTCGGTTGCGTGGACGTTCATGCGCCGCCTCCGTCGGTTTCGCTCATCTCGCGCTCCAGCACTTTTGCGCCGGCGCGCCAGCGTTCGATCAGGTCCTTCGCCACATCGCCGACAAACACATCTTCCAGCCCGTCTTTGAGGCCGGAGACGATGGCGCGGGCAAGGGCTGCGGGCGCGACCTTGGGTGGCGGCAGGGGCTGGTGCCATGCGTCGTCCGTCGGGCCGGTATAGACATTCATCACGCGCACGCCGCCGGGGCGCATCTCCGCGCGCAGGCACTGCGACAGCGAGTAGGCAGCGGCATTGGAAGCGGAGAACGCGCCAAAGGCCGGCATGTTGGAATAAGCGTAGACCGACAGGATGTTGACCCAGGCGGCGGCACTGTTGTCGCCGTCTGCGCCGCGTCCGCGCATGGCCGGGCCGAAGGACTGGGCAAGCCGCATCAGGCCGAGATAGTTCACCTCCATCTCGTCGCGGGCGAACACGGTGTCTCCACGGTCCATGATGCCGCCGGGGCGCACGAAGCGGGCATTGTTGACGAGAATGTCCGTCTTGCCGCCGATCTCTCCGGCAAGCTCGGCGACCGACGCGGTGTCGGTGACGTCGAGCGGCACGATCTGGACGTTGGGGATCGCCTCGAGTGCCGGGCGGTGCGGATAGGGTCGCCAGCCTTCCGGCTCGCCGATGAAGATGATCGACGCGCCGGCCTTCGCAAAGGCCTCGGCCAGCGCCACGGCGTTTTCGCTGCGCGCATCGGTGATGAGCACGCGGCGGAATTTCGGATCGGCGGTGATTTCGCGCAGTTGCGGATCGTCTTCCATGTTGGGCGTCCCTTCGGGAGGCAGGGCGTAGAGAACGCCCTGGCCCGACTTGTCGAGCCGGTTGATGATGCGCACCCTGCCGCCGCGCGGCACATCGCCATGGACATGGCACATGACGGAGGGGCCGGCGTCGAGCCGGACGGTGCCGACACGCCAGGGGGTGCGTTCGCGGAAATAGGTGTTGGTGCTGGTGCGCACCGTGGTTTCAGCGATGAGTTCGCCTGCCGGGTCGATGTCGCGCCATGGGAGGTCGGTCGACAGGCAGGTGGAGCAGGCGTCGCGCGGCGGATATTGCAGCGCGCCGCATTCGCCGCAGACCTGCAGCATGAAACGCCCCTCGGCTGCTGCCGCCGTCAGCCCCAGTGCCGCGCGGCTTCTGAGGCCCGAGGGCAGCGTCTGTGAGCGGGTGCGCTTTTGCGGGTCTTTCTTCGGCGGCGGCAGGATGGCGTCGGTCATGTGCCCGCTCCCGAAATGATGGCGGCGCTGGAGCAGACGCCACGGTCGTAGTTGATCATGCCGAAGCCGGAAACCATGGCGGTTCGAGCACCTTCCACCTGGGTGGGACCGGCTGCGCCGGTGACCTGACGGATGGCCTCGACCAGCCCGATAAAGCCGCCCGCGGCTCCTGCCTGTCCGGCTGAAAGCTGACCGCCCGACGTGTTGTGCGGAAAGTCGCCGGCAATGGTGAGGTCGCGCTCGCGCACGAAGGCCGGACCTTCACCTTTCCCGCAGAACCCCAGATCCTCGAACTGCATCATGGAGATGACCGGGTAGTCGTCATAGGTCTGCAACAGGTCCATGTCGTCGGGCCTGGCGTCGGCCATGGCGTAAAGCTCATCGATATCCATGGCCCAGCCGCCGCGCATCTGGATCGGGTCTTCGGGGAAGGCGTTGTGGCGTTCGATGCTGCCGCGAATATGGGCGTAGGGAAGGCCGGCGACGCGGGCGTCTTCTTCCCGCATCACGAGAAACGCCTCGGCGCCGCTGACGGGCATGACGCAATCGAACAGCGCGATCGGATCGGAGATCATGCGCGCGCCGAGATAGTCTTCCATGGTGAGCGGCTTTTTCATCACCGCGTGCGGGTTCTGGAGCGCATTGTCGCGCTGGGCGACGCAGATGCGGCCGAAATCCTCGCGGGTCGCGCCATAGGCGCTCATATAGTGGTCGGTCAGGAGCGCGAAACAGGCATTCGGCCCGCCCGCTCCATAAGGGTATGATGCATCCTGCGCGAAGCGGCTGAAGCTTGAGAGCATGCGCCGGAAACTGTCGACATGGTTGGTGTCGCCGGCGACACAGGCGACGATGTCGGCGTCGCCCGCCTGCACCGCGCGGGCTGCGCGCCTGAGCGCCACGACGCCGCTTGCCCCGCCCATGGGGATGTGATCGAGCCAGCGCGGCGTGAGGCCGAGATGCTGGGTTAGCCCCACCGCCGTGTCGGGAAAGAGCGTGAAGCTTGCCACCGAGAAGCCATCGACATCGCGGGGGCCGAGGCCAGCGCTTTGAAGCGACTGGCGCAGCGCGCGGGCGATCCACCAATGCGCCGTTTCCTTGGAGAAACGCTGATAGGGCGTGGTGGCGGGTGCGGCGAGCACCACGCCCTCATAACCCATCCGTCTTGAGGTGCGACCCGCCATTAGGCTGCCCGCCTTTTCTTCATGGAGCGTGTGTCGACCGTTGCCGGATCGGTGAGAAGCCGGGCGACCAGTGTTTTCAGTTCGCCGCGCTGGATCTTCTGCGTCGAGGTCAGGGGCAGGGCGTCGACAAAGGCGATGTAGCCTGGAACCTTGTAATAGGCGACGCGGTCCAGACACCATTCGGCGATTTCGCGGGCGCGCGCTTCATCGCGTTCGCCGCTCTCGACCACGAGACAGGCGAAAACCTCGTCGCCGCGCAGCTCGTCCGGGGCTGCTGCGACCGCTGCCGCCTTGATGTCGGGATGCTGCATCAAGAAGGATTCCACTTCCACGGCGGCGATGTTCTCGCCGGAACGGCGGATCACGTTCTTCTTGCGGTCGACGAAGAAGAAGTCGCCATCGGCGTCGCGCATGACGATGTCGCCGGTGTGGAACCAGCCGCCTTCCCACGCTTCGGCGGTGGCCTCGGGGTTGGCGTAATATTCGGAGAAGAAGCCGAAACGCGGATCCTCGCCCGCATGGCGCACCAGAAGTTCGCCGGGCTGGCCGGGAGTTGCCTCGCTGCCGTCGTCTGCGACCACGCGGGCCTCGATATCCGGGCCGGGCTGGCCGAGGCAGTTCGTGCCACGCTTGCGGGGCTCGTGATTGGCAACGATGACCGCGCCGGCCCCCGTCTCCGTCATCGCCCAGCCCTCGATCAGCGGAATGCCGAAGCGCTCCTCGAACGGGCCGTGCAGCTTGGGATCAATGCCCGCGCCGAAGCCGAAGCGCACATTGTGCGCCCTGTCCTGTTTCGTGGGTTCGGCTTTCATGAGAATGGACGGCATGACGCCCAGATAATGCAGGCAGGTGGCCCGGCTGTCACGCACGCTCTGCCACCAACTGCGCGGGTGAAAGCGGTCGAGCGCGATGAGGCAGCCGCCGACCGTGACCATCGCCATCAGCGAATAGGCCATGGCGTTCATGTGGAAGATCGGCAGCGGCGTGATCATGCGCTCGCCGTCCTCGTTCATGGCGCAAAGCCCGCCCGCCTTCGCGTACCAGCGGCCCGAATGCAGGAAATAGAGGTTCGACAGGACGCAGCCCTTGGGCTTGCCCGTGGTTCCGGAGGTGTAGAGCATGGCCGCTTCGCGGCTGAGCGGCGCACCCTGCGGCGTCTCCATGCCGGCAAAGCGCGGATCGAGCGGCGGGGTGTCGGCCTCCGGCGTGACGACCGGAAAGCCGACGCCGGAGGCGGCAGCCGCCTGTACAAGATCCGCCACGCGACTCGCAATGGCCACGGCCAGAACCGGGCGCGCGTGCCCGGCCATGTATTCCAGCTCCGCAGATTGCAGGTCCGGATTGACCGGCACGACCGAGAGCCCGAGCGCATTTAAGGCGAACCAGTGCAGGAAGAAGCCTGGCCGGTTTTCCATCAGGAGCATGACGCGCATGCCCGTGCGATAACCCCCGGCGGCATAGGCGTTCCTCAACCGCTCGATCTCGGCAAGCGCCGCGCCATAGGAGAGTTCGCCGGCGGGAATGTCGTAGACCGTGGCCGTCTCCTCCAGCACGTGCAGGAAGGGGCGCTCGGGCCAGCGCCCGGCGGTGTCGGCAAAGGCCGCGAACACGGTGTCGAACGGCGGGATCTGCGATTTCATCTGCTGCGCGCTTTCAAAGGAACATCTGGATATTGCCGAAGGCGGCATCGGAATTGAGCAGATCGACGCGCTTGTGGGTGATCTTCAGTTTTCCCTCGATGAGTTTCAACTCGTGGCGCGCCGTGGCGGCGAGCAGGATCTGGTCGTCGAGCCGTGTCTCCACATAGTGAAACGCCGTGTGGGTGACATACTCACCCTTCTCCTCGTCCATATGGTCGATGAAGGGGCGGTTCAGAACGTGGTGGCAGCGGGTCTTCGGTTTCTGGGAGAAGGTGCGCTCGCCCTTGAAACGCTCGACGCGCAGTTTGCGCATGAAGGCGTCTTCATGCAGCAGCGAGGTGACGTGCTTGGCGTCTTCCTGATTGTAGTCGAGCGGCATCCAGTAATAGCTGTCGTGGGTCCACAGATCGAGCCATTCGTCAAAGCGGCCATCGTCCAGCATGCGGGCTTCTTCATAGACGAAGTCGATCAGGTCGTCGCGGGTGGGAGCCTTCATTGCGCGTCTCCTTCCATCGTCATCGTCATGTACTTTTCCCACGCGTGGAACTGGTTGCGCATCTGGCGCTCGGTGGTACCGTTTTCGACGGCGATCTCGTCGAAATTCTCGCCTTCCTGGTAAAGGCGCTGGACGTTGACCCATTCGAGGCCATCGGAGTGCAGGCCTTCCTGCGCGCGCTCATACATTTCCAGATCGTCATGGCCGACCATGGAGGTGGGCGCGTTGATCATGCGGTTGTACATGGCGGTGCGCTCCAGAAGCATGTCGGGCGCGCCCACCAGCCGGTAGATGTAGCTTTCGACCAGGGTTTTGTCGGCGGCGATGGGGGTGAACAGCCGCAATTGCTGGATCGGCCCCTTGATCATGATGTTGGGGAAATAGACCGTGTTGTGCCGGTTTTCGCCGAGGATCGCCTTTGCGCGCTCCTCGCCATAGGCCTCGACCATCTGCTCGTAATAGCCGGGGATGGCCGAATAGTCGGAGTGGATCGAGTGATGCACGCCGGTGTGGCCGTGGCCGTTCGGCCAGGTGCGGATGCCCATGTTCTCGAAGAACTCATAGGGGCTCATGAAGGGGGCGATCACCTCCATGGCCATGGGCTTTTGCGTGCCCTCGGGCTTGTCCATCTTCTCCCACAGGTCGATGGCCGTGCCGGCGGAGCTTTCATGCGCGACCATGGGATGGCAGGTGTCGGTCTGGTTCTCGACCAGCATTTTCCAGTTGCAGCGATGCATATAGCGCAGCGGCGGACCGGCCACTTCCAGACGGCCCTCGGGCGAGCGGTCGACCATGTTGTCGAAGGAGCTGAGCGCCTCTCCGAAGAAGCTTTCGAAGTCCGGGCCCTCCTTGTTGAGGCGGGCGAAGATGAACCCGCGATAGTTTTTTACCGCACCGACCGGGGCCATGCCGTTGACGGATTCGCTCTCTTCGAGCCCGGTGTCCTTGTAGCCCTTGCGCAGCGGGATGGCGAGCAGGCAGCCATTCGTCTTGAACGACCATGCATGATAGGGGCAGCGGAAAAACTTGCCCGTGTTGCCCGTGCGGTCGATGGCGATCTTCGTGCCCTTGTGCGGGCAGCGATTGTGCAGAACGTAGATCTCGTTATCGGAATGGCGCACCATGATGACCGGCTGTGTGCCGATCTCGGTGGTGAAATAGTCGCCCTTGTTGGGCGTCTGGCTCTCATGGCCGACAAAGACCCAGGTGTTGGCAAAGAGATGTTTCATCTCCAGCTCGAACACTTCCTGATCGATATAGACGTCGCGGTGGACTTCCGTGGGCCGGATCAGATTTCTGATCGCCTCCGGGTTGTTCGCGTAACGGCTCATGGCTTGCTACTCCCTTGCTGGCCGCCGTCCGGTCGGTCTCCTAGAGGTCGAGGACGAGCCGGTCGGATTTTGCGCGTGATACGCAGATTTGCATGACGTCGTTTGCTGCGCGTTCATCGTCGGTGAGGATGACATCGCGGTGGTCGGGAATGCCGGACAGGACCGTTGTCTGGCAGATGCCGCAATCGCCGCGCTGGCAATCGTAGATCAGGTCGACGCCTTCCTCCTCAAGCACGTCGATGATGGACTTGCCCGGCGGAATGGTGAAAACCTGACCCGTGGAACTGATCTCTACTTCGAAGGGCTTGTCGCCCGCTTCGGCCTCGTGGGCCTCGAACAGTTCGAAGTGCACATGGTCTTTCGCGATGCCGCGGGCATGGGCGATTTCGCGCACCGCCTCGATCATGCCGCGCGGCCCGCACACATAGATGTGGCCTTCGGCAGGCGCCTTGCCGATCAGCGCCTTCAGGTCGATGCAGGTGTCCGGCTCATCGTCGCAATGGATGGTGAGCGCCGTGCTCTCGATGGCTTCAAGCGCGTCGACAAAGGCCAGCAGAGTGCGCGAACGGCCCGCATAGTGGAACGAGAACGGGCGACCCTTCGCCTTGAGTTCGGCGGCCATGGAGATGAGCGGTGTGACACCAATACCACCGGCGATGAGAAGGACAGGCGCTTGTGCGTCGACCAGCGCAAAGTCATTGCGTGGGGCGGAAGTCTCGATGATTTCGCCTTCCTTGAGCCCATGCATGAAGCGGGAGCCGCCCTTGCTGTCCTCCTCGAGCCGCACGCCAAGGCGATAGGTGGCGGGTGAACCGGTCGCATCGGCTTCCGTGCTGGTGTTGACGAGAGAGTAGTGCCGATCCGAGCCATCGGGCAGCGCGACGCGGATATGCGCGCCGGCCGAAAAGCCCGGCAACGGGCCACCATCGACCGCTTCCAGTTCGAGAGCCCGGATCTGCGGTGTCAATGCCTCGGATTTGCGTACCCTGAGCTTCAATTCGCTCATTGGCGATCTCTCCTCCTGCAGTGGCCCTTCCAGATATTCTTGTTGGTTATGAGCAGTGGCCACGCTTTGCGATTAATATGAATTCGCATATTTTTCCCTGTCAAGCTTCAAACCTAAAAAAGTGAAATTTCATCTTTTTAAGCTTGAAGAGCATGAAAACTTATGGAAGCCTCATGCGCAGGAGGAGGCCGTCATGGGAGATAAAACGATGACGCGCATGCTAAAAACATTTGTAACTGCATCTATTCTGACGACAGCCATGAGTTTTGGTGCGATGGCGCAGGAAACGGTTCTGCGCATGTCAAACTGGCTGCCGCCGTCTCACCCGATCGTCCGGGACATGATGATCCCGTGGGCGGAGAAGCTGAAAGAGGCCAGTGACGGCCGCATCGAGGTGCAAATTCTCGATGCACCGCTCGGTCCGCCGCCGGCGCATTTCGATCTCGCCGCCAATGGCGCCGTCGATCTCACATTCGGCGTGCATGGTTATACGCCGGGGCGTTTCACCCTGACCGAAATTGCCGAAATGCCGTTCCTCGCCGATACGTCGGAGAGCCTTTCGGTGGCTTTCTGGCGTGTGTTCGAAAGCGATCTGGCGCAGGCCGAGGAGCATCGCGGCACCAAGGTGCTGGGCGTGTTCGGGCACGGGCCGGGGCTTCTGTTCACCAAGGGCAAGCCGGTATCGCCGTTGTCGGACCTTTCCGGTGCCAAGATCCGCGTGGCCGGCAACATCACCAACAAGCTTGCCGAAGCGATGGACATGGTGTCGATCCAGGCGCCGTCTCCGCAGTCCTACGAAATCCTGTCGGGCGGCATTGCCGACGGTATTTTCTTCCCGGTCGAATCCGTGCCCTTCTTCAAGCTCGAAACACTGGTCGACAAGGCGCTGCGTGTGCCCGGCGGTCTCTACAATGTCTCGTTCTTCTTCGTAATGAACAAGGCGAAGTTCGACAGCCTGTCGGATGAGGACAAGGCGGCCATCGAAGAGGTTTCCGGTGAGGCGTTCTCGCGCATGGCCGGTCAGGCCTGGGATGCGGCGGATGCGGCCGGCATGGACGTGATCGGCTCGACCGTCGATTTCCACGATGCGACCGATGAAGAGCTTGCGACGCTGCGTGAGAAGACGCAGCCCATGTTTGACGATCTGGCCAAGGCCTATGAGGCCAAGGGACTCGACTTCGACGTCGTCATGGGCAAGCTCAAGGACGAAATCAAAGCGGTGGCGGCTGAATAATGGCCGCCTCCTCCGAGCGGATCGCAATGCGGGCTCGGCGGTGGCTAAGACTGGCGACCGCCGTGCTTTGCGGCGCGTTTCTGGTGGCGCTGACGCTGGTGACAGTGGTCGATGTGATCGGCCGCTATCTCCTCTCGTCGCCGCTACCGGGTGCCGCGGAGTATACCGAAATCCTCCTGATGGCGATCGTGTTTGTGGGGCTGCCGGCGGTGTGCCTGGATGACGGGCATGTGAGTGTCGATCTGCTCACGGCCGGGCTCAGGGGCGTTGCTGAG
Organism: Nitratireductor sp.; assembly: GCF_017794765.1. Taxonomy (GTDB): domain Bacteria; phylum Pseudomonadota; class Alphaproteobacteria; order Rhizobiales; family Rhizobiaceae; genus Nitratireductor. The sequence continues at coordinate 337,523 of NZ_CP051236.1, read as the reverse complement.
AGACTTCAGCTCAATCTCGCCCGGCTTGTGGTTGCCGTGGTACTCGGCCTCGTTTCCTGGCAGCTCTGGAAGCACGGTGCTCAACTCGACAGCTACAATGAGGTGACGGTTTATCTGCGTGCGCCGCTCGGGCCGTTCGCCAAGGCGACGGCAGTCATCACCGGTGTCTGTGCGGTGGTTACATTTGTCATGGCGGTGCTGCGCCTGCCCAAAAGCGATGGCGGGGGCGTTTGATGGCGTGGCCGGTCGGAATGGCGCTGCTTCTGATGCTTATCTTTGCAGGCGTGCCCATCGCATTCGCGATGACGGCGGTCGGGCTGGTCGGCGTTGTCTCGATCGTTGGCTGGCATCCGGCGCTGGCCATGCTGGGACAGGTCTTCTTCGACAGTGGCAGGAGCTATACGCTGTCCGTCGTGCCGCTGTTCCTTCTGATGGGCAATCTCGTGGTTCAGTCCGGCGTGGCGGGTGATCTCTATGCGGCGGCTAATGCCTGGCTACGCCATCGCAAGGGTGGGCTTGCCATGGCGACCATCGTTGCCTGTGGCGGGTTCTCGTCGGTGTGCGGCTCGTCGCTCGCCACCACGGCGACCATGGCCCGCATCTCGCTGCCGGCGATGCGCAAATATGGCTATTCCGACCGGCTGGCGGCCTCGTCCATCGCGGCGGGCGGCACGCTCGGCATTCTCATCCCGCCGTCGGTGATCCTCGTCATTTATGGCATCCTCACGCAGCAGAACATCGGCAAGCTGTTTCTGGCCGGCCTTTTGCCCGGTGTCGTCGGCGTGATCGGCTACATGATCGCCGTGCGTCTGTCGCTGGTGGTCTATTCCGAGCATCTGGAAACACAGCCAAAACTCCCTTTGATCGAACGTATCCGCGCCCTGCGCGGTGTCGTGTGGGCGCTGGCGCTCTTCGTGTTTGTTCTGGGCGGCATCTATCTGGGCGTGTTCACGGCGACGGAAGCGGCAGGCATGGGTGCGGGGGGCGCTTTCCTGCTCACTTTCATGCGAGGGCGGCTGACCCTGCGGGCCACGCTTTCCACGCTCTTTGACACGGCAAAGACCACGGCGGTGATGTTCTTCATCCTGTTCGGGGCGCTCTACTTCCTGAACTATGTGAACTTCTCCGGCCTGACCGGTGACCTGCGCAACTGGATCAACGCCTTCGGCGTCGGCCCCTATCCGGTCATCTTCATGATCGTGCTGATCTATCTGGTGCTGGGATGCCTGCTTGAAAGCATCTCGATGATCACGCTGACGGTGCCGATCCTGTTTCCGATCGTCACCGGGCTCGGCTTCGATCCGATCTGGTTCGGCATTTTTGTGGTGATCGCCACCGAGCTGAGCTTCATCACGCCGCCCATCGGCATGAATGTTTTCGTCATGCGCACGGTAGCGCCCGACATTCCGCTGGAGCGTATTTTCGCCGGCATCCTGCCCTTCGTGGCGATGGATGTGCTGCGGCTTGCGCTTCTGATTGCGCTGCCGGCAATGGCGCTTCTGATACCCAATTCGATGTGACCGGACGAGATGATGGCTATTGATGACGACAGAATGGAGATCGACCGCAATGCGGGATTTGTGGGCGATTACCTGCTCTATCTGCTCGCTGCAGCCAGCGACGCGGCCAGTGCCGATTTTCATGCTCATGTGCGCGAGCAGGGGCTGCGCGTGCCCGAATGGCGCATTCTCGCCTGCCTCTGCGATGAGGACGGTCAGATGGTGACGCAGCTCGCCCAACTCGCGCTGATGGAGCAATCGCATCTGACCAAGATCGTCGACCAGATGGCGACCAAAGGACTCGTCAAGCGCCGCAGCGATGAGCGCGACCGCAGGCGCGTGCGTGTGTACCTCACAGCAGCCGGGCGCGCGATCGGGACAGGTTTGGTGGAGAAGGCGAGAGTGCATGAAATGTTGATTGTTTCTCGCCTTGGCACCACGGACGCGGCCCGCCTGAAGGCGGTGTTGAAAGACATACACGCAATTTGCCGGGGAGGAGATGACGCTGCGAGCCAGGCTCCGTCAGCGCCGGCAGAACTGGAGGCAAGCGTGTCATGAAGGATATCTCCAACCTCATTTTGCTGCATGAGACGGTGCACCCTGAGGGCTGGCCGCAGCCAAGGGGCTACGCCAACGCGGTCAAGACGGATGGCGGCATCATCTTTACGGGAGGCCTGGTTGGATGGGATCGTGAAGGACGTTTCCCGAAAGGTTTTGTGGCGCAGGCTCACCAGACATTTCGCAACATCCGCGATGTGCTGGAGGCGGCAGGTGCCGGCCCGGAGCATCTGACGCGTCTCACCTGGTATGTGACCAACGTGGAAGACTATCTCGCCGATCCGAAGGGGCTCGGAAAGGCGTATCGCGATGTCTTCGGGCGCTGTTTTCCGGCCATGGCGACTGTTCAGGTGACGCGGCTTGTGGAGCCGGAGGCAGTCGTGGAGATCGAGGCGACGGCGGTTTTGCCTGCTCAAAAGTAGAACAATCATCCGTAGAAATTATGCGGCAACGAGGGGAGTACAGGAATGAAAGTAGCGGTTCTGGGTGGAGGCAACGGTTCTTATGCTGCGGCTGCGGATTTTGCAGAGGCGGGGCATGACGTCCGCTGGTGGCGGCGCGACCGCGCCAGTTTCGCGGATGTCGAGAAGGCAGGCGGCATCACCCTCACGGACCATGAGGGCAGCCGGAAGATCGCGGTCGTTCCGACTGATGATCTTGCTGCGGCGCTGAAAGGGGCGGAACTGATCGTTGCGCCGACGCCGGCGTTTGCTCAGGAGGACATCGCCACGAAGCTCGCTCCGCATCTGGAGGACGGGCAGGTGATCTACCTGCCGCCGGGCACGTTTGGCTCCTACCTGATGATGAAGCGTATTCGTGAAGCGGGCTCGAAGGCCGACATCGCGATTGCCGAAACGGGCACGCTGCCTTGGCTGACGCGCAAGCAGGGGCCGCTGGAAGTGCGCGTGACGACGCGGGCCTCGCGCCTGCCCACGGGCGTGTTGCCGGCTAGGCATACGGATCATGCGATCAAGGCCATTGCGGCTGTGTTCCCGGCATCCATCGAGCCGGTGGAGGATGCGCTGTCGGGCGCGCTGATGAACGCCGGCCCGATCATCCACCCACCGCTGATCCTGATGAATGCCGGTCCCATCGAGCATTTCGACCGTTGGGACATTCACAATGAAGGCACGCAGCCTTCCATCCGCCGCACGCACACCGCGCTCGACAATGAGCGCATGGCGATCCGCGAGGCGCTCGGCTATGGCGCGCCGCATTTCCCGCTCGCCGATCACTACGAGACCAGCGACTGGATGTATGGCAATCTGGCCCATGACAAACTGGTGGATTCCGGGGACTGGCACGAGAAGCTGGACCTCAAATCCCACCGCTACATGCTGGAGGATGTGGGCATGGGCCTCGCCTTCATGGTTTCGGTCGGTGAATGGGCGGGCGTACCCTGTCCGGTAGCGGCGGGGCTTCTCGCCATTGCCGGGGCCGTGGCCGAGCGCGATTTCCGCGCCGAAGGCCGCACGATGGAGCAGATCGGTCTTGCGGGCGAGAGCCGCGAGGCGGTGCAGACCATGTTGCGCGAGGGGCTGTGATGGCAGATGACGTGACCATCGCCTGCATCGGTGCCGGGCGCATGGGCCGGGGCATAGCGCAATGTGTGGCCTATGCGGGCCATCAGGTGCGGCTGATCGATGCCAAGGAGCGCGACGCCGAGGCTTTCGCAAGACTGCGCGATGAGGCGCTGGACGAAATCCGCACGGCGCTCGCCTCCATCGCTGCACTCGGCGCGTTCAAGGTCGATGCCGTTCCGCAGATCATGGAGCGGGTCAGCATCGTGCCGCGCGGCGAGGCGGCGGCGGGTCTTGCCGGCGCGCGCATCGTGTTCGAGGGCGTGCCCGAAGTGGCGGATGCCAAGCGCGATGCGTTTGCGCTGTTCGACGCCCATGCGGATGGCAACGCCGTTCTGGCCTCGACCACCTCGACCATGCTGTCGACGGAGCTGGCGGGTTTCACCACTGCGCCGGAGCGTTTTCTCAATGCGCACTGGCTGAACCCGGCGTTTCTCATGCCGCTGGTGGAATTGAGCCCGGCCGATGAAACCGAGGGCGAGACGGTCACTTTCCTGCGCGCTTTCCTTGAAGGCATCGGCAAGGTGCCGATCGTCTGCAAGGCTTCGCCCGGCTACATCGTGCCGCGCATTCAGGCGCTCGCCATGAACGAGGCGGCGCGGATCGTGGAGGAAGGCGTTGCGAGCGCTGAGGATGTTGACAAGGCGGTGACCTATGGGTTCGGCCTGCGCTTCGGCGTGCTCGGCCTTTTGGAGTTCATCGACTGGGGCGGTGGCGACATTCTCTATTATGCAAGCCGATATCTCGCCGGGGCTTTCAATGATGAGCGCTACCAGGCACCGGAGATCATCAGCCGCAATATGGAAGAGGGGCGCATTGGCCTGAAGACCGGCTCCGGCTTCTTCGATTATTCCGACATGGATGTCGATGCCTATCGCCAGCGCCGCATGGCCGCCTTCCTGAAGGCGCTCGACAATGCAGGGCTCGTGCGGCCGCCAGTGATTTAGGGAGCAGTTGAAACCAAAACCGGGTGGAACAAGCCCGGACAACCAGAGAGGACGAAGAAAAATGTACCAAGCCACGACCAGATCGATCGCCAGGACCATCAGAAACGGCCTTCTTGCAACGGCGCTGACCAGCATCGCCTTTGCCGGACAGGCCAGTGCGGAAGAAACGCTGAAGGCGATTTCCGCCTTCCCGCAGTCGCTCGCCTTCTCGCAAAGCTTCAAGGGCTTTGTCGACCTCGTGAATGAACGCGGCAAGGGGGTCATCCAGATCAATTATGCGGGCGGGCCGGAAATGTTCCCGCCGAACCAGCAGGTGGATGCCGTGCGCCGCGGCGTCGTTGACATGCAGTATGGCCCTGCCTCCTACTATCTCGGCACGATGCCGGAGGCGGATGCCTGGGTCGGTTCGACGGTGACGGCCGCAAAGGCGCGCGAGAATGGCGGCTTCGGCATTATGCAGGAAGCCTTTTCCAAGAAACTCGGTGTGAACCTTTTGGCTCATCTCGACACCGGTGTGAAATTCTACATCTACACGATCAATGAACCAAAGCGGACCGACGATGGCGGCATCGATCTCGACGGTCAGCGCATCCGCTCGCAGCCGATTTACAATTCTTTCTTTGAAGCGCTGGGCGCGATCCCTGTCTCCGTTCCTGTGCCGGATGTCTATACGGGTCTCGAGCGCAGCACGTTTGACGGTTCGGGCTGGCCCATTGTGGGCATTCAGGATCTCTCCTGGGACAAGTTCCTGCGCTACCGCATCGACCCGGGCTTCTTCCAGACCGATCTCGCCGTGGTGGTGAACCCGGCGAAATGGGAGAGCCTGAGCGACGAGGCCAAGAAGATCATCAACGAAGCTGCGGCCGAATATGAGCAGACCTCCTATGAGAACTTCCAGAAGGTGATCGAGGAGACCGACAAGGCGGTTCGCGAGAACGGCATGGAAGTGATCACGCTCGAGGGGGAGGCAGAGGCGAAGTTCCTTGATCTGGCCTATGACAGCGCCTGGAAGCGGATGAAGGATTCGGGGTCGGAATACTACGACGCATTGCGCGAAGCCTATTACGATCGTTGATCCCGTACCGGCGGGGGCCCAGGCTCCCGCCGCACTCCCTTTGAAAAGCCGCGCGCCATGTTTCTGATACGTCTCTATAACCGGATCATCACCGGGCTGGCCGTGCTGGGCGCCGCCAGTCTTGTTTTCATTTCGCTTGCCATCATTGTCGACGTTGTCTTGCGTAACACCGGGTTTCGCCCTTTCCAGTCGACAAGCGCCATCGTCGAATATGTGATGCTCTTCTCCACCATGGCGGCGGCACCCTGGCTGGTGCGCAACAACGGCCATGTGGCGATCTCGTCCTTCACAGCGGCTATGCCGGAAACGATGCGCCTGCTGGCCGGGCGGGTCGTGCTGATCCTCGCCATCCTGACGCTTGGCCTTCTCTGCTGGCGCTCGGCGGCGGTGGGCCTTGAGATGGTGCAGTCGCGCGCGGTCGATATGCGCTCCATCAACATTCCCTCATGGGTTCTCTACGCGATGCTTTCCGTGGGCTTCGGCCTGATGGCGCTGGAATTCCTGCGCATGCTGGTTCGCGGCGAAACCTATACGGGCAGCGGGGGAGCGCACTGATGGCCTGGTATGAAGCCACACTTCTGATGATCGGCGGGCTCCTTGCCCTGATGTTCTTCGGCATGCCGGTGGCGATTGCCTTTCTGGCAATCAACATCGTCGGCGTTGTCATTTTCATGGGTGGCATGATCGGCATCGATCAGCTTGTCGCCAATGCCACCACATCGGTGACGAGTTTCGCGCTGGTGCCTGTGCCGCTCTTTCTCATCATGGGCGAGCTTCTGTTTCACACGGGGCTTGCCATTCGCGTTTTCGATGCGCTCGACAAGTGCTTTGGCGGCATCAAGGGGAGGCTTTCCTATCTGACGGTGGGCGGTGGCACGATCTTCGCCACCCTGTCCGGCTCCTCCATGGCCAACACGGCGATGCTCGGCACCACGCTGATGCCCGACATGATCAAGCGCGGATACAAGCCGCACATGATCATGGGGCCGATCCTGGCGACGGGCGGTCTGGCCATGATCATTCCCCCATCTTCTCTGGCCGTGTTGCTGGGCTCGCTGGCGCGGATCGATGTCGGCGCGTTGCTGATCGCGGGGCTGGTTCCCGGTCTCGTGCTGGCGCTTATGTTCCTTGCCACGATCCGCATACAGATCGCGCTCGATCCCGATGCCGCACCCGGCTATGCGGCAGAGAGGGCAAGCGTCTCCGAAATCGCCCGCGCGCTTACTGTCGATGTTCTGCCGATGGGCATCGTGGTCTTTGCGGTGGTCGGGCTCATCCTGCTCGGCTGGGCGACGCCGACCGAATCTGCTGCCTTTGGCGCGCTGTCGGTGGTGGTGCTCGCGGCGTGCTATCGTACGCTGAGCTGGGAGGCCGTCGTTCGTTCTCTCACCGGCACGCTGAAAGTGTCGGCCATGATGCTGATGATCATCGTCGGCTCCACGACCTTCTCGCAGATACTGGCGTTTTCCGGTGCATCTTCCGGGTTGATCGCGTTTGCCACCAGTTTCGAACTCAACGCCTATGTGGTGCTCGCAATCATGTTCCTGGTGCTTCTACTCCTCGGCATGTTCATGGATCAGCTCTCGATCATGATGCTCACCCTGCCGATCTTCATGCCGCTGGTCGCGCTCTACGGGTTCGATCAGATCTGGTTCGGTGTGGTGATGCTTCTGGCGCTGGAGCTGAGCCTTGCAACCCCGCCCTTCGGTCTGCTGCTTTTCGTCATGGTTGGCGTCAGCCCGGCCGGCACGACCATCGGGCAGGTGGCGCGGGCTGCACTGCCCTACATCGCCTGCACGCTTTTGCTGGTGGTTCTGCTGGCGCTTTTCCCGCAACTGGCCCTTTGGCTGCCGGGCCTCATAAGGAGCTGACCGCATGAAGATCTGGTATCAGAGCTATGTCGATTACGAGAATGGCGCGGGCTACTGGGACGAACTGAGGAAGCATCTCGATGCGATTGTCGATCCGGGTACTGAGATCGACATCAAGGGCATTACCCCGCATGACAGCTACGCCCACGCCATTGTGGAGTTTCGCTGCGCGCGTGAGGTGATCTGCAATGCGGTGCGGGCCGAGCGCGAGGGCTATGACGCCTTCATCATCGGCCATTTTCAGGATGCCGGTCTCTATGAGGCGCGGTCGGTGGTGGACATACCGGTGCTCGGCATGGGCGAGGCGTCCATGCTGCATGCCTGCCAGCTTGGCCAGCGCTCGGGCATCGTCACCATCAACCGCCGTTACATTCCCTGGTTTCATCACCAGATCGGCAAATACGGTTTGAGAGAGCGGGTGACCGGCGTGCACGCCATGGATTTCGAGCCGGGGCAGATCCTTGCCGCCTTCGGTTCCGATGAGCGGCTTGAGACGGTGCGCGCCCTGTTTGAGGAACAGGCAAGGCCATTGGTGCGCGACGGTGTAGACGTGCTGATCCCCGGTGGCGGCATTCCCATGCTTCTGTTCTCGCAATTGCAGGCACACCGGGTGGATGGCGCGCCGGTGATCAACGGCATTCCGATTGTCGTGAAACTGGCGGAGATGGCGGTGAAGCTGAAGCGGCTGACCGGCCTTGGCGTGAGCCGCACCTCGGATTTCGTTAAACCGCCCGAGGAAATCATTGAAGAGTTCATGACCCATCCGAAGGGACTATAAGGGAAGCGATAATTCTCCGGGCCTGTTGACTGGCTTTTGCAAAGCTCCCCCAATATCGTGGGGTCACCATATCGGCAGCGCCTGGAGGATTGCCATGTTTGCGGCACGCGGACTCTCCCTGTTTTTCGTTTTTCTTTTCGGGTTTGCGGCAATGGCTGCCGCGCAGGATGCGCGCCGGATCGTGACCAGCGAGAATGCCGATTATTTCGGCTTTGACCTGCGCACCGAGAAGGATGTGACGCTCGACCAGTGCAAGGCGGTGTGCCTTGCCGATCCGCAGTGCCGGGCCTTCACCTACAACACCAGCGCTCAATGGTGCTTTCTGAAGTCGGATTTCAATCGGCTCAATGCGTTTGATGGTGCGGTGGCCGGCAAGGTTGTGGCGAGTGGGGATGTGCCCGATATCGGAGCGCCGCCGGCACTGCGTTTTGTGCCCGAACACATCCAGCGCGAGGCTGACGAATATCGCGCCGAGATACTTCGTACGGTTCGTCCCGAGAATGCGGGGTTTGTTCAACTGAGTGCTGCGGGCGGGCAGGCGCTGGCAAATGGTGATCCGCTCAATGCGATGCAGGCCTTTTCCACTGCGCTCGTCATGGAGCCCCAGAATGCCGGCCTTTGGTCTGAGCTTGCGCGGGCGGCGAACATCGCCCAGCCCGTGGGTGACATGAACCTGTATCGGCTTCAGCGCGCCGGCACCGGCGCTGCGATCAATGCCTATAATCTGTCGCGCAGTGCGGATGACCGCGCCGAGGCGCTGGCTGTGCTTGCCCTCGCACTGGAGCGGCGCAACCTGTTCCGCCCCGCTCTCAGCGCCTACGAAGCGAGCCTGGCGCTGAGGACCGCGCGCGATGTGCAGGAGGCCTATGCCGACCTCAAGCGTCGCAAGGGGTTCCGCGTGATCGACCATTCGGTCGATTCCGACAGCGCCACGCCGCGCGCCTGCGTGCAGTTTTCCGAGGAGCTGGTGAAGAGCGGCGTCGACTACGCCCAGTTCGTGACCGTCGACAATCTGCGCTCCTTCGCCGTCGACCGCAGCGACAGGGAGTTGTGCGTCAGCGGCCTGAAGCATGGCGAGCAGTATCGCATCGTCATCCGGCAGGGCCTGCCGGCGGCCATTGGCGAGGTGATCGCCGAACCGGTTCCGCTGGAAATCTACGTGCGGGATCGTGCGCCTTCGCTGCGCTTTACCGGTGACAATTTCGTGCTGCCGTCTTCGGCGCGCCGGGGCATCCCGTTTGTCTCCGTGAACACCGACAGCGCGACGCTGTCCGTCTACCGCGTTGGTGACCGTGCGCTTGCGCATCTTCTGAGCGAGGGGCAGTTTCTGCGGCAGCTCAATGAATATGGGGCCAATGAGGTTGGCGATGGCATGGGCGCGCCGGTCTTCGAAGGTGCAATTGAGATCAAGGCCGAACTGAACAAGGATGTCGTCACCAGCATTCCCATCGATGAGGCGGTGCCGGAGCGCAGGTCCGGCGTCTACATGATGACGGCGGTGCCGGAAGGCGACACCAGTCAAAGCTGGGACAACCGCGCCACGCAGTGGTTCCTTGTCTCCGATATCGGGCTTTCCACTTTTGCTGGCGAGGACGGGCTTTCGGTCTTCGCGCGCTCGCTGGCGAGTGCCAAGCCACTGGAGGGGCTGAAGCTGAAACTCCTTGCCCGCAACAATGAGGTGCTTGGCGAAGCGGAGACCGATGGCGACGGCCATGCGCGCTTCGACCCCGGTCTGGCGCGCGGCGCCGCCGGGCTGGCGCCGGCGGCAATCATCGCCGAAAACGGTTCTGACGATTTCGTCTTCCTCGATATGACGCGCGCGGGATTCGACCTTTCGGATCGCGGCGTGACGGGGCGTCCTTCGCCCGGACCGCTTGACGTCTTCGCGTGGACTGAGCGTGGCATCTATCGCGCCGGCGAGACGGTGCATGCGAGTGCGCTCACGCGCAATCCCGCTTCGGATGCGGTGGAAGATCTGCCGTTGACCTTCATCTTCCGCCGTCCTGACGGTGTGGAGGACCGGCGTTTCGTTTCGGATGGCGCGGCGCTTGGCGGCCATGCGGTGACGCTTGAGTTGCCGGACAATGCGGTTAGGGGCACCTGGACGCTGGGCATCTATGCCGATCCGAAAAAGCCGGCCTTGGTCGAAAAGAACTTTCTGGTCGAGGATTTCGTGCCCGACCGCACCGAGTTCGCGCTTGCGAGCGCCGATGAGACCGTGCCGGTTGGCGGTGCGACGGATGTGACCGTCGAGGGCCGCTATCTCTATGGCGCGCCGGCGGTGGGGCTTGCGCTCGAAGGCGAACTGACGGTCGCGCCGACGCGCGAATGGAAAGCCTTCCCGGGCTATGTCTTCGGTCTTGATGATGAAGAGGACGTGGAGGCACAGCGTGTTTCGCTGCCCGGTCTGCCCGAGACCGATGCGCAGGGGCAGGCGCAGTTCCCGGTGGCGCTCGATGGCGCCCCTTCGACCACGCGTCTCCTGAAAGCGCAGGTGAGCGTGCGCATGCGCGAGGCCGGTGGCCGCGCCATGGAGCGCGCGCTGGAGATCGATGTCGAGCCGGAAAGCGCGATGATTGGCCTGAAGCCGGAATTCACCGGCGGTCGCGTTGCCGAGGGAGCGACGGCGAATTTCCGTGTGATCGCAGTGGATCCGAAGGGCGAGCGCATCGCCATGGACGGCCTCGAATGGAAACTGCTGAAGGTGGAGCGTCACTATCAGTGGTATCGCGATGGCGGTTCCTGGAACTATGAGCCAATCACCACGACAAGCCTCGTGCGCGAGGGAACGGTGGATGCAAAGGCCGACAGCGAGCCGCAGATCAGCGTTTCCGTGGACTGGGGGCGGTATCGCCTTGAGGTGGAAAGCCCGGATGCGGCTGGGCCGATCACCAGTGCGGCGTTCGATTCCGGCTGGTATGTGGAGGCCGGCTCCACCGAAACCCCGGACGGGCTGGAAGTGGCGCTCGACCGTGACGCCTATGCGGTGGGCGAGACGGCAAAGCTGAAGATTTCGCCGCGCTTTGCCGGCGAGGTTCTGGTGACGGTGGGCTCTGTGAGCCTCATCGAAACCTTCACCGCGAAAGTGCCGGAAACCGGCGCGACCGTGGACATTCCGGTGACCGACGCGCTGGGGGCCGGGGTCTATGTGACCGCAACGCTGTTCCGCCCCGGCGACGATGTGGAGAATCGTCTCCCCATGCGCGCCATCGGCGTGCGCTGGCTGAAGGTCGATCCGGGTGCGCGTGACCTTATGGTTGAACTCGGCGTGGAGGAACAGGCGCGTCCCGATGAGAGCCTTTCCATCCCCGTCAGCGTTGGCGGGCTGGCACCGGGCGAAGAAGCCTATGTGACCGTGGCGGCGGTCGATGTGGGCATCCTCAACCTCACGCGCTATGAGCCGCCACAGCCGGACGCCTGGTATTTCGGCCAGCGCATGCTGGGTATCGAAATGCGCGACATTTACGGGCGGCTGATCGATGGTTCGCTCGGCGCGATGGGGCGGCTGCGTACAGGTGGCGATGGCGGCGGTATGACCGCTACCGGCAGCGCGCCGACACAGAAGCTGGTCGCCTTCTTCTCCGGCATCGTGAAGGTGGATGATGACGGGAAGGCGCAGGTCTCCTTCGATATTCCGCAGTTCAACGGCACGGCCCGCATCATGGCGGTGGCGTGGTCGAAGAAGGGTGTGGGCAGCGCGCAGCAGGACGTGATCATCCGCGATCCGGTTGTGCTGACCACCAGCCTTCCGCGCTTCCTGGCTCCGGGCGACGAAGCGCGGCTGCTGCTTGAAATCGCCAACACGGATGGCCCTGCCGGCGACTATCGCCTCACGGTGATGGCCGAGGGGCCGGTAGACGCCGATCTGCGGTCGCTCTCCGATACGGTGACGCTTGAGGCGGGCGGCAGGGCAACGCTCTCCGTGCCCATCTCGGCGACCAACCAGACGGGCGAGGGGGCGCTGACGGTGGCGCTTGCGCATGAGAGCGGGCTTGCCGTGGAGAAGAGCGTGTCCCTGCCGGTGCGGCCCGGCGTGATGCCGGTCGCCACCCGCAGCGTGGTGACGCTTGCGGCCAATGGCGGCAGTGTTACGCTGGACGGCGCGCTTCTGGAAGACAGCTTTGCCGAGAATGCGTCGGTAAGCCTCAACATCTCGCGGGCCGACGGGTTCGACATTCCGGCACTTTTGATGTCGCTCGACCGCTACCCCTATGGCTGCACGGAGCAGACCACCAGCCGTGCGCTGCCGCTGCTTTATGTGAGCGAGCTTTCAAAGGCCGCCGGGCTGGACGACGATCCGGCGCTGAAGGGGCGCATCGAGGACGCCATCACCAGCGTGCTTGCCGCCCAGTCTTCGTCTGGCGGTTTCGGTCTCTGGGGACCGGGATCGGGCGATCTGTGGCTCGACGCCTATGTGACGGACTTCCTCACCCGCGCCGGCGAGCAGGGCTTTGCCGTGCCCGAGGCGGCGATGACACAGGCGCTGCAGAACCTCTCGAACACGCTCGCCTATGACACGGATGTCTCCTCGCGCGGCAGCGAGATTGCCTATGCGCTCTATGTGCTGGCCCGCAACCGCAAGGCTTCCGCCGGCGATCTGCGCTACTATCTCGACACGCGGCTCGATGAGTTCTCCACGCCGCTGGCCCGTGCGCAGCTTGCCGCGGGTCTCGCGCTCTATGGCGATGCGGAACGTGCGGAACGGGGCTTTGCCTCCGCCTTCCGTCTCGCTCAGGGCATGAGCGGGCGCTACACGGCGCGCTCCGATTACGGATCGCGTCTGCGCGACGGCGCGGCGATGCTGGCGCTGGCGGCGGAAAGCCGGCCCGAGCCGGCGCTGGTGCCGCAGATGATCGATCTGGTGGCCGATGTGCGCGGTGACACGCGTTACATGAGCACGCAGGACGAGGCGTGGATGCTTCTTGCCGCCCGCGCGCTGAGCCAGTCGAGCGACGATCTGAGCCTGACCGTGGACGGCAATGCGCATCAGGGCGCATTCTCGCGGCGGCTCTCCGGGCTGGAGATCGAGGCAGCGCCGCTGACGGTGGCCAATCAGGGCGATGAGCCGGTCGATGCGGTGATGACAGTCGTTGCCGCGCCGCAGCAGCCGCTGCCCGCAGGCGGTGAGGGCTTCGCCATCGAGCGGCGCTACTACACGCTCGACGGCAGGGAGGCGAATGTCTCCGAAGCGCGCCAGAACGAGCGCTATGTGGTGGTTCTGGAGATGACGGAACAGAACGCCTGGCCTTCACGCGTGCTGGTCTCCGACCTGCTGCCGGCGGGCTTCGAGATCGACAATCCGCGCCTTGTCGGCAGTGCGGAACTGGCGAATTTCGAGTGGCTTGGTCAGACGGATGCGGTTCACACCGAGTTCCGCGACGACCGCTTCATCGCCGCCTTCGACCGCAATGGGGGCGGCAAGTTCCGGCTTGCCTATGTGGTGCGTGCCGTGACGCCGGGTGTCTACACGCATCCGGCGGCGAATGTGGAAGACATGTACCGTCCGCAGCTCTCGGCACGAACAGCGACGGGCTTCATGGAGATCATGGGGCAGTAGGCGGCGGCGATGAAGCAGGGTCGACACAGGCGCGGGGTGATAATGGCCGCTGGCCTTGCGGCTCTGCTTGTCATTGGCGGGGCAGTGACGCTCGACCGGCTGGACGCGGCCTATCCGCCGCCGCTCGATCCCGCGCCGCTTTCGGTGGAGGTGCTCGACCGAGACGGGGCGCTGTTGCGTGCCTATGCGGCATCCGACGGGCGCTGGCGTCTTCCGGCGGATACCGACACGCTCGATCCACAGTTTCTCAAGATGCTGGTCGCCTATGAGGACAAGCGCTTCTGGTCGCATCCGGGTGTCGACATGCGCGCGCTGGGCCGGGCCGCATTGCAGCTTTTGTGGAACGGGCGCATCGTTTCAGGCGGGTCCACGCTTTCGATGCAGCTTGCACGCCTCATCGAGCCGCGCAGCGCGCGCAGCTTTAGCGCCAAGTTCCGGCAGATCGCGCGGGCGCTTCAGATCGAGCGCAGGCTTTCCAAGCGGGAAATACTGGAGCGCTATCTGACGCTCGCGCCCTATGGCGGTAATCTTGAAGGGGTGCGCGCGGCGAGCCTCGCCTGGTTCGGCAAGGAGCCGCACAGGCTGGGGCTGGAGGAGGCCGCGCTTCTGGTCGCCCTGCCGCAATCGCCGGAGGCGCGCCGGCCCGACCGTCATCCGCAAATGGCAAAAGCCGCGCGCGACCGCGTGCTTGCGCGCATGGCGGGGGGCGGGGTCATCATCGAAAGCGAGGTCACGCGCGCGTCTGCTGAAAAACTTTCAGGGCGGCGGCTGCCCATGCCCGCCTATGCCGCGCATCTGGCCGATGCGGTGGTAAGGGCAGATCCGGAAAAGCGTGTGCATCGCCTGACCATCAGCCGGGCCGCGCAGGCCAATCTGGAAGCTGTGGCCGCCAAAGCCGCGCGAAAGCTCGGACCACGCGTTTCCGTGGCGATGGTGCTTGCGGATGCGCAGACTGGTGCGGTGCTCGCCCGGGTTGGATCGGCGGGGKATTTCAATGCCGCGCGCGCCGGCTGGATCGACATGAGCGTGGCAGAGCGTTCGCCGGGCTCAACGCTCAAACCCTTCATCTATGGCCTTGCCTTCGAGGAGGGGCTGGTGATGCAGGAGACGATGATCGAGGACCGGCCCGGCAATTTTTCGGGCTATCGTCCGCGCAATTTCGACATGGCCTATCAGGGCGATGTTTCGGTGCGTACGGCCTTGCAGATGTCGCTCAACGTGCCGGCGATCCGCCTGCTCGACGCGGTGGGGCCGGTGCGGCTGGTGGCGCGTATGCGGCAGGCCGGTGTGACACCTGCTCTCCCACCCGGCGAGACGCCGGGCCTTGCCATCGGGCTTGGCGGTGCGGGGCTGACGCTGGAAGGGCTTGTGCAGCTTTATGGCGGGCTCGCCAATCGGGGGCGGGTGCGCCCGCTCTATTATCTGGAAGAGGCGGAAATTGCAGCGCATCCTCCTTCCGTCCTGACGTCGCAGGCCGCCTGGCAAATCGCCGATGTTCTTTCGGGCATCGCGCCGCCGGAAGGCGCACCGCGTCTCGGCATCGCATACAAGACGGGCACCTCTTACGGTTACCGCGATGCGTGGTCGGTGGGTTATGACGGGCGGCATGTGCTCGGCGTGTGGGCCGGGCGACCCGATGGCGGTTCGGTGCCGGGACTGACCGGGTACCTGGCGGCGGCCCCCATCCTGTTTCAGGCGTTTTCGCGCTCTGGCGCGGGCATTGTACCATTCCCGCCTGCGCCGGCAGGCGCTGTCCGGCTTGCGGCCGCCGACCTTCCGTTTCCGATGCGTCGATTCTCCGTTGATGGTGGCGGGTTTCGCGCCGGCGCGCCGGTGGAGCCCGCGCCGGAAATCGTGTTCCCGCCACAGGGTGTGCGCATCGATGTGGGGCTTGCGCGTGGCGCGCGGATCATGCCGCTGGCGCTCAAGATCAATGGCGGGCGCGCGCCGTTTCGCTGGCTTGCCAATGGAGAGCCGCTGCCGGAAGCCTATCGCAGGCGCAGGGCAAGCTGGGTGCCCGATGGCGGCGGCGCATCGACCCTGACGGTGATCGACGCCGCCGGACGCTCGGCCAGCGTTGACGTTTTTCTGGAATAGATCAGGCGGCTTCCGCGAGCGCTTTCAGAACCGTGTCGCGCATGGGCATGGGGGCGACTGCGCCAAAACCCTGCGTGGATAGCGCGGCGGCTGCATTGGCGTAGCGCGCTGCCTCGAACGGGTCGCCATGGCGATTGAGCTCGGCGAGGAAATTGCCGTCAAACGTGTCGCCCGCCCCTGTGGCGTCGACTGCGCTGACCCTGATGCCGGGCACGCGGCGCCGCTCATCCGGCGTGGCGACGAGGCATCCATCCTTCCCAAGGGTCAAGGCGACGATGCCGGCGCCAAGACCCAGATAGTGATCGGCGATCGCATCCGGGTCGCTGATGCCGACCAGTTGCTCGGCGTCTTCCAGGCCGGGAAGCGCGATGTCGGTCTTGCGCATGGCGGCTTCTGTGAGTGCGCGGGCGCGATCGAGTGGCCACAGCTTGAGGCGCAGATTGGTGTCGAAGGAAACCTTCGTGCCGGCGGCGCGGGCAATGTCGATCGCTTCCAATGAAGCGTCGCATGCGTCTGAGCTGATGGCGAGCGAGATGCCGGAAAGGTGCAGAATGTCGGCGTTCTGGATGGCGCTGGGGGGCAGGTCGCGCGGGGTGATGCGGCTCGCTGCTGAACCCTTGCGCAGATAGGAGAAGACGTGGCCGTTCTCGCCATGGCTGACGAAATAGACACCCGTATGGGCTTCCGGATTGCGCAGGACCTGGCTGCTATCAACGCCATTGTCGGCCCAGAGCTGCATCAGGCTGTCGCCGAACTCGTCTGCGCCTAGCGCGGAGAAAAAGCCGACGGAAGCCCCGGCTCGCGCTGCTGCAATGGCGCAATTTGATGTATCGCCGCCATGGCCGAAGAGATAACGGCCCGTGTCGTCCACCTGGTTGAACTCGATCAGCGGTTCGCCCATGCAGATGATCTTCGGATGGCTCATGACGGTGTTCTCCTCCCCTGACGCAGCGTGCGCTTCTCTTTAGGCGATTGTGCGCCAATGGTGAATATCTATCGGGAGAAGTCGTTTCGATGAGGCGGGCTTATCGAGAGCACGCCTAACGGGCGCCGCGCCCAAATAGAATGGTGCTTACGGTCGAAAAAACGATCAGAAGATCCAGGTCGAATGAGAGGTGTTTGATATAATAGAGATCGTAGGAGAGCTTGTGAATCTCTTCGTGGGTGTTGCCTGCGTAGCCGGAATTCACCTGTGCCCAGCCGGTTATGCCGGGCAGCACCATCGTGCGATGGATAAATTTCTTTTCCGCGGCTTCACTTTCCTGCGCCACATACTCGGCAACAGGACGTGGACCCACCAGACTCATTTCTCCCCGCCAGATGTTGATGAGCTGCGGCAACTCGTCCAGCCTTAGACGACGCAGAAAGGCACAGCCTGTGATGATCCGTTCGTCATTGGTCTGGGTGGAGCCGCCCTGCTGGCCGCGATACATGGTGCGGAATTTCAGCATGTTGAACGAGCGGCCGCCATATCCACGTCGCGCCTGCACAAAGATGGCGGGGCCACCATCGAGGAGCCGAATGTAGAGCCAAAGAGCCAATCCCAGAGGAATTGTGATTGGCGCCGTGATGATGACGGCGAAGAGATCGAGCGCACGCTTCGCCTTGGAGTAGTAAATCTGGCTTGGTGTGTAAGCGAGATGCGATACGTCAAAGGCGTCGACATCCACGCGGCCTTCGCGCAGTTCGAGAAAGTTGAACCAGGGCGTGACGTCGATCCCGATCATATACGCCTTGGTCAGGAACGCTGACCATTCCGGATTATGGTGCGTCCTGGTGTCGATCAGCAAACGGTCATACGCGCTGATGTCCGCTGTTTTGTCACTTATTACGGCCACGTGTCCGGCGAGCCTTGCGGCAACTTCCGCGGCCTTGGGAAAGTCCAGCAGGGCCACACGATCTTCCAATGAACGGTGGAGCCTGAGATTGGCAATTGTCATTGCAACCATGGCAATGAGACAAGCCGTCAACAGGGCTGAGTAGCTTACCGGGATACGCAGCCCCGACAAGCCTGCCACAGCTACGTTGAAACAGACGAACGTTACAAAGATCGCGATGGAAAACGTGTTGCGCTGTCTGCGAAAGCCAAGGAGCGCCAGGGCAATGGCGAATGGCAATGCAAACAGGACCGAACATACGATTGCGAGATTGTTCCAGTCATTGCGCGATGCATTCAGAATAAAGGCGGTGTAGACGATGCATTGCAAAAAGGCAGCCGCCAGGATCTCAGGAAGCATGGGGCGCAGATTTCGCAACAGACGACGTTTGCGCAAGGAGGCGCCGTGTTGAAGAACGTCTTCAAGATCGGGACTCGCTTCGGCCACGCTGCGTTTCAGAGCGCGCCTGGCTTTCCGAATTTTCGGGTGGCCATCTTCCCCCGTTGCTTTTGATCCGTCGTTCAACGTTACTACCTGCCGCTCAGTAAGAGCTCGTACAACCGTGCTTTGCCATGCGAAGAATGGAAGCGCAATCGATGATTGTTCGCGCGTCCACAGACAACCTTGATGGAGAACCGTGGACCGGTAGCGATTCGACTGACCTTAGACCGGTTCATTGTTTCAGGGAAACACTCACCTGCAGGCCATACTCCTGGTTTCCGCCGTTGTGCCGCAATTAGAATGTCGATTTATGACGCTGGCATTTACGATTTTGGCCCGAGGCTCTATCAGGCGAGGTTCAACGCTGTTGTGACTGTGATCCCATGTACCGCCAAGCCTATCTTTTTCTCTGCCTGACCACGCTCTTCTGGGGCGGCAATGCCGTGGCCGGCCGGCTGGCCGTGGGCCATGTGTCACCGATGATGCTGACAACGCTCCGCTGGATCATCGGTTGTGTGTTGCTTGCCGCCTTCGCCTGGCCGCATCTTCGGCGCGACTGGCCGGCGATCAGGCCGAAACTGCCTCTGTTGGCCGCACTGGGCGCGCTTGGATTTACCGGGTTCAACGCGGTTTTCTACAGTTCGGCCCAATTTACTTCAGCCATCAACATCGCCATCGAACAGGGCGCTATACCGATGGTCATCTTCGTTGCCAATTTTGTCCTGTTCCGCCAGCGCGTGAGCTTTCTGCAGATTGCTGGTTTTGTTCTATCTCTCGTCGGTGTGGCACTGGTTGCAAGCCATGGCGAGTTTTCCCGCCTGCTCGAACTGGACGTGAACTTCGGCGATGCGCTCATGCTTGTCGCCGTGCTGCTTTACGCAGGCTATACGGTCGGGCTCCGGCTGAAACCGGCCATCCACTGGTTGAGCCTGATGTTCATGCTTTCGGTTTTCGCGCTTCTGGCCTCGTTGCCACTGGTGGCGTGGGAGGCCGCGACGGATCGGCTCATCGCGCCTGACCTGCAGGGCTGGATGGTGGTCTTTTATGTGGCGCTCTTCCCATCGATCTTTGCACAGACGCTCTACATTCGCGGCAATGAGCTGATCGGCGGAAACCGCGCGGGCCTGTTCATCAATCTGGTGCCGATCTTTGGAACGCTTCTGTCGATCGTCATTCTGCGTGAAGCGTTCTTTACATATCACGCCGTTGCGCTGGTTCTGGTGCTGGGTGGAATATGGCTGGCCGAACATGGCGGCCGGAGACTGGCGTCCAGACAGGCAAATGCCGGCGCGTGACGCCGGCATTGCAGTTTTCCGACAGATCCCGAGTTTACGCAGCCACGTCGAAGGAGAGTGGCTTGGCCGAAAGGATCACGTCCGTGGCCCGAAGTTCCCGCAGGACTTCCGGCGGGAAGGGCGCATCGAGATAAAGCAGCGCGATGGCATCGCCGCCCTGCCGGTTGCGACCGAGCTGGAAGTTGGCGATGTTGACTTGGTGCTTCGCGCAGATCGAGCCCAGAAGGCCGATAATACCCGGCACGTCGTAATTGGTCGTGTAGAGCATGTGCTGGCCGACCTCGGCATCCAGATTGATGCCCTTGATCTGGATGAAGCGGGGCTTGCCGTCGGAGAACACGGTGCCGGCGATGGTGCGGGTTTTCTCGGAGGTTTTCACCGTCAGCTTGATATAGCCGTCGAACACGCCCGACTTGTCGCGCTTGACCTCCGACAGGATGATGCCGCGCTCCTTGGCCATGATCGGGGCGGAGACCATGTTGACATCGGCCACCTGGGGCCGGATCAGGCCGGCGAGCGCCGCACTGATCAACGCGCGGCGGTTCATCTCGGTGGTGGAGCCGTCGAACAGGATCTCCACTTCCTCGATGGCCTCGTCGGTCACCTGGCCGACGAACGCGCCAAGCACTTCCGCGAGTTTGATGAAGGGTTTCAGGCGTGGGGCTTCCTCGGCGCTGATCGAAGGCATGTTGATCGCGTTCGTCACAGCGCCTTTTGTCAGGTAATCCGACATCTGCTCCGCCACCTGGATGGCGACGTTCTCCTGCGCTTCGCTGGTCGAGGCGCCAAGATGCGGCGTGCAGACCACGTTGGGCATGTTGAAGAGCGGATTTTCGGTTGCCGGCTCCGTCTCGAACACGTCGATGCCAGCACCGGCCACCTTGCCGGATTTCAGGCCTTCAACGAGGTCCGCCTCGACCACGAGCCCGCCGCGCGCGCAGTTGATGATGCGCACGCCCGTCTTCATCCTGGCGATCGCATCCTTGTCGATGACGCCACGGGTCTTGTCGGTCAGCGGCGTGTGCAGGGTGATGAAGTCGGCACGTTTGAAGAGCTCGTCGAGTTCGACTTTTTCGACACCCAGTTCGGAGGCACGTTCTGCCGAAAGGAACGGGTCGAAGGCCACCACATGCATCTTCAGGCCGATGGCGCGCATGGCGACCACGGAGCCGATATTGCCGCACCCGATGACACCCAGTGTCTTGCCGGTGATCTCGACACCCATGAAGCGGTTCTTCTCCCACTTGCCGGCATGGGTGGAAGCGTTGGCCTCCGGGATCTGGCGCGCAACGGCAAAGAGCATCGCGATGGCGTGCTCGGCCGTGGTGATGGAATTGCCGAAAGGCGTGTTCATCACGATGATGCCGCGGCGCGATGCTGCCGGAATGTCGACATTGTCGACGCCGATGCCGGCGCGTCCCACCACTTTCAGATTGGTGGCATTGTTGATGAGCTTTTCGGTGACCTTGGTCGCGGAACGGATGGCAAGGCCGTCATACTGGTCGATGACGGAGAGAAGCTTTTCCTTGTCCTTGCCCAGATCGGGCAGATAGTCCACCTCGATGCCACGATCCTTGAAGATCTGAACGGCGGTGGGCGACAGTTTGTCGGATACGAGTACGCGGGGCGCCATGGCGGCCTCCTGTTTCAATGCAATCGTTTGGGGAGGCGGCTCCGGTGCGGGAGCCGCAGTTCAATGTCAGGCCGCGGCCTTGATCTGCGCTTTCTGGGACTGGAACGCCCAGTCCAGCCAGGGCATCAGCGCTTCCAGATCGGAGGCTTCAACCGTGGCGCCGGCCCAGATGCGCAGGCCCGAGGGCGCGTCGCGGTAATGGCCGATGTCAAAGGCGACCTTCTCCCTGGCGAGGGCGGAGACCATGCCTTTGGCAAAAGCCGCCTGTTCGCTCGCATCGAGTGCGGCGATCTCTGGATCGATGATCGACAGGCACACCGATGTGTTGGAGCGTGTAGCCGGCACTTTCGCCAGATGGTCGAGCCAGGGTGTCTTGCGCACGAACTCGTCGATCACGGCGAAGTTCGCATTGGCGCGGGCGACGAGGCCGTCGAGGCCGCCGATGGATTTGGCCCAGTTCAGCGCGTCCAGATAGTCTTCCACGCACAGCATGGAGGGCGTGTTGATCGTCTCACCGCGGAAGATGCCCTCGATCAGCTTGCCGCCCTTGGTCAGGCGGAAGATCTTCGGCAGCGGCCATGCGGGTGTGTAACTTTCCAGCCGTTCGACAGCGCGGGGTGAGAGGATGATGACACCGTGTGCGCCTTCGCCACCCAGCACTTTCTGCCAGGAGAAGGTGACCACATCGAGCTTGTCGAAGGGCAGGCGCTGCGCAAAGGCCGCCGATGTGGCGTCGCAGATGGTCAGGCCCGCGCGGTTCGCGGGGATGAAATTGCCATCGGGCACGCGCACACCTGAGGTGGTGCCGTTCCAGGTGAAGACCACGTCGCGGTCGAAATCGATGGAGCCGAGATCCGGCAGATCGCCATAATCGGCTTCGATGCGGCGCACATCGTCTAGTTTCAGCTGCTTGACGACGTCGGTGACCCACCCGGCACCAAACGATTCCCAGGCAACCATGTCGACGCCGCGCTCGCCAAGAAGCGACCAGAGCGCCATTTCCACGGCACCGGTGTCGGATGCGGGCACGATGCCGATGCGGTAATCGGCCGGGACCTGCAGAATTTCACGGGTAAGATCGATGGCCTCTGCCAGTTTCGCCTTGCCTATGGAGGAGCGATGCGACCGTCCAAGGGGGGCATCGGCAAGCGCATTGAGCGACCAGCCGGGACGTTTTGTGCAGGGACCTGAGGAAAAATGCGTATTGGCCGGACGGAGGTCCGGCGTGGGGAGTGTGCTCATGATATATCCTATCCTTCCAGATAGCACGCCTCTCGGTGGGGAGAGGTGGCCCACGGACGGAGTTACGCCGATCCGCTTTTTCCGTCAAGTGCGACATGAGCGCCATTCGATAGGGAAATCGGTTTCGTAGAGTTCGAGATGGTTCCCACCGGGGCTTTGAGGCTCTATAGAAGCCTTTCGATTTCTTAGATCATCCAGGCGGGGATCCGCCGGACGTTGCGCCGGAAGGACATTTTCATGGCAAATGTGGTGGTTGTCGGCTCACAGTGGGGCGACGAGGGCAAAGGCAAGATCGTGGACTGGCTATCGGAGCGTGCCGATGTGGTGGCGCGCTTTCAGGGCGGGCACAATGCCGGGCATACCCTCGTCATCGACGGTGTGAGTTACAAGCTGTCACTCCTGCCCTCAGGCGTGGTGCGCCCAGGTAAGCTTTCGGTCATCGGCAATGGTGTGGTCTTCGACCCGCATGCTTTTGTTGCGGAAATGGGGCGCCTTGCCGAGCAGGGCGTCGAGGTGACGCCCGATCGGCTGAAGATCGCCGAGAATACCGCACTGATCCTTTCGTTGCACCGCGAGCTCGATGGTTTTCGTGAGGATGCCGCTTCCAATTCCGGCACAAAGATTGGCACGACGCGCCGTGGCATCGGGCCGGCCTATGAAGACAAGGTGGGGCGCAGGGCGATCCGCGTCATGGATCTGGCGAACACGGACACGCTGCCGATGAAGATCGATCGCCTGCTTACGCATCACAATGCGCTGCGTCGCGGTCTCGGTCATGAAGAAGTGACGCACGATGCCATCATGGAAGAACTGACGTCGGTGGCCGACAAAATACTCCCCTATGTCGACCGCGTCTGGAAAATCCTTGAGGACGCGCGCCGCGCCGGTCAGCGAATTCTGTTCGAAGGTGCGCAGGGCACCATGCTCGACATCGACCATGGTACATATCCGTTCGTGACGTCTTCCAACACGATTGCAGGGCAGGCGGCGACCGGTTCAGGGCTCGGACCGGGCTCGATCGACTATGTGCTCGGCATCACCAAGGCTTACACCACCCGCGTCGGTG
Organism: Nitratireductor sp.; assembly: GCF_017794765.1. GTDB lineage: Bacteria > Pseudomonadota > Alphaproteobacteria > Rhizobiales > Rhizobiaceae > Nitratireductor. Next base: position 314,007 of record NZ_CP051236.1, on the reverse strand, counting down.
AGGGACCGTTCCCGACGGAGCAGAAAAACGAGGTTGGCGAGTTCCTTGGGACACGGGGCCATGAGTTCGGCACCGTGACCGGGCGGCAGCGGCGTTGTGGCTGGTTTGATGCCGTTCTGGTGCGCCAGGCCGTGGTGACCAACGGTATGAATGGCATTGCGCTCACCAAGCTCGACGTTCTCGACGGCATGGACGAGATCAAGATCTGCACGGGCTACAAGCTTGATGGCGAGCTGATCGATTATCTCCCGGCCGGTCAGGGCGCGCAGGCGCGGCTTGAACCTGTCTATGAGACGCTGGAAGGCTGGAAGGGCACCACCAGAGGCGCGCGCAAATGGACTGACCTGCCGGCGCAGGCCGTCAAGTATGTTCGGCATGTGGAGGAACTGATCGGCGCGCCGGTAGCGATTCTTTCCACCAGTCCCGAACGCGAAGACGCCATACTTGTGACAGATCCTTTTCAGGACTAGTTTCGCGTGCAAAATTGCGTTGCGTACCATTGGGATGGCTGCGCATTCCGGAAGTAACACAGGTTTGATACGGCATGGCGGATTTTTCTGCGGTTCTGAAGAAGACGATCGACGCATTGTCGGAAAACACTCCGGCAGCGCGCGAGCGTATCTATCAGAAGGCCCGGGCGACGATCGAGAACAAGCTCAAGGGCATGGACCCGGCTCCATCCGCCGCCGTGGCCGACCGGCAGCGCAAGCTGCTCGAGGACGCGATTGCCCGGGTCGAGGCCGAGTATGCGCCTGCGCCAAAGCCTCAAGAACCCGCGCAGGACGAGCTCGACCAGATCTTTGCCGAGCTGGATGTCGATCCGGCAAAGCCACGTGAGCCTCTCCCCGCAGCATTCCAGATGCAGGCGCCGGCGTCGGAGCAAACTCCTTTCGAGGCAGGGACACCCCAGGAGAGCGGTGTAGGCGCGGCAGGCAGCAAACCGGATCAGGATGCGCGGGTCGATATGCCCTCGTCCGCGGGAGCGGATGATGGGCTCGAGACACCGCCGCCACCGCCACCGCGCAGGAGGGCGGGCAAGGGCGGTGCAACCGGCTTGATCGCCGGGGTGCTGCTCATCCTCGCTGCAATCGCAGCCGGTGCATGGTTCTATAAAGATGATCTCACGCGTCTCGCCGGTTTTGACGGCGGTGAGCAGACGGTTGCCGAGAGCGGTGAAGCCGGGCCTGACGCTGGGGACAGGACTTCAGCCGATGGTGAGAGCGCGGCGCCGGAAACAGCGGAAACAAGCGATACGAGCGCGAGCCAGCAGCCGGAGCCGGTTCGCAAATTTACGCAACGCCTTCTGGCTGACGGACGCGAGGTCGACGAGGGACCTGCCGGTGAAGAGCCAAGCCTGGGCGAAGGCACGTCCGTAGCGCAGGTGACTGTGCCGAGCAATGGAGAAGCCGCTCAGCCGTCACCGTCTCAGAACGGTCAGACGGAGAGCCCCAACGCCAGTGAGGCGCTGCCTGTCGGACAAAAGGCCATTTACTATGAAGAGCGGACGAGCGTTTCGCAGGGGTCAGCCGATCTCGGCGCGGTCGTCTGGTCAATCGTTCAGGAATCGCCGGGCAATGATCTCCCGCCGGAACCGGCTATCCGTGCCGATGCGACGATTCCGGAGAAGAATCTCCAGCTCAAGATGACGATTCGGCGGAACGCGGATGAATCCTTGCCGGCCAGTCACATATTGGAGATCATCTTTCTGACGCCGGATGATTTTGATGGCGGTGGGATCGACAACGTGCTGCGGGTCTCCTTGAAACGTTCCGAACAGGACACGGGCAATCCGCTTCTCGGTATTCCGGCCAAAATCGCCGATGGTTTCTTCCTTGTGGCGCTCAGCGACAGCACTGCCGATACAGAAACGAATATGCTTCTGCTGCGCCGCCAGAGCTGGATCGACATACCGGTGGTTTATAAGTCGGGCCGGCGTGCACTCATCACCATTGAGAAAGGCATTCCGGGAGACAAGGTGTTCAACGATGTGCTGAACGCCTGGCAGGCTGCGACGAGCGGCTGAGAGACATCAGCTTCCCTTGGCTGTATCCAAACGCGCCAATGCCTACGGAAAGTCCAGACTTTGTAGAACAAGAGTGCAAAAAAAGCCGGCGGAAAACCGCCGGCCATTTTGTTGCAATTCTAGATGACTGCCGACTACGGGGCGTCCCGTATCAGGCCCCTGCCTGGCGATGTGCCTCGGCAGCCATGGCTTTGGCGGCCATCGCCTGCTGGCGGGCCGAGTTCTGGACCGCCTCCTGAACCTTCTCGAATGCGCGAACTTCGATCTGACGCACCCGTTCGCGGCTGATGTCGAACTCGCCTGAAAGTTCCTCCAGGGTCATCGGATCCTCGGAAAGGCGCCGGGCCTGGAAAATGCGCTTCTCACGATCGTTCAACACCGACATCGCGTCGCCGAGCATGCGGCGGCGGGTCTCCAGTTCGTCCTGCTCGACCAGCAGATCTTCCTGGCTCTCCCCATCGTCGACCAACCAGTCCTGCCACTCGCCGGATTCACCCTCGGTCGCCCGGATGGGCGCATTGAGCGAAGCATCGCCGGAAAGACGGCGGTTCATCGACACCACCTCTTCCTCGCTGACATTGAGGCGGGTGGCGATCTCCGTAACCTGCTCGGGGTTCAGGTCGCCGTCATCAAGTGCCTGGATTTTGCTCTTCACTTTCCGAAGGTTGAAGAACAGGCGCTTCTGGTTCGCAGTGGTGCCCATCTTAACCAGGCTCCAAGAGCGCAGAATATATTCCTGGATCGAAGCCTTGATCCACCACATGGCGTAGGTGGCGAGACGGAAGCCGCGTTCCGGCTCGAACTTCTTCACGGCCTGCATCAGGCCGACATTGCCTTCAGAAATAACCTCACCGATGGGGAGGCCATAGCCGCGGTATCCCATGGCGATCTTCGCCACGAGACGCAGATGGCTCGTGACTAGCTTGTGGGCCGCGGCCGTGTCGTCATGCTCGGAATAACGCTTCGCGAGCATGTACTCTTCCTCAGGCTGAAGCATGGGGAAGCGGCGAATTTCCTCCAGGTAGCGGGTCAGTCCGCCTTCACCCGAAGCGATGCTAGGTAATGTCTGGGCCATTTAAGCACCCTCCTTTGCCGGATATGCCCTCATGCGGGGACGCCTTGAAATCTTGGCGTTTGCTGAAATGAGAGACAGTGCGACCATCTTTGATGCATCGCACCATATCCTATGTAGGAACGAATTCCGACGGTTAAAGTTTCATTCTGCTGTCAACATTATGTCACCAGACGGTGAACAATATTATTGTACCGATAATTACAAAATATCCAGCGCCCTTGTCAATGCCATCATGTCAGGAGGCGGTTCAGCCTCGAAACGCATGACATCACCGGTCTCCGGATGACGGAAAGCCAGAAGGCGCGCATGAAGAGCCTGACGCGAAAAAGCGGCGACTGTGGGGCGTATCTCTTCCGGCAGTCGGTTGACCTTTGTGCGGAACGCGCGGCCATAGTCGGCGTCGCCGATAAGCGGGTGGCCGATATGAGCCATATGCACTCGGATCTGATGCGTCCGCCCGGTTTCCAGCCTGCATTCCACTTTTGCTGCAAACGCCCTGCCGCTGCCATCGGTTCCGTAGCGTTTCTGCACCTGGTAACGGGTCACCGCGTGGCGGGCGTCGCTGCGCCCTGCCGGCACAACCGCGCGCAGGGTCCGGCTTTGCGCATGACGACCGAGGGGAGCGTCGATGGTCCCGGCCATGCGGTCGGGGGAACCCCAGACGAGGGCGATATAGGCGCGCTCCAGGTCTCCGCTACGGCCATGATCGGCAAAGCTCTCTGAAAGGAGACGATGGGCATTGTCTGTCTTGGCGACGACCATCACGCCGCTGGTATCCCGGTCTAGCCGGTGGACAATGCCTGGCCGGCGCACACCGCCAATGCCTGAGAGCGAAGCACCGCAATGATGCAGAAGCGCATTTACCAGCGTGCCCGACCAATTTCCGGGAGCAGGATGAACGACAAGCCCTGCCGGCTTGTTGATGACAATGAGAGCGTCGTCTTCAAAAAGCACGTCAAGCGGGATCGCTTCGGCTTCAGGCTCGGCGGGCTCTGCTTCGGGGATGGCTAGCGTATAGACCTCTCCTTCCGCGATCTTGTGCTTGGTTTCGGTCAGAGGTTTTTCACCCAGCATCACCGATCCGGCGCGAATGAGCGCCTGCAGCCGGCTGCGTGAAACCGACGCGCCCAGGCGAGCCGAAAGCCAGCGATCCAGCCGTTCTCCAGCGTCTTCTGCTTCGACGGTGAACGCTTTGCGTCCGTTCATGGCTTCCCATTCATGGTGGTCTTCGGTATCAGGATCGCCCATTGAAACTGCTTTCGAAACGGTGAGACATGGCCACGCCACAAGAACAGGAAGACCTGGAGCAGGAAGAGCTCGACCCGGCGGCCGAGCGTGTGCGCCGCAAGATGGTCCGCTTCATGGCCATCAACCTGGGCATTCTGTTCGCTGCGGTTATGGCTGTCGTGCTCGCTTTTGTCTACAAGACGCTTAGCAGTGGGCCTGAAGAACCTGCCGCGACGATTGCGTTGCCCGGCGATGCGGTCGAGGGCAGAATCGACCTGCCCGACGGGGCTCGCATCGTCTCTCAGGGGCTGGATGGTATGCGGGTCTCATTGCATCTCCGGTTGGCCGATGGTGCAGAGGAGCTACGTCTTTTCGATCTCACCAGCGGTCAGATGATCGCCCGATTCGTTCTGGAGCCGTGACATTGTCAGACCGCCGAATCGCGCTGACTACTCTTGTCGTGCGCGATTATGACGAGGCTATCGCCTGGTATCGTGAGAAGCTGGGCTTCCACCTTTTGGAAGACACTCCGCTTTCATCCGGGAAGCGTTGGGTGGTCATCGCGCCAGAATATGGTGCATCCGGTGCGTTGCTTCTGGCTCGGGCTGTAAGCGAGGGGCAGTCGGCGGCCATCGGCAATCAGGCGGGTGGACGCGTATTTCTCTTTCTCCATACCGACAATTTCCGACGTGATTATCAGGCCATGCGAGAGGCGGGCGTCACGTTTCGTGAGGAGCCCCGGGAGGAAGCCTATGGCATGGTTGCAGTCTTTTCGGACCTCTACGGCAATCTCTGGGATCTTTTAGAGCCGAAATCACCCGGAACGTAAAACCGCTGTTGCATTTGCCGGCGAAGGCGACTATATCGCCGCAATCGCTGCGCTCCCATCGTCTAGCGGTCCAGGACGCCGCCCTCTCACGGCGGAAACAGGGGTTCGATTCCCCTTGGGAGTGCCAATCCCCCCCGTGTAATGGTTTTCCGGTCTGAGGTTCATGTGTCCAGCGACGGGCAAGCTCCGTCTGGCAGGGTATACTGCGAACACATCTTATGCTTTGCAAATCGTTAAGCCTTGGGCACCACACTGAGGTCGACGCGTTGGGAACACGAGAAGGTTCGATTGTGCCTTTCTGGGGAGCGTACGGTTTTGGGAACCGGTGAGGGTTCGGATGTTGAGGAGCGATTTCGCGGCGATGCGTTGGCCGCGCTGCTTCGGTCTGCCTCTGGCTGGGTGTGGGAAACGGACGAAAACCATCGTCTGACCTGGATTTCAAAAGAATTTCAGACTGTCACCGGCCTCGATCCGAAGCGCTTTATCGGTCGTTCACGTATCACGCTTGCGCGCAATGCCTTTCATCCCGTTGGTGATGTGGAGGCGCATGAGAGGCTTCTTGCTCAGCGCGCGCCATTCGGGCAGTTCATCTATGACCTTGAGGGCGGTCCTCCGGACTGCCGCTGGATTTCTGTGTCGGGATCTCCGGTTTTTGATAACGAAAACCGGTTCCGCGGCTATCGCGGGGTGGCTCAGAACATCACCATGATGATGGGACTTCTGCGCGGTGCGCACCCATCGGACGAAGACACCGATCCGAAGGAGCGCCGTCCGGGCAGTGGAGGCCACTTTGCGAGGCTGATGGCCGCGCTGGATGTCACCCGAGACGCATTGTGCTGCTACGATGCGGACGATCGCCTCGTGCTGAGCAACCAGGCAATGCTTGCGATGTATGCCGGCCTCGAGGAATTCATACGGCCAGGGACGTCCTTTGAAGCTCTCCTGCGCGCGGGCGTCGAACGCAGGATCCTTTCAACGGAGGGTGCGGATCCGGAAGTCTGGCTCCAACGGGTTCTTGCTCTGCGAAATCGTGAAGATGCATTTGAAAGCGTTATCCGTTTCAACGACGGGCGCTGGATCATGCATCGGGAGAAGCGGACAGCCGATGGGGGCACCATAGGCATCTGTACCGACATTACCCGGCTCAAGCGTCATGAGGATGCGCTGGCGGCGGCGCTTGAGAAGGCAAAGCTCGCAGAGGCAATTCTCGACGAGCTGCCCAACCCGGTATTTGCAAAGGATCAGGACCTTCGCTTCGTTCTGGTCAACAGGGCGTTCAAGCGCACGCTGGGCGTCGAGGTTCCCGAAATTCTTGGTCGGCGGGCTGCGGACTTCACGTCGCCTGAACTGGCTGAGAGCTTTGAAAAAAGCGAACGGCATGTGCTTGAGACGCACGAGGACTTCGAAGTCGAGGAGGACTTCCACCAGCCTGGCATCGGCAAGTATCGCATTGTGCGCAAGTGTCGTGTGGAGACGGAAAGCGGTACGCCCTATGTGGTGGGGGCCCTGTTCGACATTTCCGACATCCGCAAGCGCGAGAATGACGCCGAAGATGCCCGGCGGCAGCTTGCGGAGGTTCTGGAGACGCTGCCAGCCGGCGTCGTCATCTATGATCGCGACGACCGCTATGTCCTTGCCAATCACAAGATGCAGGAGGCATTGCCGGCGATGGTGCCGGCCATGCGTCCGGGGAAATCCCTGCGGCATGCAGTCGAGCTTGCCCATGATGCCGGATATTTCCGGCAGAGCGGCGACGCGGAGCTCGATGCACTGTATGACACTGATCGAGAGGCGTGGATCGAGGGCTACCTCAAGTCCTACCAGGTGCGCCATCGCATCTTCGAGCGCAGTCACGCCAACGGTCGCTGGGTCAAAGCCATTGACACACGGACGGAGGACGGGACCTTCGTCGGCGTGCGGGTGGATATAACCGAGCTGAAACAGCGTGAGGCCGAGTTGCAGGCGGCGCGGGAAGAGGCGGTGCTCGCCGACCGGGCAAAATCAGAGTTCCTTGCCAATATGAGCCATGAAATCCGGACGCCGATGAACGGTGTTCTGGGCATGACAGAACTGCTTGCGAAAACAGACCTTACAGCCAAACAGAAGACCTTCACGGATATCATTTTGAAGTCGGGAAACGCGCTCCTGACGATTATCAATGATATTCTCGATTTCTCGAAGATCGACGCGGGCCACATCGTTCTGGAAGCGGAGCCGTTTTATCTGGGAGAAGCTGTTGGCGACGTGGCGACACTCATGTCTTCCCGGGCCAAGGAGAAAGACATCGAGCTGATCGTCCGGGTCGATCCCGGTATCACGCGTGCGGTCGTGGGGGATGTGGGACGCATCCGCCAGATACTCACGAACCTTGTGGGCAACGCCGTCAAGTTCACCGAAAAGGGGCATGTTCTGGTGAATGTCAGTGGCGGCGACACACCGGAGGGCGAACTCGCGCTGCAATTCAGCGTTACCGACACGGGTATCGGTATCCCGAAAAACAAGCTCGATCTGATCTTCGACAAATTCAGTCAGGTTGATGCTTCCTCCACCCGGCGACATGAGGGGACCGGTCTCGGGCTCGCCATCACCTCGCGACTTGTCGGCCTCATGGGCGGGCAAATCGGCGTAGAAAGCACCGAAGGGCGGGGGTCGACGTTCTGGTTCACGCTGACGCTGCCGAAGGCTGCCGGCGCCACGCATCAACCTCTGGCTCCACGCGAAGTGGAGAACGCCCGTGTTCTGGTTGTCGATGATAATTCGGTCAACCGGATGATCCTGCGAGAGCAAATGGAACACTGGGGCTTTGATGCCTGTGTTGCGCGCGACGCGGCTGAAGGGCTGGAAGTGCTTCGTGCAGTGGCAAGAATGGGATTGCGGGTCGACTGTGTGGTCGTGGATTATCAGATGCCGGGCATGAACGGGCTGGAGATGGTCGAGGCGATCCGGGCGGAACCCGAGATCGCGGAGGTGCCCGTGGTTTTGCTTACGTCTGTCGATCAGTCGCTGTCCGGCTTTGGCGCGCGCGAGTTGTCAATCGCGGCGCATCTGATCAAGCCGGCGCGGTCCTCCGCGCTTCTTGAGGCGATGATCATGGCCATGCAGACCACGACAGCCAGACCGTCGGGCACGGAGGACGCCATGGCGGGGGAGGGGCATTTGGAATCTGGTGCCGATTCGCCTCAAAAGGTAGAAATCGCGCCCCTGAGTGGCGATGAAACTTCTCCAGGCATCGATGTTCTGGTTGCTGAAGACAACGAGGTTAATCAGCTCGTTTTCCGGCAGATTCTCAGCGAAGCGGGATTGCGCTTCGAAATCGTCGAAAATGGCCGACGTGCGCTCGAAGAGTGTGAGCGAAAGAAACCGCGACTAATTCTGATGGATATTTCCATGCCCGAAATGAATGGGCTGGAAGCAACACGGGAGATCCGGCAACGCGAGTATGGGGCCGCGACACGCGTTCCCATCATCGGTGTGACTGCACATGCACTGAAAGGTGATCGCGAATTGTGTCTGGAGGCGGGGATGGATGATTATCTCTCCAAACCGATCAGCCCCAGAGCGCTTTTGGAGAAAATCAACTCCTGGGTGAATTCTCTGACTGTAAAATCAATCCAAAAATGAGTAAAAAATTCTCTTAATATATTGATATATATACTTTTTTTATCCAAAGTTGCGGGTTTTGTATTACTAGCGTGATCGCACCATTTAGGTAAGTCGGCGCTCTCATTAAAGTTGAGACAAATGGTCATTGCTTGACCATGCTTTTTCCGGGCGGGTGGAGGTCCACAGGCCATGGGTGGTCCAAACGAGCCCCAACAGGATCTATCCGGGTTTTAAACCCAGCCCAGTGTGATTAGCCATTCTATATGGTCTTTCCCCCGCCCGGCTTTTTCTGACTTCTCAACATCCACTTCGGCCAGGGCCGTGACATCGGCGTGTTGTCCCAGTGAATTGCGCTTCGCCTTTCAGCTGGGCTTGCCTTCTTGCCGGCCGTTCTCAACTCGCGCCGAAAAGCGAATTATGGCCTGATTTCAGTTCGTAACGGGGCTGACACGGAACTGTCATGGAACTGTTACACAGAGTTGTTATTCCGCTCCCCGACGCCGAGAGGGCGTCTGACCGAATTCCGAACAGGGAGCTGTCTCCAATGAACAAATTCCTTCTTACCGCTTCGGCGGCCACGATCGCCCTCGCGGGCGCAGTTGGTACGGCTGCTGCCCGTGACCAGATCCGCGTTGTTGGCTCGTCGACTGTCTTCCCCTTCACCACGGCAGTTGCCGAGCGTTTTGGCCAGAGCGGTGAGTTCCAGACCCCGGTCGTAGAATCCACCGGCACGGGTGGCGGCATGAAGCTGTTCTGTGCCGGCGTCGGTGAAAGCCACCCGGATTTCACCAACGCTTCGCGCCCGATCAAGGACTCTGAACTGGAGACCTGCAAGGCGAACGGCGTGACACCGGTTGAGATCAAGGTTGGCTTCGACGGCATCGTCATCTCCAACTCCAAGGCTGCAAAGCAGATCGACCTCACGAAGGAACAGATCTTCGCCGCTCTGGCAAAGAATGTTGAAGTCGACGGCAAGGTTGTTGCGAACCCGTACACCAACTGGTCGGACATCGATGAGAGCCTGCCGAACACCAAGATCGAGGTTCTCGGCCCGCCCCCGACCTCTGGCACGCGCGATGCATTCGTCGAGCTGGTCATGGAAGAGGCCTGCCCGGAAGCGATCGAGGCTGCTGACGGCTGCACGGAGATCCGTGAAGACGGCGCCTATGTGGAAGCCGGTGAGAACGACAACCTGATCGTTCAGAAGCTTGAAGCAAACGCTGATGCCTTTGGCATCTTCGGCTTTTCGTTCCTCGACCAGAACGCCGACAAGCTGCAGGGCTCCACCATCGGCGGTGTCGCCCCGACCTTCGAGGCGATCGCAGCCGGTGAGTACGGCGTCTCCCGTTCGCTCTTCGTCTACGCGAAGAAAGAGCACGTCGGTGCAATTCCTGGTATGGAAGAATTCATCAAGGAATACACCACCGATACTGCCTGGGGCCCCGAGGGCTACCTGGCTGACAAGGGTCTGATCCCGCTGCCGGACGACGCCCGCGCGAAGCAGGCGGAAGATGCCCAGGCCCTCAAGGGCATGGGTTCCTGATAGACCAACCGGGGACCCGGCCGTCATTGCGGCCGGGTCTTCCTGTTTCGGGGTTCATGCGAAGTCGCGCTTGGATGGGGATCCCACGGGTTCACGGTAGATCCGACCGTACCCGACCCTCGGGGGTAGTATGATTACATATGTCGTCATCGCGCTGCTGGTGCTTTTCGCCGTGGCGTATTATTTCGGGCGCGCACGAGCGCTTTCGAGCGTCGAAGGCAATACGGCCGCGCTGCACTCGCTGCCCAGCCAGCACGGCCTGTTTCTGGCATTGTTGTCAGCGGGACCTGCTCTTCTGATCCTTCTTTTCTGGGGTGTCGCAACCCCCGGTGTCGAGGCTTCGATCGTTGAAGGCCGTTTTGCGACACAGCTCGCGGACATGAACCTTCCGGAAAAGCAGGCATTCTTGCGCGATGCGCGCGCTCTGGCCTTCGGCGGCATTGCGGGATTCCCGAATGAGGCGAAGGAAGCCGCTGCGGAGCACTTCGCTGCCCTGCGCGGCCAAAGCGAGTGGATCGTCAGTGGTCTCGTCACGCTCCTGGCTGCTCTCGGCTTCTTCTGGGGCATTCGCCGCATCACACCGCAGTTTCGCGCCCGCCACGTTGTGGAGCGGGTGCTCCGCCTCTTTCTCATCCTTTGTTCTGTGGTTGCGATCCTGACGACACTGGGCATCGTCCTCTCTCTCATCTTTGAATCCCTGCGCTTCTTTCAGCAGGTTCCGTTCTACAAGTTTCTCTTCGGTACGCACTGGAGCCCCCAGAGCGCTTTCACCGGAGCAGGTCAGGAAGCCGGTGCGGTCAATCCGGACATCTTCGGTGCGGTCCCGCTTTTCGTCGGCACCATGCTCATCACATTCATCGCGATGCTGGTTGCAGCGCCCGTGGGGCTCATGTCGGCGATCTATCTGTCCGACTATGCTTCCAAACAGGTGCGGTCGGTTGCCAAGCCGATGCTGGAGATCCTCGCCGGCATCCCCACCGTCGTATATGGCTTCTTTGCCGCGCTGACCGTTGCCCCCTTCTTCCGTGATTTCGGGCAGGTTCTGGGCCTCAGCGTGGCCTCGGAATCGGCGCTCGCGGCGGGTATCGTCATGGGGATCATGATCATCCCCTTCGTGTCGTCGCTTTCCGACGATGTCATCAATGCGGTCCCTCAGTCTCTGCGCGACGGCTCTGCCGGTCTTGGTGCCACCAAATCGGAAACGATCCGCAAGGTCGTTCTTCCTGCTGCCCTGCCGGGCATTGTCTCAGCGCTGATGCTGGCCATCAGCCGTGCTATCGGCGAGACGATGATCGTGGTGATGGCGGCTGGACTGGCAGCCAATCTCACCATCAATCCGCTGGAAGCCGTGACCACCGTCACCGTGCAGATCGTCACCCTCCTGGTTGGCGACCAGGAATTCGATAGCGCGAAGACGCTCGCGGCATTCGCCCTCGGGCTGGTTCTCTTCTGCGTGACACTCGCCCTCAACATCATCGCCCTGCGTGTGGTGAAGAAATATCGAGAGCAATATGACTGATACGCTTGCTGGCGGCGCGAAGCCGCAGAACAATCAGCATACGAATGAGCAGGCGCGAGGCCGCCTTCGCAAACGCTACGCTGCAGAAAGCCGCTTCAAATGGCTGGGTGCGGGAGCTGTTCTTCTCTCGGCATTCTTCCTGCTTCTTCTTCTTTCGACCATCGTGTTCAAGGCATTCCCGGCTTTTCGCGCGAATGAGTTGACCCTTCCGCTGAACCTGTCGGCTGAGCATGTGAACCCGGACAACCTGACGGGCAACAACTACGACACCATCATCAGCGATGCTCTGCTATCGCTCTTTCCGCAGGTTGAGGGGCGTCAGGAGCGCAGGCAGGTTCGTGGTCTTATCTCGAGCGGCGCGCCGACACTTCTGCGCCAGGCATTGCAGAATGGCAGCCTCACGCCCGGCGGGACTGTCGAATACGCTCTGCCGATGGATGATTTTGCCGATCTTTATCTGAAGGGACTTCTTGCAGCCGACAGCGCCGAGACGGTTCTGGCAACGCCGCAGAGCGTGGCCGTGGAGGGCAACGAAGCGGAACTGCGTTTTTCCGATGACAGCCTGCTCGATGCTGCAAGGGAAGCCGGTGCCCTCGAAGAGGATGGCGGTGCGCTGCGTCTGACGACAGGTGCCGCGTCTTTCATCATCTATCTTGGCGGTGGTGCGGTGAAGATCACCGATCTTGCCCCGGACGCCGATGCTGGCGTGGTTGCACGCGGCCCGGTCCTGGCTTCGGTCTCGGCAGATGCTGCCGGACCCGTCCGCCTGCGGGTCATTGCAACGCCGGAAGGTCAGCGGAAGATCTCCGACCGCGAGATCGTGTGGGTCGACCAACTCAAAGCTGACGGACGCACGGCAAGTGCCTGGAACACACAGTTCTTCTTCGGCGGTGCAAGCCGTGAAGCAGAAATGGCAGGCATCTGGGGCGCGGTTGTCGGCTCCGCTCTGACGATGCTTGTCACACTGGCGCTGTCCTTTCCCATCGGCGTTGCCGCCGCCATTTATCTGGAAGAGTTCGCGCCGAAGAACCGCCTGACCGGCTTTATCGAGGTGAACATCAACAATCTGGCGGCCGTTCCGTCCATCGTCTTTGGTTTGCTCGGTCTCGCCGTGTTCCTGAACTGGTTCAACCTGCCGCGGTCGGCGCCGCTGGTTGGCGGCATGGTTCTGGCATTGATGACCCTGCCGACGATCATCATCGCGTCACGGGCAGCGTTGCGTGCAGTGCCGCCCTCGATCCGTGAGGCGGCGCTCGGTGTCGGTGCCTCGAAGATCCAGACGGTGTTCCATCACGTTCTGCCGCTCGCGATGCCGGGCATTCTGACGGGCACCATCATCGGTATGGCGCAGGCTCTCGGTGAGACCGCTCCACTCCTCATGATCGGCATGGTCGCCTTCATCGTGGATATTCCAGGCGGCTTCACATCGCCCGCCACGGTTCTGCCGGTCCAGATTTTCATGTGGGCGGATTTCCCGGAGCCTGCCTTCCAGCAGAAGACGTCCGCGGCTATCCTGATCCTTTTGGGCTTCCTGATTTTGATGAACGCCGTTGCGGTCGTGTTGCGCAAGCGTTTCGAACGCCGCTGGTAACGGAGTAGGAGAAATGAACATGTTAACGGATGCGGCAGTGGAAGAAGCGGTGCAGAACAGGACAGAAGAGTTGCCTGTGAAGATGCGCGGATCAAAGGTCCGGGTCTTCTACGGCGAAAAGCAGGCGCTTTTCGATGTCGATCTTGATGTCAGGCAGAAGCAGGTAACGGCTTTGATCGGTCCTTCAGGCTGTGGCAAGTCCACCTTCCTGCGCTGCCTCAACCGTATGAACGATACGATCGACATCTGTCGGGTGGAAGGCGAGATCACGCTTGACGGGCAGGACATCTACGACCCGAAGGTCGACGTGGTTGAGCTGCGCGCCCGCGTGGGAATGGTCTTTCAGAAGCCCAACCCCTTCCCGAAGTCGATCTACGAGAACATCGCCTACGGGCCGCGTATCCACGGTCTGGTCTCCTCAAAGAGCGCGCTGGATGAAGTGGTCGAATCCAGCCTGCAGAAGGCGGGGCTTTTCAACGAGGTGAAAGATCGCCTGCATGAACCCGGCACGGGCCTCTCCGGCGGCCAGCAGCAGCGTTTGTGCATCGCGCGCGCCATTGCGGTGTCGCCGGAAGTCATCCTCATGGACGAACCGTGTTCGGCGCTCGACCCCATCGCCACCGCGAAGGTGGAAGAGCTGATCGACGAATTGCGCGAGAACTACACGATCGTCATCGTGACGCACTCGATGCAGCAGGCGGCGCGCGTCTCGCAACGCACGGCCATGTTCCATCTGGGCAACCTTGTCGAGGAGGGGCCGACGGACAAGATGTTCACCAATCCGGATGACAAGCGCACTCAGGATTACATCACTGGTCGCTTCGGCTGACGCACAGATAAGGAACCAGATCATGGGCGAGCACACAGTCAGCTCCTTCGATGAGGAACTCGGTGAGATCGACCGCCTCATTCGCGACATGGGCGATCTCTCCGGTGCGATGACCCGCGCCTCCACCAGTGCCCTTCTTCATTCCGATACCGCACTGGCGCAGCGCGTCATCTCCGATGACACGATCATGGACGCCAAGCAGCGCGACCTCGACGAGCGCGCCATCACGCTGATCGCCAAGCGCCAGCCAATGGCACAGGATCTGCGCAGCGTTGTCGGTGCCATTCGCATGGCCGCCGATCTGGAGCGTATCGGCGACCTTGCGAAGAATATCGCCAAGCGTGTCAGTGCGGTCGGCCAGAGCGCGACTCCGCGCACACTTGCTCATTCCATAGATGCTATGGCGGGCCTGGTGCTGCAACAGGTCAACGCTGTGGTCGAGCACTATGTGAAGCGCGAGCCCGAAGCATTGATCCAGTTGCGTGACGACGATGAGAAAATCGACATTCAGTACACGTCGGTGTTCCGGGAATTGCTCACCTATATGATGGAAGATCCGCGCAACATTACATCCTGTACGCATCTTCTCTTCTGCGCGAAGAATCTGGAACGCATCGGCGATCACGTGACGAATATCGCCGAGAATGCCTATTATGTGGTGACGGGGGAACAGCTTCCGGTCCAGCGGCCGAAGCTTGATGAAACACAGATGACGGTCGATGCGGATGCCTGATCGGCCGTAGCAATGCTTTAGGAGAATGCCTTCCATGATTGCCCCCAAGGTCATGGTCGTTGAAGACGACGAACCGCTTTGCGTCCTGCTGAAATACAATCTGGAAGCCGAGGGTTATCAGGTCGAGATGATCTCACGCGGCGATGAAGCTGAAGTGCGGTTGCAGGAAAATGTCCCGGATCTGCTAGTGCTGGACTGGATGGTTCCGGCTGTATCAGGCATCGAACTGTGCCGCCGGCTGCGCATGCGGCCTGAAACCGAACGACTTCCCATCATCATGCTCACTGCGCGCGGCGAGGAAAGCGACCGCGTTCGGGGTCTTTCCACCGGTGCCGACGACTATTTGGTCAAGCCATTTTCGACGCCGGAGTTCGTGGCGCGTGTGCGCGCCCTGTTGCGCAGAGCCAAACCTGAGGTTCTCTCAACGGTTCTCTCTGTAGGCGATATCGTGCTCGATCGGGAATCGCATCGCGTCTATCGGCGCAAGAATGAAATCCGGCTGGGCCCGACCGAATTTCGTCTTCTCGAATTCATGATGCAGCATCCCGGCCGTGTCTTCTCGCGCAGCCAGTTGCTCGACAATGTCTGGGGGGAGACGATCTACATCGACGAGCGTACTGTCGACGTTCATGTGGGCCGATTGCGCAAAGCCGTGAATCAGGGGCGGCTCCCCGATGTGATTCGCACCATTCGCGGAGCTGGCTACGCCATTCGAGAGGCGTGACTTCCGCTTATCTCGACTTCCTGTCGAAAATCCTGGAAATAACCCCGGCGCAAATGCCGGGGTTATTTGTTCAAGCCGTAGTGTGATTACTCGGTGAAGGTATTCTTCTGGCGAGCATGCTGGTTCTGAGCAACGGCGAAGCTTGTGGCCGGCTCCAGCGAGGCTGTCAGCTTTCCGTCTTTGGTGATGTCCCATTCCAGCACCGCGTCATCATAGACGAGCGCTGGATCGACAAAGACGCACGTTGCCATCACCCGCGGGGCCTCGCCTTCAAGCTCACGCATGGAGATGGGCTTCTCCGCCTCGCACTCCTCGAACGTTTCATAGATCGGAGCGGGGGCGGGAAGTTCGCGGCATTCAGCCATGTTGCCGGAGCAGCCGACAACCAGAAGAAGCGCAGCGATATGTTCCATGGCGTTCTCCTTTCACTGTCTGCCCGACGCGGAAGCCATGGATGGTCCGCATCGTCTCGGATGCCGCATTCGTTTACGTCTTTCGTACTTGTTTAACCGCGCCCTCTCAGCAGCCCCATTATCAGGGAAATCGCGAGAAGGGCGAGAAAGATGTAGAACAGGATCTGTGCGATCCCCGCGGAAGCGCCTGCAATACCGCCAAAACCAAGGGCGCCGGCGATGAGTGCGACGACGAGGAATATAAGTGCCCAGTAAAGCATTCTGTCTCTCCGTTTAGTTATGGCTGTTAAACGTCCATCCACGATGATTGGTTCCCGGAGAAAGAAAACCGGCAAACAAAAAAGGCCGCCCGAAGGCGGCCTTTCTCATGAAGCCGGTGCTTCTGATGCCTCAGGCGGCCGCGCGAGCCTGGTGGTCGAAGAAAAGCGCCTGGCTGATTAGCGCCTTGACCATTTCCGGGCTGAACGGTTTCGTGACGAGGAAGGTCGGCTCAGGGCGCTCACCTGTCAGCAATCGTTCCGGGAAGGCGGTGATGAAGATCACGGGGACGGTGGCCCCTTCGAGAATCTCGTTCACTGCGTCAAGGCCCGAACTCCCGTCTGCAAGCTGGATGTCTGCGAGGACCATTTTCGGCTGCGTTTTTGCAAACATCTCGACGGCTTGCTTGTGGGTGCGGGCATTGCCGACGACGCGATGACCGAGACTTTCAACCATCTCCTCGATATCCATGGCAATCAGCGGCTCGTCCTCGATAATCAGGATGTCGGTGGCCACCTGGCGGGATATCTCCTCGCTGGCCTCGTGCAACATCGCGTTGATGCCGTTCATATCGGTTTCCAGAATTTCCGCCGCTTCTTCCGGTCGGAAGTTCTCGACGGCCACCAGAAGGAACGCCTGTCGTGGGCGGGGGGCGAGCGACGACAGATTTCTGGAAGCGCGTTGTTCCCATGCGGACGTCGGTGCACTTTCGGGGATCGGCACATCGAGCGTTTCGAAAAGCGATGTGAAAAGCCTGAAAAGCGCGATCTTGTCCGTTGATGCTTCGGGGAAAATGCTTGTGTCGGCGATCAGCGCTTCAAGCGCCGCGGCCACCAGGGCGTCACCGCTCGTTTGCGAGCCAGACACGGCTCTGGAAAAGCGCCGCAGATATGGAAGATGCGGTGCGATACGCGCTGACAAAGTCATGGATTTCAGGTCTCCCTCGTAATGTGGCAATGGGAACAATGCATATTTATGATGGTGAAAACGCGTGTTGCGGGAAAATGTTCCATAAGGAGGGAACGTTTTCTGCTCGGCGGCGTTTTGCCTGCTATGGAAGAGTGGTGGCGCGGGCCAATTCAAGTGCGCCCGCTTCATTGGGAGACAGACTATATGGACGAAGACAGGGCATGAATTACGGCAAACCCAACACCCATCGGGGCCCGGACAAGCGCGGAAAGGATAGCGATCCTCTTGGCGCAAACTCCGAGATCGGGCGCAAGCTCAGGCAGTATTACGATGATTTGATAACGGAAGACATTCCGGACCGGTTCAGCGATCTTCTCAACCAGCTGGAACAGAAGAGCAGTGCCAAGACCGCCGGGAACAAGGATTGATATCGATGAGTGTATATCCTGGCTTTCGTGACGATCTTCTGGCCACCGTACCTAGCCTGCGCGCGTTTGCGGTCTCACTTTCAAAGAACGCCGACCGGGCCGATGATCTCGTTCAGGAGGCGCTCGTCAAAGCCTGGGACAAGCAGGCCAGCTACCAGCCGGGCACCAATCTGAAAGCGTGGCTCTTTACGATCCTGCGCAACGAATTCTATTCCCAGATGCGAAAGCGGAAGCGTGAGGTGGAGGATAGCGACGGCGCCATTACAGGGCGTCTGTCTGTCCATCCGGCTCAGGAGGGCTCCGTGGATCTCAAGGATTTCCGCCGGGCGCTGGAGCAACTGCCCGAGGATCAGCGCGAGGCAATCATTCTGATTGGCGCCTCAGGCTTTTCCTATGAAGAGGCGGCGGAAATCTGTGATTGCGCGGTGGGTACGATCAAGAGCCGGGTCAGTCGTGCCCGCACGCGTCTGCAGGAGATCCTCAAGATCACGGGCGAGAACGACTTCGGCCCGGATGCGATCTCGGCCCAGATAACAAACTCCGTCTTTACCGCTTAATCCGAGCGGGAACCGCTTTCATTCGAAGAGCCAATCGCCTGCGCCAACGCCTGGATCAGGTCGCTGTCCTTGTACGGTTTTTCAACGATGGTAATGCCGTTAAAGGGCTCAAAGACCTGATGGCTGGCGGCGTAGCCCGTGGCGAAAATAAACGGAATTCGCCGGCTTTGCAGCAGGTGGGCGAAGTCGTTTGTCCAGTTGTCGGATATCCTGATGTCGAGAATGGCTGTTGAAATCCGCCCGGTTTCAAGCACGTCTGGCTTCAGCGCGTTAAACGAAGTTACGGTCACCACGTCCTCTGCGCCATGTTCCTTGCAGAGCTCTTCGATGTTCATGGCAATCAGGGCTTCGTCTTCGACCAGCAGCACTCGGGCCCCATCGAGGGTTTTTTTCAAATGGGCATCCTTCCGAAACCAGAGAAATTTTCTCCTGAAATCTCATTAGTTGACTGACTTGTCATTAAAAAAAGACATGGTACCAAAGAGGCTGAGGGGATCGGCGGACGTGCTTCCGGATCCGCGGATCGAGGCAAGCTGTGACAAGAGAACAAGAACGCGTTCACGCCAGTCTACCGTGTGAAAAGTGCCCCTTGCGGAAACTCGAGCTTTTTCGGGATTTCGACGAGTGTGAACTGGAATTTATCGGCCGCTTCAAAAAAGGTGACCTGGCGGTCAAGAAAGGCGCGACCGTGTTGGTGGAGGGCGCACACAACCCGCACCTCTACACCGTTCTTTCCGGATGGGGCTTTCGATACAAACTGCTTGAAGATGGCCGCCGGCAAATCGTCAATTACGTAATGCCCGGCGATCTTGTCGGTTTGCAGGGCAGCCTGCTGGGCGAGATGAAGCACTCGGTCGAGGCGCTCTCAAACATGGTTTTGTGCGTGTTTGAGAAAGCCGAGCTTTTTTCCCTCTACCGGGAGTTTCCTGAACTTGCCTATGACATCACCTGGATCGCCTCGCGTGAGGAATGCATGCTGGATGACAACCTTCTCACGGTTGGTCGTCGCACAGCATTGGAAAAAGTCGCCTATCTCCTGATGTTCATCCTTGAGCGAAGCCGGCAAAGTGGTCTGACCAGGAACGGCACGGTGTCGCTCACGCAGCAGCATGTGGCTGATACGCTCGGCCTGTCTCTTGTCCACACCAACAAAACCATTGCGCGCCTCGCCGAGCGGGGTCTTTTGAAATGGGAGGATGGTGGCTGCCGGATACTCAATCCGGAGGCCTTGGCCGAACTGGCGGACTGGACGGCCGAGAAAGCGGCGAAGCGGCCTTTTCTATAGGTGGTTTCGGTTCAGGCGAACGTGTCGATGCACGCGGTTTGGCGGGCGTGGGAGGTTCGATGCCCGGGATGATGTTGCCGGCTATTGCATAAAGTGTCAGCAATGCGGGGATGGCGATGAAACCGCCGATAGGCCCCCACATCCAAAGCCAGAAAGCTATTGCAAGGAAAACGATAAACGGGTTGAGCGTCATTCGCCGACCGATAACGGTCGGCGTGACGAACTGTGCCTCTGTCGCGTTTAACGCCAGATAGGTTAGAGGCGGCAGAAAACTCGCCGTCAAGGTGTCGAAGGTGGCAAGGCCCACTGCGAGCAGGACGCAGGCCATGACCGCAGGGCCGATATAGATCACGAAATTGAGCAATGTCGCCATCGCTCCCCATAGCGCCGGTGAAGGGACGCCGAGCAGCCAAAGGGCGATGCTTACAGCGATGCCCAGACCGATATTGATGATGGTAATCGACAGAAGATAATCCGAGACGGCATTTTCGACATCCCGAAAAATGTGCGCGACCCGCCAGCGCAAACGACGGTTGAAACAAAGGTGCAAAATAGCCGCCCGCGTTTCGTGCCGTGTGGCCACGAAGAAATAAAGGCTCGCAAAGAAGATAAGCAATTGCGCCAGCAGCGACGGCGCAAGAACCGCGACGTTCTCCACGGTGGTGTCTTCCTTCACGGCGACCGTCACGCTGGAGCCGCCGGTGACGGAACGAATCTGTTCCTGCAAATCCTTGATGGTGCCAAGAGGCTGTCTCAGACTCGAGAGCTGCAACTGCAATTCGTTCCATATCTGGGGCAGGCGGTCGGCCCAGGCCGTCAGCGGGGCCGCGATCGCTGTCAGGAAGCCGCCCACGAGGCCAATGAAAATCAGAACCACGGCTACAGCCGAGACGGCTGGCCAGACCCCCATCCGCTCCAGGCGGGTGGCAATGGGCCCGAGCATCAAGCCAATGAAGACCGCGAGCGATATCGGTGCCAACAGGAAACGCCCAAAGTGCAGCGCGATGATCAGCGCCAGCAGACCCAGAAGCAGAACAGAACTCTGCGCGCCGTAGGTCAGCGCCATCTCGAGGGTCATGATGTGCGAGCGTTTGCGCGAGGTGTCCAAAGACTTGTGATCCATCCAGTTATCCGCCGACGTTTCCAGTGAAAAGCGTGCTGGTGGGCAAATGGTTCCTTGGCGGAGGGAACTTCGTGGGATGTTTCGCGTTGGGCTGTGAGCAAAACTTGCACGAAACATGGCCCCAAACATGGCCGAACCATGGGAGACTGCATATGGCAACGACAACCGCGAAAACCGCCCGAACCCAGAAAGACGATGCGGTAACGACCGGCGATCTGGAAAAGGATATTCAGCAATTGCGCACCGACATGGCGCAGCTGGTCAGCCATCTTAAAGACATGGGTGGTCAATCCGGCGAGGCAGCGCGTAAGGCGGCCGGAGAGCGGATCGAGCAGTTGCGCGGGCAGGGCGAGGCAGCGCTGAACAGCGTGAAGGACAGCACGCAGGAGCTGGAGCAGGAATTGGTCCGCACGGTGCGTGAGCGCCCCTTCACCTCGCTTGCGCTGGCTGTGGGGGCCGGATTTCTCATCGCTCTCGCTACCCGCCGCTAGGCCTTCGCCATGATGGCAAGGCTTTTGGCTTCACTCGCAGCCGGAGAGTTTTCGGGTGTGTTCAAGCGTATGAAAGTCACGACCGGCTTTTATGCGCTGGCCGCACTTCTCGGCCTTTTCGGCCTCGGCTTTTTGGTGCTGGCCGGGTTCATTGCGGCCTCGCGGCAGTGGGGTGTGATCGAGGCTGCACTCGGTTTCGGGGTTGCGTTCGTAACCATGGCGATAATCGTCCTTGTCGGTCTGAAGGTGTGGAGCCGGGTTCAGGCCCGCCGTGCGCGCCGTCGCCGCATCGGCGATGCAGGTGTACTTGCAGGCACCGCAGCACTGACCCTGTTGCCGTCGGTGCTTTCGCGCACGGGAGGGCTTGGTGCGGTGGCGCTGCCGGCTTTGGCCGTCCTTGGATACGCGATCTATCGGGAAAATTCCGGCCAGGACCCTGACGACCGTTAAAGGGCGCTGTAGTGCGGCTCCTGCATTTTCATGGAACCCTCTTCTGCCCTCGGCATTGATTGAGGCACAGAAACAGGAGCAGTGATCATGCCTGAAACCCCGAGGCCCGAGACCCCGAGAAAGACACCGCCGCAGGACGCTCGCCAGGGGCGTCGAGGCTTTCCAGTGCTGATGGTGCTGGTGTGCGGCCTTCTGCTGGCTGCCCTGGTCTGGTGGGGCGTCGAAGTCTACGGCCTGATGCTGGATGATCAGCAGGCCATAGAGCTGCCGGCCGCACAGGATGAACCGACGAGCTGATCCGCCTGGATACCTCGTCAGAACCCGTCAACCAAAGGAGTACCCCATGAGCGATGCCGCTGAAGTTCTCAAACCGAAAACCCATGCCGAAAAGATGGATATCGGCCTTTCTGCAGCGGACAGAAAGGAAATTTCCGCCGGCCTTTCGGAAATCCTCGTCGATACTTATCGCCTATTGATCAAGACACATATCTACCACTGGAACGTGGTGGGGCCGCTGTTCCATTCGATCCATGTGCTGACCGAAGAGCAGTACAATACACTGTTCGAGGCGACCGACATCATCGCCGAGCGGGTGCGCGCGTTGGGCCATCACGCTCCCATTCTGAGTGGCAAGGGTGTCGACACATCCATTGAGCTTCGCGCCTCGGGCCGCTCGGCGCTGGAGATGGTCCAGGATCTGGTCGAAGACCATGAGGAGGCTGTGCGCAAGATGCGCGAGATCGGTACCAAGGCCGACGAAAAGGGTGACCTTGTCACCGCCGACATGCTGACCGATCGTCTGACCTTCCACGAAAAGGCGCTGTGGATGCTGCGTGCTCTTATCGCAGATTGATATACGAAACTCCTCCCAGGACTTCTGCCGGCCGGTTCGCCCCGGCCGGTTTTTTTGTCAGGAGAGGTCGCTCTCCTGTTTCGGCACCAGAACACGCAGCGCCTTCGGATGAAGGACGATCCGTGTCTCCCTCGGCAACGGCCGCAGTTCGCCATCGATGGCGCACTTGAAGCGCTGGGTTCCGGAGTGGACGCGCACCGTCACCTCGCTCGCCTGATGGATCTCAACCTGTTCGTTCTTGCGCCAGCGGCCAATACCCATATTGAAGAAGAAGAGAAGCATTTCGGCGCGTGTGCGCGCATGGGTGATATATATGCCGAGCTGGCCACCGTCGGGGCTGTTGGTGAACGGCAGGTGCTGGCCTTCACCGTAGAGATTGTTGGTTACTGCCAGGTTTGAGGTGGTGGCGAGCATCTTTGTCTCGGGCAGTTCGAGTTCCAGCTCCAGCTTGGGTGGCCGGATCATCGTTGCGATTGCCGCGCGCACTGAGGCGAAAATCTTGCCCAGTCGGGATCGGAACTCCATGCGTTCGCGCAGACGGATAAGTTGCGGGTGCATGCCGATCGACATCTGGTGCACATAAAATGTGCCATCGGCTTCCGCTATGTCGACGTGTCTGATCGAGCCCTGGGCGAGAGCCTGCATGGCCGCATGCAGGTCTTGCGGAATGCCGAGGCTGCGGGCGAAGAGGTTCATCGTGCCGGCGGGGAGGATGGCAAGCGCCTTTTCGGAATGGGCGAGCAGGCCGGCGGCAAGCGAGATCGTGCCATCACCACCGCCCGCAAGAAGAACATCCGCCTTCTTATCACTGGCCGCCTCGTCCATCATCCACACAATTTCCTTGCCGGGACAGAGCCTGACTTCGATGGAATGGCCGGCCGCCTGGAAGATATTTCTTATTTCTTCAGCAAGCGCTTCAGTGTCGAGAGTTCGGAGTGTTCCTCCGTTGCGGTTGAGAACGGCCAGAACATGCATCGGGGTTTTCCTAAAAGTTTCTCTGCGGTCCGACTTTAAGGGGAGGCGGAAAAAATGGTTCCCGAAAGAAGTCTGTCACAGTGAGAAGAAAATCGCGGAACAAGAATCGGGGCGGCGCGTTCTAAGGGTGCAAACGGCCACACACCAATCCTCCCTGGCAGGTTCGGTTCGGTGCGTGGCCTGTACAGAAACACTGCACACGGAGAGCTTATCATGTTCCGCAACCTTTTGGCGACCACCGCAATTGCAACTCTTGTGGCGACCGGTGCCGTCGCCCAGACGTCGACCACGACGGGAACTGGCGCACCGGCAGCTGCACCCACCGAGCAGCCCACTGAAATGGTGGTGCGCGCTGACGGCCACCTGGCGACCGATCTTATTGGCAAGACCGTTTACAATGGCACCGGTGAAGAGGCCGAGAACATCGGCGAGGTCAATGACCTTGTTCTGGACGAAGAGGGCGAAGTCAGCGCTATCGTCGTTGGCGTCGGCGGCTTCCTCGGCATCGGCCAGAAAGAAGTTGCTCTTGAGTACGATCTGGTCGAGTGGGCCGAACAGGATGGCGAGCGCTGGCTCGTGGTAGAGACGACGGCCGAGGCGCTGGAGGCTCAGGAAGAGTTCGATCGCTCTGCTTATCGTCCGATGCCGGCTGATGCCGATGTTTCGGAAGCAAAGCCTGCTTCCAAGGATGATCTGGCCAACGCGCCGGTCAAGGCAGATGACAATGCGGAAGAGACCGCTATGGCGCCGGCGACCGACGCGACAAGTGGCGATGAAGCTGTAAAGACCGATGATATGGCTGCAGCGCCTGCTCCAGAGGCTGACGATGCTTCCAAGCCCGTCGATCAGGCCGCCGACACGCAGGATCAGGCGACTGACGATACGATGACCGCTGCGATCGACCGCTCCAGCCTTCAGGAAATGCCGGCGAATGAAATTCGCACCGAGGAACTCACGGGCACCACGGTTTACGGCGCCAATGAGGAGAACATCGGCGAGATCGGTGACGTGATCATCTCGCAGGACGGCAAGGTCGATGCCATCATCGTCGACGTTGGTGGTTTCCTCGGCATCGGTGAGAAAGAGGTCGCCATTGGCATGGACAACCTCGCTTTCATGAGCGACGGGAATGGTTCGCTCTACCTCTACACCGAGTTCACCGAGGAAGAGCTCGAGCAGCAGCCGGCTTATGACGAGGCAAGCTATGGCGAGCGTCGCGACGAAATGCGGATGCAGGTTCAGTAATCTGCGCGTACCGCATTAGAGCGAAGAGCCCCGTGCGAAGCGCGGGGCTCTTTGTTCATGGAGCGTTGACAATGCGTTTGATCGTTACCGCTTTCATCGACGAGTAATTGCCGCCATCTTGGCGCCAGGGTTTGTCGCAACCATGCGACGGCCAGGCGCGAAAGGAATTGCCATGCTGACCCAGATTGAAGGCATTCACCACATCACCTCCATGGCCCGGGATGCGCTGGCGACGGATCGTTTCATCACCGATACGCTCGGTCTGCGCCGCGTGAAGAAGACGGTGAATTTCGATGCGCCGGATGTCTATCATCTCTACTATGCCAATGGCACTGGGAAGCCCGGCACGGTGATGACCTACTTTCCGTTTCCCAATATCGTCGCCGGCAGCCGAGGGGCAGGCGAGGTCGGAACCACTGTCTATGCCGTTCCACAGGGAAGTCTCGATTACTGGACCAGACGTCTGGAAGCGCACGGTGTCGCCGGCGTTTCTCGCGAGAGCCGTTTTGGCCAGACGCGCCTGCTTTTCGAGGGTGTGAATGGCGATGGCTTTGCCCTGAACGAGGTGGAAAGCGATGCGCGTGAACCGTGGAATGGCGCCGGGGTTGCCGATGAGGCGGCAATCCACGGCTTTCACTCCGCTTCGCTGGTCCTGCGCGACAGGGCCGGCACCCAGGCGCTTCTTTCGCTCATGGGCTACACGCCGCTCGGCGAAGAAGACGGTGTGCTGCGCATGGTGAGAAAGGGCGGCAACGATGCCAACCTGATCGACCTCGAAACCCGGCCCGATGCGCCAGTGGCGCGACAGGGAGCCGGCTCGGTTCATCACATCGCCTTTGCCGTTGCAAATGACGAAGCGCAGATCGCCGTGCGCGAGGAACTGGTGGCACAGGGCTTTCAGATCACGCCGGTGATCGACAGGGATTATTTTCATTCGATCTATTTCCGCGCTCCCGGCGGTGTGCTCTTTGAGATTGCGACCAATGATCCGGGCTTTGCCAGTGATGAGGACATGGCCCATCTGGGCGAGGCGTTGAAACTGCCCAGACAGCACGCGCATCTGCGCGAGCGGCTCGAGGCATCGCTTCCAAAGATCGGTGGTTGAGCCATGGCGGTGAAAAATTACGTGCATCACCTGGCCTCGGCGGGGCCGGGAAAACCGCTCCTGTTCCTCTTCCATGGAACAGGCGGCGACGAGCGTCAGCTCCTGCAGCTGGGTGCGGAGCTGGCGCCCGGAGCCGGCATTGTTTCACCGCGTGGCGATGTCAGCGAACAGGGCGCGGCACGTTTCTTTCGGCGCACCGGCGAGGGGGTCTACGACATGGACGATCTGGCTCGGGCGACCGACAGGATGCGTGAATTCATCGCCGCCCATGTGCAGCGGGAAAAGCCCAGCGCGGTGCTCGGTCTGGGCTACTCCAACGGAGCGAACATTCTCGCATCCGTGATCTTTGCCGCGCCGCAGCTTTTCGATGCTGCCGTGCTGATGCATCCGCTCATTCCCTTTGCGCCCCGCTGGGGCGAGGGGACCGTAACAACGCGGTTTTTGCTTACGGCGGGGCGGAAAGATCCCATCTGCCCGGCTCATCTCACAACACGGCTTGGGGATTATCTCACCGAAGCCGGTGCAGAGACCGAGATCGAATGGCATGAGGGCGGGCATGAAATACGCCCGAACGAAACATTGGCGGCAGGGCGGTTCCTGCATTCGTTTCTGAAGGGAGTGGAACAATGAGTGTGAGCGAATCCATCATTGTCGAAGACAATGACAGCAAGGGGCGCTATCTCTATCGCGCCGATGGCCACGAAGCGGAGATGACCTACTCCAAGATCGGAACGAGCCAGATCATCATCGATCACACGGGCGTGCCGGAGGCGTTTCGCGGGCAGGGAGTCGGCGTCGCGCTTGTCACGCGCGCCGTGGAAGACGCGCGCGCCAAGGGTATCAAGATCAGGCCGTTGTGCCCATTTGCCACCGCTCAGTTTCGACGCCATCCGGAATGGGCCGACGTCCTGGCGCGCTAGGGCGGATCCGCGCTTCCAAGAAACGGTGAACCGCTCAATCTATCGGATTTTGCCCACTTACGCAGAAGTCAGGTGACACCACCTGACTGCAAAATGCTCATGGCGAACGGGTTACGTTGAAGGAAACCGGCTCAGGCCGCTTCCTTCAACGTCTCCTCCCCCTCTTCAATGAAGGCCCGGTGTAGCGCCTTGACGGCTTTTTCCAGATCTTCATTGCGGACGAGAAACTGTACGTCGACGCCGCGACCCGTCTCCTGCGAGGCAAGCGGCTTTACGCCAGCCTCGTCCAGAGCCTTCAGACCTTCCAGCATGACGCCAAGCCCGGTCAGGTCGCGCCCGATCACCGACACCATGCCGGCGCGGCGTGCGGTGATGCGCGCGGCGGGATAGCGTTCGGCCAGATCCCGCTCCACGCGGCGCACGGATTTGAGCGTCGCCTCCAGATGGTGAACGATGGAATTCGCGTTCGAGCTTTTCGACACGATGCGCACCCGGTGGCGGGTCAGCGATTCGAGGATCGCCGCGTCGTAACCCTTCACGCCCACCATGTCCTGCTCGAACAGTTCGAGCGAAGTGACGGGCAGGCCGGTGACCATTTCCACGCCGACACCATCGGCAGGCTCGGCATCGATGAGTGTGCCGGGATCTTCCGGCTCGAAAGCATTGGCGACGCGCAGCGGCACACCCGCCTGACGCAGTTTCTTTGCCGCCTTCGGGTGGATCGCCTCCATGCCCATATTGGAGAGCTGGTCGGCGACATCGTAATTGGTGCGGCCGATCTTGCGCACATTCTCCGGTCCCACAAGGCGCGGATCGGCGCTCGAAAGGTGGAATTCCTTGTGAATGATCGCTTCGCGCGCGCCGGTCAGTGCCGCGATGGTGGCGAAGGTCACTTCGGAATAGCCGCGGTCAAACTCGCGCATCAGGCCTTCGCGGCATTGCGAATAGCCGGTGACAATGGGCAGCTCGCGTGAGAGGTTGATCTCGGCAAACGCCTGTTCGATGCGTTCGTTGAGGCTCGGCTGCGTTTCATCGCGCCAGCCGGTTAGGTCGATAAAGCGTGCATTCACGCCCGAGCGACGCAGAAGCAGGGCCAGATTGTTGGCCGAATGCGCTTCACCCAGCGCCGAGAGAAGCTCACGGATCGTCTGCATGTGCTCGCCGAGCTGGAAATGCCCGTAGGAGCACAGGCGCTGCAGGTCGATCAGGCAGCCGCGCGCGCCCTCGATGCGCTCGCGCACAAAGTCGTCGGCGGCGTGCCGGTCGGCGGCCTCGTCAAACATCTCTTCATTGATCGCGTGCATGGCGCGGCTCACAGCGCTCAGCGCCTCCATCCACCCATGTTCGTTGTCGGCGTGGGCGAACAATGCATAGACACCGGGTTCGCCTGACTTCTTGTGTTCCAGCAGCTTGTCCGTGATGCCGCCGAACGCGGAAACGACGAAGACGCGGTTGTAGAGTGCATCGCCCTTGCGTTTGCCGATCAGGATCGTGTCGAGCAGCTCGCGCGCGCGGCTCATCGATGTTCCACCGATCTTCTCGACGGTGTGGATGCCTCGTTGTTGCTGGTTGGTGCGGCCCGTTTCGGCCGCACCGCTTTCTTGTCGGTCAGTCATAATGTCCAGTTCAGTTGTGGCTTATGCCAGTTTCCCGGTCTTGATTTCGACAGGGGTTGGTTCGCCGCGCTCCGCGAGGAAATCGGGGCGGGCCTTTTTCGCGCCATAGGGCTCTTCAAGGCGGTTCGATACGGCGTTGAAAACGAAGAAGGCATTGGAACGCGGAAACGGTGTGATATTGCCGTTAGAGCCGTGCATGGTGTTGCAGTCGAAAAGCACCAGCGTGCCGGCCTTGCCGGTGGCAGCAGTGATGCCGTGTTCGCTTGCAAGCTTGGTCAGCGCCTCATGTGATGGCACACCCACTTCCTGCTTCTTGAGCGAGGATTTGTGATTGTCGTCGGGCGTTTCACCGGCGCAGGCGATGAACTGTTTGTGGGAGCCCGGCATCAGCATGAGCGGGCCGTTCATTGCGTCATTGTCGGTCAGAAGCAGCGAGGCGGAGACAGCGCGCATGCGCGGCATGCCATCCTCGGCGTGCCAGGTCTCGAAATCCGAGTGCCAGTAGAATTCCTTGCCGGTGAAACCGGGCTTGTAGTTCAGCCGCGACTGGTGAATGTAGACCTCGTCGCCGAGAAGGAAACGGGCAATGCCTGCAACGCGGCGGTCGCTGGCCAGACGATTGAAGAGGGAGCTCTGCTCGGGCAGCTTGAAGATGGTGCGGACCTCATCCGAGCCGGGCTCGGTGATCACGCTGCCATCCATCAGATCGCGCTCGCCATTGCGCATGGCGGCGGATTCGGCCTTCAGTGCCTCGACCTCTTCGGCCGTGAAAATGTCTTTGAGGATCAGGAAGCCGTCACGGTCAAACTGGTCGGCCTGCTGTGCTGTCAGGGGCGCATCGGGGCGCCACTGGCTCCAGACGGTTCGGTCCTGGCGGGGCAGCCAGCGTTCTTCCGGCAACCTGCTGGGATAGGGATCCTGACTTCTTCGGTCACGTTCCTTCGACATCGCTGTCATGGTCGTTCTCCTTTTCTTTCAGGGTTTTCGCCGTCGGATGCATGAGCCTGGCACCCCGATGTTGAAGGGTGCCAGGCTTCAGGAAGGTTATGCATCCTCCAGCGCATAAGAGCCGTCGGCCTGGTGCACTTCCTTGCCGGAAACCGGCGGGTTGAAGGTGCATGCCATGATCATCGGCTTTTCCGCGTCGGCGCGCAGAATATGCTTGTCGTGCTTGTCGAGCGCATACATGACGCCCGGCTTGATCTTGTGAACCTCGCCGGTGGCGCAGTCCTCGATGGAGCCCGTGCCGTCGACGCAATAGACGCATTCAAGATGATTCTTGTAATGCATGTGCAGTTCGGCACCGGCGTGGATGGTGGTGATGTGGAAGGAGAAACCCATCTCGTCCGATTTCAGGAGAAGACGGACACTGTCCCACCCTTCCGAGTGGACATGACGATCAGTGTTTTTTGCTTCGTTCAGGTCGCGCACGATCATGTTCGTTACTCCGCAGCGATTTTTGTGTTCTGGCTTATTTCGGCGACGGCAGACTGAAGAATGTCCAGACCGCGCTCAAAGGTCTCCTGCTCGATGTTGAGCGGGCAAAGGATCTTCACCACTTCATCATGCGCCCCTGAGGTCTCGATGATCAGGCCATCGCGGAAGCAGCGTTTGCAGATGTCACTCGCCAGCTCGCCGGAGCCCACGTCCACACCCATCATCATGCCCCGGCCCTTCACGCGGGCATCGGGCAGAAGCGCGGCGATCTCGTTGAGCCGCTTTTCCAGATAGGCACTGCGCTCGGCGATCGTGTTGCGGAACGTGTCGTCCGCCCAGAATTTTTCAAGCGCCACGCGTGCGGTGACAAAGGCATGGTTGTTGCCGCGGAAGGTGCCGTTGTGCTCGGCCGGGCCGAAGACGTCATATTTCGGCTTCACCAGAACCGTTGCGAACGGAAGGCCATAGCCCGACAGCGATTTCGCCATGGTGATGATGTCCGGCGAGATGCCCATCTCCTCAAAGGAGAAGAAATTGCCGGTGCGGCCGCAGCCTGCCTGAATGTCGTCGATGATCAGCAGCGCGCCATGGGCGCGGGCAATCTCGCTGACGCGACGCACCCATTCGCGCGATGCGGCATTCAGCCCGCCTTCGCCCTGCACGGTTTCGAGCAGGATTGCAGCCGGCTTTTCAACGCCGCTGGAGGGCTCCGAAAGCATCCGGTTCAGGAGATCTGCCGTATCGATGTCGCCGCCCATCGCGCCGTCATAGGGGATGCGCGTGACATGGTTGAGCGGCACGCCGGCTCCGCCGCGATGATAGCCATTGCCGGTGGCTGCCAGCGCGCCAAGCGTGACGCCGTGGAAGCCGTTTGTGAAGGACACGACGTTCTGGCGTCCCGTCACTTTGCGGGCGATCTTGAGCGCAGCCTCGATGGCGTTGGCACCCGTCGGGCCGGTGAAGAGGACACGGTGATTCATATCGCGCGGACGCAGGATCAGCCGCTCGAAGGTTTTGAGAAACTCGGCCTTCGCGTCGGTGTGCATGTCTAGCCCGTGGGTGACACCATCGCGCTCGATATGCTCGATCAGCGCTGCCTTCATGTCCGGGTCGTTGTGGCCATAGTTCAGGCTCGAACAGCCGGCCAGAAAGTCGATATAGTCCCGGCCTTCGGCGTCTGTGAGAGTCGCGCCCTTCGCCCTTGTGAACACGGTGGAGAAGCTGCGGCAATAGCTGCGCGCTTCCGACTCGCGTCGCGTGAAAATCTGTTTGTCGTCCGTCGTAACGGTCGTCATGTCTTTTCCTTCGGATTGTTCGGTCGTGCGGTTGTGGACGCCGCGATCAGGCGGCGTCGTCGCTCCGGGCCTCGCCTGCTTTGCGCAGGGACATCCAGTTTCCGCTCAAATTGTCAGACGCATTTTCAGTGAACTGGATTGTCACCATGTGTTCGGTGGCATGCTTGCCATCGAAATGCGCATCCTTGCGGAAGTAAGGCTCGTGGCTCAATTCACCGCCGCGGCTGCGGGCGAGCGAGGTAAATAGGCCCCAGCTTGCCTTGTTGTCGGAGGTGATGGTGGTCTTGAGTGCCTGCACGTTTTCGCAGGCTTCCCGGTCAAGCAATGCAGCGAGCAGCTTCTTGCCGACGCCCATGCCCTGGACGCTCTTGTCCACGGCAACCTGCCAGACGAACAGTGTGTTGTCTTCATCGGGCAGAAGATAGGCTGAAACCCAGCCTACCAGCGCTCCGTCGCTGGCTCTTTCGGCGGCGATGCATGTGTCGCCGAAATGGTCGCACTGCAACAGATTGCAGTAGAGTGAATTCTCGTCGAGCGGCTCACAGGACTGGATGAGCCGCCACACGTCCGCGCCGTCTTCCTTGCGCGGGGGGCGATAGACAATTTCGGGCGATCGCTTGCGTACAAGCTTGATATCAGTAATGGCCATTGGTCTCCTCATAGCGCGCCGAATATTATGACTATCGAAGGATATTTCAACCGCTGGAAACAGAAATGGTTCCGTAGAGCGCTCAAGCCCATGAAATGAATGGGTTTCCAAGGAAAATTTTATTCGCTAATCAAAATATATTTTCTCTGCTATCCATAGATATGCGGGGAGTGGCGGCCAAGAATCGCCCTTTCGGCCTGCGAGTTTGGGAATGACGACATGGAAGATCGTACCGAAACGAGCCTGATCGCGTTGCGGCGTATTCTGCGTGCAACAGAGTTGAACGCGCGGACGCTCGCCCGGGCCACCGGGTTGACGACGCCGCAGCTCATCGTGCTCGAAATCGTCGCTGCAGCCGGCAGGGCGACGCCCAAGGATATCTCCGGCAAGGCCGGCGTCGGACAGGCGACTGCAACGTCTCTGGTCGACAAGCTGGAGGCGCGCGGCCTCGTCACCCGCACCCGCAGCGAACGCGACAAGCGTGTGGTCTGGGTCGCGCCGACGGAGGAAGGACGGGCTCTCCTGAGCGCTGCTCCCGATCCGCTGCAGAAGACGTTTTCCGAGCAGTTTCAGGCCCTGCCCGACTGGGAGCAGGGAATGATCGTCGCTGCGCTTGAGCGTGTTGGCGCAATGCTTAATGCCGGTGCACTGGATGCCGCGCCGCTGCTCGATGTCGGCGCGGTGGATCGCAAGTAAAGGCGTTTTCAGAGTCTGCTGATATACGCCCGCACCTCGCCATTCAGACGATCCCGATCGCGTTCGGCCTTCGCTCTTTCCTGATTGAGCGCGGCAATCCGATTTTCCTCTTCTTCGAGCATGCGCATGTAGCGCTCGGCCAGGGCGCTTTCGCCGGGGAGGGAGCCCAGATTGTCGCGAATGCGGGCCTGGTCGCCGGCAGCCCGCTCCAGCGCCTGCTGGAGGTTCGCCACAGTGCGCTCTGCCGCTGTGGCCTCCCGTTTGAGCGCGGCAAGCTCCTTCAGCTTTTTGTCGGTATCACTGTCGGTGGCTGAGCCGGCCCATACATAAAGCGCATCGGCGCTGGCTTCGGTAAGAGCGAAACTCTCCATGTGGCTGCGTTCCATCACGGCCCGTATGGTGGATGTTCCGCCGGCTTCCACCGTGGCGCGGAGGCGATAGTGGGTGGGGGTTGCGCTATCGAGCGCGGCGGCTTCCATCTGCCACCCATCGCGACGTGGGTGTTCGATCAGTACTGTACGCTTTGCGTCCGAAGCCCCCTTGATCCTGTAGGTGGTGGTGATTCGTGAAACCGTCGTCGTGCGCAGAACGCCCTCGCTGATCGCTACCTCGCCGACGATCTCCTGCGGTTTCGTTTCCGTCGTGATCTCGACCTTGCGATCGCTGGCAAAGCTTGCCATGCGGCTCTCGCCGGCCGGAATGCCCAGAAGCTGCGCATCGCCCACATAACCGCTCGTGCGATCATAGACCGTGACGATCCCAGGCGGCAGGCTGGCTTCGGTGCCGTTTTTGAGGAAAACCGCAGCGATTGGGTGGATCCCACCGCTCTCTGGCTGAAAGACTGAGACCCGCTCAGCTTCGATCTCGGCGTCCACGAATGGCACGGAGAGGCTCTGTCCCGCTGCAAGGTGAATGGGGTTCGGCAAATGGTAGGTGGCGCTCGTTCGGCCCTCTTGCGCCGCGGTGCGACTGGTGGGGGCGGAAGGCTCTTCCATAACCATGTCGGCCATCGGCGCGGGAGCTGCGGCGCCGTTGAATGCACGCATGTGGCGGGGGGCGGAATCCATTTGAGCGATCTCCAGGCCGGCTGAAGCGTCCGGTCGTGGCGGCGCGGCGTTGCCGACGGCCACGGGAATGTCCGGGCGTGCGCTCCAATAGCGCTGATGCAGTTTCTGGGCGAGTGTTACCGGTGCTCCGGATGAGAGCGTAAGACCAATGCCCTCCCAGTCTTCTCCGGTTGCGTTTTCAATCACTGCCCATGCCTGCAGGCGCGCTGTGTCTTCGCCGTCTGAAACGAGCCGATAGGCTGTTTTCCAAACCGGAGCAGGCACCACGTAAGAAACCGCTATATCGCGTTCGCCGGTTCCCGACAGTGCGATCGCTACAGACCTGATGGTATCCGTGCGCCCGCGTCCGCTCACCTTGGCCGCCTCGCGCAATCGTTCCCTGAGTGCCTCGTCGAGTATGTCCAGTCTGGTGTCCATACCAAGTTTCAGAAGCTCTAGCGTGCCATCTGCGGTCATCACGGTGAGAACCCGCTCGGTGCGCGGTGCTTCCTCGCTGCCTGCCTGCTCTGTTTCGACACCGAGAATCATGCCTTCGACGGAGCGCCCGCCCGAAGTGGCGCGCACTGAGATACCCTGAAGCGCAGCAGCCAGTGCTGGCACAGAGCCCATGTCACCCGGGCTGAACGGAAGCCGGCGAAACGTCTCTTCCACCGGGGAAAGCCCATCCAGCGTGACCGCATCTATGGTGCCTGCGGGATCTCTCACAACCAGGCTTTTCAAAAAGTCGTCCACCTGGTCGAGCGGAATATCGACGCGGAGCGCGCCATCTCCATCGATGCGTGCGGAGCGCCTCACCTCGGCCAGCCCGCCGGAGGAAAGCGTGATCGCCTTGATCCGCCCGTTATCGATGATGTCGGCCAGGGCCGACGGTGTCGCCTGTGCCAGGGCAAAACAGGCGCCGTATAGTGCGGCGCGCACGATGTTGCGGTTCACATTGGGGATTGGATTCGCTCTCACATCATTTCTCCACGCTGGCCGGGAATGGGCCGGATAAGGCTGAAACGTCTTTTCGCTAGCAGTGCATATGGATCGGATCGTGGCATGAGCCGCAAAAATCGTGCAGAAGAAGGGTGCGGATATCTGAGGCCGCTCCCTCGCCGTTCTCCACCTTTGTCAGACCTTCTCGATTGTATTTGGCCTGGTGTGGATGGGGCTCCGCCATACTGATACGGACCGTGATTATGCTGACGTAGCGGAAGAAAGACGCGGAAACTTAACTCAAGTTAATTTAAAGCCGGCAAATTTGCGTTAGATCGTTTCTATTCGACGGGTGGGGACCTTGATCGTATTGCAATTATTGCGGGTATTTGAAGTATATAACACTTAGCCGTTTAAGCTAGGTGTGATGAAGGACGATCGAGAACGCGAAGCATCTCTTGGTTCCCCTGAAACTGCATTAAGCGAGAGAGTATGGGGAATTTCGTTTTGTTTGTATCGGAACTCGCTGTTCCAATATCGGTGGTGTTTAGCTTTCTGGTTCTTGCGGTCATGCTTTATTTCAGGCCCATAGACATTCGACGGCTCACACTGGACCCTGTCAAAGTTCGTGCAGAGGCAACGGAGACCACACGTGACGGAGAAGATGAAAACACTATCTCCGCTGATGAATCCAGGCAATGTGACGAGAATGGACCCGCTGATGAATGGCGATCCCGACAGGATTCGAACCTGTGACCCTCAGATTAGGAATCTGATGCTCTATCCTGCTGAGCTACGGGACCGCTAAACCCTCTCATAACGCGATGAAGCCGGTTCGCCAAGATGAAATGGGCATCATGCAGAACCCGTCCATAGGTCGCGGCGGGATCAGCCCGCCAGGGCGTTTTCAGCAAGCCGCACCCAATAGCTGACGCCATGCGGGATGGCGTCGTCGTTGAAATCATAGGCCGTGTTGTGTAACGCGGCGCTGTCGCCATTGCCGATGAAGATGAGAGCACCGGGGCGCGCTTCAAGCATGTAGGAAAAGTCTTCGCCGCCCATGGTGGGGGTAATGTCGGTGTCCACATTCGCCGCGCCGGCAATCTCGCTAGCCACGGCGCTCGCAAAGGCCGTTTCCTCAGCGTGGTTGAACGTCACCGGATAATTGGAATCGTAGAAGATCTCAACCGCGGCTCCGTGAGCCGCCGCCACGCCTGCACAGATTGTGCGCATCCGGCTTTCGGCATCGGCATTCACTTCCTTCTTGAGAGTGCGCACAGTACCGGCCAGTTCCACCGTATCCGGAATCACGTTGAAGGCATCTCCGGCATGGAACTTGGTGACCGAAACCACCACAGAGTCGAGTGGGTGTACATTGCGCGACGCGATGCTCTGGAGCGCTGTGACGATCTGGCTGGCGGCAAGAATGGGGTCGACCACCGTGTGCGGCATGGCAGCGTGACCACCGCGTCCCTTCACTGTGATCACAAATTCCGCAGTGGCAGCCATGATAGGCCCGGGTCTGGTCGCGAACTGGCCGATCGGCAGCCCAGGCAGATTGTGCATGCCGAAGACGCGCTCAATGGCGAAGCGCTCCATCATGCCTTCTTTCACCATTTCGTTGCCGCCGCCGCCGCCTTCCTCGGCCGGCTGGAAAATCACCGCGACCCTGCCCTTGAAGTTGCGTGTTTCGCAAAGGTATTTGGCGGCGCCGAGAAGCATCGCCGTATGTCCGTCATGACCGCATGCATGCATCTTTCCCGGGGATGTGGAGGTCCAGGGTTTGCCCGTCATCTCCGTCATCGGCAAGGCGTCCATATCGGCCCGCAGGCCAATGGTCGGGCCGTTGCCCAACCTGCCCTGGATAATGCCGACAACGCCCGTCTTGCCAAGTCCGGTCACGACCTCTTCACAACCGAACTCCCGGAGTTTCTCCGTCACGAAACCGGCGGTGCGATGCACATCGAAGAGAAGTTCGGGATTGCGGTGAATATCACGTCGCCATTCTGTGATTTCTGCCTGCAACTCCGCAGAACGGTTCAAGATCGGCATGTTTTGCACTTCCTTCAAATTTTTGCCGGTATTCGGGTCTCATTGTGGAGCGGGTTTCGCAAAAGTGCCGGTGGGCCCGCATCCATCCTGTGGTCATCAGTCTGAAGCTGTGAAGCAGGTAAGATGTGATTGCGTGCGATTGCAAGCTGATCCGCATGGGCCAGTTCCGACTTTCGCGCGCCACCCGCCGGCTTCCGCGAGTGAGATTCAGACGCCGGCATAATGGTTTTTTGCTATAAGTACCGGGTCGCGTTAAATGGTCCCGGTTTCATCAGCGAGAAACGAACAGGGTTTAAGTCTGGTCGTTGACTTCGTTCTGCTGGCGCATCGGGTCATGATCGGTATACGGGTCAACAATTGTGCCTGATTTTTCAGGCGGACATGAAATTCGGATAATGCGCATGTGTTTCGCAAGGTTCGCCACGCCCGTTGTGGCCGGGGCAGTGATGGGGATGATCGCGGCAGTTCTGCCGGCGTTGGCAGGGCCGACGATCGTTCTCGATGTCAACAGCGGCAGGGTTCTGTCCCATGAAGATGCCTTCCAGCGGTGGTATCCTGCATCGCTGACCAAGCTGATGACGGCCTATGTGGCTTTCGAGGCGGTGCGGAATGGCGAGCTGCAATTCGATTCGCCGGTTACGATTTCGAAGCGGGCAACGCGGGAGCCGCCGAGCAAGATGGGCTATCCGGCCGGCTCGGTGCTGACTCTCGACAACGCGATCAAGCTGATCATGGTCAAATCCGCGAATGACGTGGCGACGGCCATTGCCGAGAACGTCGGTGGTTCGGTTGGTGCATTTGCAGAACGCATGAATGCTGCAGCCCGAAAGCTTGGC
This sequence comes from Nitratireductor sp., assembly GCF_017794765.1. GTDB lineage: Bacteria > Pseudomonadota > Alphaproteobacteria > Rhizobiales > Rhizobiaceae > Nitratireductor. Next base: position 276,733 of record NZ_CP051236.1, on the reverse strand, counting down.
ATGTCCGGAACCCATTACGTCAATCCGCACGGCCTTTTCTCTACCGAGCAATACACCACCGCGCGTGATCTGGCGCTTCTCGTGCGGGCCATCCGCACCGAGTTCCCGCAGCACGCGCACTATTTTTCGCTTGAGGCGATACGCACCGGCGACAAGGTCTTGCCGAATTACAACTGGCTGATCGGTCGCTTTCCGGGCGCCGATGGCATGAAGACGGGTTATGTGTGTTCGTCCGGCTTCAATCTGGCGGCTACCGCCACACGCAATGGCCGCACGCTTGCGACCATCGTGCTGGGAGCTCCATCGCAGGTGGAGCGCGGCGAGGAAGCCGCACGTCTGCTTGCCGAAGGGTTCAGGATTCAAGGTGCGGTTTCCCCCTCCATCGCCTCTTTCGCGCCTTATGGGGAGGGGCGGGACGTGGCGGTCGACATGCGCCCCGAGGTCTGTTCGGAAGCGGCGGTCAAGGCGCGTTTTGAACGCGGTGACGATGACAATCTCCTGGTAGAACGCTCGCCTTATCTGACGGCGATGGATCACGAGCCGCGCGCCGTGGCGATCAGTCTTGGCGGGGCTACCGGTCCTGCGCCCTCCGTGCCGCGCTACGCCGATGTTCCGATTCCGACGCCACGGCCGGATTATCCTTTGAAAAGTGCCACGGCCGAGACAGCGCAGGGCGGCTGAAACGATATGGCCAACCATATTGCATTGACGCTTGTCACGGGCTTTCTCGGCGCCGGCAAGACCACCTTGATCAATCGGCTTTTGCGGGATCCGGCTCTTTCGGACACAGCGGTGATCGTCAATGAGTTCGGTGCGGTGGGCATTGATCATCTATTGGTGGGAGAGGCTTCCGATGGGGTCGTCGAGCTATCCGATGGCTGCCTTTGCTGCACTGTACGCGGTGCGCTGGTGGATACGCTGCTCGGGCTCGACGAACGGCTGACGAACGACCGCGCAGCCAGTCTAAAACGCGTGGTGATCGAAACGACAGGCCTCGCAGATCCTGTGCCGGTCCTGCAGGCACTTGCCGCCCACCCGGCGCTCGCTGCCCGTTTCCGGCTTGATGGCGTCGTTACTCTGGTTGATTGCATGCACGGGCGTGCGACGCTCGAAGCGCACGAGGAGGCCCGGCATCAGGTGGCGGTGGCCGACAGGCTTCTTCTCACCAAGACCGACATGGTTGAAGCGGATGTTCTTCGCGATCTGAAAGCACATCTTGCCAAGCTTGCACCGGGTCTAAAGCCACTTCGGGTGGACGAGATGGAGGCAGCCGCTCTTATCGATTGCAGTGCGCTCGAGATTGGTTCGCGCGCCGCAGCGGTCCTGCGTGAGGCTTCGCCAAATCAGCATCATAGTGATGACCATGATCACGAGCACCAACACGACCACAACCACAACCATGACCATGGGCATGGACATAGCGCAGCCTTCGAGACGATACTGCTGACGCATGACCGTCCCATCAGCGGGCCGGCAATCGAGAGTTTTCTCGACCTTCTGCGCAGCCAGTGCGGACCGCATATTCTGCGGCTGAAGGGCCTCGTGGAGCTCAGCGGGCAGCCCGATCGTCCGCTTGTCGTGCAGGGAGTGCGCCAGATCCTGCATGAGCCGCGATATCTGACGGGGTGGCCCGACGGGACGCGCGGCGTGCGCCTCGTCATTATCGGAACCGGCCTCGATGAAACCTATGTGAAGGGCCTGTTCGCGGCCTTTGTGGGTGAAGCGGCGATCGACACGCCCGACAGAGCCGCCCTTGAGGACAACCCGCTCGCCATAGCCGGGTTTCGTCCTTAGCCTCGTTCCACCAGAAAGCGATGACCGTCAGGGGTCGCTTCGGTCTCGACGAGCAGGTGCCCATGCTCGTTGCAGAATGCCGGAATGTCTATGACCGCCAGCGGGTCAGTGGTTTCCAGCCAAAGCCGGCCTCCACTTGGCATGCCTGCGAGGCGCTTGCGCGCTTTCAGAACAGGCAAGGGGCAGTTGAGCCCCTTGAGGTCGTATGTCTGCGGCGCGGCTGTCACGATCAGCGGCTGAAGATATTCTGAAAGCGGCGGCGCAGCGAGGTTCCCTGGCCGCCAGTGGCCGGAGCCGGGACGGATGCGGTGCGTTCGGCGCTTGTATCAGGCCGCGGTGTCGGATTCGGAACGGCGCCCTCGACCGTCGCTTCCGTTACGGCAGGAGCAGGGTTGTCTGAAGCCTCTTGCTGTTCAGGCTCTTGCTGTTCAGGCTGGGCGGCAGCGGCTTCCAGCGCGCTCTGAAGGCGCGACGCAGGCTCGGCCGTGTAGGCAGAAGCTGTAGCAGCGATAGCAGGCGTGGATGCAGGTTGAGGTGCTGCAGCGACCGCCGTTGGAGACGGAATGTTGGGCGGCAGGCGCGAAACCTTCTCGCCCCGGGCGCGGCGCTTGCTCCAGTCAGCCACCAGGCGCGCTTCCTCATGCCCTGCTATGGTCTCGGAGCGCTTCGCCGTCGACTGCGTTTTGAGAGCCTTGTTGAACGCGATGTCGTAAAGCGCCTGATGTTGACGATACGCCGTGAGCAACGATTCAGGCTGGCTCATTGGCGGACACGCGGCAGTCGGGGAAAAGCTCTGTCCGTCCACGGGTTCGCTGTTGAAGACGTAGCGCTTGCCGCACACATCGACCTTCGGGGGGATCTTGGTCAGTTCGAAGTGATCGTAACCGACCTTGAGCATTTTCCAGAAATCGTAATTCGGGTCGTTCCGGTAGCGTGCCATGTTTTCCGCTGTCATGCGGAAGGGGAACGCCTGCACCTGAAACTCGCGCTGCCCGCCGTTGAAGGAATCGCGGGCAAATGCGTAAATTTCCGAGATCTGCTCGTCGGTCATTGAATAGCAGCCGGCGGACGAGCAGGCGCCATGGACCATCAGGTGTTTGCCCGTCCGGCCATTTGCCTGGTCGTAGGCGTTCGGAAAACCGATGTTGAAAGCAAGATAATAGCTTGATTTCGGGTTCATCTGGCCGGGGCGGACCGTGTAGAAACCTTCTGGCGCCTGGCGGTCACCCTCTGTGAATTTCGGCCCGAGCTGGCCCGACCATTTGCAGATGTCGTAGCTGGCGATGATGTCGTAGCGGCCATTGGTCCTGGCCTTCCAGACCTCAAGCTTTCCTTCTTCCTTGAAGATACGCATCATGACGGGAGAGTTCTTGCTCATCCCCTTGGCCTTCATCGTCTGCACGATGCGTGCCGGCAACTGACGCTCGGCCTTTGGCGCGATGTCTTCAAATGTTTCGTTGCATGCGGCGAGCGCGAGCGCTGTCGACAGCAAGAAGGCATATTTGATCAGGCGTGTCATGGAATGTTGTCGCGTCCCGCCAATTTGGGCCCCATGCGGAGATTCTAGAATGCCACTCCGCTTATAGAAAATGAACCCTTATGCTTTCGAAAAGATTACCCGGCTCGTTAGGCATTGCAGCCAGGCCGTGACCTTTTCGTGGCATTTTGTCGGGCTTTGTGGCCTTTTCGCGGCTTCTAGGCGAGGAATGGTCAGCGCGCAAGTGGCGCCTGCGCTCCCTGTCCCTGCCTTAGCGGCAGAAACCCGCCATCGACGCTGCGGACGGGGCAGCCAAAGCATGCTCAACAATCCATATTTTATAGTATTATGTACTAAAACTATGGATTAAAAGACAAAAAACTGGCTTTTTATCTTGCCATTATCGCCAGTGTATAGAAATTTTTTCTACACTGACTATTTGTGCCGCACCAAGCAACACGCAGGCGCATGGCGCCGCTGGAGATTACAATGCGCAAACTGGCACTAGCAGCAGCAATTTTCGCCGCCACTGTTTCGGCATCCAACGCAGAAGCCATCCGTGTGGGCATGTCGGGCGGCTATTTCCCGTTCACCTTCGTCAAGCAGGACAAGCTTCAGGGCTTCGAGGTGGATTTCATTGACGCCGTGGTCAAGGAGACGGGTGACGAGGTGGAGTATGTCACGATGAGCTTTTCCGGCCTTGTCGGCGCGCTCGAGTCCGGCCGTATCGACACCATCGCCAATCAGATCACCATCACTCCCGAGCGCGAGGCGAAGTTTGCCTTCTCGCAGCCTTATGTCATCGATGGCGCGCAGGTGGTCGTGAAGAAGGGCAATGAGGGTGAGATCACCGGACCTGAAAGCCTCAAGGGCCGCTCGGTCGCCGTCAACCTTGGCTCCAATTTCGAGCAGCTTCTGCGCGAACTGCCCTATGCCGACGAGATCGACATCAAGACCTATGAGAGCAATCTCGAGCAGGATACTGCGCTCGGCCGTGTCGACGCTTTCGTCATGGACCGCGTCAGCGCCAGCCAGGTGATCAAGGAAACGCCGCTGCCGCTGGCGCTCGCCGGCCAGCCCTTTTCCGAGATCCGCAACGCGCTCCCGTTCCGCAACGACGATGAAAGCAAGGCGCTGCGCGACCGCGTGGATGCGGCCATCACCACGCTAAAGGAAAACGGCACGCTGACCGAAATCTCGCAGAAATGGTTCGGCACCGACATTACCCAGTAAACACGCAACGCCAATGAGAGCCGGGGACGATGAGACCACTTGATCTCGACTATATGCTGGGGCTCGTCCCCGTGCTTCTCAAATATGTGCCGCTGACGCTCGCCATGGCGTCGGTGGCAATGGTCCTTGCGCTGTTGCTAGCGTCATTAATGGCCATAGTGCGCGTCATGCGTGTCCCTCTTCTCGATGGCCTCACACAGGTGTTCATCAGCTTCTTCCGCGGCACACCCCTGCTGGTACAGCTTTTCCTGTTCTATTACGGCCTGCCGCAGGTGTTTTCGTTTCTGACAGCCATCAATGGGGTTACCGCGGCGATCATGGGGATCACCCTGCATTTCGCGGCCTATATGGCAGAGAGCATTCGCGCTGCGATCCTCGGGGTTGACCGTTCACAATGGGAAGCGGCGCGCTCTGTTGGCATGACGACAGCGCAGATGATGCGTCGCATCATCCTGCCGCAGGCGGCCCGCATAGCTGCTCCGACCCTCGTCAACTACTTCGTTGACATCATCAAGAGCACTTCGCTTGCCTTCACGCTGGGCGTGACGGAGCTGATGGGCGCTGCCCAGAAGGAAGCCGCCGGCAGCTTTCTCTATTTCGAGGCCTTCATTTTGGTGGCGATCATCTATTGGGTGATTGTCGAGGCGCTTACGGTGGTCCAACGCCAACTTGAGGCGCGGCTCGGAAAGGCGGTGGCGCGATGATCTCTGTCCGGGGGCTCACCAAGCGTTTCGGCGACAATACCGTTCTGGATGGCATCGATCTCGATATCCGTTCGGGTGAGCGTGTTGCCATCATCGGCCCGTCCGGCACAGGGAAGTCGACGCTGCTGCGCTCGCTCAATTTTCTCGAAAAGCCCGACGAAGGGACCATCACCATTGGCCCTGTCACTGTGGATGCGCGCCGACTAAGGGTCGCAGAGGAGCTCGCGCTACGGCGGCAGACCTCCTTCGTGTTCCAGAACTACGCGCTCTTTGCCAACATGACCGCGCGCGACAATATTGCCGAGGGTTTGATCACTGTCCGGGGCTGGGACAGGGCGAGGGCGAATGCCCGTGCCGAAGAGATACTGGCCACCATCGGTCTCGCCGACAAGGCGCAGAGCTACCCGGCCGCGTTGTCCGGTGGTCAGCAACAGCGTGTCGGCATAGGTCGCGCCATGGCGGCGGAGGCCGAGATCATGCTGATCGACGAACCCACCTCGGCGCTCGATCCCGAATGGGTGGATGAGGTGCTTCAATTGCTGAAGCGCGTGGCCGATGCGCGTCAGACCATGCTGATCGTCACGCACGAAATGCAGTTCGCCCGCGACATAGCCGACCGCGTCCTGTTCATGGATGGCGGAAGAATCGTCGAGCAGGGCCCGCCCGAGAGGATGTTCAGCGATCCGGAGGACCCGCGCACCCGCGCATTTCTGCGCAAGGTGCTTTGATCGGGCTGCTGATCCTCACATGTCCGGCATTAGGCCGGGCACGTGTTCCGGAACGGCGATGATGGCGAGCCCGAGGGCGATCAGGCCCAGGGCCAGGCTGGTGTCCAGCACTGCGCGCGGCGGTATCAGTTTCTGCACGCAGATGATGAGTGTCACCGCCGCCATCCAGCCAAGATTCATGACGCCGATGGCGATCTGCATTGCCATCAGTCCCATGGTCGCCACGACGCAGAAGAGTCCGCATTCAACTCCGGATGCTATCGGGTCATGGCAACACCGGCGAGCCTCCTTCTTGACCGGAGTAAGCTCGTATAGGCCTGCCGCAATCGTGACGATGCCCGCAATGGCGGTGCCGTGAGGCTGGTAGAGCAGATAGACCGGCAGGCCGATCACGGCCCAGACGATGAGATAGGCGGCAACGAACCCCAGCACGGCTGTACTTGAAGCGCCACCTCTGGCAGTCTTCACAACGGTTGGTGCGATACCGGGCAACATCATCGCAGCCATCATCGTGACCCACATTGCAATGAACGCAGGAAGCGGGCCGAGTGGGGCGGACGGCCCCATCTGCATGGTGCCCAACCTCTGCGCCATGACACCCCAGCAGAGAGCGGAGAGCCCCAGCGTCGCGGCCAGGGCGAGCGCCACGGGGAGCGCTTTAGTATTTGTCATGGTGGCGCCACCACATGCCGGTCTCGTTGCGTCCCCTGGGCGTGCGATCGAGCCACTGATACATGCCCCATAGCCCGTCCAGCCCCCGCGAATAGGCCGAGTAGGTGTGGTAGACCACGCCGTCCTCCAGCACGAATGCGCTTGCACCGGGTCGTTCGCGTGTGAAGGTTGGTACGTCGGTCCCCGTCATCGCGGCAGTCTGGGCAACGGGGCTGTCGCCATCCCAGGTCGCCATCGTTTTGCCGGCCAGCGAGTTCTTCATCGGAGGTTCGCTGCGGAAATTGTATTCGATGCCTTCGGCTTGCTGCTCTTTCGTGAAGCCAACCCCGAAATCCTGATTGAAGTCGCACTTGCCGGAAGAGGCCCATGGAAAGGACCAGCCCATCCGTTTCCTGAAAGCCATCAGCTTTGAGAGCGGTGCGCGGGATATGGCCATCAGGGTCACATCGTGATTGGCCAGATGAACCACCGAGCCATCAAACCCGTCCGCTATGGCAGAGCAGGAGGGGCAGCCCACCTCATAGTCCGGGCCGAACATAAAATGGTAGACGAGAAGCTGCGAACGTCCCTGAAAAAGATCAGGCAGCGAGGCTTCGCCCTTCTCCGTGTCGAAGCGATACTCCTTGTCGATGCGCACCCAGGGGAGCTGCTGGCGCTTCTGTGCCAGCGCATCGCTGCGTCTGGTGAGCTCTTTTTCCTCCTGCAGAAGCGCCAGCCGCGCTGCGCGCCATTCCTCACGTGTTCCGGTTAAGTGTACGGTCATGGTTTTCTCCTTTGCATTGCCGCCTGTCATCCGCGTCTTGTCGGCGGGCGGCAGTCGGCTAGAGTAGGGATCGGTTTTCGGGGGTGAGAGTGACAATCGTGACGCGATTTAGATGGACGCTCTGATCACGGCAGCGGGCCGTGCCCTGGCGGCGGGTGACCCTCTGGGCGCGCTCAATCGCATTGCCCTGCGTAGTGATGCGCCAGCACTCGCATTGCGTGGCATTGCCATGGCGCAGCTTGGCGATCTGGATCTGGCCAAGGCGCTTTTGCGCCGCGCGGCCCGCGCATTCAGTCCGCGGGAGCACAGGGCGCGGGCGCGCTGTGTCGTGGCGGAAGCCGAGATCGCCCTCGTCTCACGCGATCTGGGCTGGCCGGAGGAGGCGCTTCAACGGGCTCGCGATACGCTGGAACGACACGGCGACACCGTCAACGCCGCCTATGCCCGTTACCTCTCCGCGCGGCATCTCCTGCTGATCGGCCGTCTGGATGAGGCCGAGCACGCGCTTGATGCGCTCGATCCGCGCCTGCTGCCACTGCAGGCACAGGCCGGCTGCGAGATGGTGGTCGCCGGCATCGCCATGCGTCGGGTTGAAGCAAGGAAGGCGCGGACCGCGTTGGAGCGCGCTGCCGCTGCTGCAAGGCAGGCGGGCATCCCCGCACTGGTCAGCGAGGTTGAGACGGCCAAACGGGCGCTGGAGGCGCCTGCTGCCAGGTTGGTGACGAGCAAGTGTGAAGCGTTGCTCCAGCTTGATCAGGTGGAGACGCTTCTCGCGGCGAACACGCTGGTGGTCGATGCCTGCCGGCATGTCATTCGCAGTGAAGGCGCGATCATCGGGCTCGAGACACGACCGGTTCTCTTCGCTCTTGCACGTGCGCTTGCCGAAGCATGGCCGTCGGATGTGTCTCGCGAGGTGCTGGTGGCAAAAGCGTTCAGAGGCCGGGTTGCGGATGAATCCCACCGCGCGCGTCTGCGGGTCGAGATCGGCAGATTGCGAGCGCTTCTCAGGCACCATGCAGGTCTGCGCTCAACAGATGCTGGCTTCGTTCTGACTGTTCCAGAGGGGCGGGACGTTGTTGTTCTGGCGCAGCCCGTAGAAGACAGCCATGCAGATGTTCTGGCGCTGCTCGCGGATGGAGAGGCCTGGTCCAGCGCGGCGCTTGCACTGGCTTTGGGTGTCAGTTCCCGTACGGTTCAGCGGGCCCTTGAGCGGTTGCGGGAGGAGAAGAAGGTGCGATCCTTCGGGCGCGGTCGCGCCTGCCGCTGGGTCGTGCCAACACTGCCCGGTTTCCCGACAAACTTGTTACTCCCGGCCAAAATCACCGACGGATAGGTTCGGTCCATGATCAATCGGAAAGGAAATGGATCATGACCAGATCAAAAGCAGACATCATCCAGGAACTCGGCCCCTTCCCGGACGTGGAGGCCGTTCACGGCGTCACCCATGACGGACAGTATGTGTGGTTTGCTTCGGGAGACAGGTTGAACGCCGTCGATCCCGGAACAGGCCATATCGTTCGCTCGATCGAGATGACGGCAATGGCGGGCACGGCCTTCGACGGCACGCACATGTTTCAGATCGCAGAAGACCGGATCCAGAAGATTGATCCGAAAACCGGCTCGGTTCTGGCCAGCATCCCTGCACCGCAGGATGGAGGCAGCTCCGGACTGGCCTGGGCGGATGGCGCACTTTGGGTCGGGCAGTTCCGTGATCGAAAAATCCACAAGATCGACCCGGAGACAGGAGCGATCCTGCGCACCATCGAATCCAACCGCTTCGTTACGGGTGTTACCTGGGTGGATGGAGAGCTGTGGCACGGCACGTGGGAAGGCGACGAAAATGAACTTCGGCGCATCGACCCCGAAAACGGGGCAGTGCTGACCCAACTGGACATGCCGTCCGGTATGGGCATTTCGGGTCTTGAATCCGACGGCGGCGACCGCTTTTTCTGTGGTGGCGGAAACAGTGGTACCATCCGCGTGGTGCGCAGACCCCAGCGTGCTTCCGCCGCCTGATCGAGGCTTACAACGTCCGGCCGATGGCGAGGAACTTCTCGCGGCGATGCTCGCGATAGTCCATCTTGCCCTCGGCCATTTCGGCAAATCCCTTCGCGATCTGCTCGCCGGCCGCCGCGATCACCTTTTCCGGTGCCCGGTGCGCGCCGCCGATCGGCTCGGGAATGATGCCGTCGATCACCTTAAGGCCCATGAGGTCCTGTGCGGTGATCTTCATGTTGGTTGCCGCATCTTTCGCACGGGCAGAGTCGCGCCACAGAATGGAGGCAGCGCCCTCCGGCGAGATCACCGAATAGATGGCATGCTCCAGCATGTAGACCTGATTGGCCGTGGCGATGGCAATGGCGCCACCCGAGCCACCTTCGCCGATGACAACCGCGATGTTGGGAACTTTCAGACCAAGGCATTTCGACGTTGACTGGGCAATGGCTTCGGCCTGTCCGCGCTCTTCTGCGCCGATGCCGGGATAGGCACCTGTCGTGTCGACAATGCTGATCAAAGGAATGCCAAAACGGTCCGCCAGGTCCATGACACGCACGGCCTTGCGGTAGCCTTCGGGCCGGGCCATGCCAAAATTGTGCTTCAGCCGGCTCTGCGTGTCATTGCCTTTTTCCTGGCCGATCACTGCAACGGACTGACCGTTGAAGCGCGCGAAACCGGCAATCACCGCATTGTCTTCGCCGAAAGCGCGGTCGCCGGCAAGCGGTGTGAAATCGGTGAAGAGTCCGCGTACATAATCGAGGCAGTGCGGACGGTCGGGATGGCGCGCGACCTGTGCCTTCTGCCAGGGCGTCAGAGACCGGTAGATTTCTACCAGTGCGTCCTTGGAGCGTTTCTCAAGGCGTGCGATCTCATCGGCGACGTCCACAGCTTCGCCGCTTTCGGCGAGCTTTTTCAGTTCAAGGATCTGGCCTTCGAGATCGGCAACGGGCTTTTCAAAATCGAGATAGTTGTACATTCACTCGCCAAATCGAACACGAGACACTGCGATAGAGGCATCTCTGGGTTGAACACGGCCTGCCGCCGGTAATGTGACGCTCCACATAACGTTCATGAAGCTAATCGGCAAGCGGATGGTGCTTTTGAACCAGCTCGGCAAGGCGTTTTTCAAGCACATGCGTATAGATTTGCGTCGTGGATATGTCCGAATGACCCAGCAGTTCCTGCACGGCGCGCAGGTCCGCACCATTTTGCAGAAGATGGCTTGCAAAGGCGTGGCGCAGCACATGCGGTGAGATCTTCGCCGTATCGATGCCCGCGCGCGCGGCGACCGCCTTCAGTTCCCGTGCAAAAACCTGTCGTGGCAGGTGACCACTCTCGGAACTGGCAGGAAAGAGCCAGGTGCTCTCTGCCCAGGAGGGGTTTGCCTTGCGCACCGCGAGCCAAGTCTGCATGGCCGCGCGCGCCTTGCCGGAGAGCGGCACAATGCGCTCCTTGCCGCCCTTGCCGCGCACGGCAAAGAAACGCTCGTCCCGAAGCGCAACCGTTACCGGCAGGCTCACCAGTTCTGAAACGCGCAGGCCCGAGGCGTAGAGCACCTCAAGCAGTGCATGAAGCCTCACCGCGGCAGTGTGCTCCGGCGTACCTGCGGTTGCTTCGTGGGTCTCTGCTTCTGCTCGTTCCAGCAGGTTTCCCGTATCCTTCTCGCTCAGCGTCTTCGGCAGGCCGCGCCCCTTTTTCGGGCTGTCGAGTACGCCTGTCGGGTCATCGTCGCGCAGGCCTTCGGCATAGAGAAACTGGAAAAACTGCCTGAGGGCGGAGAGCTTGCGGGTCTGGGTGGTGGCTGCAAAACCCTGAGTGGAAAGGGTGCTCAAAAAAGCGCGCAGATCGTCTGCGTCGGCATCCTGCAGTGTCTTTCCACTTGCTGCAAGATGCAGGGCTGCGTCTTCCAGGTCACGGCGGTAGGAGGCTAGCGTGTTGTCGCTGGCGCCGCGCTCGGCTGCCATCATCTCCAGAAAAGCCTCGATGCGCGCGCCGCTGCCGATCCTGGGTGTCATTGCGATGGATTCAGCTTTTCTGCCGGAATCCGCACACTCATCTCGCCGGTCTGCGGTTCCACGAAGGTCACGAGAGCGACCATGGCGCCATAAACCAGGCCGGCAAGGACCGCGATGATCATCAATAGCCGAAAAAGCGTCGGCATGCTTTCAGTGCCCCGTTCTGTCTTCCCCTGCCCAGGCCGTTTATGGGATGCCGGTTCCTTCTTTGCAAGCAAGTATGTGGGGTGCTCGACAGTCAAGCGCTTGACGGATCATGGCTTTTGTGTCGAAACCGGCAGGCAGAGGCGCGAGAATGACATTCACCGAAAACCTATCAGTTCCAGATGCAGAAAATCTCGCTTGCCGGCTGGGCAGGCGGTCGCTGGTCTTCGTCGGCCTGATGGGCGCAGGCAAGACGGTGATTGGCCGGCGTGTGGCCGATGTGCTGAAATTGCCCTTCATCGACAGCGATCACGAGATCGAGACGGTCTCGCGCATGACGGTGCCGGATCTGTTCGCAGCCTATGGTGAAACCGAGTTTCGTTCGCTGGAGCGCCGGGTGATCGCTCGCCTGCTGAAGAGCGGACCCCGTGTTGTCTCCACCGGCGGCGGGGCGTTTATGAACGCTCAGACGCGCCGGGCCGTCGCGCGGCGCGGTGTCTCGGTCTGGCTGAAAGCTGATCTGCCGACCCTGATGGAGCGTGTCGGGCGTCGTTCGAACCGACCCCTCTTGAACAATGACGACCCCGAAGGCGTCATGCGCAGTCTCATGGACGAACGCTACCCGCTCTACGCCGAAGCAGACATTGTCATTCACTCGCGCAACGAGCCCAAGGAGGTCATCGTGGCCGAGGTCATTGCCGCCCTCGACGCGTATCTGCAGGACGAACGCCGGAAGGACATCCGATCATGAATGATGTGAATGCCGCGCCCGCCAGGGTGCATGTCTCGCTTGGTGCGCGCTCCTATGACATCCTGATCGGGCCGGGCTTGCTGGCACAGGCGGGCGCGGAAATTGCCTCCCGCCTCCCTGGTGTGCGCGCGGCGATTGTCACGGACACCAATGTCGCGGCAAATCATCTGGCAACCCTTCAGGGAAGTCTCGCTGCCGCTGGTGTGGAATCGGCCGCGATCACCGTTGCACCGGGTGAGCGCTCGAAGAGTTTCGCAACGCTTGAAGAGGTGGTGGCCGGCATCCTCGATGCCCGGCTTGAGCGCGGTGATGTCGTCATCCCGCTTGGCGGTGGCGTGGTGGGCGATCTGGCGGGCTTTGCCTCCGGCGTCGTGCGCCGCGGCATGCACTTCGTCCAGGCGCCCACCTCGCTGCTCGCCCAGGTGGATTCCTCTGTCGGCGGCAAGACCGGCATCAACACTGCTCATGGAAAAAACCTGGTCGGCGTTTTCCACCAGCCGCAGCTTGTCATCGCTGATACGGCCGTGCTCGATACGCTTTCGCCGCGCGAGTTCCGCGCGGGCTATGCCGAGGTCGCCAAGTACGGGCTGATCGACCGGCCGGACTTCTTCGCCTGGCTGGAGAAAAACTGGCAGGCGGTTTTTGCCGGGGGGAGCGAGCGCGTCGAAGCCATTGCGCAGTCGTGTCGGGCGAAGGCCGACGTGGTGGCCCGCGACGAGCTTGAGAAGGGCGACCGGGCGCTGCTCAATCTCGGCCACACATTCGGCCACGCACTTGAGGCGGCGACGGGCTATGACAGCGCGCGGCTGGTGCATGGCGAGGGTGTCGCCATCGGCATGGCACTGGCACATCGTTTCTCCGCGCGGCTCAATCTGGCAAGCCCGGATGATGCCGAGCGCGTCGAGGCGCATCTTGCTGCTGTCGGCCTGCCCACCCGGCTTTCCGATGTGCCCGGCGACCTGCCTGGCGCCGATCGGCTTTTGACCTATATCGCGCAGGACAAGAAGGTGTCGCGCGGCGCGCTTACCTTCATTCTCACCCGCGGCATCGGCCAGTCTTTCGTTGCGAAGGATGTGCCGGCAAGCGAGGTTTTGTCCTTTCTTGAGGGAGCTCTATCGCAATGACACCCGAGATGTGGATCACAGGCGGCATTATTCTGGGCCTGATCGCGCTCTCATTTCTCTTTTCGGGAACCGAGACCGGCATGACGGCCGTCTCGCGCGCCAGGCTTCACACGATGGAAGCAAATGGCGATGCGCGCGCCGGTCTGGTCGATCGCCTGATACAGCGGCGAGACCGGCTCGTGGGAGCGCTTCTGATCGGCAACAATCTGGTCAATATTCTCGCCTCTGCGCTCACGACCAGCCTGTTCCTGAAAATCTTCGGTGATGCCGGCGTGCTCTACGCAACCGTCATCATGACCGTCCTTCTGGTCATTTTTGCTGAAATCCTGCCCAAGTCCTGGGCGCTTGCAAAGCCCGAGCTGTTCGCGCTCACCGTGTCGCCTTTCGCGCGCATCGTGGTGCTTTTGTTCGGCTTCCTGTCCTCGCTTGCCAACGGGATTGTCCGGCTTCTTCTCTCGATTTTCGGCGTCGATCTGCAAAGCCGCGAGTCGATGCTGTCTGCCCATGAAGAGCTGCGCGGTACCGTCGAGGTGCTCCACCGCGAGGGTGCTGTGGTGAAACAGGACCGCGACCGTGTCGGCGGTCTGCTCGACCTGCATGAGCTGGAAGTCTCCGACGTCATGATCCACCGCACCAACATGCGTTCGGTCGATGCGGACGAGGCTCCGGAGGTTGTGGTGCGCGAAATCCTGCGCAGCCCCTACACCCGCATTCCGATCTGGAAGGGGTCGACGGAGAATATTGTCGGCGTTGTTCACGCCAAGGACCTCTTGCGCGCGCTCGGCGATGTGCAGAACGACTACACAAAGATCGACATCGCCAAAGTGGCGTCCAAGCCGTGGTTCGTTCCCGACACCACCACTTTGCAGGACCAGCTCAACGCCTTTCTGCGCCGCAAGGCGCACATCGCCATCGTCGTCGATGAGTATGGCGAGGTGGAGGGCCTTGTTACCCTCGAAGACATCATCGAGGAAATCGTCGGTGACATTGCCGATGAGCACGATGTGGAGGTTCAGGGTGTCAAACAGGAGGCCGATGGCTCCATCGTGGTGGAGGGCTCTGTGCCGATCCGTGACCTGAACCGCGCGCTCGACTGGAACCTGCCGGATGAGGAGGCGACGACGATCGCCGGCCTTGTCATCCACGAGACCCAGACGATTCCCGAAGAAAAGCAGGCCTTCACCTTCTTCGGCAAGCGCTTCATCGTCATGAAGCGCGACAAGAACCGCATCACGAAGCTTCGGATCAGGCCGCTCGCCTGATCCTCCGTTTTCGCTTGATCACCAGCGCGTCGGCTCGCCAGGAGCTGCCGGTTCGATGGCGAGTGCGTGTACCGGGTGTTTGAGTTCCTCGGCGAGCAGCTCATTGACGGCGCGGTGCCGTTCCACGCGGCTCATCCCGGCAAATGCTTCTGAAACGATACGCACGCGGAAATGCGTCTCGCCCGTGCCATCGAAATGCTCCTGGTGGCCTGCATGCAGGTGGCTTTCATTGATGACCGCAAGCCGCTCTGGAGAAAATGCACTGGTCAGCTTGCTTTCTATCGTTGACTGGATGGACAATTCCGTTTCCTCACACCATATGGGGTGCATCCCCAAATTCACGTTCGATTCAAGCGCTAGGTCGAACTTTGACCAAAAGTCAATTCTTGTATCCCTGCGCTGAGCGGCCATACTTCCACACTGATTTGGTGACACACAGTCCGATATGAAACCCTACTCGAAATATTTCGAGAAAATTCGAATTCGACCCGACCCTCAGGCGGAGGCGAAATCTCGCGCGCCACGCTGCCAATGGGATGGCTGCGATGAGCCGGGCATGCATCGTGCGCCCGTAGGGCGTCACGCGGAGGGGCAGTATTTCCGCTTCTGCGTCGATCACGCGCGGCAATACAACAAGGGCTACAACTATTTTTCAGGCCTGAGCGACACCGAGGTTGCGCGCTACCAGAAGGAAGCGCTGACGGGGCACCGCCCCACCTGGAAGATGGGCGGTGACAGCGAAACGCGTGCCGCTGCCGATTTTTCGACCTATCGTTCCGGCCGGGCTGCCTATCACAACCGCATGGGCGATCCGTTTAACCTGTTTGGCGACAAGCAGGCGGAGCGCAAGCCGCGTGCAAAACGTCTCAAACCGCTTGAGGCCAAGGCGCTGGAAACACTGGGCCTGGGCGCACAAGCCACTAGCGAAGAGATCAAGGCGCGGTATAAGAACCTTGTAAAGCAACACCATCCCGATGCGAATGGTGGCGACCGGGGGTCCGAAGACCGGCTCAGAAGCGTGCTTGAAGCATACCGTCTGTTGAAGCAGGCGGGTTTCTGTTAAAGCGCGCGTCTGATAAGACGCCTTGAACGATGTCTGATGAGACGTTCCGGAAAACAAAAAGTTCAAGCGATGCAGGCAAGGGCCTGGCCGCTGGAGGCATGATGAACAAGATTGACCGCGATATCGCAAATTTGCCCGACACGACCGTTTCGGTGAAAGATACATTCGGGTTTGACTCCGATATGGTCGTGCCAGCCTATTCCGTGGCCGATTCCCACGTGCCGGACGTTGATCCGGACTATCTGTTCGACAAGCAGACGACGCTCGCCATTCTGGCCGGTTTCGCCCACAATCGCCGCGTGATGGTTTCCGGGTATCACGGCACCGGCAAGTCGACCCATATCGAGCAGGTGGCCGCCCGTCTCAACTGGCCCTGTGTCCGCATCAATCTCGACAGCCATGTCAGCCGTATCGACCTCGTCGGCAAGGACGCCATCGTCGTCAAGGAAGGCAAGCAGGTCACCGAGTTCAAGGACGGTATCCTGCCCTGGGCCTACCAGCACAATGTCGCGCTGGTCTTCGATGAGTACGATGCCGGCCGTCCGGATGTGATGTTCGTCATCCAGCGCGTTCTGGAATCGTCCGGCCGCCTGACCCTGCTCGATCAGAGCCGCGTCATCCGCCCGCATCCCGCCTTCCGCATCTTCGCCACGGCCAACACGGTGGGCCTGGGCGACACGACCGGCCTTTATCACGGCACGCAGCAGATCAACCAGGCGCAGATGGACCGCTGGTCCATCGTGACCACGCTCAACTATCTGCCGCATGACGATGAAGTCGCCATCGTTCAGGCCAAGAACAAGCATTTTCAGAACGAGAAGGGGCGTGAGACCGTTTCGCGCATGGTCCGGGTCGCCGATCTCACGCGCTCGGCGTTCATGAATGGTGATCTGTCCACCGTCATGAGCCCGCGTACGGTGATCATGTGGGCGGAAAATGCCGAGATCTTCGGCGATGTCGGCTTCGCTTTCCGCCTTACCTTCCTCAACAAATGCGATGAGCTGGAGCGGGCGCTGGTCGCCGAGTTCTACCAGCGCGCCTTCGGTGAGGAATTGCCGGAATCGGCTGCGAATGTTGCGCTGAGCTAGCGCGGCGACAAGGCCGAGAAAAGACGACCCGTGAGCCAGACCAACCGAAAGCCCGGACAAGCCGCCGAAGCGCCGCTCGACCCGTTCAAGCGGGCCACCACCGCCTGCATGCGCGCGGTGGCGGGCGATCACGAGCTTGAGGTGTCCTTTTCCAAGGACAAGCCGTCGCTGACCGGTAGCCGTGCACGCCTTCCTGATCTGCCCAAACGGGCGACGGCCGAAGCGCTCACGGTCACGCGCGGCATTGGCGATTCCATGGCGCTGCGCCGCGCCTGCCACGACATCGATCTGCACCGTCGTCTCGCGCCGGAAGGCAATGAGGCGCGTGCCATCTATGACGCCGTCGAGCAGGCGCGCGTCGAGGCTATTGGCTCGCGTGCCATGCAGGGCATGGGGGACAACATTGCCGCCATGCTCGAGGACAAGTATGAGCGCGCCAATCTGGCCGATGTGAGCGAAAGGGCCGATGCGCCGCTTGAGGAAGCGATCGCGTTGATGGTGCGCGAGAAGCTGACCGGTCGCCCTGCGCCAAAAAGCGGCGAGAAGCTTGTGGCGCTCTGGCGCGACTGGGTCGAGGACAAGGCGTCAGCGGACATTGACGCGCTAGCGAGCCAGATCGACGATCAGAACGGATTTGCCCGTGCCGTGCGCGATCTTCTCTCCTCCATTGACCTTGGCGAGGACCTGGCCGAGGAAGAGCAGACCGAGGAGAGCGAGGAAGACAGCGACGCACCCGAGGCGCAGGAACAGGCCGAGCAGAGCGAAGAGGATGATTCCGGCGGCGAAGAGAGCGAAGGCGAGGAGTCCAGCGGCGAGAGCGAGGACACCGAGACCGGCGAGAGCGAAGCCGGCGACACCACCGCCGACGATGTCTCAGAAGACGACGAGCTCGATTCGGAAACGCCTGGAGAGGCGCGCCGTCCCGACAGCCCGTTCGACCAGGCCGCGCGCGACATAGACTACAAGGTTTTCACCACCGAGTTCGACGAGACTATCGGCGCTGAAGAGCTTTGCGATGAGGAAGAGCTCGACCGTCTGCGCGCCTTCCTCGACAAGCAGCTCTCAAATCTGCAGGGCGTGGTCGGGCGTCTGGCGAACCGGCTGCAGCGCCGCCTGATGGCGCAGCAGAACCGCTCCTGGGATTTCGATCTGGAAGAAGGTGTTCTCGACACGGCGCGTCTGGTGCGCCTCGTGATCGATCCCATGCAGCCGCTTTCCTTCAAGCAGGAGCGCGACACCAATTTCCGCGACACGGTGGTGACGCTGGTGCTCGACAATTCGGGTTCCATGCGAGGCCGGCCGATCACGGTGGCCGCCACCTGCGCCGACATTCTGGCCCGCACGCTGGAGCGCTGCGGTGTGCGCGTCGAGATCCTTGGCTTCACCACGCGAGCGTGGAAGGGCGGGCAGGCGCGTGAGAAATGGCTCAAGGAAGGCAAGCCCGCCAATCCTGGCCGTCTGAACGATCTGCGCCACATCATCTACAAGAGCGCCGATGCCCCCTGGCGCCGCGCGCGGCGCAATCTCGGCCTGATGATGCGCGAAGGGCTCCTGAAGGAAAACATCGATGGCGAGGCGCTTCTGTGGGCGCACCAGCGCCTGATGGCGCGGCCCGAGCAGCGCAAGATCATGATGATGATTTCCGATGGCGCGCCGGTCGACGATTCCACCCTGTCGGTCAATCCCGGCAATTATCTGGAGCGGCATCTGCGCGGGGTCATCGACCTGATTGAGACCCGCTCGCCGGTCGAGCTTCTGGCCATCGGCATCGGCCACGACGTCACGCGTTACTATCGCCGCGCCGTCACCATTGTCGATGCCGAGGAACTGGCCGGTGCCATGACCGAGCAGCTGGCCTCGCTCTTCGAGGAAGAGGGCGCGCGCCGCAGCGGCGGCGCGATGCGGCGTGCGGGCTAGTCTGCGTCCCTTGGGCCTGCGCCTGTTTCTTGCGGCGCTCACCCTTGCGATCGCCATCCCGGTAAAGGCGCAGGAACCGGCCATTCCCATGGCGGTCAATGCGGTGCCCATTCGTCACTTCGCCATTGGCTCTTATGAAACCGAATTCGGACCGCTGGAGTTTGTCGGCGGTCTCTCCATGACCTCACCGGTCGATCATTTCGGGGCGTTTTCGTCTTTTCGCTTCACCTCGCCTGGCACTGAGCTCATCGGCGTTTCCGACACGGGGTTCTGGTTTTTCGGGACTGTGACCCGAGATGCCGAGGGACGGCCTTCCGGCTTTGCCGAGTTCTCCATGCAGCCCATGGTGGACGGAGACGGCAATTCCACGCGCGAGAAATGGACCACCGATGCCGAGGGCATCGCCGTCAGCGGCGAACTGGCTACCGTAAGCTTCGAGCGCGTTCAGCGCATTGCCGAGTTCGAGATCGAGCGCGATGCCATGGGAGCTGCCATCCGCGATCTCGATTATCTCGTCCCGCGAGAGGAGTTGCGCAGCAATCGCGGCTTCGAAACCATCGCCTATGCGCCGCCGGGCGGGCGGCTTGATGGGGCGCGTGTCGTCGTTGCCGAGCGCAGCATCGATGAGGATGGCAATTGCTTTGCCGCCATTCTCGAGGGGCCGTTGAAGGGCGTCTTCACCGTCGCGCGCTCCGAGGGTTTCGACATCACCGATGGTGCATTTCTGCCCGATGGCGATCTGCTTCTGCTGGAGCGCCGTTTCGCCTTCGCCAGCGGTGTGGCAATGCGCATACGCCGGATCGAAGGCGCTTCCATTGCGCCTGGAAGCGTGGCGGACGGTCCGGTGCTCTTCACCGCCGGTATGGACTACCAGATCGACAATATGGAAGCGCTCGATGTCTGGCAGCGCGCCGATGGCGCGACCATGGTCTCGCTCATGTCCGACGACAACCACTCGCTCCTGCAGCGCAATCTCTATCTGGAGTTTCGGCTGCTTGGGGAGTGAGTGGCGCCCTATGGCAACAAGCGCCCTCGCCCTTCGACAAGCTCAGGATGAGGGCGCCTGGCTCAACCCTCTCAGCCGCCGCGCTTCGCCAGCGTCGCCACTTCGTCCACCGTCATCCCATCTGCGCTGAACACCACGCCAAACAGCGCCTCGGCCTCGTCCGCTGTGTAATATCCGAGCGCCACATCCCGCAGCACCTTTTCCGGCGCGCGCTTCAGAGGATCGCCATAGCCGCCGCCGCCGGGTGTGCCAACACAAACCCGGTCACCGGCTTTCAGCGGAATATCCTGTTCCTTGGAAAGATGCGGCGGCACATGCGCGCTGCCATCGCGCCACACCGTCACCTCGTTCACCCTGCCGTCCTTCCCGCCAAGCACGCCCTGCGGGCCGGTGCGACCGTGATCCATCACGAAGGAGGCGCGGGCGTCGCCGCGCAGAAGCTCCACCTCATAGGAAAGGCCGAACCCGCCGCGATGCTCGCCGGCACCGCCCGAGCCCTCGCGCAGCGCATAGCGCCGATAGAGCACGGGAAAGGCCTGCTCCATTACCTCCACCGGAGGCGATTTGGAGATACCGATGGTAGAGCACCCATTGGTCAGCCCGTCATGGTCGGCATTGCCGCCATAGCCGCCGCCGGAAATCTGGTACATCACGAAATCACGGCCCCGCGCCGGGTCATGCCCGCCAAGCGCGAAATTGCCGCTGGAGCCGGCAGGTGCAGCAGTCACCTTTTCCGGCAGCGCCTTCACCATCGCCGCGAACACGGCCTCCGCAATGCGCTGCGAGACCTCCGCCGCACAGCCCGAGACCGGGCGCGGATAGCGCGCGTCGAGAAACGTACCCTCCGGCCTCTTGATGATCAGCGGCTCGAACGCGCCCGCACTCAGCGGCACTTCGGGAAAGATATGGCGCATCGCCAGATAGACGGAGGACAGCGTTGTCGCGAGCACGCTGTTCATCGGCCCCATGCAGGGCGGGCTCGATCCTTCGAAATCGAAGGTCAGCGTGTCGCCCTTCTTTTCGATGGCCAGCGCGATGGTCAGCGGTTCGTCCATCACGCCGTCGGAATCCACGAAAGCCTCGCCGCGATAGACCCCGTCGGGGATCGGCGCGATCAGCGCGCGCATCTGCGTCGCCGCGCGGGTGCGCAGTTCGGCAATGGCCTGTCGCACGGTCTCGTCGCCATAGCGGTCGAGCACCTGTGCCAGCCGATCTGCACCCACTTCCAAAGCCGCGCCCTGCGCGCGAATATCGCCGATGCGCTGGTCGGCAACGCGGATGTTGGAGCAGATGATCGCGTAGATTTCCGGGTCGAGTTCGCCCTTCTTGAAAAGCTTCACCGGCGGCAGGCGCAGCCCTTCCTGCTCCACCGCCGTGGCGGAGGCGGAAAAGCCGCCCGGAACCGCGCCGCCAATGTCCGGCCAGTGGCCGGTGTTGGAGAGCCAGCAGAAGATTTTCCCATCACGCCAGACCGGCATGGCAAAGCGCACATCCATGAGGTGTGTGCCGCCGAGATACGGGTCGTTGACGATGTAGATGTCGCCGGGCTCGGGCGCTGCCGTCTCGCCACCCGCGATGCGCTCGATGAGCGTGCGCGTGGAATACTGCATCACGCCGACAAAGACCGGCAGACCGGCCGAGCCCTGCGCGATCAGCGCGCCATCCTCGGCGGCGTAGATGCCATCCGAACGGTCGTTTGCCTCGGCGATTACGGGCGAGAAGGCGGCGCGCGAGAAGGTCAGGTCCATCTCGTCGCACACCTGCTGTAGCGCCGCCTGGATGACCGAGAGCGTGATGGCGTCGAGAGAAGAGGTGTCGTTCATCGGCCCGCTCCCACCGTGATGATGATGTTCCCATCGGCATCGGATGCGGCCCGGTCGCCGGGTTCGATCACCGTTGTCGTGTCGAGCTGTTCAAGGATCGCCGGCCCCTCGATCTCCGCATCGAGCGGCAGTTTTTCGCGGGCATAGACCGGCGTGTCGTGCCAGTCGCCGGCAAACCAGACCTGTCGTTTTTCGTTCAGCGCTTCGGTCAGTGTTGCCACACGTCCCGCCGGGTCGATCAGGCTGGCAAGGTCGATATCGGCGCGCACGCCGATCACGGAGGTGTTGAGATTGACGAGATTGGCGCGGATCTCTGGCAGACGCACCTTGAAGCGGGCGAAATAGGCTTCTTCAAAAAGCGTCTGCAGCGTGTCCCGATCGATCTCGGGGCCGGGCAGCGGCACATTGATGAGATGCGTCTGGCCAACAAACTGCATGTCCGCCGTGTGCACGCACTCGATGCGCTCCGGCTGGACCGTCTCTTCCGCGATCAGCGCCTCGCCCTCGGCGCGCTGCTCTTCGAGCAGGCTTTTGACCAGCGCCACGTCGAGGCTCGCGACAGGGCGGTTCACCGTGCGCACGAAATCGTGCCGCAGATCGGCGACCACGCAGCCAAGCGCATTGGTGATGCCGGGCCGTGCCGGCACCATCACGCGCGGAATGCCCAGTTCGCGAGCGAGGGCTGCCGCATGCAGCGGCCCAGCGCCGCCGAAAGCGAACAGCGCGAAATCGCGCGGGTCGTGCCCCTTGCCGAGCGAGACCATGCGGATCGCGCCCGCCATCTTGATGTTGGCGATCTGCAGCACCGCACCCGCCGCTTCCACGCCCGAAAGCCCGAGACGGCTTCCAAGCCTTTTTGCAAAGATCGCCTCGACATCGGAAACGGAAACCGGATTGTCGACGGAGAGAAGTTTTTTCGAGTTCAACCGGCCCAGAAGAAGATTGGCATCGGAGATGGTCGGCTCCGTGCCGCCGCGGCCATAGCAGATCGGGCCAGGCTTTGCGCCCGCACTCTGCGGTCCCACTTCCAGGAGCCCCGCATCGTTGACGCGCGCGATCGATCCGCCGCCGGCTCCCACCGTGTGCACGTCCACCATCGGCACGTGGATCGGCATGGCATATTCCACCTCAATCTCGTTGGAGACGGCCGGTCGCGCGCCGCGCACCAGAGCCACATCGGTGGATGTGCCGCCCATATCGTAGGTGATGAGATTGTCGACGCCCGCCCGCCGCGCCGTGAAGGCTGCGGCCATCACGCCCGAGGCCGGGCCGGACATCACCGTCTTGGCGGCCTCACGGGCCACATGGGCAGCGGAAATCATGCCGCCATTTCCGTTCATCACCAGAAAGTCGCGCGCATAGCCGAGGCCTTGCAACTCGTTCGAAAGCCGGGCGATGTAGCGCTCCAGGATCGGCTGCACCGAGGCGTTGACCGCAGCCGTTACGCCGCGCTCGAACTCGCGCGCTTCGGAAAGCAGCGCATGTCCAGTGGTGATGTAATTGTTGGGCCAGAGTTCGGCGGCGATTTCGGCGGCGCGCTTTTCGTGCGCCGGGTTGGCATAGGCATGGAGAAAATGGATCACCAGTGAAACGCAACCCTGATCGAGCAGCGCCTTTACCGCCGCGCGCACGCCATCCTCATCGAGTGGTGTGAGCACGTTTCCGGCGGCGTCCATGCGCTCATCCACTTCGAGCCGCAGATTGCGCGGCACCACCGGAGTGAAGGTTCCTGTCATGCCATAGGCCTGTGGTCGTGTGCGCCGCCCAAGCTCGATGATGTCGCGGAAACCGGCGGTTGTTATCATCCCGGTTCTGGCAAGCTGCCGCTCCAGCACCGCATTGGTCGTGGTGGTCGTGCCATGCACGATCAGGCCGATCTCGGATGCCGGAACCCCGGTCTCGCGTATCGCGTTGACCACACCGAAAGCCTGGTTCTCGACGGTGGTCGGGGTCTTGGCGACCCGCACCCGGGCTCCCGTGTCCGACCCTTCGCGGGAATCGATCAGGATCAGGTCGGTGAAGGTGCCGCCCACATCGATGCCGACGACCACAGAACCCGAATTGATGCCTTTTTTCTGATTCATGGGTGAAATCCGGAATGTGAAACCTTTGTTGACCCGACCAAATGAAATAGGTGTCGAACGCACCAAACTTGACGTCAAATTCATTTGTATACTAATAATTTCGACAGGCAAGAGCAGCCATTGGTACCGCGATT
Source organism: Nitratireductor sp. (assembly GCF_017794765.1). Lineage (GTDB taxonomy): Bacteria > Pseudomonadota > Alphaproteobacteria > Rhizobiales > Rhizobiaceae > Nitratireductor. The sequence continues at coordinate 252,953 of NZ_CP051236.1, read as the reverse complement.
TGGGTTTGCATCCGAACCGGAAACCGGCTTAGAGACTTCCGACCGAACGAGGACAGTATTCATGGACAGCGCTGCGCTCCGCGAGAACGACGCCGAAAAGACCCCTGAATTCCCGATTCCCGCCGGCTGCTTTGCCGAGCGCGTGACATCGGTGAAACACTACACGGACAATCTCTTTGCCTTCCGCATCACGCGGCCGCAGAGCTTCCGCTTCCGCTCCGGCGAGTTCGTGATGATCGGCCTGCCCAATGCGGAGAAGCCTGTCTTCCGTGCCTATTCCATCGCCAGCCCCGCCTGGGACGAGGAGGTGGAGTTCTTCTCCATCAAGGTGCCGGATGGTCCGCTGACCCAGCATCTGCAGAAGATCCAGCCCGGCGACACGGTGCTCATGCGCCAGAAGTCCACTGGTACGCTGGTCAACGATGCGCTGACGCCGGCGAAAAACCTCTACATGATCTCCACCGGCACGGGCATCGCGCCCTTCGCGAGCCTGATCCGCGACCCGGAGACCTATGAGAAGTTCGACGACATCATTCTCACCCACACCTGCCGCGACGTCGCCGAGCTTGACTACGGCAAGGAACTGGTGACCGCTCTCAGGGACGATCCGCTGATCGGCGAGCTGGTCGAGGGCCGCCTGACCCATTTCACCTCCACCACGCGCGAAACCTCGCCCGTAATGGGACGCATCACGACGCTGATTGAGAATGGCGAACTCTTCAAGAAGCTCGGCACCGAGCCTTTCGATCGCGAGAATGACCGCGTCATGATCTGCGGCTCCATGGCCATGCTCAAGGATGTGAAGGCGCTGGTCGAGAAGGCGGGCCTCAAGGAAGGCTCCAACGCCGAGCCGGCCGATTTCGTCGTCGAGCGCGCCTTCGTCGGCTGAGGTTGTGTTCAGGGCAGGGCGTCTCGGCCCCATTGCCATGCGGTCCGGTTGGCGCTTCGCCCGGTCGGGATGAAGCTCTTCACATGATCGCACCACATCTTTGCCCCTTCGCCTCCTGAACCTGCCGAACGGGTGCGGGTAGAAGGGGCTGCGACCCCGAACACTCCCTCGTCATCCTCGGACCTGATCCGAGGACCCTTGCCGGGACGCCGGGGATAAACTTCGGCCCGTCCCGGGCACGTACATTTTTTCTCACTCCTACCCCGTCACCACCGCAACGGCATGGATCCCATGATCAGGCCATGGGATCACGAGGGAGTTGAAGCGCGTTCCCTACTCGCTATTCGCTACTCCCTATTCGCTCTTTTCTCCCCACCCTCAAAACCTCCGCTACACTTCCCCCATCGCCCCTGTCGGGAACCGGGWCCGGAGCCGGGGATCAGGAGGGGCGACGGCAGCCTCCCCCTCGGGTTCGGTAACCCGGGGCCTGTGAGGGCCCGCGAAAGGCCGGCGGCCGGCATCATGCCGGTTGCGGAAAAGCCGCTAGGGCACAGATCGCCCGAGTGACCGGCCGGCAGACGGGACAGCGGCCGGCGGGGCGCGCTTTTCGCGCCACTTATTTCACAACAGAGAGGCACGAAAAACGCGCCCCGTTTCCCGAAGGATCCAAACCCCGGCGGCAACCCTGCGCGGCAACGAAGGAGCCTGCCCAGAAATGCCCGTGCGCCCCTTCTGCAGAATGCGCACCAGCACCAAACACCCCTTCTCCCTGCGAGCGGGTAGAAGGAGGCTGGCATCCCGGGACCGACCCGGAACCCATTGGCAGAATGCGCGAGCGCACGGCCCGGTTTTCATCAAGTGAGCTCCCAATGCTTCTTGACGCCTTCCCGCAACCATGCAAAAAGCGCTTTAATACATCGACAAATCCGGATATTTGGATAATGAAAAAGTTTGAGGCTATCGACGCACTTGCCGCGCTTGGTCAGGAGACCCGGCTCGATGTGTTTCGCCTGCTTGTGAAGGCAGGGCCCGGGGGGCTGCCCGCGGGAGAGGTGGCGACCAGGCTCGGTGTCGTGCAGAACACCGCTTCCGCGCACCTCAAGGTTCTTTCGCAGTCGGGCATGATCCGGGCCGAGCGGGAAGGGCGCATCATTCGCTACACCGCCGACATGACCGGCTTTCGCGATCTCCTCGCCTTCCTCATGGAAGATTGCTGCAACGGAAATCCCGATCTGTGCCGCCCCGCCATCGAGGCTGCGACCTGTCACTGCTAGGAGGCTTGTGCCATGAGTGATAAAACGTTCAATGTGCTTTTTCTGTGCACCGGAAATTCCGCTCGGTCCATTCTTGCCGAAGCGGTCTTGAACCGGGTCGGCGCGGGGCGCTTCAAGGCTTACTCAGCCGGCTCCCAACCTAAAGGATCGGTGCATCCATTCGCGCTGGAACTGCTCGAACGCATGAACCACGATATCTCCTTTGCCCGCTCCAAAGACTGGGCAGAGTTCGCAACACCGGATGCTCCCAAGCTCGATTTCGTCTTCACGCTTTGCGACAGTGCTGCGCAGGAAGCATGTCCTGTCTGGCCCGGCCAGCCGATGACAGCCCATTGGGGGCTTCCCGACCCGGCGGCGGTTACCGGCACCGAGGCCGAGAAGCGTCTCGCTTTCGCAGACACCTACCGCATGCTCAACAATCGCGTCACCATCTTCACGGCGCTGCCGCTCGCCTCGCTTGATCGGCTTTCCCTGCAGCGCCGTCTTGATGATATCGGCCGTGCTCCTGCCCATACCGAATAGGATTCACTGATGACCGACCATATTCTGAACCGCAGTGACGCCCCGGCGGGCGGCATCGGCTTCTTCGAGAAATACCTGTCCGTGTGGGTGGCGCTCTGTATCATCGCGGGCATAGCCCTCGGAAATCTGATGCCGGGCCTGTTCGGCTTTCTCGCATCCCTCGAATACGCCTCAGTCAACCTGGTCGTTGCCGTTCTCATCTGGGCGATGGTCTTCCCGATGATGGTCAATGTCGACTTCGCGAGCCTCAGCCATATTGGCGACCGCCCCAAGGGACTTGTCCTGACGCTCGCCGTCAACTGGCTCATCAAGCCCTTCACCATGGCAGCACTCGGCGTTTTGTTCTTCGAATATGTCTTCGCGCCGTGGATCGAGCCCGCCGATGCGCAGCAATACATTGCCGGCCTCATCCTTCTGGGCGCAGCACCCTGCACGGCGATGGTTTTCGTGTGGAGCCAGCTCACCCGGGGCGACGCCACCTACACGCTCGTGCAGGTTTCGCTCAACGATGTGGTGATGATATTCGCCTTCGCGCCCATCGTCGCGCTGCTGCTCGGCGTGACAGACATTTCCGTCCCGTGGGAGACGCTGCTTCTGGCCACCGGCCTCTATGTGGTGATCCCGCTTGTCGCCGGTTTCCTGACCCGCAAATGGCTGACCGGCCGCGCTTCGGGCGCGGAGGCGCAAAAGGCGGTTTCGGATTTCACCGCTTCGCTGAAACCCGTTTCCGTGATCGGCCTTCTGGTCACTGTGGTGCTGCTCTTTGGCTTTCAGGGGCATGTCATCGTCGAGCGGCCGATCCTGATCGTGCTGATCGCGGTGCCGCTCCTGATCCAGTCCTACGGCATCTTCTTCCTGACCTATTTCGCGGCCCGCATCTGGAAAGTGCCGTTCAATGTCGCCGCCCCCTGCGCCCTTATCGGTACGTCGAACTTCTTCGAGCTTGCGGTGGCTGTGGCCATCAGCCTGTTCGGCTTGAATTCCGGCGCGGCACTTGCCACGGTGGTGGGCGTTCTGGTCGAGGTGCCGGTGATGCTGTCGCTGGTCGCCTTTGCCAACCGCACCCGAGACTGGTTTCCCACGAGCTGAGCGAGACAATCATGACCGTCACCATCTATCACAACCCGAAATGCGGCACCTCGCGCAACGTGCTGGCCATGCTTCGCGAAGCCGGTGAGGAGCCACAGGTGATCGAATATCTCAAGACCCCGCCCGGCCGCGAAAAACTGGTGTCGCTGATTGCCGCCATGGGCGTGTCGCCTCGCGCGATCCTGCGCCAGAAGGGCACACCCTATGACGAGCTGGGCCTTGGCGAAGACAAATGGAGCGACGATGAACTGATCGACTTCATGGTCGCGCACCCGATCCTGATGAACCGCCCCATCGTGGAAACCCCGCGCGGCACAAAGCTTTGCCGCCCGTCCGAGACCGTGCTGGAGCTACTGCCTGAGGGCGCGGTGAAAGCGTTCACCAAGGAAGACGGCGAGGTGGTGCGGTAGGCGGCTGCGACGTGATCGCGCGTTGACTTCAGCTCCGGGCCGGTTGAGAGTTCCGGCCCGTGAGCACGGATCGCAAGACACCGCCGCCGGCCATCCCCGCGCGGATATGGAAGATCGCCGCCGTCACCGGCGCTGGCGCGTTCATGGCGATGCTCGATTCCACGGTTGTCAATCTCGCCCTCGAAACGATACGGGAAGATCTCACCACCACGCTGCCTTTGATCCAGTGGATTGCCACTGGGTATCTGGTCGCGCTGGCAATCTCCCTTCCTGCCGCCGCCTGGCTCGGAAACCGTTTCGGTTATGGCCGCGTGTGGGCGTTCAGCCTTGCGGGGTTCACGGGCGCATCGGTGCTCTGCGCCATCGCGCCCGGGCCGTGGTCACTGATCGCCGCCCGTTTTCTTCAGGGGCTCGCCGGTGGTCTCATGGTGCCGGCGGGACAGGCGATCATCGGTGCGACTGCAGGCCCCAGGCAGCTTGGCCGCATCATGGGCGCGCTTGGACTTGTCGTTGCGCTGGGACCGGCCATCGGCCCGGCGATTGGCGGGCTCCTGCTCGATCATGCGTCATGGCGCTGGCTGTTCTGGATCAACGTTCCGGTCGGCGTTGCAGCACTTCTTCTCGCAAAGGGGCTTGTGCCAGCCGGCGACCGGGACGAGACGCGGCATCTCGATATTGCGGGCCTGCTTCTGCTTGGTGCCGGGCTGCCGCTCTTCCTCTACGGCGCGACCGAATTCGGTGCCGATGGCCTCACACGCATCAATCTTGTCTGTGTCGTCGCCGGCCTCGTCCTCGTCGCCGGCTTCGTTGCAAACGCCACACGTGCGCGACCACCCCTTATCGACCTCGCGCTTCTGCGGAGGCCGGTCTTTGCCACGGCGACGCTCACAACCGGCCTGACCGGTGCCAACATGTATGGCGGGCTCCTGCTCCTGCCGCTTTACCTCCAGGTGATCGCAGCCCGCGACACGGTGGAGACCGGATTTCTGCTTTTGGCCATGGGGCTCGGCAGCGCTCTGGCCCTGCCGGTCGGCGGCGCGCTGACAGACCGTTTCGGCGCGGGACGGGTAACGCTTGCCGGCGCACTTGCGCTCCTCTTGAGCACCTTGCCCTTCCTTCTGCCCACGCCGCTTCCGGCGCTTTGGCTGGCACCGCTTCTCGTCGTCAGGGGCATCGGCATGGCGCTTGGCCAGATGCCGGCCATGACGGCTGCCTACGCCGCCGCGCATAAAGAGGAAATGGGCGATGCGGCAACGCTGGTGAACATTGTTCAGCGTGTCGGCGGCGCAATCGGTGCTGTCCTGATCGTCGTCCTTCTCGCCCATGCCGATGGTGCCGAAGGCTATTTCAATGCGTTCGTGACGCTCTCAATCGTCTCGGCGGCCACCATGCTTCTCGCCCTGGTCATGATGCGCCTGACGGCACGAGACGAGCGCGAGGCCGCTGCCGGCTAAGCGTTCGAAGCAAAGGGAATTTGACACTCCCCGCTGTACATTTGCCTCCGACACGCGTAGTACGGCGCAAAAGCGTTGGCGAAATCGCCACGCTGCGCGCCTGCCAGGCGATCTGCTCCGCCGATCTCTCGAAGCGCGCTCATTTCCGAAAGAAGATGAATGACCGAGTTCGAAGGCATTGTGCCAGCGCTTGGCCGGGCGTTGGACAAGCGCGGCTATACCGAATTGACCCAGGTTCAGAAGGCTGTTCTGGAACTGGAACCCGAAGGCGCCGATGCGCTTGTTTCCGCCCAGACCGGCTCCGGCAAGACCGTTGCCTTCGGCCTCGCGCTGGCACCAAGCCTGCTTGACGGCGCGGAAAGCTTTGACCGTGCCGCCGCTCCGCTCGGCCTAGCCGTTGCGCCCACGCGCGAACTGGCGCTTCAGGTCAAGCGCGAGCTGGAATGGCTCTATGCCGAAACCGGTGCCGTCATCGCCTCCTGCGTCGGCGGCATGGACATCCGCACCGAGCGTCGCGCGCTTGAGCGCGGTGCGCATATCGTTGTCGGCACGCCCGGCCGCCTGTGCGACCACATCCGCCGCAATGCGCTCGACATGTCGGATCTGCGCGCTGTCGTGCTGGATGAGGCGGACGAGATGCTCGATCTCGGTTTTCGTGAGGACCTGGAATTCATTCTGGATGCCGCTCCCGCAGAGCGCCGCACGCTGATGTTCTCGGCGACCGTCTCGCGCACCATCGCCAATCTGGCGAAGAACTATCAGCGCGATGCGGTGCGCATCACCACCGCCGCCGAACAGAAACAGCATGGTGATATTGAGTATCGCGGCTTCCTCGCCATTCCGCAGGAGCGCGAGAACGCCATCATCAATGTGCTGCGCTATTATGAAGCGCGCAATGCGCTGGTGTTCTGCAACACGCGCGCCACCGTCAATCACCTGACCGCGCGGTTCAACAATCGCGGTTTCTCGGTCGTTGCGCTTTCGGGCGAGCTCAGCCAGAGTGAACGCACCCATGCGCTGCAGGCCATGCGCGACGGGCGCGCCCGCGTTTGCGTGGCGACGGATGTTGCGGCCCGCGGCATCGACCTGCCCAATCTTGAGCTCGTGGTGCACGCGGACCTGCCCACCAATTCCGAAACGCTTCTGCACCGCTCGGGCCGCACCGGGCGGGCAGGGCGCAAGGGCGTCAGCGCGCTCATCGTCGCGCCCAATGGCCGCCGCCGGGCCGAGCGCCTTCTGTGCGATGCCAAGGTGCGGCTTGAGTGGACCAGCCCGCCTTCCGCCGACGCGGTTCTTCAGCGCGATGACGAACGACTGATGGCCGACCCCCATCTGGAAGATGCCATTCAGGATAACGAGGCAGACTTCGTCAAAGCGCTCCTTGAGAAGCATGGTGCCGAACAGATCGCGGCAGCCTTCGTCCGGCTTCACCGTGCCAAGCTCTCCGCGCCGGAGGATGTCACGGAAGTGACCATCCAGGATGGTGGCGGCATGCGCGAGGAACGCGCGCCGCGCCGTGAGGAATTCGACGAGAGCGTCTGGTTCTCCCTGTCGGTTGGCCGCAAGCAGAATGCCGAGCCGCGCTGGCTCATCCCGCTTCTGTGCCGTGCGGGCGATATCACCAAGCGCGAGATCGGCGCGATCAAGATGCAGCAGGACGAGACATTCGTTCAGCTCGATGCCGCCTGTGTCGACCGTTTCCTCGCGGCCATCGGCCCGCAGGCCGTTCTGGAGCGCAGCATCCGCGTGGTCCAGCTCGATGGCGTTCCGCAGTTTGCGTCGCGCAGCGGTCCGAAACCCTTTGCGGGCAAGCGCAGGCCGGCCGGCAAGCCGCATCGCAAGGGTGGCGAATGGCGCGACGATGCCAAGCCCTGGGCGAAGAAAGACGGCAAGCCCGGCAAGCCGAAATTCGCCAAGTCCGCTGGCGGCAAGAAGAAGGCGCGCAAAAAGCCCGACTGACACGCGCGCCTTCAGGAGACGAACAATGTTGCGCCGCAGCATCATCCGGGTTAAACACCGCGCATCCGCTTAGGACCCGGTGAAACTCCGGGTGGCTCTGCCGGCCGCTGATCCGCCGGCGCAACCTCGATCGTTTCTGTCTTTCCCGGCCGCAGAAGCCTGTCGGCGGTTGGGAGGTCATGTCTCCTGAAGGTTCCATGTTCTCGCTTTCCCATTACCGTGACGAATGGTTCGGCAATATTCGCGCCGATCTCCTTTCCGGCCTTGTGGTCGCGCTTGCGCTCATCCCCGAAGCCATCGCCTTTTCCATCATTGCTGGTGTCGACCCGAAGGTCGGGCTCTACGCCTCCTTTTCCATCGCGGTCATCACGGCCATCGCCGGTGGCCGGCCGGGCATGATTTCGGCGGCGACCGCCGCCACCGCCGTGCTCATGGTCACACTGGTCAAGGAGCATGGGCTGCAATATCTGCTCGCCGCCACGGTGCTGGCCGGCCTGTTGCAGATCGGGGCAGGCCTCCTGAAGCTCGGCCATCTGATGCGGTTCGTCTCGCGCTCGGTCATGACCGGCTTCGTCAACGCTCTGGCGATCCTGATTTTCATGGCCCAGCTGCCCGAGCTGATCGGCGTGCCGAACCTCACCTATGTGATGGTCGCGGCAGGCCTTGCCATAATCTATCTGTTTCCGCGTCTGACCAAGGCGATCCCGTCGCCGCTCATCTGCATCATCGTGCTCACCACGGTGTCCATCGCCTTCGGCCTCGATGTGCGCACGGTGGGCGACATGGGCGAGCTTCCCTCCACCTTCCCGGTCTTCCTCATTCCGGACATTCCGCTCAATCTGGAAACGCTGCAGATCATCCTGCCCTATTCGGCGGCGGTGGCAGCGGTTGGCCTTCTGGAATCGCTCATGACCGCCTCGCTGGTGGATGAGCTCACCGACACGCAGAGCAACAAGAACCAGGAATGCATCGGTCAGGGCCTTGCCAACACCGCCACCGGCTTTATCGGCGGCATGGCCGGCTGCGCCATGATCGGCCAGTCGATGATCAATGTGAAATCGGGCGGACGCGGGCGTCTTTCCTGCTTTGTCGCCGGTGTCTTTCTCCTGTTCATGATCGTGCTTCTGGGCGATTGGGTGCGTCAGATCCCGATGCCCGCACTTGTCGCCATCATGATCATGGTCTCGATCGGCACCTTCTCATGGTCGTCGATCAAGAACCTGCGCGAGCATCCGCTCTCCTCCTCCGTGGTCATGCTCGCCACGGTCGTCTGTGTGGTGGCAACCCACAATCTCGCCATCGGCGTACTGGTCGGCGTGCTTCTCTCCGGCATCTTTTTCGCGGGCAAGATCGCTCAGATCTTCCGCGTCACCTCCACCCTGTCGGAGGACGGGCGCGAGCGCACCTATCGCGTCGAAGGTCAGCTTTTCTTCGCATCCGTTGAGGACTTCAACGCCGCCTTCGACTTCAAGGAAGGGCTGGACAAGGTCACCATTGATGTTTCGCGCGCGCATATCTGGGACATTTCCAGTGTTGGCGCACTGGACATGATCGTGCTCAAATTCCGCCGCGACGGTGCCGAGGTGGAAATCATTGGCATGAACGAGGCCAGCGAAACGATCGTCGACAAGCTTGGCATTCACGACAAGCCGGGCGCGCTTGAGAAGCTGATGGGTCACTAGATCGCCGTGCGTCCGTTCGGACGCACAAAGGACGATCTAGATTTTTAATTGAGCATCGGTATTCCCGGAAACCGGATTCCACTTTTCGGCCCGATGCTACAGGGGAAATAGATGTCAAAGATCACCGCATTCATCGACGGCTCCATCTATTCGCAGAGCGTGTGCGAACACGCGGCATGGATCGCCGGCAGGCTTGAAGCCTCCGTGGAGCTTCTCCATGTGCTTGGCCGCCGAGAGACGGGCAGCGCCCCGTCCGATCTCTCCGGCAACATCGCCCTTGGCGCGCGGTCATCGCTTCTGAAGGAGCTTTCCGAGCTTGATGAACAGCGCGCGCGCCTTGCCATGAAGCGCGGCCGTGCCATCCTCGAAGATGGCGAGGCTGCCGTGCGCGCCGCCGGCATCGAAAAGGTCTCGGGTCGCATTCGCCACGGTGATGTGGTCGAGACGGTGGCCGAAGTGGAGGAGGGTTCCGACCTTCTGGTGATCGGCAAGCGCGGCGAGGCGGCAGATTTTGCCAAACTGCATCTCGGCTCAAATCTTGAGCGCGTGGTGCGGTCGAGCCATCGCCCCGTCTTCGTCGCCAACCGCGCCTTCAAGCCGATCGACAAGGTGCTCGTCGCCTATGATGGTGGCGCAAGCAGCATGAAGGCGGTGGACGCCATGTCACGCTCGCCGCTGTTTGCCGGCCCTTCCGTCAAGCTTCTCACGGTCGGCAGCGACACGACCGAGGCACGCAACCGGCTTGCTGATGCAGAAGCCGTTTTGCGTGGCGGTGGCATCGAGGCGACAAGCGAGGTGCTGCCCGGCCAGCCCGAGACGGTCATCTCCGAGCGTGTCGAGAGCGAGAATTACGGCCTGCTCGTCATGGGCGCCTATGGCCACTCGCGCATCCGCAGCCTGATCATCGGCTCGACGACAGAGGCGATGCTGCGCTCCTGCAAGATTCCGGTCATGCTCTTCCGCTAATCCTGCATGCGCGCATGACGGGTCTTTCCAGCCCCGCGCTCGCCATGCCATGAATGGCAAATCCCGATTGCAAGAAACGAGTGCGAACCATGGCTGAAACCTTCGTCATCGCCCAGGGTGGCGGCCCCACCGCCGTCATCAACCAGACCGTTGCCGGTGCGACGCTTGAAGCCATGAAGCTTTATCCCGGCTGCCGGGTGCTCGGTGCGCTACATGGCGTGCGGGGCATTCGCGAAGGGCGCTTCGTTACTCTCTCCGATCTCACCGAGATCGAGCTTCGGCGCATCGCTGCGACGCCGAGTGCCGCGCTTGGCTCCACCCGCGACAAGCCGAACGCGGCCTATTGCGAAGAGATCATGAAAGGTCTGAAGGAAGTCGGCGCCGACGCCTTCATCAACATTGGCGGCAACGACACGTCGGGTACACAGGCCATTCTGCGCGATGCATCGGGCGGTGGCATGACCTTCATGCACGCGCCAAAGACCATCGACAACGACCTGATGGAAAACGATCATACGCCGGGCTTCATCTCGGCGGGTGAAATGGTCGCCGGCGCCTTTCTGAGCATCGATCTCGATTTCCGCGCTCTGCCCGGTGTCTATGTGGGCATCGTCATGGGCCGCCATGCGGGTTTCCTGACGGCAGCCGCTGCCGCCTGGGCGCTCGATGAAGAAAGCGGCCCGCATCTCGTCTATGTGCCCGAACGCGCCTTCGAACGCCGCCGCTTCATCGAGGATGTGAAGGCGACGGTCGCCCGCCACGGGCGCTGTGTCGTGGCCATGTCGGAGGGGGTCTCCGATGCCGATGGCCGCTCGCTCATCGAAACACTGGTGCCAGCCGAGATGCAGGAGCGTGATGCCCACGGCAATCTCAAGCTCTCCGGCAGCGATCTCGGTCAGGCCATCGAGCGCATTCTGGCCGAGGATCTTGCCGGCCAGCGCGCCCGCGTCGACACGTTCGGCTATCTGCCGCGCGGCAACATCGCCACGATCAGCGAGACCGATGCGCGCGAGGCTTTCGAGGCCGGCGCTTTCGCTGTCCGCTCAGTCGAAAAGGGTGACGGGTCCGTCGCGCTTCAGTTCGACGGTGAGAGAACCGCGTGTCGCCTGGTCGATCTGGACGCCGTAGCCGGCAAGACCCGCCACATGCCCGACACCTATCTCAGGCCGGATGAAAACCGTCTGTCAGACGAGGGGCTCGCCTATCTGCACCGCCTCCTGCCGCGCCGCTACGATCCGGCGAAGCCATTCGTTTGAGCCCGACGCAAACCTTGATCAGTCCTGCCGCTCCAGATCCTTGATCAGCGCCTTCATCTCATCGATCTCACGCAATTGAGCCTCGATGATTTTATCAGCGAGTTCCCGCACGCGCGGGTCTGAAATGTTTGCCCGTCTGCTGGTCAGGATCGCAATCGAGTGGTGCGGGATCATGGCCTTCATATAGTCCACGTCATCCACCGTGGCCTGGCTGCGAACCAGCCAGAGCGAGGCGGCAAACACGATGGCGGCAGCTGCGACGATGCCGAGATTGGCCGCGGAGTTTTTGTACATCGCCCACATGAAGCCGAGCATGATCACGGCCATGGTCGCCCCCATGAGCAATGCCATCCAGGCTCGCGTTTCGCTCCAGAAGACGTGATCGAGCGCATATGTATTCAGATACATCAACCCGAACATGACGATGGTCGAGGTTCCGATCATCGCGGCAAACCGGCTGTAGGACATGGGCCTGGGCTCCGTTTCTTGATCCCGTTGACCCGTCAACTCACGCCACAGGGGGGAGGTTCCGGCTTGCGTTGGCGACGCCCTGCCTCGTCCACCGCTTGCAGGCGGGCAAGAGATTGTCTCCTGCCAGCCAAACCTACCTGTTTTCGCCTAACGTTTGCGCACGAATTCCGTGCGCAGTACAAGCCCCTTGATACCATCGTGGCGGCAGTCGATCTCTTCCTTGTTGTCTGTCAGGCGAATGGTCTTGATCAAGGTGCCTCGCTTCAGGGTCTGGCCCGCACCCTTAACCTTGAGGTCCTTGATCAGCGTAACCGAATCGCCATCGGTCAGCGCATTGCCTTCAGCATCGACAACCGCACTGCGCTGCCCCTCAAGGGCTGCCATTTCAGAGGCCGGCATCCATTCGCCGGTCACGTCGTCATACACATAGTCGTCATCGCTGTTTGTCATATTGCGCCTTCTTTTCTACGGGACCAGCGTCCATGCATCGTCCAACGGATGTCATTTCGGTTCGACTATTTTCGGACGAAAGCACCGTCATTGAACGCGTCGAAATATTCCACCTGCACCGCCTTGGCGCGTTCACCGTCCATCGAGAACCGGACCGAAGAAATGGAACCTTTCATGGCGTTCTCGTTCAGCGGACGGAAGATGAACTCGTCGCCCGTCCAGTGTTGCAGCGGGAAGCTGCTTTTCGTGCCTTCCACCTTCATCGTCAGGCCGCCATCGGCCTCCTCGACGGTCAGATTGCCGAAATATGCGTTGGCGAAAGTGCCGGTATAGCTTTCGAACTCACGAGCGGGCTTTGCATCTTCCGGCGCTTCCTTGCCGGCGAGCTTGCCGAACGGATCCAGCATGGGACCGAAGAGCACCGGGTACATGGCCAGCCAATCGCGCTGGATTTCACCAAATTGTACGAGATCCATGAAACTCATGGAGATGCCTTCGACGAGACCGATGGGCTGTGCGTTGGACAAGACGACAATGCCGATATCGGCCGAAGGGATCATGATGAAATTGGTTGCCGCGCCCAGCGCAAAGGCGCCCGAATGGCTGATCATCACACGGCCTGCCGGCGAGACGCCCACACCAAAACCGTAACCATAGAAGCCGGCGCGGGCGGCCGGGACGGCAGGGTGTCCCGAGACCGACTGAGGGCTCAGTGCCGGAAGGAGTGCTGCGGCCTCCACGATCTGCCGCCCTTCAAAGGCGCCATTGCCGAGCACCATGCGCATCCATTTCGCCATGTCGTTCACGCTGGCGCTGACACCGCCGGCCGGTGATTGCGGATCCGGGTCGCGCTGGAAAAGCACCTCCCAGCCATCGTCCCCGCGCATATGGTTGTAGACGCGGTTCCCGCGCGCCAGGAAATCGCCCAGCCTCGAGGAGGTGTGCTCCATTCCCAGTGGTTTGTAGATTGCTTCTTCGCTCAGCGTCGCCCAGTCCTTGCCGGCAACACCGGCCACGGCTTCGGCAGCAGCCGTCAGGCCGAAATTCGTGTAGGCGTATTGCAGTCGAAAAGGGCCGGTTTTTAAGTGCCGAAGCTGTTCGAGAATGACCTTCTGTGGGTAACCAAGATCTTCAAGGTCATCACCGGCATGGTCTGGCAGGCCCGAGCGGTGCGCATAGAGATCGCCGACGGTCAGGAGGGCCGTGCTCTCGGGATTGGAAAGCCTGAACCAGGGCAGGATTTCGGACATTCGCGTGTCCCAGTCCACGAGGCCTTCGCCCACCTGTTTCGCAACCACGGTTGCGCCTACCGGTTTGGAAAGCGATGCGAGCTGGAAGACCGTGTCTGTGTCAACCGCGCCTTCCTCGCCTGCCTTGCGCACGCCATAGCCCTTGGCAAAAAGAACCTCGTCCCTGCGCACCACGGCGACAGCAAGACCTGGAACGCCGGTTTCCCGCATGGCGCTTTCGATAATGCCATCCAGCGCCTCGACAGCCTTCTCGATCTGCCCTGCGGGAATGGCTATGCCTGCTGTCTGGGCGGGTGGCGGCAGATCGTTGGCCAGGGCGGTTGGCGGCGCTGCGAAAAGGGCCAGCGCGACTGCGGCTGCGAGAATACGGGGTGCCATCGCAAAGTCTCCAGTATGAACCGATTGCACTGACCGTTCTTGGAGCGAAGTCTTTAACGAAAGAAAAACATTCGCTCAGCAGAAGAGATGTCGTTCCTTGTCAACCAGTTCACCAATGAAGGCTGAAGTTACCTGAATGCGCCGTGTAGGACGCATGGATTCATGGTAGACCGTCCAGTAGCTGCGCCGGATGGGTTCGGCCCAGTCGAGTGCGATCAGGTCTTCATGCGCACGTGCGATGAACGTGTGCAAAATGCCAATGCCGGCACCGGAGCGCACCGCTTCGACCTGGCCCATGGCCGATGAGACGGCGAAGTCGGCCGACCAGTTTTCGGAGATCTCTGCGGCGTAGTCGAGGGTGGGACTGAAGACGAGATCAGGCACATAGCCGACAAGCCGGTGGTGGCGAAGATCGTTCGCACTCTGGGGCAGGTCGTGTGCTTGCGCATAGGCTCTCGATGCATACAGCCCAAGCGTATAGTCCACCAGCTTGGCGGCCACCAGTCGCCCCTCCGTGGGGCGATCCACCGTCACGGCAATGTCGGCCTCGCGGCGCGACAGTGAAAGCGAGCGCGGGACGGGGACGAGCTGGACCGACAAGCCGGGGTGGCGTTCTGTGAGCGCGCCCAGGCGTGAGGCGAGGAACGCTACGCCAAATCCGTCCGGGGCGCCGATACGTACAGTGCCGGTCACATCCTCGCTCTCGCCTGCGATTTCGGCCCGCGCGGCTATCATGTCGGCTTCCATACGCTCTGCCGTCGCAAGCAGTTGTTCGCCTGCGGTCGTCAGTTCGGTACCCGTTGTCAGCCTGTGAAAGAGCTTCGCACCAATGGAATCTTCCAGCGCGGCAACACGGCGCGAGACCGTCGCATGATTGAGTCCAAGTCGCTTCGCCGCACCCAGAATCTGGCCTGCCCGCGCCACGGCGAGAAACACGCGCACATCGTCCCAGTTCATTCACTGCTCCCGCGTTCGATACTTTTCGCACGCGACATATTATTTCGACTTTAATTTTCGCACAACGGTTGCTGTTCGCGTCGCGTTGCAAATCCGGGCATGAGTGGTGACAATGACGCCGACTTCATAATCAGGGAGAAGCCTCATGGAGGATTTCGGTCATTTCATTGGCGGCAAGCATGTCGCCGGTACGAGTGGGCGCAGCCAGGATGTCATGCAGCCCATGGATGGAACGGTGCGATGCAAGGTTGCGCTTGCCAGCGCTGCAGAAGTGCGCGCCGCCGTCGAGAACGCCAAGGCAGCACAGCCCGGCTGGGCAAAGACCAATCCCCAGCGCCGCGTGCGTGTTCTCATGAAGTTCCTTGAACTCGTGCATCGCGATTATGACGAGCTTGCCGAGCTTCTCGCCCGCGAACATGGCAAGACCATTCCGGATGCCAAGGGCGACATTCAGCGCGGGCTCGAAGTGGTCGAGGTATGCATCGGTGCGCCGCACATGATGAAGGGTGAGTACACCGAGGGTGCGGGCCCGGGCATCGATGTCTATTCCATGCGCCAGCCGCTCGGCGTTGTTGCCGGGATCACGCCGTTCAACTTCCCGGCCATGATCCCTCTCTGGAAGATCGCGCCGGCCATCGCCTGCGGCAACGCCTATGTGCTGAAGCCTTCCGAGCGTGATCCGGGCGTACCGATGCGCATTGCAGAACTGTTCCTTGAGGCCGGTTTGCCCGAGGGCGTGCTCAACGTGGTCAATGGCGACAAGGAAGCAGTCGACGCCATCCTCGACGATCCGGACATCAAGGCTGTCGGCTTCGTGGGCTCCACCCCGATCGCACAATACATCTACAGCCGCGCGACCGCCAACGGAAAGCGCGCCCAGTGCTTTGGCGGCGCGAAGAACCATCTCATCATCATGCCCGATGCCGATATGGATCAGACGGTCGATGCGCTTATCGGAGCGGGCTATGGTTCCGCAGGCGAGCGCTGCATGGCGGTGTCCGTCGCGGTGCCGGTCGGCAAGGAGACCGCCGACAGGCTGGTCGAGAAGCTTATTCCGCGCGTTGAAAGCCTCAAGGTCGGCCCGTCAACCGACGCCTCGGCCGATTTCGGTCCGCTCGTCACCCAACAGGCACTGGAGCGGGTGAAGGGCTATGTCGACCTCGGCGTCAAGGAGGGCGCAAAGCTCCTTGTCGATGGGCGCGATTTCAAGATGCAGGGTTATGAGAACGGCTACTATATGGGCGGCTGCCTCTTCGACAACGTCACCCAAGACATGCGGATATACAAGGAAGAGATTTTTGGTCCCGTCCTCTCGGTCGTACGCGCCAACACCTATGAAGAAGCGCTCGCTCTGCCCAATGATCACGAATACGGCAATGGCGTTGCCATCTTCACCCGCGACGGGGACGCCGCACGTGATTTTGCTGCCCGTGTCGATGTCGGCATGGTGGGGGTGAATGTCCCCATTCCCGTGCCGATCGCGTATTATACTTTCGGAGGGTGGAAGGCGTCTTCCTTTGGCGATCTGAACCAGCATGGGCCGGACGCATTCCGCTTCTACACGAAAACCAAAACAGTCACCTCGCGGTGGCCATCAGGTGTGAAGGACGGTGCAGAATTCGTCATTCCGACAATGAATTAAGCGGGTTTTCACACCCATTCTCCAGTTTGGAGAGAAGCCCGCACCGGTTGTCGGTGCGGGCTTTTCATTTGCTGATGGGTGTAGAACTGTTTTGTTCTTTTTTGTATCAAACTTGCAATATTGATGCGCGTTCGCGGCAAATTTCGATAAAATTCGCGAGATATCGGCAATTTTTCCACTTCAATGCAATGACATTGCATTGGTCCAGTGCTAGCTTCCCGCGTCAACAAGAGCCGGGAAAACCGGCCTTCGGTTTGGAGCCGGTCGTGGGAAATTTGCCGTTGCAATCGGGCGTCATTCCTCTACGACTATCAAGGGGAAAAAATAAGAAATGCGCCTGAAGGGCGACATTTCAGGGGAGTTGCATATACATGGAATATTTCGTCCAGCAGCTTATCAACGGGCTGACGCTGGGTTCCATCTATGGGCTGATCGCCATTGGCTACACCATGGTCTATGGCATCATCGGAATGATCAATTTCGCGCATGGCGATGTCTTCATGATCGGCGCGTTCATCGCTCTGGCGATGTTCCTCATCCTGACGACCGTGCTCGGCTTTGCATTCCTGCCCGTGGTGTTGCTCATCGTGCTCATCGTGGCCATGTTCTTCACCTCCGCCTGGGGGTGGACCGTCGAGCGGCTCGCATATCGGCCCCTCCGCGGCTCCTTCCGTCTCGCTCCGTTGATCACCGCAATCGGCATGTCGATCGTTCTGCAAAACTTCGTGCAGATCACGCAGGGCGCGCGCGTCAAGCCGCTACCGCCCCAGATCCAGGGTGGCATCACGCTGATGGAGGGAAGTGCGACCGGCATCGTCGTGCAGCTTTCCTACATGCAGATCATCATCATCCTGACGACAGTTGCGCTGATGGCGGGCTTTACGCTCCTCATCACCCGCACGCCTCTCGGTCGCGCGCAGCGTGCCTGTGAGCAGGACCGCAAGATGGCGGCACTTCTCGGCATCAATGTCGACCGCACCATTTCCCTGACCTTCGTCATGGGGGCGGCACTGGCGGCCGTGGCCGGTCTGATGTTCGTGCTGCTCTACGGCGTGATCGACTTCTACATTGGCTTCCTGGCCGGCGTTAAGGCGTTCACCGCGGCTGTGCTCGGCGGCATCGGCTCGCTTCCGGGCGCCATGCTGGGTGGCCTTCTGATTGGCCTCATTGAGGTGTTCTGGTCAGGCTATTTCTCGGTCGAATACAAGGATGTTGCAGCGTTCTCGATCCTGGCCATCGTGCTGATCTTCCTGCCCTCCGGCCTTCTCGGCCAGCCTGAAGTGGAGAAGGTCTGATGGCGATGACGGGTTCGAACAAGGCGGTCGCTGCCCAGCAGAACGACCCCAACTCCTTCGCCGCTTCGGTCAAGGACGCCGCCATTGCCGGCCTCCTGGTTGCTGTTCTCGGCTTCTTCTTCATCGGCATCCGCACCGACATCGCGCCCGGCGGTCTTGATCTCAAGATGCGCTGGGGCGCCTGGATCATCTCGATCCTTGTCGTTTTTGCGGGGCGGCTCCTGCTCAATCTCTTTGTTTTGAGGACTGACAGCCCGCTGACGCGGAAGTTTGCCGATGCAATGCCTAGCGGCACGCGCTTTGCCGGAACGGGCAAATGGCTGATGCGGGCGCTCTTTGCCTTCGCTCTGGTGCTGCCCTTCTTCTTCACCACCTTCTTCCCGGGCAAGGATCGTCAATTCATCGACCTGGCTATCCTGATCATGACTTACATCATGCTCGGCTGGGGACTGAACATCGTGGTGGGGCTCGCCGGTCTTCTCGATCTGGGTTATGTCGCCTTTTACGCGGTCGGCGCCTACTCCTTCGCGCTGCTGGCGCAATATCTCGACATCGGCTTCTGGTTCGCCCTGCCGCTCGCCGGCATTTTGGCGGCCTGCTGGGGCATCGTGCTCGGCTTTCCGGTGCTCAGATTGCGCGGCGATTATCTTGCGATCGTCACGTTGGCTTTCGGTGAAATCATCCGCGTCGTTCTGTTGAACTGGTATGAGTTCACGAATGGCCCAGACGGCATTTCGGGCATTCCGAAGCCGACATTCTTCGGACTGGAGCTCAAGCGGGGCGAGGGCGGCTTTGCCGATTTCTTCGGCATTGCCTATGATCCGATCCAGCGCTTCATTTTCCTCTATTACATCATCTTCATCCTGGCGCTGATCACCAATTTCGTGACCATGCGCCTGCGCCGCCTCCCCATCGGGCGCGCCTGGGAGGCGCTGCGCGAAGATGAGATCGCCTGTCGGTCGCTGGGGATCAACACGCGCAACACAAAGCTCACGGCCTTTTCCATTGGCGCCATGTTCGGCGGTTTCGCGGGCTCCTTCTTCGCCACGCGGCAGGGCTTCATTTCGCCCGAGAGCTTCACCTTCCTTGAATCGGCGATCATCCTCGCCATCGTGGTGCTGGGCGGTCTCGGCTCGCAGGTCGGCGTGGTGATCGCATCCGTCGTGATGATCGGTGGCATCGAGATGCTGCGCAATCTCGGCTTCCTTCAGCAGGTCTTCGGTTCCGGTTTCGATCCGGTGCAGTACCGCATGCTGATCTTCGGCCTCGCCATGGTGCTCATCATGGTGTGGAAGCCGCGCGGTCTGATCTCGACCCGGGAACCCTCCGTGGTTCTGAAGGAAAAGAAACGCATTGGCGCCGATATGGTGGCTCAGGGTGAGGGACACTGATGGACGCGGCAACGACCATGAAAAACTCTGATCAGTCGACGCCCAACTGGGACCGGGATCCGGTCCTCAGCGTCGAACATCTGACCATGCGCTTCGGCGGCCTTGTGGCCGTCGGGGACCTCTCCTTCAATGTCGGTCGGGGCGATATCACCGCCCTGATCGGACCCAATGGTGCGGGCAAGACCACGGTCTTCAACTGTGTCACCGGATTCTATAAGCCGACCGAAGGGCGCATCGTGATGCGTCACGGGCCAGGCCGGCAGCAGGATGACGTGGAAACGCTGACCGACAGCGGACAGCGCTGGAAGACCACCGGAAACGGTGCCGTCTACCTGCTTGAGCGCATGCCCGATCACGAGATCTCGCACAAGGCCAAGGTGGCGCGCACCTTCCAGAACATTCGCCTGTTCGGCGGCATGACTGTCCTGGAAAACCTGTTGGTTGCCCAGCACAACCCGCTGATGGTGGCTTCAGGCTTTTCCATCGGTGGCATTCTGGGTCTTCCAAGCTACAAGAAGGCGCAGCAGGAGGCCGTCGACAGGGCGGTGTACTGGCTCGAACATACGAACCTCGTGGATCGTGCCGACGATCCTGCGGCCGATCTTCCCTATGGCGCCCAGCGCCGTCTGGAGATTGCCCGCGCCATGTGCACCAAGCCGCAGCTTCTGTGCCTGGATGAGCCAGCGGCGGGGCTCAACCCGCGTGAATCCGCCGAGCTCAACGAGCTGCTGAAGTATATCCGCGACGAGCACAAGGTTTCGGTGCTGCTCATCGAACATGACATGGGCGTGGTGATGGAAATCTCCGACCATGTGATCGTGCTCGACTACGGTGTGAAAATCTCCGACGGGCCGGCCGAGTTCGTCAAAAACGATCCGAAGGTCATTGCCGCCTATCTGGGCGTGGATGACGAAGCCGAGATCGACATGCCGGAGGTGCGCGAAGACCTGGCCAAGGTCACCGGTGATGAGCCGGCGAAAAAGGCTTCAGCGTCCAAACCCGCTTCGGCTGCGAAGAAGCAAGGCGCGGCGGAGAAGAAGTCGGGATCAGCGTCGAAAAAGACAGGCGCAACAAAGACGTCTGCCGCAAAGGCAGCCGGCGCCAAGGCTTCTGCGGCAAAGGCCACGAAACCACGGACGTCAAAATCGTCTGCCTCGAAGCCCGCCACCTCGAAGCTTGCCGCGACCACGGCATCTTCGGAAAAAGCTGCCGCTCCCGCTGCGCCGAAAACCGTGGCGGCAAAACCCAAAACCGCTGCGAAACCGAAAGCCGCCGCTGCGAGCAAGGCCGCACCCGCCGCCAGCGAGATCAAGATTGCCAATGCCGGCGATTATCCGGGCAGCCAGCCGCACGGCACGAAGAAGCCGCGCGCGGGCGGGGCCAACAACCTCACCCGCGTCAAGGGCATCGGGCCGGCCAATGAGAAAAAGCTGAACGCGCTCGGCATCTGGCATTTCGACCAGATCGCCGCCTGGAAGAAGGCCGAGGTGCAATGGGTTGGCTCTTATCTCGCCTTCCCCGGCCGTATCGAACGCGAAGAGTGGGTCAAGCAGGCCAAGGTTCTCGCAAAGGGAGGTGAGACCGAGTTCTCCAAGCGCGTCGACAAGGGGCAGGTGGCCACAAGCGTGCCAGGCAAACGGGGCGCTCAGCCCAAAAAGAAGACCACCGCTAAGGGAGGCAAGGCATGAGCTCTCAGAACGAACCCTTGCTCTCGGTGCGCGGCGTCGAGACCTATTACGGCAATATCGTTGCACTGCGTGGCGTCGACATGGATGTCCATCGTGGCGAGATCGTCACCATGATCGGCGCCAATGGCGCCGGCAAGTCGACGCTGATGATGACCATCTGCGGCGACCCGCGTGCCCGCAACGGCCAGATCGTCTATGACGGCGTCGACATCACCAACATGCCGACGCATGACATCGTCAGCCTGGGGATCGCGCAATCGCCGGAAGGGCGTCGCATCTTTCCGCGCATGACGGTGATGGAAAACCTGCAGATGGGTGCGGCGCTGGTCGATCCCGAGCATTTCGACGAGGATCTTGCCAAGGTCTTCAAGCTGTTTCCCCGTCTCAAGGAGCGCATCAGCCAGCGCGGCGGCACGCTTTCGGGCGGTGAGCAGCAGATGCTGGCCATCGCGCGTGCGCTCATGAGCCGGCCGAAGCTTCTGCTCCTCGATGAGCCGTCGCTCGGCCTTGCTCCGCTGATCGTGAAGCAGATCTTCGATGCCATTCGCGAGCTGAACGAGAAGGAAGGACTGACGGTCTTTCTGGTCGAGCAGAACGCCTTCCATGCCTTGAAGCTTGCTCATCGCGGCTACGTGATGGTCAACGGCAATGTGACCATGAGCGGCACCGGCGCTGAACTTCTCAAGAAAGAAGAAGTGCGGGCTGCATATCTCGAAGGCGGGAGGCACTGATGGAACACGCAAACGGACCCATCTGGGAAGTTACTTTCTGGGAGTTCTTCTTTGTCACGGTGCTTCTGGCAGGCAGCGCAGCCTATCTCACCGGGCGTGCCATGGCGCGCACCTGGCAGGGCGACGGGCATCTCGCCTTCTATATCGTGCTTCTGGCGGCTGCCACGCGTTTCATCCATTTCGCGCTTTTCAGCGGTACGCTGCTCTCGCTTCACTACTACATTGTCGATCTGTTCGTGCTGCTCATCATCGCCTTTATCGGCAAGCGTATTACGCGCGCCGGGCAGATGGCGACACAGTATAGCTTCCAGTATCGGCGCAGTGGACCGCTCGGTTGGGAGCGTTCAGGCTGAACGGATTCATGATTAACCGGTATGAAGCCTTTATTTCTTGTTTGAATTGAGGTTTCATGCCGATTAAGCGGGCCGGTGCGGCCCGCACAGGCCAAACCGGAAAGCCAAACACCATTTCCGGAAAGCCAAGGGAACTTCTGGTGTTTTTAAGGGAGAAGTCATGAAAAAGGCACTTATGGCTGGCGCAGCACTCAGCCTGATGATGACCGGTTCCGCATGGGCGGACATCACGATTGCGGTCGCTGGCCCCATGACGGGTCAATACGCTTCCTTCGGTGAGCAGATGAAGGCAGGCGCAGAACAGGCCATCGCCGACATCAATGAGGCCGGTGGCGTCAACGGCGAAATGCTGAAGCTGGAAGTGGGCGATGATGCCTGCGATCCCAAGCAGGCTGTCGCGGTCGCCAACCAGTTCGCCGGTTCCGGTGTTTCCTTCGTTGCAGGCCATTTCTGCTCGGGTTCATCCATTCCGGCATCTTCGGTCTATGCCGAGGAAGGTATCATCCAGATCTCGCCGGCTTCCACGAACCCGGCTTTCACCGACAACCGTCCTGGCCCGGGCGTCTACCGCGTCTGCGGTCGTGACGACCAGCAGGGTGATGTGGCAGGCAAGTTCCTCGTCGAGAACTTCGCCGACAAGAAGGTGGCCTTCGTCCACGATAAGACTGCGTACGGCAAGGGTCTCGCCGATGCGACCAAGGCTGCTTACGAGGCTGCTGGCGGTAAACCGGCCCTCTACGAAGCTTACACCGCCGGTGAAAAGGATTACACCGCGCTTGTTTCCAAGCTGAAGCAGGAAGGCGTTGGCGTTCTTTATGTTGGCGGCTACCACACGGAAGCCGGCCTCATGGCACGCCAGATGCGCGAGCAGGGCATGGACACGGTTCTCGTCTCCGGTGACGCTCTCGTCACAGACGAGTACTGGGCCATCACCGGTGAAGCAGGTGAGGGCACGCTGATGACCTTCTCGCCCGATCCGCGCAAGAACGAGATCGCAAAGCCGGTCGTCGACAAGCTGCTTGCTGCCGGCAAGACGGCGGAGGGCTACGCGCTCTACACCTATGCCGCCATTCAGGCATGGAAGGACGCTGTCGAGGCAGCCGGTTCCACCGACTATGATCCGGTGGTGGCCGCGCTGAATGAAGGCACCTTCTCGACAGTCCTCGGCGACCTTTCCTTCGATGACAAGGGCGACGTCACGCTGCCCGGCTATGTCTTCTACGAGTGGAAAGACGGCAAATACGACTACCTCGAGCAGTAAGCCACTGGCTTGATGTGAGGTTTGGCGGCCCGGCAGTGATGCCGGGCCGCTTTCTTTTGGTGAGGCGGCTGGCGCCCAATTTCATTCGGCTGGCATTCCAGTCCTTTCGTCATCCTCGGACCTGATCCGAGGATCCATGCCGGGACGCCGGGGATAAACTTCGGCCCGTCCCGGGCACGTACATTTTTTCTCACTCCTACCCCGTCACCACCGCAACGGCATGGATCCCATGATCAGGCCATGGGATCACGAGGGAGTTGAAGCGCGTTCCCTACTCGCTATTCGCTACTCCCTATTCGCTCTTTTCTCCCCACCCTCAAAACCTCCGCTACACTTCCCCCATCGCCCCTGTCGGGAACCGGGACCGGAGCCGGGGATCAGGAGGGGCGACGGCAGCCTCCCCCTCGGGTTCGGTAACCCGGGGCCTGTGAGGGCCCGCGAAAGGTCGGCGGCCGGCATCATGTCGGTTGCGGAAAAGCCGCTAGGGCACAGATCGCCCGAGTGACCGGCCGGCAGACGGGACAGCGGCCGGCGGGGCGCGCTTTTCGCGCCACTTCAATACCCAACAGAGAGGCACGAAAAACGCGCCCCGTTTCCCGAACGATCCAAACCCCGGCGGCAACCCCGCGCGGCAACGAAGGAGCCTGTCCAAAATGCCCGCGCGCCCCCTCTGCAGAATGCGCACCAGCACCAAACGCCCCTTCTCCCCGTGAGCGGGGAGAAGGTGAGGATGAGGGGCGAGCGCCATCACTGACCGGAGGGACGAAGGCGGGAGCGGCCATCGGGCGGAAGCAGCCCTTGGCCGAAACGCGTGAAATGAAAAAGCCGGCTTGGCAAAAAAACACGCGTTGGGGAAAAGCCCGCTTCGGAACCTGCGATGCTTCCTCCACGTCAAGAAAGTTTGCACCGCAGCATCGTCCACGCTAATCATACGCGTCGTTTTGGCGCGGAGGGGAGTTTCGCGCCGGGCAATCCCGCACAAACCTTCTCTTCCCGGAGTTTTTGCCAGTGCAGATTAAGAAGATCCTTGTCGCAAACCGTTCCGAAATCGCCATCCGCGTCTTTCGCGCAGCCAATGAACTCGACATCCGAACGGTGGCCATCTGGGCCGAGGAGGACAAATATTCACTGCACCGCTTCAAGGCCGACGAATCCTACCAGGTGGGGCGTGGACCGCATCTCGAGCGTGATCTCGGCCCCATCGAGAGCTATCTCTCGATCGATGAGGTAATCCGCGTCGCCAAACTTTCGGGAGCCGACGCTATCCATCCCGGCTATGGCCTTCTGTCCGAGAGCCCCGAATTTGCCGAAGCCTGCGCTGAAAACGGTATTGTCTTCATCGGTCCGAGGCCCGATACCATGCGCCGCCTCGGGAACAAGGTGGCTGCGCGCAATCTGGCGGTGGAGGTGGGCGTGCCGGTGGTTCCCGCCACCGAGCCATTGCCCGATGATATGGAAAAGGTCGCCCAGATGGCAGAGGAGGTGGGTTTCCCTGTCATGCTCAAGGCCTCCTGGGGCGGCGGCGGACGCGGCATGCGTGTCATTCGCAGCCGCGAGGATCTGGAGCACGAGGTCACCGAGGCAAAGCGCGAGGCCAAGGCCGCTTTCGGCAAGGATGAAGTCTATCTCGAAAAGCTGGTCGAGCGCGCCCGCCACGTGGAAGTGCAGATTCTGGGTGATACCCATGGCAATGCCGTGCATCTGTTCGAGCGTGACTGCTCCATTCAACGTCGCAACCAGAAAGTCGTTGAGCGTGCCCCGGCGCCCTATCTCAACGATGAAAAGCGCGCGGAACTTTGCGGATATGCTCTAAAGATCGCCGAGGCGACGAATTACATCGGTGCTGGCACAGTCGAATTCCTCATGGATGCAGACACGGGCGCCTTCTATTTCATCGAGGTCAATCCGCGCATTCAGGTGGAGCACACGGTCACCGAGGAGGTGACCGGCGTCGATATCGTGAAGGCGCAGATCCATATTCTTGAAGGGGCGAAAATCGGCGACAAGGCTTCAGGCGTGCCGGCGCAGGCAGACATTCGTCTGAATGGTGACGCCCTTCAGTGCCGCATCACCACGGAAGACCCGGAGCAGAACTTCATCCCGGATTACGGTCGCATCACTGCCTATCGCGGCGCGACCGGTTTCGGCATCCGTCTGGACGGCGGCACGGCCTATTCCGGCGCGGTCATCACGCGTTTCTACGATCCGCTGCTGGAGAAAGTCACGGCCTGGGCGCCAACGCCCGAAGAAGCCATCGCCCGTATGGATCGCGCGCTGCGGGAGTTCCGCATTCGCGGCGTAGCGACCAACCTGACCTTCCTTGAGGCGATCATCAGCCATCCGAATTTCCGCAACGCCTCCTATACGACCCGGTTCATTGACGAGACGCCTGAGCTCTTCACGCAGGTCAAGCGGCGGGACCGTGCGACCAAGCTCCTGAATTATCTGGCCGACGTTACGGTGAACGGCCATCCCGAGGCGCGGGGCCGGGCACTGCCCAATGCCGAGGCGGCACCGCCCCATGTGCCGTATGTGGACCTGCCGGTGCCGGATGGAAGCAAGCAGACGTTCGACAGGCTTGGAGCCGAGGGTTTCTCAAAATGGATGCGCGAGCAGGAGCGTGTGCTGGTCACCGACACGACCATGCGCGACGCGCACCAGTCGCTGCTCGCCACCCGCATGCGCACGTTCGACATGGCGCGCATTGCCGGCGTCTATGCCCGGGCGCTGCCGGAGCTTCTGTCGCTGGAATGCTGGGGCGGGGCGACCTTCGATGTCGCAATGCGCTTCCTGACGGAAGACCCCTGGGAGCGCCTGTCGCGCATTCGCGAGGGTGCGCCCAACCTGCTTCTGCAGATGTTGCTGCGCGGGGCCAATGGCGTCGGCTACACCAACTATCCGGACAATGTGGTGCAGCATTTCGTCAAACAGGCCGCCGCAGGCGGCATCGATCTCTTCCGTGTGTTCGACTGCCTCAACTGGGTGGAGAATATGCGCGTGGCGATGGACGCGGTGCGCTCCGAAGGCAAGCTCTGCGAGGCGACCATCTGCTATACGGGCGATCTCCTCGATCCGGATCGCGCGAAGTACGATCTGAAATACTATGTCGGGCTTGCCGGAGAACTTGAGGCTGCCGGTGCAAACATTATCGCCATCAAGGATATGGCCGGCCTCCTGAAACCGGGAGCTGCGCGGGTGCTTTTCAAGGCGCTCCGCGAGGCTACCGATCTGCCATTGCACTTCCACACGCACGACACGTCCGGCATTTCCGCCGCAACGGTGCTTGCCGCCGTTGAAAGCGGGGTCGACGCCGTCGACGCAGCCATGGATGCGCTCTCCGGCAACACATCGCAGCCCTGTCTCGGCTCCATCGTCGAGGCGCTCAAGGGGGATGCCCGCGATACCGGTCTTGATCGCGAATGGGTGCGCCGTATCTCCTTCTACTGGGAGGCCGTGCGCAACCAGTACGCCGCCTTTGAAAGCGATCTGAAAGGACCGGCGTCCGAGGTCTATCTGCACGAAATGCCGGGTGGCCAGTTTACCAATCTGAAGGAACAGGCGCGTTCGCTGGGGCTGGAGACCCGCTGGCACGAGGTGGCGCGCGCCTATCACGACGTCAACATGATGTTCGGCGACATAGTCAAGGTCACGCCATCGTCCAAGGTCGTGGGCGATATGGCGCTAATGATGGTTTCGCAGGATCTGACCGTCGCGGATGTCCAGAATCCGGAGAAGGATATTGCCTTCCCGGATTCGGTGGTCTCCATGCTGCATGGCGACCTTGGGCAGCCGGCAGCAGGCTGGCCTGCGGCCCTGCAGAAGAAGGTCTTGAAGGGGGAGAAGCCGATCACGGTACGACCCGGCTCACTGCTTGAGCCGGCCGACCTGGATGCAGATCGCAAGGCGCTGGAAGAGAAGCTCGGCCGCAAGGTGAGTGAGTATGAGTTTGCCTCCTGGCTGATGTATCCGAAAGTGTTCACGGACTTCGTAGCGGCATCGGAAAATTACGGTCCGGTCAGCGTTCTTCCCACGCCGGTCTATTTCTACGGCATGGAACCGGAGGACGAGATTTTCGTCGAGATCGAGCGTGGCAAGACGCTGGTGATCCGCTGCCTTGCCGTTGGCGATGTTGACGAGAAAGGCATGGTCACGGTCTTTTTCGAGCTCAATGGCCAGCCGCGCCGCGTCAAGGTCCCTGATCGGGTTCACGGCGCATCCGCAGCCGCTGCCCGTCGCAAGGCGGAGGCGGGCAACGAAGCGCATGTGGGGGCGCCGATGCCTGGTGTGGTGTCGACGCTTGCCGTCAAGCCGGGGCAGAACGTGCAGTCAGGCGATGTGCTCCTGTCCATCGAGGCCATGAAGATGGAAACAGCGCTTCATGCCGAGCGCGATGGCACGATCGCGGAGGTTCTTGTGGGCGCGGGCGATCAGATAGATGCCAAGGACCTCCTTGTCGTGTTCGCGAGCGGTGATTGACGAGAACGGATTGACGAGCCCGATTAAACCGATTTAAATGCGGCGCGAGCTGGGAATATCCAACTCGCGCCGTTGTTCCTGGAGCCGGTCATGTCCTCCCGCAATGCGTCCATCGGGCGCTGGGCCGTAGCGGCCTGCTTTTTCGTCAATGGTTTCATGGTCGGCAGTTGGGCGCCGCAGATTCCGGTTGTCGCCTCACGATTTGAGCTGAGTGAAACGGCACTCGGTTTGCTCATTCTGGTTTTCGGCTGCGGTGCCGTAGCGGTCATGCCGCTTTGCGGTTATCTGATTGGCCGGTTTGGTTCCCGCATTGTGCTGCGGGTTGCCGCTGTTGTTTGCGCCTTGTCTTTTGGTGGGCTCGTTGGAGCCGCACAGATCTGGCAAATGGTTGCAGCTCTCATCTTCTTCGGCGCATTTCTGGGTGCGATGGATATCTCCATGAACGCCAATGCCGTGGCGGTGGAGCGTTGGCTCGGGCGAGCGGTGATGTCCTCATCACATGGGTTCTGGAGTCTTGGTGGGTTTTTTGGTGCGGGTGCCGGCGGCCTGTTGCTGGAGCGTTTTGGCTACATGGCGCATGCCGGAATGGTAGTGGCATTTGCCTTTGCGCTTGTGGTGATCACCCTTCCGTTCCTCATTGTAGAAGCCCGGCCCGTGGCCGGAGAGAACGGCCATGGGCGCAGTGGACTGCCGCGCAATCCGATGGTCTATGTGACAGGCCTTGTTGCACTTTTCTGCATGTTGCCGGAAGGAGCGGTGCTCGATTGGGCAGCGCTCTATCTGCGGCAGGAAATGGGCGCGGGGATAGCCGAGGCAAGCCTTGCTTTTACCGCGTTTTCCGGCGCCATGGCGATCATGCGCTTTGCCGGCGACCGGTTGCGCAATCGTTTCGGTGCAGTGCGTACCTTGCGCTATTCGGGCATCGTGGCCACGATCGGCATGCTTGGAGCAGGCTTTGCTACGTCACCTATGCTGGCGACGATTGCCTTCGCACTCAGTGGTATGGGAATAGCCAACATGGTGCCGATTGTCTTTTCCGCGGCAGGCAACCAACCGGGGATTTCCCCGGGGGCTGGCATGAGCGTTGCCACCACGATCGGCTACTCCGGCATGCTCGTCGCCCCATCGCTTGTGGGCTTCATCGCCGAGCGCACCGGATTTGCACCGATTTTCCTGGCATTTTCCATCCTGCTTGCCTGCGTTCTGATGCTGGCCAATCTTGTCAGATCCGCTGATACGATCGCCGTCGAGCCCGCGGGTGGTGCCTGATCTTACCCTGAGCTAGATGCTTCCCATCAACATCAGTATCAGGACGATAACAAGAATCAGGCCAAGGATACCCGATGGTCCGTAACCCCATCCGCGTGAATGCGGCCAGGCGGGTATGGCGCCAAGCAGGATCAGGATCAGAATGATGATGAGGATTGTGCCGAGCGACATCGCGTTCTCCTCGCTTTGTTGAAAGCTTTGCATTTCAACGTGTCAGGCGCGCCCAGGTTCCCTCAAAATGCAAAGAAGCCGGCACGTCGCGGGAGACGTGCCGGCCCGCAGTGCTGATCTGATCAGCCTATTACTCCGCTGGATTGGGGAAGGGGTCTTCCGGAACGTCGGAAGTCTTCACCGGAGCTTTGTCTTTTTGGCCGCGCCGGAACAGGCGAGCCAGCAGACCGCGCCGTTTCTGGCCGGCCGGCAATGTTTCGCGCGTGAACACCATCAGAGCGGAAGGCGTGACGATCAGCGTCAGAGCTGTGGCAAAGGTCAGGCCGTAGACGATGGCTCCCGACAGCGAAATCCACCATTGGGTCGACGGCGCTCCGATGGTCACTTCCTGATGGAACAGTTCGAGGCCAAGACCGAACGCGATCGGCGCAACACCAAGTACAGCGGAAATGGCGGTCAACATGACCGGGCGCGCGCGTTCGCGACAGGTCTGAAGGATGGCTTCCTGCTTTTTCCAGCCTTCGCGCCGCAGCCGGTCATAGGTGTCGATCAGCACGATGTTGTTGTTCACCACCACGCCGGCGAGTGCGATGACACCAATGCCGGACATGACAATACCGAAGGGCTGTCCGGTTATGAGCAGCCCGAGGAACACGCCGATTGTGGCCATCACCACGGTCATCAGCACCAGAAACACACTGGTGAACTTGTTGAACTGGGCAAGAAGCACCACGAAAATCAGAAAGATTGCAGCACCGAATGCTTTCGACAGGAAGGCGCTCGCTTCCTCGCTTTCTTCGTTCGATCCAGCGAGTTTCCAGCGTGTGGCGCCAAGGTCCATGTCGCCAAGCGTCTGCGTGACTTCGGCCTGGACGGCCGAGACCTGATAGCCGCTGGCGACATTGGCTGTGACGACGATGGTGCGCTGTCCGTCGATGCGGTTCAAAATGCCGGTTGAGCGTTCCGGTTCGCGTGACACGAAGTTGGAGATTGGGACCGGACCCTGTGATGTCTGGACCCGCAGCTGATCCAGGGCAGAGAGGGTGCGCCGGTCCTCGGGCAGGCGCAGGCGAATATCGACAGCGTCGTCGACACCGGCGGGCCGGTATTCTGACAGTTTCAACCCGTTGGTCACAAGCTGGACCACCGTGCCGACAGACACCGGGCTGATCCCGTATTGCGCTGCCTTGGCGCGATCCACCTTGATCGCCCAGTCGATGCCGGGTGGCGGGAGGCCGTCAGATATGTCGATCACGCCCGGCACGTTTCCGATCGCCCGCGCGACCTCCGCGGCATGGCTGTTCAGGTCTGTCGGGTCCGCAGCTGAAAGGCGAACCTGGATCGGCTGACCGGTCGGAGGACCGCCTTCGGGTACGCGGACCTCGATTTCGACACCAGGGGTGCCGGCAAGCTCACGCCGCAGATCATCAAGGATCTTGCTTGCAGGCTCGCGCTCCCGCCAGTCAATAAATTCGTATTGGATGACACCGATGACATCTTCGTCAATGTCCTGCCCGCCGCCACGGGTCTTGCCGACGCGTGTATAGACGGATTCAATGCCTGGCCAGTTGAGCAGCTTATCCTCGGCAGGTTTTGTCAGCCGGTCCATCTCCTCAAGTGAAAGATTGCCACGGGCATGCACATACATGAGACCGTATTCCGGCTCGACATCGGGGAAGAACTCAACGCCGGCACCGTATTGCGAGTAGGAATAGATGATGCCGCCCAGGAGGCCGACCGTGAGCAGCAGAACCGTTATGGGAAAGCGGACGGCCTGTTTTACAAGCCCCATATACCACCCGTCTGGCTTCTGCTCCTCCTGTACATGCGCCTTGGCGAAGATTGCACCCAGTGTTGGGGTGAATATCAGCGCATAGATCATCGAAGCGCTTAGCGTTACGATCAGTGTGATCGGCAGGTACTTCATGAACTCGCCGACAATGCCCGGCCAGAAAAGCAGGGGCGAGAAGGCAGCGATACGGGTCATGGTGGCGGCAATGACGGGGCCGGCCATGCGTTTTGCTGCCAGCTCGAAGGCCTGCGCCTTGTCCATGCCCTCGGTCATGCGCCGTTCGGCGAACTCCGTTACGATGATGGCGTCATCGACCAGCATGCCGACAGCCAGGATGAGGCTGAACAGCACGACCATATTGACGGTGAAACCTCCAAGCGAAAGAGCATAGATGCCCATCAGGAAGGAAGCGGGAACGGCGAGGCCGATCAGCAGGGAAGCGCGCCCGGAGAGGGTGTAGAGGACAACGATGAAAACCAGAATCACCGCGATCAGGACATGGTTCTGCAGGTCGTTGAGCATGTCACGGATCATCACCGACTTGTCCTGACTGTAGGACACGGTGATGTTGCCATCCGTAACTTTCTCGAATTCAGTTGCGGCGGCCTTCACAGCATCCACCGTATCAACCAGATTTGCGCCTACCCGCTTCTTGACCTCGATGGCGATAGCGTTTCTGCCGTTCAGGCGGGTGATCGTTTCAGCATCCTTGAAAGTGGAGCGGATTTCCGCCAGATCCCGCGCGCGCACCACGGCATCGGGGCTGGAAACGATCGGTAGATTGGCCACATCTTCCACAGTCTCGATCAACGAAGGCACCTTGACCGCATAGCGTCCGGCCTCGCCTTCCAGCGACCCGGCTGCGACAAGACTGTTTGAGGCATTAACGCCATTGATCATCTGGTCGAGTTGCAAGCCGTAGGAAGAGAGTTTCATCGGATCGATGAGAATCTCGACCAGTTCGTCGCGCGAGCCCTGCAGTGTGCCTTCGAGCACGCCAGGAATTTCTTCGATCCGGTCTCGGAGCTCCCGTGCTGCGGCGGAAAGAACACGTTCGGGCACATTGCCGGCAAGCGTTACGACGAGAATGGGAAATTCTGAAATGTTGACTTCATGCACCGAGGGCTCATCAGCCCCCTGTGGCAGCTCGCGCCGTGCGTCGGCGACCTTGGCGCGCACGTCCTCGATGGCATTGGAGAAGTCGTAGCCGACCTGGAACTCGACGAGAACAAAGCCGCCCCCCTGATATGCGGAGGAGCGCATTTCCTTGACGCCCTCAAGGCTTTTGAGCCGGGTCTCGATCGGCCGCAGCAAGAGCCGCTCCGAATCCTCTGGTGAGATGCCCTGATAGGTCAGACTCACATAGATGATCGGGATCGGTACATCCGGCTCGGCTTCCTTGGGGATACTGATATAGGCCAGTGATCCGGCAACCACGAAGAAGAGCAGGATGGATAAAGTCAGTCTGGCATTCTGAATTGCAATACGGACGACGTCCATCGGGCAGGTCCTGTCTTGTCCCGTCAGCGCGCTTCAGTATTTCTCCTGATACCGAAGGCGCTCTGTTTCATTGTTGTGCAGCCTTTGGGCGAAAACCGGTCTCCGCCGCCGTGGGCTGTCTTAACGGGCGGTCATTTCGGAGGCGAGGACGCCTGCCAGTTCCCGTATCAGCTTCTGATCGGCGATTTCTGTCTTCACCGTATCACCCTCGGTCACGAGATCCTGGCCGGCGACGATCACCTGAGCATCGGCCGGGATTCCGGCAAGGAAGAGAGCCCGAGGCGTGTCGTCGACCAGATCGATGGGATAGAACACAACCTTGCTGTCTTCATTGACGGCGCGAACGCCAAGCTCGCCATCCTCGTTCAAGGTGACCACAGAACGCGGTAAGGCGACAGCCTCCACCGGCTCGGCGTGAATGTTGATCTCCGCGGTCATGCCGGCGGGAATATCGCCGTCCTGATTGGGGATCGCTACCTCGATGCGGAATGTACGGGTCTGCTCCGAAGCCTCGCGGCTGACGAAGCGGACTTCACCACTGACTTTCGTGCCGTCGACCAACCGAACATCCGCCTTGTCACCGACATCTACAGACCCAAGATCATGTTCGCTGACCTCGCCCACGGCAATCACTGGGTCGAGCTTGATCAGTGTGGCAACTTCCTGACCCTGCATGGCAGAGGAGCCGAGCTCCACGTCGACCTTGTCAATAATGCCATCGAAGGGCGCGCGCACGGTAATGCGTGCGAGATCGGCTTCAGCAGCCTCGAGCTGGGAACGGGCGGTGGCAAGCGCCGAGCGAGCGCTGTCCAACTGCAGGCGGGCAAGATTGCCGGACTTGGCAAGGCGGGCAGCAGCTTCGGACTCGGCCTCTCTCTGGGCCAAAACCTGACGCGCGGTCTCCACCGCAGCCTCTTTGCCTTCGGTTTCGAGCCTCAGGATCAGGTCGCCCGCGGATACCCTGTCGCCCTTGGAGACCGGCAGCTCCGAGACTACGCCGCCAGCGCGCAGGGCCAGAGCCGAACGTTTGTCAGCGGCGGTCTTGCCCGAAACGCGGATTGTTCTTGAATGATCGATACGCGGTGGCGTGGCAACAGTTACCGTCTGCGCTTCAGCCGGCTTGTTTTCGGGTCTTTGCGCCACAGTCTGTGGTTCTTCGCTGGCGCTACCGACAGAGGAAAACTCCCCGGTGGCGATCCAGGCGGCTGTCGCGACAAGCACGGCAATCGCGGCAAGTTTGTGCAACCTAATCTTCGGCATGTCGTTTTCCGATGCGATAGAGCCGGCCTGTCGACTAAGGACCGACCCGATATGGGGACTGCCCGCGCAGAGTTCAATTCGCCAAGCACAAGGGCAAGACGCCAAAGCGCAAGGGCAAGACGCGGTATCTTGCGGCAAAAGAACGCTCATATATCGCACACGCACGCTTTACAAAAGCCGAACGGCCAATGCTCCTGACATCAACGGACGTTGGCCCGGTGCCAGAGTGCGAGCAGATAAAAACGCCCTTTGCGCGCTGGATGCGCGAAGGTTGGGACATATTGACAAAATTCGTTATTTTGTCAATATGTCGTTGAAAGAAAGTGCAACCCATGAATTTGATTGCCCGATGTACCGATGACCCCAAACGGGAGCGCATCCTTGATGGCGCCATGAAGGTGTTTCTTGCCTATGGCTTCGCTCGAACGACAATGGATGACATTGCCAGATCCGCAGATGTTTCGCGGCCGGCGCTCTACCTGCAGTTTCGGAACAAGGCAGATATTTTTCGTGCCATCGGCGCATGCGTTCTTGAGCAATCGCTGGAAGGAGCTCGGCAGGGGCTTGCCGAAGAGGGGACCTTTGGCGAGCGAATGATGACGGCACTCGACCGGGCCCTGTTCGGGCTGATCGAGACCATCGATCAGTCGGCTCATGGACAGGAAATTCTCGACATGGAAAACAAGATCGCCGCCGATATCATCGCCGAGTGGCGCGATGGGCTGACAGCCATTGTCGAGGCAGCGGTGGCGGATGAGGCATCGCGGACAAATGCCGACCTTGAGGGGCAGGGGCTTTCGGCCCGGGGGTTGGCAGAAATTCTGCTGGATGGTCTTGAAGGCATGCGCATGCGCGGTTTGTGCGGCAAGCCGGCGATAGACGGCGCGCGGCGACTGGTGCGGGTTCTGGAGATTTCCATGGCCGCAGCGCAACCCAGGCGCGGTTGAGCCGGGGTCGTATCTTAAAATCTGCGTTTGTCCTATTGCGCCGTCCAGCCGCCATCCATCGGCAGGGCCGTGCCAGTCATCTGCGATGCGTGATCGGAACACAGAAAGACGACCAGACCACCCAGTTCCTCGACAGTGACAAACTCCCGCGTGGGCTGCCTGGCAAGCATCACTTCGCGCACCACCGTTTCACGATCCATATCGTGCACCTTCATCTGGTCGGGAATCTGCGCCTCCACCAAAGGTGTCAGGACGTAACCGGGGCAGATGGCGTTGCAGGTGATGCCGGTCTCTGCGAGTTCGAGAGCCACTGTCTTGGTCAGGCCCACCACGCCATGCTTGGCGGCGACATAGGCAGATTTGAACGGCGAGGCGCGCAGGCCGTGCGCCGAGGCGATGTTTATGATGCGGCCGCAGCCTGCCTTCCTCATATGAGGGATCGCAGCTGCGATGGTATGAAAGAATGACGAAAGATTGATCGCCAGGATGGCATCCCATTTCTCGACTGGAAAATCTTCGACAGCGGCGACATGCTGGATGCCGGCATTGTTGACGAGTATGTCGAGGCGTCCGAAGCGTTGCGCCGCCTCATCGATCAGCATGCGGCAGGCATTCGGGTCGGACATGTCGGCGCTCACATAGGCTGCTTCCACGCCGTGATCATCGGCAAGCTTTTTCGCAACAGCATGGTCCTCGGGGCTGTCTGTAAACGAGTTTAGCACGACGTTGCAGCCGTTGGCTGCCAGTGCTTTGGCGGCCCCGAGGCCGATGCCCGAGGTTGAACCGGTGATAACAGCCGTCCGATTTTGCTTGCCCGGTTCTTCCTGCATGGCATGGCCTTTTGTTGAAGCTGGAAAAAGGAGTGTTGTTGCATTGCAGCAAAGCGATGGATGGAGACGCTGTCAAGCGAGGCGATCTGC
This sequence comes from Nitratireductor sp., assembly GCF_017794765.1. Lineage (GTDB taxonomy): Bacteria > Pseudomonadota > Alphaproteobacteria > Rhizobiales > Rhizobiaceae > Nitratireductor. Next base: position 217,250 of record NZ_CP051236.1, on the reverse strand, counting down.
GCAAATGCACTTCTGCGCCATTGACATTCCGGCCTGTCTCGGCCACCTCAAGCCCGATACGGCTGAAAACGGGACAGTTCCCCCATGACCGGAACATTCACGGCCAGCAAATCTGTGAGCGGCTATTTCTCTTCACCATTTCCGCGGCGCGAGGCCGTGGGTGTTGCCGTGGGCAATGTGATTGTCGGTGGGGACGCACCCGTGGTCGTCCAGTCCATGACAAACACGGACACGGCGGATGTGGACCGCACGGTCGCGCAGATTGCCGCTCTTCATCGCGCCGGTTCTGAACTGGTGCGTATTACCGTTGACCGCGATGAGGCGGCCGCTGCCGTGCCACGTATTCGTGAGCGGCTGGAGCGGGTGGGTATTTTTGTGCCACTCGTGGGGGATTTTCATTACATCGGCCACAAGCTTCTGGCCGATCATCCCGCATGCGCCGAGGCTTTGGCCAAATACCGCATCAACCCGGGCAATGTCGGTTTCAAGGACAAGAAGGACCGTCAGTTCGCGGCAATCATCGAAACGGCGATCAAGTATGACAAGCCGGTGCGTATTGGCGTCAACTGGGGCTCTCTCGATCAGGAGTTGTTGACGCGCCTGATGGACGAGAACCAGAACAACGGCTCGCCCATGACCGCTCAGGAAGTGACGCGCGAAGCCATTGTGCAGTCGGCGCTTCTGTCGGCCGAGCTTGCGGAGGAAATCGGGCTCGGCCGTGATCGCATCATTCTCTCGGCCAAGGTCAGCCAGGTGCAGGACCTGATCGCCGTCTATACCGAGCTTGCACGACGCTCCAATCATTCGCTGCATCTGGGGCTGACCGAAGCCGGGATGGGCACGAAGGGCATCGTCGCCTCATCAGCCGCGATGGGCATTCTGCTGCAGCAGGGTATTGGCGATACGATCCGCATTTCCCTGACGCCGGAGCCAGGCGGCGACCGCACCCGTGAAGTACAGGTGGCGCAGGAGCTTCTGCAGACGATGGGATTCCGCCAGTTCCTGCCGGTTGTTGCGGCGTGCCCCGGCTGCGGCCGGACGACATCGACCGTCTTTCAGGAGCTCGCCCAGAAGATCGAGGGCGATCTGCGCAAGAACATGCCGGTATGGCGCAAGAAATACCCCGGTGTGGAGAGCCTCAAGGTTGCGGTAATGGGGTGTATCGTCAATGGGCCCGGTGAATCCAAGCATGCCGACATCGGTATCTCATTGCCCGGTACAGGAGAAACGCCGGCTGCCCCGGTGTTTGTGGATGGCAAGAAGGCAGCAACGCTGCGGGGCGAGAACATCGCGGCAGAGTTTGAAAAAATGGTCGCAGACTACATCGAAAAGCGTTTCGGTCCTCGCGAGACAGCGGAATAGCACGTCACTTTTGCCGATCAGCCAGGGATGACATCACCGTATGGGTCAGTTCGCGCAGCAGCTCCTCAAGTAGCTCGCGGCGCGCCTGGGGCATCGCGGCAAAAAGTGCAAGCTCGCTGGCCATGTCGGCCCTGAACGCCTCCTCGGCGCGGGTTTTGCCTGCGGATGTCAGCTCAACCATCATGCTGCGCCCGTCTTCAGGGGAGGGCGCGCGCTTGACCAAACCTGCCTTTTCGAGCCGTTTCAACCTGTGTGTCAGGCCACCCGAAGTGATCATTAGGGATCTGTAGAGTTCGGTTGGCGTCAGGCGGTAGGGCGCTCCGGCGCGGCGCAGTGTGGCAATAACGTCGAACTCGCCCCGATCAAGGCCAAAGGCGGCGAAGGTTTCCTCGATACCGGGTCGAACGAGCATTGATAGCCGGTAGATGCGGCCGAGAATGCTCATGGGGCTCGTGTCCAGATCGGCAAGCTCGCGTGCCCATTGCGCTCGCAGGCGGTCGACATGATCCGCCCCGGTTTTTTCTAAGGTCATGAAAGCTCCTGATCGTCTGCGGGTATCAAAGGCCCATTATATATCTTGACGTTAAGATATATTGCAACTATCTTTGCGCAAAGATATTCAGCGCCCAGTGTCGCGAAGGGCGTTTTGAGGAAGAAGGGAGCAACCGCAATGTTCGAAATCATTCGCCGTTCTGAGCAGAAGCCGAGCCCCAAGGGCACGGTGACCTTTGAGGGGGAGCCATATGGCGGGCAGGTTTCCATGTTCGTCATGAACAGCCCGCCCGGCCACGCAACCGGTCTGCACAAGCATCCCTATTCGGAAACCTGGGTTCTACATTCGGGCGAAGCCGAGTTCACGGTGAACGGCGAAACGGTGAGGGCGCATGCGGGAGATATCGTTGTGGTTCCGGCCGATACACCGCACAGCTTCGCCAATGTGGGGTCTGAGCGCCTCGATATCGTTTGCATCCACGCGTCAGGGCGTATCCAGCAGGAAAACCTTTAAAGGCCAGAACCCTGAAGTCAGCCTCTGCGGGTCTCTGCGGGCCTATGTCAGGCGCTCTCCGAAAGTCGCTGAGCGCTGTTTCGCCAGTGAGTGATCTTGTCGGCGAGTTTCTGGGGGGAAATCGGCTTGGGCAGGTAATCGTCCATGCCGGCACCCAGACACTTCTCCCTGTCGCCCCTCAAGGCATGGGCGGTGATGCCGATGATCGGCGTGTGCGTGCCGTTGGCGGCTTCCAGTTCCCGGATCGCAGCCGTCGCCTCATAGCCGTTCATCTCCGGCATCGAGACATCCATGAGAACCAGTCCGGGTTTCAGTGTGCGCAGCATTTCGACTGCCGTCTTGCCATTGCCTGCAATCCTGTATTTCAGACCCATCCCATCGAGAATCTGACTGAAAACAAGCTGGTTCACTTCGTTGTCCTCGGCTACCAGAACATCGAGTGGCCCGTTGATGCCGCGCGATCCAGAGAGACCCCGCTCCAGGGGGTTGAAGCATGGATCTGAATCGGTTTGGCCTGGTTCGGAGTTTCGGCGTTGTCCCGTGCAGGAAGAGCGCGGCTCACCTGCATCACAGAAACCAGCGTTTCCAGAAGCATGGAGGCGCGTGTGGGCTTGTTCAGATGAGCGGCGATCCCGCATTCGCTCATGAGGCGCGCCGTATCGGTCTGGTCGACTGATGTGAGTAGAACGAGCGGAATGCCGGTGAGCGCCGGGTCGGCCTTGATTTTCCTGGCGACATCAGCGCCATTCATTTCCGGCATCTGGTAGTCGAGGATGACACAATCCACTCGTGCATCAAGTTGAGCGGAGCGCTGAAGGAAGGCGAGGCCGACGGCGCCGCTTTCCGCCGCCGCGCACTCAAAGCCCCAGCTGTTCAGTTGCTCCAGCAAAATCTCGCGGTTGATCGGATTGTCATCGATGACAAACACGCGTGCTCCCGAAACATCCACCGGCGCAGTTGCCTGGACGGCATTGGCCGTGTCCACAGCAAACGGCACAGTGAAGGTAAATGTGGAACCTTTGCCCACCTCACTCGTCGCTTCGATCGAGCCTCCCATCAGTTCGGCCAGTTTTACGGCGATGGCCAGACCCAGTCCTGTCCCTTCATGGCGGCGGGTGGACGATGAATCGACCTGAGCGAACTTGTCGAAGACCACGTTCAACTTTTCTTGAGGAATGCCGATGCCGGTATCTTCCACCCGAACCGTGACCTGGGTGGTTTCCCCGTCCGATTTTCCCGAAACATCGATCAGGACATGACCGCGCTCGGTGAATTTCACGGCGTTGCCGACCAGGTTTGTGGCGATCTGACGGAACCGGCCCACATCGCCGATGAATGAGGCAGGGAGCTCCGGATCGACACGAACAATGAGCTCCAGGTCTTTTTCGGCCACGCGCGAGGAAACAAGAGCCGCCACATCTTCAATTGCCTCGCCAAGCCTGAACGGCGCTTCGTCCAGCTTCAACTGGCCGGCATCGATCTTCGAGAAATCGAGAATGTCGTTGATGATGGTCAAAAGAGCGGTGCCCGATTTGACAATCACGTCGACGAACATCGCCTGTCGCTGGTCGAGATTGGTGCGCGCCAGCAGTTCTGCCATGCCCATGACACCGTTCATTGGCGTGCGGATTTCATGGCTCATGTTAGCCAGGAATTCCGATTTCGTGCGATCGGCCGACTGCGCCTTTATCTTTTCGGCTGCAAGCGAGATATTCGCGCTGTGCAGATCCTGATGGGCCTTCGATATCCGACGGATCATAGGCTCAAAAATCCGGAGCGCGAGGATGAGGCTCGCTGTCACCATGGCCACCGCGACGCCAAATAGACCCCATTGGAGCGTGCCATGGCTTTCAATCATCCCCGCGTTGAGAAGGTCGGAAATGCGTTTTAGTTCCGGGCGCACCTGGGTGTTGGCAAGTGTCTGAAGCTGTTTGAAAACGCGACGTGCCGTGGCGTTGTCATAGTCGGTAAACACCTCAAGCCTGTTGGCGAGTGAGATGATGTCGCGAATCTGCGTGCGGAGCGCGGCCTCTTCATTCTGCCCAAGCCAGATACGCCGCACAGAAGCCGGGACGGCATGGCCCGTGATGTCCGTGGCGACCGGCATCGCCTGCGGGACGGGTGCATCTGATTCCAGGCCACCCTGAAGATTGGTCAGGCGCTGGCTTTCGAGCGTGGTCACTTCACCGCTTATTGCGAATTCGAGCGCCTGATAGGCGGCGTTCAATCGCGTCAGCGCCATCTCGAGCTCGTTGTGGCTCGCTTCGGTCTCAGCCGCATCGCCGCTGGCAAGAAGCTCGGCCTGCTCAAGCCGCAGCGCGTTATGAATTACATCATTGGTGGCGTCCGCCATGTGACTGATGAATGCGCCGAAACGTACCTGGTTCTTGGTGGTCTGCGTTTGCCACAGCAAGAATCCGGTTCCCATGGCAACAGCGATGACAAACCCGGCCAGGAGCACGAACAGGCGTCCGCGCATATATTGTTGTGTCCCCAGGGTAGGCATTGCTATTCCCAAGACGTCCCCATTTCCCGTAAGAATTGAGCATCCTGATTAATGCGTGATTAACGCTAAAAGAATGAGCTTTTACATGCCCTCGTGACCTGCGAATATGAATGCGCGGTCACGTTTGAAGAACAGAACAGCAAAACGGCTTGTGCTGCCGCGTGTCTCTAAGCAAAAACTGGGCGGCTTCAGTGTTATTTCTGCCGGTCAGCCACGAAACGGGCTGCCTGCCGCAGGGTCTCGGCACGTTCGCCGAACGGGTCCAGAATATCCTCGGCCTGGGCGACGAGACCATTGAGTTGACGACGTGTCCACTCGACTCCATGCAGACTTGCCAAAGTGGCCTTGCCAGCAGCAGCGTCTTTGCCGGTCGCCTTGCCCATTGTTTCGCTGTTCGATGTGAGGTCGAGAAGATCGTCGGCCAACTGAAAAGCCAGGCCGATGGCGGATCCAAACTCACCGAGACGTTCTGTCTCCGCGGGTTGAGCGCCACCCACCACGCCGCCGGCCTCGCAGGCAAAGCGGATGAGGGCGCCAGTCTTCATGGACTGGAGGAGGAGTATTTCTTCTTCGCTGAGGCTCGAGCCTTCGGCAGCCAGATCCAGCGCCTGCCCTCCGGCCATGCCACCCATGCCAGCGGCGCGTGCCAGCCGATTGACAAGCGTGAGCTTTGCCTCGGTGGATAGTTCCGTCTCCGCGGCGCTGATGATGTCGAAAGCGAATGTCAGAAGACTGTCGCCGGCCAGGATTGCGGCTGCTTCGTCGAAAGCGCGATGCACCGTCGGCTGGCCCCGGCGCAGGTCGTCATCGTCCATTGCGGGCAGGTCGTCATGGACGAGAGAGTAACAGTGCACGCATTCCAGCGCTGCCGCCACGCGAAGTGCAGCACTCTGGTTGCTCGTATCGAACAGCGCGGCAGTCTCGAGTACGAGGAAAGGCCGCAAGCGTTTGCCGCCATTCAAAACACCATGGCGCATGGCCATCAGCAGCCGTTCGGGTCGATGTAATTCGCCTTCGAGCGGCCGGGTGCCGAGCAGGTCGCGCAGGGTCTTCTCCACCAGGTTCGCGCCGGCGGCCAGTTTAACCTCGAAGGGGAGGGTGGGTGTCTCTTCCATGTCCGGAGCGATGCCGTTAATGGGCGCCGGGGTCAAGTCCGTTTGTAGGTGCCATTGCGCCGCAGGCATTGGAGCGTTATGCGAAAAGCAGTTTTATGGCGTCTCTGATACGGGGAAACAGGATTGAGCGGCCCGACAGTCGATCCGGAAAAAAAGTCGTCGACCATGGGCAGTCGGCGTCGTGGCCGCAGCGGTAAAACGCGGCCGGGACCCGCGCGTGGCTGGAGAAGATGGTTTTTGCGCCATGTCGTGACCATCGTCGTCGTTCTGGCCCTGATACCGGCGGGACTGACGCTTCTTTACAAGGTCCCGTTTGTTCACCCTCTTTCCACTTTGATGATGCGCGATCTGGCAACGCTTGAAGGATATGACCGCCGCTGGACCTCACTCGATAAAATGGGAACGCTGATCCAGTATTCTGTTGTCATGTCGGAGGACGGGCAGTTCTGTGCGCATGACGGGATCGACTGGGCCGCGTTGAACCTCGTCATCAATGATGCGCTGTCGGGCGAAAAGGCGCGTGGAGCCTCCACCATACCGATGCAGACCGTGAAGAACCTCTATCTCTGGCAGGGTCGCTCCTTCCTGCGCAAAGGTCTGGAGCTTCCGCTGGCGGTTTATCTCGATCTTGTCCTTTCCAAGCGACGTATCCTCGAAATTTATCTGAACATTGTCGAATGGGGCCCAAACATTTACGGCGCGGAGGCTGCGGCGCAGCATTACTTCGGGCGGCGGGCTTCCGAGCTTACGCGCCGTCAGGCCGCGCTGCTGGCGGTGACGTTGCCCAATCCGCTGGAGCGCAATCCGGCAAAGCCGTCCGGCGGTCTCAACAGGCTCGCTGCAAATATCGAGCAGCGGGCGCGCAAGGCAGGCGGTTATGTGGGGTGTCTGAAACCCTGATTGCGGCAATTCTCCAAAAAATGCGCTGCGACCCACTGGTCAAAGGCCGTTTTGAGGTGTATAGGCACGCCGACTTCCAATTCCCGGCCGAGATGCTGGGCCCTGGATCAAGGGGCCGCAACGGCCTTTGACCGATTAGCGGAGCAGGACAATGGCTGTACCAAAAAGGAAAACGACGCCTTCGAAGCGCGGCATGCGCCGCTCGGCCGATGCCATCAAGGCGCCGACCTATGTCGAAGACAAGAACTCGGGCGAGCTGCGTCGTCCGCACCACATCGACCTGAAGACTGGCATGTATCGCGGTCGCCAGGTTCTGGAGCCGAAGGACGCATAAGCGACTTTCTCCAGTGGATTGCGAAAAAGGCCGGTCTTTGACTGGCCTTTTTTGTTTGGGCTACCCATTCACCGCATTCGCCTCAGCGCGCTGTTGAACGTTGAGAAGGACCGAGAAGGCCTTTTCCGCCTGCTTCTCGGGCACGAAGATATGGTCGTGATGAAAAGCGGCGATCACATTGCAGGGAATGTCTTCCTCTGCCAGTGCCGTGGCCACGGAAGCGGTTAGCCCCACACCGTCTAGCGCCGAATAGACGCTAAGGACGATCCGGCGCATCGGCATGTCTGTATCGAAACCAAGCGCTTCGGCGCGTTCCAGGCTCAGGACGAGTGTCGTTCCCTCCTCCTCTTTGAAAGCTCCGACGGCGTCCTTGAGGAGTTTCTCGGCGGTATCCGGTCTAACGCTGCAGAAGACATAGACGCCCTCACTCAGCACCGGCGACATGCCTTCAAGCATGGCCTGCCGGTTGCGAACGGGATCAGACATTTCGTGCATTCCAGAGTGGGGGGTGGTCTGCGGAGGTGTTCTGGATCAGGAATCACCCATTGAATCGATCTTGCGCTGCATCGCCGCGATCTGCTCCCGTAAGTCTTTCAGGTCGTCGGAGCGGTGTGTGTCATTGCCCGCTTCCCTGTCCGTTGCCGCGGGCTGCTCGGAAGCTCCGGGCACCGGTGTGAACATGCGCATCGCGTTCTGAAACATCTCGATGTTGCGGCGCGTCTGCTCTTCCACTATTTTCATCGGAGCGGACATGCCCATCATGTCCATGGACGACGTCCCAAAAGCCTTGTTCATCTGCTCGCGCATGCGCTCCTGCTCTTTTGAGAAGGCCATCATGGATTGTTCCAGGAAGCTTGGAACAACCATCTGCATCTGATCGCCATAAAACGCGATGAGCTGGCGCAAAAAGGATACGGGCAGCATGTTCTGTCCGTTGCGGTCATTTTCCAGTTCAAAAATGATCTGCGTCAGAACCGAATGGGTGATGTCGTCGCCGGACTTGGCGTCCTGGACGACGAAATTTTCATCGCGCTTCACCATTTCGGCGAGATCTTCCAGCGTCACATAGGTGCTGGTGCCGGTATTGTAGAGACGGCGATTGGCGTATTTCTTGATGACGATCGGGTCGTCCTTGGCTGGCATTACTGACCTCCCCGTAGCACGGTGTCTATGGCGTCGCGTCCGGTCGTCTCTTCCGTCGACCTGGAATAACGATGCCCTGGATTCAAGGACCAGGGGCAGGATATGCGCAAAATCCGGTCGAATGAAAGCGGTTTTCGCAGTGGCGAAGACGCAGCCGCTTATCTTCGGCGACGCGCAAGAGTTGTTGCGCTGCACACAACCGTTTGACTCGGCACTTATTAGCCGCGACAAATGCGGATAAGGTCAGTCCGTTGCAGGGACTGCGCATTTATACGTATCGCCTTTTCAAGGGAGAAGCCTTCATGTCGACAGCTGAAGCCATCGTCGTCGCCAGCGCCGCTCGGACACCGGTCGGTTCCTTCAACGGATCGTTTGCCACCGTTCCGGCCCACGAATTGGGTGCCACGGCCATTCGTGAAGCGCTTTCGCGCGCCGGAGTGGCGCCGGAAGAGGTGAACGAGGTGATACTCGGTCAGGTGTTGACGGCGGGACAGGGCCAGAACCCCGCGCGCCAGGCGTCGATCGCCGCTGGCCTACCGAAGGAGACGACTGCCTGGGTGCTCAACCAGGTTTGCGGTTCGGGCCTGCGCACCATCGCCATCGGCATGCAGCAGATCGCCACCGGCGATGCCGACATCATTGTTGCCGGCGGGCAGGAATCCATGACGCTCTCGCCCCATTGCGCCTATCTGCGCGCCGGTGTGAAGATGGGCGATTATGCCATGATCGACACGATGATCCGCGACGGTCTCTGGGATGCCTTCAACGGCTATCATATGGGCATCACGGCGGAGAATGTGGCGCGGCAGTTTCAGATCACGCGTGACGAGCAGGACGCGTTCGCGCTGGCATCTCAGAACAAGGCGGAGGCCGCTCAGAAGGCTGGCCGTTTCAAGGACGAGATCGTGCCGGTGACGGTGAAGAGCCGCAAGGGCGAGACGGTCGTTTCCGAGGATGAATATATCCGTCATGGCGCGACCCTTGAGGGTATGCAGAAGCTGCGTCCGGCCTTTGACAAGGAGGGCACCGTGACGGCGGCCAATGCATCAGGCATCAATGACGGTGCCGCCGCGGTCGTTCTGATGCGCGAAAGCGAGGCGGAGCGCCGTGGCCTGACACCGCTGGCGCGTATCGCCTCCTGGGCAACGGCAGGGGTCGATCCGGCGATCATGGGCACAGGGCCGATCCCCGCGTCGCGTCGCGCGCTGGAAAAGGCCGGGTGGAAGGCGGAAGACCTCGACCTGGTCGAAGCCAATGAGGCTTTTGCCGCACAGGCCTGTGCCGTCAACAAGGATATGGGATGGAACCCGGAGATCGTGAACGTGAATGGCGGGGCGATTGCCATCGGTCATCCGATCGGGGCTTCAGGAACCCGCATTTTCAACACGCTTGCTTTCGAGATGCGGCGTCGTGGCGCCAGGAAGGGCCTTGCCACGCTTTGCATCGGCGGTGGAATGGGCGTCGCCATGTGTGTGGAAGCGCTGTAGGTTCTTTGCCGGCACGCGGCGGGAGACGCCGCGCGTCAGCCGGCTTATCGCTCAGGCACAATGGGGCGAAGGCGGCGGGGACAGTTCATTTTCAGGGAGGCGACCTGCATGAAAACGGCACTTGTTACCGGTGGAACCCGTGGCATCGGCGCGGCAATAGCAACAGCCCTGAAGGATGCGGGCTACCGGGTCGCGGCAAATTATGCGGGCAATGACGAGGCGGCGGCACGGTTCACCGGGGATACCGGCATTGCTGCCTATAAGTGGTCGATTGCCGACTATGACGCCTGTGCCGAGGGTGTTGCTAAGATCGAGGCCGATCTCGGGCCGGTGGATATTCTGATAAACAATGCCGGGATCACCCGCGACGTGATGTTTCACAAGATGACGGTGGAAGACTGGCGCGCGGTTGTCGATGTCAATCTCAATGGCGTCTTCAACATGACGCATCAGGTTTTTGCCGGCATGCGTTCGCGCGGGTTCGGCCGGATCATCAACATATCTTCCATCAACGGTCAGAAGGGCCAGATGGGGCAGGCCAATTACTCGGCCGCAAAAGCAGGCGAAATCGGCTTCACCAAGGCGCTCGCCCAGGAGGGGGCGCGTTTCAACGTGACGGTAAATGCTATCTGCCCGGGATATATCGCTACGGACATGGTGATGGCTGTGCCGGAAGCGGTGCGCGAGAAAATCATCGCCCAGATCCCGGTGGGGCGGCTGGGCGAAGCGTCAGAGATCGCACGGTCTGTGCTGTTTCTGGCCTCGGACGATGCCGGCTTCGTGACCGGATCGACATTGACCGTCAATGGCGGACAATACTTCGTCTGAAGAAAAAAAAGCGCGACGTGCGCCTGGCTTCCCGGGTGCTGTGGAGAAAAAGCGGCGTCGCGCTTTGATCGATTCTGTATCAATTTGAAGCAATTTGGTTAACGAGGCTTTCATCCTGTTGGATCCGGCCTGTGGATAAGCTGTTTGTTATCTGTCGACAGGGTGTGGAAAACACCAGATGTAGTGGTGAACGTATCGGGAACATTCCGATATCACTGATTCGTCGCCGATTCGTTCCGGGTTTGGTCGAAGTGTTAACTCGCGGCTCATTAATGCGTCGAGCCCCGATTAACGGATCAGAAAATTTCCCTAACAAAATCTTATGGTTGGTCGAAGTTGAGAAGAGCGGTTTTGTGACGTGCGTTCAAAAGTTAACACTCGCTGCCCGATTCATGTTCATTCGGTGGTACGCTGATTCAGCATCTAGGTCCGTACGCTCTGGGATGTACAGCATGTGGGGGTGAACAAAACAGGAAACGTTCAAAGTCAGTGATTCGTCGCTGATTCGTTCCAGACTCGTTCCAAACCTTAACGGACACATTGATCTTCAGGTTGTTTTGGCAGGCTTTGTCGGCGGAGTGGCAGTCTTGCCTTGGAATGGAGAGGTAAAGCGTGCTAACCGGTGTTTCCGCCTTTTCTCGCTGAGGTAGACGGCTTTTCGGGCCTATGAATTTCCAGAATCAGAACGCCAGTCCCCGGTCACTATCGGGGCGCAACGTCACAGCCATCCTCGGCCCTACCAATACGGGCAAGACGCATCTCGCCATCGAGCGCATGGTGGCGCACTCGAGCGGTATCATCGGCCTGCCGCTGCGCCTTTTGGCACGCGAGGTTTACACGCGGGTTGTTGCCAAGGTGGGCGAGCAGCATGTGGCGCTGATTACCGGCGAGGAAAAAATATCGCCACCTGGAGCGCGCTTTTCCGTGTGCACGGTGGAGGCCATGCCGCGCGAGGCGGATGTGGCCTTTGTCGCCATCGACGAAGTGCAGCTTGCCGCTGATCTCGAGCGTGGGCATATCTTTACCGACCGTATCCTGCATCTGCGCGGACGCGAGGAAACGCTGCTGCTGGGTGCCGGCACGATGCGCGGCATCCTGGAAAAGCTTCTGCCGGGCCTTTCCGTCATCACGCGGCCGCGCATGTCGGTGCTTACCTATTCCGGTTCGCGCAAGATCACGCGGCTACCGCGCCGCTCGGCCATTGTCGCGTTCTCCTCAGACGAGGTTTACGCGATCGGCGAGTTGATCCGTCGTCAGCGTGGCGGTGTCGCCGTGGTGCTTGGCGCGTTGAGCCCGCGCACACGAAATGCTCAGGTGGCACTCTACCAGTCTGGCGACGTCGATTACCTTGTCGCCACGGATGCGATCGGCATGGGGCTCAACCTCGATGTCGACCACGTAGCGTTTGCGCAGAACCGCAAGTTCGATGGTTTCCAGTATCGCGACCTCAATCCGGCAGAGCTCGGCCAGATCGCCGGTCGTGCAGGCCGACATTTGCGCGACGGCACGTTTGGTGTGACAGGCCAGGTGGATCCGCTTGCCGATGAACTCGTCCATCGCATCGAGGCGCATGAATTCGATCCGGTCAAGGTGCTGCAATGGCGTACTGCAGCGTTCGACTTTTCAAGCATCGACGCGCTCAGAGCCTCACTTGATATGCCGCCTCCGGTCGAGGGGCTCACCCGCGCGCTGCCTGCCGCGGATGCCAAAGTGCTCGAATTCCTGTCGCGAGATGAGGACATTCGCAAGCTGGCGAACGGGCGCGAACGTGTCGGCCTTCTGTGGGAAGCCTGCGTGCTCCCCGATTACCGGCGCATTGCACCGGCCCAGCACGCAGAAATTGTTGGTGCAGTCTTTTCTGATCTGGCGCGAATGGGCCATGTCGATGAAGACTATATGGCTGAACAGGTCAAACGCGCCTCGTCCACCGAGGGGGACATCGATACTTTATCGCAGCGGATCGCGCAGATCCGTACATGGACATTTGTTTCGCATCGGCCCGGATGGTTGGCCAACGCGACACACTGGCAAGAAAAAACACGAGAGATTGAGGACAGTTTGTCCGATGCGCTGCATGAGCGATTGACGAAACGCTTTGTGGACCGCAGGACTTCCGTGCTCATGAAGCGCCTGAGAGAGAATGCAATGCCGGAAGCAGAAATCAGCCCCGTTGGCGAAGTCCTTGTCGAGGGGCACCATGTTGGTGAGATGCTAGGGTTCCGCTTTACTGCCGACCGTTCGGCGGAAGGCGAAGACGCGCGAGCCGTCAAGGCAGCCGCGCAAAAAGCGCTCGCAGCCGAGTTTGAAACCCGGGCTGAGCGTTTTGCTTCGTCAGGCAATGGAGATCTGGCGCTCGATTCCGATGGCCTGCTGCGCTGGCTCGGGCAGCCTGTCGGTACGCTCGTGGCTGGCGACGATGCTTTGAAACCGCGTGTTGTGCTTCTGGCAGACGAGCAGCTTACCGGGCCGGCACGCGACAAGGTTGCTGCGCGCGCCGAGCGCTTTGTGTCATATCAGATCGAGTCGCTTCTCAAGCCTCTGGTGGACCTTCGAAACACTGAAAGTCTCTCGGGAATGGCACGCGGCATCGCCTTCCAGCTTGCAGAGAACTTCGGCGTGCTCAATCGACGCAACGTGGCCGAAGATGTCCGTGCTCTTGATCAGGATGCGCGCGCTTCGCTGCGCCGCCTCGGTGTCCGCTTTGGCGCCTACCACATCTTTGTTCCTGCGCTGATCAAACCCGCACCTGCCGGCCTTCTGACGCTTCTGTGGGCGCTTATAAACGATGCCAAGGACAAGCCGGGCTATGGAGATGTCGTGAATGCGCTCGCCGCGGGACGCACCTCCATCGTTACCGATCCGACTTTTGAGAAAGCCTTCTACGGGCTCGCGGGCTATCGCAATCTTGGGCGCCGCGCGGTGCGTGTCGACATTCTCGAACGCCTCGCGGATCTGATTCGTCCCGCGCTTTCCTGGAAGCCGGGAGCAGGCGCGCGCCCTGAAGGCGGCTATGACGGGGGTGCCTTTGTGGTCACACCGGCGATGATGTCGATTCTTGGCGCGACCGCTGATGATATGGAAGCGATCCTCAAGGGGCTGGGTTATCGTGGAGAGCCAAAGCCCGCGGATGAGGTGGCTGCGCATCTGAAGGCTCTGGACGAGACGGCTTCGCAGACCGAAACGGCGCAGAAAGCCCAGAGCGATGGTGCCGTCGAACCAGTCGCCGAAGGCTCCGACACAGCTGCGCACAAAGAGACTGCCGAACCGGATGTGGATGGCGCAGCCGCAGCAGACGCGGTGGAGGCCCCGGTGGAAAACGCGGCACCGGCCGCAGATCCCAGCAAGCCGGATGCAGAAAACGCCGAGCCGGATGCAGAAAACGCCGGGAAGGATGAAGAACCTGCTTCAGAAGCCCCGGATGCAGGTGCATCCGGTGCATCCGGCGAGGAAGAAGAGCCCAAACCTGTCATCATCTGGCGGCAGGCGCGTTTTGACGGGCGCAAACGTCATGGTGCGGGCAAGGGAAATCCGCGTCAGCAGGGGCGTGGGCGTCAGGAACGTGACGGTGCGCAGAAGCGCGGCAAGCCCCCACGCAAGGACGGTGACAAGCCAGGCTTCAAGCGCAAGGGCGCGCCTCACCGTCCGCGCGAGGAGCGGCCGGCCCGGATCGATCCGGATTCGCCCTTTGCCAAGCTCGCTGCCCTGAAGGACCAGTTGAAAAAGTAGCGCCATGCAATGATCGGGACGGCTTTAGAACGGCAGCGCATCGACAAGTGGCTGTTCTTTGCGCGGGTGGTGAAATCACGCTCACTCGCCGCCAAGCTCGCACAGGCGGGACGCGTCCGGGTCAATCGTAACAAGATCGAGCAGGCTGCTTACCAGATCAAGGTGGGTGATGTGCTCACGATCTCTCTTGACCGCCGCATCCTTGTCTACCGGGTTCTGGCGCCTGGTACGCGCCGTGGTCCTGCGGAAGAGGCGCGTATGCTCTACGAGGATATGACACCGCCCGCTCCGCCGAAAGAGATCGTGGCCGCGACGCTGCCGCCAAAGCGCGACACCGGAGCCGGTCGCCCGACGAAGAAGGAGCGTCGCGCGCTGGATCGCTGGCGTGACGACGGATGAGGCCCGAACGAGTTCTGCGAAGCTGGAATGGGATTTCGCCTGCGACGATTGCCGCGCAATAACGGGCCTTGCAACGGCCCTTCAAAGGCGATACCTCACCTCTCGACATTCGAAGAAGCTGTCAGCCGAGAGCACCAATGACCTATATCGTCACCGACAATTGCATCAAGTGCAAGTACATGGACTGTATAGAAGTCTGTCCGGTGGACTGTTTCTATGAGGGCGAGAACATGCTCGTCATTCACCCGGATGAGTGCATCGATTGCGGCGTCTGTGAGCCGGAGTGCCCGGCAGAGGCGATCAAGCCCGACACCGAGCCGGGTCTGGATAGCTGGCTTCAGCTCAATTCCGAGTATGCCGAAAAATGGCCCAATATCACTGCCAAGAAAGAACCTCCGGCAGACGCCAAGGAATTCGACGGTGTCGAAAACAAGCTGGAGCAGTACTTTTCGCCGGAGCCTGGCGAAGGAGATTGATCCCACTTTTCGTCCGTGGGGCATAACGCTGAAAGACGGGGCGGTCGCGCAGGATTCTGCCGCGACATCTTCGCACATGCGTCAAATTCTTGATTCTTTCGGCTTTTTGTGGTAGCTTCGTAAAATCATGCCGGTGACAACACGTCTTTTGATGGCGCACACAGACTAATCACTGAAAGGTGGGGCTCAAAATCCGGACCGGGGCTATCTGGGTCAGGGTGTATTGGTTTGCGTGGCGGGCCTGCGGTACAGGGGCTGTCACCATTTCCCAGAGCTTGAAATCTGTCATGCGTCCGAGAAGCCGGCAGGCGTATGGGCACGGGGTATCGTCGAGGCGAGGCGGTATCTGCATGCCCCACTAGAACAGGAGTGTTAGGCGGATGACCACCCAGCAGAAGAAATCGGCGCAGCGTCAGGGCTTCAAGACTGGCGAGTATATCGTGTATCCGGCGCACGGCGTCGGGCAGATCGTTACGATCGAAGAGCAGGAAGTCGCCGGTCACAAGCTGGAATTGTTCGTCATCGATTTTCAAAAGGACAAGATGCGCCTCAAGGTGCCGGTGGCCAAGGCGACGTCAATTGGCATGCGCAAGCTTTCCGAGACTGATTATGTCGATCGTGCGCTCAAGGTTGTTCAGGGCCGTGCCCGCGTCAAGCGCACCATGTGGTCGCGCCGCGCCCAGGAATATGATGCAAAGATCAATTCGGGTGACCTGATCTCTATTTCGGAAGTCGTGCGTGATCTTTATCGTGCGGACAATCAGCCGGAGCAATCCTACTCGGAGCGTCAGCTTTATGAAGCCGCGCTCGACCGCATGGCGCGCGAGATCGCGGCCGTCAACCGTATGTCGGAGACAGAGGCTGTGCGCCTGATCGAGACAAACCTCAACAAAGGCCCGCGCCGGGGCGCGAAGGCCGACAATGAGGAAGCCGAGAAGGACGAGGCGGCATAAACGCCTCTCTCGGACTGTTTTCAAAGAGCCCGGCTTTTCAGCCGGGTTTTTTGTTGTCCGGCTTCATCCCGTTCCCCGTTGGAACTTTTTCTGTTTCCGACTCGTTACTTTAAGTGATGTCTCGTTGTTGGGGCTGAGGAGCCCCGTTTGCGACGTTCCTTAAAGTGGCTTTGCAGAGTTCGCGAGACGTCCGCCTTTGGCGCGGCCGCGTATGTTCGATCGGGGCGTCGAGAATGCTCTGAATGATCGAACAGCGCATGGGCGAGGCCAATGCGTGTGGGCTTGGTGGCTCGCGATCCTTCTGTCGAAGGTGGCGGGCCGGTAACGCGGGAGTGCATGATGCAAGACCGGGCGGAACGCAAACTGATCGAAAAGGCGATGAAGGCGCCGTATCTGGCGCTGGAAGAAGAGCAGGACCTGGCGAAACGCTGGTCAAGAACTAACGATCAGCAGGCGCTGCATCAACTGACCGTGGCTCACATGCGGCTGGTCATCGCGATGGCCGCCCGGTTTCGAAATTTCGGGCTGCCAATGGCTGATCTCATACAGGAAGGCCATATCGGGCTTCTGGAGGCGGCAGCCCGGTTTGACCCCGAACGCGGTGTGCGTTTTTCAACATATGCGACATGGTGGATACGCGCCTCGATGCAGGACTATGTCCTTCGCAACTGGTCGATCGTGCGTGGCGGAACGAGCTCAGCCCAGAAGGCGCTTTTCTTCAAGTTTCGTCGTCTGCGGGCAAAGCTGCAGAAAAGTATGGGAACCTCTGGTGAGATCCATGAAGAGGCAGCCAAGCTCCTCGGTGTTTCACCAGCCGATGTGGCGATGATGGATGCGAGGCTGTCCGGACCTGACCTCTCCCTTAACGCGCCGATGCGCGATGAAGGCGAGGCCTCCGCGGAGCGTATGGAATTTATCCCTTCCGATGATGAGCCGGTGGATGAGACTGTAGAACATATGATCGACGGTGAACGTCGTGCGCTCTGGCTTGCCAGGGCGCTTGATGTTCTGGATCGGCGCGAACTGAAGATCATACGCGAGCGCCGGCTGTCAGACGACGGGGCGACACTCGAGGCGCTCGGCACCGCGCTCGGAATATCAAAGGAACGTGTTCGCCAGATCGAAAGCAGGGCGATCGAGAAGTTGCGCGGCGTGCTTCTCCGCGAGCATCCTGCGCTCCCAGGGGGTGCAGCCTGAGCGTTTGCGGGCGCTCCGGTGAAGGTGCGCGATTACCGTTATTGATCGGTGACGATCTTCACCCTGGTTCCCGCTGAAGGTGATGCGCCGGGGCCGAGAGCATTCAACAGCCGGAAGAGCTCCACTTTCCGATCGACGCCACGCATGCGTGCGGCAAGCGAAGCAAGTGTTTCGCCGGGCTGGACCGTGATCACGCGGATACGCAGGGGTGTGAGCGCAGCACGCTCCGCCTGGTTCAGCACACGGAAGCTCTGACCAACAGAATCGGCAACCTTCTCAAGATCGCCGCTCGTTGCCGGGGCGGCAGTCAGCAGGCGATAAACCTGCCCGCCCGAACGGATCACCGTCACATCGAACTGCCAGCCATCGGCGCTGGCGCGACCTTTGGCAGCCGGATAGCCATTGATGGTCAGGGTCCGGATTGTTTCGGGCTCAAGCCCGGCAACCCAGCCGCTCATCAGATAATCCGTCAGGGATGTACCCTGCGGCACGGTTGCTCCATCGAAACGGACAGCGATGTCGTCAGGTCCAACGGCGGTAACCGCCTTTGCTGAATTGTCGATAATGAACCCCTGGGGGACGCGGAAGGCGACGCCAAGCCCCGGATGAAGAAAGTCGCGTCCGCGCACAAAACCCTCTTCCGGTGAATCGCCGTAGATCATGCCGTCAATACCGGCGAGGAAGGATTCGCGGTCACGTTTGCCTGCCGCGTTCGGCTGTTGCAATTCACGGGCGTGGCGTTGCGCGAGCTCGATGCGGCGCGGCGCATTTGGGTGACTGGCGAGAAAGTCGAGGCTGGCGTCGGTCGCACCACTGACACTGCGAAAGCCCTGATAGGCGTCCATCGCCTGAAGGAAACGAGCTGCGGCGAATGCGTCGTAGCCAGCGTGGGAGGTGGTGCGAATGCCAATTCGGTCGGCTTCAAGCTCCTGGTTGCGGGAGAACTGGGCAAGCCGCAGTTTGCCGCGGACCAGTGCGGCCTGAGCCGCCTGATCGCGCCCGCCCACCACTTCATTGACCACTTGGGAAGCAAATTTTTCTTCCGCCTCCAGTTTCTGCCTCTCAATGCCATGATTGGCGGTCACGTGTGCCATTTCATGTGCAAGGACGGCAGCAAGCTCCGCCGAATCATTGGCAAGCGCCAAGAGCCCGCGCGTGACATAGAGATAGCCGCCGGGCAGGGCAAACGCGTTCACGTTCGGTGAGTTGAGTATCGTGATCCGATAGGCCGCGCCGGTGTTTTGCTCGTCCAGCGTCAGCGAGCCGACGACCTTGGCTACCATTCGTTCGAGCTTCGCGTCGGAGTATTCGCCGCCGTAGGTCTGCAGGATGCGCGGATGCTGCTGACGGGCAAGGCGCGCCAGACGATCGCCACGCGTCACCGTGTCCACCGTGACCGGGTTGGAAGAGGGCATGAAACTGCCCGTGTCGGTCGGGATCATCTGGCAGCCGGACAGGAGCGCGGTGAGCGTCAGGGCCAGGACAGTTTTGCGCGACGATGACCGCGCGTGCGGCAGGAAGTTCATGGTAGCGGGCGCTCGATTGGACAGGTGAATGTCCTTCCGGTTGATCTTGTCCAAAGCATGACCAGCCTTAACACGCCAGTCGCGCTTTTGGTTCCCTCAGCATTTCATCATGTCCCATCCGGGGCATCGTCTAGCGCATAAGCTGCAACAGGGGAATCCATTTCTTGGAGCTTAAATGATTTCGCGGCGCGCGCCTATATAGCGGTTGAAGGCTTCAGACGCTCTGCCGGAGATGAACGCATCGGTTGTGCCGGTGGCGGAGATCTGTCCTTCTTCCACGAAGATCATGGTTTTGCAAAGCCGCTCAGCATCGCGCGGATCATGCGTCGCCATCAGGATTGTCATCTCCTGCGCGCTGTGCAGGCCGACAATGAGATCGAGCATTTCGTCGCGCAGGGCCGGTCCGAGCGAAGCGAACGGCTCGTCCATCAGAAGAACGGGGCGTCTGCGAATCAACACGCGGGCAAGTGCCACACGCTGGCGCTCTCCGCCCGAGAGCGCTTGAGGCAACCGGTCTTCCTTGCCCGCAAGCCCGGTTCGGGCAAGAGCATCCGAGACTGCTGCCCGGTCTTCGTCGGTCAAACTCAGGGAAGCCGAGCGGCCAAGCCCCACATTCTGGGCGACGGTGAGATGCGCGAAGAGATTGTTTTCCTGAAACACCATGGAAACAGGTCTGCGGTGAGGATTGAGCCGGGAGACATCTTCGCCGTTTATGAGAACACGGCCCGAGGTGGGTCTTTCGAAGCCGGCGATCAGGCTGAGCAGCGTCGATTTTCCCGAACCGCTCGGGCCCATCACGGCAACGATATCGGCTGGCGCGATTGTTGTGTCGAACGTCATTGGGCTCCCGCCAGGGTAAGCGAATTGTAGCGCTTCCAAAGCGATGCGTGCTCCAGGTCCGGTGGCGGTTCTGTTCATGTCTTCTCCCTGCCGAGTCGATCGGCGATGAACATCAATGCCAGGCAAAGAAGGCCCAGGAAAAGAGCGAGGCCGGCGGCATCTACCGTGCGATAGCTGCCCATGCGCTGCAGAAGCAGATAGGGCAGGGTCTGCACCTGATCTGATCCGAACAAGGCAATGACGCCAAGGTCTCCCAGCGAAAGCGCTGCGGCAAAGGCGAGCGCGGTGGCGGCGGGGCGTTTGAGCGCCGGCCAGTCGACAAGACGCAGCCGGGTCCAGCCGGTGATGCCGAGCGACAGGCACAGTTTTTCATGACGGGCGCTTGCGGCATCATAGGCCGGGCGAATGGCGCGGATGGAAAAGGGCATGGCCATCACTGCATTGACCGTGACGACCATGACCGGCGCGAAGACGAAGACATTGCCCACATGACGCAGGAGAATGAACCAGCCCGCACCGATGACCAGCGGCGGGACGATGAGAACCATGGCGGCCCCGCTGTCGGTGGCGCGTTCGAGCAGGGCTGCCGGTAATGCACCCCGCTTCATTTCGAGCGCTCGCCGGGCTGCGACCAGTGCCAGCGACAGGATGAGGCACAGGAGGGCCGACAGGCTTGCGAAAACAAGGCTGGTGGCCGTGGCTGCAAAGACCGCGCTTTCGGTGGCAAGACGCCCGAGGTCGGCTTTCAGGCCGGTAAATACCGTTGCTGCCATCGGCCCTGCAACAAAGAAGAGGGCGATAAGAATAAGGGCTGCGTTGAAACCGGTCTCTGCGGGTGTGTGCCAGACGATCCGGCGGGGTGCGACGGGCAGGTTTGCGTCGCCGCTGAAGGACGCGCCGAGGCGGCTCATCGCCAACACGATGCTGCCTGCCAGCGTCACCTGGATGAGGGTGAGCACCAGAGCGCGGGCAGGGTCAAAATCGAAGCGCAATGCCTGATAGATCGCAACTTCCAGCGTGGTCGCGCGCGGGCCCCCACCAAGCAGCAACACAATGGTGAAGGAAGTGACACACAGCATGAAGACGAGCCCGGCAATGCCGGGCAGGGCAGCGCGCATGGCCGGCC
The DNA here is from genome assembly GCF_017794765.1 of Nitratireductor sp. Taxonomy (GTDB): domain Bacteria; phylum Pseudomonadota; class Alphaproteobacteria; order Rhizobiales; family Rhizobiaceae; genus Nitratireductor. The sequence continues at coordinate 196,326 of NZ_CP051236.1, read as the reverse complement.
ATTCGAGAAACCGGAACGAGGCGCGCGCGCCCATGCCAAGCTGGGCTGCAAGACGCCATTGGTCTGCTGGCACACTTTCAAGCGCGTTCAGAAAGAGCCGTGTCGCAAGCGGCAGGTTGAAGAAGACATGGGCGACCAGAATTCCTGAAAGGCCATAGATGCCAGGCCAGTGTTCGTTGAGAGCAAGCGAAAGATAGGGAGCAAAGAACCCAGCGCGGCCATAGAGCGCGAGCACGCCGAGGGCTGCCACGATAGCCGGTAATGCAAGCGGCACGGCGAACAGGCGCAGGATGAAGGCGCGGCCCGGAAACACCGGATGTCGTGCAAGAGCGCGCGCCAAGAGGGTCGCCGGGATCACCGAGAGCAGCGTGGAAAGCAGGGCCTGCCAGAGCGTGAAACGGGCAATGCGCAGAAGCCATGCATCGAACGCATCCAGCACGCCAGAACCCTGGCGTGCCGCCTCTACCGCGAGGCCGGCAAAGGCTCCGCCGACAAGCAGGCCAACGGCGGCAAGCGCGATGCGTCCCGCTGTTATGCGTCTGTCCATGGCGGGGACCCGGGGGATGGTCAGTGGCTCATCACCGAAAGCCACTCATCGACCCACGTCTTCCGGTTCTCAGCCACCTCTTCGGGTGTGAATTCGAGTGTCTTTTCAGGTTTCACCAGATCTTCGAATACCGGGTTCAAAGGGCTGGAGGTTTCTCCGGCCGGGAACATCCAGTTGGTTTCGGGGATGGCATCCTGAAAGCCGGGACCGGTCATGAAAGCGAGGAACTTCTGCGCCAGCGGATTCTTCGCGCCGTTGACCGTTTGCGCTGCCACTTCCACCTGCAGGTAATGGCCCTCGGCAAATCCGGCAGCCTTGTAGCGCTCCGTATCCTCGGCTATCCGGTGGTAGGCGGGTGAGGTGGTGTAGGACAGCACCATGGGGACCTCGCCGCTGGTAAACAGCCCGTAGGCTTCGCTCCAGCCGGGTGTCACCGTCAGCACCTTGTTCTGAAGGCTGCTCCACGCGGCGGCAGCCTCCTCGCCGTAAACGGCCTTGACCCAGAGCAGCAGACCAAGCCCCGGTGTGGAGGTGCGCGGGTCCTGTATTGCGATCTTCAAATCGCCATCGCTTTCCACCAGTTCCTTCAGGCTGGCCGGTGGTGTCTCGATGGCCTCGGTGTCGTAGACGAAAGCGAAATAGCCATAGTCGAAGGGGACGAAAATGTCGTTCTCGAAACCGCCCGGCACCTTCACCCTGGCCATGTCTGTTCCATGGGGTGCGAAGAGGCCGGTTTCCCGCGCCTCATGAAGCAGATTGTTGTCGAGGCCGAGCACGATGTCGGCCTTTGTGGATTGGCCTTCCAGCTTCACCCTGTTCAGAAGCGCCACCCCATCGGCTACCGAAATGAACTCCACGTCGCAGCCGCATTCGGCTTCGAACGCCTTTTCCACTTGTGGGCCGGGGCCCCAATCCGAGGTAAAGCTTTCGTAGGTGTAAATGGTGAGTTTATCCTGCGCTGCCGCCAGCCCCGTCAGGATAAAGGTGCCAATCGACAGCGTGGAAATCAGGGTGATGGTGCGCATCTGCGCCTCCTCGTTTCTGGTTGGGGAATGAGGCGCTGTTCCAAGAGCGTCTAATCCCTCCGCCGGTATGAACCGGATCAGGTTCCGCGGGTTGGCCTGGTTTGTCCCAGGCCTCTCAGCCGGCAACGCGCCGGCACCCCGTTAGAGCAACCGGAAATTAGGGCGCAGAGCGATATTCTGCAAGGGGCAGGAATGGTGCAAACGCCGTTGGCGCTGGCTCGCCGGCATGATATGGGCCAGCCCATGAGCCGATTTACCCTTCTCCTAGGTGGAGACCTCACCCGGACACCGGCCCTCGATGCCGAAATCGCCGACAGCCGCATTATCGCGGCGGATTCGGGCATACGCCACGCAGCACTTCTCGGCGTCAAACCCGAGCTTTGGGTTGGGGATTTCGATTCCGTGCCCGATGGGTTCGAGGACTCCTATGTCGATGTGGCGCGCCGCACCTTCCCCTCCGAGAAGGACAAGACCGACGGCGAGATCGCGATTGCGGCAGCTCTGGAGGCCGGGGCGACAAGCCTTCTGCTGGCCGGCGCCTTTGGTGGCGAACGGGCCGACCACATGTTCCTGCATTTCGCTCAGGCATTGCAGCTCTCCGAGCGCGGCATTGCCGCGAAGCTGACGAGCGGGGATCAGGAAGGCGTGCCGCTCGTCCCGGGGCGGCGCCACAGCTTCGCCTATGCTGATGGCACACTGTTTTCGATCCTCGGCTTCTCGGAGCTTTCCGGCCTCACCGTTGAAGGGGCGAAGTGGCCGCTCGATGCCGTGGAGGTGCCCTTCGGATCGTCGCTGACGCTTTCCAACGTCGTGAAGGGCGACCTCTCGATAACGCTGATGAAGGGTCGGGCGCTGTTCATGGCGCATCTGCTGAATGATGGAGAACGCTGAGCCATGGCGCCGCCACTTTTAAAGCTGGATGATATTCGTCTGACCTTCGGTGGCACGCCACTTCTTGCCGGTGCCTCGCTGATGGTCGGTCCCGGTGAGCGGCTGGCGCTGGTGGGGCGCAACGGCTCCGGAAAGTCGACCCTGTTGAAAATCGCCGCCGGGCTCGTCGAGCCGCAGGACGGAGAGATCTTTCGCCAGCCGACGGCAACCATACGCTATCTGCCGCAGGCGCCCGACTGGCAGGGCTTCGCAACCGTGCGCGCCTATGTGGAGGCGGGGCTTGGTCCTGCCGACGACATCAACCGCGTGGCGCTGGTCATCGACCGGCTGGGGCTCACGGGCGATGAAGACCCGGCGACGCTTTCTGGCGGTGAAGCGCGGCGCGCTGCACTGGCCCGCGTGCTTGCGCCGGAGCCGGATTTGCTGCTTCTCGATGAGCCGACCAACCATCTTGACCTCGCCACGATCGAGTTGCTTGAGGAAGAGTTGCAACGGACCTCTTCCGCTTTGGTCACCATCTCGCATGACCGCCGATTTCTGGAAAAGGTAAGCCGCGCAACCGTGTGGCTCGACCGGGGGATGACGCGCCGGCTCGACAAGGGGTTCGCCCATTTCGAGGACTGGCGCGATCAGGTGCTTGAAGAGGAAGAGCGCGAGCAGCACAAACTTGCCCGCAAGATCGAGCGTGAAGAGCACTGGCTGCGCTACGGCGTCACCGCCCGCCGAAAGCGCAATGTGCGCCGCCTGGGAGAGTTGCAGGCGCTGCGTGAAAAGCACCGCAGCCACCGTGGCGCGGAGGGTGTGGCCACCATGGCGGCAAGCGACGCCGCCGAATCCGGCAAGCTCGTCATCGAGGCGAAGGGGCTTGCCAAATCGTATGACGGATTGCAGGTGGTGGAGGACTTTTCCGCACGCATCCTGCGGGGCGATCGGGTTGGCTTTGTCGGGCCCAATGGTGCCGGCAAAACAACGCTGATCAATCTTCTGACAGGCAAGCTCGAGCCCGATGAGGGATCGCTGCGGCTCGGTGCCAATCTGGAAATCGCCATTCTGGACCAGAAGCGAGCGCTTGATCCGCTGGAGACGCTTTCTCACTTCCTGACCGATGGGCGCGGCGACAGCGTCGTCGTCAACGGGCAGGAGCGGCATGTCGTTTCCTATATGAAGGACTTCTTGTTCAAACCGGAGCAGGCGCGCACGCCGATCCGCGAGCTTTCGGGCGGTGAGCGCGCCCGGCTGGTTCTGGCCCGACTCCTCGCACGGCCGGCGAATCTGCTGGTTCTCGATGAGCCGACAAACGATCTCGATATGGAGACGCTCGATCTCCTGCAGGAACTGGTCGAGGACTTTCCGGGGACTGTGCTGCTTGTCAGCCATGACCGCGATTTTCTCGACCGCACGGTAACGAGCACGATTGCGCCTGCGGGCGATGGTCGCTGGATCGAGTATGCCGGCGGTTATTCCGACATGATGGCGCAGCGCAAGGGCGAAGAGCTGGAACGGCGCAAGGCGCGCAGTGCCGAGCAGCAGAAGGCAAAGCCTGCCGGCAATGTGAGTGCGCCCAAGGCAGCGTCGAAGAAGCTCTCCTACAAGCAGAAGTTTGCATTGGAGACGTTGCCAAAGAAAATCGATGAGCTGGCTAACGAGATCGTGGCTCTGGAGCAGAAACTTGCCGATCCGAACCTCTACACGCGCGATACCGCCGCTTTTCAGTGCTATTCCAAAGAGCTTGATGAAAAGCGCGCGAGCCGGGAGAAGATGGAAGAGGAATGGCTGGAACTGGAGATGCTGCGCGAAGAGGTCGAGGGCGCCTAGCGATTTTCGCTGCTTGGCTCCGGTTTCAAGGGATATTCACCACACAGGCAGGGAGAAGGAAGCCGTCGTTCCGATCGCCTTCACCGCTCGCTAACCAGACTGGTTCAGAATGCGCCGCATGGACCAGGATTTCCTCATTTCCGCAAAGCCCGATCTGCAGAAAGCGCGTGCTACCTGGCTTTCCGCGCTGGCCGATGAGCGTCGTCTTTCCGCGCTGACCGTCGATGCCTATGAGCGTGACACACGGCAGTTCCTGCAGTTTCTCACCGGCCATTGCGGCGAGGCGCCAGGTCTTTCAGACATTGCCGAACTGCGCCCGGCGGACTTGCGCGCCTTTCTGGCCTTTCGGCGGGGCCGGGGGGCGGGCGCGCGCACGCTCGGGCGCGGGCTTGCCGGTGTGCGCTCGTTTCTGCGTCATCTGGAGCGTCGGGGGCTGGTGAACGCGGCGGCCGCAGCAGCGCTGAAGGCGCCGCGTGCACCGCGCGCGCTGCCCAAGCCGCTGACGGCTGCCGACGCGCGCAAGGTCGCCTCAGGCGAGGGGCAGCTTGCCGAAGAGCCATGGATCGCGGCGCGAAATGCCGCTGTCTTCACGCTGCTTTATGGAGCCGGGCTTCGCATTTCAGAGGCGCTGGGGCTTCTTGGCGGCCAGGTCGGGGAGTTGCGCCAGGGCGCGCTCAGGATCACCGGAAAGGGCGGCAAGACGCGGCTTGTGCCGATGCTGCCGATATCCGTCGCGGCGGTTGCCGAGTATCAGCGCCTTTGCCCCTGGCATCTGGACCCCGACAGGCCGCTCTTTCGCGGCGCGCGTGGCGGTGCGTTGCAGCCTGCCATCATCCAGCGTGAGATGAAACGCATGCGCTCAGCTCTCAACCTGCCGGAAACGGCGACACCCCATGCGCTCAGGCATTCCTTCGCCACCCATCTTCTGGGGCGTGGTGGCGACCTGCGCGCAATCCAGGAGCTTCTGGGTCACGCAAGCCTCTCTACCACGCAGGTCTATACCGGTGTGGATACGGCGCGGTTGCTCGAAATTTATGACGCCGCCCATCCGCGCGCCTGAAATCCACGCCTGAAATGGTTGTGCGCAATTCGCGGTGGCGGATTAACAGTTTCGCGGTGATTTGCAGCTAGCGTGAGGTCATGAAAACGCATTCAAAAGCCACCACCGCCGCGGAGCGGCTTGTCGATCGCCTTTTTTTGTGTGCAGTAGCTTTTCCGCTGTTTCTCCTGCTGGCGCTTATGCTCGGGCTGATCATGGCGAAGCCGGCCAAGGCGGAGGAGATCGTCTGTACCGGTACGAATCTGCTGACGGAACTTGCGGACGATAACCCGGAGGCACTCGAAGACGTTCGACGACAAGCCGCGGAAACGCTCAACGGCAAGGGCCTGCTTTGGCGGGTCGAAAAGGAGGGCGTGGCGCCCTCTTATCTTTTTGGCACCATGCATATGAGCGATCCGCGCGTGGTGACTCTCCCCGCCAACGCCCACAAGGCTTTTGAGGGAGCTGATCGGGTTGTCATTGAAACAACCGACATTCTCGATCAGTCGACAATGGCGGCGGCGATGTTCAAACGGCCAGAGCTGATGATGTTCACCGGTGAGGAGACCCTTGGAGATCATCTTGACGATGCCCAACGTCAGGCGGTGGCAAATGCGCTCGAACTGCGCGGCATTCCGTTTGCGAGCGTCAAGAAGATGAAGCCCTGGATGTTGATCTCGCTGGTTGCGTTGCCAGCTTGCGAAATCCAGCGCAAGGAAGCCGGCATGCCGATCCTGGACCTTAAGCTTGCCGAGGATGCACAGAACGCCGGCAAAGAGCTTCTTGGTCTTGAGACGGCGGTCGAGCAACTGGATGCCATGGCCTCCCTGCCGATGGAGATGCATGTCCGGGGCCTCGTCGAGACGTTGGCGCTGGGCGACGCTCTAAATGACGTCATGGAAACCATGGTCTCACTCTATGAGCAGGGTGAAACCGGAATGTTCTGGCCGCTTATCCGTGTTGCGCTCCCTGAACAGGAAGACGCTCCCGGCGACTACACCGCCTTCGATCAGGCCATGGTCAGAGCGCGGAACGGTACGATGGCCGAACGGGCGCAACCGATCCTGGACGAGGGCAACGCCTTTATTGCCGTTGGGGCGCTGCATCTGCCCGGTGAGGAAGGGCTCATCGAACTCCTGCGTGCGGACGGTTATACTGTTGAGGGCGTTCTGTAATTTTGGGGTTCCGGCTAATTAATTGCATGTTATCTTTTCAATGGCGTTGGGGAGCGTCATTCGGAGTGACGTCATGCCGAACGATAACCCAAAGGAGAATCCCGAAAAACGTTCCTCAAGCTCAGCGGGAACGCGGGGTTTTGTGATCGGCGCCGTCGGCGCTGCGATCGCTATACTCGTCTTCATGGCGATTTCAGGCAGCGGCTTTTTCGGGGAGGACCGCGTCCGAGTTCCCGACACTGTTTCCGACAGTGTGCCTACCGGTGATGGCGGATAGAAAAAGGCCCCGAAGCTTTTGCTTCAGGGCCACATTGTTTGAAAATTCCTGCCGGATCACATGTGGATCGGCTTGGCGAAGGTGGCGAGCGCTGCCTCCTTGACCGTTTCCGACATGGTGGGGTGGGCGTGACAGGTGCGGGCGAGATCTTCCGACGAGCCGCCGAATTCCATCAGAACCGCAGCCTCGTGGATCATTTCGCCGGCGCCGAAGCCGATGATGTGAACGCCCAGAACACGGTCCGTCTTCTTATCGGCGAGCACTTTCACGAAGCCGTCCGTCTTCAGCATGGAGCGTGCACGGCCATTGGCCGAGAAGGGGAATTTGCCAGCGTTGTACTCCACGCCGGCCTTTTTCAGCTCTTCCTCGGTCTTGCCGACGGAGGCGACTTCCGGGCTGGTGTAGACCACGCCGGGGATCACATCATAGTTCACGTGCCCGGCCTGTCCGGCGAGGATCTCGGCCACGGCGACGCCTTCATCCTCGGCCTTGTGCGCGAGCATCGGACCGGCGATCACGTCGCCGATGGCGTAGATGCCATCGACATTCGTCTTGAAATGCTTGTCTGTCTTCACGCGTCCGCGCTCATCCAGCTCTACGCCCATCGCGTCCAGGCCAAGGCCTTCCGTGTAGGGTTTGCGGCCGGTCGCAACCAGAACCACGTCTGCCTCGACGGTCTCCGCATCACCACCTTTTGCCGGCTCAAAAGTGACCTTCGCGCCCTTGCCGGCCTTGGTTACGTCCGTGACCTTCGCGCCGAGCCTGAATTCGAAACCCTGCTTGCCGAGCATGCGCTGGAACTGCTTGGCCACCTCGCCATCCATGCCGCCCAGGATGGTGTCGAGATATTCGACCACGGTCACCTTTGCGCCAAGACGGGCCCAGACGGAACCCAGCTCCAGGCCGATCACGCCGCCACCGACAACCACCATCCGCTCCGGCACCCTGGAAAGCTCCAGAGCGCCGGTGGAGGAGACGATCACCTTCTCGTCGAACTTCACATCGACGCCAGGAATGCCGGCGACATCGGAACCAGTAGCGATGACGATGTTCTTCGTCTCGACGGTCTGTTCCTTGCCGTCGTCGCCCTTAACGCTGACCTTGCCTTTGCCGGCGATGCTGCCAAAGCCGCGATAGACATCGATTTTGTTTTTCTTCATCAGGAAGTCGAGGCCCTTGGTGTTCTGCTCGACCGTCTTGACGCGATGCTCCATCATCTTCTTGAGGTTCAGCTTGGGCTTGCCAACCTCAACGCCGAGATCGGCAAGGCCATGGCCGGCTTCCGCGAACATTTCCGTGGCATGGAGCAGCGCCTTGGAGGGGATGCAGCCCACATTGACGCAGGTTCCGCCATGGGTAGGGAGCTTCTCGACCACAGCTGTCTTGAGGCCAAGCTGAGCCGCCTTGATGGCGCAGACATAGCCGCCGGGGCCGGTGCCGATCACGACGAGATCATAGGACATGTTCCTGCCTTTCCTGAATTCCGTTGCGCCGGCTATCTGCCGCCGCTGACATTGAGAATGGCGCCCGTGGAATAGGACGCCTCATCGGAGAGAAGCCAGAGCGCGGCGCGGGCGATTTCCTCCGCCGTGCCAGGCCTTTTCATTGGGATAAGACCCGAAAGCCGCTGCGCCCTGTCAGGCTGACCACCAGAGGCGTGGATTTCGGTGTCTGTAATGCCGGGCCGCACGGCGTTGACGCGGATACCTTCCTCCGCGACCTCGCGAGCAAGCCCAATGGTAAAGGTGTCGACCGCAGCCTTGGAGGCCGCGTAGTCGACATATTCGCCCGCCGAACCGAGCACAGCGGCGATGGAAGAGATGTTGACGATGGCGCCGCCCTTTCCGCCATGGCGTGTGGACATGCGCTTCACTGCCTCGCGAGCACACAGCATCGTGCCGATCACGTTGATGCGCATCATGCGTTCGAAGCGGGCGAAATCCATTTCGTCGACGCGTGCCTTGCGGTCGACGATGCCGGCATTGTTGACCAGCGCATCGAGCTTGCCAAAGCGTTGATCAACGGCCTCGAACATGGCCAGGATTTCGCTTTCCTCGGCCATGTCGGCCTTGACGGCGAAGGCTTCGCCGCCTGCCTTCTCAATGTCGCGGACCACCGTTTCGGCAGCATCCGGATTGGCGACGTAGTTGACCGCCACGCGATACCCTGCGCCCGCAGCCAGCCTGCAGATCGCAGCGCCGATGCCGCGGCTCCCGCCTGTCACCAGAAGTGATTTTGCTGCCTGCGTCATTGCCGTCCCCAAGGCTGGCTAATGCGGAAAGGCGCGAAAGACATCTGCCTTTCGCGCCCTGCTGTTCTAGAGATCGAGGACCAGTCGTTCGGGATCCTCGAGCACGTCCTTGATGCGTACGAGGAAGGTCACGGCTTCCTTGCCGTCGACGATCCGGTGGTCATACGAAAGCGCGAGGTACATCATCGGGCGGATGACGATCTGGCCGCCGACCACCATGGGCCGCTCCTGGATCTTGTGCATGCCCAGAATGCCCGACTGCGGGGCGTTCAGGATCGGGGTCGACATCAGCGAGCCATAGACACCGCCATTGGAGATGGTAAAGGTACCGCCCTGCATATCGGCCATGGAGAGCTTGCCGTCGCGGGCAGCAAGACCCAGACGACCGATTTCCTTCTCCACCTCGGCAATCGACATCTGGTCGGCATCGCGCACCACCGGCACGACGAGACCACGGTCGGTGCCGACCGCTACGCCGATATGGCAGAAGTTCTTGTAGATGATGTCCGTGCCATCGATCTCGGCATTCACAGCCGGGATTTCCTTCAGCGCGTGGCAGACGGCCTTGGTGAAGAAGCCCATGAAGCCAAGCTTGACGCCATGCTTCTTCTCGAAGAGCTCCTTGTATTTCTTACGCATCTCCATGACCGCCGTCATGTCCACCTCGTTGAAGGTGGTGAGCATGGCGGCAGTGTCCTGCGCATCCTTGAGGCGGCGGGCGATGGTCTGGCGCAGGCGCGTCATCTTCACGCGCTCTTCACGGTTCTCGTCTTCGGCCGGAGAAGCGGGGCGGGCTGCCTTGGGCTTTTCAGCCGGTGAACTCGGTGCGCCGCCTTCAAGCGCTGCCAGCACATCGCCCTTCAGCACCTGGCCGTCTTTGCCGGAACCGGCAACGTCCGAGGCCTTCATGCCCTTTTCTGTCATCAGCTTCTGAGCAGAGGGTGCGGGCGGACGTCCGCCATCGTCGTCCTTCTTCGCCGCGGGGGCTTCCTTCTCAGCCGGCTTGTCGGCCTTGGGCGCCGCTGCGCCGGCAGAGGCTCCCTGCTCGATGCGCAGGAGAAGCGCCCCGACTTCGACCTCGTCACCCGAGTTCACCACCATCTCAGTAATCACGCCATCGACCGGCGACATCACTTCCTGGGCGGCCTTGTCGGTTTCGAGCTCGAGAATGGCTTCATCGGTTTTCACCGCGTCGCCAACCTTCTTGTAGACCTCGCCGACCTGGGCTTCGGTGACGGATTCGCCCGCCGATGGAACATTCACCTCGACGATTTTTCCGCCGCCGGCCATGGTTGCCTCCTGGGTTTCTTTGCTACCGGTCGACTTTTCGCCGGCCTGACTGGTTTCTGGTTTTGCTTTGCCGGCGCCATCGCCTGCGGCAATCATGCCGAGAAGCGCGCCGACTTCGACGGTTTCACCTTCCTTGACGGCGATCTCATCGAGGGTGCCGGCAGCGGGCGCCGGCACTTCAATGGAAACCTTGTCGGTTTCCAACTCAACGAGTGGCTCGTCGGTGGCGATCGTGTCACCCACCGATTTCATCCAGCGGGCAATGGTTGCCTCGGTCACGGACTCGCCCAGTGTGGGAACCCGAATCTCGGTCGCCATGTCGTTTTCTCCGTCGCTTGCTATTCGCCGAGCGCGTCTTCGAGGAAAGCCTCGAGCTGCGCCAGATGCTTCGACATGAGGCCGGTCGCGGGCGATGCAGCGGCCGGACGACCGGTGTAGCGCACGCGCGTGTTCTTGGCCTCGATGTGCTGCAGAACCCATTCCAGATATGGATCGATGAAGGACCAGGCACCCATGTTCTTGGGCTCTTCCTGGCACCACACCATCTCCGCGTTCTTGAAGCGCGAAAGCTCGTTGATCAAAGCCTTGGCCGGGAATGGATAGAGCTGTTCGACACGCAGGAGATAGATATCGTCGATGCCACGCTTCTCGCGCTCTTCGTAAAGGTCGTAATAGACCTTGCCGGAGCACATCACCACGCGGCGGATCTTCGAATCCTTCACCAGCTTGATCTTCTCGCCGTCCAGATGCTCGGCATCGTCCCACAAGAGACGGTGGAATGCGCTTTCGCCTGAAAGCTCAGCCAATGTAGACACGCAGCGCTTGTGGCGCAGCAGAGATTTCGGCGTCATCAGGATGAGCGGCTTGCGGAAATCGCGCTTCAGCTGTCGGCGCAGGATGTGGAAGTAGTTCGCAGGTGTCGAGCAGTAGGCCACCTGCATGTTGTCTTCCGCGCACATCTGCAGCCAGCGTTCGAGGCGGGCGGAAGAGTGTTCCGGACCCTGGCCTTCATAGCCGTGTGGCAGCAGGCACACGAGGCCCGACATCCTGAGCCATTTGCGCTCGCCCGAAGAGATGAACTGGTCGAAGACCACCTGTGCGCCATTGGCGAAGTCGCCGAACTGGGCTTCCCACAGCGTCAACGCGCGCGGTTCTGCTAGCGAGAAGCCGTATTCGAAGCCGAGAACGGCTTCTTCTGAAAGCATCGAATTGATGACTTCGTAATAGGCCTGCTGCGGTCCCAGATTGTTGAGCGGGATGTAGCGGTTTTCGTCGCGCTGGTCGTAGAGCACGGAGTGGCGCTGTGAGAAGGTGCCGCGCTCGGAGTCCTGACCGGAAAGGCGCACCGGATTGCCCTCGAGCAGGATCGAGCCGAAGGCAAGGGCCTCGGCGGTCGCCCAGTCGATGCCGGCCCCATCGTCGATCATCGTCTTGCGGTTCTTGAGGAAGCGCTGGATCGTGCGGTGAGCTTCGAAATCCTCCGGGATTTCGGTCAGCTTCTTGCCGATTTCCTTGAGCGTCTTGACCGGGACAGCGGTCTTGCCGCGGCGCTGTTCATCCGCATGATCGGCCTTCTTCAGGCCTGACCAGACACCGTCCAGCCAGTCGGCCTTGTTGGGCTTGTAGGCCTGACCGGCCTCGAACTCCGCTTCCAGATGTGCGCGCCAGTCCGCCCGCATCTTCTCGATGTCGGCTTCGGTCACAAGACCTTCTTCGAGCATCTTTTTCGCGTAGATCTCGCTGGTCGTCGTGTGCTTGCGGATCTTGCGATACATGATCGGCTGCGTGAATGCCGGCTCGTCGCCCTCGTTGTGGCCGTAGCGACGGTAGCAGAACATATCGATCACGACCGGCTTGTGGAAGGTCATGCGGAATTCGGTTGCAACCTTTGCCGCATAGACCACCGCTTCCGGGTCGTCGCCATTCACGTGGAAGATCGGCGCTTCGATCATCTTCGCCACATCGGAAGGATAGGGCGAGGAGCGCGAGAAACGCGGATTGGTGGTGAAGCCGATCTGGTTGTTGATGATGAAATGCACGGTGCCGGCAACGCGGTGGCCGCGCAGGCCCGACAGGCCGAAGCACTCGGCTACAACGCCCTGACCAGCAAAAGCGGCATCACCGTGCAGGAGCAACGGCATGACGCGCGCCCGCTCTTCCGGCGGCACCACTTCCTCGCGCTTGCGGCCGAACACCTGGTCCTGCTTGGCGCGGGCCTTGCCCATCACCACCGGGTTCACGATTTCCAGGTGCGAGGGGTTCGCCGTCAGCGAGAGGTGGACATTGTTGCCATCAAAGGCGCGGTCGGAGGAAGCGCCGAGATGGTATTTCACGTCACCGGAGCCTTCCACATCGTCAGGGGCAAAGGAGCCGCCCTTGAACTCGTGGAAGATGGCGCGATGCGGCTTTTCCATGACCTGGGCGAGCACGTTCAGGCGACCGCGATGGGCCATGCCGAGAACGATTTCCTTGAGGCCCATCTGGCCGCCACGCTTGATGATCTGTTCGAGCGCCGGGATCAGCGCTTCACCGCCGTCGAGACCAAAGCGCTTGGTGCCCTTGTATTTGACGTCGATGAACTGCTCGAAGCCCTCTGCCTCGATCAGCTTCTGCAAGATCGCCTTCTTGCCGTTGGCGGTGAATTCGACGCCCTTGTCCGGACCCTCGATGCGTTCCTGAATCCAGGCCTTTTCGGCCGGGTTGGAGATGTGCATGAACTCGACGCCCAGCGTCGAGCAATAAGTCCGCTTTAGAATGTCGAGCATCTGGCGGATCGTGGCCGTCTCCAGACCGAGCACATGATCGATGAAGATCGGGCGATCGTAGTCGGCTTCCGTGAAGCCGTAGGCCTCCGGCGACAGCTCGTTGTAATCTTCCAGCGGCTTGGCAATGCCCAGCGGGTCGAGGTCGGCATGCAAATGACCGCGCATGCGATAGGCGCGGATCATCATGATGGCACGGACGGAATCACGCGTCGCCTGCAACGTCTCTTCAGGCGAGAGCTGCGCGCCGGTCTTGGCTGCCTTTTCCTTGATCTTGCCGTCGAAATGCTTTTCGACTGCGCCCCAGTCGCCATCAAGCGCTGAGACAAGCTCGCCATTGGCGGCCTGAGGCCAGTTCTTCTTTTTCCAGGACGCACCGGCGGCGTTCTTCTTCACATCAACAGCGTCATCCTTGAGCGCGCCGAAGAAGTCGCGCCAGTCTTCACTGACGGAAGACGGATCGTCCTGATAGCTGGCGTAGAGTTCCTCGATATAGGCAGCGTTGCCACCATAGAGGAACGAGGTGAGCGACATTTGGTCGTTGGCCTGATCTTGCCGTGCCATTTTGATTTCCGGAACCCGCGTTCCGGCTCCTTGCATGGGCGAGTAGCGAATAGCGAGTAGCGAGTAGGGGAAGCGCGATCATCGCGCCGCCCAATGGATCTATTCGCTATTCGCTACTCCCTATTCACCTTTAACTAACCCTTGATCGCTTCAACGAGCGTCTGGCCAAGGCGCGCCGGGGAGGGCGAAACCTTGATGCCGGCTGCTTCCATTGCCGCGATCTTGTCTTCTGCGCCGCCCTTGCCGCCGGAAATCACGGCGCCTGCGTGGCCCATGGTGCGTCCGGGAGGAGCGGTACGGCCCGCGATGAAGCCGGCCATCGGCTTCTTGCGGCCTTTCTTGGCCTCATCACGGAGGAACTGGGCTGCTTCTTCTTCCGCCGAACCGCCGATCTCACCGATCATGATGATCGACTGGGTTTCGTCGTCGGCCAGGAACATCTCCAAAACGTCGATGAACTCGGTGCCTTTCACCGGGTCGCCGCCGATGCCGACAGCCGTCGTCTGGCCGAGGCCGGCATTGGTCGTCTGGAACACGGCCTCATAGGTGAGCGTGCCGGAGCGCGACACGACGCCCACGGAACCCTTCTGGAAGATATTGCCGGGCATGATGCCGATTTTGCATTCGTTCGGCGTCAGCACGCCGGGGCAGTTCGGGCCGATCAGGCGCGAGCTGGACTTGTCAAGCTTCGCCTTCACCTGGACCATGTCCATCACCGGAATACCTTCCGTGATGCAGACGATGAGCGGGATCTCGGCCTCAATGGCCTCGATGATGGCAGCACCGGCACCTGCCGGCGGGACATAGATCACGGACGCGTTGGCGCCGGTCTTTTCCTTGCCTTCGGCGACGGATGCGAAAATCGGGAGCTCTTCACCGCCCTGGCCGGTCCAGGTGGAGCCGCCTTTCTTGGGGTGAATGCCGCCGACCATCTGCGTGCCATGATAGGCAAGCGCCTGTTCGGTGTGGAAGGTTCCGGTCTTGCCGGTCAGGCCCTGAACGAGAACCCTGGTGTCTTTGTTGACGAGAATGGACATCTTGGCTCAGCTTCCCTTAACGGCTGCAACGATCTTCTTGGCGGCGTCGTCGAGATCATCGGCGGCGATCACGTTGAGACCGCTTTCGTTGATGATCTTCTTGCCAAGATCGACATTGGTGCCTTCGAGGCGGACAACCAGCGGAACCTTCAGGCCCACTTCCTTGACGGCAGCGACAACGCCTTCAGCAATGACGTCGCAGCGCATGATGCCGCCGAAAATGTTGACCAGAATGCCCTTCACGGCCGGGTCCGCGGTGATGATCTTGAAGGCTGCCGTCACCTTCTCCTTGGTGGCGCCGCCGCCGACATCGAGGAAGTTGGCAGGCTCGGCTCCGTAGAGCTTGATGATGTCCATCGTGGCCATCGCAAGACCGGCGCCGTTGACCATGCAGCCGATATTGCCCTCGAGAGCGACATAGGCGAGGTCGTATTTGGAAGCCTCGATTTCCTTCTCGTCTTCCTCGGTCGTGTCGCGCAGGGCAACCACGTCCTCGTGACGGAACAGCGCGTTGCCGTCGAAGGAGACCTTGGCATCGAGAACGCGCAGACGGCCATTTTCCATGACGATCAGCGGGTTCACTTCCAGAAGGCTCATGTCCTTCTCGGTGAAGGCCTTGTAGAGGATCGGGAACAGCGTCTCACCATCCTTTGCCGCCTCGCCCTCGAGCTTCAGCGCCTCGTTGAGCTTCTTCACGTCGTCAGCCGTTACGCCCGTTTCCGGGTCGATGGCGAGCGTGAGGATCTTCTCCGGCGTCTCTTCGGCGACGGCCTCAATGTCCATGCCGCCTTCGGTCGAAACGACAAAAGCCGGGCGGCCGACCGTGCGGTCGATGAGGATCGAGAGGTAGAGCTCGCGGTCGATGTCCGCACCGTCCTCGATGTAGAGGCGGTTCACCTGCTTGCCGGCCGGGCCGGTCTGCTTGGTGACGAGCGTGTTGCCCAGCATCTCGTTGGTGTGCGCGACAACTTCCTCAACGCTTTTCGCAAGCCGCACGCCGCCCTTGGCGTCGGGCCCGAGTTCGGTGAACTTGCCCTTGCCGCGTCCACCGGCGTGGATCTGGCTCTTCACCACATAGAGCGGACCGGGAAGCTTTTTTGCAGCGGCTTCGGCTTCGCCCTTCTCAAACACCGGCACGCCATCGGCCACCGGTGCGCCATAGCTCTTCAGAAGCTCTTTGGCTTGATACTCGTGAATGTTCATTGGAGGCCTACTCCTACTTCTTCAGGTTGGGCGCGATGTTGGCGCAGGCCTCGCAAAGACCGGCAACGGCCTCCACGGACTGTTCGAACATCTTCTGCTCAGACTTGTTGAGATCGATTTCGATGATGCGCTCGACACCGCCGGCGCCGATGACTGTGGGAACGCCCACATACATGTCCTTGACACCATACTGGCCGGCAAGATGCGCTGCACAGGGCAGGACACGCTTCTTGTCTTTCAGGTAGCTCTCGGCCATCGCGATGGCCGACGAAGCCGGGGCGTAATAGGCAGAGCCGGTCTTCAGAAGGCCGACGATCTCTGCGCCGCCGTCACGGGTACGCTGTACAATCTCGTCGATCTTTTCCTTGGAGGTCCAGCCCATCTTCACCAGATCCGGGATCGGAATGCCGGCAACGGTGGAGTAGCGCGTCAGCGGCACCATGGAATCACCGTGGCCGCCCAGCACGAAGGCCGTCACGTCTTCGACGGAGACCTTGAACTCTTCCGAGAGGAAGTAACGGAAGCGAGCCGAGTCCAGCACGCCGGCCATGCCGACCACATGGCTCTTCGGCAGGCCGGAGAACTTCTGCAGCGCCCAGACCATGGCGTCGAGCGGGTTCGTGATGCAGATGACGAAAGCGTTGGGGGCATATTTCTTGATGCCAGCGCCGACCTGCTCCATCACTTTCAGATTGATGCCCAGAAGGTCATCGCGGCTCATGCCGGGCTTGCGGGCCACACCGGCGGTGACGATGCAGACATCCGCGCCTTCGATGGCAGCGTAGTCGTTGGCGCCAACCATTTTGGCGTCGAAACCCTCGACCGGCGAGGATTCGGCAATGTCCAGTCCCTTGCCCTGGGGGATACCCTCGGCAATGTCGAACAGGACGACGTCGCCCAGTTCTTTCAAGCCCGCCAGGTGTGCGAGCGTTCCACCGATCATGCCGGAGCCGATGAGAGCGATCTTGTCGCGTGCCATGTGGTTAGAATTCCCCCTTGTGTCGAAAGGATAGGTGGTGAGATGGATGTGTGAAGAAAAATGCGCGCGTCGCGTTTTGCCTGTGTCGTGTCACACTGATGCATTCCGGGCCTGCGTTCCGCCGCGCTTCTTCAAAGAAAGGCGTGGCAAATCCATGGCGTGGCCCGCTTCATAAGCCTCATTGGAATAAGCATACTGGCAAGGAAATTCAACCGATTCTTATGCGTACAGGAATTTCAATCGTTTAGACATTTGTGGACTTACGTAAAAGTAAGAATTTTGCCTCAAAAATGTGCATCGTCAATGATTGCTCGACGCTCGTCGGGGATTCTGTGTGCCAAGGGAAGTGGAGATCAGCCCGCTTGTTCCGCCTGCTCTCCGGCATGAACAGATTTCTCATCCTTTCGCGGACCGGTTTGCTCCAGCCAGTCCTGGCTCTGCATCTCTATGAGCCGGGAAACAGTGCGATCGAACTCGAAAGCTTCTGTGCCGTTTGAAGCCGTGTAGAGTGCATCGGGCTGAGCAGCGGCGGATATGAACACCCGTGCCCCGGCATCGTATAGTGTGTCGATGAGAAGAATGAACCGTTTCGCTTCGTTGCGTCGCCTCATATCCATTGCCGGGACATGATCGATGAAGATCGTGTCGAACGTGCCGGCGATGGCCAGATAATCGCGAGCGCCGAGCGGTTTCTCGCAGAGATCCGCAAATGAAAAGCGTGCAGCTGAGCCGGACGCCTGTGGCACGGGCACGGTCCTGCCCTTCACCTTCAGCTGCGAGGGCTCGACTGGCTGTCCGGCGGTCACTGTCTCCCAGGCCTCGTCCATCTGCTTTGTGGCAGGTGCATCGTCGGGTGAGATATAGACAGGAATGCGGTTGAGCTTCTGCATCCGGTAATCGGTGTCGATATCCAGCTCCAGAATGCGGGTGTTTTCCTTGAGAATGCCGATGAACGGCAGAAAAAGGCCGCGATTGAGCCCGTCGCGGTAGAGGTCGTCCGGTGCGACGTTGGATGTGGCCACCAGAACCACGCCCTTGTCGAACAAGGCCGAGAAAAGGCGGGAGAGAATCATCGCATCGGCAATGTCGGTTACAGTGAACTCGTCGAAACACAGAACCCATGCTTCTTTCGCCAACGCCGCGGCCACGGGCGGGATCGGGTCCGTTTCCTGTGTCTCTCCGGCTTTCAGCGCCGCACGGTGTTGTCCGATGCGATCATGAACGTCTGCCATGAAATCGTTGAAATGGGCGCGCCGCTTGTGCTCTACGGGCACCAAATCATGAAACATGTCCATGAGCATGGTCTTGCCGCGTCCCACCCCGCCATACACGTAGAGCCCACGCACCGGCTCGCGAGATGTCTTTCGCCGGGCGAACAACCATCCGAGCGCGCTCGATTTGCGGGCCAGACGCTTGTCACTGATCTCGCCGATCAGCCGGTCTAGCGCTGCCGCGATTTTTTCCTGCGCGGGATCGCGGGCGATCCTGCCTGTCTCGACCATATGGTCATAGCGCTGCGTGACGGAAGGATGGGTTACAAGTCCGTCACGCAATGTCATGTCAGGCTTTCACACTTGGCCGTCTGGCCGAAGGATGTTGAAGGTGGTCGCTCAGCGCGACAGTGAGATGGGCTGGCCGGACGTGGTCTGGCCATCGAAACGGCCCGCTCCGGATGAGTAGAGACGTGCGAGCACGCCGCCATTCGCATCGTAAAAAGCGAGCTGCTTGCCTTCGACATTCCATGATTTGACGCCGTCGATGGGAGCCGGGCAGCGCAGCGGCCCGGCACGATAGCCAGAGCCGAACTTGGTCTGCGGTGTGGCGACCCGGCACGACTGGCCTGCCACATTCACACTCCACACGCCGGCAACACTGCCGGTGGAAACATCCGGTGCGTTGGCCGCCGCATTCGGGTCGAGCGCTGCCACCTGGGTTTCCTGCTGAGGTGCTTCAGGGAACTGCGAAGGATTGGTGGCCGGGCTTGAAGGAGGCGGAAGCTGGTTAGAGGTTACCGTGCCAGACGGTGCGGAAGGCAGTGGTTCCGGAGCCCTTGCGCTCATCGGCGAGAAGCGGTCGCTCTGGCAGCCGGCCAGACCGACGGCCAAAAGCGATACGGCCAGAATTGCGAACTTACTATGTGGCATGCCGTCTCTCCGTTGCAGCGTCCAATGCACTGAAATACAAATGAGTTCCGTTTGAAACGCCAGATCGTGGCGAACTTTTGCAATTATAACAGCCCAACCAGGGTTAAGAACCTGTTTCCGCCACTTGGCTTCGTGACTGTTTCTTATTGGCAACACCTTGTCGGGGGCAGCAGGGGCCCTTTGGGAACCGGGAACCACTTTCGACGTTGAAGCTTCTCAACCGGCGCTAGCGCCAAAAGGAGGGCAAACAATGCTTAAATGGATTCTCATTCTGCTGATCGTCGCGGCTGTCGCGGGTCTGCTTGGTATGAACAGTCTGGCAGGGGCGGCGATGACCGGCGCCAAACTGCTGATCGCCGTGGTGCTGGTTCTCTTCCTCCTCGCGGTTCTGGGTATCGTGGCAATAGCCTGACATCGCACATGATTGATGAGGCCGTTCGTCTGGTAATTTTGCCTCTCATCAGCCATATAGGCGCCTGAGACACAGGGTTTTGGAGCCATCATGGCGCTCGAGGCAGCATTCGCGAAGATGAACGGCCTCGGCAACGCGATCATCGTTGCCGATATGCGCGGTCGCGCGGACCGGGTTACGCCCGAGGCCGCGCTTGCGCTCAATGCCGACCCGGCAACGCGTTTTGATCAGATCATGGCGATCCACGATCCGCGCCTTGCCGGCACCCATAACTATATCGAAATCATCAATTCCGATGGCAGCCAGGCGCAGGCCTGCGGCAACGGCACACGCTGTGTCGTGCAGGCGCTTGCCGCCGAAACGGGCGAGAAGGTTTTCACCTTCCAGACCATTGCCGGCATTCTGAACGCCGAGGAGCATGAGGACGGGCTGATCTCCGTCGATATGGGTAAGCCACGGTTCGGCTGGCAGGACATTCCGCTTGCCGAAGAGTTTCGCGATACGCGTATGATCGAGTTGCAGGCCGGCCCCATCGATGCGCCGGTGCTGCATTCGCCCTCAGTCGCATCCATGGGCAATCCCCATGCAGTCTTCTGGGTTGAGAGAGACGTTAATCTCTACGACCTGGAGCGCTTTGGGCCGCTGCTTGAAAACCACCCGATCTTTCCAGAACGTGCCAACATCTCCATCGCACAGGTGACAGCCGAAAATGCACTGAACCTGCGCACATGGGAACGCGGGGCTGGGCTTACGCTCGCCTGCGGTTCTGCGGCCTGTGCCGCTGCGGTGTCTGCTGCGCGAACCGGGCGCACGGGCCGTCATGTGACGGTCACCGTTCCGGGCGGGCCGCTCGATATCCTTTGGCGCGCGGACGATCACGTCATCATGACCGGCCCCGCCGAGTGGGAGTTCTCCGGTCGCTTCGACCCCGCCACCGGGGCCTGGGAGCGCGAGACCGAGGGAGCAGCGTAAAATGGCGGTGGATGTTCTGACATTCGGCTGCCGGCTGAACGCCTACGAGTCCGAGGTCATCAAGCGCGAGGCGAAAGTCGCCGGGCTTGAGGAGCTGGCGGGCGGAGCGGTTGTCATCAACACCTGCGCCGTCACCGGCGAGGCGGTGCGTCAGGCGCGCCAGGCGATCCGCAAGGCGCGTCGTGAAAATCCCGATGCCCGCATCATCGTCACCGGCTGCGCCGCTCAGACGGAGCCGGGCACCTTCGATGCCATGGATGAGGTCGATCTCGTTCTCGGCAACGAGGAAAAGCTCAAGGCCCACAATTATCGCGCCCTGCCGGACTTTGGCGTGAACCAGTTCGAGAAGGTGCGTGTCAACGACATCATGGAAGTGCGCGAGACCGCCTCACACATGGTCGAATCCATTGAGGGTCGTGCCCGCGCCTTCGTGCAGGTGCAGAATGGCTGCGATCACCGCTGCACCTTCTGCATCATACCCTATGGACGCGGCAACTCCCGTTCCGTGCCGATGGGCGCGGTCGTGGACCAGGTGCGCCAGCTCGTCGGCAATGGCTATGGTGAGGTGGTGCTCACCGGTGTAGACCTGACCAGTTTCGGAGCCGACCTGCCTGGCAGCCCGCGCCTCGGGCGCCTTGTGGCGACCATTCTGCGCGAGGTGCCGGAACTGAGGCGCCTGCGCCTGTCCTCCATCGATTCCATCGAGGCGGATGAGGATCTGATGCGCGCGCTCGCGGAAGAGGAGCGGCTGATGCCACATCTCCACCTTTCGCTGCAGCATGGGGACGACATGATCCTGAAGCGCATGAAGCGCCGGCATCTGCGCGCTGATGCCATCGAGTTTTGCGAGCGCGTGCGGGCGCTTAGGCCCGATGCGGTGTTTGGGGCAGACATCATCGCGGGTTTCCCGACCGAGACCGAGGCGATGTTCGGGAATTCGTTGAAGATCGTCGAGGAATGCGGGCTTACACATCTTCATGTGTTTCCCTTCAGCCCACGGGAAGGCACGCCGGCAGCGCGCATGCCGCAGCTCGATCGTGCGCTGGTGAAGGAGCGGGCCGCGCGTTTGCGCGCCGTGGGTGATGTGGCGTATGCAAGGCATCTTGCTTCGCTTGATGGCACGCGCCAGCGCATTTTGATCGAGCGGCCCGGGCTTGGCCGCACCGAGGGGTTCACGCTGGCTGCACTTGAAGGTGGCCGGCCAGGAGACATTGTCGAGGCGAGGATTACCGGTCACGACGGGGAGCGACTCACTGCGGTCGCCGTCACACAGGAAGCGGCATAGCAGGCATGGCATTCGGATTTATCAAAAAGGTTTTCTCCTTCGGCAAAAAAGAGGTCGAAGAGACCAAGCCCGATGAGGCGGAAGAGGCCAAGGCTGCGGAAGCCGCCGCAGCCGCGCAACCGGCTGACGCCATTCCCGCGCCGGAGACCGGTGAGCGCTTGACCGAAGATCAGCCAGCCCCTGAAATCTCTCCAGAGCCAGAGCCAGAGCCAGAGCCAGAGCCAGAGCC
>NZ_CP051236.1:2500-174298 GCF_017794765.1 Nitratireductor sp. | reverse complement strand
CGCCCACAGCCGAAGCCGCGCCGACACCGTCCACCGATGACGCAGGCCCCTCATCCGGTCCTGCGGACCACCTTCTCCCCGCAGGCGGGGAGAAGAAAGTGGAGCCCGTCGCCGAGGCTGTAACTGCCGTGCCAGCCGCTGCCGCCGGTAAGATCGCCGTCTCCAAAGCAGTCGAGCGCGTGGAGGAGAAGGCGCCCGAGCCACAACCGCCCGAGCCGCGCAAGCCATGGTTCCAGCGCCTGCGCGACGGCCTGTCGCGTTCATCGCGCGAGCTGCGCGATTCCATCGCCGGCGTGTTCACCAAGCGCAAGCTGGACGACGACACGCTTCAGGACCTGGAAGACGTTCTTCTGCGCGCCGATCTCGGTCTTGAGACCGCGATGCGCGTCACCGATGCGCTGGCGTCGGGCCGCTACGGCAAGGATGTGTCAGGCGAGGAAGTGCAGGCCATCATGGCCGAGGAGATCGAAAAGGTGCTGGCGCCGGTCGCCATGCCGCTCGAGCTCGACCTGTCGCACAAGCCACACGTCATTCTAGTGGTCGGCGTCAATGGTACTGGCAAGACCACCACCATCGGCAAGCTGGCTGCAAAGCTCACCGAGGGCGGGCTTTCGGTGACGCTGGGCGCGGGCGACACGTTCCGCGCCGCGGCGATCGAACAATTGAAAATCTGGGGCGAGCGCACCGGCTCGCCGGTCGTTTCCTCCAAACTCGGCGCGGATGCGGCGGGCCTTGCCTACGATGCCTATGAAAAGGCGAAGGAGGCCG
Organism: Nitratireductor sp.; assembly: GCF_017794765.1. Classification (GTDB taxonomy): domain Bacteria; phylum Pseudomonadota; class Alphaproteobacteria; order Rhizobiales; family Rhizobiaceae; genus Nitratireductor. The sequence continues at coordinate 173,530 of NZ_CP051236.1, read as the reverse complement.
GCTCCGATGTGCTCATCATCGACACCGCCGGCCGGTTGCAGAACAAGGCCGAGCTGATGGCGGAGCTTGAGAAGATCGTGCGCGTGCTTGGCAAGCACGATCCCGATGCGCCGCACACTGTCCTCCAGACGGTGGATGCCACCACCGGACAGAATGCCCTTAATCAGGTCGAAATCTTCCGCAATGTTGCGGGCGTCAACGGTCTGGTCATGACCAAGCTCGACGGCACGGCGCGCGGCGGTATCCTTGTTTCCATCGCCGCCAAGCACAAGCTGCCGGTCTATTTCATCGGCGTCGGCGAGCAGGTTGACGATCTCGAACCCTTCTCGGCGAGTGATTTCGCCAAGGCGATTGCAGGAGTTCAGTAAGCGTGAGCGAAAAACCCGTCTTCGAACGCGATCCCGCCGATCCCAGGCGCAAGGAGATCAACCCGATCCTCAAGCTGGCGCTGGAGCTGGGGCCGCTCATGGTGTTCTTCTTCGCCAATTCGCGCGGCGAGTGGCTGGTGGAGCGCTTTCCGGCGCTGGGCAATCTCGGCGGCCCGCTCTTCGTGGCCACCGCGCTTTTCATGGCCGCCACGGCCATCGCGCTGACAGCGTCATGGATTCTCACCCGCACACTGCCCATCATGCCGCTTGTCTCGGGTGTGGTGGTGTTCGTGTTCGGTGCGCTGACACTCTATCTGCACAGCGAAATTTTCATCAAGATGAAGCCGACCATCGTCAACACGCTGTTTGGCGTGGTGCTTCTGGGCGGTCTTGCCTTCGGCAAGTCGCTGCTTGGCTATGTGTTCGATTCCGCCTTCAAGCTGGATGCGGAAGGCTGGCGCAAGCTTACACTTCGCTGGGGTCTGTTTTTCATCTTTCTGGCGGTGGTCAACGAGGTGGTGTGGCGGATGTTCTCCACCGATACCTGGGTCGCCTTCAAGGTGTGGGGCATCATGCCGATCACCATTCTCTTCACGATGAGCCAGATGCCACTCATCATGAAGCACTCGCTGGAAGAGCCTACGAAGTGAGCTATCCGGACGCATCCCGCCTTGCGGCGGCGATGGCGTCGTCCAGCCGGCTGTAGAACCGGAGCGCCGGCGGTTTTAGCCCGTGGGTGCGCAGCAATTTGCGCATCGGCTGGCTCGCCCCCACGAGATAGACATTCGTTCCCTGCTGGCGCGCCTTGCGCACGAAACCTTCGATGGTCGCGGCTGCAGTGGAATCGAGAAGGCTTACCGATCTGATGTCGATGACAAAGGCTTTCGGTTGACTGCCGATCCGGTCGAGCGCCGCTCCCACCGTAGCCGCCGCCCCGAAGAAGAATGCGCCGGCAATGCGGTAGACAACCACATCGTCATCCGTCGCGTTCGCCGCCGAATAGGGGCCTTCGCCGCTGTCTGGCTGGTCGGTCAGCGATGAAACGCCATGCTCCACGCGCACCGCTTCCGACATGCGGTGCAGAAAGAGCAGCGCGCCGAGACCGAAGCCCACCAGGATGCCCTCCGTCAGGTCGCGGAACACCACAAGCAGGAACGTCACCAGAAGCACGATTGCATCGCCCCATGAGGAGCGTAGCAGGGCGGCGAACTGGTGCTTCTCCGCCATATTCCAGGCCACCACGGCCAGTATGGCGGCAAGGGCCGAAAGCGGGATGAAGCGTGCCAGCGGCGCAGCCACCAGCATGAACGCCAGAAGAAACAGCGAATGCAGCATGCCCGAAACAGGGCCGCGTGCGCCAGCCCGCACATTGGCCGCCGTGCGCGCGATGGTTCCGGTCACGCAGAAACCGCCAAACAGCGCCGAACCGATATTGGCTGCCCCCTGCGCCACCAACTCACTGTTGGAGCGATGCCTGCGGCCCGTCATGGAATCGGCCACCACCGCTGAAAGCAGGCTCTCGATGCCACCCAGAAGCGCAAACGAAAGTGCGGCGGGCAGAACGGCAATGATCTTCTCGGTGCTCAGGTCGGGCAGGTGTGGGGCAGGCAGCATTTTTGGAATGCCGCCGAACCTTGTCCCGATGGTTTCCACCGGCAGGCCAAACACCCAGGCGACAAGCGTGGCCGCTACCACGGCGATCAGAAAGCCCGGCCAGTGCGGCCGCCAGCGGCGCAGCCCGATGATCACCGCCACCGAGCCAAGCGCCAGCAAAAGTGCTGAGGCGTTCACCGTCGGGGCGGCCTCCGCCAGCGCCTGCAGTTTGGGGATGAAAGGTCCGGGCTCCGCACCCGTCAGCGTCAATCCAAAGAAATCCTTGAGCTGGCTCGTGAGGATGATCACGGCGATGCCGGAGGTGAAACCCACGGTGACGGGATAGGGCACATACTTGATGAAAGTTCCCAGCCTCAAGACACCGATGGCAAGCAGGATGAAGCCCGACAGAAAAGTGGCGAGGATCAGCCCGTCCATGCCGTGCGCCTGAACCGTTGCGAATACGAGAATGATGAAGGCCCCCGCCGGCCCGCCGATCTGGAACCGGCTGCCGCCGAGGGCGGAGACCAGAAACCCTCCCACGATGGCGGTGTAAAGCCCGCGCTCCGGTCCCACGCCAGACGCAATGGCGATGGCCATGGACAGGGGCAGCGCGATGATCGCGACCGTCAAGGCTGCAACAATGTCGGCCCTGAACGCGTCGAGGCCGTAGCCCTCGCGCAGCACGGTCAGCAGTTTTGGTGTGAAAAGATCAATGAAACCCGGGCGCGTTGCGCTCGCCTGCATGGGAAAGCCTCATACCATCCGCAGCGGAAGGCCGTCGGCGTCTTGCAGGCGGTCGCCGTTGCGTTCTCATCGTTTCCCGCAGTTCCGGATGCAAAACCGGTTTCCACTTTTGCTGGAACTGCGTTGTCTCAGACGGATTTCGCCTTTGCCGGGGTCGGCTCCCTGAACCGTACGCCGCGTCCGGTGCCGAGGCTGGGCGCATGGTCGCCGATCAGCTCTATGCCAGCTGCCCCCAGCGCTTCGACCACCTTGGAAAGCGTGTCGACAACACCGCGCACATTGCCTTCGCTCGCCTCCATCCTCTGAATGGTTGGCAGGGAAACGCCCGAAAGCTCGGCCAGTTGCTTCTGGTCAATGCCCAAAAGGGCTCGGGCAGCGCGCATCTGTGCGGCGGTTATCATTGGCGCTCCGTCTTTTAATTTAGATATATTGATTTAGAATTGATGTCTAGAACATCAATTATGAGGTTCTGAATTGGTCATACGCCGAAGACTCCGATCACTGCACCCATGACAAGCGCGACGCCAAGCCAATGGCCGGCATCGATCAGGGTCAGGTTCCAGCCAAAGCCTTCATAGCGCTGGTTGACTGCCACGGTCGTGGCCATGAAGCCCAGCCAGATGAAGGCACCGGAGACGATGCCATTCCAGAACGTCACCTGGCCCGCGCCCAGATGGCCGATCACGCCGGCCAGAACCCATGCCATGATCAGCTCGGCCACGAACGAGGTGATAAAGAGCGACGGTTCCATCCTGGCGTCTTCGGGCTTGATGCGAGCGGCCTTCATCCATGGCTTGCCGAGCGCGCCGTAATAAATGGCGCCGAACATGAACGCTGCGATGGCGGCAACGAGGATGGCGAGATAGTTGAGACCGGCGAAATCCATGGGGTTCTCCTCACATGTCCAGCAGGGTGGATTGAACCCGCACTCCACAAAGCGGTCAAGCGAATTGCCAGACGGTTGTGCGCTTCACCTCTGCGTCTTCGAGCGCACGGGTCACCGGCACGATATAACTCGCCAGTTCGGCAAGGTGTGCGCGTGGCAGGTAGCTGCGCCCCGGATCGCCGACAAAGACCGTCGCGCCTGCTTTCGGCAGGCGCTCGAACCATGGCACCAGCGCGTCGGTCATCGCCCGGTCGTAGAAAACGTCGCCGGCAAGCACCACATCCCATTTGCCTGTTGCGTCGGTGAGGTCGTCCTGCGTGGTCTCGAACTGCACATCGTTTGCGGCCATGTTCAGCGCGCAGGCCGGGGCGCTGAACGGGTCTATGTCCGCTGCCAAAACATGTTTAGCGCCTGCCTTCATGGCGGCAATGGCGACAAGACCGGATCCGGTTGCAAAGTCGAGAATGCTTTTCCCGCGCACGGTTTCGGGGTGGTCGAGGATGTAGCGCGAAAGCCCCTGTCCGCCTGCCCATGCGAAGGCCCAGAAAGGCGGCGGCAGGCCGATCGCGGCAAGCTCCTCCTCTGTGCGTTGCCACAGATCATGGGCCTCATCGGCCAGATGGAGCGCGATTTCGGGCACATGCGGCGGGCGCGTCAGCGCTGTGTTGGCGTGGATGAACGCCGCCGCATTGTCCGGGGTGACGCGCCTCATGAGCGCGTTCTCAGGGAATTTTCTTGAGGCCGCCCATACGGCAGATCTCGGCCCATTCGTCCGGTTGCACTGGCTGCACGGAGAGCCTCGAATTGTTGACCAGGATCATTTCCGAAAGCGCTGGATTGGCCTTGATCTCGGCCAGCGTGACCGGGCGGGGCATGTCCTCGACGGCGCGAATGTCCACGCATTCCCAGCGCGGGTCATCCGTCGTGGTGTCGGGATGCGCCAGCGCACACACTTCCACGATGCCCACCACGGAAGTTTCCTTGACCGAGTGGTAGAAGAAGCCGAGATCGCCAAGCTTCATCTCGCGCATGTTGTTGCGTGCCTGATAGTTGCGCACGCCGTCCCACTGCTCCCCTTCTGCGCCTTTTTTCTTCTGCATTTCCCACGACCAGGTGGAAGGCTCGGATTTGAACAGCCAATAGGCCATCACGCATTCTCCGGATTGTTGAAGACCCAGTTCCAGGCCCGTATTTCAACGGATTCGAACAGGCCCGCAAGAGCATAGGGGTCCGCTGCAGCGATCAGTTCCGCTGCTGCCTGGTCCTCGGCCTCCACTGCAACAAGGCTGCCACAGGGTTTGCCCTCATCGTCAAGGAATGGCCCGGCGAATTTCAGCGCGCCGTTCTCATTGAGCCCGTTGAGATAGCTTACATGTTCGGGCCGTGTGCTCATGCGCGTTTCCAGATGGCCGGGCTTGTCGCGGCAGATGATGGCGAAGATCATGGTTTTCCCCCTTTTGTCAGGTTTCGCTCTTGAGCGGACGTGAAAGCAGCGTCTCCATGGCCGTCTGCACGGTGAGCCGGCCTTTCAGAAGTTCCGTCACGCTTTCGATGATGGGCGCTTCGAGGCCGCGTTCGCGCACGATGCGCGCGGCGATGCCGGCCGTATGGGCGCCTTCGGCCAGTGGCCGGCCCTCAAGTTTCTCGCCGCGTCCTAGTGCGGCGCCATAGGCAAAATTGCGCGATTGCTCCGAGCCGCAGGTCAGGATCAGGTCACCGAGACCGGAAAGCCCCATCAGCGTGTCGGGGCGCGCGCCGAAGGCCTCGCCGATCCGGCGCAACTCCACGAAGCCACGGGTGATGAGCGCTGCCGATGCGCTGGCGCCAAGGCCCGCGCCATGGGTTGCGCCGGCGGCGATGGCCAGAACGTTTTTTAGCGCGCCGCCGATCTCCACGCCCGTCAGATCGTCGGTCGAATAGCAACGCAGGCGCGGTGCGGAGAGCTGTTCGGCGAGTGTAACTGCCAGATCGGTATTTTGCGCCGCCACCGTCACGGCGGTTGGCAGGCCGCGCGCAAGATCGCTGGCAAAGCTCGGGCCGGAAAGGGCGGCGACCGGGTTTTCAGGCAGCATCTCGGAGGCGATTTGCGACATGAGCCTGCCTGTCTCTCGCTCAATCCCCTTGGCGCATAGCACGATGGGGATGCCTTTCGGCGCATGCGGCCCGGCATCGGCGAGAACCGTCCGCAGGGTCTGTGCAGGTGTCACCGCGAGAATGCAGTCGGCGCCCGTGAGTGCATCCTGCATGCTACTCGTTGCCACAAGCCGCTTATCAAGCGGGACCCCGGGCAGATAGCGTTCGTTGATGTGATTGGCATTGATCGCGTGTGCCAGTGCCTCATCCCGCGCCCATAGCCCTGCGCGGTGCCCGCCCGTGAGCATGGTTGCGCCGAGCGCCGTGCCCCACGCGCCAGCACCCAGAACGGCGATGATCCATGGTTTTCTCATGCCTTGGCTCCACGTTTGCCCGCGCCGAAAAGCGGTGCTGATGCATGATCCAGCGGCCAGCGCGGGCGAGGCGCGAAGCCAAGACCGTCTTCTTCTTCAAGGCCTGCTTCCAGCCGCTCCAGCCCAGCCCAGGCGATCATCGCGGCATTGTCTCCGCACAGGCGCAGCGGTGGGGCGATGAGCCTGAAACCGGCGTTGACGCAGAGTGTATCGAGTGCTGCGCGGATCGCCTGATTGGCCGCCACACCGCCTGCCACAACAAGGATCGGAGTTTCGAGATCGGGATGCGCCTCGCGGAAGCGTGCAAGACTTCGCGCCACCCGGTCGGCCAGCGTCTCGGTCACGGCTTGCTGAAACGAGGCGCAGATGTCGGCAATGTCTCGTTCGCTGAGCGGTGCAAGCGCGGTGGCTTCCCGCCTCACGGCTGTCTTGAGACCGGAGAAGGAGAAATCAGGCCTCGCTTCGCCTTTGAGCGGACGCGGAAAGGCGAAACGTTCCGGGTCGCCATCCGCTGCCGCCTTTTCCACGCTGGGGCCGCCGGGATAGGGCAGGCCAAGGAGTTTTGCCGTCTTGTCGAATGCCTCGCCCAGTGCATCGTCGATGGTCGAGGCCCAGCGCTGATAGCGCCCGACGCCTTCCACATGAACGATCTGCGTGTGTCCACCGGAGACGAGCAGAAGCAGATAGGGAAATTCGATTCCGTCGGTCAGCCGGGCGGTCAGCGCATGGCCTTCCAGATGATTGACCGGAACAAGCTTCTTGCCGCTCGCTGCCGCAATCGCCTTGGCGGTGGTCAGGCCGACGATCAGCCCACCGATGAGGCCGGGTCCGGCCGTTGCGGCGATGGCGTCGATGTCTTGTAGCGAGAGGCCGGCTTCATCGAGTGCGGCTTTCACCACACCGTCGAGCGCCTCTACATGCGCGCGCGCGGCGATCTCCGGCACCACGCCGCCAAAGGCGGCATGGTCGGCGATCTGGCTCAGAACCACATTGGACAGGATTTTTGTGTCGTTGCCCGATTTCTCGATCACGGCCGCCGCCGTTTCGTCGCAACTCGTCTCGATGCCAAGGATGCGCGTCATTCAGACTTACCTGCTCATGTTGCCGTCGCAGCCAATCCCCGTTAGGGGTGTGGTGCATCCGGTTCGGATGCGGGGTTAGCACGGACATGACGGCATGCAAACTGATGTGGTGAAGATTGGAACGCGCGGAAGCGCTCTGGCAGTGGCTCAGGCTGCCGAGGTGCGCGCGCGCCTCATGGCGGCACACGGCCTGCCAGAAGAGGCGTTCGAGATCGTCGTCATCTCCACCTCCGGCGACCGCATTCAGGACCGCCCGCTCTCGCAGGCCGGCGGCAAGGGGCTCTTCACCAAGGAAATCGAGGAAGCCATGCTCGATGGCCGCATCGATCTGGCTGTACATTCCTCCAAGGACATGCCCACCGTACTCCCTGATGGTCTGGAAATCTCTGCCTTTCTGGAGCGCGAGGATGTGCGCGACGTTTTCATCGGGCGCTCCATCGCCAAACTTGAGGATCTGCCGCAGGGCGCCAAGCTCGGCACCTCGTCGCTGCGCCGTCAGGCGCTGGTGCTTCGTCTTCGCCCCGATCTCGAAGTGGGCATGTTTCGTGGCAATGTGCAGACGCGGCTCCGGAAGCTGGAGGAAGGCGTTGCCGAAGGTACGCTTCTGGCGCTTGCCGGGCTCAACCGGCTTGGCATGCCGCACATCGCCACCGAGGTGATGGACCCCGAACGTTTTCCGCCCGCACTCGGGCAGGGCGCGATCTGCATTGAAAGCCGCATCGGCGACCGGCGCATCGGATCGATGATCGCGGCCATTCATCATGCCGAGACCGGTGACGCGCTTCTCTGCGAGCGGGCCTTTCTTGGTGCGCTTGACGGTTCCTGTCGCACGCCCATTGCGGGGCTTGCCCGCATCGAGGGCGACAGACTGCGGTTCTCCGGCTTGATTCTCACGCCCGATGGCCGCGAAACCCATGAAATTGCAACCGAAGGCCTCGCGGTGGATGCTATCCGTCTCGGCGCGGAGGCTGGTGCAGAAATCCGTGAGAAGGCCGGCACACGTTTCTTCGACAGCTGGCAGTGAGATGCGGCGGGTGCTGGTCACGCGCCCCGAACCGGGCGCTTCGGAAACCGCCGCCAGGCTCATTGAAATGGGTTTTGAGCCGCTCGTCCTGCCGTTGACGGAAACCGTGCCACTGCATCCTGCCATCGCCACCGAACAAGTGGATGTGGTGGCCGTGACCAGCCCCAACGCAATCCGCCATGCGCCACAATCTGTTTTCGATGCATTGAAGGGCAGGCCGGTCTTCGCCGTGGGGCGCCGCACGGGTGAGGCCGTGCGCCTGGCGGGGCTCAACCTGGTAGACGATGAGGCAGGCGACGCTGAGAGACTGGCAGCGCGCATCGATGCCGCTTTCACGGCTCCCGCCCATGTAACGGTGCTGTGCGGGCGTGTACGCCGCGATGTGCTGGAAACGCGGCTTCTTGCAGCAGGCCACCGGCCACGTCTGATCGAGATTTACGACACGCTGCTGCTGGAGCCTTCAGATGCCGCTATCCAGTCGGTGATTGGCGAGTGGCCGGTCGATGACGTGTTGCTCTACTCGGCCAATGGCGCGGAACAACTCAGGCGGTCCATGGCGCGGTCTGGTATGGGAACAAAACTGGCGGCTGCGACATTTTATTGTCTCTCAGAGCGTATTGCCGGGGTTTTGGGTCAGGATGTCGCAAAAACCGCTCGAATTGCGGATTTTCCGTCGGAAGATCGTCTGCTCTTTCTGCTAAAGACGTAGCCGCAATCCTGTGGGCCCCTGTTTTCACCACATAGGGGTGTGATAGGAACTTATATGCACTGCACATAGTGCAGGATCAGTCCTTTGCAGCGGAGTTGCCTGATGGTCAAAACGCCGAGAACGCGTCATTCCAAAACCCAGAAGGAGCCAGTGACCATTGATCTGGATCCCGATCAGGTGAAGAAGGAAAAGGTCGACAAGCCTGACGCGCCCGGTGAAGCTACCAAACAGGCAGCCGGGCAGGACACGCAAATTGGCGTTGAAGCGAAGCCGGAGGCGTCCGGGACAGAGACATCTGCCAAGCCCGCCTCCTCTACCGCTCCAAAAGGCGAAAAGCCTGCTGCCGCGTCCAAAGACAAGCCCGCGAACAAGGATGCCGGGTTCGGACGCGACGCAAAAGCTGGCGGTGCAAACGTCAGCAAGGGCGATGCTGGAAAGAAATCCGAAAAACCTGAGGACGCCCCGCCCGCCACAGGTGGCGGCGGCGCCGGCCGTGCGGTTGCCGGTGGTGTTGTGGGCGGCCTCATGGCGCTTGCACTTGCCGGTGGCTTGCAATGGGCAGGAATCCTGCCGGCTCCAGACAGGGGCGGCGATGCGGCCGATCCGGCGGTGGAGTCGCTGCGCCAGCAGGTTGCAGCCCTTGAAAGCAGGTTGAGCGATGAGCCCGCCACCGGAGGTAACACCGAGGCGGTTGCGACCGCTCTGAGCGAGGCGCGTGAGCGTGCCGAGGCCACCGAGCGGCGCCTTTCCGAGCTGGGAAATGAGATAACGGCGCTGCGCGAATCGATCTCCTCAGGCGAAGCCGGCGAGGGGCCGGGGCTCGAGGCTGTCTCGAAACGGCTTGCCGCACTTGAAGAACAGACGCAAAGCCTTTCTGCAGGCGGAGGGGCTGGAGCCGCGCTTGAAGATGTAACCTCCCGGATCTCGTCGATAGAGGCCGGCGTGCGGGAAGCATCCGAGGTGGCCGGTACGGCGCGTAAGACGGCGTCTGACAACGCTGCGGCTCTTTCCGCGATCAAGACCGAAGTCGATGCGCTGAAGGCGCAGGTCGAGGAGGCGGATGCCGCACCGCGCATGGCGCTGGTCATTGCCGCGACCACACTGAAATCCGCTGTGGAGCGCGGTACGCCCTATGCCAGCGAGCTTGAGACCTACACCGCCATCGCACCCGAGGGTGAGGCCGAGGCGCTGGCGCCGCTTGAGGCCAACGCGAGCTCCGGTGTGCCAAGCCGCGCGACGCTTGCTGCCGAGGCGCCCGAAGTGGCGAGTCGTATCGTGGCCGCCACCACCCGCCGGGCCGGCGACGGCGAGGGCGGTATCATCGACAATCTGATGGCCAGCGCCCGCTCGCTCGTGGTGGTGCGGCCGGTGGGCAGCGTCGAAGGCGATGGGCCGGATGCGATCGCCGCTCGCATGGAGGCGGCTGTTGTCGCAAATGATTATGAAAAGGCGCTTGCCGAATACGAGACGCTGCCGGAGGCCGGAAAAGAGGCAGCCGCCGATTTCGTCGAAAGGCTCAGGGCCCGTCACGCCGCCGATCAGATATTGAACAGGGCGCTCGCCGATGCGCTGAAGGGGGCATAAGCGCAGATGTTCCGTATTCTCTTCTACCTTGTTGTTGTCTTCCTTCTGGGGCTAGGCTTTGCCTGGCTCGCCGAGCGTCCGGGCGATCTCGTCGTCACCTTTGCGGGCTATCGATATGAAGTTTCTCTCATGGTGGCCGCGGTCGCGATCGTCGCGATCGTCGCGACGGTGATGATCCTGTGGTGGCTGATCCGCAGCATCTGGACGAGCCCCTATGCCGTTGCCCGGTATTTCCGCGTGCGTCGCCGCGATCGTGGCTATCAGGCGCTTTCCACCGGGATGATAGCGGCTGGCGCCGGTGATGGCGGTCTGGCGCGGCGCATGAGCCAGCAGGCGGCCAAGCTGATCTCTTCGGATCAGGAGCCGCTCATCCATCTTCTCGATGCGCAGGCAGCATTGCTGGACGGTGATCGGCAGGCGGCGCGCGACAAGTTCACCGCCATGCTCGACGATCCCGAGATGCGCCTTCTGGGTCTCCGCGGACTTTATCTCGAGGCCGAGCGAATGGGTGAGCGCGAGGTTGCCCGCCACTATGCCGAACGGGCGGTGCAAGATGCCCCTCAGCTCGACTGGGCCGTGAATGCCGCCCTTGACGGGAAAACGGCAGAAGGTGACTGGGATGGAGCATTAACGCTGCTCGGCAGCCGCAAGCCGACCGGCAAGGATGCGCGCGAGAGCGTCACAGACCGTCGTGCCGTGTTGCTCACCGCCAAGGCTCTCGATGTGCTGGATGCCGATCCGCAGGCTGCGCGCACCGCAGCCATGGAAGCACACAAGCTGCGGCCTGATTTTGTGCCTGCGGCTGTGACTGCTGCGAGGGCGCTTTTCCGCCAAAATGAGTTGCGCAAGGGTTCAAAAGTTCTGGAGACCGTCTGGAAGAAGGAACCGCATCCCGAAATTGCAGAAGCTTATATCCATGCCCGCCCTGGCGATTCCACGCAGGACCGTCTGGCGCGCGCCAAGAAACTCCAGTCGCTGAAGCGCAACAATGTGGAATCGGCGCTGATCGTTGGCCGTGCGGCGCTCGACGCTGGCGAGTTCAAACTCGCGCGTGAATCCTGCGAGGCGGCCGCCCGGCTCGGGCCGCGCGAAAGCGTCTATCTCCTGATGGCCGACATCGAGGAAGCCGAGACAGGAGATCAGGGGCGGGTACGCCAGTGGCTTGCCAAGGCGTTGCGTGCGCCGCGTGATCCTGCGTGGGTGGCCGATGGCTATGTGGCAGAGCGCTGGGCGCCGATCTCGCCCGTCACCGGCAAGCTTGACGCCTTCGAGTGGCGCATGCCCATGGAGCGGCTGGCGCAGGTGGTCGAAGGCGATGAAGATTTCTCGCCGGCCCCTGCCATCGCAGCGCCAAAGGGTGCGGAAGAAACGCGTGAACCCGATGAGCCGGCAGCCGATCCAGTGGTAATCGAGGCAGAGCCTGTCGAAGCAGAAAAGCCGAAAGACGCAAAGCCGGAAGAAAAGGCAGCGGATACGGGAGTCGGATCGCAGAAGCCTGCGCCGCAGGCGAAACCCGTCCCGGTCAACGGGCTGAAGACAGATGCTTCATCGAAAGACGAACCAGTCAAACCGCCATTGCCTGATGACCCTGGCGTGGACCCGGATGACAAGAACGGCTCGACGCAAAGCCCCTTCCGCCTATTCTAAGAGTGAGATACCGCGATTCGCCCCAGGGCGGGTCGCTACTCCACGTGATCCGAACAGCAGGCCCTCATGTTCGACAGCATTCTGTCCTTTCTGAAAGATCTTCCAGGCAGCAGCCGCCAAGCGACGGTGAAGCCGGAAGATGATCCGCGTGTGGCTGCCGCCGCATTGCTTTTCCACGTTCTCGATGCTGATGGCATTCGTGAAGCATCTGAGGTTGAAAAGCTCAGGGAGACCCTGTCCAGCACCTACAATCTGACGGGAGTGGAACTCGAGAAGATCCTCAAGGCCGGCGAGAAAGCCGAGCAGGAGGCGATCGACCTTTATGCCTTTACCAGTGTTCTGAAACGGCACCTCGACGCCGATGCAAGAAAGGCCTTCATCGGTCTCATGTGGGGCATCGTCTTTGCCGATGGCGAGATGCACGAACTGGAGGACAACCTTGTCTGGCGCGTGGCCGAGCTCATCGGTGTCGACAACCGGGACAGGGTAATCCTGCGCCAGGAAATGCAAGAGAAACACGCCAAGAGCTGATTGCCATGGGGACCGAGCCGAGCCGCAAGATTCTAATCGTCCTGCATCAGGAAACATCCAGCGCGGGCCGTGTTGGTCAGGTTCTGGCGTCGAGCGGTTTCTCTTTGGACGTCCGCCGTCCGCCGCTGGGTCATCTTCTGCCTGAAACGCTTGAAGATCATGCTGGCGTGGTGATGTTCGGTGGCCCCATGAGTGCCAATGATCATGATGATTTTGTAAAGCACGAAACCGATTGGCTCGCCGTTCCACTGCGGGAGAACAAACCTTTTCTTGGCATCTGCCTGGGCGCGCAATTGCTGGTGAAGCATCTGGGTGGACAGGTGAGGAGCCGTGATGACGGGCTGGTCGAGATCGGCTGGTATCCGCTGCGCGCGACGGACGCCGGGCGCAAGCTGCTCCATTGGCCCGAAATGGTCTATCAGTTTCACCGGGAAGGGTTCTCGCTACCAAAGGACGCCACGCTCCTCGCCACCGCCGAGCATTATCCCAACCAGGCGTTTCGCTATGGCGAAAATGCCTGGGGCGTTCAGTTCCATGCCGAGCTCACCCGCGCCATGATGCAGCGCTGGGTGGTGCGTGGCGCGCATCGTTTTGTCATGCCGGGCGCGCAGCAGGGCCGCGATCATCTGGGCGGCCGTCTCATATGGGACCGTCACCTGAAACAGTGGCTGGTGGAGTTTCTGGAACTGATTTTCGGGCGCGAATGCACCGGAACGCTGCAGGCCGGCGACCAAGCGACGGGGCAACACCCGGTCGGCCGGCGTATGGTCGGGCGCAGGGGCGTGGCCTGATCGAAACGCGCCTCCTCGGGGTCAATGCTTCCGCGAAAGCTCCCGCGTGGCCGCTTCCAGTCCCGCGAGCGTCATTGGATACATGCGGCCTGAGAAAATCTCCTGCAGCATCTGGATCGAGTGTGTGTAGCGCCAGTGTTTTTCCGGCACCGGGTTGAGCCACACCGCATTCGGCCATTGCTGGAGAACGCGGTTCAGCCAGATATGGCCGGCTTCCTCGTTCCAGTGCTCCACCGAGCCGCCCGGATAGGCGATTTCATACGGGCTCATTGAAGCATCACCAACGAAAATGACCTTGTAGTCGGGCCCGAATTTGTGAAGCACGTCGAAAGTGGGTGTTACTTCGGAATAGCGTCGGCGGTTGTCCTTCCATACGCCCTCGTAGAGGCAGTTGTGGAAGTAATAATATTCCATGTGCTTGAACTCGGCGCGCGCCGCCGAAAACAGCTCTTCCACAATGCGGATGTGATCGTCCATCGAGCCGCCCACATCGAAAAACATCAGAAGCTTCACCGCGTTGCGCCGTTCGGGTCGGGTTTTGACATCCAGATAGCCGTGTTCGGCGGTGGCCTGAACTGTGCCGGGCAGGTCGAACTCTTCCACCGCGCCCTCGCGCACCCAGCGGCGTAGCCGCTTCAGCGCCACCTTGATGTTGCGCGTGCCGAGCTCCACCGCATCGTCGAAATTTTTGAACTCGCGCTTGTCCCACACCTTTACCGCGCGGCGGTGGCGCGATTCATGCTGGCCGATGCGCACGCCTTCGGGATTGTAACCATAGGCGCCAAATGGAGAAGTGCCGGCGGTGCCGATCCACTTGTTGCCACCTTGATGCCGCCCCTTCTGCTCGGCAAGACGCTCTTTCAGTGTTTCCATGAGCTTTTCGAAGCCACCCATGGCCTCGACCAGCTTTTTCTCTTCCTCGCTGAGGTGCTTTTCCGCCAGCTTGCGCAGCCATTCCTCGGGAATCGCGTGCGGTTCGACGCCGTCCCCGCCCGACACCGCTTCGACACCCTTGAAGACATGCGAGAACACCTGATCGAACCGGTCGATATGCCGTTCGTCCTTCACCAGCGTCGCGCGAGCGAGATAATAGAATGCCTCCACATCATAGGAGACAAGCTCCTTCTCCATCCCCTCCAGCAGCGAAAGATACTCACGCAGCGAAACAGGAATACGCGCGGCTTTCAGCTCGAGGAAGAAGGGGATGAACATTTTGATTAAAAACTTTCAGCTGGCGTTTGGCTCACGTTGGAACAAATCCCATACAACAGGAGCCATGGAAACGGATCAATTGCATTCCCTGATACGTTCGGCGGAGTCCCTCATCGGTTTCTGGTGGCAGGATGACCGTAAGAATTGGTGCGCCTATTGCGGAATTCCGATGCGGCGTCGCGCCACCGTGGGCAAACCTTTGCCACTATCCAAGGCAACACGCGATCATGTTGTCCCTCGTGTCTACGCTCCCGGTTTACACACCCTGCCATGCTGTCTTGAATGCAACCATGCCAAGGGCACCCAGTCTGTTGCGGAGTTCCTTTCCAGCACGTACTTCGCTGAGAAGAGGAAGCGGAAACATCGCCATCAATGGCCCCTCCCTCATCTGTGGTTTGTTGCCGGGCTCGCCTATTTGAAGAAAAGTTACACGCTCAACGGACAGGTCCGGAAGGGCGAGCGTAAAACAACGGGTACCGGGCCTAGCGCCGCTGGTACTTGATGAATGGTGTCAGCTTCGCGATCCGGTCATAGAGTTTGCGAGCGGTTTCGTTGAAATCCTGCGTCATCCAGTAGACGTTGGCTGCACCTGCCTGGTCCGCCTTTTCGTATACGGCCTCGATGAGAGCCCGGCCTATGCCCTGTCCACGCACGGAAGGATCGGCGTAGAGATCCTGCAGATAGCAGTTGTTGCCCACGGTCCAGCAGGTGCGGTGGAACATGTAATGCACCAGACCGACAGGCTTTCCGTCAATCTCCGCGATCAGCCCGTTCGGCTCGTATTCGCCATTATCGAAGAGCCGCCTCCATGTCGTGGCATAGACCTCTTCGGGCACGCTCGTCTTGTAAAATTCCAGATAGGCGGTCCAGAGGCGGCGCCATTCCGGCTCGTCGGTTCTTGCGAGCGGACGGATGCTGATAACGGTCATGGTGTTCTCCCTCATGGTCGAAGCACTGTCGGGGGATGGTGCTCCGGCTGCAAGGGCCAGGAAGGCGGAGGCTTTGCGCCTATTGCCGTCGCGCCATGAAGGCGAGTTTCTCGAAGAGGTGAACGTCCTGCTCGTTCTTCAACAGCGCGCCATGCAGACGGGGCAGGGCGTTCTTTGCTTCGCCGCGGAGGTCTTCTGGCTCCACGTCTTCTGAAACCAGAAGCCGGATCCAGTCCAGCGCCTCGGAGGTGGAGGGCTTTTTCTTCAGCCCCGGCACGTCGCGGATTTCATAAAACTGGCTGAGGGCCGCCGAAACCAGGTTCTTCTTGATGCCGGGATAGTGAACCTCGACGATCTCGGACAGCGTTTCGGCATCGGGAAAGCGGATATAGTGGAAGAAGCAGCGGCGCAGAAAGGCGTCGGGCAGCTCCTTCTCATTGTTCGACGTGATGATGACGATGGGGCGGTGGATTGCCCTGACCGTCTCGCCGGTCTCGTAGACAAAGAACTCCATCTTGTCGAGTTCCTGCAACAGGTCGTTGGGGAATTCGATATCGGCCTTGTCGATCTCGTCGATCAGGAGAACGGTTTTGCGGTCTGCCGCGAAGGCTTCCCACAGTTTGCCGCGTTTGATGTAGTTCTTGATATCGTTGAAGCGCTCATCGCCGAGCTGGCTGTCGCGCAGGCGCGAGACGGCGTCATATTCATAAAGGCCCTGTTGAGCGCGCGTGGTGGATTTGACATGCCATTCGATCAGATCGAGCCCCAGGGATGCCGCCACCTGCCTGGCAAGCTCGGTCTTGCCTGTGCCGGGCTCACCCTTCACCAGAAGCGGGCGCTCCAGCGCGATTGCCGCATTCACGGCCACCATCAGATCCCTGTCGGCGACATAATCCGCCGTGCCTTCAAAACGCATGCGCATCAGTCCTTGCGGTGTTGTTCCAGCTCAAATTTCGAGCGCGACCCTATTGGGTGAATTTTGCTGGCGCAAGTGCGCGAATGCCACTGGCGGAGCAGGGGGCGGAAGCCTATATTGAATTTGCGGTCTGCGCTTCCCGACAGGAATCTAATTCCCCGGGGCCTTATCGATCCTTAAGGGAGCTGTCCCTGGTCTCGCCCGTGGGCTTGGCTACACGGCGCCCACCTACTTTGTAGGTTCCCGGGATCGTGTATTCCATCGGTCGCCGTGGATCGCCACTCTTTTCCTTTCTCTCTGCAGTTTGCCTGTTTATCGTGGCGTGATGTCGAGACGCGCAATACACCTTTCCGCATGACCACTCCACGCGATCTGAAAAAGCAGCTTCGTTCAGCAGCGCTTGCGCGCCGCGATGCGCTGGATGCCGGATGGCGCGCCGAGGTCGGGCAGCAGCTTGCCGCACATGCGGTCGCAGTGGCACCTGCGCCAGGTGGTGTGGTTTCAGGTTTCTGGCCGATGCGTTCGGAAATGGATGTGCGTCCGCTGATGTCGACACTTGACGCAAGGGGCGCACGGATCGCGCTGCCCGCCATTCTGGATAAAACGACGATCGTTTTCCGCGAATATGTGCCCGGTGCGCCGATGGTCGATATGGGGTTCGGAACCATGGGCCCGGACGAGGAAGCACCGGTGCTCGATCCCGATGTGATGCTGGTGCCGCTCGCCGCCTTCGATGCACGCGGCCATCGCATCGGCTATGGGGCGGGCTACTATGACCGGGCCATCGCTCGGCTGAAGGCGAAGGGCTGCGCGCCACGCCTGATCGGCATCGCCTTCGACTGTCAGGAGGTCGAACACGTGCCCGACGAGGAGCATGACCAGCCATTATCGGAAATTCTCACCGAGACGGGCCTGCGGCGTTTCGATGGGGCCTGAAAGGCATTTCCACTTTTCACCGATGCCCCAATTGCTTTAGATCGCCGTGCGTCCATCCGGACGCRCAAAGGACGATCYAGACTATCAATGGGGCATCGGAATAATCCGAAAACCGGATTCCACTTTTTGGTCCGATGCTCTAGAAGCGGCGCATGAGATTTTTGTTTCTTGGCGATATGGTCGGCCGTGCGGGCCGCACGGCGGTCTGGGAAAAGCTCCCGGGCCTGATTTCGGATTTCCGGCTGGATTTCGTGGTGGTGAATGGTGAGAACGCGGCAGGCGGTTTCGGCATCACCGAGGAGATTTTCCGCGCCACGCTCGATGCCGGCGCCGATGTGGTGACAACGGGCAATCACGTCTGGGATCAGCGCGAGGCGCTCACTTTCGCTCCGCGCGAGGAGCGGTTTCTCCGCCCGGCGAATTTCCCCAAGGGCACTCCGGGCCGCGGTTCGGGTGTCTATATGGCGAAGAATGGCGCAAGGGTTCTGGTTTCCAACATTATGGGCCGGGTCTTCATGCATCCCGAGCTCGATGATCCCTTCGCCTGCGTGGAGGATGTGCTGGCTGCCTGTCCGCTTGGCGATCAGGCGGATGCCGTCATTCTCGATTTTCATGCCGAGGCGACGTCCGAGAAGATGTGCTTTGGCCATTTCGTCGATGGGCGGGCGAGCCTTGTCGTCGGCACGCACACGCATCAACCGACCGCCGATCACCAGATCCTCAACGGAGGCACAGGCTATCTCTCCGATGCCGGCATGTGCGGCGATTACGATTCTTCCCTCGGCATGGACAAGGAAGAACCGCTGAACCGCTTCACCGCAAAAGTGCCCAAGGGGCGCTTCGAGGCGGCGTCCGGCCCTGCTACGATCTGCGGTGTCGGCCTGGAGATTTCCGACCGCACAGGTCTTTGCGAAAAGATCGCGCCGTTGCGGCTTGGTCCCCGGCTTGAGGAAACCGTTCCCGCCTTCTGGCGTTGACGCTGGGCGCGTGCACGCATAACTCTGCGAAACGCTATATTTTGAACAATTGCCAGCGAGGGGTGCTGCAATGGAATGGCTTGCCGGTCACTTCGAGTTTGTCTCCAATCCGGAAGCCTGGGTCGCGCTTGTGACCCTGGTGGTGCTTGAGATCGTTCTCGGCATCGACAATCTGATCTTCATCTCCATCCTCACGAACAAGCTGCCCAAGGAGCAGCAGGCACGGGCGCGGCGCATCGGCATCAGCGGAGCGCTGATCCTGCGGCTCGCTTTGCTTGGCACCATCTCCATCATCGTACAGCTCACCGAGCCGGTGTTCGAACTGTTCGGCCACGGTTTCTCCTGGCGCGACCTGATCCTGATTGCCGGCGGTCTCTTCCTTGTCTGGAAGGCCACGAAGGAAATTCACCATTCGGTCGATCCCGACGATGGCAAGGAAAACATGATGGGCAAGGTCACGATGACGGCTGGTGCGGCCATTGTTCAGATCCTGCTTCTCGACCTGGTGTTCTCGATCGATTCCATCATCACCGCCGTCGGCATGACCGATGAGATCGCCATCATGTTCATTGCCGTCATCTCGGCCGTGACCGTGATGCTGATCGCCGCGGAGCCTCTGTCGCGCTTCATCGCGGCCAACCCGACCGTGGTCATGTTGGCGCTCGCTTTCCTGCTGATGATCGGCATGACGCTTATCGCAGACGGCATGGGCTTTCATGTGCCCAAGGGCTACATCTACGCCGCCATGGGCTTCTCGGCGCTGGTCGAGGGGCTCAACATGCTGGCTCGGCGCAAGCGGGCGCGTGACAAGGCTCTGGCAGAAGGTTCGGCCGAATAGCTACGGCTATACACCGTCCAGGATGACGATGGTCGGTCGCCGTGGCAGGTTGTCCAGCGCCACGGTGATCGTCCGTCCCTCGCGGAAATCCAGCTCGAAACCACCGCCCATCCGGCTGGTGAACGCGCTGAGAGGCGTGGAGTGCCGATGCATCGGCAGGATGACTGAAGAGGAAAGCCGGCGCGCTATTTCGCTCATGCCGTCAAGCGAGAGCGTCAGCCCGCCGTCGACGGGCACCATCAGCACGTCGAGCCTGCCGATCGCCGCATAGTGGCTGTCGTCGAGCCTGTGGTGCAGATGGCCCAGATGGCCGATGCACAGCCCCGCCACCTCGAAGATGAAAATGGAGTTGGCGTCCGGCTCCATCGTGCCATAGCGGTGGATGTCGGTGGTGACGTTGCGGATATAGACATCTTCAACCAGGAGTGAATGCCGTGCCGGTCCACCCTCCGGGTTCCAGCCCGGCAGCACATGCTCGATGGCCGGGTCAGGATTGTGGGTGAAATGCGTGCCGTGCGCCTTGTTCATGGTGACGACCCGCGGCAAGGGACTGGCGCCGTAGGCACCTGAAAAATCGGTGGCGATGGTTACACCGGCGGGCGTCTCGATGATGTAGGTGGAGTGGCCTGCATAGGTTATGTCCACTGCCTCCGCGCCGGCCGCTGCCGGAATTGCAAGTGAAGCGTAGATTACGTCGGGCAGTGTCTGCGCCATGGCGAGACAAGTGCTCGGTCTCTCGGTCTGCGCCCATGCGGCTGCAAGGGGGGCGAGCAGAAATGTCAGCAAGCTTGCGGTCAGTCGGAAGGCATTCATCTGCATCTCCCGTGCGAATAGGGGCCATCCTACTGCAAAGCGCGGCAATGCGCCACGTTTGGCGGCCGGCGGTTCTGGACGTTGGCCGGCATTTTCACTATAAGGCGGCGTTATTTCGTTGCATTCAAAAGACCGTGAGAAGGAGCCCCATGGCCGGTCATTCCCAATTCAAGAACATCATGCACCGCAAGGGCCGGCAGGATGCCGTTCGCTCGAAGATGTTTTCCAAGCTGGCGCGCGAAATCACCGTCGCAGCCAAGATGGGACTGCCCGACCCGGCGATGAACCCGCGTCTGCGCCTGGCCATCCAGAACGCCAAGGCCCAGTCCATGCCCAAGGACAATATCGAACGCGCTATCAAGAAGGCGTCGGGCGGCGATGCGGAGAATTATGACGAGGTGCGCTATGAGGGCTATGGCCCCGGCGGCGTGGCAATCATCGTCGAGGCCCTGACCGACAACCGCAATCGTTCCGCCTCCAACATTCGCGCCGCCTTCACCAAGGCCGGCGGATCGCTGGGGGAGACAGGATCTGTCTCGTTCATGTTCGACCGTGTGGGTGAGATCATCTATCCGGCCGACAAGGGCGACGCCGACACGGTGATGGAAGCGGCCATCGAGGCCGGTGCCGAAGACGTTCAGTCGGATGAGAACGGCCATGTCATCACCTGCGCCTTTGAAGACATCGGCGATGTCACGACGGCGCTGGAAGCCGCGCTCGGCGAGGCGGAATCCGTCAAGGCGATCTGGCGTCCGCAGACCGGCACACCGGTTGACGAGGAGCGCGCCCAGTCGATTCTCAAACTTGTTGCCACGCTAGAAGACGACGATGACGTCCAGAACGTCTACGCCAATTTCGAGGTCGACGACGAAACGCTGGCGAAACTCAGCGCGGCCTGACAGCGCTCCTGCCGGGTATTCGTGCCCGGCATCCTCTTCTGTGCAATTGGCAAAGGACGCTTGACATGTCCGGGCACCGCGTGACGATTACCTATTGCACCCAGTGCCAATGGCTCCTGCGGTCGGCCTGGCTCGCGCAGGAGCTTCTCTCCACCTTTTCCACAGAGCTTTGCGAAGTGGCCATGCGTCCCGGTACGGGAGGCGTCTTCGAGGTCTCCTGCGATGACACTCTCATCTGGGAGCGGAAGCGCGATGGTGGTTTTCCCGATGCCAAGACACTGAAGCAGCGCGTGCGTGACGTGATCGATCCGGAGCGCGATCTCGGACATATCGACAAGCCGGCAACTTAGAGACAGACAACAAAAAACCCGCCCTCTTGAGGCGGGTTTTTGCAATGCCTGCTGCGTTGGAGCGGGTTAAATACCCAGGCCCTGATAACGCTGCTTGAACTTTGAAACACGGCCACCGCGGTCCATCAGCGACTGCTGGCCACCGGTCCATGCCGGGTGCGTGGACGGGTCGATGTCGAGCTGGAGCGTGTCGCCCTCTTTGCCCCAGGTGGAGCGGGTCTCATACTCGGTGCCGTCCGTCATGACGACCTTGATCGTGTGATAGTCGGGATGAATTTCGGCTTTCATCGGCTTGTCCTGAATTTGGTCGGGGTAACAATCAAGACCGCGCTTGCGGCAATTGCACCCATCCTGAAAACTTGAAGCCGCGGCCAAGGAAGGCTACGGCTTCGGAATTGGTTGGCGAGCCTATACATCAGGTCCGGCGACAAGACAAGAGTTGAGCGGGGTACAAATTGCCGCTCGCGGACATGGTGTGAAAAAGGGAACAGATGATGGCGCGTGGAAGAATGGCGTCGGACGAGAGGGAACAGGCAGCCAAGCGGCGGTCTCTCAAGCCACTCCGGCGCCTCTTGCCCTATGTCGGACGCTATCGCGGTCTGGCTGCCGGCGCCGCGTTTTTCCTTGTTATCGCGGCCATCGCGACGCTGACGCTGCCGCTTGCCGTGCGCCGCATGATTGATCATGGATTCTCGGAATCAGACTCCATCTTCATCGCGAATTATTTTTCAATGCTGATTGTGGTGGCAGCCGTGCTGGCTGTTGCCTCTGCGGGGCGGTATTTCTTCGTCATCACGCTTGGTGAGCGTGTCGTCAGCGATCTGCGGCGCGACGTGTTCGAACATGTGACGCGCCTGTCCCCCGGCTTTTTCGACACGGTCCAGTCCGGCGAAATCGTGTCACGCATTTCTGCCGATGCGACACAGGTCAAGTCTGCCGTGGGTGCCACGATCTCCCAGGCTTTGCGCAATGTCATCATGGGGCTGGGCGCCGTTGGCATGATGGTGGTCACGAGCCCCCGGCTTTCGCTCCTTGTGGTGGCAGCAATACCGGTCATCGTGTTGCCGCTGGTGGCTTTTGGCCGCTCCGTTCGCCGGCGGTCGCGATTTGCGCAGGACACGCTGGCCGACGCCACCGCCTATGCGGGTGAACAGATCGGCGCCATGCGCACACTCCAGGCTTTCACCGGCGAAGCGACGGCACGAAGCAAATTTTCCGATGCCATCGAAACGGCATTTGCGGCGGCACGTTCCTCTATTTTCGCGCGATCCTTTCTCACATTCTTTGCCATCTTCATGACCTTCAGCTCGGTTGTCGCCGTCTTGTGGTTTGGATCGCGTGACGTTCTCTCGGGCGTCATGACTCCAGGAACGCTCGGGCAGTTCCTGCTCTATTCGGTTCTGGCGGCTGGCGCTTTGGGCGCCCTTTCGGAAGTCTGGGGGGAGCTTTCGCAGGCCGCGGGTGCTGCCGAGCGCATGAGCGAGCTTCTAGCCGAAAAACCGGTCATCACGGCGCCGGCCAGTCCGGCGGTGCTTCCACAGCCGGCACGCGGGGAGGTGGCGTTCCAGAATGTCTCGTTCGCCTATCCCACGCGGCCGGACAGGTCTGCCCTTCATGGGGTGAGCTTCACTGTCAGACCCGGGGAGACGGTCGCGATTGTCGGTCCGTCCGGTGCGGGTAAGACCACCATTTTCTCTCTGCTGCTGCGCTATTACGATCCCGAAAAGGGAACTGTACTTGTCGATAGCGTCGATGCCCGGCAGGCGGATCCGCTGGCTCTGCGGGCGCGCATGGCCATCGTACCGCAGGATGTCACTATCTTTGCAGCCAGTGCGGGCGAGAACATTGCCTTCGGCCGCCCGGATGCGACCCGTGCGGAGATCGAGGCTGCAGCGCGGGCTGCGCTTGCGCATGATTTCATCAGCGATCTGGCAGAGGGGTACGACACGCCGGTGGGTGAGCGCGGCGTCACCCTGTCCGGCGGTCAGCGCCAGCGCATCGCCATTGCGCGGGCCATCCTGCGCGATGCACCGATCCTGCTTCTGGACGAAGCCACCTCTGCACTGGATTCACAGAGCGAGACGCTGGTGCAACAGGCGCTGGAACATCTGATGAAGGGACGCACCACGCTCGTCATCGCGCACCGGCTGTCGACGGTTCTAAAGGCCGACCGCATTCTCGTGCTGGACGAGGGACGCATCGTGGAAGAAGGCACGCACTCCGAGCTTGTTGCGGCGGGCGGTGTTTATGCCAAACTCGCAAGCCTGCAGTTCGATGCCCCCGGCGAGGCGGCAGAATGAATTGAGGCTGAACTCCCGCCTCAAATAAACGTCGCGATTTCCTCCAGAGGCTTTTTCTCCATTGCATGCTGGGGAATCGTGGCGTCCTCTTTGGGATAGCCCACGACCATCAAAATATACGGCTTGTCGTGCGGGTCCCGGCCGCACAGTTCGTTGAGAAAGCTCATCGGGTTGGGTGTGTGGGTCAGCGTGGCAAGCCCCGCCCGGTGCAGGGCTGCGATCAGAAAACCCGTGGCGATGCTCACCGATTCGGGCACATAGTAATTCTTGCGCTTCACGCCATCTGCAGAACGGCTGCGGCGCTCGCCGAACACGCAGATCAGCCACGGTGCCTCCTCCAGAAACGGCTTGCTCGCATCGGTGCCCAGCGGTCCCAGCGCCTGCAGCCATTCTTCGCCCGCACGGCCTTCGTAAAACGCTTTCTCTTCGACTTCGGCCGCCTCACGGATCTGCTTTTTCACGGCAGGGTTGCCGATGACAGCGAAATGCCAGGGCTGATGATTTGCGCCGTTGGGTGCCGTGCCTGCAGCCCTGATGCAGGTCTCGATGATGTCGCGCGGGACGGGCCGGGAGGAAAAGTCGCGCACCGTATGCCGGGTGCGGATCTCGTCGTAGAAGGCCTGCGCACGTGCCCGCATTTCCTCCACCGGAAACTCTTTGTAATCGGGAAGTGGAACAGGGCGGTATTCCTGAGTGGCCTTGGTGCTCATGCGGACACTTCTCCAATTTTGTCCGATAATATTGTCGGACAATCGAATAAACCAAGGTCGGCGTCAAGCAGCAACGTCGTTCAATCCGTTATGCGGCTCCGGTCTTTGCGCGGTTGTGGGCGCGCGAAGTGGTCGTCCGGCAGCGATTGGATAAGCTTTCTCGCGTTCTCGACATGGCGAAGCATTGCAGCCCGCGCCCCGCCTTCATCGTTGGCGACCACGCATTCTGTCACTTCCCTGTGCTGCCGGTTGGTGTCGAATACATCGCTACGATCCACCAGAACACGAAACTGGAGCCAGTAGAGCGAATTCGACAGTCGGGTGAGTGTGTCGCTCAGAAGGGCGTTATCCGCGGTGTCGCGAAAGAGCCGATGGAACCGGCCATTGAGCTGCGAGAATCGGTTCATGTCGCCTTGTTCCACGGCGGCGTCGAGATCACGTTGCAATGCGACAAGGGTGGATGGGGCCTGATGAAGCGCGGGCAGGGCGAGGGTGACCGCAAGCGCTTCCAGAGCCCCGCGCACCTGGAAAAGATTGTCCACCTCCACGCGTGATAACTGGCGAACCATCACGCCGCGATGCGGCTCCGCCATCAAAAGCCCGTCGGCCGTCAGACGGCGAAACGCTTCCCGCACCGACGAGCGTGATACGCCGAGCCGGTTGGTAAATTCGTTCTCCGTCAGCCTTTGCCCGGGCACGAGGCGCCCGGTACGAACGGCTTCGGTGAGAGCGTCGGCCACTGTCTCCACAGTCGATCGGGAATCGGTATCTTCCATGCTGGGGAGAGTGTGCCGACGCCGGCGTTCTGACAAGCCTTCCTGGCCGGTCAGCGCGGCCTATTCGCCGTAGCGTTTCTCCAGATGCCTTGTGAAATGCGCTGCGTTGAGCGGTTCGCCGGTCGCCTGCTCGATGAGGTCCGGGGTTGAAAGCCGCGATGCCTGCGACCAGACCTTTTCGTGCCGCCACGCATTCACGGCTTCGAACTGTCCGCGGGCAAACTGTTCGTTCACATCCGGGATATCCTTCTCGATCGCCGCCCATTGTTGAGCGGCGATCATCGCGCCAAGCGTGTAGGAGGGGAAATAGCCGAACGCGGCGGAGGGCCAGTGCACATCCTGCATCGGGCCATCCTGCGGCGTGTCGATGGTGGAGAGACCGAGATAGGCCTGCATCTTCGCGTCCCAGGCTTCCGGCAGGTCGCGGGCTTCGAGTTTGCCGGAAATCAGATCCTGCTCCAGCTCGAAACGCAGGATCACATGGAGCGGATAGGTCACTTCGTCCGCGTCGACGCGGATCAGCCCGCGCTCGACATGATGGACATGGGCGAGGATTTCGTCTTTCGACCATTTCTCACCGAGATGCTTTTCCACGACCGGCAGCGCCCATTCCCAGAAAGCCGGGTTTCTGCCGATCTGCTTTTCGACAAACAGGCTCTGGCTTTCGTGCATGGCCATGCCCCTTGCCTTGCCGACCGGCCAATGCGCCCAATCGGATGGCAGGTTCTGCTCATAAAGCGCGTGGCCGGTTTCATGCAAGATGCCCATCAGCGAGGACAGAAACTCGTCGGTCCGATATCGTGTGGTGATGCGGACATCGGTTGGGACGCCGCCACAGAACGGGTGGTGCGAGACAGAGAGGCTGCCGCGTGTCAGGTCGAAACCGACAGCCGCCATCATCGCAAGACCGAGCTCGCGCTGCCGCTCGACAGGGTAGTTTCCCGACAGCGGACGCAGCGGATTCGTCGCCCGTTTCTTTTTTTGAATTTCCAGCGCGTTTGGGACGAAATCAACCAGAAACGCCTTCAAATTCTCGAAAACCGGAGCGATTTCAGCCGTTCTGTTGCCCGGGTCGAACTGCTCCATCAGCGCATCGTACGGGGCAAGGCCGAGCACGTCGGAACGCCGCTCTGCCTCCTCCCTCGCCATTTCGATCACGCCTTCGAGTGCTGGCAGGAAGCCGGCCCAGTCGCCCTTCGGACGCGCCTCGCGCCAAAGCTGTTCGCAGCGCATGCGGGTGCGGGTCTGTCGTTCGACGAAGTCGGAGGGCAGGCAGGTGAGGTTGATGTAGTGGCGGCGGAATTCCGCGACTGCCGTTTTCTGTTCGGCATTCAGGTCTTCCTGCTCTGCCGCTTCGATCCAGTCGGCGATTTCCGGTGCCGTGGCCTGGCGATGCGCCATCCCGGCAAGCGTGGACATGGCTTCGGCGCGTGCCTCGCCCCCACCCGGCGCCATATGCGTAGCCTCATCGGCACCAAGGATCGCAAGCGCGTGGCCGAGCGCTTCCAGCCTGTGGCCAAGATCGTCGAGTTTCTGGAAGGACATGGAGTTCCTCATACGCGTAGAAAAAGAGCAGGGGTTGCCCGGCAGTAGAAAAGGTTAGCGCTCAGTGAGCTTCAGCTCGATGCGGCGATTGCGGGCGCGGGCTTCGGCAGTGTCTTCGGTGTCGAGCGGTTGATACTCGCCGAAGCCGGCGGCCACGAGCCGGTTGGCAGGCACGCCGTTCTCGATCAGGAATTTGACCACGGCGGTAGCGCGGGCCGTCGAGAGCTCCCAGTTGTCGCGGAAGCGACCGGTGCCGGAAAGCGGAACATCGTCGGTGTGGCCATCGACGCGCAGCACCCAGTTTATTTCGGGTGGAATCTCTTGCTGCAATTCGAGAATGGCGTCTGCCAGTTTACGCATTTCCGTCTGGCCGTTCGGGTTGATTTCCGTTGCGCCAGAAGGGAATAGAACTTCCGACTGGAACACGAAACGGTCGCCGACAATGCGGATGTTTTCACGGTCGGAGAGGATTTCGCGCAACCGGCCAAAGAAATCGGAGCGATAGCGGTTCAGTTCCTGAACGCGCTGGGCCAGTGCCACGTTGAGGCGGCGGCCGAGGTCGGCGATCTTGGTGCGGGATTCGCGATCACGTTCTTCCGAAACTTCAAGGGCTGCTTCCAGCGCTCCGATCTGCTTGCGCAGCGCAGAGATCTGCTGGTTCAAAAGCTCCACCTGCGAAAGCGCGCGTTGACTGACCTGTCGTTCTTCATCAAGGGCACCGGAAAGTTCGCCGATCCGGGCCTCGGCCTGCTCGCTCTGGCCGCTGCCACTCGCCAGAAGCTGTTCCAGTCTCGAGCGGTCGGCCCGTACATCCTCAAGCGAAGCGCGCAGGCTGGCGATGGTGTCTTCGGCATCCTGGCTGTTGGCCTGCTCGAGAGCGAGAAGCTGCGTCAATTCGTTGATCTGCGCATTCAGCCGGTCGAGAACGGCATCCTTGCCCGTGATTTCCTGACTGAGAAAATACTGCGCGAGAACGAAAACCGAGAGCAGGAACATGATGGCAAGCAGAAGCGTCGCCATCGCATCCACGAAGCCCGGCCAGTAATCGACCCGGCGGTCGGTGCGGCGTGCGCGGGCCAGCGCCATGTCAGCTATCCCGCTTTTTCAATGCTACAGACAGTTTTTCCAGGGTGGCGCGCATGGCCTTTTGCTCATTCGCCTGGGCCTCCACCCAGTCGCGCATCATCTGTTGCTCCTGGCGCATGTTCTTGACGAGGCCGGATATGCCCTCGGCGAGATTGGCCATGGAGGCGGTCAGGCGCGGATTGGAGGAGCCCTCCTCCTGAGCGGCACGCAGTTTGTCGGCGAGCTGCTGCATCTCTTCCGAGGCGCCGTTGCGGCCTTCAGACAGGTCGGAGCTCAGGTCGGTGACGGAGGAGAGCCAGTTTTCAAGCTCTACATAAAACCGGTTCTGTGCCCGGCCCGCCTGCAGGTCGAGGAAGCCGAGGATCAATGAACCGGAGAGACCGAAGAGCGACGACGAGAACGCGGTTCCCATACCTTCCAGCGGAGCCGAGAGCCCCGATTTCAGTGCGTCGAGAACGTCGTTCGCATTGCCGGAGGCAGGGTCGAGCGACTGGATCGTGTCGCCGATGGAGCCGATCGTCTGAAGCAGCCCCCAGAAAGTGCCGAGCAGGCCAAGAAAGACGAGGAGGCCGATCAGGTAGCGCGAGATGTCACGGCTCTCATCAAGGCGCGTGGCTATGGAATCGAGAATCGAGCGCATGGAACTGGTGGACAACGCCATGGTGGAAGCACGACTGAGGAGCGCTTTCATCGGTGCCAGCAAGACGGGATCCGAGGCATCCGATCCGGCTCGGAAGGAGTTCACCCACCGAACCTCCCGAAAGAGGCGCGTCACCTGCATGAAGGCAAGCAGAATGCCTATGAGAAGAACGCCGAGAATCAGGCCGTTCAACCCAGGATTCGTTTGAAAGGCGGAAGCGATCTGCCGGTAAAGGATGGCGGCCACGAAGCCTGCTATCGCAAGAAACACCAGCATTGAATAGAGGAAGACCTGCGGGCTCGACAGTGTGTGCGGGTCATAGTCAAGCCCAACGGATGGTTCGGCGTCCTCACGCGATTTCAGCAAGGCCATCAGCTCCTCGTATCCATTGCGATGCGGAACCAGTGATGATTCCTGTATCGCGCGGGATTCTAATCGAAATTATGACGAAATTGAAAGCCGCACGCAGCGTGTTGTGATGCACGCATCAGCTTTTACCCGGCGATCCCCTTTCTGAAGCGTGAGAGATGACCGCAACAAACTGTCATATCGTGCAGGCAGCGCCAAGCGCCCTCCGCAGCCTCCGGCCCTTCGAGTTTTTCAGGCAGATGGGGCGCGGACTTGAATGCGCGTGTATGCGTCAGGACTTTTGAGGAGCCGGTTTTGCGAGCGTCTTCAATAGAGCGCGGTGAATGGCTTCGTTGCCGGCGACGATCTGGCCGGTCTCGAACATCCTGTCTCCGCCGCTCTTGTCGGTGACGAAGCCGCCCGCCTCGCGCACAAGGATGATGCCAGCCGCAGTATCCCAGGGGGAGAGCCATTCCTCCCAGAAGCCATCCATGCGCCCTGCGGCCACATAGGCGAGATCAAGTGCCGCCGATCCAAGCCGGCGGATGCCTGCCGTCTCGCCCATCACATTGCGCAGGTCGAGCAGCGCGGTACCATGGTGGCCACGACCCAGATGCGGGATGCCGGTGCCGACCACCGCGTCGGAAAGCCTGTTGCGTGCTGCAACACGCAGGCGACGGTCGTTGAGAAAGGCTCCGCCACCGCGCTCGGCGGTGTAAAGCTCATCCATGGCCGGATTGTAGATCACGCCGGCGACGATCTGCCCCTGCCGCTCAAGCGCAATCGAGATCGAGAAGATCGGAATGCCATGCAGGAAGTTCGTGGTGCCGTCGAGCGGGTCGACAATCCAGCGGTGCTGCGGGTCGTCACCTTCCACCGTGCCACTCTCCTCCATGAGGAAGGAATAGCCCGGGCGCGCACGCGACAGCTCCGAGTGGATGATTTCCTCGGCCTTGCGGTCCGCCTGGCTCACATAGTCACCGGGACCTTTCAGCGAAACCTGCAGGTTCTGCACCTCGCCGAAATCGCGTGCGAGGGAGCGGCCTGCCTTCATGGCAGCCTGAACCATGACATTGATGATCGCCGAACGGGCCATGGATGAAGAGCCTTTGTGACTTGAAGTTTCGGTAAGCGTGCCGGGCGGAATTACTCGCCGCGACGCAGATAGGTGATTTCGTTGGTGTCGACCACGATCTTTTCGCCAGCCTCGATGAAAGGCGGTACCATGACGCGCACACCATTCTCCAGCACGGCGGGTTTATAGGAAGAGGCCGCCGTCTGGCCCTTCACCACAGGATCGGCCTCGGCGATGGTGAGCGTGACCTGATCAGGCAGTGAAATGCCGATGGGCTTTTCCTCATAGAGTTCCACCGTCACGGTCATGCCATCCTGCAGGAATGCAGCGCGGTCGCCGACAAAATCCTTCTGCAGTTCAAGCTGCTCGTAGGTTTCGGAATCCATGAACACCAGCGCGTCTTCCTGCTCGTAGAGGAAGCTGAAATCCTTCTGCTCGAGGCGAACGCGCTCGACCGTCTCTGCAGCACGGAAGCGCTCGTTGAGCTTGGTGCCGTCGATCAGGTTCTTCAGTTCGACCTGGTTATACGCACCGCCCTTGCCGGGCTTCACTGCGTTGGTCTTCACCGCCACCCACAGACCGCCATTGTGCTCAATGACGTTGCCGGGGCGGATTTCATTGCCGTTGATTTTCATGTGATCGTCCTGCGGGTCTCAAGCGCGCAGTCTCGCGCAATTCGGCGCTTCCAAGACCATAAAATGCGGGTCAAGGCAAGCCGCGGGCCAAATGTGGCCAAGGAAAATCTCAACGCAGGCGGTTTGCGCGCTGGATTGCTTCCTTCATTTCCTCGGGCGTGAGACCGGCCAGGAAATCTTCGTTCTCCGGGTCGATCAGACCTGCCCGGCGGGCCGATACATACCAGGCGGCTCCTTCAATGGTATTCGCCTCAACACCCACGCCGGCGCGGTATAGCTTGGCGAGCCTGTTCTGCGCGGCAACATTGCCACCCTCGGCCGCACGCTTCAACCAGCTGAAACCGGCCTCCATGTTGCGGGGGCCGCCCCTTCCTTCCACCATCCAGGTGCCAAGGTCCAGTTGCGCGGTGTCAAAATTCTGCATTGCCGACTTCTCAAGCCAGCTCCGAGCGAGCTTTTCATCGATCTGCCGGCCCCCAAAGCCATTGGCGTAAACCTGGGCCATAGCGTACTGGGCATCCGCCAAACCGGCGTTTGCGGCTTTTTCGTAATAGCTCACCGCCCGCTGCTGGCTCTCGAAGCTTGATTGCCGGTCCAGAATGAGTTGCGCGAGATTGAACTGGGCAAGCCGATTGCCCTTGTCGGCCGCGACCTGCATGAGTTCGAACGCGCGGTCGACGTCTTTCTCGACGAAATTTCCATCGAGCAACATCAGCGCGTATTGAAACTGGGCCTCGGGAACACCCTGCCGAGCTGCTTTCGAATACCATTCCGCTGCCTTTTTTGCGTCGCGTGGCATGCCGAGACCGCGGGCGTAGATTTCCGCGACCAGTGTCTGTGCCGCGGCATCGCCGGCCTCTGCGCGAGGGAGGGCCAAATTGTGTGCGGTGATGTAATAGCCGCGTTGGAAGGCGCCATAGGCTGCATCCGGCAGCTTGCCGAACCGATCAGGGTCGACCTGGTCGACGGTGGGGGCTGAAAGAGGCCGGTCGCCGGGCGGCTGCAAGCGATCGCTGACACGATCGCTGGACTGGAGCGCTTCGGAGCCTGCCGTATCCCTCTCGGTGTTACCGGCAGAGACTGCGTTTCCAGCAAGCCCGCACAGTGTGGCTGCAAGAAGCGAAGCAGGAAGAAGCCGTGCGCGCATTTTCAGGCCCCCTCGACCTGCTGTGTAGCCCTGTCGAGGATCGCATTGGCTTCCGAGACGGCGGCCGCCGGATCGGTATCGTCTGCAAACACCGCGGCGCAGAGCGCGGTGAAGTCCGAGCCGCATGCGGCAACCGGTTCGACGGATGCCACGGTGTTGCCGGCCATCACGATGCACGGAATCTCGATCATCTCCGACCACCAGGCGCCGAGTGCGAGATTGCGGGGGTGCGGTTCTGGCTTGTTGTCGTAGCCGAAACGACCAAAGAACAGGTAATCCGGCTGCAATTCTCCGTGCTGGAGGGCATCGTCGCGGGTTTTGACGCCGCCGACGCCGATCATCATGCGGTCCTGATATTTTTCGATGACATCGGTAATTTCTTCAAGGGAGCCTTCGACGTGAATGCCATCCGCCTTCACGCGGGCCGCGATGCGCGGGGCGCCGGCGATCATCACGGCGACATTGCGCGACTGAGCGAGCGGGGTCAGGCGTTCGGCACGCGCCTGGAAGCTGACCTCATCCTGCCCGTAGTCGGGTATGATGAGCGAGGCGACATCGCCGGCGGCCAGTGCGGCCTCCAGATGGGCTTCGTCATTGGCAGCCGTTTCAGGCGGCGGTGCGATCAATACGAGGCGGCAGCGATTGGTCATACAGGAACTCCTCAAACCTTTTCGTGATTTGCCCGCGTGGCGAAAAGGCTCCGTCTCATTGTTGTACGCAGGTCCGCGCGGAACCGGTCAGGACCGTTTCTTGCCCGTCAATTTGGTGTGAATGCGGCATAGACGACGAGCAGGGTGGACGACAAGGAAAATTGAAGCATTTCCCGCAAGTCTCGCCAAATCCCGGCAACGGGGCTATGAGGGGCGAGGCCCGACAAACGGGGCGCAGACGCGTTTCATGACTTCACTTCTTTCCGATCCGGCATTCTATATCGCGGCGATACCCGCCGTCATTCTTGTAGGCCTTTCCAAAGGCGGGTTCGGTGGCGCCATGGCTCTGCTCGGTGTGCCGATGCTGTCGCTTGTCGTCTCGCCGGTGCAGGCAGCGGCGATCCTTCTGCCGATCCTGATTGTGATGGACATCGTCTCCCTGTGGGCATGGCGGGGCCATGTGGATCGCGGGACGCTCTGGATCATGTTGCCTGGCGCTCTTTTGGGAATTGCCATTGGCTGGGCGACAGCGGCCATCGTGACGGAGGGCCATGTGCGCCTCATCGTCGGTCTGGTGACGCTCGCTTTCTTTATTCGCTGGGTTTTCGAGAAACTGGCCGGGCGGGCGCGCATCGCAGAGCAGAGCCGGCCGCGCGGCACCTTCTGGGGGGCGGTGGCCGGTTTCACCAGTTTTGTCGCCCATGCGGGCGGCCCGCCATACCAGGTCTATGCGCTACCGCTGGGGCACGATCCGCGCGTTTACACGGGAACGAGCGTGGTGTTTTTCGCCATCGTCAATGCGGTGAAGCTCATTCCCTATTTCGCACTCGGTCAGTTCGACCGCTCGAACCTGACGGCATCGCTGATCCTGATTCCGCTCGCGCCGCTTGCCACGCTCGCCGGCGTGTGGGTTGTCAAACGGATGAAGCCCTCGGTCTTTTATCCATTCATGTATGTGATGGTGCTGATCGTATCCCTGAAGCTGATCCATGACGGTGTATCCGACCTTATGGGATGGTGACGATTTCGGAAGCCTATGCTTTATAAGACGAAAACTGCGGGAGGACGTTTGTGACCGGGAACGCATATGATCGGGATCTCGACAGGAATCCCGCCAATTTTCAGCCCCTGACACCGCTTGTGCTTCTGGAACGCGCCGCGAAGGTCTTTCCTGACGAGGTGGCAATCATTCACGGCAACGAGCGCGTAACCTATGCGCGTTTCTGGGAGCGGTCGCTCAGGCTGGCCTCAGCGCTTGCCAGCCACGGTATCGGCAAGGGCGATACGGTGACGGTCATGCTCTCCAACACGCCACCCATGCTGGAGGCGCATCATGGTGTGCCGATGACGAAGGCGGTGTTGCATTCGCTGAACACCCGGCTAGATGCGGCGGTCATCGCCTTTCAGCTCGACCATGCCGAGACGAGGGTGGTTATTGTTGATCGGGAGTTTTCCGCGGTGATGAAGGAGGCGCTGGCGCTGGCCAGGGTCAAGCCGCTGGTGATCGACTATGACGATCCCGAATATCCGGACGATGCGCCCTATCCGAAGGGGGAGCGTATCGGCAGCCTGGATTACGAGGCCTTCGTTGCATCGGGGGATGCTGGCTTTGCCTGGTCCATGCCGGATGACGAGTGGGATGCGATCACGCTGAATTATACGTCCGGCACCACCGGCAATCCCAAGGGCGTTGTCTATCATCATCGCGGAGCCGCACTGATGGCCTATGCCAACACAGTGCATGCGGCTCTGGCGCGGGGCTCGGTCTATCTGTGGACGCTGCCCATGTTCCACTGCAATGGGTGGTGCTTTCCCTGGACGCTGGCATTGACGGCGGGCACCCATGTGTGTCTGCGCTGGGTGCGGGCGAAACCGATGTACGATGCGATCGCCGACCATCGGGTCACGCATCTTTGTGGTGCGCCGGTGGTGATGTCGGCGCTGCTCAACGCGCCTGAAGACGAAAAACGGGCGTTTTCCCACACGGTGACGTTCAACACGGCGGCGGCGCCGCCGCCCGAAACCGTGCTTTCGGCGATGGCCGATGCGGGTTTTGCGGTGACCCATCTTTATGGCCTGACCGAAACATACGGACCGGCGGTGGTGAATGAATGGAAGGGCGCGTGGGACGCGCTTGACGGGGCCGGGCAGGCGGCGCGCAAGGCGCGGCAGGGCGTTCGCTATGCGGCGCTCGAGGGGCTGACCGTGATGGATCCGGAGACGATGACCGAAACCCCGCATGATGGCGAGACGATCGGCGAGGTGATGTTTCGCGGCAACATCGTGATGAAGGGCTATCTGAAGAACCCGAAAGCGACGGATGAAGCCTTTGCCGGCGGGTGGTTCCACTCCGGCGATCTGGGGGTGATGCATCCGGACGGGTATATCCAGCTCAAGGATCGCTCGAAGGACATCATCATCTCAGGTGGCGAGAATGTTTCTTCCATCGAAGTAGAGGATGCACTTTACAAGCATCCAGCCGTTGCTGCCTGCGGGGTGGTGGCGAAGGCGGATGAGAAATGGGGCGAAACGCCTGTCGCCTTCGTGGAACTGAAGCCCGGAAAAACGGCGAGCGCGGAGGAGATTATCGCCCATTGCCGCTCGCTGCTCGCGCATTTCAAATGTCCAAAAAGCGTCGTTTTTTCCGAGATTCCGAAGACATCCACAGGGAAAATCCAGAAATTCCGTCTGCGGGAACAGGCCAGGGAACTGCCGTGAGCAGGCGCTGATGCGCGGGATTCGTTTCAAGAAATAGCCGGGACGTTAACCGTCCATTAAGCTTTACACGTGTTTACTGTGTGTATCCAGTGATCTGGATTCTTACCGAGTGGCTGGAGCCATTCTGTTTGACGCCTCCCTGTTTAAACTCCTGAGAGCCGCCTTTGCGGCTCTTTTTTTGTCCAAATTCAGTATTAACCCTTCGTTAAGGAAGAACTTGCCAACAGCTGTGCACAAGCCCATTCTTGAGTGGCGTGCCGGCATTGAGAGTCAGGCGCACTTGTGATTGAACGCATCAACCGGCGGTGGCCGGAACAATCGTAT
Organism: Nitratireductor sp.; assembly: GCF_017794765.1. Classification (GTDB taxonomy): domain Bacteria; phylum Pseudomonadota; class Alphaproteobacteria; order Rhizobiales; family Rhizobiaceae; genus Nitratireductor. The sequence continues at coordinate 138,297 of NZ_CP051236.1, read as the reverse complement.
CTGGTGGGGCGTAGGCACAATGATTGAAAACGGGAACGGTCGCGCGACCACGATCAAGCTGGCCGAGCATCGCGTGTTCTCGGATTCGTTCAAACCGCTTTACAATCAGGGCATGAGCCTGGTCGAAGAGGCTGCGGAATATCTCGACGGCGATGGGCGTGCGGATGCCAAATGCCTGACGCGTGCTGGAGCGGCTCTCTACGCAGCTGAATCCATGCGGTTGACCACACGACTCATGCAGCTTGCCTCATGGCTTCTTCTGCAACGGGCCGCCAACTCGGGCGAAATGACCCGTGAGCAGGTGGCGGCGGAAAAATCCAAGGTGCGCCTCGATACGCACTCACCGCAGGAACAGGCGCCGGGCTGGACTGACCTTCCCGAGAAATTCCAGAGTCTCGTGGTGCGCTCGATGCGGCTTCAGGATCTGGTTCGCCGGATGGATGAAGAAATCTACGGGGGGGAGCCGTCACCGGCCGAAGGGGCAGATCTCTTCAGCAACAATCCGGTTTACGAGCAGATCACTCTGTTGAAGACAGCATTCGGGCATCGCTGAACAGCCAGTTAAACACCATCTCGGTAAGTGGTAGCGCGATCAGCGCCGAGGCGATGATCAGCGTGAAGGCGAGGCGGCGATAGGTCGTGTCACTGGCGATGCCGTAGAGTTTTCCGCCGAGGAGCAGGCTGAACATGTAGGGCGGTATCATCAACAGTCCCAGCATGACGCGGGACTGCTCGAACAGGCCGGCTGCCCACAGATTGCCGGCGGAGAAGATCTCCGAAATCAGAAACAGGGTCATCAGATTGGCGCGTACCACCGCGACAGGAAGCGTCGACGCCATCCAGTATATGATGACGGGCGGGCCAGGGATCGCCGCGATGCCTGACAAGGTTCCCGCTATGCCTCCAATGCCAAAGGAGAGCGGCAGGCTGCGCGGACCGTGGTAGCGCCAGCCGCTGCGCAGAGTGAGCGCGCAGGCAAGAATAATCATACAGATGATCCAGCGCAGAACGATTTCGTCTCCGTTCTTCAGGATATAGACCCCGAGCGGAACGAACAGCGCCAGCCCCGCGAGCACAGGTAGGACCTCGCGCCAGCGGGCGAGTTTCACCACGGGAAGCGCCACGGGCAGGGTGGGCAGCGAATCGATGATGACGAGCATGACGACCGCCGTCACGGGGTCATAGAGCGCTCCGGCAATGGGTGCGACGATCAGGCCGGTGCCAAAACCCGAAAGCCCTCGCACCACGCCTGCCACCAGCACGGTGGCGGTCAGAAGAGAAAGGCTGAGGTCGAAATCGGGCAGCGGTTCAGCTCCGAAAGGATATTTGGCGAAGTGCGATCCTTCTCGCATGTCGCTTGCGCGTGGCAATGGGCCTGCCCGCGTCTATGTTAGTGCCATGAACACACCGATTCGCATTCTCGGCATCGACCCCGGACTCCGGCGCACCGGTTGGGCCATCATCGATGCGCAGGGCAACTCCCTGCGCTTCGTAGGGGCCGGAACCGTGACATCCGATGGAAAGGCCGATCTCGCGTCAAGACTTTGCCAGTTGCATGACGGGCTGGACGCCATTCTCCATGACCACCGGCCGGACGAAGCGGCGGTGGAAGCGACCTTCGTGAACAAGGATGCCTCGGCAACGCTGAAGCTCGGCCAGGCCCGGGGCATCGCCATGCTTGTGCCGGCGCGAGCCGGGCTGCCGGTCGCCGAATATGCGCCCAATGCGGTGAAGAAGACCGTGATCGGGGTCGGCCACGGAGACAAGAAGCAGATCCACATGATGGTGAAGGTGCTCATGCCGAAGGCGCGATTCGATACGGACGATGCGGCGGATGCGATTGCCATCGCCATTTGTCATGCTCATCACAGGCAATCCGCCACCTCCCGACTGGCCATGGAAGCACTCAAATGATCGGTAAACTGAAGGGCATCATCGACGAGATTGCCGAAGACCATTGCATCATCGATGTGGGGGGCGTCGGCTATGTCGCCTATTGTCCGGCGCGCACGCTGGCGGCGCTCGACGGCGAGGGGACCGCTGTGACGCTGTTCATCGAGACCTATGTGCGCGAGGACATGATCCGGCTCTACGGCTTCCGCACCGCGCTGGAGCGCGAATGGTTCCGCCTTTTGCAGAACAATGTGCAGGGCGTGGGGGCCAAGGTGGCGCTTTCGGTGCTTTCGACACTTTCGGCTTCGGAACTGGCCAATGCGATTGCGCTCAAGGACGCGGCGACCGTGGCGCGCGCGCCGGGCGTGGGCAAGAAGGTCGCGGAGCGGATCGTGACCGAACTGAAGAGCAAGGCGCCAGCCTATGCCGGCGAAGCGACAGGCACGATCGGCCTGAAGCAGGAACTGGGTGAGGGCGCAGCACCTGCGCCGGTCGCCGATGCCGTTTCGGCCCTCTCCAATCTCGGCTATTCGCGTGATGTCGCGGCGAATGCGGTTGCCGCCGCGATGAAGACGGCTGGCGAGGGCGCGGATGCCGGCACGCTGATCAGGCTTGGCCTGAAGGAACTGGCGCGTTAGTCAGGGCAGTGTTTGCCCTTTGTGCCTCTGGTGGTTGTGAGATGGAAACCTGCGAATGACGGATGGCGAGAGGCTGATTGCAGCCGACAAGCGCGGTGAAGACCTGGACTCGACGATGCGTCCGCAGTCGCTGGATGATTTCGTCGGACAGAAAGCAGCGCGCGCCAATCTGAAAGTGTTCATCGAGGCGGCGCGCGGACGCGGCGAGGCGCTGGATCACGTGCTGTTCGTCGGGCCGCCCGGCCTTGGCAAGACCACGCTGGCGCAGATCATGGCGCGCGAACTGGGCGTGAATTTCCGCTCCACCTCCGGCCCTGTGATCGCAAAGGCGGGTGATCTGGCGGCGCTTTTAACCAATCTCGAAGAGCGCGACGTGCTCTTTATTGATGAAATTCACCGGCTGAATCCCGCGGTGGAGGAAATCCTCTACCCGGCGATGGAGGATTTTCAGCTCGACCTGATCATTGGTGAGGGGCCGGCAGCGCGCTCGGTGAAGATCGACCTTGCCAAGTTCACGCTGGTGGCGGCGACGACGCGGCTTGGCCTTTTGACGACGCCGCTGCGCGACCGTTTCGGCATTCCCGTGCGGCTCGATTTCTACACCGTCGACGAATTGCAATCGATCGTGACACGCGGCTCGCGCATTCTTGGCCTGCCGCTGGCGGCAGACGGAGCCGAGGAAATCGCACGAAGGGCGCGGGGCACACCGCGTATTGCCGGACGTCTGTTGCGCCGGGTGCGCGATTTCGCGACCGTGGCGGGCGCGAGCGAGGTGACGCGGAAGGTGGCCGACGAGGCGCTGTCGCGGCTTGAAGTCGATGCCCTCGGTCTCGATCAGCTCGATCGACGCTACCTTACCATGATCGTTGAAAATTTCGGTGGCGGGCCAGTGGGCATCGAAACGATCGCGGCGGCACTGTCGGAACCGCGCGACGCAATCGAAGATATCATCGAACCCTATCTGATCCAGCAGGGTTTCATTCAGCGTACACCACGCGGGCGTGTGCTGGCCGCCAGGGCATGGCGTCACATGGGGCTGCAGCCACCGAAAGAACTCGCGGAAGCCCAGATCAGCCTGTTTCAGGAGGGCAACGGGGAATGAACGAAGCTGCGGACGGGAATTTGAGCGTCGGGCTTTCAGGCGAACTGACCGATTTCGGGCATAGGCTCGTGGCGCGGGTCTATTTTGCCGACACGGATTTCACCGGTGTGGTCTACCATGCCCGTTATCTGGAATTCCTGGAACGGGGACGCTCGGATTTTCTGCGGCTTGCCGGTGTGCATCACACTGAATTGGCCGATGGCAAGCATGGCGAGGTGCTTTCCTGGGTGGTGCGGCGAATGGAGATCGAGTTTCGACAGCCTGCCCGTGTGGACGATATCGTGACTGTGGAGACATGCACCGAGACGATATCCGGGGCGCGCATTCAGATGGCGCAACGGCTCCTGCGTGGCGAGGAGGTACTGGTGGAGGCGAAGGTCGAGGCGGCGATCATCGGCGCGTCCGGGCGGCCGCGCCGGTTTCCGAAAGAGTGGATCGCAGCCTTCAAACCAAAGGGCACGTGAGACAAATTTTGTGATATTGGGTCGCAGTGGTGGAGCATATCGGCAAGGCTTTTATTTCAACTGCCACTGTTGCATGCACCGAATACCTGATCGCAGCCGTATTTTCTAACGCTTAATTAACCATAACGGTTCATGAAGAAAACCATGAAATCCGTAGCGAATCCGTGCGCCTTCCTTTCACCAAAATTTACCGGATAAAGGGGCGTTGAAGCATCTTGCGGGGACGCCTCGGATCGGACGCAGGCAACGGCACGCAAGCAGGGGCGCGGCCGAGACCGAGATGTACGCCGCCCTGATCTTAAGAGGATGTTGATCCATGGAAAGTGTTACGCTCGCCGCACCGGGTGGGGAGTTGTCGATCTGGGCTCTGTTCTGGCAGGCAGGCTGGGTGGTCAAGCTGGTCATGATCGGTCTGCTTGTCGCATCGGTCTGGACCTGGGCGATCATCGTTGACAAGCTGATCGCCTACGCTCGTATGCGCACGGCCCTCAATCGTTTCGAGAAGACCTTCTGGTCGGGCCAGTCGCTCGAGGAACTCTATCGTGCGCTTTCCGAGCGCAAGACCACCGGTATGGGCTCGATCTTTGTCGCCGCCATGCGGGAATGGAAAAAGAGTTTTGAGAAAGGTGCGCGCTCGCCCATTGGTTTGCAGACACGTATCGACAGGGCAATGGATCTGGCTTTGACGCGCGAAATGGAGCGGCTTGAGAGCCGGCTCGGCTTTCTTGCCTCCATCGGCTCGGCTGCCCCGTTCATTGGCCTGTTCGGCACGGTGGTTGGCATTATGACCTCGTTCCAGGCGATCGCCGGTTCCAAGTCCACCAATCTTGCCGTTGTGGCGCCTGGTATCGCAGAGGCGCTTCTGGCCACGGCCATCGGCCTTCTGGCCGCCATTCCCGCGGTTATCGCCTACAACAAGCTGTCATCGGACGCGAGCAAGCTCGCTGGTCGGATGGAAGGCTTTGCGGACGAATTTTCGACCATTCTGTCGCGCCAGATCGACGAGAAGGTCGCCGCCAAGGCGGCTTAGGAGAACGCAATGGGTATGTCAGTCGGTTCGGCGGGCGGAAGAAGCGGACGGCGGCGTGGCCGCCGTGGCTCTCGCACGGGGCTGATCTCGGAGATCAACGTGACGCCTTTCGTGGACGTGATGCTGGTGCTGCTCATCATCTTCATGGTGGCGGCGCCGCTTTTGACGGTCGGCGTGCCGATCGATCTTCCCGAAACGCAGGCCAAGGCACTGAACTCCGAGACGCAGCCGATCACGGTTTCGGTCAACAATGAGGGCCAGATCTACCTCCAGGAAACCGAGGTGCCGATTGAAGAAGTGGTGCCGAAGCTGCAGGCGATAGCGCGCTCGGGCTATGACGAGCGAATCTATGTGCGCGGTGACCGCGCGGCCGATTACGGCACTGTGATGCGGGTGATGGCACGCATTTCGGCGGCTGGATATCGCAATCTCGGCCTGGTCACTCTGCAGGAAGAAGGCAATTGACCGAATGAAGGCGGGTCTCGTTACATCGGTGACCATGCATGCTGCGTTGCTGGGCTTCGGCCTGTTCTCGCTGTCGGCGCCGCGCGCCTTCGAGGTGGCGGATGTCGAAGCGCTGCCTGTCGACATCATTCCGATTGAATCGATGACGCAGGTGCAGGAGGGTGACAAGAAGGCGGAGCTTTCCGAGAAGCCGGCACCGACACCGACCAAGCGTCCGGATCCGGTGGAGAACGCGCAGAACACAGGCGACAATGATGTCGACCTTAAAACGCCGCCCACACCCGAGCCGCGCAACCGTGAGGTGGAGAAGACGGCGGAACCGCCGCCTGCTCCCAAACCCACGCCCAAACCCGAACCCAAGCCCGAGCCCGAGAAACAGCAGGCGGCAGCCGAGCCAACGCCGGTGCCTGCGACGGAAGTGCGGCCAGAGCCACAGCCCAAGCAGGAGGTGAAGCCGGACCCGGCGCCTGAAGAGGCAGTGGTGGCGGAAGCACCCGAAGCGACCGAGAGCGTTGCGCTGCCCAACAGCGCGCCTGTGCCGCAGTCGCGTCCCCAGCCACCCAAGGCGAGCACGGCCAAGGCGCCTGAGCGGAAGGACGCGGACAAGCCGGCGCAGAAAACCGCTTCGAAGCCGAAATCGCAGAATTCCGACGAGCTTTTCGATGAGGTGGCCGCGCTCCTGAACAAGGACAAGGCGTCTGGTGGCGGTGCAAAGCGCTCGCAGGAACAGGCGTCTCTCGGCGGCAGCCGTAGCACACCGGGCGAGAAGCTTTCACAGAGCGAAATGGATGCGCTGCGTGGCCAGATCCAGCGCTGCTGGAATGTGCCCGCAGGTGCGCTGGATGCGGAAAACCTCAAAGTTTCCGTCCAGATGAAACTTGATCCGAGCGGGAACATCGAGGGCAGTCCGCGCATTATTGCTGGCGGTAACGGGACCATGGTGGAACGCGCCGCGGCGGAGTCCGCGAGGCGTGCCGTTTTGCAGTGTGCGCCTTACAATCTGCCGGCGGCAAAATACGATACCTGGTCCGAAGTCATCGTCCACTTCGATCCAAGCGACATGTTTTAACCTGAGCACCATTCGCAAGGCGATGGGGGCTTGAGCCTAACCAAAGCGGGAGAGGCAGGAGCAAATGCAGATGATCATGAGAGCGACCTTCCTGATCGCGACGCTGGTCGCAGGGCTTGGCATTGCGGTGCTGCCGGCAAGGGCAGTGGTCGAGATCGACATCAACAAGGGTGTGGTGGAACCGCTGCCGATTGCCATCACGGAGTTTATCTCCGCGGATGGAAAAGGGGCGGAGATCGCCAGCGTCGTTGAAGCCGACCTGCGGCGTTCCGGCCTGTTTGCGCCCATTGAGAAGGGCGCCTTTATCGAAAAAATCTCCAATCCGGATGCTGCGCCGCGTTTTCAGGACTGGACGGTGATCAACGCGCAGGCGCTGGTGACCGGCAAGGTTTCGGAGACGCCGGACGGGCGGTTGAAGGCAGAGTTCCGGTTGTGGGATACTTATGCAGGCCAGCAGCTCGTCGGTGAGCAGTTCTTCACCAGCAAGGACAAATGGCGGCGTGTTGCGCACATCATCGCAGACGCGATCTACCAGCGGCTGACCGGCGAAACCGGGTATTTTGACACGCGCATCGTGTATGTGGACGAGTCCGGCCCGCGCAACAACCGCGTGAAACGGCTTGCGATCATGGATCAGGACGGGGCGAACCAGCGCTTCCTGACCGACGGGCGCGCCATCGTTCTGACGCCGCGTTTCTCGCCGACGCGTCAGGAAATCACCTACATGTCCTATGAGGGCGGGCAGCCGCAGGTCTATCTGCTGCAGCTTGAGACCGGTCAGCGCGAACTCGTCGGCAATTTCCCGGGCATGACCTTTGCGCCGCGTTTCTCGCCCAATGGTCAGCAGATCGTGATGAGCCTGCTGCGCGACGACGGCAATTCCAATATTTTCGCGATGGATCTGAGAAGCCGCAATACAACGCGTCTGACAACCTCGAACGCGATTGATACGTCGCCGTCCTATTCGCCGGACGGCTCGCAAATCGTGTTCACGTCCGATCGTGGCGGACGGGCGCAGATCTATGTGATGAGCGCTAGCGGTGGGGATGCCAAGCGTATTTCCTTCGGTGATGGAACCTACTCGACGCCCGTGTGGTCGCCGCGCGGCGATCTGATCGCCTTCACCAAGCAGACGGGCGGTCAATTTCAGATCGGTGTGATGCGGACGGACGGTTCCGGCGAACGCATTCTGTCCTCCGGCTTCCTTCAGGAAGGGCCGACCTGGGCGCCCAACGGTCGCGTGATCATGTTCTTCCGTCAGCCCGCGGGCTCGGCTGGTCCGCAGCTCTATTCGATCGACCTGACGGGGCGCAACGAGCAGAAAATCCCGACCGCGAATTACGGTTCGGACCCGGCATGGTCGCCGCTTCTTGAGTAGGATAGCCGCGAGCTCTGACTGAAACGCCGCGTTTCCGCCGCATTTTAAGCTAGTTTGCGCGAAATAACGGTTCTGATTTGTATCGATAGGGGTTTGTTAACCGCGTTTCTTGAGGGGTCCTTAACGGCAACGTGGTTACTGATCGTTGAACAAAATATCTCTAATCTGAAGGAGAGGTGGCAATGCTGTCGATTGCAGCTATCGCCAAAAACCCGGTTGGCATCGCTCTGGTAGCGGCCCTTGCCCTGGCCGGGTGTGCCAATAAGCAGGTTCCCAACAACGCGGCCGATATCGGTCTCGGCGGTGCAGGCGGTCCTCCCGGATCGCAGCAGGAATTCACCGTCAGCGTGGGCGACCGGATTTTCTTCGACCTCGACTCGTCGGTGATCCGTGCGGATGCGCAGCAGGTGCTGACGCGCCAGGCACAGTGGCTGAACAAGTATACGAATTATTCGATCACTGTCGAAGGCCATGCGGACGAACGCGGCACGCGTGAGTACAACCTTGCGCTCGGTGCGCGCCGCGCAGCTTCTGCCCGGGACTTCCTGGTTGCCCGCGGTGTGGCCGCCAATCGTATTCGCACCATCTCCTACGGCAAGGAGCGTCCGGTCGCGACCTGCGACGACATCTCCTGCTGGTCGCAGAACCGCCGTGCTGTCACGGTGCTGAATGGTGGCAGCAGCTAAGCTTCTGCACCAGGAACGAAAAAAAGCCGCGCCGGACATTGTCCGCGCGGCTTTTTTTATTGGCGCAATCGAGGGTCAGCGGTCTGCCGCCTCGCGGATTGCGGCGATGTTTTTCGCGTAGGCCTCTTCGCTGTTGCCCTTGAAGACGGCGGATCCGGCGACCAGCACATTGGCGCCTGCGGCAGTCAGCTCCCCGGCGTTTGCAGGCGAGACACCGCCATCGATCTCGATGTCGATGGGGCGTTCGCCGATCATTGCCTTGATGCGGCGCACCTTCTCGACCACGGACGGGATGAAGGCCTGTCCACCGAAGCCTGGGTTGACGGTCATCAGGAGCACGAGGTCGAGCTCGTCGAGCACATATTCGATGACGTTTTCCGGAGTGGAAGGATTGAGCGAAACGCCGGCCTTCTTGCCGAGATTCCGGATCGTCTGGAGGGACCGGTGGAGATGCGGACCGGCTTCGGCATGAACAGTGATGATGTCGCAGCCCGCATCTGCAAACGCGGTGAGGAACGGATCCGCTGGCGTGATCATCAGGTGGCAATCGAACACCTTGTCGGTGCAGTCACGAATTGCCTTGATGATCGGCGGGCCGAAGGTGATGTTGGGGACGAAATGCCCGTCCATCACGTCAAGATGTATCCAGTCAGCGCCCGCCTTTGCGACGGTTTCGACCTCTTCGCCGAGACGAGAGAAATCCGAAGCGAGAATGGAAGGGGCGATGAGCGTGTTGCGCGCAGTCATTGCGATTTCCCGGAACGATGAGACTGGCCTGCCCTAACGCCTCTGCCGGCGCTTGTCGAGGTGCCTCACAGATGTGTCACCATGCGATGCGAGGACGGATGGACAAGGTGGGCCAGCGTGATCGGCTCACCCTTCATCCAGGTGATACGCTCGCCGATGAATACGGGGTCGCCTTCCCTAATCTGCAACAGGGACGCCTCATCGGCACTGGCAGCACCCGCCATGAACGTAAATTCCGCATTCGAGAACGGAGCGTGGCCGACAAGCCATTCGTTCGGCCCCATCAGCGTGAAGTCGGCCGTGCGGGCATCGGGCACGGTGTTCAGATTGATCCAGCGATCTTCAAACTGGTAGGGAACGCGGTCCGCCAGATGGAGGCAGCGAACATGCAGCATGTTGGACTTCGTCAGCAGGCTGAGCCGGGCACAGATGACTTCCGGTGCATTGGCCTCTTCCACGCTCAAAAGGCGGTACTGATATTCGGAACCGCGCGCTTCGATCTCCTGGCGGATGCGTGGAATGACGAAGCGGGCTTCACGCACCGGATGGAGGGCGACGCGGGTGCCCGCGCGGCGCTTTCGCTCGAGGATTCCGGCGCGGGCCAGCTCCTGAAGGGCCCGATTGACCGTGGCACGGGCGGCGCCAAATTCCTCGGCCAGCGCTTCCTCTCCAGGGATGAGTGTTCCCGGCAGCCAAACTCTCTCGGCAATGCGCCGGGAAAGCTCGTCGCGTATGGTGCGAAATGAAGCGCGTCGGCCGGTCACAGCAACTCCATCAGATTTTGTATCGTCTGCGCATAGCGCGCAGCGATGGTTTCGCGTTCGATGTGGGACCCTTCGCGTACGCAATGGCGCCCTGCCGACCAGACGTCGCTGACAGCGCCATTGTCACCTGTAAAGATCCAGCCGTCCAGCAAACCATCGTCATGGGCTGCGCCCGCGTAACTGGACTGCTTGATCGCGACGAGGTCGGCCCAGTATCCCGGCTGGATCGCTCCGGAAGCACGGCCGAGGGCCTGTGATCCGCCTGCAAGCGCAGCATCATAAAGCGTGCGACCGCAGGATCGCCCGTGCCCGGCCAGCACCACGCGGGCGGTATCGCGCAGGCGCTGGGAGTATTCGAACTGGCGCAACTCCTCGGCAACGGTGATGCGAATGTTGGAGTCGGAACCGATACCGAGTGCGCCACCGGCCTGCCGGTATTGCGGACCGTTGAAAATTCCGTCTCCCAGATTGGCTTCGGTCACCGGACATAGTCCGGCAACAGCGCCGGTTTCGGCCAGATTTGCGGTTTCTTCGTCGGTCATGTGGGTGCAATGGATCAAGCACCAGCGCTCGTTGACGCCGCAATTGTCGAGCAGCCATTCCACCGGACGTTGTCCGTAGGCCGCGCGCACCTCGTCGATCTCCGGCAGTTGCTCGGCGATGTGCATGTGGAGCGGTGTATCCGGGCGCATGGACTGAGCCTCGCGAAGGTCATCAAGGCCGACCGCGCGGAGTGAATGCGGCGCGACGCCGAGATGCGCATCCGCTGACAGATTGGCCACGCACTCTTCGGCGCGGGCAAGCAGCTTCTGGTATCGGTCGAGATCGTTGCCAAACCGCTGTTGGCCACCTTGAAGTGGTCGCTGGTCAACGCCGCCATAGCGATACAGGACTGGCAGCAGTGTGAGGCCGATCCCTGTCTGCTCTGCGGCACTCGCGATGCGTGCTGACAGTTCTCCGACGTCACTGTAGGCCGCACCGCCCGGCTGATGGTGGACATAATGAAACTCCGCAACGGCGGCAAAGCCCGCTTCCTGCATTTCCATGAAGGCGAAAGCGGCAATGGCTTCCACATCGTCTGGCGATAGCAGGTCCAGAAAGCGGTACATGATTTCCCGCCAGGTCCAGAAGCTGTCGCGGCCAGCCGGGCCCCGCCGCTCGGCAAGGCCAGCCATGGCGCGCTGGAAGGTATGGCTATGCAGGTTGCACATGGCGGGAAGGAGGAGCGGAACACTGGTCGTTCTGCCATCGACCGGTTGCGCTTTGACTGTCACGTTGCTGATGCGGCCCGAATCACTAAGCTCGACAAGCACATCTTTTTGCCAACCGTCTGGTGTGAGAGCATTCTGCGCAAAAATGGCTTGCATCGCGTGCCAGTCCTAGATTAATTATGTCTATACATATAGGAATAATACTAGACAATAAAGCGCGCTTAGGCAATATGCCCTGTACAAGGAGGGAGGGGTCTTCCTGTCATGAAGCAGAGTGTCATCAGCGGTATCCGCTTGGCAAGCATGTGCGAGAATTCCGGATCCTACGGGCTGACAGAGGATGCAGCTATCGCGATCAGCGATGGTAAGATCGCCTGGTCCGGTGTGTCGAATGAATTGCCCGACGCATTTCTCGATTGGAAACGTGTCGATTTCGACGGGCGGCTTGCGACGCCAGCGCTGGTGGATTGCCATACGCACCTTGTTTTCGGAGGCAATCGGGCAAGAGAGTTCGAGATGCGGCTCGAGGGTGCGAGCTACGAGGAAGTGGCGCGCGCGGGCGGCGGCATTGTTTCCACCGTCGCGGCGACCCGTGCGATGAGTGAGGACGCGCTGGTCGAAGATGCGCTGAAGCGGCTTGACGCGCTTTTGGCCGAAGGTGTCGCAACAGTTGAAGTGAAGTCGGGCTACGGGCTCGCCATTCAAGATGAATTAAAGATGCTGCGTGCTGCGCGCCGTCTGGCAACGCTGCGCCCGGTGCGGATCAGGACGAGCTATCTTGCCGCCCATGCGGTGCCGGCGGAATATCGCGGCAAGGAAGACGCTTATATCGATGAGGTCGTGCTTCCGGGCATGGAGATGGCCCAGGCCGAGGGACTGGCTGATGCGGTTGACGGGTTCTGCGAAGGGATCGCGTTTTCGCCGGAGCAGATGGCCCGGGTGTTCGATAAGGCGCGGGCGCTTGGTCTGCCGGTAAAACTACATGCCGAGCAACTTTCCAACCTGGGTGGAGCGAGACTGGCGGCATCCTACGGTGCGCTGTCAGCGGACCATCTGGAATATCTCGACGAAGAGGGCGTTGCGGCCATGGCCGCGGCGGGGACGGTGGCGGTGTTGCTGCCGGGCGCTTTCTATACTTTGCGCGAGACGCAGTATCCTCCGCTTGCCGCGCTCAGGAAGCATGGGGTGCGGATTGCGGTTGCCACCGACTGCAATCCTGGCTCCTCGCCGCTCGCCTCACTGCTCTTGACCATCAACATGGCTTGCACGCTGTTCCGCATGACGCCGGAAGAAGCGCTGGCCGGGGCGACGCGTGAAGCGGCACGCGCTCTGGGACTCGCCGATGAGATTGGCACGATCGAGGCCGGCAAGCGCGCCGAGATCGCCATCTGGGATGTCGAGCATCCCGCCGAGCTTGCCTATCGCATCGGTTTCAATCCGCTCCATCGCCTTGTTTCAGGAGATCATGCATGACGCTTGTTCTGTCGCCCGGTGCGGTGACGATCCGGGATCTGGAACATATCTGGCGCGATGGCACACCTGTACGCCTCGACAAGGGCTGCCATGCTGGCATCGAGGCGGCAGCGGAGCGGATAGATCAGATCGCGCGCGGCAATGCGGCTGTCTATGGCGTCAATACCGGTTTCGGAAAACTCGCCAGCGTGAGCATCCCGCCGCACGATGTGGAGACGCTTCAGCGCAATCTCATTCTGTCCCATTGCTGCGGCGTCGGTGCGCCGCTTGATGAAAGCATCGTGCGGCTGATCATGTCGCTCAAGCTTCTGTCTCTCGGACGTGGAGCCTCCGGTGTCCGCATGGAGGTGGTGAGACTGATCGAAGAGATGCTGGCGCGGGGTGTCGTGCCGGTGATTCCGGAAAAGGGCTCGGTGGGCGCCTCGGGCGATCTGGCGCCACTTGCCCACATGGCCGCTGCCATGATGGGCGAGGGCGAGGCCTTCTTCAAAGGCGAGCGGCTTTCGGGCAGCGAAGCGTTGCGCAAGGCGGGACTTTCGCCGCTGGTTCTCAAGGCCAAGGAAGGGCTGGCGCTGATCAACGGCACGCAGGTTTCCACCGCGCTGGCGCTGACCGGTCTGTTCCGGGCGCATCGCGCGGCACGCTCGGCGCTGATCACCGGGGCATTGTCGACCGACGCGGCCATGGGCTCTTCCGCGCCGTTTCATCCGGAAATCCACACGCTGCGCGGACATCAGGGGCAGATCGACACGGCGGCAGCACTGTGGGCGCTGCTTGAGGGCTCGCAGATCCGCGAAAGCCATCTGGAAGGCGATGAGCGGGTGCAGGATCCCTATTGCATTCGCTGCCAGCCGCAGGTGGACGGGGCGTGCCTCGACCTCTTGCGCCAGGCGGCGCACACGCTGACCATCGAGGCCAATGCGGTGACCGACAATCCGTTGGTTTTGTCGGACGGTACGGTGGTTTCGGGCGGTAATTTCCATGCCGAGCCGGTGGCGCTGGCTGCCGATCAGATTGCGCTTGCCATCTGCGAGGTTGGCGCGATTGCGCAAAGGCGCATTGCGCTTCTGGTGGATCCCGCGTTGAGCTTCGGTCTTCCGGCGTTTCTGGCGAAGAAGCCGGGGCTCAATTCGGGGCTGATGATTGCCGAAGTGACCTCGGCGGCGCTGATGAGCGAGAACAAGCAGATGTCGCATCCGGCTTCCGTGGATTCGACGCCCACTTCCGCCAATCAGGAAGACCATGTGTCGATGGCCTGCCATGGCGCTCGGCGTCTCATTCCGATGACGGAGAACCTGTTTGGCATTATCGGAATCGAGGCGGTGACAGCGGCGCAGGGGGTTGATTTTCGTGCGCCGTTGAAGACGAGTGAGGCCCTTTCGGCCGCTCATGCGGCGATCCGGCAGGCGGTGCCTGATCTGGAGGAGGATCGCTATCTGGCGCCCGATCTGGAGCGGGCCATTGAACTCGTGCGTTCGGGGGAGCTGAATGCCAGCATTCCCGAAAATATTCTGCCGGAACTGAGGAGCGAGGTTTGATGCGGGACATGTTGTATTCGGCGTTGGCGCTCGCCCCTTATCCGCCCGCCGGCACCTTCTCCCCGCTTGCGGGGAGAAGAAGGATAGCCGCGACGTCGTCGCCTCCCGCTCCCCGCCAGCGGGGAGAGGGTAAGGATGAGGGGCCGACGCCAATACTGGAGTTTTTCGAATGAACCCCGTCGAAGTGAATCAGGGCTCCTCGCCCGTCATTCTGGGCCTGCCGCATACGGGCACTCATGTGCCGGCTGCGATCAAGGCCCGGCTCAACGAACAGGGCCAGCTTCTGACCGATACGGACTGGCATGTGGACAGGCTCTATGATGGTCTGCTCGACGGAGTGACCACGGTGCGGGCGACGTTTCACCGCTATGTGATCGATGCGAATCGCGATCCGTCCGGGGAAAGCCTTTATCCCGGCCAGAATACCACCACCCTCGTGCCGCTCACGGATTTCGACAGCCGACCCATCTGGCGGGAGGGTGAAGCGCCGACAGAAGAGGATGTGAGGGACCGGGTGGAGGCGTTCCATCGGCCCTATCATGCGGCGCTGGAAGCCGAGATTGCGCGGGTGAAGGCCCTGCATGGAGTGGCGATCCTCTATGATTGCCATTCCATCCGTTCGCACTGCCCATTCCTGTTTGAGGGGGAGTTGCCCGATTTCAACATTGGCACCAATCACGGCAAGACCTGCGCACCGGAAATCGAGAAGGCGACAGCGGATATCTGCGCTTCGGCGGACGGTTATTCGAGTGTGCTCAATGGGCGCTTTGTCGGCGGTTGGACCACACGGCATTACGGCAGGCCGGATCGCGGCGAACATGCCATTCAGATGGAACTGGCTCAGGCGACGCATCTGAAAAGCGAGGCTGTCCCGTTCGATTTTTCCGAGGAAAAGGCGACCCGCCTGCGCCCGCATCTCAAAGCCATTCTGGCGCGTCTTTCCGAGATCGCGCCGACCTTGAAGGGGGCATGAACCATGACCAATCCGCGTCACAACATACGTGAAGTCCGCGCACCGCGCGGGGCCGAACTGAACGCAAAGGGCTGGATGACCGAAGCACCGCTCCGGATGCTGATGAACAATCTCGATCCCGATGTGGCCGAGAATCCGAATGAGCTCGTGGTTTATGGCGGCATCGGGCGGGCCGCGCGGACCTGGGACGATTTCGACCGTATTGCCGCGACCCTGAAGACACTTGAGGAAAACGAGACGCTGCTCGTCCAGTCGGGCAAGCCGGTGGGCGTATTCCGCACCCATAAGGATGCGCCGCGCGTTCTGATCGCCAATTCCAATCTCGTGCCGCACTGGGCCAATTGGGACCATTTCAACGAGCTCGATAAAAAGGGTCTGATGATGTACGGCCAGATGACGGCCGGCTCGTGGATTTATATCGGCTCGCAGGGCATCGTTCAGGGTACCTATGAGACCTTCGTGGAGGCTGGCCGCCAGCATTATGGCGGCGATTTGAAGGGCAAGTGGATCCTGACCGCAGGGCTTGGCGGGATGGGCGGTGCGCAGCCGCTGGCTGCGGTGATGGCGGGTGCGTGCTGCCTTGCCATTGAGTGCGATGAGACGCGTATCGATTTCCGTATCCGCACCCGCTATGTGGACGAGAAGGCCCAGACGCTGGATGAAGCGCTGGAGATGATCGATCGCTGGACAAAGGCGGGCGAGGCAAAGTCGGTCGGTCTGGTCGGCAATGCGGCGGAAATCGTGCCGGAACTGGTGCGACGCGGCGTGAAGCCTGACATGGTGACGGACCAGACATCCGCGCATGATCCCGTGAACGGCTATCTACCGAAGGGTTGGACCGTCGCCGAATGGCGCGAGAAGCGCGAGAGTGACCCGAAGGCGGTGGAGAAGGCTGCGCGTGCCTCGATGCGGGAGCATGTGGAGGCGATGGTTGCCTTCTGGAATCAAGGCATCCCGACGCTCGATTACGGCAACAATATCCGTCAGGTGGCGCTGGAGGAGGGGTTTGAGAACGCCTTCGCCTTCCCCGGTTTCGTGCCGGCCTATATCCGACCGCTGTTTTGCCGTGGTGTTGGTCCGTTCCGCTGGGCGGCGCTTTCGGGTGACCCGGAAGACATCTATCGCACCGATGAGAAGGTGAAGGAGCTTCTGCCCGACAACGAGCATCTGCATCGCTGGCTCGACATGGCGAAGGAGCGCATCGCGTTTCAGGGTCTGCCGGCGCGCATCTGCTGGGTCGGCCTTGGCGACCGGCACCGGCTGGGGCTGGCCTTCAACGAAATGGTGGCCAAGGGTGAACTCAAGGCTCCGGTGGTGATCGGGCGTGACCATCTGGATTCCGGTTCCGTGGCCTCACCCAACCGCGAGACCGAGGCCATGAAAGATGGCTCGGATGCCGTGTCCGACTGGCCGCTGCTCAATGCACTGCTCAATTGCGCCTCGGGCGCGACCTGGGTTTCGCTGCATCATGGCGGCGGCGTGGGCATGGGCTTTTCGCAGCATTCGGGGATGGTGATCTGTGCCGACGGCACGGAGGATGCAGCACGTCGCCTTGAGCGTGTGTTGTGGAATGACCCGGCAACCGGCGTGATGCGCCATGCCGATGCAGGCTATGAGATTGCGCTCGACTGGGCGAAGGAAAAAGGCTTGCGGCTGCCGGGGATTCTTGGAAATTAAGAAAACAACAGCACAGAGGGGTTTAAAATGAAAAGACGTCAATTTCTGAAAACTGCCGGCGTTGCCGGTGTGGCGACGGGGCTTGCAGCTCCGGCGATCGCGCAGGACAAGATCACCTGGAAGATGGTTACGGCGTGGCCGAAGAACCTGCCGGGCCCGGGTGTTGCCGCACAGATGCTCGCCGATCGCATTACCGCGCTTTCGGGCGGGCGGCTGGAAGTGAAGCTCTATGCGGCCGGCGAACTCGTACCTGGCAATGGTGTGTTCGATGCGGTGTCGGAAGGTACAGCCGAACTCTACCACGCGGTTCCCGCCTATTGGGGGTCGAAGTCGCGCGGCATTCTGCTCTTCGGTTCACAGCCCTTCGGCCTGCGCGCCGACGAGCAGCTCGGCTGGTTGATCCATGGTGGCGGTCAGGCTCTCTATGACGAGATGTATGGCCGCTTTGGGTTGAAGCCGTTCCTGTGCGGCAACTCCGGCCCGCAGTGGCAGGGCTGGTTCCGTAACGAGATCAATTCGGTTGACGATCTGAAGGGCCTGCGTTTCCGCACCACCGGTCTTGCCTCCGAAATGTGCGCCAAGCTCGGTATGGCCGTGCAGGCCATGGGCGGCGGCGACATGTTTCAGGGACTGCAGTCCGGGACGATCGACGCGGGCGAGTTCATCGGCCCATGGACGGATTCGGCGCTTGGTTTCTATCAGGTCGCGAAGAATTACTATTGGCCGGGTGTCGGCGAGCCCTCTTCGGCAGAGGAATGCGCGGTCAACAAGGCCGCTTACGATGCGCTGCCGGAAGATCTTCAGCAGGCCGTCGCCTATGCCTGTGAATCGCTCTACAACCCGGTGTGGACGGAGTACACGACCAAACACGCCGCTGCGCTGAAGCAGCTTGTGGCCGAGCAGGGCGTGCAGGTGAAACAGCTTCCCGAGGATGTGATCGTCGCCATGGGCAACGCCGCGGGCGAGGTGATCGCGGAACTGCGTGAGGACAACGATGAACTCGTGAAGCGCATTGTCGAGAGCTTCCTCGAGTACCGTTCCGGCATCGCCGACTATATGGTCTATGCGGACAACGGGCAGATGAACGCCCGGGCGCTGGACTATAATTACGGCGGCTGACACAATCGACCGGGCCGGGCGTCTGCGCCCGGCCTCTTTCATTTCGGGGAACGCTCGTGATGCTGGAGCTGGCGGACAGACTTGACCGGATCAACCGGGTGGTAGGCGCGGCGGTGCGCTGGCTGGCGCTTGCCATGGTGCTGGTCCAGTTTGGAACCGTGGTGCTGCGCTACGTGTACGGAATCAGCTTTATCTTCATGAATGAGACCGTGCTCTATCTGCATGCCGCGCTCTTCATGCTGGCCGGCGGTTACACGCTTCTGGTGGACGGGCATGTGCGCGTGGACATTTTCTACGGAATGTTTGGTCCGCGTGGCAGGGCGCGGATCGACATTTTCGGGGCGCTTTGTTTCCTGATCCCCTCAATGGTGATGATTGGCTGGTACTCCTGGCCATCCGTGCGCAATTCCTGGGCCATCATGGAGGGGGCGATCTCCGTCGGTGGCATTCCCGCTTCCTTTTTGCTCAAGTCGCTGATCCCCTTGTTCTGTGTGCTGCTCATTATTCAGGGGCTTGCCTGCATTCTGCGTGATCTTGCGCGTCTTCGTGAAGAAAACCCGGCCGCATGACCTTACCCCTCGACATTCTGATGTTTGCGGCGCTCATCGTCGCGATCCTGATTGGCTATCCGGTTTCTTTCATGCTGGCGGGAACCGCAGCGTTCTTCGCCTTCCTGGGCTGGATGACGGGGCAGTTCGACGTCGGGCTCCTGGGAGCGCTGGGGCAGCGGGTGTTCGGGACGCTTACCAATGAAGTTCTGATCGCCATTCCACTTTTTGTGTTCATGGGCGTGGTTCTTGAAAAGAGTCGTATCGCTGAAGAACTGCTCGAAACGATGGGCCGTCTTTTTGGCGGCTTACGTGGAGGCCTTGGCGTTTCGGTGGTGTTGGTGGGGGCGCTGCTTGCGGCATCCACCGGCATTGTCGGCGCGACCGTGGTGGCCATGGGCCTTATTGCGCTGCCCACGATGGTTCGCAACGGCTACGACCCCAAGCTTGCTTCAGGCGTTGTGTGTACATCCGGAACGCTTGGCCAGATCATCCCGCCTTCGACCCTCCTCATTATCCTGTCCGACGTGATGTCCACCGCCTATCAGCAGGCGCAGTATGAGCAGGGCAAATTCACCATTGAGACGATTTCTGTGGGGCAGGTCTTCGCCGCAGCCCTGTTGCCGGGCCTGACGCTTGTCGCTGTCTATATCGCATACCTGATGACGCGGGCCGCACTAAAACCGGAAACCGCTCCTGCGTTGATGGAGGCAGGGGACCGGCCCGGGCGGCAGGAGGTGCAGCGTGCGGTGGTTCCTCCCGTTCTGCTTATCGTTGCCGTATTGGGATCCATTCTCGGTGGTGTCGCCACACCGAGCGAAGCAGCCAGTGTGGGCGCGATCGGTGCGTTGCTTCTGGCCGGTGTCCGCAGCGAGGGCAATGGCCGCATGATTGTTCTGGGTGCGGCCGCACTCGGCGCGGTTGCCGTTCTTGCAGGGCTTTTTCCCGTGCGTCTGCAACGCAGCGACGCCGGCTTGTTCGAGTGGGGCATGGCGGCGCTCACGACCGGGCTTCTGGTTCTTGGCGTCATCGCTATCGTGATCTCTATCGGCAGGGCGCGCAGGAGAGGTATTCTGACCCCCATCGTCACCTCCACCATGACGGTCACGGCCATGATCTTCGCCACGATCCTGACTGCAAGCGTCTTCTCGCTGGTTTTTCGGGGGCTGGGCGGCGATGCCCGGGTTGAGGATATTCTTAATTCGATGCCGGGTGGCCCACAGGGGGCGCTGATCTTCGTGATGGCGATGATCTTCATTCTCGGCTTTTTCCTGGATTTCGTGGAAATCTCGGTGATTGTCCTCCCTCTGGTGGCGCCGATCCTGATCCTGATGGGGCATGATCCGCTGTGGCTCTCGATACTGATCGCCATCAATCTGCAGACATCGTTCCTGACCCCACCATTCGGTTTCTCGCTGTTTTACCTGCGGGCGGCAGCGCCCAAGGAAATCACTACGGGACAGATTTATCGCGGCGTTATTCCATTCATCATCCTGCAGATCGTCGGGATGGGCGTTATCTGGTTGCTTCCGTCGATTTCAACATGGCTACCGGGAACCATCTTTTAGCATCTGGTCGGCAAACGCTGGCTCAGCCACTGCCCAAGTGTTGATCCAGGACGCCCTGTCTGGTCCACTGCAGCTTGACAAGGGGTGTCTGGATCATTGATGAGCCGGTAAAACAATTCTAAGGGAGCGCCCGCTCATGCTTAAGACGCCCTATCTCCTGTTTCTTGGTGATGCCCCTGATGCCCTGACTGCAAAGGTTGCCCAGGGGATCAAGGACTGGCGACCGGAGTTCTGTGTGGGCCAGCTGCGCCTCGATGGCTGCAAGGCGGATCTCGGCCTCAGGGAAATGACGATAGCCGAGGCGAAGGAAGCCGGCGCCCAGACACTCGTGGTGGGCGCTGCAAATCGTGGCGGCGTGATCTCCCAGAGCTGGATGGCCACGCTGGTGGCCGCTGCCGAGGCCGGAATGGATATCGCGTCTGGTCTGCACAACCGGCTGACAGCACAGCCTGCACTGGTGGCAGCCGCCGAGAAAGCGGGCACGCAGCTCTTTGACGTTCGCGTGCCTCAGGAAGACTACCCCATCGCAGACGGCAAGAGACGGAGCGGCAAACGGTGCCTGGCAGTCGGAACGGACTGCTCAGTCGGCAAAATGTACACCGCACTTGCCATGGAGCGCGAAATGCGTGAGCGCGGCATGAAGGCAACGTTCCGCGCGACGGGCCAGACAGGCATCCTGATCACCGGCTCAGGCGTTCCACTTGACGCGGTGGTAGCCGATTTCATGGCTGGCGCTGTTGAGCACATCACCCCGGACAACGATGCCGACCATTGGGATCTCATCGAGGGGCAGGGCAGTCTCTTCCATCCCTCGTTCTCCGGTGTGACCATGGCGTTGATCCATGGTGGCCAGGCCGATGCACTGGTGCTTTGTCACGAGCCGACACGTACGCATATGCGCGGCCTGCCGCACTATCAGCTTCCCAGTCTGGAGGCCCTGCGCGATCTGGCGCTGGAGACAGCGCGTGTGGTCAATCCGGACGTCGAGGTGGTGGGCATCTCTGTAAACACAGCGGCGCTGAACGATGCGGACGCAAAAGCCTGCCTTGAAGAGATCGAGGCACGCATGGGGCTGCCCACGGCCGATCCGTTCCGGCAGGGCGCCGCACGCCTCGTTGACGCACTGGGCTGAGGGCGGACGGCACTTGCCCCTGTCAGGCTGACGCGTCACTCTGCCCCGTGACGATCGCACGGGGCAGACGGTGACGAATGCGCGGCTTCCACAGTCAACCGTTTGCCATGGCGAGAGCGCGCTTTGCCATGGCAACGATGAGGCTGGCGCGGTAGTCCGCGCTTGCGTGAATATCGGTCATCAAATTTTCTGCTGGTACGGACAAGCCATCCAATGCGTTTGCACTGAAATCGGTGCTCAGGGCGCTTTCCAGTTCGGAGCAGAGGAACACTCCGTCATCACCGGCGCCAGTGACGGCGGCGCGGACGGTTTCACTCTTCCGTGCAATGAAAACGCCGGTCATTGCATAGCGCGAAGCGGGATTGGGGAACTTGCCGTAGCCGGCTTTTTCCGGAGCCTCGAAGCGAATGGCGGTGATCAACTCATTGTCATCCAGAGCCGTTTCGAACAGGCCAGTGAAGAAATCTTCTGCTGCGATCTCGCGCTTGCTGGTGATGATGGTCGCGGCCAGGGCGAGCATTGCTGCGGGATAGTCGGCGGCGGGGTCATTGTTTGCGAGCGAGCCGCCGATAGTGCCCATATGACGGACCTGGGGATCGCCAATGAGGGAGGCGAGATGAGACAAAGCGGGGCATACATCGCTGATCTCGCTGCTTGCAGCGACTTCAGCGTGCGTGACACCTGCACCGATAGTGACCTTTCCGTCGGCAACCGAGATTGATTTCAGTTCTGCCACGTGGCGCAAATCCACGAGATCGGACGGTGCGGCCAGCCGTGTTTTCATGGCTGGAATCAGGGTTTGTCCGCCGGCTATGAATTTCCCTTCCTCAGCGGCTTCGAGCAGGTTCAGTGCTTCGCTAACAGACCCGGCGCGGTGATAGGTGACGTCATACATAGTCTGTTCTCCCGGCTTACGCGGCCTTGTTGGCGGCGCTGTTCATCGCCTCGGAAGCGGCCATGATCGCCTTGACGATGTTGTGATAGCCGGTGCACCGGCAGATATTGCCTTCGAGCTCCTCACGCACGGTCTTTTCGTCGAGCCCTTCCGGGTGGCGGCGAATCATGTCCGTTGCAGCCATGATCATGCCTGGTGTGCAGAAGCCGCACTGAAGGCCGTGATGCTCTTTGAAAGCTGCCTGGACGGGGTGCAGGTCACCACCATCGGACAAGCCTTCGATGGTGGTGATGGCGGCGCCGTCGGCCTGCACGGCGAGCATGGAGCAGGATTTGACCGATCGACCGTCCATGTGAATCGTGCACGCTCCGCACTGCGACGTTTCACATCCCACATGGGTTCCGGTCAGGCCAAGACTGTCGCGCAGAAACTGCACGAGCAGGGTTCTGCCCTCGACGGTGCCCGAAACCGTTTTTCCGTTCACCGTCATCGTCACGTCTGTCATGGAATACCTGCCTACTGGAATTTTCGGTGGCTGATACGCTGGTCGGGTGCCAACTTAACCTATGGAGCTTTCCTGTCCATGCCCTGCTGCCATTCAAGCGCGGTGAAGACGACAGCTAATAGCGCGAAGGGTTTGAGGGTGGTTCGGAAATCCATTTTGGACAAGAAATGCAAAGGCGTCCGAATAGGCTCTCCATGGCGAGCTGGTGTGAACCTCAAAGACTGCGCCAAAAGCGCGGCAATGAAAAATCATCTCCGAGGCTCTCGCATTCTGGGCGCCGAGTGAGATGAACACCGAAAGAAAAATTGCCAGTTTATACATAGCATCCTCCTTAAATAAATTTGATTGATATGGCCTATTAATTCAACAAATTTCTATTTATGCTTGAAGTGTTATGCATTTCTGTCGTTGATGCGCTTGCTGCGGAGAGCGCGAATTTCGAGCTGGGCGCTTGATCTTGGGGGCGAACGGGGCTATCAGGCGGTCCGCTCGCCCGGCTGATCGGATTTGACGACCGGAGTTCCGGTCCGATTGGCAGACTTGCTCGACAATTTGGTTGCGAAAGCCCGCCGAGGCGGGTATGTGCACGGTGTAGTGCTTCGTGGCCAGTCGAAACCGGTTTTGGCGAGGCGCGAAAAAAGGGCCGCTTTAGCTCAGTTGGTAGAGCATCGCATTCGTAATGCGGAGGTCGTCAGTTCGAGTCTGACAAGCGGCACCATCCACAGATCTCCCAACAGGCCTTTCCAGACAGTCCGCCAGCCTTTTGTCCGAGCGCGAGACACCGGGCCGTGTTCCTTCAAGCCTGTTCCTGGCCGTTCAGGCGACGGTCCCAGTCTTCGACCCTGCCGGAGGCGAGACGGCGTTGGGCATAGCGCCGCCATCCTTCCGGGAGTTTTTCGAGCGCCGCCATCTCTTCGAGTTCACCGCGATCGAGGGTTTTCACGTAGAGGATCTGCCACAGACGCCTCAGAGGCCACTCCCGCAAAGGGCGCTCGATGCGTTGCAGAAGATCTCCGGGTGAGACCCTGCCCTCCTGAAGAACCCGGTAGTACCAGCCCGTGCGCCCGGTTTTCTGAACCTGGTAAGCCATCGTGCCGACAGCAAAGCGGCTGTTGAGCTTCCAGCAGGGCTGACGGCCCTGTGACACTTCCACCACCGCCTCACCGAGCCGAAATACATCGCCAAGAGCAACGGTTTCCTCGTTTAGCCCGTAGGTGGAAAGATTTTCGCCGAAGGCGCCGGGGGATGCGAGCAGGGGATGTTCACCGATCTCATCTCTCCAGGCCGCGTAGTGGTCGCGCGGATAATGATGAACGGCCTTGTCGGGGCCCCCGTGGACTTTTCTGTCCCCCTGATGGTCGCCGATGAAACCATTTGTGCTAAGCCATACCGGACCCTCGACGACGCGCTTGTCGATGCCGCTGGGCACGTTTCGTTCCCCGAGCGGAGCAATTTTGCCTGTCAGTATGGCCTCCAGAGGCGTCTTTTCGGTTTCGTCCACGAAAGGGCTCCGTTGTGCAAAAGACAGGGTGCAAAAGACCCGTTGCAAAAAGACCGGGTGCAAATGGCTGTATTCCCCAACCAAAATAGGGCATGGCCGCATCGGGTGCAGGTCCAGTTGGCAGATCGTTATGGTCCGCGCCTGTGGACAAACGGAAGAACAGTAAAAATCGCGCATGCCGGGGGAGCGTTGGCGGAGACGCAGGGTTTTTGATAGGCTTCCGGTTCGTTTCTGGCGGTTGACCTGAGGGGGAGGGTATGGCGACCACAAAGCCGTTGCTGCGAGTGCACCGGAAAGGGTCCTCGGTTTCGCCTGCCTTGTCGCGAGGGTTGCATTTGCTGTCGGTGTTCGCCGATGCGCCTGTCTGGCTTAGCAATTCAGATATTGCCCGGCGCACCGATCTGCCGGCGGCGACTGTGGCGCGATTGACAAAGTCACTCACCGGGATGGGATTGCTGCACTACAGCAGCAGCCGTCGGCGATTTCGGCTGGCGCCCGGTGTCGTGCGCCTCGGATATGGCGCCCGGAGCGAGACGCAGATCATCGAGTTCATACGGCCTCATCTACAAGAGATTGCAGACCGTTTCCGAGTGCATACGGCGCTTGCGGTTCTTGACGGGATCGAAGCACTGCACGTGGAGGTCTGCCACAGCACGGCGACCCTCGTAACCCTGCGGCTGGAGGCCGGGTCCAGAGTGTCGATTGCCGGAACGCCGGTCGGGCATGCTTTGCTTGCCTGTCTGGAACCGGCACAGCGTCACTCCTTCATGAGCGACCTTGCACGTCACCACGGGGCCGACTGGGATATCCTGTCGCCTCAGGTCGAACAGGGATTGGCCGAGATCGCCGGCTCCGGATTCACCCTATCGCTGGGCGGCTGGCATCCTGACATCTACGCCGTGGCGGTGCCTCTCAAACCTTCCGACCAGCCTGCCGTCATGTCGCTCGGCTGCGGTGCTCCCCGGGGACAGATGTCGCTTCCCCGATTGAAGGAACTCGGCCAGGAACTCGTGAGACTGTCGACAGCTTTGGCGTCCGGGCGCGAGAGCGCCTGACCGGATCCTGCGGGTGACGGTCCATCTCCGGTGGAGTTTTGATCAGGAGTCTTCCAGATACCGCACGCCCATTGCCGCGCATTTGCGCTGAACCAGCTCGACAGCCGCAAGCAGGTCCTTCATCGTGCCGGCTGAATCGCAGGCCGACCGTGCGTCTGCAGGCAGAATAATCTCCATAGCCAGAACCGCATTGTTGAGATGCAAGGGGGCGGCCAGGAGGAGAAGTTTTTCTTCCTGAAGCATCAATCTGAAACACCCGGACGCCCGGAAAAAACAAAAGCTCTCCCGAAGCGCCTCCGTCTCGGCGGAGGTGTGAGACGTGCTTTCATCAGTGTCATCCGTCTCGCTTCTGGTGGTGAAGAGTAGCGCATGACCCGCGGCTGTTTTTGTGAGCGGGTAGGCTGAACCGACGTGGCAACAGGGTGAGCTTACGCGATTGAGACCGTTACACACGACGAGAGAGAGCGCTTCGCCGGCGTCATCGACCGCCAGTATGCACGTGGCATTGTGACGATCAGCTAGCGCCTGCAGGACCGAGCGGGCGATCTCGCTTACTGGGGTTTCTCTCAGAAATTTTTCGGAAAGCGCGCTGGCAGTGCGGCCAGGCTGGAAGCGTTGTGCAAATCTGGATTGTTCTACGAAGCCGTGAATTTCCAACGTTTTTAAGAGCCGGGCGGCGGTGTCATGGCGCAGCGATAAACGCAAGGCCAGTTCATTCGTCGTCATCGGACCTTCATCCGAAAGCAGCCGAACCAATCCAAGTCCGTTTTTTAAAGCGACTGTGCTGTTGTTACCTTCGTCTGTTTGTCTCTTCACCGTGTGATTTGCCTTGATGGACAGGCCCCCCATACGATTTCTAGGCCTATCGGGCCCGTCATATCAATATGCCGACCCCTGGCGGGGGGGTGAAACGGCCTCAAATCGCAGGATTGTGATCGAACGATCAGGTTTTTCCTCCTGCCGCTGCTGCTTGAATGCTCTGGTGAAAGAAGGCTAATGCAGCCTTTGATGAAGCAACCGAGGGGAGGCTGGCCTGTGGCAGGAGCAGATTGGACACGTCTGGAGGCGGAACGTTGTGTGCTTGGCGAGGGGCCGACCTACGATCGCCACACAGATACCGCCTGGTGGTTCGACATTCTGGGCAAAGCTCTGTTCGAGCATTGCTTCGCCGATGGTGTGACGCGAAAGCATGTTCTGCCAGAGCTTTCGTCTGCATTGGCCCGGGTTGATGACGAGCGACAATTGCTCGTTGCGGAAAGCGGCCTTTACCTGCGGAACATTGCCGATGGAAACCTCAAGCTTCACCATCCGTTGGAAGAGGACAATCCGCAGACCCGCTCCAACGATTCCCGGGTGCATCCCAGTGGAGCTTTCTGGATTGGCACGATGGGCAAGCACGCGGAACAGGGGATGGGATCGATCTACTGGTACCGCAAGGGCGAGGTACGGCGACTTTATTCCGGGATCACCGTGACCAATGCGATCTGCTTCTCGCCCGATGGCCGGGTGGGTTATTTCACGGATACGCCCACACTTCAGATCATGCAGGTGCCTCTCGACCCCGAGACGGGACTTCCGGTTGGCGAGCCGTCTCCGTTTGGGAAGCCGTCCAGAGACGGTGATCCGGATGGCGCGGTGGTCGATGCCGAGGGCAATCTCTGGGTGGCGCGCTGGGGCGGCCACTGTGTGGAGGTCTATTCGGCGCAGGGTGTGCTGCTTCGCAAGATCGAGCTGCCGGCAGCACTCATCACCTGTCCGGCGTTCGTTGGACCGAAGGCCGACAGGCTTCTGGTCACATCCGCCTCGATTGGCGTGGACCCGGACAGTCCGGATGCAGCGTTTGCCGGCGGTGTGTACCTGGTCGATCTCGGTGGTCCGAGGGGCAGGTTTGAACCCGACGTTCTGACAGGCTGATACGGTTTCCCCGCATGTCAGTATCCACTGAGGTGCGGGAGCCAGGTGGACAACGCCGGGATGAAGGTCAGGGCGAGCAGCACGACGAGATGCACGACCAGAAAGGGAGGCATTTCCCGGATCATTTCGCTGACACGAATTTTCACGGCTGAGGAAACTACGAAAAGCAGCGCGCCGACCGGCGGAGTGAGGAGCCCGAGCGTCAGGTTGACGATGACGACGATGGCGAAGTGTATCGGATCGATGCCCAGAGAATAGGCAATGGGACCAAGGATCGGCACAAGGATCATGACACCGGGGAGCGGATCCATGAACAGCCCGAAGGCGAGCAGGAGCACGTTTACCGCCAGAAGAAACAGGATCGGGCTAAGCTCCCATGCCACGATTGTCGAAGCAATGGCCTGAGGGATTCCCTCGATGATGATGATCCAGGCAAACGCCCGCGCGGCCGCCAGAATTAGCAGGATCGCGACCGTGACCAGTGCGGATCGAAAGAGAATGTCCGGCAGGTCGCGCAGCCTCAATGAGCGGTAGATGAACATGCCGCACAAAAGTGCGTAGAAGACGGCGACCACCGAGGCTTCCGTCGGCGTGAACAATCCGCTGCGGATGCCGCCAATGATGAGGACGATAAGGAAGATGGCCGGTAGGGCCTGAAAACTCGTGCGCATCATCTCGCGCAGGGACGGGCGTGGCGAACTGCTCCTAAAGCCACGCTTGCGGCAGACATACCAGTTGGTCGCGGCCATCGCGAGCGAAATCAGGATGCCCGGAATGATGCCGGCCATGAACAGGGCGATGACGGAGACATTCTCATCCTGCATGGCGTAGAGGATCATGATGATCGAGGGCGGTATGATGGGGCCGACAACCGAGGCGGACGCGGTCAGTGCGCTGGCATAGGATTTGTCGTAGCCGTCCTTCTCCATCATGCGGATCATCATGGCGCCGGGGCCGGCAGCGTCGGCGAGAGCGGAGCCGGAGATGCCGGCGAACATGGTGGAGGAGACGACATTGGCGTAGCCCAGCCCACCCCGGAAATGACCGACGAACTGCGAAGCGAAGCGCAGCAGGATCTGGGTCATTGCGCCGCTCGACATCAGCTCTGCAGCCAGGATGAAGAAGGGCACCGCCATGAGCGGAAAACTGTCGAGACCGGAAAACATCTCCTTGACGATGACGATCTGCGGATAGGTGCTGCCCAGGCTGATCGCGGCCCAGACTGCAAGCGCAAGCGAGAAGGCCACCGGCATGCCGATGATGAGCAGGGCGAAGAAGGAAGCAAAGAGGATCAGCGCCACGGTCGTCTAGTCCCGGTTGGCCGCGATATGGGTGTCCCCGCCCTCGAGAAGGGCGGCGGATGGCGCGTCGGTCTCCACTTCGGCGAACCGGTTCTCCATCACGAAGGGACGGGCGATGAGAAGCAGGTGCACGATGAGAAGGCCGAAGCCGATGGGCATGGCGGCGTAGATATAGCTAAAGGAGACGCGCGTCGCCGGCGTGAGCTGAAAGCGGGCGCGATCCATGTAATTCATGCCCATCCAGATCATGATGGCGAAGAATGCGAGAAGCAGGCACAGGATGAGGATGCGCACGGCACGTTGGCCCTTTGTGCCGAGCATCTCCTGAAAGTTGCTCACGGCCACATGACCGCCCGTGCGTAGCGCGAGGCCCGCACCGATGAAGGTCATCCAGATCATCAGATACCGCGCGACTTCCTCTGACCAGGTGATCGAGAAATTCGTGAGATAGCGCAACGTGACATTGGCGAAAACGATGACCGCCATGGCGCCCAGCAACAGCACCAGAGCCCATTTGTTGAGGGCTATGAAACATCTCTCAAAGGTTTTCACCGATCCTCCCCGACCCGCGCATCCTGCGGCTTTCCCAGAAGCACCACAGCGTGCTGACCCCATGCTGTTTAGACCAACATGATGAAGCGTGGGAACCAGCCATAGTCGAAAAATGCAGCATGATGCAAAACTCCGGATAGCGATCGCGGGGACCGCTATCCGGAGTTTCAGGCTCCGGGAGCCTTATTCGGTCGCGATGATCTGGTCGATCAGCGCCTTGTCGTACTGCTCATAGTACTTTTCGTAGGCCGGCTGGACGGCCTGTTGGAAGGCGGCTTTCTGTTCAGCGGTCAGTTCGCCGACTTCCATGCCCTCTTCCTTAAGCTGCTTGACGCCCGAGGACTCAACGTTGTCGACATAGGCCCGCATGGCCTTGACGGCCTCGGTCGCACCTTCCTCGAAAACCTTCTTGTCCTCGTCGGACATGCTGTCCCAAAGCTGGCGGGAAACCAGAAGCATGGCCGGCGAATAGACGTGGCCGGAGAGCGTCAGATATTTCTGGACTTCGGAAAGTTTTGCAGAGGTGATGACGGAAAGCGGGTTTTCCTGGCCGTCGATCGTGCCCTGCTGAAGGGATGAGATGACCTCGGGCCATGCCATCGGCGTCGGCGCGGCGCCCAGCGTCTCGAACGCGGTGATGTGGATCGGGTTCTCCATCGTGCGCAACTTGAGACCGGAGACGTCCTCGGGCTTACCGATTGTGTTGCGGTTGTTGGTGATGTGGCGGAAACCCTGCTCACCCCATGCGAGGGCGACAAGGCCGACGTCATCGAACTTTGCGAGGATATTCTGACCAATTTCGCCGTCCAGAACCTTGCGTGCATGGGTGAGGTCACGGAACAGGAACGGGATGTCGAACACGCCGGTTTCGGGCACGAAATTGCTCAGCGTGCCAGAAGAAACGATTGTCGCTTCGATCGTGCCAATCTGAAGGCCCTCGATCACTTCGCGTTCACCGCCAAGACCTGAGGAGGGAAAATGACGGAAGGAATAGCGGCCATCGGTCTTTGCCTCGACGACTTCCTGCCATTTCTCTGCTGCGACACCGTAATGCGAGGTCGGCGCGAGCGCGTAGCCGATCTTGATTTCCTGCTGGGCCTGAGCGGCCGACATGCCGGTAACAATGCCCAGTGCAGTCACAATTGCCGTTAACGGCGCCGTATATCTTGCGGAAAATTTCATCTCTCTCTCCCGTTGCAAAATTTCGTTGCGATTCAGGTCTCCCATTCGCTGAAAGGCTGTGGCCTATCGCGGCTATTCAGTCAATGCACCCTGGCTGGCAGGACCAGCAAGTTTAGCGAACTTGGCCAGAACGCCGGTGTGGTAGCGCGGCTTGGGCTGACACCAGTCGGCGCGCCGTCGCGCAAGCTCTTCCTCGCTGACGTTCAGTTGAAGGAGGTGCCGGTTCGCATCGATGGTGATCATGTCTCCTTCCTCGACCAGTGCGATGGTGCCGCCTTCGAAAGCTTCAGGCGTGACATGGCCGACAAGAAAGCCCCACGAGCCGCCGGAAAACCGGCCATCCGTGATGAGGCCCACCGTTTCGCCCAGACCGCGTCCTATCAAAGCGGAACTGGGGGCAAGCATCTCGGGCATGCCGGGCCCGCCTTTGGGGCCGAGATAACGCAGGACCATCACATCGCCGGGGCGGATCCGGTCTGACAGAATCGCGCCAAGGGCCGACTGCTCATCTTCAAAGACGCGGGCAGGACCAGTGATGCTGGTGGATTTGAGACCGGTGATCTTGGCGACAGCACCATCTTCGGCAAGATTGCCTCTCAGGATGGCAAGATGGCCTTGCGCATAGAGCGGCCTCTCGATGGGCCGAATGACGTCCTGTGCTTCGGAAGGCCTGTCAGGAACTTCGGCAAGCTCCTGCGCCAGGGTGCGCCCGGTGATTGTGAGGCAGTCCCCATTCAGAAGACCGGCCCCGAGCAGGATCTTGAGCACCTGTGGCACACCACCGGCGCGATGGAGATCGACTGCCATGTATTGGCCAGACGGCTTCAGATCGCACAACACCGGCACTTTGCGGCGCACCCGCTCGAAATCGTCGAGTGACCACTCCACCTCGGCGGCACGGCAGATGGCAAGATAATGCAGGACGGCATTGGTGGAGCCGCCAGTCGCCATAACGAGGGCGATGGCATTTTCGACACTCTGGCGGGTGATGATGTCGCGGGGTCTGCGACCCGCCCCCACTGCATCAAGCAGGACATGGGCCGAACGGGCGGCGGAGTGACGCTTCTCCTCGTGGACGTTGGCCATTGTGGAGGACCCCAACAGGGACATGCCCAGAGCCTCGAAAGACGCGCTCATCGTGTTCGCAGTGTACATGCCGCCGCAAGCGCCGGTGCCGGGGATGGCGTTGCGTTCAATGGCATCGAACTCTTCCCGCGTGATCCTGCCGGCTTTGAACGCACCCACGGCCTCAAAGGCAGAGACGAGATTGAGGTCCTTGCCGTTCAGCCGGCCAGGAAGGATCGTGCCGCCATAGACGTAGATCGCCGGAACATTTGCCCGGGCGATGCCGATCATGCCGCCAGGCTTGTTTTTGTCGCAGCCGCCGATGACGAGGACACCGTCCATCCATTGACCCTGAACGGTTGTTTCCACGCAGTCGGCGATGACCTCACGGGAGACAAGCGAGTATTTCATGCCTTCCGTGCCCATCGACATACCGTCGGAAATGGTGGGTACGCCGAAGGTCTGCGGGTTGCCGCCGGCTTCGCGTACAGCCTCCACGGCGGCATTGGCCAGGGGCTGGAGGCCCGCATTGCACGGCGTGATGGTGGAATGTCCGTTGGCGATGCCGATCATGGGACGGGAAAAATCTTCCTCCCGATAGCCGAGCGCATAGTACATGGCGCGATTGGGCGAGCGCTCGATTCCCTGGGTAATGGTCTTCGATCGGTCGTTGGCTGCCATGTCTCTCTCCCGGCGCGTGCCTAAAGTGTGCGGCAGGCTAGGAGAGTTTGAAAGATATGAGAAATATATATATTGTATCGCATTAATTCATATTCCGAATGAGAAAACATGGATATTCGCCAGATTCGGCACTTTGTTGCAGTTGCCGAGGAGCTTCATTTCGGCCGCGCGGCCGCACGTCTCGGCATGACGCAACCTCCGCTCAGCCAGAGCATACAGGCGTTGGAGGCGGATCTGGGGCTTACGCTGTTCGAGCGGACACGGCGAAGTGTAATGCTGACACCAGTCGGCCAGGAATGGCTACCTCATGCGCGGCGGGTGCTGGAGGAAGCGAATGCATTGCCGAAGGTGGCACAGCGGCTTTCGCGCGGTGAAATCGGTACGATACGCCTCTCCTTTATCAGCTTCGTCAGCTACAGTTTCCTGCCTGCGCTCGTGCGCCGCTTCAAAAAGCGTTTTCCGGAGGTGGAGCTGGTGCTGCACGAAGCAACCAGCGATGTCCAGATTGCCGAACTGCTTGATGGCAGGCTGGACGCGGGCATCATCATCACTCCGCCGCGCGGAGCGTTGCACTCGCCGCTGCGCTATCGGGCGATTGAAACGGACAAGCTGGTGGTCGCGGTGCCGGAGGAATGGGTGATTTCCGGGCGTGTGACGCCGAGAGGCGGCAAGCTCGATTTCGATGCCCTGCGCGAACTGCCGGTTATTCTGTTTCCGCGGCAAAGCGCCCCGGCGCTGCATGATCTTGTGACGCGTTACTACGCCGAGCGCGATGCGGTGCCGGTTGCGGGGCAACAGGCTGTCCAAATGCAAACGATCATAAACCTTGTCTCCAGCGGGCTCGGCATTGCCTTCGTACCAAGCACCATGCGCGGACTTGTTCGACCGGGTGTTGCCTATTTTCGGCTGGCAGAGCAGCAATCCGCCATTGAAATCGGTTTTGCGTGGCGCGGCACCGGCGCGAGCGCAGCACTGCATCACCTGGCCGATATCATCGCCGAGATGTTTCCGGCGCACTGAGCTTGAAAAAGGCGGATTGTTCCTCAAAATCGCGCGCATGAAGCAAAATGCTACCGAACAACACGCCAAAGCAAGC
Organism: Nitratireductor sp.; assembly: GCF_017794765.1. Lineage (GTDB taxonomy): Bacteria > Pseudomonadota > Alphaproteobacteria > Rhizobiales > Rhizobiaceae > Nitratireductor. Next base: position 105,075 of record NZ_CP051236.1, on the reverse strand, counting down.
AGGTCTTTCAGGCTCGCCGGTGCCTGGCTTGTGCTCGCGGTTCTGACGGTCGTGGCCGTTGTGGCGAATGAGCGCTGGCGATTGTCTTCGGAGCTGGCGGCCGAAGGCAGGGCGCTGCACAGTCTGGCCTCGCAACGTGCCGACCAACACGATGCGCACCTGACCGCGCTGTCGGCAGTTGCGGTTTCGGAGGGGGAAAACCGCTTTGAGCTCTTTCTGGACGTCGCCGAAACGATTCATCGTTTTTATCCGCGGATCGTGGCGATCGATCTTGTTCCGCTGAGGGTCGGCGAGACGGGGGTGAACACGCTAGATCGGGGCAACCCGGCGGTGGAGGAAGCGATCCGTGAGGCCGCGTTGACGTCCAAAGGTGGGCTGGCGCTGCGACCGACGCCAGGGGAGGCGGGCCGCTACCTGCTCGTCAAGCGCAGTCCGAACACGGACGCCGCCCGTTATGGGCTGGCGCTCGACATCGACGGTCAGGGGTTGCTTGAACCTGAACGCAGTCAGGAGCTGGAACCATCGGTCAACCTCTCGCTGGCGCTTCCCGACGGAACACAGCTTGTGGGGCAGGAAACCGAGGGCGATACGGCGTTCCGGCAGCGGCTGGGGAGCGCTTCACAGCCGCTTGTTCTCGAGATTGCCGTTCCCCAAACACTGGCCGCGCTTTTCCCTCCTGCCAAGCTGGCGCCCGCGCTCATCCTGATGTCGGCGGTTTTCCTTGTGGGCCTCGTCCTGTGGCAGCAATGGGCACGTCGGCGTCAGGCCGAGCAAGCGGCGCAACTCAGCGCCCAGGAAACACGCCTGGCTCATGCCTCCCGTGTCAATGCGCTTGGTGAGATGGCAAGCGGCATCGCTCACGAACTCACGCAGCCGCTGACGGCGATGTTAAGTCAGGCTCAGGCCGGAAAGCGGCTTCTGCGAAATGGTGACACAGGGGCCGTCGCTTCGGTGCTCGATGAACTGATCGGACAGGCGCGACGGGGGGCGGATATCCTTGCTCATCTGCGTGAGTGGATCAGACCGGCGCGGGGCAACCCGGCGGCGGTGACCGATCTCAATAAGGCGATCCGTGGTGTCGAAGCGCTTCTAGCGCCGGAGGCGCGCAAGCGCGCGATGATTTTGACGCTCATCCTCGAACGCGACATGTTGCCGGTGCGTGCCGATCAGACCGAACTGGAGCAGGTGATCTTCAATCTGGTTCGCAACGCATTTGAAGCCCTGGAGACGATGCCGAAGGGGCGGGGCGAGGTGGTGATCGAAAGCAGCCGGCAGGCGGGCCTGGCGGTTCTTGATGTGCGTGACAACGGACCCGGTGTGAACACGGCGATCCGCGCCCAGATATTCGAACCTTTTGTCACAGGAAAGAGCCAGGGCACGGGCCTCGGCCTGGCACTCTCGCAACGGCTGGTGGAGCGGATGGACGGTGAGGTCGAACTCAGGTCCCCGCAGGAAGGTGCCTGGTTTCAGGTTCGGCTGAATCTCGTGAACATGAAAGCGGAGGCGGCAGCGTGAGCCGGCCTGTCTATCTGGTGGATGACGACGAAGCTGTGCGCCGAGCGCTCGTTCTGCTTCTCAATACGGTGGGTATGGAGGTAAAGGCATTTTCCGACCCGGAGACCTTTCTCGCGGCACTTGGAAAAATGCCGCCGGGCTGTCTGGTTCTCGATATCCGTATGCCTGTGATATCCGGGTTGAAGCTGCAGGAGCGGCTTTTGGCACTCGGCGTGGAGTGGCCGACGGTGGTGATCAGCGGGCATGGAGATATTGAATCCTGCCGCAAGGCCTTTCGCAATGGAGCGGTGGATTTTCTAAGCAAACCCGTGGATGAACAGGATCTGATCGATGCGATCCAGAATGCGCAAGACATGCTGGATTGCGCCGAACGGGCTGCCGCCGAACGCGCCGAGACGGCTAATCTGCTGGCAAACCTGACGGCGCGTGAGCAGGAGATACTGGAGCGCATTGCAGGCGGTTTCACCACCAAGGAGATTGCCGTTTCACTGGAATTGTCGCCCCGCACGGTGGAAAGCCACCGCGCGTCTATTGGCGCGAAACTTGGAACGACATCGGCAGCAGAGATGACGCGATTGTGGCTGCAGGCGGGTCAAACTCCGTAGAACTACGGATATTGGCGGCAAACCTACCGATGCACCGGCAAAGCGTTGGTTGCTAGAAGATCGGACATCCAAAATCAAGGAGTCCCCGATGATCCGATCGACTGTTCTTTCCGCTACGCTTCTGGCCGCAACCGCGGCATCGGCTCAGGATCTGCCGACCGCGCCCTACCTCCCGCTCGACATGGCCTACAGGGCAGCCCAGACGGCGCTCGAGGCATGTGCTGCCGAAGGTTACGCGGTGAGCGTTGCCGTGGTGGAGCGAAGCGGCGCGACCAAGGTTCTCGTCAAGGCCGACACTTCAGGCCCACACACGACCGGCAGCAGCGTCGGCAAGGCCTTTACCTCCGCAAGCCTTGGCCGCGAGACGGCGGGTCTTGCGAACTTCATTGGCGAAAACCCGCAGAATGACGGCCTGCGTGACATGGATTCCCGGCTGGTGATCCAGGCGGGCGGGCTACCAGTTCGCGTCGGCGGCGCGCTGGTGGCGGGTATCGGTGTCGGCGGTGCCCCCTCGGGGGATATCGACGCGACCTGCGCCCGCGCCGGCCTGGACGCAATCGGGGCTGAATAACCGCTTGCCATGGGCGGAAAAGAGAGGCGCAGTCAAAGGGCTGCGCCTCTTTCCGTTCGACCCCTCGTTCGTGCCTATTCCGGCAGCCGCACGGTGAGTGCCGGATTGTGCGGGAAGAAGTTGTAAGGTTTCAGCGTGAAGCCCTTCCACATGGTCGACATGACCGGCCAGTCTTCCATCTGCGGCACGTGGTGGAAGCCCATCGTGTACCAGGTCACGATGTCGGTGTTGTCGATGCTGCGATCCTGCTTCACCCACTCGGCCAGCGTGTCCGTGCCGTCGCTCTGGAACGCGTATTCGCCGCCGGCATAGCGCTCGTCGACTGCATAGGGCGTGTTCCAGAAGGTGTAGTCGATATAGGCATTGCGTTTCGCCGGCATGTCGTTTTCGGTGTCGAGCGGGCTATAGGCGACGCTGTTTTGCGGCATGATCATGTAGCCCGGCGCGTGGCCGACCCCGATCTTTCGGCCCATGTTCATGATGTGATACATGGCTGGGGTTGCCGGATTGACCCGGTACCGCGCTTCCATCTCCGTCTTCGGCATCTCCGCCTTTGTCACCCACATGGATCGACGGGGCAGGTCGTCTGCGACCTCGCCCTTCACAAGGCCAGTGCGCATGAAAACATTGTCCTGGCCGTCAATGTCGAAATCGAGCCGGAAGTTGAAGAAATGGTCGTGGTTCGGTGCCACGAGATTGGGCATGATGAGTGTGCCGTAACGGGTTTCCTGCTCGGCCGTTGCGTCCGCCATGGAGGTAGATGCGGCGCCTTTGACCGCGTCGAGGCCTGTTGCGCCGACCATCACGCGGATGCGGCCATTCTGCTCGAACACATAGTCGATGAGATAGTCATAATTGCCGACCTGTGAGGCGGAACGGACCACGAGCTCGTTTGCCGGGCGACCTTCAGCCGGCACGGCCTGATCCTCACTCTGGGCGAAGATCTCATAGTGCCGCCATGCGGGGTCGCCGATATTACGCTCGAAGATGCAGAGCGCATCCGGGATCTCGATCGGATTGCCCATATCGTCATGCACGGTGGCGGGCAGGAAGCGGGCGTAGGAGGGGCAGTCGACGCCTGCGCGCAGCGGGCTTAAGAAGATGCCGAAACCATATTCGCCGCTGTCCATATAGGTGCGCCAGTACCAGCCCTTGTCCGGGTCCATATAGGGCACGAAGACTTCCGACAGATGGGCCTGATAGAGCACCGAGCGCCAGTCGTCGCGGTCGTTCACCTCGATGTTGGACAAGACGACGCCGGGCCGCTTGTCCACGCGCCAGCGGAAGCGCCACATGTCCCAGCTGACCAGGCTGCCATCGACGGTGAAATTGGGCTCGCCCTCCTGGCGCAGGACGGCTGGATTGCTCTCGGCCCGCAGGGAGCCGGTGCGGGCCTCCACCTCTTCCTCTGTATAGCCCCAGGGGTCTGCCGGCACGGGAACGACGCCGGTGTCGATGACTTCCACCACGGATTTCCCGGCGAGATCGACCACGGCGTAGAGCCCCTCGATGGGCTTGGCGTAGAAATTGGAGCCGGTCGGATTGACGTAGCAGGGAACCTTCATGAGGCGCTGGCCGGCTTCCGCCTCGATGTCGAAGGAACCGGCCGTGAGTGGCAGGCAGAAGACGTCATCCGGCTTGAGCTCGCGCTTTGCCAGCGCTGCGACAAAGGTTTCGTCAGAGAGCGCCAGATCCATGGCACCGATGAACTCTTCGAGCAGCACCATATGCTGGCCGCCGATAGGGCCGAAATCGCTGATTTCACCGGAAACCAGATCGACCTCGGCCTTATAGGTGTCGTCGCCGGAAATGACATGAACGGTGGCGGCGCGGGGGCCTTCCTCGCCTTCCTTCCAGGCAAGCACGTCGGCCTTTTCGGGTTCTTTCAGTTCGATCAGGGGAAAACGGGCTTCGTCGGAAATCCGGTCATCGGACTTCATGATCGTGACGATTTCAGCGATCTCGTCTTTGGAGAGACCGTCCAGCGGATGTGCGAGTGCGCCACTGCATAAGGCGGTAAGCGCAAGGGCTGCGCATGTGGTCGATAAGTGTCTTCTCATGTTATCTGCTCCTCCTAGGTCCCGGTTTTCACATGATGATGGTCTGGCCGACCGTATTTTCCATCAGCCCCGCCTCGGCGAACTGTACGCCGACCCCTGATTGCTTGATGCCGCCGAATGGCGCGTTGGGCTGGATCATGCCATGCTTGTTGATCCATGCGGTGCCGCATTCAAGCTTCAGGGCCAGCGCCTTTGCGCGCTCGGTGTCCTGCGACCAGACCGAACCGCCAAGCCCGTTCGGATTGTCGTTGGCGCGGGCTATCACCGCCTCGACATCATTATAACGGATGATGGGCAAGACGGGACCGAACTGCTCTTCATCGACGAGGCGCATGCCGTGCTCGGCATCGGCGACGATGGTCGCGGGATAGAAGTATCCGCTACCGCCGGATGGCGCGCCTCCGGTGAGGATGCGGGCGCCCTGTGCTTTCGCTTCCTCGACCAGTTCCTTCACACGCTCGAACTGCATCGCGTTCTGGATCGGGCCAAGTGCGACGCCCTCCTGCCGCCCGTCGCCCATGGGGATGGCCTTGGCAAGGGATACAAGCGCATCGCACACGGCATCATAGATGCTGTCATGCACATAGAGCCGCTTGATGCAGGCGCAGGTCTGGCCGTTGTTCAAAAACGCGCCCCAGAAGAGCCCTTCGGCAATGGCCTGTGGGTCGACATCGGGCAGCACGATCGCGGCGTCATTGCCGCCCAGTTCAAGCGTGAGGCGCTTCACGGTTTCGGCGGCTGAGGCCATGATCTTGCGGCCGGTTCCAGTGGAGCCGGTGAACACCATCTTGTCGATGTCGGCATGAGCGGACATGGCCGCGCCTATCTCGTCGGCGCCACAGACGATGTTGACCACGCCGGCAGGAAGCACCCGATTGATGAGCTCGACGAAGCGGATGGTGGCAAGCGGCGTGTTGGGCGAGGGCTTGATGACCACGCAATTGCCGGTGCGCACGGCAGGAATGATGTGCCAGGCGGCAATCAGCACCGGGAAGTTCCAAGGGGTGATGGAGCCGACCACGCCAATTGGCTTGCGATGGACCTCCACGCGCCCCTCATTGTTGTCCTGCAGGACGGAGACGGGCAGGTCGAGATTTGCGGTGTGGCGGGTCCATGCGGCGGCTGCGCCGATTTCCCACTGGGAGCCGAAACCSCCGATGGGTTTGCCCTGTTCGGCGGTGAGCAATGGAGCAAGCCCGGGAATGCTCTGTTCGACAAGGTCCGCGATCTTCAGGCAGGCTGTCCTGCGCTCTTCATCGCGGGCTGCTGCCCAGCCGGGAAAGGCAGCACGCGCGGCTTTGACGGCATCGTCAAGGTCGGAGCGGGTGCCGAGCGGCATATGGCCGACAGGTGCGCCGGTTGCCGGATCGAGCACTGGCTGTGTCTGGGTGGCTGGTGTAGCCCGCCCATTGATGATGTTGTGAAACTGTGCCGTATCAGCCATTGTCTTCCTCCTCCCGATAGCGCCGCTTTCCGGGCGGCATCAATCGGTCATAGTGGAGGCGCGTCTGGCCAATGGTCTTGGACTATTGCGTCAGGTCTTTGGCCGATGACGTCGCTGCATGAAGGCGGTATTCTCCGGGTGGGATCTGGAAACGTGCCCGGAACTGGCGATTGAAATAGGACAGGTCGTTGAAGCCGGCATCGAATGCAATGCTGGAAATCCGCTCCGATGTGCCCGCGTATTTCTGACCCATGAGCCGGTCGCAGACATAATCGAGCCGTGTGCCTATCAGGCAATCCGACAGCGATGAGCCCGCAGCCTGAAACCGGCGCTGCAGGGCACGCAGGCTGACCCCCATCGCCGATGCGACGCTCGCCGGGGTGCATTCGGGATCGCGGAAGCGCTGGCGGATATAGGCGCGCGCCTTGGCGACAAGCAGGTCATCGCTGGTGCGAACCGACGGAAGACTGCCGGCTTCAAGCCCGCAAAGATAGGCCCCCATCAGATTGAAGAAGGCTTCGCTTATGAAATGCTGCTGGGCGGCGGCATCCTCCGCATTCACCAGGCGGTCGATGGTGGCGCGAAGGGCCATGCCGATCTCGGTGGAGCCGGGGATCGGACAGCCGCCGAGTGCTGCCGTACCAAAACGGTGCGCGAATTCGGAACGGTTCAGATGGACGGAATACTGGAGGCTGCCGCTATCGCCATAGAGAAAGCGCGACGGATAGGCTGAATCGATCATGATGAAATCGCCTGGTGCAAGACGCACATCGGCATCGCCCTGCCGCATGACCGAGTGTCCCGACTTTTGCAGGACGAGAAAGAGGTGCTCGGCAGAATCCTGACGGATGCAGCGCCAGTCCCGGTTGATGCGCGCAGCGCTGTTTCGCACGACCGCAACCGCCAGCGCCTGACGCTGTTTCAGCGTGATGATGCCACGCATGTCGCGCGCACCATCCGGCGGCGAGACCAGAAACTGGCCGCAAACATTGCGCACACCAGCCTGGAATGCATCGAGCGATGCCAGGCTGTTTGTCTCGTTAGACGGCATACGGTTCCTCCCACCTTTCCTTGTTCTCCCATCGAGGTTCTCCCAGTCAGGAAAGGCAGGGGAAGCGTAATCAGCTTTCATCGGCTCGGCAAGCCGGTGGCGTTGCCGGCCTCAGGAAGAGGAGGGACTTTCCTGTCCGCGAACCATCATTTGTCGCACGAAAACCGGTAGAACTATGATCGCCCCAGCCAATGTGGCGTAGAGGTCCGGAGCGACAAACAGGATGGCAGCGAAGGCAAGAAGGAGCCGCTCATAGACGCGCAGCGGTGCAAAGAGCCAGCTTGAGAACGCTGCTGAGAGCATCCAGATGCCCAGCATCGCGCCAATCGTTGCCAGGAAAAACTCGTTCCAGGTGAAACTGTCGGTGACGAGCAGCATGGATGGCGAGAAGACGAACACGAAGGGCACCAGCGCCTTGCCCATGCCCAGCCGGAAGGCAGTGTTGCCGGCCTTGAAAGCGTTGGCGCCGGCAATGCCTGCCGCGGCGTAGGCTGCAAGGGCAACGGGCGGCGTGATGTCTGCCAGAACGCCAAAATAAAACACGAAGAAGTGGGCCACGATCGGCTCGACGCCAAGCAGGCTGAGGATGGGGGCCGCTACCGCGATCATGATGAGGTAATTGGCAGTGGTGGGGATACCACAGCCCATAAGCACACAGACAATGGCTGTCATGATGAGGGTGAAGAGCAGGGTGAGCGTGTTTACGCTGAACAGCTCGAAGGGCAGGAAGGCGAGGCTGTCTGCCACGCTCTGCGCCCAGCCGGCGGCGACCGAGGTGACCATATAGGCGATCTTGAAGCCGACGCCGGTAAGCGTGACGACACCGATGATGACGCCGACGAGGGCCGCGGCAGCGGTGACTGAGAGCGAATACTTCGCCCCGACAACGAAGCCTTCCCAGGTCTCGCGGACGCTCTCGGTGATCGCTGTTTTCACATCGTGCCGCAGGAAATTCTGGATGACGAGCACGAGCAGACACGCCGTGATGCCCCAGAAGGCCGCAAGGTAGGGGGTTTTGCCCGAAAGAAGGATGGCGACCAGCACGAAGAGTGGCAGCGTGGTGAGCCAGCCGGCCTTGAAGACCGTCCACGCGACCGGAAGCTCATCCTTGGTGAGACCGCGCAGGCCGCGGCGGCGCGCTTCCAGATGCACCTGAACCAAGACGCCGAAGAAGTGCATGAAGGCAGGCACAAGCGCGGCGGTCAGGATGGTGGTGAGCGGCACGCCCAGATATTCGATCATCAGGAAGGCGACCGCGCCCATGACCGGCGGCGTGATCTGGCCGCCTGTGGAGCTTGCAGCCTCAACGGCTGCCGCGAAATGGCGAGGATAGCCGATGCGGATCATCGCCGGGATGGTGAGCGAGCCTGTCGTCACCGTGTTGGCGATGGAAGAACCGGAGATCGAGCCGAGCATGGCGGAGGAGAGCACCGAAACCTTGGCAGGGCCGCCGGAATAGCGGCCGGCAAGAGCCGATGCGAGATCGATGAAAAGCTGCCCGAGGCCGATGCGGGTGGCGAGCACACCGAACAGAACGAAATGGAATACATAGGTGGAGATGACGCCGAGCGCCGTGCCATAAATGCCCTGGCTGGTCAGGTATAGATGGTTGACGATGTTGTCCCAGCTGGCACCCGGATGGGCGAGAATGCCGGGCATCGACTGGCCGAAATAGGCATAGGCGATGAAAAGCAGCGCAATGACGGGCAGCGGCCAGCCCATGGCACGCCGCGTCGCTTCAAGCAGTACTGCGATCAGCACGGTGCCCATGATGACATCGATGGGCAGCGGATCGCCGACGCGGAAGGCGAGCTCGTTGAAAATCCAGGGGACATAAAGCGCCGATACGGCACCCGCGATGGCGAAAATCCAGTCGAGAACAGGCAGGCCAAGCGGGTAGAGCAACCCGCGGCGGGGTTCGCGCGGTTGGTGCCATGCAGCGAAGAAGACAAAAATCAGGGCGAGGGTGAAGGCCAGATGCAGACCGCGATGGGTGGTGGCCTGCGGGATGCCATATCCCGATGTGTAGTAGTGATAGCAGGAGAGGATGAAGAGGGCACCGCCGGCAACCCAGCCGAGCAGTGACGGCAATGGTCTGAAGCGAACTTCGGAATCGAACTGCTCCTCAAGCGCCTTCATTTCCTCTTCGGTCAGCGCTTCGGCACGATCGGTATCAGGTGAATGGGCCATCCTGCAAAGCCTCTCTGGACATCATCATAATCGCATTTCGATGGCGGATAGAGATGGACCCGGCCTGCGGTCATACAGGTCGGGTCCATTGGTCGTCATCGAGTTTTCTGAGCGTTATTCGCTCAGCACGCCCGCTTCGCGGTAGAACTTCTCGGCACCCGGATGCAGCGGGATGCCCACACCGTCAAGCGCGGTTTCCTTGGTGATCTGACGGCCCTTGAGGTGGCCGGCATCGAGGAGTTTGCGGGTGTTTTCGTTCCACAGGGCCTTGGTGATCTCATAAATGAGTTCTTCAGGCTGATCGGCGCTGGTGATCCACTGAGCACCGACGGAAAGGGTGGTGACATCCCCGTCAACGCCTTCATATGTGCCGCCGGGCACGGTGTTGGCAGCAAAGAAACCATGCTCGCCCGTGACCTTTGCTGCCTCATCACCGGCGATGGAGACGAGCGTGATCTTGTGCTGGCTGGCGAGTTCTGCAATGGCGCCAGCGGGGAAGCCGCCGACAAAGAAGAAGGCATCCATCGCGCCGTCGCGCATACGCTCTGCGGCCTGATCGGGCTTGAGGTAATGGGCTTCGACATCCTCTTCGGAAAGGCCGTAGGCGTTGAGGATGATGCGGGCGTCAACGAGAGTGCCGGAGCCGGGCTCATCGAGCGAGACGCGCTTGCCCTTCAGATCATCCACACTGTCGATGCCGCTTTCGGCGCTCGCCACAAGGTGAATGGTCTCAGGATAGAGATTGGCGATCGCGCGCAGCTTCTCGACCGGCTCACGGTCTTCCCAGATGCCGGTGCCGCTATGGGCCCAGGTGGCGACATCCGACTGGGAGAAGCCGGATTCAAGCGAGCCACCCGCAATGGCGTTCACATTCGCCACCGAACCATTGGCCGAAAGAGCCGTGGCAATCAGGCCCGGAACACCGCAGGAACCGCCTTCCTCGCAGGGGCGCGAGCCGGGCGGGTTGGAGATCGCATTGGCGATGAGGCCGCCGATCGGATAGTAGGTTCCGGCGGTGCCGCCGGTGCCTATCCGGAAAAACTGGGGCTGCTGTGCAAGTGCCACGCCACTCGCGGCAAGGCCGCACAAAACCGCTCCAATAATCGCAAAACGCCGTCTGTTCACGTGATCCTCCCAGACAATAAGAATGAAACTCTCTATGAGCTAGCATTCATTGTGCCAGCCATCAATCTTTGATGATACCCTATTCATGTGATCTGTCACATTTGCACCGGGACTCGGCGCCAGTCGGGTCTCGAACCGGAATGATGGGGCTTGCCTGCGCTGCAAGTGTCTGTGGAAGAGCGTATTGGAGGTAATTTGGCCAAGTGCATTCACACCATGATCCGCGTCTTGAACGAGGAGAGATCAGTCGCGTTTTACAAGACCGCTTTCGGACTGGAGGTGGCCGATCGATTCGATTTCGACGGTTTCACCCTTGTATACCTACGCAATACGGAAGCTGATTTTGAGGTTGAACTGACCGTCAACAAAGGACGGACCGAACCCTATCAGTTGGGCGACGGTTATGGCCATCTGGCGGTCGCCGTGGATGACCTCGATGCCGAGCATACACGTTTCAGGGAGGCTGGGCTGAAGCCGCGCGACATTGTTTCGTTCGAACGCGAGGGCTCACTTCTGGCCCGTTTTTTCTTTGTGGAAGATCCTGACGGCTACAAGGTCGAAGTTCTGCAGAAACACGGTCGCTATCGCTGAGGACAAAAGGGCCCGCCTCATTGGCCGGCCCACCCGCTCCCCGGCATCTAGAGCGGTTCACCGTTTTACGGAAACGCTGCTCCGCTCAATCCATCAGTTTTTCCGCATTTTTGCGGACGTCAGGTGATCCCACCTGACTGCAAAATGCTCCATACAGCAAAAAGGCGCGGGAAACCCGAGCCTGTAAGCCGTTCATGTCAAAAGGAAAACTGGAGCGGGCGATGAGATTCGAACTCACGACCCCAACCTTGGCAAGGTTGTGCTCTACCCCTGAGCTACGCCCGCTCGGCTTGTCGCTTCCGACGGCGCGCTTATAGTCTGATCTCGCCGGCAAATGCAACAGGAAATCGACAGCGCTGCTGCGGTTTTTTTGATTCCGTATGCGATGGCTGAAGACGGCTCGCGGAGAGGGGCGTTTCCGGCCTTGTCGGGCTTGCCTTCATGGGCTGCGCGCGGTTACCAACCGCACCAACGATTAGCGACCATGCGAGGCTCCGTCGTGGCAAAATCAACTGAGGCGCTGCTGGAATATCTGCAGGAACTTGGCATTGAGGTGAAAACCCATCGCCATCCTCCGCTGTTCACGGTCGCCGATTCGCAGTCATTGCGGGGAGAAATCCCCGGTGGGCATACAAAGAACCTCTTTCTCAAGGACAAGAAAGACAATTTCTTTCTCGTCACCGTGGATGAGGATGCGCAGGTGAACCTGAAAACAATTCATCACAGGATCGGCGCGGCGAGCCGTGTGTCTTTTGGCAAGCCGGACAAGCTGATGGAGTATCTCGGGGTCGAGCCAGGATCCGTGACCGTGTTCGGGGCCGTGAATGACGATCAGCGCAAGGTAACAGTGGTGCTCGACGCGGATTTGTTAGACAATGATGTCATCAATGCGCATCCGCTGACCAACGAAGCGACCACTTCGATCGGCCGCGATGATCTCATGCGTTTTCTTGAAGCGGTCGGGCATCCACCGCTCGTCTTGAAAGTGACCGAGTGATCGCCACATTTGGTGCGACGACAGATACTCTATCGGCAAGCCGGCAGATGCCATGGCCACGCCGAACGGAAAGCAGGGAAGGGGCGTTTATGACCAACGGCGACAATCCATACGGAAAGCCTGAGAACTATGGTGCCGCAGGTGGGCAATATACAACCAATGTGGATTTTGCAGGGGGCGCGCCAGCGTCCGAACCTGCTGCTCCGGCCGGCCAGGGGTTTTCGCTTTCGGACGCGCCGCAGACACCGGCCGCTGACCTGATAAAGGACACGACGACCGCCAATTTCGCAGCCGACGTTATCCAGGAATCGCGCAATCAGCCCGTCCTGGTGGATTTCTGGGCCCCGTGGTGTGGCCCCTGCAAGCAGCTTACGCCGATCATAGAGAACGCCGTGCGCGCGGCTGGCGGCAAGGTGAAGCTCGTGAAGATGAACATCGACGAGCATCCCGCCGTCGCCGGACAGCTTGGTGTTCAATCGATCCCGGCGGTCTTTGCGTTCAAGGACGGGCAGCCAGTCGATGGTTTCATGGGCGCGCTCCCGGAAAGTCAGGTCAAGGCATTCATCGAAAAGCTCACAGCCGGAACCGGTGGCGATGAAATCGCCGGTGCGCTCGAAGCGGCGAAGGAAGCCGTCGCCAATGGCGACCAGCAGATGGCGGCGCAGATTTACTCGGCTGTTCTTCAACGGGATGCGGAGAATGTGGAGGCCATCGCCGGACTGGCTGACCTGCTCTTCGAGGCTGGCCAGAAAGAGCAGGCCGAGCAGGTGCTGGCACAGGTGCCGGAAAAGTACAAAGAGGCCGCACCCATCGCCGCCGTGCAGGCCAAGATCGCGCTTGCCGAACAGGTGGCCAATCTGGGTGACAGCGCCGCCCTGGAGCAGCGCCTTGCCGCGGACCCGAACGATCATCAGGCGCGGTTTGATCTGGCGCTTTTGCAGAATGCCAAGGGCGATCGTGCGGCGGCGGCCGAAAGCCTGCTGACCATCATACGCACCGACCGCGAATGGCAGGATGACGGCGCGCGGGCACAGCTTCTCAAATTCTTTGAAGCATGGGGAGCCACGGATCCGGCGACCCTGTCGGCACGGCGTAAACTTTCTTCGCTGCTGTTCTCATAAGCCTTTCGATTATTTGCCTATTGGGAGGACTGCTCCAGATATCGGGGAAAGATCGGGAGATGTCATGTGAAGGCAGGCAATAGCTCGTACCGCAGCGGGCGGGATATCGACAGTGTGATTCCCGTGTTTCCATTGTCTGCGGCCCTACTCTTGCCGGGTGGGAGATTACCGCTGAACATTTTTGAGCCGCGTTACCTCGCCATGACCGACCACGCCCTTTCCGGATCGCGGCTGATTGGAATGGTTCAGCCGCGTCTCGATGGGGCGAAAAAGGCGGATGGCGAACCTGAACTCTGCGATGTGGGATGTGTCGGGCGCCTCGGCTCGGTTTCGGAAACCGGCGATGGAAGGTATCTAATCACACTGATCGGCATCTGCCGCTTCAGGGTACTGGAAGAGTTGAAGGTCAAGACGCCTTTCCGCCAGTGCCGCATCCTGCCTTTCGAGGCCGATCTGCATGACGGGCCCGATGAACAAGAGGTGGACCGCAGCGCGCTCTTGAAGGCATTGCGTGCCTATCTCGATGCCAACAATCTGGAAGCAGACTGGGACAGCGTCCATCAGGCGGAAGATGCGAGCCTTGTGAATGCGCTGTCCATGATGGTGCCCTATGGGCCGGCTGAAAAGCAGGCATTGCTGGAAGCGCCCGATCTGAAAACGCGTGCCGATACACTGATTGCAATTACGGAAATCGTTTTGGCGCAGGGCGGCGGCGAAGCCGGGCACCGGCTCCAATAGCGGATGTGCTTGCAAACCCAACACTGGAGCATCGAATGCAGGGTGAAGACGATGACAGAGAGGGAACGGCACTGGATCCCAAGCTGCTGGAACTTCTTGTCTGTCCGTTGACCAAGGGGTCACTGCGCTGGGACGCGGAGAACAGCGAACTGATCTCGAAAAGCGCCAAACTTGCCTATCCGGTGCGCGACGGGATCCCGATCATGCTGCCATCGGAGGCGCGACCCCTTGATTGAGGCCGCGCCCGGCATTTTCTATTCGCGGAAGCTTTCACGCGGGGTTGCCGCCTGCCGTCCGCGCGCGGCGCGCAGTGTGGGCAGGGCGAGCATCAGGAGCACGAATGCGCCGGTGGCGAGCTTGAGATCGGGCGGCGGCATGCCGGCTGCCAGACACAGCGAGACAAGCTGGTAATAAACCATCGCACCGGCGAAGGGGGCGAGCAGCTGCCGCCAGACAGTCGCCTTGCCGACTATGGCCTCGCCGATCATCAGGGCTGCAAGGCCGTTGATCAGGATGCCGAGGCCCATATTCACATCGGCAAAGCCCTGCGACTGAACCATCAGCGCACCGCTGAAGGCCGAGAATGCGCCGGCAAGGCCGATGCCGCCAATGGTCGCCGCCCAGACATTGATGCCCTGCGCTTCGGCCATGACCGGGTTGGCGCCCACGGCGCGCACGGCCGTGCCCTTCTCCGTGGTGAAGAAGAAGTTGAGCGCCAGGAAGATAGCCAGCGTGATGACGCCCACGGCAAGGATCTTGGCCAGCGGGAAACCAGGCTGCACGAACGGCACCCAGTCGAAGATGGTTTCCGTGCCGAACACCGAAAGGTTGGAGCGGCCCATGATGCGCAGGTTCACGCTGTAGAGCATGGTCATCACGAGGATGCCGGCCAGAAGCGTGTGGATGCGGAAGCGCAGATGGATGAAGGCCGTGCAGCAGCCGGCGATGAAGCCGGTGAGCAGCGCCAGCCCGATGGCCGTGAGGGGCCCGAGGCCGGAGGCGAGCGCGACGCCGCACACGCAGCCACCGAGCGGGAACGCGCCTTCGCTGGTGAGATCTGGAAAGCTCAGCATGCGGAAGGGGATCATGATGCCGGCGACGACGAAGCCGAGGATCAGGCTTTGCGCAAGCGTGACCGGAATGAGGGCGACGAAGCTCGTGAGCGTGGTTTGAAGAAAATCGATCATGGGTCAGCTCGCGAGCAACATGCTGTCGGTCTTGGTGGCGAAATGGCCGATCAGGTCGGGGACGGTCACATTGGTCTTTTCTTCTCCGCCGATTTCCAGATGGACACGGCCGGCATTGAGCATGATGACGCGATGACCGAAATCCACGGCGTGCTGCATGTTGTGGGTAACCATGAGTGTGGTCAGTTTCAGCGCTTCGACAGCGCGAACGGTCGCCTCCATCACAATGTCGGCGGTGCGGGGGTCGAGCGCTGCCGTGTGCTCGTCGAGGAGAAGGAGATCGGGTGATCCGCCAACGGCCATGATGAGCGAGAGCGACTGGCGCTGGCCGCCGGACAGAAGATCGACACGGGTGTTGAGACGGTCCTCAAGGCCGAGACCCAGAATGGCCAGGCGCTCGCGGTAGTCGGTCAATCGCTTTGCATTGAGACCATGGCGAAGCGTGCGCCTGGAGTTGCGTAATTCGGCAAGCAGCATGTTCTCGGCCACCGTCATGCTGGCGGCGGTGCCGAGCATGGGGTCCTGAAACACACGCGCAATGCGCTTGGCGCGCTTGTGAACGGGCAGGCCCGTCATGTCCTCGCCGTTGATGAGGATCTGTCCGGAATCGAGCGCGAGCGAACCGGAAATGGCATTGAGCATGCTGCTCTTGCCGGCTCCGTTGGAGCCGATCACCACACCGAATTCTCCGGAGTTGAGGGTGAGATCAAGCCCGTTCAAGGCGATCTTCTCGTCGGGTTGTCCCCGATAGAACACTTTGCGTGCGGCACGGATTTCCAGCACCGGCACCTCCCATGAAATGAACGCGGCGCCTGTTGGAAGGCGCCGCGTCTCTGGCTGAGCGGATTACTCGACGATGCAGTCGCAGTCGGCAAACTCTTCGGGGATCTCGATGCCGAAGGCGGCCATGGCCTTTTTCGAGATGCGCGGAGCGTGGTCCTCATAGGCCGGATTCATGGGCGGGATCGTCTTGGGATCGGCGCCATCGAGGATCTGCAGGGCAATCTTGCCTGCGTTAAGGCCGACCTGCTGGTAGTTGACGGCGAAGCTTGCCGGAACCACGCCGTCGGACACGGCACCATCATCGGAGTTGATGATCGGGATGCCGGCCTGCCTCGCGGCGGCGGAAACGGCAGCGATGGCCGGCTGGAGAAGATTGGAAGCGGGCGTGTAGATCACATCGGCCTTGCCGGCGAGCGAGGCAATGCGCTGCTGGATGTCATTCACATTGTCGACGCCCACGGGGACGACCTCGAAGCCGGCGTCGGGTGCGGCAGCCTGAACCTTTTCAAGCAGGGCGACGTCATTGGCCTCGCCGGGATTGTAGGGCTGACCAATGCGCTTTGCATCCGGAACGAGCTTCCTGGCGAATTCCATGACGGCGGCGACGTCCTGCAGGTCGGTGGCGCCGGTCATGCCTTCATCGCCCGCTTCCCAGGAGGGAACGAGCTTGGCGGCAACCGGATCGGTGACGGCGGAAAAGACGATCGGGATACCGGAACCGGCAAGCGCCTTCTTGGCGATCTGGGAAACCGGCGTTGTGACGGTATACACGAGGGCCGGGCCTTCGGCCTGAAGCTTGGCGATCATCTGAGGCACCAGCGAGGCATCGAAATTCGTGTGGCTTTCAGAATAGACAACATCCTTGCCTTCCTCATAGCCACCGGCAGCGAGAGCGTCCTTGAAGCCCTGAATGGCGGTGTTGAGCTGCGGGTGCTCGCCGAAATTGGCGATGCCGATGCGGATTGGTTCCGCGCTGGCCGCGCCAAGGCCGAACAGAATTGCACCGGCAGCCACAATGCCGCGCAGCGATAAGCGTGATTTTTCAGTCATGTCATTCCTCCCAGGGCCAGGGGCCTGCAAAAACGGGGCAGTCAGTAAACTGCGTCCTTGCCAAACACAAAGTCAGAGATCGCGCGCCTGTTGCCGCAACCCCTGCCGGATGATGTTCCGCATCTAATATGCCGGGCCTCCCCATCCGTTGAAGGGCCATCATATCGCCGGGGCAATGCCTGTCAAACACTATATATAATCGTTGAACAGAGATGAAATTATATATACTTTTGTTCCCCGAGGAGGAGCAGAGTTGCATCAAATGGTGGTGGATGGCGCGGAGCCGCTGACGAAGACCGAAGCAGCCTATCATCAGCTTCGGCGCGATATTCTCGCGACAAGGCTCATGCCGGGGGCGCCGTTGCCGATCGCGGCCCTGCGCAAGGCCTATGGCTTTGGCTGGACGCCGCTGCGCGAAGCGCTTTCGCGATTGGAGGCAGAGCGGCTTGTGACGGCTGAAAGCAATCGGGGCTTTTCGGTCGCGCCGGTTTCGCGCGCGGAACTGGAAGACCTTTCCAAGGCGCGGCTGGCGGTGGAAACCACGCTGCTGGAAGAATCCATTCGCAAGGGCAATGCCGACTGGGAGGCTGCGGTGGTGACCGCACATTATCGTCTTTCGCGCTGTCAGATACCTGCCGAGGGGCTTTCGGATGATGCCCTGCATGACTGGGTGGAGAAGCATCAGGCCTTTCACGAGGCGCTGCTTTCCGCGGCTGATGCCACGTGGCTCAGGCATTTTTATGCGCAGATCTGGGGTCAGTTGTGCCGGCACCACATCTTCCTCACCGTGACACCTACCCTGCGCGCGGCTGCGGGGGCTGAGGATGGTCACGAAGCGGCCATCGCGGCTCTCGACGCAGCCATGTCACTTGACCAGCATACGCAACTCATGGAGTTTGCCCTCGACCGCAATCTGGAGGGGGCGCTGGCACTGATGAAAGAGCATGTGGGTCTGACGGTCGACGTTTTCACCCTTGCCGATCTGGATGGCGCAGGCGGCGGGGCCGCCGGAACCAGGGCATGAAGAATACGGGTCGCTCCGTTCTTGCGGGGGCGGCGCTTTGTTGTTCAGCCGGGGCGGCCTGGGCTCACGCATCCGAGCGCGGCTATGTGCTGCTCCTGCCCACCGACTACTATCTTTTCGGTGGCATGCTTGCGGTTGCACTAAGCTTTCTCGTCCTTGTTTTTCTTCCAGTTCGGGGTTTGGAGCGACTTCTGGCGCGGCGTGTCGCGCTTTTTCCGGTCGCTCTGGAGGGCCGGGCAGTGGCCAGCACGGTCTCCTTTGTCCTTCTTGCGGGGCTGGTGTTCGCCGGATTCTCTGGCAGCCGCGATCCGCTCTCCAATCCGTTGCCACTGGTGATATGGACGCTGCTCTGGGTGGGCGTGACTGTCCTGCAGGGCGTGCTTGGCAATGTCTGGGCGTGGATCAATCCATGGTATGGACCCTGGCGGCTTCTTGTGAGGTTTGGAGTGCCGGAAGACGGGGTCAGAGGCTTGCCCTGTGTGCTGAGGCAATGGCCGGCGTTTCTGACCCTGTTCGGTTTCGCCTGGTTCGAGCTGGTTTATCTGGCCCCGGCCGATCCCGAGCGGCTGGCGATGGTCGTATCGCTCTACTGGTGTTTCACCTACGCAGGCATGATTCTTTATGGTTATGAACCATGGATCCGCCGTGTGGAATTCCTGACGCTGTTCTTCGGCATGCTCTCGCGCCTCTCATTCTTTGCGCTGAGCGAGCCGAACGGGCGGCAAAAGCTTACGCTTGGCCTGCCGGGCCACAAGCTTGACGATGCGATGGCACTGTCGCTTTCGGGCATGGCCCTTCTGCTTCTGGCTCTGAGCTCGGTCTCCTTTGACGGCCTCAAGCACACCTTCTTCTGGCTCGATCTCATTGGCATCAACCCGTTGGAGTTTCCCGGTCGATCGGCTGTGGTCGGGGCGAGTTCCTTCGGGCTCGTCGCCATGTTCGGGCTTCTTTTCTCCGGCTTTATGGGAGCGGTCTGGCTTGGTTGTCGGCTGGCCCGGGAGGGCGACTGGCTGAAACTCGCCGGGCATCTTGCATGGTCGATCATCCCAATCGCGCTTGCCTATCACTTCTCGCACTATCTGGTGAGCTTCACCATCAACAGCCAGTATGCGCTTGCAGCCCTATCCGACCCATTGATGCGGGGCTGGAACCTGTTCGGAACGGCAGGCCTGCATGTGCAGGCGGGCGCGACGCTGGGGGCGCAATCGGCCTGGATCATATGGAATGCGCAGGCATTCGCGATCATTGGCGGGCATGTTCTGGCGGTGGTGCTGTCGCATTTGATCGCTTATCGCCATTTTGGCTCGGCTCAACGCGCCACGATGAGCCAGATTCCTCTTGCGGTTCTCATGGTCGGATACACGGTTTTCGGTCTGTGGCTGCTGTCTGCGCCAACCGCCGGCTGAAGAAATGCAGGATTTCTGGAATAAATTTCCTTGAAGCGCATTTTCGCGTGACAGCCGTTCTGTCGATCTCTGCTTTGCAGTAACTCTTTGTTTCTTCGATATTTTGTCCCCCGTTGGCAATTCCGCTGAAGCCCGAAATGCACTAGAACACTGGCGTAGTTCCCTTGCGGCATGTCCTGTTGCCAAGGGAATGGTTTGGTGATTTAGTTTGTACACAAGTGATTTTTCCGACGCTGGAAAATGCTTCCAACCGTTGGAAATGCTCGGTCAAACGATCACAACAATGGGGAACCGGCATGAGTGAAAATCGCAAGTCTCTTATCAATTTAAACAGTGGCCTGACGCGCAGGTCCGCGCTCAAGGGATTGGGTGCTGCGGCGGGTCTGGTGGCCGCACCGGGGTTCGTGCGCTATGGCCAGGCGCAGTCTTCCGAGCCCATAAAGATCGGTTTCCAGTGCCACCGCACGGGCATCGGTGCGGCCTATGGCCGTTGGTATGAACGGGTGACGACGGCTGCCGCCAAGCGCATCAACGATGCCGGCGGCATCAATGGACGTCCGCTTGAAATCATCATTGAGGACGATGGCACCGACCCGAAGCGCGGTGCGGAAGTGGTCGAGAAATTCGCCAATCAGCACAAGGTCGACCTGGTCTATGGCACGCTGTTTTCCCATGTGGTCGTCGGCTCGGCACCGGCTGCAGGCGAACTGAAAATTCCCTATTACGTGGTGAGCGAGGGCTATCACGTGGCCTCGGGCAAGATGAACCGCTACTGCGTGCAGCCGGGCATCACCGATGTGAAGGCGCAGGCCCGCTCCATGGCGCCGTGGATTGCAGGCAATCTCGGCAAGAAGGTCACGCTGGTCTATCCCGACTACGCGTTCGGCCATGATCACCGCGATTTCTTCACCCCGGCCATCGAGGCGCAGGGCGGGCAGGTGGTTGCCAAGGTGCCGATCCCGCCGACAGAGACCTCGTTCACCCGCTATTTCCCGCAGATCCCGCGTGACACGGATGTGATCTACCATGTGATGGTGGGGCCGGCCGTGCTGACTTTCGTGAAGGAGATGGGCGAATTTTTCGGTTCCGGCGGGCCGCAGCTCTTCGGCTTCATCGATTCGCTCGAGGCCGTCGATATCGCAAGCCCGGGTCTGGAATTCCTCGAGGGCAGCCATTTCTGGGAAGGCATGCCGCGCTATGCGCAATCCGACCAGCCGGACTATGTGACCGCCTACCGCGAGGCCGTCGGCATCGACGAGAATGGCGCCAGCGTGAACGACGCAAAGGATGTTTCCACGGCGGCCCATATGTTTGGTTGCTGGGAGACCCTCAACATCATCAAGGCCTCGATGGAAGCCTGCGATTACAAGGGGCCGGATGACCGCGCCGCGATGATCGAGGCAACCGAGGCGATGACCGAGATGGAGGCCGGGCCGGACCACCCGCAGGGCAAGAAACTGTTCAATGGCAAGATCCATCAGGTCTTTGGCGAACAGAGCATCAGCCAGGTGAAGGACGGCAAGCTGGAAGTGGTGCATCGCACCTCCATCGAGGATGGGGCGTACGAGCCCGAGGCCGATTACACGGCAATGTCGTTCTGACATGTTGCACGGGGCGGCGTTCGCCCCTCACCGTCACCCTCTCCCCGTTTGCTGGGAGAGGGGGCGTCAGCGTTGTGGCCTTCATTCCGTGTTGGCTGGGACGCCGGTGAACTTCCTTCGGCTTCTCTCATGAAAGTGCGCTTGTGAATGGCCTTCGGTCCGTATTTTCTCCTCGCTACGCTTGAAGGGCTGGTGACGGCGGCTGTCCTGTCGCTGATTGCGCTCGGCCTTTCGCTTGTCTTCGGTGTCATGCGCGTGGTGAACGTCGCCCATGGCGAATTCTACATGCTGGGCGCGGTGCTCGCCTGGTGGGTTGCCTCGCTGTTCGGCGGGCATCCGGCAATCGGTTTCATGGTGGCGCTGGTGCTGAGCCCGCTCGTCGTCGCCGCCATCGCCTTTGTTGCCGAGCGGCTGGTTTTGAGCCGGCTGAAGTATGAGCCGGAGGCAACGATCGTTGCCACGATTGGCCTGCTCTACATCATCCAGCAGCTGGCACTGACGTTTTACGGGCCCGAGGCGCGACCGGTGGAGGCTCCATTCCACTATCGCATGCAACTGCCATGGTTCGGCTATTCTGCCTACAAGCTGGCCGTGATCGGCTTTTCAATCATCATGATGCTGGCGACGTGGTTTGTGCTGACGCGTACGAAGATCGGCCTCGTCATGCGGGCTACCCAGTTCGACCGGGAGACAGCACAGGCCTTCGGCATTCCGGTCGGGCGCGTCTATGCCGGCGTTTTCGCGCTGGGGGCAGGGCTGGCCGCTGTTGCCGCCGTGCTGATCGTGCCCATCCAGCAGGCGCATTATCTCATGGGACACGATCCGCTGCTTCTGTCCTTCATTGTCGTGATCATCGGCGGTCTGGGATCGTTGCGCGGCACGGTTTTGGCGGCGGTGCTGATCGGCCTGTCGGATGGCATCATCTCGATGTTCTTCTCGCCGACACTCGCCAAGATGCTGGCGACGCTGGCTGTTGCGATGATCCTGGTGTTCCGCCCGCAGGGCCTGTTCGGAGCGGCGGCACGATGACCAGACTGACCCCTTCGACAAAATCCATTGCGCTGCATGTGGGCGTGGTTGTGCTTCTACTGGCACTCAACTTCCTCTTGCCGGAATATCATCGTGGCGTGTTCGCGCGTGTGCTGGTGCTGGCCGTCTTCGCCATGGGCTACAATCTGGCCTTTGGCTATACGGGCCTGCTCAGCCTTGGCCACGCGATGTTCTTTGCAGCCGGGCTCTATGGAGCCGGGTTGACCATTTATCATCTGGAATGGAGCGTGTGGCCGGCCTTTGGCGCCGGGCTCGCCGCCGGCGTGGTGGTGGCGCTTGTAGTCGGCTTTCTGGCGCTGCGCACCACGGGTGTCGCGTTCATGATCGTGACGCTGATGTTCGCGCAGGTCTTCTACCTGATGACCCTCTATTTCACGACCTATACGCGCGGCGAGGAAGGGCTTGTTCTGCCGCAGGAAATGCGGGTTCTGGGCTTTCCCGGCGGGGTGCTTGATCTCTCGGATCCGTCGACGCGCTACCTTGTGGCGCTTTCGCTGTTCGCGATCGTTCTGGCTGCGATCCTGTTTCTGGTGCGCGCACCCTATGGCCGCTCGCTGATCGCCATTCGCGAGAACGAGGAGCGCATGCGCATGCTGGGCTATGACGTTTTCGTCAACAAGCTGATGGCGGTGGTGCTTTCGGGGCTTTTCTGCGCTGCATCGGGTGCGGCCTATGCCGTGCTCTTCGGCTATGTCGGGTCCGGCTTTGCGGCGATCCAGTATTCCATCCTGCCGCTGCTGTGGGTGCTGGTCGGTGGGGCGGCGACGACGCTCGGGCCTCTGATCGGCACGCTGTTCATGTTCTATGTCATCGACACAGCTTCGAGCTACACGACGGCACATCTCATGGTGGTCGGTCTGGTGCTGATCGGCGTCATCCTGTTTTTCCCCAAAGGCATCATCGGTACGGTGCGTGAAAGGTGGTTGCCATGGCTGCCGTGAAGCCGCTTCTTGAGACCCATGAGCTTGGCCGCTCCTTCGGCGGGCTGCGTGCGGTCGATGGCGTGGATTTCTCGCTGCCGGAAGGCGAGACGCACGCGATCATCGGGCCGAACGGGGCCGGCAAGACGACCTTTGTGAGCCTGATCTGCGGGCGTGTTGCGCCCACCGATGGCCGCGTCGTCTTCGATGGGAAGGACATTTCGCTTATGCCCGCTCACAAGCGGGTGCGGGCGGGCATCGCCTACACGTTTCAGATCACAAGCGTGTTTGCCAATCTGACGGCCTTCGACAATGTGGCGCTGGCGGTGCAGCGGCAATTGATCGACGATCATGAGAGGGGGCTTTCCTCACGCGCGCTGACCGAGCACGGCATGGACGCGCTTCAGAAGGTCGGGCTTGGGGAATATGCCGACAAGGTGGCCGGCAATCTTTCCTATGGCCACCAGAGGCTTCTCGAAGTGGCAATGGGACTGGCGCTCAGGCCGCGTCTTCTCATCCTTGATGAGCCGACGCAGGGCCTTTCCGACAGCGAGATCGAGAATTTCATCGCGCTGGTGCGCCAGATCGGCGAGGAGGCGACGGTGCTTCTGATCGAACACAATATGGATGTGGTCATGGCGCTTGCCGAACGCATCACGGTGATGGAGCAGGGGCGCATTCTCGCACAGGGCGCGCCTGCCGAGATCCGCGCAAACCAGGCCGTCCAGCAGGCCTATCTCGGAGGTTGAGATGACGGCTGCCCTGACAATGGAACATGTCGACAGCGCCTATGGCCATGTGCAGGTGCTGCGCGGCTTCGATCTGGAACTGCGGCAGGGCGAGGTGCTTTGCCTGCTTGGCCGCAACGGTGCGGGCAAGACGACCGCGCTAAAAACGATCATGGGACTGGTGCCGGCAACCGCCGGGCGCATTCTGCTTGGCGATGTGGAGTTGAACAGTCTTGCCCCCCACGAGGTGCCGAAGGCTGGTGTCGCCTATGTGCCGCAGGGGCGGCGGCTGTTTTCCGAACTGACGGTGGGCGAGAACATCGAGATCGGTCTGATGACGCGCGGCAAGGGCGCTGCCACGCGCGACAGTGTGCTCGATCTCTTCCCTGTGTTGCGCGAGCGCCTGAAGCAGCGCTCCGGCACGCTTTCCGGCGGCGAGCAGCAGATGCTGGCCATGGCGCGGGCGCTGTGTCTGGAGCCGCAGGTGCTGCTTCTGGATGAGCCGACGGAGGGGCTGATGCCCTCCATGATCGCGCGCATCCGTGAAACGGTGGCAGGGCTGCGCGAGCGCGGGGTCTCCACCATTCTCGTTGAGCAGCGGGTGGATGCGGTGCTGCCGGTGGCGGATCGGGTCGCGTTTATCGAGAACGGTCGCAACCGCGAGACGGTGGATGTTGAGCGGCTGCGGGATGATCCCGAGATGGTGCACCGTTATGTGGGCGTGGGGTGACGCGGGACGTTGGCGCCTGGCTCCTGCCCCCATCACTCACACCAGCGTCACACCGGCCTCTTTCATCTTCGCAGTCATCGCTGCCAATGAGCCGCCGAGGTCGATGGCGCGGCAGCCTTCCATGATGACGGTGGCCTCAAAACCCTGCCGGCGCGCATCGATGGCAGAATAGGCAACGCAAAAATCCGTTGCGAGGCCGGCAAGCGTCACTCTGGTGATGCCGCGTTCGCGCAGATAGCCTGAGAGACCGGTCGGCGTTTCGTGATCGTTTTCGAAAAAGGCCGAATAGCTGTCGATCGCGCTGCGGAACCCCTTGCGGATGACAAGCTCTGCCTTGTCCCATGCCAGCCCTTCGTGGAACGCAGCGCCCCTCGTGCCCTGTACGCAGTGATCGGGCCAAAGGGTCTGCGTGCCATAGGGCATTTCGACCGTCTCGAACGGGGCCTTGCCCTGATGCGAGGAGGCGAAGCTGGAATGGCCGGCAGGGTGCCAGTCCTGAGTAAGCATAACATGATCAAAGCGCCCGATCAGCCGGTTGATGACCGGAACCACCGCGTCGCCGTCTTCAACGGCCAGCGCTCCCCCGGGGCAGAAGTCATTCTGCACATCAATCACGATCAGTGCCTCGTCGGCCATGCCCTGTCTCCCTCTCGCATGAAATCGCCGCGAAGGTGGACCGAATGTTCCCCTTTGACAAGCGTGCTGAGGAGCGTATCATTCGTATACAAACAAATTTGGGCCCCGCCGTCAGAGCATCAAGAAGGGCCTGGGAACAACATCGCAAGTGGCAGGCAGGCGCAGCATGGACTATGCCAGACCGACCGAACTGGAGGAGGCGCTCGGGCTCTTATGCACGAAGCGCTGGAGCATTCTTGCCGGGGGTACGGATTTTTATCCCGCTCTTGGCGCGGGCCCGCTGAGAAGCGACGTGCTCGACATCAACGGGTTATCCGCGTTGAGCGGTATTGAAGAGACCGAGACGCATTTCGTCATAGGCGCACGGACGAGCTGGAGTGCGGTGATCGGTGCGGCGCTGCCGCCCGCCTTCGACATGCTCAAACAGGCGGCACGGGAGGTTGGCTCGGTGCAGATCCAGAACACGGCGACGGTCGCCGGAAACCTGTGCAACGCCTCACCGGCGGCAGATGGCGTTCCGCCGCTTCTGGCTCTGGATGCAGAGGTGGAATTGCGGTCGGCAAAAGGTGCGCGCCATCTGCCGCTATCGGCCTTTATTCTCGGCAATCGCAAGACCGCGCGGGCGGATGATGAACTTCTCACCGCCATCCGAGTGCCCAAGGCAGCGACGCGCGGTGCCTCCGGCTTCGTCAAGCTGGGCGCGCGGCGCTATCTCGTGATTTCCATCGCCATGGCCGCTGCTCGGGTTGTGCCTGAGGGAGGGCGGATAGCGAAAGCCGCCATCAGTGTCGGTTCATGCTCTGCCGTGGCGCAGCGCCTTTCGGGGCTGGAAGCGCGGCTTGAAGGCGTCGAGAGGCCGGAGCTGCGCCGGACCGTGATGGACTACGCATTTCCGGAGCTTTCCCCCATCGACGATGTGCGTGGTACCGCTGCCTATCGGCGCGAAGCGGCGCGGGAGATCGTGATCCGTGCGCTTGAGCAGGCGTGGCAGGGCGCAGGGCGCAGCGAGGTGGCGGCATGAGCGGGAAAAGCCTTTCCTTATCTCTGGAAGTCAATGGCAAGTCGATCGTGACCGAGGTCTCTCCGTTGCAGCGGCTTTCTTCGGTGTTGCGTGACGAACTGGGCCTGACCGGCACCAAGGTCGGCTGTGACGCCGGTGATTGCGGGGCGTGTTCGGTGATGGTGGATGGCGCTGTGGTTTGTGCCTGCCTCGTGCCGGCAGCCGGTCTTTCGGGCAAAAGCGTGCGCACGGTGGAGGGGCTTTCAAATGGCAGCCTCTCGGCACTCCAGGAATCCTTCCTGCGCCACGGGGCGGCCCAGTGCGGGATTTGCACGCCGGGCGTTCTGGTGAGCGCGGCGGCACTTCTGGAGCAGAACCCGACACCGTCTGAGACCGAGGTGCAGGATGCGCTGGGCGGGGTTCTTTGCCGTTGCACCGGCTATCGCAAGATCATCGAGGCGGTGATGAATGCCAACCGCTCCGTGGGTGTCGATGCCAGCATGGTGGAGCAGGGTCATGCGGTTGGCGCCTCGCCGATCAGGCTCGATGGCGAGCGCAAGGTTAATGGAACGGAGATTTTCGGCGCGGATGAGCGACCTGCCGATGCGCTGTCGGTCGCGGTTGTGCGGTCGCCTCATTGGCACGCCGATTTCGAAATCGGCGACACGGAGGCGTTCATCGCCGCGCATCCGGGCATTGTCGCGGTTTTCACGGCAGCCGACATTCCAGGCGAAAATCGGTTTGGCGTCATCCCGCCTTTCGCCGATCAGCCGGCGCTGGCAGAGGGCCGGGCGCGGTTTCGCGGCGAGGCGGTGGCGCTGATTGCGGGCGAGCGCGGGGCAATCGAGGCACTCGATATGGATGCCTTCCCGATCCGCTGGCAGGAGCTGCCCCACGCGCTGACGCCCGATGAGGCGCGGCGGGAAGGCTTTGCGGATCTGCATGAGGGGCGGGCGGGCAACGAGCTGACACGAGGGTTCGTGGAATGCGGCGACCCGGAAGGCGCGCTTTCCAAAGCCTTTGTCTCTGTTTCGGGAGAGATAGAGACCTCCTATGTGGAGCACGCTTATATCGAACCGGAAGCGGGCTATGCGATGATGGATGGCGACATGCTGGTCATCAAGGCCTGCACGCAGGCGCCCTATATGGATCGCGACGACACGGCCAAGGTGCTCGGTCTGCCGCCGGAGAAGGTGCGCATCGTGCCGTTGGCGACGGGCGGCGGTTTCGGTTCCAAGCTTGACGTCTCCTTGCAGCCGCTGGTGGGGCTGGTGGCGCTCAAGACCGGGAGACCGGCGGCGATTGTCTATACGCGGGGCGATTCCATGCGCTCCACCACCAAGCGGCACCCGGCAACGATGCGCGCTTCGATTGCGGCGGATGAGGCAGGGCGCGTTACCGGCATGGTGTTTGAAGGGGATTTCAACACCGGGGCCTATGCAAGCTGGGGGCCGACGGTGGCGAACCGCGTTCCTGTTCACGCGTCGGGGCCCTATCGCACGCCGAATTATCGCGCCACGGGGCGGGCCATCCACACCAATGGTCCGATTTCGGGCGCGTTTCGCGGGTTCGGTGTGCCGCAGGCGACGATCATGCAGGAAACGCTCTATGACCGGCTGGCGGAAAAGCTGGGACGCGACCGGCTGGAATTCCGCATCGAGAATGCGCTTGCCGATGGGGATCGCACCACCTGCGGACAGGTTCTTTCTGGCGTCGGTATTCGCCAGTGTCTCGAAGCGCTGAAACCACACTGGGCGCGGGCGCAAGGCGAGGCAGAGAAAGCCAATGCGCGAGAGGGCAGGGTGCGGCGGGGCATCGGTGTCGCGTCGTGCTGGTATGGCTGCGGCAACACCGCGCTGCCGAACCCTTCAACCATTCGCGTGGGGATCACGGCTTCCGGTGCGGTGATGCTGCATCAGGGCGCGGTGGATATCGGGCAGGGCTCCAACACGGTGGTGACGCAGATCTGCGCCGATGCAAGCGGTCTGCCGCTCTCGGCGTTTCAGCTTGTGGGCGGTGATACGGGCCTGACACCTGACGCCGGCAAGACATCGGCCTCGCGCCAGACCTATGTGACGGGCAAGGCCGCGGAAAAGGCGGGGCGTGCCCTGCGTGAGAAGATCCTGCGCTTTGCCAATGTGTCAGAGGGGGCGGCTATCGCGCTGGAGGATGGCGCGCTGGTGATCAGCGAGGGGACGGAGCGCCGGCGCGTGGCGCTTTCCGATATTGAGGCCGACGCGCATGGCTATGCGTTTTCGGCGGAAGAGACCTACGATCCGCCCACGACCGCGCTGGACGAGAAGGGGCAGGGTGTTCCCTATGCGGTCTACGGTTATGGTGCGCAGCTTGTCGAGCTGGAGGTCGACACCACGCTTGGCACGGTGCGGCTCCTGAAGATCACCGCGGCGCATGATGTGGGCCGTGCGATCAACCCGCTTCTGGTGGAAGGCCAGATCGAGGGCGGTATAGCCCAGGGCATTGGCCTTGCGCTGATGGAGGAATACGTACCGGGGCGCACTGAAAACCTGCATGATTATCTGATCCCCACCATTGGCGATGTGCCGCCGATCGAAACGATTCTGGTGGAAGTGCCGGACCCGGAAGGGCCTTTTGGCGCCAAGGGGCTGGGCGAGCATGTGCTGATCCCCACCGCGCCGGCGATCCTCAATGCGATCCGCCATGCGGTGGGAGTAGAAGTTACGAAAGTGCCGGCTACGCCGAGCCGCATTCTGGCGGCGATCCGGGCACGGGAGAACGGGTGATGAACGAACTCACCGAGCGTTTTGAGGTCACGCCGCCGAAGAAGCCTTCGGACGAAAAGCTGCGCTGCGATGCCTGCCCGGTGATGTGCTATATCGCCGAGGGGCGCACGGGTGCGTGTGATCGCTATGGCAATTTCGACGGGCGCATTACCCGATGTGATCCGGTGATGATCCTTGAACATGCCGCCGAGGTGGGGGATGCCGTCGTCCCCTTTGAAGGCGAAGTGCCGTGGGATGGCGAATTGGTCAACACGAAGCGCCGCTTCGTGAGCGCGGTGGGCGCGGGCACCACCTATCCGGATTACAAGCCTGCCCCCTTCATCGTTTCGCAGGAGGTGGAGGGTGTCGATCTTGTCACGGTGGTGACGGAGGGCATCTTTTCCTATTGCGGGGTGAAGGTGAAGATCGATACGGATCGGCATCTGGGTCCTGAAGCGGCCACGGTGCGGGCGAATGGCGAGGCGGTGGGCCATGTCACCACCGCCGAATATGGCAGCCAGATGCTCTCGCTCGGCGGGGTGCATCACCTGACCGGCGGATCGAAGGCGGAGGGTCGCGTTACCTGCCAGGCGATGCTCGACCTGTGCAACAAGAAGCCGGTGGAGCTGACCATTGACGGGGGCGCGAGCGTCATCGTGCAGGCCGGTCAGCCGCCGGTGATCGACGGAACGCGTGAAGAACGCATGCGGGTGGGCTGCGGCTCGGCCACCATCGGCATGTTCGCTACCCAGTGGAAGGGGCTCGTGGACGAGGTCGTCGTGGTCGATGACCACATTACCGGTGTCGTCTCCGAGCATCAGGCGGGCAAGGTGATCGGCTGGGAGGATACCGGCATCAAGATCATCGGCCGCCGTTCCACGCCGGGGCGTTATTTCAAGGTGTCAGAGCCGGGGCTCGGATGGGGCGGGACGACCATTGACGACCCGCTCGATATTCTGGGACCCTTCAATGAGAAGAAGGGCGCGCGGCCGGGGCTCTCCCTGCTGATGGTTTCCACCACGGGCGAGCAGTTTGCCTATTACGAGCTTGATGAGGCGCTTCAGCCGGTCAAGAAGCCCTTTCCGGAGCGGCTGCGCAAGTCGGTCGACCTGATCGAGCAGAATTGCGAGCCGGCGCTGTGCACCGTGCTTTTCATGGGGGGAGCGGGGGGCAGCCTGCGCGCCGGCGTGACGGAGAACCCGGTCAATCTGACGCGCTCCGTTCAGGGCCTCAAAACCTATGTCACGGTTGGTGGAGCGCCGGTTTATGTGTGGCCGGGCGGCGGCATCACCATCATGGTGGATGTGATGCGCACGCCGGAAAATGCCTTTGGCTATGTGCCGACGCCGGCGCTGGTCGCGCCCATAGAATTCACGCTCAGGCGGGAGGATTACATTCGCCTTGGTGGCTATGCAGATGAAATCCGCAGCGTAGAGGACGTGCTGGAAAAGGGTGGCGAATATTTCAACCCGCGTGAGGCGCGGGGGGCTGTGGTTTCCAATCCCTGGCCACCGCTTCAGCAATTGCGCCGGGAACCGAAACGATGAGCGGTCCAACCGCCAGCTGGCTTGCCGATGGACGCCGCCTGCATTTGAACCACGGGCCCATCGATCTGATCGTCGAGGCCTTTGGCGACGAACAGGAGCGGCTTTTGGCCTACCGACAGGCGGTTGCGCGCTTCGAGACGATCCTTGACGAACTGGTGGCGGAACTACCGGCCCTGCGCAGTCCGGCTGGTGCGAGGCTCCGCCGCTTTTGCGGCTCCACCGCGCAGCGTATGGAAAGGGCGGCGCATGCGCATGTGCCCGCTTTCGTTACGCCGATGGCCGCTGTGGCCGGCAGTGTCGCCGATGAAGTGATGGCGGCACTTGTGAAAGACCGGGCGCTGGCACGGGCTTATGTGAACAATGGCGGTGATGTTGCGCTTTACCTGGCTGAGGGKGAGAGGCTGGACATAGCGATAGCAGGCACCGGCCATGGAATGGCTGATCGCATCGCGGTGCGCGCCAGCGATCCGGTCCGTGGAATTGCAACCAGCGGCTGGCGCGGCAGAAGCCATTCGCTCGGGATTGCGGATGCCGTGACGGTTGTTGCCCGCTCGGCGGCGGCGGCTGATGTAGCGGCGACGCTGATCGCCAATGCCATCGATCTGCCGGGACATCCGGCCGTGAAGCGTGCCCCTGCATACGAGATTGACCCGGACAGCGATCTGCGCAATCGCCTGGTGACACTGGCGGTGGGGGCGCTTTCTTGCGCCGATATTACGCTTGCCCTCGACAACGGGCTTGTCACCGCGCTGGCCATGCGTGAGCGTGGCCTTATTGAGGCGGCGGCTCTGTTCCTGAGGGGGGAAGCCCGAGAATGCGGTTCAATCACGCTGGAGATGCCAGCGCATTCGACCGCCCCTGCTAATTCTGACGTACAAAAAGGTTTCATCCATGCCTGAATTCACCCTGCGCAAAATTGCGCTTGTCACCGAAGAAATTTTTCACGAGGGCGGCCCGGCGCCCGCCGAGCCCCGCCGACGGGCGGCGGCTCTTGCGCTGGTCAGGAACCCTTTTGCAGGCGGATATGCCGAAGAGCTTGAAAGCGCGATGGAGGATCTGAAACCTCTCGGCCTCGATATGACAGACCGGTTGATCGCCGCGCTCGGGGGGGATGCTTCGGTGATCGATGGTTTCGGCAAGGGGGCGATCGTCGGCACCGATGGGGAGCTTGAACATGGCGCCCTCTGGCATGTTCCTGGCGGCTACGCGATGCGCGAACGGCTTGGTGATTCAAAGGCGATTGTGCCTTCGTCGAAAAAAGTCGGGGCTTTCGGTGCGCGCATAGACATCCCGCTCGGGCATATCAATGCTGCCTATGTGCGCAGCCACTTCGATGCGATGGAAGTGGGGTTGGCAGACGGCCCTCGTCCGGACGAGATACTGTTTGTGCTTGCCATGGCGTGTGGTCCGCGTATCCATGCGCGCATGGGTGGCTTGAAAGCGCAAGACGTGAAAGGTGAGGACGGCCTCAGATGAGTGTGGAACAGGGCAAGCTCAGGGTTCTGGCCGGCGGAAAGTCCGCCGATGCCTATGATCTGAGCGAGCAGGTCGGCTTTATCCTGCGCAAGGCCAACCAGCGCCATCTGTCGATCTTCGCTTCGCGCATAAGCGAGTTGACGCCGCCGCAATTCGCGGCTCTGGCCAAGCTTTACGAGGTGGGCGCCACCTCGCAGAACCAGCTTGGCCAGCTGGTGGCGATGGATGCCGCCACCATCAAGGGGGTCATCGACCGTTTGAAGGCGCGTGATCTGGTTGTGCTCAAACCGCATGGGCGCGACCGTAGGCGGCTTGTCGTGAGCCTGAGCGAGGAGGGCAGGACGCTGATCGAAGCGCTGCTCCCCGAGGCACTCGAGGTGAGCGAGGAAACGCTCGCACCCCTTACGCCGCGCGAGACGGCAACTTTCCTGCGCCTCCTGGCGAAACTTGCCGAGGGTTAGGTGCTAGAGCGGTTCATCGTTTCACGGAAACGCTGCTCGGTTCTATCTATCAGTTTTTCCGTATTCTTGCGCACGTCAGGTGATTCCACCTGACCACAAATTGCTCTACGGCCGGCTAACGGCCGGTCCGGGGCGCAGCATGGTCAGAAGCGCACCATAGGGCGCGAGCATCGCAAGCCCGATCAGGATCTTCACCGTGAAGTCGCCAAGTGCCAGTGATAGCCAGAGCGGTGCTTCAATGCCTGTGCCGAACAGCGAGACGGGGAAGGCAAGAGATCCATCCTCAAGGCCAAATGCCGTGTCGAGAAACGCGAAGCGCGCGGCAAATGCCAGCGAGAAAAACAACACGGTGTCGAGCATGGAGCCGATAAGCGTGGAGATCAGCGGTGCGCGCCACCAGGCGCTCCCGCGAAGCCTGTCGAAGACGGCCACATCGAGCAATTGTGCAAAGAGAAAGGCAGCACCCGAGGCGATGGCGATGCGCGGGCTCGCAAGCCAGATCGAAAGCACCACCGCAAGCAGGAAGCCGGACAGAACCACGCGCCGCGCGGCGGCAGGGCCGAAACGGCGATTCGTCAGGTCGTTGATCAGAAACGCCACCGGATAGGTGAACGCGCCCCAAGTGAGCAGATCGCCGAGACCAAAATGCTGAAATGGATACTGGACGAGAAAATTCGAGGCGGTGACGATAAACGCCATGGCGGCCATGAATGGCCAAATCGCATAGAGACGATGCATTTTTTTATCCTGGGTGATGGAACCAGAAAGCCCGCCAACGGCGCTTTTCACTCGGGCAGAAGCCCATTCATGATCTGCGCGGCCACGGCGGGCCAATGAATTTTTTGCCGAGCCGCAGCCATGCTGCGGCCGTGGCCTCAGGCTGCGGCCTGCTCGGCGATCTTCTTCTCGACCTGCTTCTTGAGCAGACGGGCGCGCTGGGAAAGCTCGTTGGCCTTCGCCTTGACGAGAAACGCGTCGAGACCGCCGCGATGCTCCACTGTGCGCAGGGCATTGGCGGAAACGCGCAGGCGCACGTTCTGGCCAAGAGCCTCGGACTGAAGCGTCACATGGCACAGGTTGGGAAGAAAGCGACGACGCGTCTTGTTGTTCGCGTGGCTCACATTGTTGCCGGTCATTACGGCTTTGCCGGTCAGTTCGCAGGCGCGGGACATTTCTCAAACCTTCATCGTCTTGGCCCGTCCATACCCAACTGCGCACCTGAAACTGGCGGCGCACTGTCGATTGTTGGCGGCCTTATGGAAAAAGTTGCCGTTCCATAGAGATATTTGGCGTGTGGGTCAAGCACCCTGCGACGCGGTTGGGTCAATCTCCATGGCCCTTTTCCAAAGATTTGCCTTATTATTCTTCTTTATGCAAGTGGAGGGACGCGCCGGCTTGTCGGCATGCTGGAGGGCACGGCTCGTGATGCGGCCTGCTATTGTTCGAATTTTTCTGGTGATCTTTCTTCTGGGCACAACCGGAAACGCCGGTGCTGAGGGCGGGGAAACGCACCGCTTTCAATACAGCGCATCGCTGTTCGGCATTCCCATCGGCAGGGCTGATTTCACAAGCAGGCTTGAAGAGAACCGTTTCGAGGTCTCGGGGCGTTTTGCAAGCGCGGGTGTGGCCCGGCTGTTTGACCGGACCGATGGGCGTGTCACGTCAAAAGGGCGGCTTTCCAGGCAGTCCGTCGTACCTTCTTTCTACGAACTCGCCTATACGAGCGGGAAGAAGCGGGAGACGACTTCGATCCAATACAAGAAGGGGCAGGTCGTGAAGACGGTGATAACGCCGAAGCCCAAGAAGCGCGGCAATGACTGGGTCGCCGTTTCGAAGGAGGATCTTACGGATGCGCTCGACCCGCTCTCGGCACTGCTCTCTCCAGCGAAAAGCGGCTCAGACGTCTGCAAACGCCGTTTCAAGGTTTTTGATGGTGAAATGCGCGCTGACATCGTCTTTTCACCTGCCGCCAAGGGTGAGCGTGTCGGACGCGACCTGATCACCTGCAAGGCGCGGTTCATTCCGATTTCCGGCTACCGGAAGGGGCGGTCCACAATCGCTTTCCTGCGCGACAAGGCTCGTATACTGGTTTCTTTCAAACCGCTTGGCTCGCGTGGTCATCACACGCCCGTTCAGGCGCAGATCGCAACCAAGATTGGCACGGTTTATATTCAGGGTCGGCCAGTCGACTAGAACAGTCATCAAGGGGAGGAGCAATTGGCGCGTGCCACGCTGATCGGGTTCACGGCGGTCGTCATGTGGGCGCTTCTGGCGCTTTTCACGGCTGGTACGGGAAAGGTTCCTCCATTCCTTCTTTCCGCACTGTCCTTTTCGGTGGCCACGCTGATTGGCCTTGTGATGCGGGTCGCTGCTCCGTCGGACGGACCTGCAGAACCTGTGCCGCCGGTGGTGTGGCTCATCGGTATCGCGGGGCTTTTCGGCTATCACTTCTTCTACTTCACGGCGCTGCGTAACGCGCCGGCGGTGGAGGCGAGCCTGATCGCCTATCTATGGCCATTGCTGATCGTGCTTGGCTCGGCGTTGATGCCGGGTGAACGGCTTGGCTGGCATCATATCGCGGGCGCGCTTCTGGGGCTTGCGGGTACGGCGCTTATCATCACCAAGGGCGGTGGGTTCAGCTTTGAAAGCCGCTATGCGCTTGGTTATGCGGCAGCGGGGGCCTGTGCTCTTTTCTGGTCTGGCTATTCGCTTCTCTCGCGCCGGTTTGACGCCGTGCCAACCAGCATTGTCACGTGGTTCTGCGCGGCAACGGCTGTGCTTTCAGCGCTCTGCCATCTCGGGCTGGAGGAGACCATCTGGCCGGCTTCAGCCGGGGAGTGGCTAAACGTGCTTGGCCTAGGTCTCATGCCGGTGGGGGCAGCGTTCTATGCATGGGATTACGGGGTCAAACGCGGCAACATTCAGGTGTTGGGCGCGGCAAGCTATGCCGCCCCGCTTCTTTCGACGCTGATCCTGATTGCTGCAGGCGCTGCAGAGTCAACGGCAAACATCATCGCCGCCTGCCTTCTGATCACGTTCGGTGCCGCCCTTGCTGCAAAGAACATGATCCTGAAGCCGCGCCGGCAGCAAGCCGGTGCGGCATCGTAATATCAGGAAATATCCTTGCGCTTCCTGATCTCGGCAAAGACTGCTTCGTCGCTTGCATCCTCCATGCCGAGATTGCGGCGGATGATCGGGTCGTGCCAGCGCAGGAAGGGGTTTGTCGCCATCTCCTTGCCAATGGTCGTGGGCAGGGTAGGCCGGCCTTCGCTGCGAAGACGCGAGATTTCCTTCGCGCGTTCCCTGAGCGCGGAGTTGGTCGGATCCACCGTCAATGCGAAGCGGGCATTGGTTTCGGTGTATTCATGGCCGCAATAGACGACCGTTTCCAATGGAAGTGCGACCAGCTTTCGGAGTGAGGCCAGCATCACGGGCGGCTTGCACTCGAAAAGACGACCGCAACCGAGCGCAAATAGCGTATCGGCGGTGAACACGATGCCGGCATCGGAGAAATGGTAGCTCACATGGCCTGCCGTGTGCCCGGGGGTCTCGATCACCGTGGCGCTCTGTTTTCCGATAGAAATCGTGTCGCCTTCGCTGACAGTGCGATCTATGCCGGGTATGCGGTCGGCTTCTGCAGCGGGGCCCGTGATGGTCAGGCCAAAGCGCTCTTTCAGGGCGAGGTTTGCTTCCACGTGATCCGGGTGATGATGCGTGGTGAGAATCATAGTCGGCCGCCAGCCCGTGCGTTCAACGGCCGAAAGGATAGCGCGTTCTTCCGGCGCATCGATCAGGGCTGTTTCGCCAGTTTCGCTGTCATGGGCCAGAATGCCGAAATTGTCGCTTCGGCACATGAACTGTTCAATTTCGAGGGCCATGGGTCTCTCCGTTATCGGGCGGACGATAGGGCGAGGGCGCCGGCTTGTCACGCCGGGTGCGACAATTCTTGCCGGTGTCGTGGAAGGGGGGTACCGTCGCAACCATGATTTCGGACATCGTCGCGCTTCGCGCCTTCTACTCTTCCCTGCTTGGTCGTCTGGCCGAGCGTTCTCTCGCCATGGCGCTCTCGTCGATCTGGTCAAAGAGCGCCAGTGAACGGCTGGTGGGCCTTGGCTACACATTGCCCTGGCTCGACCGCTTCGGTGCAGATGCTGAGCGCGCATTCGCGTTCATGCCGGCCATGCAGGGGGCAGTTCCGTGGCCCGTGGGGCAACCCTCAACCACCGCGCTGGTGTTCGAGGAGGAACTGCCGCTGCCTGACTCCTCGGTAGACCGGGTTCTCATGATTCATGCGCTGGAGCACACGGAAAATCCGCAACAGGCGCTCCTGGAAATCTGGCGGGTTCTGGCGCCGGGTGGCCGCCTCGTCATCGCGGTGCCCAATAGGCGAGGCATGTGGGCCCGGTTCGAGAACACCCCCTTTGGCACCGGGCGGCCTTATTCGCGCACACAGCTTGCGGAGGCGCTGCGCGAAGCAAATTTTACTGCGACGGCCTGGGGCGATGCCCTGCATTTTCCCCCCTCCGAGCGTCGTTTTGTGCTGCGGCTTCATCAATTGCTGGAACAGGCGGGACGACGCTTCTGGCCGATTTTTGCCGGTGTTCTTGTGGTGGAGGCTGAAAAACGCCTCTATCAGGGCCTGCCAGTGACAGCCCGCGCATCGCGCCGCGTTTTTGTTCCGGTTCTTTCACCGCAGGGTGCCACGCGTGTCGGCGCGATCCGGCGTAATCAGGAAAGGGAGTGCTGATTGATGGCGATGAATACCCGGATCTCCGAATTGTTCGGTATTGAGCTACCTGTTCTTCTTGCGCCGATGGCGGGATCCGCCGGGTCGGAACTCGCCATCGCGGTGAGTGCGGCGGGCGGGCTTGGCGCTTTGCCCTGCGCAATGCTGACGCCGGAAAAGATCCGCACCGAAATGGGGGTTATCCGCCAGCGTACAGACAGGCCGGTCAACATGAATTTCTTTTGCCATGTGCCGCCAATGCCTGATGCAAAGCGCGAAGCGGCTTGGCGCGAATGCCTGCGGCCGTACTATTCCGAATTCGGCATAGATCCCGACGCCGCGCCTGCCGGTGCGGGCCGAAATCCCTTTAACGAGGAAAGCTGCGCCATCGTTGAAGAGTTTCGTCCAGAGGTGGTAAGCTTTCATTTCGGCCTGCCAGACGCTCTCTTGATGCAGCGTGTGCGCGATGCGGGAGCGAAGATAATCGCTTCTGCCACGACTGTCGCCGAGGCGCGTTTTCTAGAGGAGAACGGCTGCGATGCCATCATCGCCCAAGGCGTGGAAGCCGGAGGCCACAGAGGCGTTTTTCTTGAACCGGATATCGCCACGCAGCCGGGAACACTGGCTCTGGTACCGCAGGTGGTCGATGCGGTCTCTGTTCCGGTCATCGCTGCCGGGGGCATTTCCGATGGTCGGGCGGTGGCCGCCTGCTTCGTGCTTGGCGCGTCTGCCGTTCAGGTGGGGACGGCCTATCTGCAATCGCCGGAGGCGCTTACCAGTCAGGGGCATCGGGATGCGCTGGCGCTGGCACGGGATGATCGCACCGTTCTTACCAATGTATTCACGGGGCGTCCGGCCCGGGGTCTGCTGAACCGCTTCGTCAGCGAAGTGGGACCCATGAGTGACAAGGCTCCGGCATTCCCTCTGGCCACAGCAGCGGTGGGTCCATTGCGCGCTGCTGCCGAGAAGGCGGGCGTGAGTGATTTTTCGCCGCTCTGGGCGGGACAGGCGGCCGCTCTGGCCGCTCCGATACCGGCTGGCGAACTGACCGTCAAATTGGCCCGCGATGCCGAGAAACTCCTTCGAGGATAACGTTTACCCCGGGGGTAATTGGTTTCATTCGGAAGGCACTCCAATGTGCTCTCGAACAGTGTTTGAGAGAAGGGTGTCGCCCAATGCAAGCCTACGCAATCGGTCATCTTCGCAATGTCGTCATCGGCTCGGCCATTGTCGAGTATCTGGAACGTATCGATGAAACGCTGGAGCCGTTCGGCGGGCATTTCATCATCCACGGTGCGCCGCCGGACGTGAAGGAAGGAAACTGGGAGGGCGACCTGATCGTGATCGCCTTCCCCAGTCGTCAGAACGCCGACGACTGGTATGCATCGTCAGCTTATCAGGCCATCAAGCGCTTGCGCAGTGACCATTCGGACGGCGACGTCCTGCTGGTCGACGGGGTCGATCCTGGCCATAAAGCAAGCGATATTCTGACCTCATCATAAGAGTGGCGAACTGCGCCTGACCTGGAAGGTTTCAGAATTCGACCCTGAAACCGCCAGAGAGCGTGACGGAACGGAATTCAAGACCTGCACCATCCTGAAATGCCTCGACTGGTGCGCCGGAAGCGATTTCGTAAATCCGCCCGTCGCCGATTTTGCTGAAGTGTTGCTCGAAAGTTCCGGCGAGAAACAGATTGGTATTTTCGGTGAGGCTGTACTCCATCCGCCCGGATAGAGAAACAAACGGCAGCATGCCGAAATCCTCACGGAAACGCAGGTCGCGCTGCCAGTGGTGATCCTCGTCCCTGACTTCGAAATTGAGGCCGCCACGAGCCTGCAGCGCAAGGGTCCAGCCATTGTGTCTAGTGGTGGCTTCCGCTCCGAGGAAAACACCCGGAAACTGTTGCTGATAAGAGATGCCACGCACATTGTCGGGAAAACTTCCTATGTCGTCGCGAAAGCCCGCTTCGCTGTAAACATACGAACCACCATACGAAGTCCATTTGACATCCGTGTATTTAAAGCCGCCATGCAGGTTGAGGATTACTGTATCCCTAATCTCGAAATCCCGTCCGAATGCGATATCGCCTGTGAAATAATGGTCCAGCTCGGTTTGGGGATGGATCGAACGGTCACTCCAGTCATTGAAGGTGTAGCTGGGTGCTGCATCGAGCCAGTCGTAGTCCTCCATCCGGCTATCTCCGGAGAATCCCACTGTTGCGCTTGCTTTCAACGTCCAGGGTCCGGCGAACCGCGCTTCTAAAGTGCCCGTTATGACAGGAGCTTCGCTTTCCCAATAAAGCGCGCTGATGCGGTTTCCAGCAGTATCGTAAACGATCTCTTCAGCCTGGAGAAAGGTGTACCCCACGCCTCCAATGAAGGTGATGTCGCCGCTATCTGATAACACCACCTGGGCATCCTGCAGCCTTCCGTCCGCGGCGAATGAATTTCCCGTTAAAGTAGAAAATACGAGAACCGAAGCCGAGATAAAGTTGCGCGTCATTCATAGCTTCCTATGAGAATATGATAAATTATAACTAAAATACAATGATTTAAGGTATCTCAGAAATCACTTTAGGTCGCAAGGGAGTGCAAGCAGGAATTGTTAAATCCCTCCTTGGTTCCTATGCGATAGATCTCGCTGTGGGCATGCAAGCCAACCGAAGACCGGCAAGCAGCGCCTTATCGCGTGATGAGGTCAGCGCTGACCGATCTGTTCAAGCTCATAAGGCGTCGACTGGTAGACCTGATTGATCCAGTTTCCGAAGAGCAGGTGCGCGTGCGAGCGCCAGCGGTTGAGCGGCGGGCGGCTTGGATCGTCATCAGGGTAATAACCGTGCGGGACCGCAACCTCGGTTCCTGCTGCAACATCGCGGTCGTATTCCTCCTTGAGCGAGGTGGAATCGTATTCGATGTGATTGAACATATAGAGCCGATTGCCGGTTTCTTCTGTCAGGAGACAGGGACCGGTGACATCCGATTCCATGAGCACCTGAAGGCCACGGTCGGTGGGAATGTCTGAAGAGCGGACTTCTGTCCACCGTGATACCGGGATGGCGAAATCGTCTGAGAAACCGGCCAGAAACGGCGACGCGGGGGCGTTGTTGCGGTGCCGGAAGACACCGAAAGCCTTCTTCTCAAGCGTGTATTTTGGAATGCGGTGGAAATGCCAGGCAGCCGCCATGGCTCCCCAGCAGATGTAAAAGGAGGAATGGACGTTGGTCAGCGTCCAGTCCAGTATTTCTTCCAGCTCTTTCCAGTAGGTAACTTCCTCGAAAGGCAGAAGTTCAATGGGCGCACCGGTTATGATGAAACCGTCGAACTTGCGGTCCCGGACTTCCTCCCAGGTCTGGTAGAAGGAAATGAGGTGTTCCTCCGGTGTGTTCTTGGCGCGGTGGTTGCCGATGCGCACGAGGGTCAGCTCCACCTGCAGAGGTGAGGCGCCAATCAGACGGGCGAACTGGGTTTCGGTCCGGATTTTGTTGGGCATGAGATTGAGGAGCCCGATCTGCAGAGGGCGGACGTCCTGCCGCAGGGCTGTCTGCTCGTCCATCACGGACACACCTTCACGCACGAGCACGTCGCGGGCGGGAAGCTGGTCGGGTATTTTGATCGGCATCGTTTTGCTCCAACAAAAAAGACCGGTGGCGAAATCGCGACCGGTCTCAGCAAATTCTGCTTCGCACGGCCTTTTAGCGAATTGTTTTACGTGGCTGCAAGCCGACCGGCCAAATCACCACGAAGAGAGACCTTTATTTAGGATGGTGTTTTCTTTGCGTCAATCGTCGTCATGGTCTAAAGCAACGGACGGATTTTCTACGCAAGGGTCGAGGATCCGATCAACCGATTTTCAAAACAGGACCATTCAATGAGCACGTCCGTCCGTCCCGAACCGAAGCCCGGTGTCATGGATATCGCCGCTTATGTGCCCGGCCGTGAAAGCGCCCCGGGTGCAACAAAGGTGTGGAAGCTCTCCTCGAACGAATCTCCGCTCGGGCCCTCGCCCGCGGCTGTCGAGGCGATTTCCAAAGCGATGGGGCATCTGGAACTTTATCCGGACGGATCTGCCACGAAGTTGCGTGACGCCATTGCGGAGACGCACGGGCTCAACCCGGCCAACATTCTTTGTTCCAACGGATCCGATGAGTTGCTGGGTCTGCTTGCACAGACCTATATCAAGCCCGGCGACGAGGCGGTTTTCACCGAGCACGGATTCCTTGTCTACCGTATCCAGACGCTGGCTGCCGGGGGTACGCCGGTGGTGGTGAAGGAGGACAATGAGCGCGCGGATGTCGATGCCATTCTCGCGGCGGTGACGGACAAGACGCGCATTGTGTTCCTGGCCAATCCGAATAACCCGACCGGGACGTATCTGCCGGTGGACGAGGTGCGCCGCCTACAGGCGGGCCTGCCCAAGAATGTTCTTCTGGTGCTCGATGCGGCCTATGCCGAGTATGTGCGCCGCAACGACTATGAATCGGGTATCGAGCTGGTTTCTTCCTGCGAGAATGTCGTGATGACGCGTACCTTCTCCAAGATCCATGGAATGGCGGCGCTGCGCATCGGCTGGATGTATGCTCCGGTGCATGTGGTGGATGCGGTGAACCGGGTGCGCGGTCCGTTCAATGTCAATGCGCTGGCCATCGAGGCAGGTGCCGCGGCGATCCGCGACAAAGCTCATGTGGAGCGAGCCGTTGCGCACAATGAGACGTGGAGTTCCTGGCTGGTCGACGAACTCGTCAAGCTTGGTCTCAGGGTCACGCCCAGCGTCGGTAATTTTCTGCTGATTCACTTCCCGGACAATGGAGGCAAGTCCGCGGCTGATGCGGACGCTTTCCTTGGGTCGCGCGGCTATATACTGCGCAGGGTGGTGCCTTATGGTTTCCCCAATGCATTGCGCCTGACCGTCGGCCCGGAAGAGGCCAATCGCGGCGTTGTTGCCGCGCTCAAGGATTTCATGGAAAGTTGAGTTGTGCCTGACCCACTTTTTGAAAAGATCGCGCTGGTCGGCATCGGCCTGATCGGTTCCTCGCTGGCGCGAGCCATCAGGCATGGCGGTCTTGCATCAACCGTCGCGATTTCGAGCCGGAGCGAAAAGACCCTCTCCAGAGCGCGCGAACTGGGATTGGGCGATGTCTATGAGCAGGGTGCGGCCGAAGCAGTGCAGGATGCCGATCTGGTGATCGTCTCGGTCCCCGTGGGGGCTTCCGGGGCGGTGGCGGAAGCCATCGCGCCCGGGTTGAAACCGGGCGCGATTGTCACAGATGTCGGCTCCACCAAGGCGTCGGTGATTGCGCAGATGCAGCCGCACCTGCCTGACAGCGTCCACTTCATCCCCGGGCACCCGATCGCGGGTACGGAAGATTCTGGTCCTGATGCCGGTTTCGCAGACTTGTTTGAAGGGCGCTGGTGCATTCTGACACCGCTTCCCGATACCGATTCCGATGCGCTCTCGCGTCTGACGGCGTTCTGGGAGCGGTGTGGTGCCATGGTCGACAGCATGGACCCGCAGCATCACGATATGGTGCTTGCCATCGTCTCGCACCTGCCGCACATCATCGCCTACAACATCGTCGGCACAGCGGACGACCTGGAAGCGGTCACCAAGTCGGAAGTCATCAAATACTCGGCCTCCGGATTTCGTGACTTCACGCGCCTTGCAGCCTCCGACCCGACCATGTGGCGGGATGTGTGTCTGCACAATAGCGATGCCATTCTGGAGATGCTCGCACGCTTTTCCGAAGATCTTTCCGCGCTTCAGCGCGCGATCCGCTGGGGCGATGGCGATAAGCTCTTTGAGATGTTTACGCGGACACGTGCGATACGGCGGTCCATCATCGAGGCAGGTCAGGATATCGACGTGCCGGACTTTGGCCGGCACGCACTGGCGCATCCCGAGAAGTCGTAAGCGTCACTGGACGGGCGGGATCGACCCAAGCGGCAGAAAGCCGACGAAAACGCGACCCTGGCGAATGTTCACCGGCAGGGTCGGTGCCGTGCCGAGATTGGCGAGCCCTGCCGTTATTCCAGCGATCTCGTCGCGCCTGTCCGGCAGAATCTCGCCAACGAGTTGCGCAATCCTCTCCGGCTCGTTGACCGTCACGCGCAGTTCGGCATCGACGAAACCGTTATCTGCGATGCGGATCGGCCCTTTTAGCATGAGGCCCGAATCTCCGCCCGCGATCTTCAGGCTGAGATTTTCAATTTTCCCCGAGCGCCCACGCAATCCGGTCGCCTCGATGCTGGCCAGTGACACACCGTTTTCGACGGTCAGGAGCAATTCGCCATCGATCGCCGGGATCGCGCTGCCGTTTGTGAGCCCTGGATCGATTGTAAAAGCCTGCGCAATGAGGGCGATGTCGAGATCGCTTCCGTTTTGTCTTGTGTGGCCCTGAAGCGCTTCTGCACGGGCAATGGGCTGGCGGCTCTCGTCATCGAGTGTCAGGACAACATTTCTTGCCTCACTGGAGATGCGTTCGGGCAGGCTTGTCGTCAGGCGCGCGCTGACGCGCATGTTTTCCCAGCTCGCTTCGAGGGCCGGGAGATAGGGTGTTGCTATGCGGGCAGGTCCATCAAGCTCGCCGACCGTGCGCATTGGCTGGTAGACCTGTGCTGCGGAGCGGAAGGCACCGGCGCTGACCGAAACACCGCTTTTTGCGTCTTCGTAGAAGACGCTTCGGCAGAACAGACCGATGCGGAACGGATAGCCACGCGCTGTGGGCTCTTCGCAGTTTGCGCGCTGGTGGCCGACGTTCAAATTCTCGATTGCCGTGATGGTGCGTCGTTCCAGTGTGTCCGCAGCGTAGAACCAGACGCCCGTATAAGTCAGGATCGCCAGAACGATGAAAAGCGCAAACAGAATGAAGCGGCGACT
This sequence comes from Nitratireductor sp., assembly GCF_017794765.1. GTDB lineage: Bacteria > Pseudomonadota > Alphaproteobacteria > Rhizobiales > Rhizobiaceae > Nitratireductor. Next base: position 61,128 of record NZ_CP051236.1, on the reverse strand, counting down.
GAAGCTGCGCCTGGCGCGTTTTCTTGACGGCATGTGGTCCTCCGGTTAACCCGTTCGCCTCTAGTCATGGCGACACGGCAGCACCCTTTCAAGCATTGGGCAGGCGATATGGACGATTTTTGGGTCTTTGGCTACGGATCGCTGATGTGGCGCCCGGGTTTTGCTCACGTCGAAACCTGCAAGGCGAGACTATACGGCTATCGCCGCGCTCTGTGCATTTATTCCCATGTTCATCGTGGCACCCCGGATCGCCCGGGGCTAGTCCTCGGGCTCGACCGGGGCGGATCCTGTCTGGGTCTTGCCTTTAGGGTTCCAGGCGAGCTCGAAGGAGAGGTGATCGGTTATCTGCGCGAGCGGGAGCTTGTCACGAATGTCTATCTGGAACGCCGGGTCGGTATCCGCTTGGCAAACGGGACCTCGGTAACCGCGCTTACCTACGTGGTTGATCGCAGGCATGGCCAGTATGCCGGCAGTCTCGACATCGACCATGCGGTGCAGCAGGTTCGCGCATCCATAGGGCAATCAGGACCCAATGTGGATTATGTTCGCAACACCGTGGAGCACCTGAAGGCACTGGACATTCGCGATTACTGGCTCGAAGCTGTGGCTGCGCGCCTCGACGAGACGGCGAGTTTACTTTAGCGCAGCCGGCTTTCACCGGCTTCCTGTAAAATGCCCAAATCCCTCAGGCGCTGGCGAGCGGTTTCAGGAAGTGGCGGCGGGTTGGGGGAAGTGGCCGCCTCGGCCAGCATCTCGTCGCAGGCGGCTTCGGTTTCCCTGACCAGGCGTTCTTGGAACACCTCACGGGGAAGCCCGGCCTCGATAGGCGGCAAAAAACGGGCACGGATCACGCCTGGATGGCGGAGAAACTTGCGCCGGGGCCAGAAGAGTCCCGCAGCGTGCGCGACCGGCACCACGGGGACGCCAAGCTGGGCATAGAGTTCAACAATGCCGTATTTGTAGGCTGGCTCGGCACCCGGCGGACGGCGCGTGCCTTCCGGATAGATGATGAGCTGACGGTTGTCCTGCATCAGCTCGTGAGCCGATTTAACAGCTTGTTTCAGCGCTTTGGTACGGCTGCCGCGATTGATCGGGATCATGCGCATCTTGGCCACATACCAGCCGAAAAACGGGATCCAGACCAGCTCCCGCTTCAGAATATAGAGTGCGTCGGGAATGTTTGGCAAAAAAGCGATCGTGTCCCAGAACGACTGGTGCTTCGGGGCAATGATGCAAGGGCCGTCGGGCAGGTTTTCAAGGCCCGTGATCTCGGATCGTGCACCCGTGATGACCCTTTGCAACCACAGGCTGGAAGCGGCCCAGAATTTTGGCACGAACCAGGCCTTCTTGCGCGGCAAAAGAAAAAACAGCGGAGTCCAGAATAACATCTGAACGATGAGGTTCAGATAGAAAACGGCGTTGAAAACGGCAGAACGGATAAAGAGCATGAAGTTGGCCCGTTGGGTGTCTTGCGAGGCTCTTACATTAACAGAACAGTGAGGCAAAGCGCTGATGGGGTCAGTCGTGGCGTGCCGTTGCTTTCGTGAGTTTCGCGGGGGCGCTCATGCGGGTGTTTCTGGGTAGCGGAATAACCTCGCGGACAAGTGCGCCGACATACTTGGTGTATTCGGTTGCAAGCACCCGTAGCGCATCGGGTTTTGCCAGCCAGGCGCCGTTATCGAGCGGGGTGTTGACGACGGGATATGGGTGGACCTCCGAATCCGGCAGGAGGCGCTGCATTTCGAGGAGGCTGCGCGGCATGTGATAGTTGTTCGTCACAAGGATAATGCTGTTGTAGGCGTTTGCCTGAACCCATTTGGCACTTTCCTCGGCGTTGCCAATTGTATCGAGTGCGGCGTGGTCGATATCGACGCAGCAATCAAAGAGAGCCGCTTCGCTACCGGTCGCGATGCGCAGATCGTCCGCTCGTGCCACGGGGTTTACACCGCTTATCAGAAGCCTTTTCCCCTTGCCGGCCTTGAGCAGGCTTACCGCTGCATCAATGCGCGATTGTCCGCCGGTCAGAACGATAATGCCATCGGCATCGTCGATATTGCGCGGGGCCGAGAGGTGTCCAATATGATCGGCGAATAACCCAAAGCCGGCAATGAATGCAGAGGTTGCAACAAGGCAAACCAAAAGAGCCACCCGGACCACACGGCGCATGCCAAACCGGCTGCCGCGTGGCGGAGGCATTCCCGGGCCGTCGAGGCCGCTCTGGCGCTCTTGTCTCATGGTGTGATGGTTAGCCATAAATTGCGGCAATGGATAGTCGACGAGATACTGGTCAACAAGCGATAGCCGCATTCTCTCTACATGCTGCCGAGCCCTACATGCTGTCGGGATGAGTGCTGTCCACGTTTTTCAGATAGGATAGCACGGTGACATGGGTGGTCGCTGCCGTCAGAACAGCAATAACGACGACGATGGCACCAACCCCGATATAACCCGAGGGGCCGATCGCGAAATTTCCGAAAAGCGCATTCGCCTGATCGGCTTCCGGGGTGGCCATGTTCCGGGAAGACCACCAATAAAAGCCGATGAAAACGAGAATTGCGCCGATTCCGCCAGCCGCTGCACCCTTCATGCCGGCGAGCAGGAAGTGGCGCCGGAACTGGGAGGCGATGAACGGCGCTTCTGCGCCGACGAAATGCAGCACCTCGATAATGTGGCCGTTTCCTGCCATGGCACCACGGGTGGCGAAGATCACAGTAAGGGCAGTGGCCGAAAGCATGAGTGCGAGGGCCGACATGCCGATCGTTACCGTGGTTCGGGCCATAGCGACCAATCGATCGACCCATGTACGATGGTCGTCCAGGGTGGCGTTTGCCACGGTCTCCTGCAACTGCGAGCGCATGGCGGCAAAATCGGGACGCGACAGAGGATCGATGGTAACAATCACCAGTCGCGGCACGGGGAGGCTCTCGATGTCGAGACCGGTGCCAAGCCATGGCTCCAGAAGACGGGCGGTGGCTTGAGCATCGACGACAGTCGCATCGATGACCCCGGGATAGCCTGCGGCAATATCGCGCGCCTGGGCCAGTGCGGATGCCATGTCGAGCCCTTCCTCGGGCTTGATCTGGATCGTCGCCTCGCGGGCGATCTGCGTCTGCCAGGTTGCCGCCGTATCCCGCACGAGGGTTACCGCGCCCAGCGTGAGACAGGACAGAAATGTCATGATCGCTATGACAAGAACCATGGCGCGGCCGGCCACATTGTCCGGAGGCACGATAGGCATCTGCTTGCGAGAGACCGCCCCGCGCGCGCCGGAACTGAGGCGCGCGCCGAGATTTTTCAGGAGGCGCTTGGTCTCAGTCATAGATTTCGAGCCTTCCGCCGGACAAAACCATGCGGCGTGCGTCCACCTGATCCATCAGGCCGAGATCGTGGGTGGCGATGAGAACGGCGGTGCCGAGACGATTCAACTCGATAAGAAGCCGAAGCAGGCGGCGAGCCAATTGCGGATCCACATTGCCGGTCGGCTCATCGGCCAGAAGGATCCGTGGCTGCTCAATAAGCGCACGGGCTATGGCTGCGCGCTGCTTCTCTCCGCCTGAGAGAATGGGAGGCAGCACATGCATGCGTTCACCCAGTCCCACCCATTTCAACAGCTCGATTACATCGCTGCGATAAGTGGATTCCTCCCGCCCGCGTACACGCAGAGGGAGCGCTACGTTCTCGTAGGTGGTAAGATGGTCAAGCAGACGAAAGTCCTGGAACACGACGCCGATATTGCGCCGGAGGAGCGGTAGTTCGGTTCGCGTGATCGCGGAGCGATCCTTCCCGAAAATGGTGATTAGCCCGCGTGTCGGCTTAAGAGACATGAAGAGCAGGCGAAGCAGCGTTGTTTTGCCGGCACCGGAAGGGCCGCTGAGAAACTGGAAGGAACGTTCGGGCAGGTGGAAGGAGACGTCACGGAGAATTTCCGGACCCATCCCATATCTATGGCCGACATTTTCAAATCGAATCACGTGGAACCTGCGTTCTGTGAGTGGCGGACGCTGCCTGGACGCATGCTGCCAGACCATCAACCCGCATGGTTAATAGCAAGTTAACTCTTGCTTGATATGCGTGATGGCGAAGCATTAACCATTTCCATTTACCCCGGAAAGGTGGATCACGAAAGGACAGTCTGCCTGCATGAGGCACTCTGACAGCACACGCCCCGTTTCGGGTGAAATCATGATGCCCGACCCGGTGCGGCACGCGCAGCCCCTGGGCGCGGCAGCGTGTGAGGCGGTTGATGCAGACTTCGAAACAGTTATTGCTGCCGCCCCCACCACCCCTGCGTCTGTGTCCAGGCCTTCGACCGAACAGGTTGTGGCAGGGCTCGATATGCTCAGAACAGGCGGTCAGAGCGCGCGACAGAAGAACTCACGTGCCGGGCCGGCCTTCTGGTTGTTCGGGGCCCTGATCACGGTCGGAGCCTTCTGGATATCCGGAGGGCACAGCCTTGTTCGGGAACTGAATGTTCTTGCATCCCATCAGCCTCAACAGGTTCTTCAGCTTGTCGATGTGACATCACGGGTGGAGCGGCAGGGAGACAATGCCATGCTCATCGTTGACGGGGCCGCACTCAACGGTGGCGATGGTCTCGTGCTGCTTCCGCCGATCTCGATCAACGTTCTCACGGAAAACGGCTCGACAACGCGCTATTTTTTGGGGACAAACACCCAGCATCTCGGTCCGGGCGCGCGCTTTCCCTTCTCCAGTCGGCTTGTCGCGCCTAGGGAAGGGATCAAGTCCGTCTCTGTGACGTTTCATACGTCATAGATCATCTGGTTTCGCGGTTCCGGGTAATGAGAATCACCGGAAGTGCCCTGACAGGAGTTCGCCGCCCATGCCTGTTGTTCGCGGCAAGGAGATCGAGGTTTTGTTTTCAGCCTCGACGATCGCCAGGCGCAATCTGGAACTCGCCAAGGACATCGCTTCGCGCGATTATGACGATCTGCTCGTCATCTCCGTTCTCAAGGGGTCATTCATCTTTGCGGCGGATTTGATCCGCGCCATGCACGATGTCGGCATTTCGCCGGAAGTGGAGTTCATCATGATCTCCAGCTACGGCGCCGGAACGGAAAGCGGCGAGATCAAGGTGCTGCGCGATATCGATAATGATGTGAGCGGCCGCGACGTGCTGCTCATCGACGATATTCTGGAATCGGGAAAGACGCTCAAGCATACGCGCGAATTGATGCTTTCGCGGGGAGCCAAGTCGGTTTCAATCGCTGTGCTTTTGGACAAGCATTCGCGGCGGCAAACGGAAGTCGATGCCGACTTCGTCGGCTTTGAATGCCCGGACTACTTTGTGGTCGGTTACGGAATGGACGTGGCCCACGCTTTTCGTGAGTTGCCTTTTGTCGGTGTCGTCAAAGGCGATGCCAATAGTGATAGCTGAGCGGCAATATTTTAGACAAGTGATGGCTGGCTCGTTTACCGAAGCGTAATCGGATCAGGTGAAAACAGGCCATGGCTAAGCTTTTGATCGTCGAGGACGATGAGTCCGTCCGTAATTTTACCGCCCGCGCGTTGAGTGCTGCCGGTCACACCGTGGAAACCGCGGGTGACGGTCTTGAGGGACTTGAGAGGATCAATGCCACGGCGGGAAACTACGACCTCGTCCTTTCGGATATCCGTATGCCGGCAATGGACGGCATTGAGATGGCACGCGCCGTCGCAGACGCGTTTCCTGGACTTCGGCTGCTTCTCATGACCGGCTACGCGGACCAGCGCGAACGGGCGGTCGAGCTCGAAGGCACAGTCTCGGGTGTGGTGAACAAGCCTTTCACGCTGAGTGAGCTGCGCCAGCGCGTTGGCGAAGCACTTGCTGCCTGACCGTCCAGGTTAGGCAAGGCGCTTCATCATCTGCGCCAGCCGCGGATCACTGCATGTCGAGCAGCCGCTCGAGATATTCCTTTTCGAGCGCGGGGCTCAAGGCATCACCGAGGCGTTTGCGGATTGCTTCGAGGATACGGCGCGCGCGCTGGGTGTCGATCTCATCTGGGACCTCGACGGAATCGCCGAAATCCGGGCCGGTGGTCGCCTGAGGGCGACCGAGCGGGTCGCGCCCATTGTTGCTTTGTCGAAAACCCTGTTCGCCGCCGCCCTGCTCGCCGCGCATGGCCTGCTGCAACTGGTTCATCATATCCTGCGCGCCGCGGCGCAGCGCTTCCAGCGCGCGTCCCTGCTCGCCGACGGCCTGCTCGCCTTCGCCTTCCCCAAGCGCACCTTCGGCTTCACCCATGGCTTCGCCGGCTTCACCAAACCCTTCACCCGGCCTGATGCCCAGTCCCTCGAGGCCCTTCATGAGGCTTTCCAGATCCTGCCGTAGCGTGCCCTGACCCTGTTGCAGGCCGCGCATGGCATCGGCGAACTCCTGCGGTGACATGCCCTGACCTTCACCGGGCTGCTGGCCGTTACCCCGGTCCTGCTGCCCCTGTTGCCCCTGCTGACCCTGGCCCTCTTGCCCCTCCCCGTTTCGCTGCCCGCGCTGCATCTGGTCCATGCGGAAGGTTTCGTTCATCAGTTCCTGCTGACGCCGCATCAGATTCCCGAGCTCGTCCATCTGCTGACGCATTTCCGATTGCTGATTGCCGGACTGCCCCTGCTGGGACCGGCCTGCCTGCAGATTGTTCATCATGTTTTCGAGTTGCGAAAGCAGCTCCTGAGCCTGATCGCGGGCCCCGGACCTGGCCAGTTCTTCGATTTGGTCGAGCATCCGATCCAGGTCGTTCTGGTTCAGCATCTGGCTGTTTTCCGGCAATTGCTGCGCCATGTTCGGGTTCTGCTGCGCGCGTTCGGCGAATTCACGGAGGAACTCCTGCATGGCGCTTCGCAACTCGTCCATGAGGCGGGCGATCTCCTCATCGCTTGCGCCTTCCTCCAATGCGTTCTTCAGTGCCTCTTGCGCCTGCCGCAAACGTTTTTCAGCGGCCGTCAGGTCGCCATCTTCGATGATGAGAGCAATCTCCCAGAGGTAGTCCACCACATCTCGGAGCTGGTCGTCTGTTTGGGCCGTTTCCAGCCTTGACCGTGCTGCGGAGATGCCAAGAAACTGAGAGAGGTCTTTCAGGGTTTCTTCGGGCCAGGTCACGACTGCATCCATCATGGCCAGCACGCGGGGCTTCTTGTTGGCATCGAGTGCCAGGGTGCGACGCTGTTCGATCAGAGCTTTGGCGAGCGGGTTGGTGAATGTACGCTCAGGCAGGGTGAAGAGCTTTGCCTCGCTTCGCGCCTCCTGTCCGGCATCGTCCACGGCGCGCAGGCTCATCTTCACGGAACTGCCGGCCCATGGGTGCTCAGTGAGGTCGCGCGAGGTTTTTGCGGCAACGGTGCGGCCATCGCGGCGCGGCAGCGTCAGAGGCAGATCGGGAGCGCTGTAAAGGGGGCGTGCATCGGGAGCATTGTATGCCTGTTCGAACAGGGCTTGTGCTTCCGCCGGTCCATAGTCATCCTCGATTTCATAGGCGAGTTCCAAAGCGCCGTTTACGGCTCGCCTGGGGTCTTCTGCAAAGCGGATTTCCGGCGGATTGTCGGGCGTGACCGAGAAAAGCCAGCCTTCTATCTCCTGACCGTCGCGTTTCAGGCGTAGTTTTCCGTCCTCCGTCAATGTTGCAGTAAATCGCCGGGCGGATGTGTCCACCGACAGAGCTTCGCTCTGGGAAGCGCCCTCCGGGGCGATCGGGCTTTCTGTGTCGTCGGCAGAAAGGTAGGAGAGCGTTTCTGTGCCCGAACCACCGGTGACTCGGAGGGCGAGTATGCTGCCGTGCGGAGCGGTGAAGTGCTCTGTCTCCCGATTGGCTTCGGCCGTCAGGTAGATCGGCGCGCGGCGCGTATAGGTGGGAGGGGTCACCCAGGCGTCAACGCGCGGCGGCACGACTTCGGCGCCGCCATGCGCCCGGAAGGCGTCCAGGAGGCTGCCACCATAGGGGCCGCTGGAGAAGGCTGCCGCGATCACCAGAAGCAGGGCGGCAGCGGCGCGCAGACCCCAGGGATCTCTCTCCGGAACGCCGGTTTTGGGCAGGTCGCCACGGAGATTGACGAGCTTGCCGGCCATTCGTTTTTGGTGCTCTCGCCAAAGCGCTTCGGCAAAACCGTCACGATTTCCTGCAGGGTGATCGGACTGGGCCGCGACAGGTTCATGGGCGAGCTGGTTGGCGCGCTCGATGCGTTTGTCGATCTCTGCGGGCGTCGGGCGTCGGAAGTTTCGCAACGGCCAGAGTGAGGCAACACCAAGCAGTCCGAGACTTGCGACAACGCCGTAGCGCGCAGTGTCGGGCATAAGCCGAAAGAGGCCAAGCCAGGAAATGCTCAGGAACAGGCTGATAACGACCAGAAGAGGCAGGATGCGCGGCCAGAAGCGCTCCATGGTCATGGTGAGGCGCGTGGCAAAACGGGTGCGGGCAAGCCGGATGAAGCGGCTGCGTGTGCGTTCATGCCCAGGGGTTGTTTCAGCCATAGACGCTCTCAGCATGGTGCCGTAGCGCACGTGAATCGCGCGCCCTGTCCTTTACAAGGATAGCAGCAAACCGGGCGAAGGCGAGGCGATACGCGAAATTGTGATCCGCGTATCGTGCCATTTCAATCCGTGAGCCAATCCGGTATCGAATCAAGACCGATCAGCTCTTCATGGCTGGGGCGGGCCCGAATCACATGGAACCGGTCCCCATTCACGAGCACTTCTGGCACCAGTGGGCGCGAATTGTAGGTGCTGGCCTGAACAGCGCCATAGGCGCCCGCGGAGCCAATGGCGATGAGATCGCCTGCTTTGAGCTGTGGAAGCTTGCGGTCGAGTGCGAGATAGTCACCGGTTTCGCAGACCGGGCCCACCACGTCGGCGATCATGCTTCCGGCCTCCTTCCGCGTCTCGGCGACCGGTCGGATGGAATGGAAGGCTTCATAGAGAGTCGGGCGGATGAGGTCGTTCATTGCCGCGTCGACGATGACAAAGTTCTTTGCTTCGCCTTCCTTCACATAGATCACTTCGGAGACGAGAACGCCGGCATTGGCGGCAATCAAACGGCCCGGTTCGAGCATGACCTTGAGGCCGAGCTTCTTCATGTGCTTGCGCACCACTTCGGCATAGGCGGTGGGGAGGGGAGGCTGGTCGCCATCTTCCGCATAGGGGACGCCGAGTCCGCCGCCGAGGTCCACATGTTCAATGGCGTGGCCGTCGGTGCGCAGGGTTTCGGTCAATTCCGTCAGAAGGGCAAACGCGTCGTCGAAGGGCTGCAATTCGGTGATCTGGCTGCCGATATGCATGTCGATGCCGGTCACCTTCACGCCTGGAAGCCCGGCGGCGCGTGCATAGGCGGCTCGCGCATCCTTCCAGCCGATGCCGAACTTGTTCTCCGCCTTGCCGGTGGAGATCTTCTTGTGGGTTTTGGCGTCGACGTCCGGGTTGATGCGCAGCGATATGTTGGCCATGAGCCCCAGGGCGGTGGCGCGGGCAGAAAGCTGCTCAAGCTCGGGCATCGATTCGACGTTGAAGCAGAGAATGCCGGCCTTGAGCGCGAAGTCCATTTCACGCGATGTCTTGCCGACACCGGAAAACAGGATCCTGCCAGCGGGAACGCCGGCGGCCAGCGCACGGCGCAGCTCACCTTCCGAAACGACATCCATACCCGCGCCAAGACGGGCAAGCGTGGTGAGAACAGCCTGGTTGGAATTCGCCTTCATGGCGTAGCAGACAAGCGCTTCAAGGCCTTCGAAAGCTTCCGAAAAGACACGGTAATGGCGTGTCAGCGTTGCCGTTGAATAGCAATAGAACGGTGTGCCAACGGCTTCCGCGATGGCGGGCACCGGCACGTCTTCGGCATAAAGCACGCCGTCACGGTATTCGAAATGATTCACGACATCATACTTTCGGCTGCGCAATGGGACGCGGGCTGACACCGCTATGCGGCGCAAGCTCTTTCTGAACTGCTCTAGAGGAGGCCATCGAGAATGAAGGGGCGGTCTTTAACCGGTTTCTCCGGCGCTGGCGGCACAGGCTGGTCGTTGCGCTCAGCTTCCTTGCGCGCATCCACCGCCGCCTCATAGGGCGAATCAAGCGGTGCCTTGCGCCCACAGGCGGCAAGGCCCAGCGCGAGACCGAGCATGACAAGGGTGAGCGTGCGACGGGCCGTCATGAGCGTTCCATTCCTCGAAAGTGCGTGCGCTGCGTTTTAGCGCTTTTTGCCGGGGGTTGCATCCCGTTTCAAACGTTTCTTCCAGTAACGTATCTGGCGTCGCACCTCGGCAGGTGCCGTTCCTCCGTAGGAGGTCCGGCTCTTGACGGAGTTTCCAACCGAGAGAACCGAGAATACGCCTTCGTTTATCGCCGGATTAATCGCCTGCAGGTCTTCCAGCGCAAGTTTTTCCAGCCCGCACTTCTTTTCCTCGGCAAGCGCCACGGCGCGGCCCGTCACGTGATGGGCTTCACGGAACGGCAGCCCCGCCTCGCGCACCAGCCAATCGGCAAGGTCCGTGGCGGTTGAGAAACCGGCACCAGCGGCTTTTCTCATGGCCTGCGTGTTGATCTCCATGTCGCCGACCATGCCGGTCATTGCTGCGAGCATCAGGTCGAGCGTCTCGGCAGCGTCAAAGACGGCTTCCTTGTCTTCCTGCATATCCTTCGAATAGGCGAGGGGAAGTCCCTTCATCACCGTCAGCAGCGCAATGAGATCGCCGTTGATACGGCCGGTCTTGGCGCGGATCAGCTCGGCCGCGTCCGGGTTCTTCTTCTGCGGCATGATGGAAGAGCCGGTGGAGAAGGAGTCGGACAGGCGCACGAACCCGAACTGCGGGGTTGACCAGATGACGATTTCCTCGGCCAGGCGCGAAAGATGTGTGGCGCAGATGGCCGAGACCGACAGGAATTCAAGAGCGAAATCGCGGTCCGAGACAGTGTCGATGGAATTGCGCGTCGGCTCGCGGAAATCGAGCGCTTCGGCCGTCATTTGCCGGTCGACGGGGAAGCCTGTGCCGGCAAGTGCAGCGACGCCGATCGGGCTCTCGTCGAGGCGTTCGATGGCGTCACGAACACGGGAACGGTCGCGGCCGAACATTTCGACATAGGCCATCATGTGATGGCCGAAGGTGACCGGTTGCGCCGACTGGAGATGCGTGAAGCCCGGCATCACGCTGGCGGCGTGCTCTTCGGCGCGGGTGAGAAACGCTTCGATGAGACCGCCAAGAGCGGCATCGATGCGCTGCAGCTCTTCCTTGACCCAGAGCCGGAAATCGAGCGCCACCTGATCGTTGCGCGAGCGCGCGGTGTGAAGGCGCCCGGCAGCAGGACCAATCAGCTCCGCCAGCCGTGCCTCGACATTCATGTGAATGTCCTCAAGCTGCGCGGAGAAGGTGAATTTTCCGGCCTCGATCTCTGACAGGATCGTGTTCAGCCCGTGAACAATCTTTTTTTCGTCTTCCGCCGAAATTATGCCAGTCTTCGCCAGCATTGCGGCATGGGCCAGACTGCCACGGATGTCCTGGGTATAAAGCTTCCTGTCGAAGCCGATGGATGCGTTGATCGCCTCCATGACGGCATCGGGTCCTGAGGCAAAACGTCCACCCCACATGCGGTTGCTGGCTTGGTCTTCGCTCATCATGATAACCGGGCGCTAGTGTGGAAAAAAGAATGTCGAAGCAGAAACAAAAATTCCCGGCACTCCGTCTGGTCGTCCTGGCTGTTGCTGCGGGCGCCATCGCGGGTGCGATTGCGGTATACGTGAAGGGCGGGCTGGATGGCAACACGGCGGTGACGCCGATTGTTGCCGAGGCCGGCAATGCAGCCTGTTCTGCCAAGCAGGCCAAAGCCAAAACAGTGGGCGATGCGGCAACGGGTCACGTCGCGGCGATGCTTGCAGCCGATCCGCCCCGGTCTCTCAAAAACCTCGGGTTTAACGGACCCGATGGCAACCGGATGACGGTGGCGGATTTTTCGGGTCGGGTAGTGTTGATGAACCTCTGGGCGACATGGTGTACCCCATGCCGGGAGGAAATGCCGGCACTCGACGCGCTGCAGGCCGCAAAGGGTTCCGACAGGTTTGAGGTTGTCGCGGTAAATGTGGATCGTGGCAATGATGAAAAGCCCACGACCTTCCTTCAGGAGACGGGTATCAGATCCCTCTCCTATTACCGGGATGCTTCAATGAAGATCTTCAATGACCTGAAGAGCCAGGGGCTGGCGCTGGGGCTGCCGGTAACATTGCTGATTGGCGAAGACGGTTGTCTGCTGGCGCATATGAACGGCCCCGCGGAATGGGGGAGCCCGGATGCCGAGCGGCTGGTGGAAGCGGCTCTATCGGATTCAGACTAACGCGCACTCGGGGAGCACTGCTCCCCGACATTGCGATGAAGAAGCTGAACGGCTGTCAGGGGTTCCTAGGCCGCTTTGGCTGGCTGATAAATGCAGCCTTCTGCCTGCCCGTCGGCACCCCGTTTCAGTTCAACACGGTGGAGAGCCGGGGATTTTTCCGCGAGTTTGTCGTAGATCCACTTAGCCAGGTTCTCGAGCGAGGGCACGGAGAGGCCTTCGATGTCGTTGAGGTAGGTGTGGTCGAGGATCTTGTGTATCTCGTCGATCTGCTTCTCTACTTCGTAGAGGTTGGCGGCCCAGCCATAGACAGGATCCGGCTCGCCGACGAGATGGACCGAGACCTTGAAGGAATGACCGTGAAGGCCTGAATAGGGCTCCAGTTTGTGTGCTGCCTCGAAGGTGAACTCTTTGTACGTTTCCACTTCCTAAACCCCTGATCTCGAAAATATTTCTTGCTTTTGGGCGTCTGAATTTCCCGTAGTCTACCGCATCGGGAAACGTTTGGACCTGCGACCGTTATGCGAGCCGGCACGCCTGATGTATAGTCCTTTAAGCCTAGAGCTTTGTCATCGGTTGAGTGGTGTGTCAATCGCAGGCGGCATGTGTTGCAAATGAGCCCGCCGTTAACCTGTTGTTTGGTTAGCCGACACTATCATTGGCCGCGTTGGGGTTTACGCCAGTAAAGAGGCACAAAAATGTACAATAAAAAGCTCGCGGGAGGCTGGTTTGCGGTAGCAGCAATTCTGCTCTTCTCGTTTGTCACTCCCGCTTTCGCCCAGGATGCCGCTCTGCCAAAACCGCAGGGCGATGTCATCCTGACGATTGATGGCAATATCGGTGCAACCAATGGTGATGGTGTCGCCGATTTCGATCTGGCAATGCTCGAGGCACTCAAGTCCGCGAAGATCCGGACCAGTACCCCATGGTTCGACGGTGTCGTCGAGTTCGAAGGTGCTTTGCTCTCCGAGCTGATGACCCTCGTCGAGGCGAGTGGTGAAGAGGTGGTTGTTACCGCGCTGAACGATTACCAGGCGCCGGTACCGATCGCAGACTTTGCGGCGCATGGCACGATTCTCGCCTACAAGAGGGATGGGAATTACATGCCGATCAGTGACAAGGGCCCGCTCTTCATCATTTATCCGTATGATTCCGACCCGGAAATCAACACGCAGAAATTCTATTCGCGTTCCGTTTGGCAGGTTCGACGCTTTACCGTCCGGTAGGCGTCTGACAGGCTTTGCCCATGTCGGACCCGGAGACAAGAAAAATGAGGCGCCGCACAGCATCGCGCGTGGTGCAGACAGTGCTGTCCATCGGGATGGTCGCGCTGGCCGTTGCGGCGCTCTACATTTCAGTCCTGGTTTTTCAGCGCCAGGAAGCTCTTACGCAGATCTTTCGCTACAACATTGCCTATAGCGCAAGCCAGGGCATGAACGAACTTCTGCGTTTCCGGCAGAGGTTGACGGCCATGTTGGTCGAGCCGCCGCAGGCCAGCAAGCAGGATGTGGAACTGCGCTACCAGATCATGATGAGCAGGCTCAGCCTCTTTGAGCAGGGCGAGTTTGTGAACTTTGTCTCCGTCATGCCTGAAAACAAGGAGACAGTCGACGAGCTCGCTTCAGCGTTGCGGCAGATCGGTGGCTTCATTGACGACATCGATCAACATGAGAACGCGCAGCTGGCGCTTGACCTCACGGCTCCGCTTGAGAGCAAGATGGTGGCTCTGGCGTCCAAAGCCAACGAGTATGGCGCCACCGCACAGGCCAAGGACCAGGGAGAGCTTCTCAGGCTCCACTGGTTGTTCTCTGCGTTGGCGCTTTCGCTTGTCATCACCGGTTTTATTTTTATAGCGATGCTGAGGTGGCAACACCGGCTGCAAATCAGCGTTCAGCAACGGCTCAAGGCAACCAACGAAGACCTTTTGCGGACAAGTGCGGAACTGAGCGACAGTGCTCAGGCGGCTCGACGTGCCAATGAGGAACTGATCACCCAGAACCTGTTGTTCAACACCGCGCTGAACAACATGTCCCACGGCCTTTGCATGTTCGATGCCGAGGGTCGGCTCATTGTCAGCAATCAGAAAATGGAGCGGATCTACGGACTGACGCAGGAACAGCTCAAACTCGGGACCTCACTGAACGCTCTGATCGGGCATATGGTCGAGGCTGGCGCAAGTGCAGAGGACGAGGCGGAGCAGCTTGCGCATTTGCAATCGCGGCTCATTGAGCAGAACCGTTCAGACACACTCACCCAGGAACTGCGAGACGGCCGCACGATCCTGATTTCGCATCAGCCGATGCGGGGCGGCGGCTGGGTGGCCACCTACGAAGACATTACCGAACGCCACAAGGCGCAGGCCCAGGTGGCCTATATGGCCCGACACGATACGCTTACTGACCTGCCAAACCGCCTGATGATGCGCGAGCAACTGGAGGAGATACTCGTCAGCAGCAACGAACGTGGCCTGTCCACGGCGGTCATGTGCGTCGATCTCGACAATTTCAAAAGCATCAACGACACGCTCGGGCATCCCGTCGGTGATGCATTGCTCCGAGCGGTGGCGGGACGGATCCGCAATACGGTGCGTGAAGCGGATGCGGTTGCGCGCCTTGGTGGTGACGAATTCGTCGTGGTGCAGGGCAACATTGAAAAGCCAGAGCAGGCGAGCAGTCTTGCCAAGCGCCTCATCGATGCACTCGACGAACCCTACATCATTGAAGGACACCAGGTGCTGACCGGCGCGAGCGTCGGCATCGCCGTCGCCGCACCGGGACGTGAGGCGGCGGACGACCTGCTGATGCAGGCCGATGTGGCGCTTTATCAGGCCAAGGGTGACGGTCGCGGTGTGTTCCGCTTCTATGAGGAGGGGATGAACAAGCGTCTTCAGCGACGCCGAGCGCTCGAGGCAGAACTTCGATCAGCCAATCTGGACGAGCAGTTTCATCTGGTTTTTCAGCCGATCATCGGTCTGGGCACAAACAAGGTGACGACGTTTGAGGCGCTGTTGCGATGGACACATCCGGTTCATGGCTCCGTTCCGCCGGACGAATTCATCGGAATTGCGGAAGATACCGGTGCAATTGTCCAGTTGGGCGAATGGGTTTTGCGGCAGGTTTGTCTGGAAATGAAGTCGTTGCCCGATGACATCAGCATTGCTGCCAATCTATCTCCCATGCAGTTCAAACGGGATGATATCGTCGAAACCGTAGCGCGTGTGCTTGTTGACACCGACACGCCGGCGAACCGACTCGAACTCGAGATCACAGAAACTCTGCTGCTTGAAGACAATCGGAAACTGCATACGGATCTCCGGCGCCTTCGCCAGCTCGGCACGCGGATATCACTCGACGATTTCGGCACCGGGTATTCATCGCTCAGCTACCTGCAGAAGTTTGCTTTCGACAAAGTGAAGATCGACAGGCTTTTCATCAAGGAAATCACCAAAAGCGCGGATCAGGCCGCCATCGTGCAGACCATCGTCAATCTGGCTTTCACGCTTGGCATGACAACAGTCGTTGAAGGTGTCGAAATGGAAGAGCAATTGCGCATTATCCGTGCAATGGGATGCGATGAGGCGCAGGGCAACCTCTTCAGCAAGCCGATCCTCGCCAAGGACATTCCCGCATTCCTCGACGAACACAAACGCAGACGCTACGCAGCCTGAAGCGTCGCTGGCGCGCAAAATGCCGCTATTCGTTTCTCGCACGTTCCCGGAACAGGCGACGGATGACCTTGCCGGTCGTTGTCAAAGGCATTGATTCCACGAAGGCAATTTCTCGGGGGTATTCATGGGCTGAAAGACGCTCTCTGACCCACAGCCGGATTTCATCCGCCAGCGCGTCGCTGGGCTCTATGCCGTCGTGCAGAACGATGTAGGCCTTGACGATCTCGGTTCGCACGGAATCCGGCTTGCCCACGGCGGCGGCAAGCGCGACCTTGGGGTGAGCGGTCAGGCAGTCCTCGATCTCGGTCGGCCCGATGCGGTATCCAGCCGATGTGATGACGTCGTCGTCGCGCCCCACGAAATGGAAGTACCCGTCCTCGTCGCGAACACCCTGATCGCCTGTGGTCATCCAGTCTCCGACGAATTTCTGACGGGTTGCCGCTTCATTTTCCCAGTATCCGAGAAACATCACCGGGTCGGGCCGCAGAACGGCAATATCGCCGGCCTCACCATCGCGAACAGGTCTGCCCTGATCATCGATGATTGCAACGCGATGGCCGGGAACGGGAAGGCCGATGGCACCGGGTTTGCCAGCCCCCAGCGCATGACAGGACGAAAGGACCAGATTGCATTCGGTCTGACCGTAAAACTCGTTGATGTGAAGCCCCAGTTCGCCGCGGGCCCACTCGAAGGTCTCTCGACCCAGAGCTTCTCCGCCGGAGCCGATGGTGCGCAACGGGAGTTCGAAACGTTTCCGAATGCCTGAGACCGCCTTGAGCATGCGCAGCGCGGTCGGAGGGATGAAGGCGTTGCGCACTTTCATCTTCTCCATGAGGCCGAGGGCTGTTTGTGGGTCGAATTTTTCGAACCGCGCCGCTACCACCGGAGTACCGAGATAGAGCCCGGGTAAGAGGACGTTGAGAAGACCGCCTGCCCAGGCCCAGTCGGCGGGTGTCCACAGAAGATCGTGGTTCCGGGGCAGGAACTCGTGGTGAAACTGGACGCCGGGCAGGTGTCCGAGCAGAACGCGATGCCCGTGCAGAGCACCTTTCGGTGGGCCGGTGGTGCCGGATGTGAAGATCATCATCGCCGGGTCGTCAGGGCCGGTGCTGGCAGGGGCAAAGGGACCGGGATTGTCTGCAATCAGCTTGTGAAAATCCTCAGCTCCACCCCCAGCGCCATCCACGCAGATGGCCAACTGCAGCGCAGGCAGTCGATCGCGTATGCGCGCGACTTTCGCGAGGCCGTCGCCGGTGGTGATGACGGCCGCCGCTCCTGCACTGAAAAGCCGGTATTCGAGAGCTTCCGGGCCAAAAAGGAGGGCGAGCGGTACGGCAATAGCACCGAGCTTGTAGATGGCAGCGTGGGCAATCGCAGTCTCGAAGGATTGTGGCAACAGGAGCGCTACCCGGTCCCCCCGCCTTATTCCGGCTGTTGCAAGACCGGCCGCCAGGCCATCCGATCGGGCCGCAAGGTCTCCATAGGTCAGTGTTGCTGGGCTGGCGCTGCTGCGATGTTCGAAGAGCGCAATACGCTCAGGCGCACGCAGAGCCCATGCATTCGAGATTGCGACACCGATGTTGAAAGTCTCGGGAATGCTCCAGCGGAACTCATCGTAAAGCTGTCGATAGCTTTCGCGCCGTTCAAGCATGGCCGTGCTGTTCCTCCCCCTGTCCTGCACCGCAATGCTTCGGGGAAGTGGTGCCCCTGGCCGGACTCGAACCAGCACTCCTTGCGGAACTCGATTTTGAGTCGAGCGCGTCTACCAATTCCGCCACAGGGGCCCGCCGCGAACGGCCGGACAGGTTGCGGACTATACGGGGAAGCGGGCTTCCGTCAACACTTCAGGTCGCAAATCCTCACGCTTGTCGCGTCTTTCACCATCGCCGTTGCGCCAGGCTCCGGCAGCGGTTAGACAAAACACCTCATTGAGGGCCTCCCATGCTTCGCAAACTCTATGACTGGACCATGTCGCTCGCTGCCACACGGCATGCGGAGAAGGCACTTGGATCCGTGTCTTTCATTGAAAGTTCGGTCTTCCCCATTCCGCCGGATGTGCTGTTGATCCCAATGGTGCTGTCGGAGCGCGCGAAATGGCTTCGCTATGCGTTGATCTGTACGGTGAGTTCCGTCCTTGGTGCGCTTCTCGGATATGCAATTGGCGCCTTTCTTTACGAGACGGTCGGGCAGCCGATCCTGGCCTTCTACGGCAAGGAAAATGCTTTTGAGCAGGTGGCCGGCTGGTATAATGAGTGGGGCGGCTGGGGGGTGCTTTTTGCTGCCGTCACGCCGTTCCCCTACAAGGTGCTGACGATTTTCTCCGGCGCCACTGGTCTCAATCTTCTGGTGTTCGTCGTCGTCTCGGTGCTCGGTCGCGGGCTTCGCTTTTTCCTGGTTTCATGGCTGCTCTACAAGTTCGGAGCGCCGATTCGGACATTTATCGAGAAGAACCTTGGCCTTCTTTTCACCCTTTTCATGGTTTTGCTGATCGGCGGCTTCGTTGCCATTCGATACGTTTTCTAGAGGCCCCTGATGTCCCTTACTGCTCCCACCGGTGCTACACAAACCCTGAGCGCCGGACTGCTTGTTTTCGGTCTGGCCGCAACCGTGGGCATAGCGCTCGGCTTCGAGCATATCGGTGGCTACCTTCCCTGCATGCTGTGCCTTGAGCAACGTACGCCTTACTATATTGGCGTGCCGCTGATGCTGCTTGCGCTTCTGGCGTCATGGCTGAAGGCGCCTCCGCTCATCACGCGCGGGCTGTTGCTGATCGGTGGTGCACTGATGCTCTATGGAATGGCGCTGGGTATCTACCATTCCGGGGTGGAGTGGAAATGGTGGGAAGGCCCGGCCGACTGCGGCGCCGGTGCTGCCAGCCAGAACCTCGGCGGCAATCTGCTCGACCAGTTGAATGCGGTGATTCCCCCATCCTGCAGCGAAGCAGCGGGGCGTTTTCTGGGGCTTTCATTTGCTGGCTGGAACGTGCTTGTGAGCGCTTTTTGGGCCTTCGTGGCACTGCGGGCGGCATTCAAGCGCTAGAACGTTTCATTCTTCGTGGAATGTTTTAGGGGGCCCGCTCCCTGTTACGGCTCGAGCTCGACATCCCAGTAGAGATAATCCATCCAGCTTTCGTGCAGATAGTTGGGTGGGAAGAGCCGGCCATTATTGTGCAGATCCTGCACGGTCGGCCGGAAGGGCTTTTGCTGTGGCCACATCTTTGCACGGGAAGGCATGACGCCGCCCTTTTTGAGATTGCAGGGGGAGCAGGCCGCTACGACATTGTCCCAGGACGTGACTCCACCCAGACGGCGCGGGATGACATGGTCGAAGGTCAGGTCTTCGCGAGTGCCACAATATTGACACTGGAAACGGTCGCGCAGAAACACGTTGAAACGCGTAAAGGCGGGGTAACGCGACGGTTTAATGTAGGTTTTGAGACTGATAACGCTCGGCAGTCTCATCGTGAAGGAGGGTGATGAAACCTGCTGGTCGTATTCGGCAACAATGTTGACCCGGTCGAGGAAGACCGCCTTGATGGCGTCCTGCCACGACCACAGTGACAAGGGATAGTAACTGAGCGGTCTGTAGTCCGCATTCAGCACCAGAGCAGGCATGCTGTCTGGCGAAGCCGCGATCGTCACGTCCTTGAAGCTCCTTCAACTGACCAAGTCGATCGATGCGGATACTGTAAGCCCGCCGTGACAGGAATGTGAAGCGCATATTTTGCTTTATGACACCTCAAACAACTGGATTTTCGCAGTTTTTTGCTCCTGTCAGGGCAATGGAGCCGCTTCTCCGCCCTTCATCTGCCGATAATAGGCCCAAAACAGGCGGGCGGCGACGGCCCGAAGCGGCGTCCATGATTCGGCCAGCTCTGTCAGGCGCTTCGCATCGGGCCGGGCCGGCAGCGCCAGGGCATCGGCCACGGCGGCTTGCAGAGCCACATCGCCGGCGGGAAACACATCAGGATGACCCGCACAGACGAGAAGATAGACCTGTGCTGTCCAGGGGCCGATGCCATGGATCGACGTCAGGCGGGCAACGGCTTCCTCGGCCTCGAACGCGCAGAGTGTCTCAAGGTCGAGATCATCCTCGATGATAGCCCGCGCGAGCGCGACAATGGTACGCTGCTTGGCGCGTGAAAGGCCGGCGGCGACCAGAGGGTCTTCACCCGCTGCGAGAATGGAGGCCGGCGTAAGCGGGTCGATCAGTCCCGTCAGCCGGGCTTCAATGGCATTGGCGCTGGCACGAGAAACCTGCTGGCCTATGACGATGGAAACAAGGCTCGCAAAGCCGGGTGCGGTGCGTCGCAAAGGAACACTGCCGGCACGGTCGCGCACAGACTGAAGGCGGGAATCGAGCGCGACAAGGTCCCCGAGGGCTCGCAGAATGTCCGCATCCGTGTCTATGCGTTTCATTGTATCAGTGTAGCCTGTTCTTGTCGGGCGCGGAAGAAAGCCGTAGCAATCGTCTCATGCTTACCGCAACCCGATTCAAGCATCACTCATGACGTGTCCCGTCTTTCGGTTCGCGCCGAGCCCGAACGGCCAGCTCCATCTTGGTCATGCCTATTCCGCGCTCCTTAATCAGGAAATGGCACGGGAGGCTGGCGGGCGTTTCCTCGTGAGGATGGAAGACATCGACGTCACACGCTGTACGCCGGAGCTGGAACGCGGTGTGTTGCGCGATCTTGCATGGCTCGGTCTTGGTTGGGAGGAGCCGGTGCGTCGACAGTCGGAGCATTTTGACGATTACCGTGCCGCGCTCGATCGGCTCATCGATGCGGATCTGGTCTATCCGGCGTTCATGACCCGGGGAGAGGTGCGGGCGCGCATAGCCGAGCATGAAGCCGGTGGCGAACGTTGGCCGCGCGACCCGGACGGAGCGCCGATCTATCCTGGAGAAGACCGCCATATGAGCTCACGGGAGCGCCAGGCTCTGATCGATGAGGGGGCGCCGTACGCATGGCGGCTCGACATGTCCTCGGCCATCGCGCATGTCGGGGGCACGCTATGTTGGGACGAGACAGGTCAGGGCCCGGAAGGAGAAACGGGACAGGTCCAGGCAAAGCCCGAGAACTGGGGCGACGTGGTGATCGGGCGGAAGGAAATCCCGGCAAGTTATCATCTATCGGTTGTGGTCGACGACGCGCTGCAGGGCGTCACCGATGTGGTGCGCGGGCGTGACCTGTTCCATTCGACCGCCGTGCATCGTGTACTTCAGGAACTGTTGGGTTTGCCGGTGCCGCACTACCATCATCATGACCTCATTCTGGACGATGATGGGCGCAAGCTCTCCAAGAGCCGTGGCGATACCAGCCTTGCGGCATTGCGCGACAGCGGTGCAACGCCGGACGATATCGCGCGAATGATCGGGGCGCCTAGCTCAGCCGTCTAAGAAGCGCCTTGGCCATGACCAGAATCAGCAGCACCGCAAAGGCACCACCCAAACCGGCGAGGGCGCCTTCGGTAAGGCTTGAGAAACGAATCCCGTTCCGGTTGGCCAGATGGACGGTGCCGAAGAACGCAATTGCTATGATCATGGCGGTGCCCATAGCACCGAAGCCGTCTTCCTTCAGAGCCGCGTTGAGACCGAGCGACAGGAGATAGGCGATCATCGTGACCGCCACGACCGCGAAGATCAGCCAGCTCGTATCCAGTTTCATCAGCATTTGTGTACTCCCGGCTGCGCCATGGATCACTTCTATTGATCCTACGATGGAAATGTTTCGCTTTCCTTGCCGGGGCCGGGGCTGTTAAAGCCGCGGTTGAACTCAAGGTTTCGCATTCAGGGACATATCCGATGAAAGATATTACAAGGGCGATCCCGGCCCTGTTCGTCCTCCTCTGGGCGACCGGTTTCATCGGGGCGCGTTATGCAATGCCTTGGGCGGAGCCCTTTACATTCTTATGGGTTCGTTTTGCGCTGACCTTTGGCGTTCTTCTGTTGATCATTCCGCTTGTGAAGGCAAAGGCAATCGGTCCGCGCAATGCGTTTCACGCTGCGATAGCGGGTATTCTCATGCACGGCGTCTATCTAGGCGGCGTATTCTGGGCAGTGCGCAACGGGCTCCCTGCTGGTTTGGCGGGCCTCATCGTTGGGCTTCAGCCGATGCTGACTGCGGTCATTGCCGGTGTGTTTCTCGGCGAGAAGGTGACAGGAAAGCACTGGCTTGGCCTTGTGGTCGGGCTTGTCGGTGTGGTGACAGTCCTTTCCCCAAAATTCGGCTCGATCAGCGGCGGTGTGACGGTAGCGACCATTGGTGCGGCCGTTGTGGCGGTGATCGCCATGAGCGTGGGCACGGTCTGGCAGAAGCGCTTCGTCGCAAACGCTGATCTGGTAACAGTCACGCTTTATCAGTATGTCGGCGGTTGGTTGGTCACGTTTCTCGTCTCGCTGTTGTTCGAAACCCAGCACTTCGTGCTCAACGGCGAACTGGTCTTTGCCATGGCGTGGCTGGTTTTCGTGCTGTCACTGGGCGCGATCTTCCTGTTGATGATCCTCATTCGAGAAGGGGAGGTGGCGCGGGTCGCATCTCTGTTTTATCTCGTGCCGGCGGTGACAGCACTTATGGCATGGTTCCTGTTTGATGAGACCCTGACGCCCGTGCAGCTTGCAGGCATGGCAATCACGACGTTCGGCGTGGCGCTCGCGACACGGCGTTCATCGCGTCATACGGTTCCGGCGACCGCTCGTGCTTCCCGGTAGCGCTTGATCGAAGCGTTCAGTTCTCCGCCGAGAATGAACACGGCGGAAATGATGTAGAGAAACACCACTGCGATCATGATGGAAGCAAGCCCGGCATAGGTGCTGGCGTAGCTGCCGAAGCGCCCGAGATAGGCTGCGAAAAGGCTCGATCCGACAAAGGATCCCAGAAGTGTAAACGCGACACCGGGCAGCACGTCCCAAAGGCTGCGTCGGCCGGCCGGCAGCCAAAGATGGACCGAAATCAGCGCGAGAACGAGTACGGTCAGCGCGATGACATAGCGCCAGAACGTGATCGTGCCGACATAAGGAGCGATCCATTCGAGATTGTTGGCGGCGATGCGCAGTGCGATCGGTGCGATGACGAGCAGGACGCTGATGGCAAGAAAGCCGACCGTTGCAACGAGTACGAAAAACAGGCTTTGCGCGCGCAGGCGGAAGATCGAGCGTTTTTCACTGACCCGGTAGGCGCGGTTGAGAGAAAGGCGCAGTGCTTCCACCCCATTGGAGGCAAAAACACCAGCCAGTACGACACCGAAGGTCAGCACATCGCTGCGGCGTACACCGAGCACATTGTGAACCTCTCTTGCAATGGGCTCGGCCACTTCCTTTGGCCAGGTATCGAAAATCAGATCGACAGCCTGTTGCGAGAACGAGTCCGCGCCAAGAAAACTCGCCAGGGCCGTGGCAAATATCAGAAACGGGAACAGGGCCATAAGCGCCGAGATGGCGACGTGACTGGACATGGCCCAGCCGTCATCCGTGTTGAAGTGGCCGAGCGCATCGCCGATGATACGTCTGGTGGCTTTCAATCCGCGCACGGTTCTTCCCTTCGTTGCTGTCGTCACTGCTTTTTGTTGTTTCGCTCAGGCCAATATGTGAAACCGTGACACTTATAGACAAGTGCTGACGGGAATTTCATGGCTAGTGACCGGACGATCCTGATCACCGGAACCTCTTCCGGCATAGGTGCATGGTGTGCCGAGGCGCTGCTCAAGGATGGCTGGCGCGTTTTTGCAACGGCGCGGAAGCCGGAAGATCGCCGAGCCCTTGAAAGGAAAGGGATAGAATCGTTCTATCTCGATTATGCCGAGCCCGGCTCGATCGTCGCGCTTGTGGATGAGGTGCTCGACAGGACCGGCGGTTCTCTCGATGCTCTTTTCAACAATGGAGCCTATGCTCAAGCCGGAGCGGTGGAAGATCTCCCCGTGGAAGCGCTGCGCCACCAGTTCGAGGTCAATGTCTTCGGCTGGCACGATCTCACGCAGCGCCTCGTCCCGGTGATGCGGCGACAGGGACACGGCCGCATTGTTCATTGCTCCTCGATCCTGGGACTCATCCCTATAAAGTACCGTGGTGCCTACGCTGCCTCGAAGCATGCGCTTGAAGGCTTGATGTTGTGTCAGCGAGCGGAACTTGAAGGTTCTGGCATCTATGTTTCCCTCATCGAGCCGGGGCCCATCGAGTCCAAAATTGCCAGCAACGGGCTCCCGTGGTTCGAGCGCTATATCGATCACGAAAACTCCCCCCATCGGGAAGCCTACAAGGCGCAGCTTGCGCGTTTGAGGCAGGGCGGTGTGAAGTCGCGGTTCAAGCTTGGGCCGGACGCGGTCTATGCGCGACTTTCTCACGCGCTCCTTTCCCCGCGTCCAAGGCCGCACTATGTGGTAACCACACCGGCGCGCATCGGTGTCGCATTGAAACGGCTGCTTCCGGCGCGCATGTTGTACCGCTTCCTGTCGAACCAGGGCTGAAACCGAGAAGAAAGCCGCCATGTCCACAGTTTTCAATATCCTTTCCATCCTTGTGATGATGGCGGTCGTTATCGTCCTCATTCGCGGTCTGATGAACATGATGCGCGGTGGCTCGGCCAACACGTCGAACAAGCTTATGCAGGCTCGCGTGATCCTGCAGGCTGTCGCCGTCGTCTTTGTCGTACTCGCGCTTTACTACGCGCGTTCAAAGGGTGGCTGAGGCATACCGTGGTCAAGCTGAACAAGATTTACACGCGCACGGGCGACGACGGGACAACGGGTCTCGGTTCGCGTGAGCGCCGCCTGAAATCCGATCTCAGGGTCGCGTCCTATGGCACTGTCGATGAGGCAAATGCCTGCATCGGCATGGCACGTGTTCATCTGGCAGAAACGGAGCCGCGTATCGACGCGATGCTGGCGCGTATACAGAATGATCTCTTCGATCTGGGGGCTGACCTTTCGACGCCGGATACCGGCGAGGCGCCCGAATATGAACCCTTGCGGATCGTGCAGAGCCAGGTGGACCGGCTGGAAGCCGATATCGATGCCTTGAATGCCCAGCTGGCTGCGTTGCGCTCCTTCGTGCTACCCGGTGGCAAGCCCGCTGCTGCTGCACTCCATCTCGCGCGCACTGTCTCGCGACGTGCCGAGAGACTGATGGTGGAGTTGCGCACAGTCGAAGGTGAGATCGTCAGTGATGCGGCCATGCGCTACATCAACCGCCTCTCCGATTTCCTGTTCGTCGCTTCACGTGCCGTCAATGACAATGGTGCGCTTGACGTGCTATGGGTGCCTGGGCAAAACCGCTGAGATATTCGGGCCGGGATCGGGGCCCGCAAAGAGGGCTCCGATGTTCATACCGCTGCACGATGCCAACAGCCTGCGGCATATCAAACGGCAATATGTCACGCTGGCAATCATAGCGGTCAACGTGATCGCCTATCTGGTGACGGCGGTGGGAGGCACGGATTTCGCGTTCGCCGCTGCGCTTGGGCTTGGCTATATACCGTCCGTTTCCAATGACCTCGCGGTGCTGCCGCCAGAGCTCGATCTGGTTCCCGAGCCGCTCACCTACATCACCTACTCGTTCCTGCATGGCGACCTGATGCATTTGGGCGGAAACATGCTGTTTCTGTGGGTGTTCGGAGACAATGTGGAAGATGCGCTCGGGCATTTCCGGTATCTGGTGTTCTATCTCGCCTGCGCTGTTGCGGGGGCCTATATGCACGGCTTCATCGCGCCGGATTCCAATGCGCCGCTCATTGGCGCTTCCGGTTCCATTGCAGGCATCGTCGCCGCCTACCTGATCCTGCATCCACGGGTGAAGGTCTGGGTGCTGGCATTTGCGCGCATTCCCATTCGCATCCCGGCTTTCATCCTTCTCGCGCTGTGGATTGGTTTCCAGTTCCTGATGTTGATGGTTGATACCGAAAACCAGATTTCCTGGGCGGCTCATGCGGGAGGCATTCTCGCCGGGGCGTTCCTGGTGGTCATTCTAAGGCGCAGGGATGTGCCTCTGCTCGACAAGCGTCTGGAGAAACCACGCGCGGTAGAGCTTGAAAAGCCGGATGCTGCGCGCACGCTGGAAACCGAGCAGCCGCGCTGGGGGCGGCAATAGGACATTTCTGCATATTGACGTGAACGTCAGGCCTCTCTACGGTCCCGCCAACTCCGGCGGCGTGCCGCATGAGGGGGAGGAGGAGTGTTCTGAATTTCCCTGAAACATGTCGGCATTCAGCCATCCGGCGCGTCCATCTGCTGGTATCCAGCATCAGAACCGAAGTCCACCATGGAAGGTGATTGCGCATGAAAGTCCTTGTTCCGGTCAAGCGGGTCATTGACGCCAATGTGAAGCCCCGCGTGAAGGCGGATGGCTCCGGTGTCGAGCTGACAAACGTCAAAATGGCGATGAACCCGTTCTGTGAAATCGCGGTTGAAGAAGCGATCCGCATGAAGGAAGCCGGCAAGGTCGAAGAAATCGTCGCCGTTTCGATTGGCCCCGACAAGGCCCAGGAAACCTTGCGCACCGCTCTTGCCATGGGTGCTGACCGCGCGATCCTCGTCAAGACCGACGATGCGGTCGAGCCACTTGACGTGGCGAAGATCCTCAAGGGCGTTGTCGACGAGGAGAAGCCGGAAATCGTGATCCTCGGCAAACAGGCCATTGATGACGATTCCAACCAGACCGGACAGATGCTGGCTGCACTGCTTGGCTGGAGCCAGGGAACATTTGCGTCGGATGTGGAGCTTGCAGACGGCAAGGCCAAGGTGACGCGTGAGGTGGATGGTGGTCTCCAGGTGGTCGAGCTCAAACTGCCGGCCATCGTGACCACGGACCTGCGTCTGAACGAGCCGCGCTACGCTTCTCTGCCGAACATCATGAAAGCCAAGAAGAAGCCGCTCGACACCAAGGAGCCCGGCGATTTCGGCGTTGAGGTGAAGGCGCGCCTGAAGGTGCTCAAGACCGAGGAACCGGCTGGCCGCAAGGCGGGCATCAAGGTGGGCTCGGTGGCCGAACTGGTCGACAAGCTGAAAAACGAAGCCGGCGTGCTTTAACGGAGAGGGAGAAACAAGATGGCTATTCTTCTGATTGCCGAACACGATAACGAAACCCTGTCCGACCAGACCGCCAAGGCGCTCGCCGCCGCGAGCCAGATCGGCTCGGATGTAGATGTGCTGGTTGCCGGTAAAGGCGCGAAGGCAGCGGCCGACGCTGCGGCGAAACTTGGCGGCGTGCACAAGGTTCTGCTCGCGGAAAGCGATGCGCTTGCCGAACGGCTTGCCGAGCCGCTCGCCGACCTCGTAGTGTCTTTGGCCGACGGATATGACACGTTCGTTGCCCCCGCCACGACCACTGGCAAAAACGTGATGCCGCGCGTGGCGGCCCTGCTGGATGTCATGCAGGTCTCCGACGTGATCGAAGTGCTCGATGCCAAGACCTTCAAACGCCCGATCTATGCCGGCAACGCGATCCAGACCGTTGAAGCAACCGATGCAAAGCGGGTGCTTACGGTTCGCACATCGTCCTTCCAGGCGGCAGGCGAAGGGGGCTCTGCCGCGGTGGAGAGCGTTGACGCGCCTACCGATTCCGGTCTCTCGACATTCGTCGAAAACCGTATCGCAGAGAGCGACCGGCCGGAGCTGACCTCTGCAAAGATCATCATCTCGGGCGGTCGTGCGCTGGGCTCTGAGGAGAAGTTCAACGAGGTGATCCTTCCTGTTGCTGACAAGCTTGGAGCGGCTGTCGGTGCCTCGCGTGCGGCCGTCGATGCGGGCTATGCTCCGAACGACTGGCAGGTGGGGCAGACGGGCAAGGTCGTCGCTCCAGATCTCTACATTGCCTGCGGCATTTCCGGCGCGATCCAGCATCTCGCCGGCATGAAAGACTCCAAGGTGATCGTTGCGATCAACAAGGACGAAGAAGCCCCGATCTTCCAGGTCGCCGATTACGGCCTGGTTGCAGACCTTTTCGACGTGCTGCCGGAGCTCGAGAAGGCGCTTTAAGCCAAAAAGAACACCGGAATCTCAGGCAACAAGCCCCGCTCTCGAGCGGGGCTTTTTTTGTTTTCATTCAAATAATGTGGCGCTGGGAGGGGGAGCGTGAAGGATTTTGTTCGCGGGGGTAGACGCCATTGCGCCTCCCATTTAGTTTGCAGCGCAACAACACTGACGAAGAGTGCAAGCCGCATCTCACGGGGTTTTCGAAATGACTGGAAAGATTGAAAAAGTGGGTGTGATTGGCGCGGGGCAGATGGGCAGCGGAATTGCCCATGTCGCCGCGCTGGCAGGCTATAATGTGAAGCTCTACGATCTTTCCGCCGAGCGGATCGAGGCGGGTATCGCGACCATCTCCGGCAACATGGCACGGCAGGTTTCGTCCGGAAAACTCGAGGACAAGGTTCGTCAGGATGCATTGGCGCGCATTGCTCCGGCCACCACCATGGAAGCACTCGCCGACATGGACCTGGTGATCGAGGCGGCTACGGAGGACGAAACGGTCAAGCGCAAGATTTTTGCGCAGCTCTGTCCGGTGCTTAATCCCGAGGCCATCGTCGCCACCAACACCTCATCAATCTCCATCACGCGTCTTGCCGCACAGACCGACCGGGCCGAGCGGTTCATCGGTATCCACTTCATGAACCCCGTCCCGGTGATGAAGCTGGTGGAACTGGTGCGCGGCATTGCCACGGAAGATGACACGTTCGAGAGGGCGCGCGGCTTTGTCGAAAGCCTTGAGAAGACGATTACCGTGGCCGAGGACTTCCCCGCTTTCATCGTCAACCGCATCCTGTTGCCGATGATCAATGAAGCAATTTATACGCTCTACGAAGGCGTGGGGACTGTTGAAGCCATCGACACGGCCATGAAGCTTGGCGCCAACCATCCGATGGGGCCGTTACAGCTGGCCGATTTCATCGGCCTCGACACCTGCCTTTCGATCATGCAGGTCCTTTACGAGGGACTGG
Organism: Nitratireductor sp.; assembly: GCF_017794765.1. Classification (GTDB taxonomy): domain Bacteria; phylum Pseudomonadota; class Alphaproteobacteria; order Rhizobiales; family Rhizobiaceae; genus Nitratireductor. The sequence continues at coordinate 32,241 of NZ_CP051236.1, read as the reverse complement.
CCGATTCCAAATATCGTCCGTGCCCGCTGCTGGTTAAATACGTCGAAGCCGGCTGGCTTGGCCGGAAGACCGGTCGCGGTTTTTATGACTATCGCGGCGAGACACCGGTCCCGACACGATAATTCCGGTTCGCAGCTCTCTATTCAGCGGCCTGCCGCTGCGGCGACTTGCGCCGTGCGGCGGGCTTTTTTATCTTGTGCTGTGAGGCCGTTGCCGAAATCTCTTCCATGGGAAAGGCGTCGACAGCGATAACCTTCTCGACAGCTTCCCGCGCTTCGCGCAGTTGCGTGAGTTCGGCATCGCTGATGAGATCCATATCGTGAGCCTCCTGAGCGTTGCTAATATGCCTAGCGCGCATCTTCTTCTCGATGGGGGCGGCGTCGACGACAAGCCTGAACGCGCGTTCCAGATCCTTGAGCGGATGCGCATCGTGTCCCTGGCCGAGATAGAGGTCGGGCGAGAGCCTGTCCCGCTGTTCGGAGGGTTTCAGCAGGATTTCGGCCAGCTTCGTGATGAGCTGGTCAGAAGGCACGGGGTTGGGCACGCCGAACGGGAAGGCGATCAGACGCATCAGCCATGCAGCCGGCCGCGCTGGCAAATTGTCGAGAACACCCCGGAAGGCGATGCCGATGCGCGCCTCACCAGCCTGCATGAGATAATCGACGATTGGCTTGTCTTCGGCGAAACGCCCTTCGCTTTCATAGCGTTTCAGCACAGCGCCCAGCAGATAAAGTTCTGCAAGAATGTCGCCAAGCCGTGCCGAGATCATTTCCCGTCGTTTGAGGGATCCGCCAAGCGTGAGCAATGCGAAATCGGACAGAAGCGCGAAGGCTGCGGAATGGCGCGAGAGCGTTTTCCAGTGATGGCCCATTGCCGCGCCTTTCGGAGCGGGGGCCAGAAGGCCACCGGTCCAGCCGCGCAGGAAGGCGCGGCCGGCGGTCTTGAAAGCGTGGCCTGCATGTTTCCAGAATGTCTCGTCGAAGCGATCGAGACCCTCTTCCCGATCCTCATTGGAAAGTGCCAGCAACTCTTCCAGCATATAGGGGTGGGAGCGAATGGCCCCCTGACCGAAAATCATCAGATTGCGGGTCAGGATGTTGGCCCCTTCGACCGTGATGCCCACCGGTACGGCGCGATAGGCTGCGCCCATGTAATTGCTGGGTCCGTCGATGATCGCCTTGCCGCCGTGAATATCCATCGCATGTTCCACCGAGCGGCGCATGCGCTCTGTGGCGTGGTACTTCATGATGGCGGAAATGACCGAAGGCTTGTGTCCTTGATCCAGCGCCGCAAGCGTCGTGCGCCGTGCCGCATCGATAAGATAGGCGTTGCCACACAATTCAGCCAGCGGCTCCTGAATGCCCTCGAAATAACCAATAGGCACGTTGAACTGTGTGCGTACCCGCGCGTAGGCGCCGGTCGCACGGGCACACATGGCGGCCGATGCCGCCGATTGCGAGGGCAGTGAGATGCTGCGCCCGGCAGCGAGCGCCGTCATCAGCATGGTCCAGCCCTGACCGATCTGCTTCTCGCCACCGAGAATGTGGTCAAGTGGAACGAAGACATCCTCGCCATAGAGCGGGCCATTCTGGAAGAAGGTGAACTGCGGAATATGCCGGTCGCCGTGGCGTACGCCTTTGGTGTCTGTTGGCAAAAGCGCGACGGTGATCCCCAGATCCTCGCCACGGCCGAGATGGTTTTCAGGATCCCGCATCTTGAAGGCGAGGCCCATTACGGTGGCCACAGGCCCGAGCGTGATGTAGCGCTTGTGAAAATTGAGGCGCAGGCCGAGGACCTTCTTGCCCTTCCAGGTCCCATATTCAACCACACCCGTGTCCGTCATCGCTGCGGCGTCGGAGCCTGCGTGCGGGGAGGTAAGGCCGAAACACGGTATTTCGCGCCCGTCGGCCAAGCGCGGCAGCCAGTATTTGCGCTGATCGTCGGTGCCGAAATGCATGAGCAATTCGCCCGGACCAAGCGAGTTGGGCACCATTACGGTGACGCCGGCGACGACGCTTGCAGAGGAGAGCGTGCGCACCACCTCCGAATGGGCGGTGTTTGAGAAGCCGAGCCCACCAAACTCCTTCGGGATGATCATTCCGAAGAATTTGTTCCTACGCATGAAATTCCATACGGCGGGGGAAAGGTCGCGATCGCGCCAGTTGAGCGTCCAATCATCGACCATGGCGCACAGCTCGCGCACGGGACCGTCCATAAAGGCCTGCTCTTCTTTGGAAAGGCGCGCCGGCGGCATGGCCAGGAACTGTTCCCAGTCAGGGTTCCCGGTGAAAAGTTCGCCGTCCCACCAGACCGTCCCTGCATCGATCGCTTCCCGTTCCGTCTCGGAAATCGGTGGCATGATCTTGCGGGCCCAGTTGTAGATGGGCTTCGAAATGCGATCTCGGCGAAATGTTTTGAAACGCATGACCGGCCTCCAGTGTTGCGGCAATATAACAGGCTTACCTCTGGGAGGCGAACGGGCGTCGCGGAAGGATGGTTCCCGCCTGTCTGTTCAGCCGCGCAGACGATTGCGCACGATCCGCAGGCGATTGCGTACACGGCGTGCGAGACCAAGCTGGGCGGCTGCCTTGCGCACATGGCGGTCTGCATCCGGTGTAAGCCCGACGACCATCGTTCCCAGGGGACGACGCTCGCTCCACAGGCGGCTCATGACCGGGTGATCGGGCACCGCGCAGGAGTCCGTCATCACGATGTTGGGATCGTCAAGGTGCGTTTTTGTAACCTCAATCATGAGAAGTGTGCCTGGCGAGTAGGTGGCGAAGCTTTCATCATAGGCCGTTTTCCACGTGTAGGCCGTGCCGTTTTCTATGAAGACGATCAGACAGGCGATGACCACATCGTCGAGTGTGAGCATATGGATGCGGCACATGTCGCGTTCGCAAAGCCGATGAACCGCCTCCCGCGCAAAGGCCGCACGGTAACGGTCGATCGCCATGGCGGTGCGCTCCCGGCCCTTCCAGCCGGAAGCTTCCAGGGTGAGGAAGGCTTCGATGCCGTGCCTTACCTCATCGGGGTGGCGGGCGATGCGATATTCGAGGTTGCCCAGTTCTCCCAGGCGTCTTCTTAGGCGCCGGAACTCACGGTAGTGATGTGAGCGCAGGGAATCTCGCAGATATGTATCCCCATCCAGAGCGCTCTCGAGAGTCGGTCGCTCAACCCGATTGGTGATCTGGAACGGCAGGTTGCGCGCGTCCACCACCGTACGCAGGATGGCAGCAAATGCACCGTCCAGGCCGACATCCGGCAGGACAAAAACCTTGGGCAGATCGAGATGTGGCCGGGCCAACATGGCGAAGAAATCCTCGATCACTCCGGCAGGGTCGTCATAGTCGACCAGAGGGGTGCCGAGCGGGCCGAACGGATTTGCCCAGGTGCGCAGCACCGGAACGCTGAAGGGCAGCAGCGGGCGCTCAACGGTAAAAGGAACAAGAAGGCGCAGGCGGCTTCGGTCCTCCGTTCCGTCGCGGATCACCGCCAGCCGAACTTCCCGATCTTCCAGCCGGGGCATGGCCGGTGCCAGAAAGCGTGGGTTGAAGAATATGTTCGTTTCGATGGAGCGGGCTGCCAGGTAATCCAGCTCATCAACCAGCTCGAAACCGGCTGAAGCCGGATAAACCGCGAGCTTGCGCTTCTGGTCGTCCGTCGCCACCGAAGCGAGGCGCTCGGTATCGGGTTCGAACGTGGCATCACGGGCCTGATCGCTGTCGGACCCTCCCGCGCCGCCGCTCGTCTCTTCAAGGAGAGGGGGGATGCTCACGGATTGGCCTCCTTTCGAAAGCGGGGAAGAAAGACCAGCATGCGGATGCCAAGCTTCTGCCATGCGGTGAATGATAGCGAGGCTGCTTCGAACAGAATGGCAATACCTGTCGCGATCGCTGCTCCCCAAAGCCCGTAGAGTGGTATCAGGATCATGTTGAGACCGATGTTGATGCCGAGTGTGATGGCATAAATCCCGGCGCAGATTTTCTGGAACCCGCTCATTGTAAGCAGGCTTTCCGCGGGGCCGACGGCGGCCCGGGCGACGACACACGAGACGAGCAGGAACAGCAGAGGATATCCGGCGGTGAAACCACTGCCGAACAGCATCAGCATCGGCTTGCCGATAATCAGTACGATGACGCCCATGGCGAGGGACGGCCAGAAGGTCCAGGTCACGGTTTCCGCAGCAAAGCTCGCCAGTCCGGACCGGTCTCCGCCATGCATGTAGGCGGAGTAGCGCTGAGCAACGCTTGCCTTAACCGCAAAATAGACGAAGTGCACCAGTGCCAGCGTCTTGACGGTGGCAAAATAGACGGCCACGTCCGTGGGGGCCATATAGCGTCCCACCATCAGAACGTCCGCATTGGTGAGCAGAAAGTAGAAGCTTTCGACAAGAAAGATGGGCAGCGATACGCTGACCCAGTGTTTCATTTCGAAGCGGGGCCTGCCGGAAGGCATGTTCCGGTCCACGCGGGTGGTGATGCTCGCAAACTGTAGAAGCGTCGTCACGTAAGTGGCTATGATGGCTGTGACGATCGCGGTTTTCGCGTCGGGTGCATAGCCGCTCAGCACGGCCACGGCCATGAAGAGCAGGATGAGCACCGGGCGGATGAAATAGGCCGGAAGCAGAGCCCAGATCACCCATGCATTGGCTCGAGAAACACCCTGCAGCAGGTCACTGAGCGCCAGCATCGGCAGGCAGATCAGGCCGAGGTAGAATGGCACGATGTAGTAGGACTCGATGACCGGAGTGAGAAAATACAGCCCCAAGAGGCCCGCGAGCATGAAGACCGTGGATGTAGCCAGCACGAAAAGCCGGCCGGCAATGTTGACGCCACGCAATTCCGCGAACGCGCTCTTCGTGCGGTATTCAGGAATGAAGCGGATGATCGCCGTGTGGAATCCGAGGCAGGAAATGTTGCCGAGGATGATCATTGTCACCCAGACGAGCACATAGATTCCGTATTCAAAACTCCCCATCCAGCGTGCGAGGAGCACCTGACTGAAGAAGGCGATCACGGCGTTGATGATGCGGATGGCAAAGGCGATCAGAGCATTGCGGCCGGCTTCGCCACGTGCATCGCGGGCGCTGATCAGGCTATCGACCTTTGAAAGCCAGGGGCGCACGCGCTCTGCAAGCTGCGCCGGCAGCAAGCGATCACCCGTTCCCGTGGCTGAAAAGCGCACCACCCCACTCCTCTCAAGAGACCTTCTGCCCGCTTTAACGCAAACTGCTTAAGAATAATGAAAGGCGGGGGGCAGGGGTGGCCCCGGTGGCGATGGGACAACAAAAAAGCCGGGCTAACCCGGCTTATCTGTATGTCTGAGTGAGTGCCTCAGGCGAAGGCGCCGTGGCAATGCTTGTATTTCTTGCCGGAGCCGCACGGGCACGGTTCGTTGCGTCCCACCTTGCCCCAGGTCGTGGGATCGTTCGGATCGCGTTCCTCTGCAGGAACGACGCTGCTTTCGCTACGCGCCAGCGCCATCGTCTCGCCATCGGCAAACTCGTCCTCTCCGGTCGAGCCGTCGATGTGGTGAGCCTGCATATCCGGTGTTTCCGGTGGCGGTGCCTCGGCAGCTTCCCGAACCAACTCTACACGCATGAGTTGCGAGGTGACTACCTGACGCAGATTGCTGAGCATAGCCTGGAAGAGCTCGAACGCCTCGGACTTATACTCGTTGAGTGGATCGCGCTGAGCATAGCCGCGGAAGCCGATGACTGAACGCAGATGATCGAGATTGACGAGATGCTCGCGCCACAGGCTGTCGAGCGTCTGCAGAAGAATCGATTTCTCCACATAGGTCATGATGTCGGGGCCGAAACGCTCGGCTCGGTCCCTGGCCGCAGCCTCTGTCGCTTCGCTGATCCGCTCGCGGATATCGTCTTCGGCAATGCCTTCCTCTTGCGCCCACTCATCGATGGGGAGATCAAGATTGAGCGAAGCTTTCACCGCTTCACGCAGTTCCTTCGTTTCCCACTGCTCGGCATAGGCCTTCTCGGGTATGTGCCGTGCGACCAGATCGTCGATCGTGTCCTGGCGCATTTCGGCAACTGTCTCGGAGAGATTTTCGCCGTCCATGAGTTCAAGACGCTGCTCGAACACAACCTTGCGCTGGTCGTTCATCACATCGTCGAATTTGAGCAGATTCTTGCGGATGTCGAAGTTGCGCGCCTCGACCTTCTTCTGCGCTTTTTCAAGCGCCTTGTTGATCCAGGGGTGGACGATGGCCTCGTCTTCCTTGAGGCCGAGCTTCTGCAGCATTCCGTCCATCCGGTCGGAGCCGAAGATGCGCATCAGATCGTCCTGAAGCGACAGGAAGAATTTCGAGCGGCCGGGATCGCCCTGGCGTCCTGAACGCCCGCGCAGCTGGTTGTCGATTCGCCGGCTTTCGTGGCGTTCGGTCGCCAGAACATAGAGGCCGCCTGCGGCCAGCGCCTGCTCTTTAAGCCTTTTCACATCCTCACGGATGGCCTTTTCTTTTGCGTCGCGTTCGGGGCCGGGTTCCATGTCGCCCAGCTCTTCTGCAATCCGCATTTCCGGATTGCCGCCGAGCTGAATGTCGGTGCCGCGACCGGCCATGTTCGTGGCGATGGTGATGGCGCCGGGCTTGCCTGCCTGTGCAACAATGAAGGCCTCGCGCTCATGGTGGCGGGCGTTCAGAACCTCGAAATCCTTGATGCCTTCCTGACGAAGACGTTCTGCAAGGAATTCGGATTTTTCAATCGAGGTCGTGCCGACGAGGATCGGCTGTCCTTTGGCGCTGGCTTCCTTGATTTCCCGGACAATCGCCTTGAATTTTTCTTCGACGGTCCGGTAAACCTCGTCATCTTCATCAAGGCGCTGGATCGGCAGGTTGGTGGGAATCTCGATTACCTCGAGACCATAGATGTTGCCGAATTCTTCCGCTTCGGTCGATGCAGTGCCGGTCATGCCGGCCAGCTTGTCGTACATGCGGAAGTAGTTCTGGAAGGTGATGGAAGCGAGCGTCTGGTTTTCCGGCTGGATCGCCACTTTCTCTTTGGCTTCGAGAGATTGATGGAGTCCTTCAGAGAAGCGGCGTCCTGGCATCATGCGCCCGGTAAATTCGTCGATGATGACGATTTCGCCATCGCGGACGATATAGTCCTTGTCGCGTTGGAAAAGCTTGTGCGCTTTCAAGGCATTGTTGAGATGATGAACAATGGCGACATTCTCAATGTCGTAGAGTGAATCACCTTTGAACAAGCCAGCTTCGCGCAGCATGTTCTCCATTTTTTCCGTGCCTTCTTCCGTGAAGGTCGCGGTGCGCTGCTTCTCGTCGACTTCAAAATCCTCTTCCACCAGGTGCGGAATGAAGGTGTCGATCCTGTTGTAGAGTTCCGAGCGGTCATCCAGTGGGCCGGAAATGATGAGCGGGGTTCGGGCCTCGTCGATAAGGATTGAATCGACCTCGTCGACGATTGCGAAGGAATGCCCGCGCTGTACCATCTGGTCGCGTTCATACTTCATGTTGTCGCGCAGATAGTCGAAGCCAAGCTCGTTGTTGGTGCCGTAGGTAACATCGCAGGCATAGGCTGCGCGGCGCTCCTCATCCGACATGCCGTGCACGATGACGCCCGTCGTCAGGCCAAGAAAACCATAGAGCCGCGCCATCCATTCGGAGTCACGTTTGGCCAGATAATCGTTTACCGTGACGACGTGCACGCCTTTGCCCGAAAGGGCGTTGAGATAGACCGGAAGTGTGGCGACGAGTGTCTTGCCTTCACCCGTTTTCATCTCGGCGATACAGCCGTCATGAAGCACCATGCCACCAATGAGCTGAACGTCGAAGGGTCGCATCCCCAGCGCGCGGCGCGAGGCTTCTCGCGCCACGGCAAACGCGGGAACAAGAATATCGTCCAGCGATTTGCCTGCGGCAAGTTCCTCGCGGAACTCCTCCGTTTTCCCGCGCAATGCCTCGTCGGACAGCGCCTTCATTTCGTCTTCGAGCGCGTTGATCGCGGCGACGCGTGGGCGGAAACCCTTGACACGACGATCGTTGGAGGAGCCGAAAACCTTGCGGGCGAGACCGCCGAGACTGACCATCCAGTGGTCCTTTCACTTCCTGACAGACGGCACAGGTGAAGCGGGGATCAACCCCGATCGTGCCGAGCGAGAGCAATTATATTACGATCAGCGCCCGGAAAACGGTTCTGGACGCAGGACATCAGGACAGATAAGAGGGGCCAAGAGTGATGTCAACGCCGTGTTAAACATGCGCTCTTGCGCAAAATTCCGCCATATTCCTAGGCGGTTTGGGCAAATTCTGAATCACGAACGGAGAGTTTCATGCTGAAATCGTTTCGCCGTTTCCTGGCCGTTCAGGTTGGGGCCGGTCTGACGCTGGCCGCTGTGGGCTTCATGCCCGTCCATGCTGCCGAAGCCGATGTCGTCGCCACAGTCAACGGCATGGAGATCACGGAGGGCGATTTGGCCGTCGCTGGTGAAGAGTATGGCGCGCAGTTCGGAAATCTGCCTGAACCGCAACGTCGTGCAGCACTGCTTTCGGCATTGATCGAGATCAGGCTTCTTGCCTCACAGGCTGAAGAAAAAGGTCTCGCTGAGGGTGAGGATTTCGCCAAGCGTCTCGAGTTTCTCCGTCAGCAGGCGCTCCATGCGGCGTTTATCGAAAACATGGTGGATGGCTCAGTCACCGAGGAACAGGTGCGCGCCAGCTATGACAAGCAGATCGCCGAGGCGCCTGCGGTCAACGAGGTGCGGGCCCGTCACATTCTCGTGAAGACCAAGGAAGAAGCCGAGGCAATCATCAAGCAGCTCGAAGAGGGCGGCAATTTCGAAGAGATCGCGAAGGAAAAGTCTACCGATGGTGCCGCTGCGAATGGCGGGGATCTGGGCTATTTCACCTCCGGCCAGATGGTGCCCGAGTTCGAGAAGGCCGCCTTTGCGCTCAATCCGGGTGAACATTCCAAGGAACCGGTCGAGACGCAATTTGGCTTCCATGTCATCAAGGTCGAAGACAAGCGGGCCAAGCAACCGCCGGCATTCGATGCCGTGAAGGATCGGGTGCGGTCCCTGCTGGTGCGTGAGAAATATGTCGAGGCAGTTTCGGCCGTTCGTGATTCCGCCGAGATCGATGTCAAGGATCCGGCGCTCAAGGAATTCATCGACGGTATCGAGAAGCAGCGCGAGGGTGCTGCTTCCGGGAACGGCGACGCCGCCGAGCCGGCGAAATCCGAATAAGGGCTGCCAGTGGTGCAATCTGAAAGCGGTGGGCGCCTGACGTCTGCCGCTTTTTTGTTTCTCCGGTTCTGGGGGCTCTGCCGCACTGACCCGGGCTCCGGATTCGGCTTGCGTCGGAAAAAAAACTCGGGCAGACCGGCATGCACCATAAATCTTAATTTCGGTAAGTCTGGCCCATGTCCGCTGCAGTTTCCCCCCTTGCTCCGAAGAACTATCCGTCCATGCCGATCGTGGAAGGCGTGCGTATCGCGACCGCTGAAGCGGGTGTGAAATACAAGGGGCGAACGGACCTCCTGACGATGCTCTTCGACGAGGGTACAACGGTTGCCGGTGTTTTCACCCGCTCCAAATGCCCGTCTGCTCCCGTTGAGTTCTGCCGTGAGAACCTGGCCGGCGGAGCCGCGCGCATCCTTGTGGTAAATTCGGGCAACGCCAATGCTTTTACCGGGAAAAAGGGTCGTGCCACGACGGCTTCCGTCGGCGAGGCTGCTGCCAACGCGGTGGGTGCGGGAAAAGACACAGTGTTCATGGCGTCCACCGGCGTAATCGGAGAGCCGCTTCCTGCGGAGCGCATTACCGGATTCCTGAACGGGATGGTGGCCGATGCGAAGCCCGAGGGCTGGCTGACGGCGGCCAAGGCCATCATGACCACGGACACCTATCCAAAAGTCGCCACCGCTACTGTTCGGATGGGCGAGGTGGATGTGGTCATCAACGGTATCGCCAAGGGTGCTGGTATGATCGCGCCGGATATGGCGACCATGCTTTCTTTCGTGGCCACCGATGCTCCGATTGCAGCGCCGGTGCTGCAGGCCCTTCTCTCAAAGGGCACAGGCAAGACCTTCAATGCCGTTACGGTCGACAGCGACACCTCCACCAGCGATACGTTGATGATGTTTGCAACCGGGGCTGCGGCCAGGCGTGGTGCACCGGTGATCACCGATGCAAAGGATCCGAGGCTTGCCGGGTTTCGTCGGGGACTGAACCGCATCCTGAAGAACCTTGCCCTCCAGGTGGTGCGAGACGGCGAGGGCGCGCGCAAGCAACTTGAGATCACGGTTAGCGGGGCGAAATCGTCTCGTTCGGCAAAGAAGATCGCTCTGTCCATCGCCAATTCTCCTCTGGTGAAAACGGCTGTGGCTGGTGAGGATGCGAATTGGGGACGGGTTGTCATGGCGGTCGGAAAGGCGGGGGAACCGGCCGAGCGCGACCTTTTGTCGATCTGGTTCGGTGATATTCGTGTGGCTCATGAGGGCGAACGCGACCCTGACTATTCCGAAGAGGCCACCTCTGCCTATATGAAAAAGGATGAGATCGCGCTGCGCGTGGATCTCGGCATCGGGCGGGGCAGGGCCACAGTATGGACTTGCGACCTGACCAAGGAATACGTCGCCATCAATGGCGACTATCGGAGCTAGGGTGTGCCAGGCCAGGTGAGGCAGGACGTCAAAAAGGATTTCGCGATCATTCGCCGCTTTGAAGCGGCAGGTTTGCGTGCATGGCCCGCAGAGACCGTAGCCTATGACGGGACCTGGGTTCTGCGGTTGACGGCAGGCCATCCGGCGAAGCGTCTGAACTCCATCAACCCGCTCGATCCGGGGGATTACCGGAATATCGAAACACGGATCGAACGGGCAAGGGAACAGTTCGGTGCCTACGGGCGGCCGGTGACCTTTCGGCTATCTCCACTCGCAGCACCGGAGATTTCCAGCTATCTCGATCAACAGGGCTGGAAGATCCTGGGGCATTCGCTGGTGATGGCGCTCGACCTGCGAGAGGCCGATCTGTCAGAAGCAATGGATCAGATTCCGCTCAAGGACCGGCGGCGTTTCGTCAACGCCACACTCAAGGTTCACGGTTATGAGGAGCTTCATCGTGCCGGCCTTTCCCGGGTCATCGGTGCGATTCGGCCTGAAACGGGGCTTTTCGTTCTGGAGAAAGGTGAAGAGCCCGTGGCCACCGCGATTTGCGTGCATGACAGCGATTTGGCCGGTCTATTCGAGATCGCGACCAGACCTTCCTGGCGCGGGAAGGGTTACGGACGCCGTGTCCTGCTTTCAGCACTCAAATGGGCCCAATCGCATGGGGCTGAACGCGCCTGGCTGCAGGTGGAAGCCGCAAATGACGTGGCATTGCATCTCTATCGCGCGCTCGGTTTCCGGGACATCTATTCGTATCATTACCGCCAACCGGGGTCCTGACGATTGCCGTTGGCTGAGAGAAAGCGCGCTGCATGACCGACCAGTCGAAACGTATCCTTCTCGTGGCGGCCTGCGCTTTGGTCGACCCCGATGGACGGGTCCTTCTCGCCAAACGTCCGGAAGGAAAGGCTCTGGCGGGGCTGTGGGAGTTTCCGGGTGGAAAGGTTGAAGCGGGGGAGACGCCGGAGAACACGCTCGTTCGGGAGCTCCAGGAGGAACTCGGGATTGAGACCAAGGTGGCCTGCCTGGCGCCGCTCACCTTTGCCAGCCACACCTATGAAGATTTTCATCTGCTGATGCCTCTTTATGTCTGCCGCCGTTTCTGGGGCACGCCACGGGCCCAGGAGGGGCAGGAACTGAAATGGGTGCGGCCGCGCGACATGCGCGACTATCCGATGCCACCGGCGGATGCGCCGTTGATACCCTTCCTGATCGACCTGCTCTGAATGGCCTGGTCTGTCTGGCTGCAAGGTCAGGGTTAAGCCTTCGTTTACGCAACAGTGACAAGTTGATTGTGGGCGTGCGCCGCATTCGCGGCTGGGTTTAACCTTCCGGTGAGGGGTTGTCATGGCATTCAGCGAGGCAAGTGATGTGGAACGGGCGGACTGGACCGCGCGGGCTGGTCATATGGGGATGGGAGCTCTTCGGGTCGCATTGCTGTTTGGGACCGCAGGTGTAGCGTTCGCGCTCTTCCTGACTCCGATCGCCGAAAAGCGCACCCGTTCGCACGTGGCGCAGATCGGGGCGCCGTTCGGCATAGACCCCATCACCACTGCTTCCACCAAACGGGACAGCCGAAATTACACGATCCGCAGAAGCGTGCTGCAGCCGTCCCGCAATTCCGTCTGCGTCATTCATCAGGATGGCTTGCACAGCGGGGACTGCTGACGAGACACCTTCCGGGTCTCAGGGTTTCTTAAGCCTTTCAGATTAGGATCGTCCTTTATTCAGGGGGAGGCCCGGAAATGGGACGTCACTTTCTCAAAGACAAGTCAGGTGCGACCGCGATCGAATATGCGTTGATCGCTGGCTTGATTTCGCTCGCAATCATCGTCGGTGCCACCCAGACGGGCAAGCAGCTCTCGGCCACCTATCAAAACGTCGCCGACCAGGTGAAACCAGCCAATTAACATGGCTGTCGCCCTGTTAATTGGCACTATTTCTCTTCCTTTCGACTGCTTTCCAGTGCCTCTTTCAATGACATCCTGGCGCTGCCGGGAGCCAGGGGCTTCTGTTGGGATTCGTGAGGGGCCCAGCCGGACATCCACACTATGTTGAAGCTTGCCCGGATGCGGCCATCCGGATCGGAGAAACGTTCCGCATAAAGCTGGGCTGCGCGCATGAAGAGTGCACGGGTTGCTGGCTTGCGGGATCGGGCAGTGAGGACGCTGGTTGCGCCCATCGAACGCAGATCGCGCATCAGGTCGAACATGGTCGCATAGCGCACCGTAATGGTTTCAAGGTCGGCCACTGGGAGTGCAAAGCCCGCCCGTTGAAGAAGGCCGCCCACGTCACGAACATCGGCGAAGGGGCTGACGCGCGGGGCCGCGCCCGCAGAAAGCTCGGTTTCCGCAGCAAGCAGAACCTCACGCAACTCCTGAAGTGTGCCGGCGCCCGCCATGGCTCCCAGAAACAGCCCGTCCGGTTTGAGCGCGCGGCGAATTTGAGCAAGCATTCCCGGGATGTCGTTGATCTCGTGGAGATTGAGCAGCGAGACGATGAGGTCAAAACTGGCCGGCTCCGCTGGAAATGTTTCAGCATCCGCGATCCGCCCGTCGCCATCAAGGAATGCTGGGTCCGTTTCGATGCGAGTGACGACCTTTGTCTTGCCGCCCGAAAGCATCGTGCGCACCGCATCATCTGTCAGGCAGAATGCAGCGGCGGCATGATCAAAGTGCCGTTCCACCGTGGCCAGCCGCTCTCCCAGATCATCTGCGACCCGGTGCATCAGGAAGTGCGCGTCCGGATCGCCATACTTCAAGGCGCGCTTCTTGCGGAGAAGGGACAGTTCGCTATCGAAGAGCAGTTCCATGGGGCATCCTCTGTTTGAGGATGCGCCATCGCACAAAATCGCTATGCTCGCAAAGAGCAAAGCCTCGGAGGAGCGCTGGCTGGGGGTGATCGTGGTGGCTGCGGGCATTTCGCGATTCTCGGGTTTGATGACGGGGTGGTTGCAGCGTGCGCTTTTTCCGCCCGTGTGTCTTGGCTGTGCGAATCTGGTCACGGAACCAGGGACGCTTTGTCCATCCTGCTGGGGACGGTTGCGGTTCCTGGAGAGACCGTGGTGCCCGGTCATGGGGACTCCTTTCTCTCTGGATCTCGGCGACACGATGCTTTCCGCTGAAGCGATTGCGAATCCGCCATCCTTTGCGCGAGCACGATCGGCGGTGGTGTATGAAGGGGTCGCACGGGGGATGGCGCAGTCACTGAAGTTCCGGGACCGAACGGATCTCGCACCCTGGATGGCGCGCTGGATGCTCCGTGCCGGCGCTGAACTCACGCCAGAGTGTGATCTGGTGGTTCCCGTGCCCTTGCATCGCGCCCGTTTTCTATCCCGACGCTTCAATCAATCGGCGGAACTGGCACGCGCGGTTGCGCATGGTGCAGGGCTCAGCTACGCGCCCGATGCGCTTGTTCGAAAACGCCGGACGCGGCAGCAGGTCGGTTTGGGCGCGCGTGAGCGCGAGGCGAATGTGCGTGGGGCCTTTCATGTTCCTGATACGGCTTTGCCGCACGTCAAGTCACGGCGCATCATTCTGGTTGATGATGTCTACACGACGGGTGCCACGGTAGAAGCCGCCGCGCGCGTTCTGAAAAGGGCAGGCGCCCGGCAGGTCGACGTGCTGACCTTTGCACGTGTTCTGCCTGGGGACTTCCGAGCCGAGGATCAAGGCCCTATATAAGCCCCGTGAAGAGTATGGAACCGACTATGGCTAATGTGACGATCTATACCCGGATGATGTGTGGCTTCTGTAGTGCGGCCAAGCGATTGCTCGATAGCAAGGGGGTTGCCTATACGGAGCACGATGCGAGTTTCTCCGATGAACTGCGGCAGGAGATGATTCAGCGTGCGAACGGTCGCTCGACCTTCCCGCAGATTTTTATCGGCGATACCCATGTGGGTGGCTGCGATGAACTCCATGCGCTTGAGCGCGATGGAAAACTGGATGTCATGCTGGCGGAGGGACACGCATGAACAAGCTGATCGCTGCGGCTCTTCAAATGCGTTCCGGCACCGAGCCGGAGGCTAATGCCGACGCTTTCGAGGCTCTGGTGCGCGAGGCGGCAGGGCAGGGCGCTCAGTATGTACAAAGTCCTGAAATGACGGGCGTTCTCGTGCGCAGCCGAGAAGACCTGATGTCGCGGATCGCTGGCCCGCGTGGAGCGCTGGTGATCGACCGGGCGCAGTTTCTAGCGCGGGAATTGTCGATCTATGTGCATCTCGGCTCCACAGCCGTGGCGCTGGACAACGGTCGTGTGGCCAACCGGGCCTTTTTGTTTGGTCCGGAAGGACGGTTGATCACCACCTATGACAAGCTCCACATGTTCGATGTGGATCTCGACAATGGCGAGAGCTGGCGCGAATCTGCCACTTATGCCCCTGGGGAACGGGCCGTTGTTGCCGATCTGCCCTTTGGACGGCTCGGTTTTGCCATCTGTTACGATCTGCGTTTTCCGCAGCTTTTTCGCGCGCTGGCACGGGCCGAAGCCCAGGTGCTGACCGCGCCGGCGGCGTTCACTCGCCAGACCGGCGAAGCGCACTGGCATGTTCTGGTGCGATCCCGTGCCATTGAGAACGGTGCCTTCATGATCAGCGCCGCTCAGGGCGGGTTGCACGAGGACGGCCGCGAGACCTACGGCCATTCTTTGATCGTCGACCCCTGGGGACGGATTCTGGCCGAGGTGGATGGAGACGGGCCGGGCGTTGCGATTGCCGAACTGGACCTCGACCAGGTGACGGCGGCGCGCTCGAATATTCCGAATTTGAGGAATGCACGGGACTTCTCGGTGGCGCGTGTTTCAGACAGCGCTTCGAATGAAAGGAAGGCTTCATGATCAGTTTCAATCTGATCTGCGAGCACGACCACGCATTCGAAGCATGGTTCCGCAACAATGCCGACTTCGATGCGCAGAATGAGCGCGGTCTCGTTTCATGCCCGCATTGCGGTACCTCCAGTGTGCAGAAAGCCCTGATGGCCCCGGCGGTTTCCACTGGCAAGCGGCGCGAACAGATCGCGCTCGCCATGGGCGAGCAGCAGAAGAAAGCGCTTGCCCAGCTCAAGGAACTGTCGAAGAAGGTCCGCGAAAACGCGGACTATGTGGGTGACCGGTTCGCCGAAGAGGCGCGCAAAATTCATTTCGGCGAATCCGAGGCGCGTGGCATTTATGGCGAAGCGACGTCTGAAGAAGCTGCTTCTTTACTGGAAGACGGCGTCGAGTTCATGCCGCTGCCGCTTTTGCCCGATGATCAAAACTGATGCCGTTCAAGCGATGGGCTTTGTCGCGGCGACCATGTAATTGACATCCATATCGCGCGACCGCTGCCAGCGGTCGCCGAGCGGATTGTAAACCACCCCGGTGCGGTCGATGATCGTGACGCCGGCGCCGACAAGGCTCCGCTCCAGTTCCTTCGGGCGCACGAGCTTGTCGTATTGGTGCGTGCCACGTGGCAGCCACCCGAGCACGTATTCCGCGCCGATAATCGCCAGTCCCCAGGCTTTCAGGGTGCGATTGATAGTGGCAACGAACATCAAGCCGCCGGGTTTCAGCATGGCGCCGCATTTGCCCAGGAACAGGTCCACGTCGGCAACATGCTCCACCACTTCCATGTTGAGGATGATGTCGAAGCTCTCACCTGCGTCGGCCAGGGCTTCTGCCGTGGTGGCGCGATAATCTATGGAGAGCTTGCTCTGCTCGGCATGGATCTTTGCGACTTCGATGTTGGTCTCGGAGGCGTCTGCACCGACCACATCTGCGCCGAGGCGTGCCATGGGTTCGCACAAGAGCCCGCCGCCGCACCCGATGTCGAGCATGCGCAGGCCCGCAAAGGGCTTTGCCGCATGGGGATCGCGGCCGAAATGGGCCGCTACATGGTCGCGTATGTAAGCAAGGCGGACAGGATTGAACTTGTGCAGGACACCCATCTTGCCGGCAGGATTCCACCATTCCGCCGCAAGCGCTGAAAAATGCTCGATCTCTCGTTTGTCAATCGTAGTATGCTGCGCTTCGGACATTGAAAGCCCCTCGCTGGGTGTTGCTCTAGCCTGGACCATGAAGTCGGGGCGCGGCATCGGATTGTCAAGGCGGGAATTGTCTCAAGTGTTCTGGTGGGGCTGTTTACAGGAACAGTGCCGTTCGCGATCGCGCTTTTCCAAGGCTTCCCGACGCCGTGTCACATTGCTTGCAGATAACCGATCTTTTGGGTATGGAGTGCGCGGCGCAGGGCGGGGTTCCGTCGCTGTGTCGTGTTGTGTCCACCTCTCCCGGGTGGTTGGAATTTCCGAGCAAAGGCACTCCGTTCCCATGGCGCGCATCGTGATGAAGTTCGGCGGAACCTCCGTCGCCGATATCGACCGCATCCACAATGTGGCACGCCATGTCAAACGCGAAACGGATGCCGGGCACGAAGTCGCCGTTGTCGTTTCGGCAATGTCCGGCAAGACCAATGAGCTGGTGGGCTGGGCGCAGGCCATGCCCAGGGCGACAGGCGCCGAATCTCCTTTCTTCGACGCGCGCGAGTATGACGCTATCGTTGCCTCAGGCGAGCAGGTCACCAGCGGCTTGCTGGCAATCGCTCTCCAATCCATGGGGGTCGATGCGCGCTCCTGGCAGGGCTGGCAGATTCCGATCCGCACCGACAACGCTCACGGTGCGGCTCGCATCGAGGATATTGACGGCAGCGAGATCGTTCGTCGTATGGGCATGGGCCAGGTTGCAGTGGTTGCCGGTTTCCAGGGCATCGGTCCTGACAATCGTATCGCCACGCTTGGGCGCGGCGGTTCCGACACCAGCGCCGTCGCGGTCGCTGCTGCGGTAAAAGCCGACCGCTGCGACATCTACACTGATGTCGATGGCGTCTACACCACCGATCCGCGCATCGAACCAAAGGCACGCCGCCTGCCGAAAATTTCGTTTGAAGAAATGCTCGAAATGGCGTCGCTTGGAGCCAAGGTGCTGCAGGTGCGGTCAGTGGAGCTGGCGATGGTGCACAAGGTCAGAACCTTCGTCAGATCGTCTTTCGAAGATCCGGATGCGCCGGGTATGGGGGATTTTGTAAATCCGCCCGGTACGCTCATTTGCGATGAGGATGAAATCGTGGAACAGCAAGTCGTCACCGGCATCGCCTACGCCAAGGACGAGGCGCAGATATCGCTTCGTCGCGTCGCGGATCGTCCAGGCGTGTCTGCCGGAATTTTTGGTCCGCTGGCCGAGGCCAACATCAATGTCGACATGATCGTGCAGAACATCTCCGAGGATGGATCGCGCACCGACATGACCTTCACCGTACCCTCTGGAGATCTGGAGAAGGCTGTTGCCGTCCTTGACAAAGTACGCGAAACGATCGGCTTCGACGCTATTCAGTCGGAAGCGGGTCTGGTCAAGGTCTCTGTCATCGGCATTGGTATGCGCAGCCATGCTGGCGTTGCCGCGATCGCGTTCAAGGCCCTTGCAGAGAAGGGCATCAACATTCGTGCGATCACCACGTCAGAGATCAAGATTTCGATCCTGATCGACGGTCCTTATGCAGAATTGGCCGTCCGCACTTTGCATTCTGTCTACGGTCTCGATAAGCAGTAGAAAACAATAACCCGAAAACCGGCTTCTGCCTGGCTCCTGCAAGTGGCTGGCATTGGCCAAGGGAGAGGGGTTCGATGCGAGATTCTGCCGGCGGCCCAAGGGTGCTGTTAAGGCGATTGCGGGAATTGATGGCCGAGGCGCTCGATCCACAGGAGCGACTCGACCATATCGTTCGTGAAATCGCCCAGAACATGGTTGCCGAGGTCTGCTCGCTCTATGTGCTGCGTGCCGATTCGATGCTGGAGCTCTATGCGACCGAGGGCCTGAACCCCGGCGCGGTTCATCTGGCGCAGCTTCGTCTTGGCCAGGGCCTGGTCGGCACCATCGCCGCCAGCGCGCGCCCGCTCAATCTCTCCGACGCGCAGAAGCACCCGGCCTTTACCTATCTGCCGGAAACGGGTGAAGAGGTTTATCACTCGTTCCTCGGGGTGCCTGTGCTAAGGGCTGGCCGCACGCTTGGCGTTCTTGTGGTGCAGAACCGCACCATGAGGCATTACCGTGAGGACGAGATCGAGGCACTGGAAACGGTCGCAATGGTCATTGCCGAAATGATCGCGACCGGCGATCTGGCAAGACTGACGCGCCCCGGTATCGAGTTGGATCTGAGCCGTCCCGTGAGCATGACAGGCCTGCCCTTCAATGAAGGGGTCGGACTGGGGCATGTGGTGTTGCACGAGCCGCGCATTGTCGTTACCGCGCTGTTCAACGAAGATAGTGATGTCGAGCTTGACAGGCTTGAGACCGCACTCGATTCGCTCAGGCTTTCCATCGATGACATGTTGTCCCGCCGGGATGTGGCATTCGAGGGAGAGCACCGCGCTGTTCTCGAGGCCTACCGCATGTTTGCCAATGACCGCGGTTGGGTGCGGCGGCTACAGGAGGCCATCAACAATGGTCTGACTGCCGAAGCCGCGGTCGAAAAGGTGCAGAGCGACATGCGCGCGCGCATGATGCACATGACCGACCCCTATCTGCGTGAGAGGATGAGCGATTTCGATGACCTCGCCAACCGCCTTTTGCGCCAGCTCATGGGGCGGGGCCCGGATGCGCTGGCGGAAATCGTACCGAAGGACGCCATTATCGTCGCCCGTTCCATGGGGGCAGCCGAACTGCTGGATTATCCCCGTCAGAAGCTGCGCGGGCTCGTTCTGGAGGAGGGGGCCCCGACAAGTCATATCGTTATCGTGGCCCGTGCCATCGGACTGCCCACTGTTGGCCAGGTGAAGGGTGCCGTCTCCATGTCGGAGAATGGCGATGCGATCATCGTCGATGGCGAGGATGGGCAGGTGCATTTGCGTCCGCAGGCGGATGTCGAGGGTGCTTATGCCGAAAAGGTGCGTTTCCGTGCTCGGCGCCAAAAGCTTTATCAGGAACTCCGAGACCGCCCCACGGAAACGAAGGACGGAGTTCCTGTCGACCTGATGATGAATGCGGGGCTCGCCGTCGATCTGCCGCAGCTGGCGCAGTCGGGCGCGGCCGGTATCGGGCTTTTTCGCACTGAACTTCAATTCATGGTTGCGGCGGCTTTTCCAAGAGTCGAGGCGCAGGAGCGGCTTTATCGCGAAGTGCTGGAAGCAGCAGACGGCAAGCCGGTTACGTTCCGCACCATCGACATTGGCGGCGACAAGGTGCTCCCTTATTTCAAGGGCGCGCAGCATGAGGAAAACCCTGCGCTGGGCTGGCGCGCCATTCGATTGACGCTGGATCGTCCCGGATTGCTGCGCACGCAGATACGCGCGCTTCTCAAAGCAGCAGGCGGGCGCGAGCTGCGCATGATGCTGCCGATGGTCACGGAAGTGAATGAAGTGCGCCAGGCCCGTGATATTATTGACCGGGAGGTGCGGCATCTCTCCCGGTTCGGCTATCTCCTGCCGACGCGGCTCAAGATCGGCGCCATGATCGAAGTGCCTTCCCTCCTGTGGCAGCTTGATGAGCTGATGCAGGCTGTGGATTTCGTTTCCGTGGGTTCGAACGATCTATTTCAGTTCGTCACGGCCACAGATCGCGGCAATACACGCATTGCCGATCGCTTCGATCCTTTGAGTGTGCCTTTCCTGCGCATTTTGCGCCAGATTGTGCGCGCTGGCGATCAATCGGGAACGCCGGTGACACTGTGCGGCGAACTGGCAGGACGGCCAATTTCGGCGATGGCGCTGCTTGGGGTCGGTTTTCGGTCCATCTCCATGGCTCCAGCCGCCATTGGGCCGGTAAAGGCCATGCTTTGCGAACTACCGTTGTCGGACCTTTCGGTCATGATGGACGAAGCGCTTGCCAACCACAGCGCGTCAACCGATATTCGCGCGCTGCTGCGCGATTTCGCCAACAAGCACTCAATTGCTCTCTAGAACTGACAGGCTTTCCCGTCGATGACCGACTTGCCGCGCGACCGCATGGACCAGGTTCTCAAACGTTTCGAACTTATCGAAACGCAGATGGCGGCCGGTCCGGAGCCTGATGTTTATGTGAAGCTCGCTTCCGAATATTCGGAACTGCAGGAGGTGGCGGGCAAGATCCGGGAGTTGCGTCAGGCAGAATCGGAACTCGACGATCTCAAATCGATGCTTGCCGATCCAACCACCGACAAGGAGATGCGCGAACTCGCTGAAGCCGATTTTGAGGATGTGGACCAGCGCATAGAGACGCTGCGAGAGGAGATGCAAATCCTTCTCCTGCCGAAGGATGAAGCCGACGACAAGAACGCCATTCTGGAAATTCGGGCGGGTACCGGAGGCGATGAGGCGGCGCTTTTCGCTGGCGACCTGTTCCGCATGTATGAACGTTACGCCTCGGAAAAAGGATGGCGGGTTGAGGTGGTTTCCGCCAGCGAGGGCGAGGCTGGCGGTTACAAGGAAATCATTGCCACCGTCTCGGGTCGCGGAGTGTTCTCACGCCTGAAATTCGAATCCGGTGTTCACCGGGTCCAACGCGTTCCGGCCACGGAAGCACAGGGGCGAATTCACACCTCCGCAGCGACCGTGGCCGTGCTTCCGGAGGCCGAAGAGATCGACGTCGACATCAAGCCGGACGACATTCGCATCGACACGATGCGCGCATCGGGAGCCGGCGGCCAGCACGTCAATACCACCGATTCGGCGGTGCGTATCACGCACATTCCGACCGGCATCGTCGTGTTGCAGGCAGAGAAATCTCAGCATCAGAACAGGGCCCGCGCCATGCAGATCCTGCGCGCACGCCTGTTCGACATGCAGCGTATGAAAGCGGCGGACGAGCGCTCCGAGGCGCGCCGCTTGCAGGTTGGGACCGGCGATCGTTCCGAGCGCATTCGCACCTATAATTTCCCGCAGGGGCGCCTTACGGATCATCGTATCAACCTCACCCTGTACAAGCTGGACCGAGTGATCGAAGGCGATCTCGACGAGGTGATCGATGCTCTGATCTCCGATCACCAGGCAAAGCTGCTCGCGGAAACCGGGACGGATGGCTGAGGCGGAGACGCTCGGCGCGCTTTTGACATGGGCGCGGAATGAACTGGCAAGTGCCGGTATCTCTGAGGCGTCGCTCGATGCGCGCCTTCTGGTCGAGCATGTGACTCAAACCACGCGTCTCGATGCCGTGTCGCGACCCGACAGACCCGTCAGCGACGACGAGCGCGATTTCGCGCAACAACTCATCAATCAGCGCATCGCCGGCAAACCCGTGCACCGGATCCTCGGTTTCAGGGAGTTTTACGGCCTTAATTTGAAGCTCTCCGAAGAAACCCTGGAGCCTCGTCCGGATACGGAAACGCTGGTTGAACTGGTGCTGGACGAAGTTCGCCGTCTTGGTGGCGAGGATCGTCCCTGGCGTGTTCTCGACCTGGGCACCGGAACGGGGGCAATCGCACTTGCCCTGCTCAGCGTTTTGCCCGAGGCGCGCGCGACAGGTGCGGATATTTCAGCCGACGCGCTTGCAACGGCGCGCGCCAATGCCGATATGAATGGTTGCGGGCATCGGTTTGAAGCGTGTCTGTCCGACTGGTTCGAAAGTGTTCACGGTCGGTTCGATATCATCGTCTCAAATCCGCCCTATATTCGTGAAGATGATTGGAGCGACCTGGCCATAGAGGTCCGGGAACACGACCCGCGACGGGCGCTGGTTGCCGGGCAGGACGGTCTTGATGCATACAGGCGGCTTGCTGCCGAGGGTTCTGCTTTTCTGGCGGTTGGCGGGATCCTTGCGGTAGAAATCGGACATGATCAGAAGGAGAGCGTGACCGGTCTTTTCACGGAACAGGGTTTCCGTTTGAGGGCGCATGGCCGAGACCTCGCCGGACATGACCGGGCGCTGGTTTTTGGTCCAGGAAACAGCTCGTGAACAAGGTTGAAAAAAAGCTTGGCATTGCAAAAGAATGCCGCTAGGTTCCGCCTACCGGATGGGACGAAGCAGACAGCACCGTTATCGATTCGGTTCCCGAGGACCAGCTGTCGTGAAGGGCGTTTATCGCCTCTGCTTCTTTGCGGGGATTGTCCGGCAACTGATTTGAAGCGGAACAGCAATGGCGTTGGCGCCCGCTGAATGCGGTGCGGCACAGAGCCAAGGGGAGATGTGAGACTGCTGGCTTCCCGCCATCGTCCGCCATCTGAAAGAGTATCGTTTCAAAAATCTGTCTCGAACAAGCAGTCTCAAAAAACCAAGAGAGTCGAATGAGGCCACAACAGCAGAACAGGCGCATGCGCGGTCGCGGCAACAACAACCGCAAGGGCCCAAATCCTTTAGCGCGTAGCTATGAGAGCAATGGCCCGGACGTAAAAATCCGCGGAACGGCACAACAGGTAGCAGATAAATACGCCACTCTGGCGCGCGATGCGCAAAGTTCCGGTGATCGTGTGATGGCCGAGAATTATCTGCAGCATGCGGAACATTACAATCGTATCATTGCCGCTGCCCAGGCGCAGCTTCAGCAGCAGCAGCAGTCGCGTGAAAATCGTGACGATGCGGATGGTGACGGCGATGAGCAGGATACTGCAGAAGCCAACAATGGTGGCCAGAAGGCTCAGCGCCAGAAACGCGTCGACGATGGCTCCGGCCCACAGCCTGAAATTCAGGACACGCCGGCTGAAGTAGCTTTGCACGGCGAGCAGGGCAACGCAGGCAATGGTCATGCGGCCGGCGGCATGAACGGCAGTGCAGATGATGAAAAGCCGAAGCCTGCACGCCGCAGCCGCAAACCCGCCGCTGCCAAAGCAGAGGACGGCGAAGAGGCGCAGGAAGCCGAAAAGCCGGCCAAGCGCCCGCGTCGTACCCGTGCGCGCAAGAACGACGACGCAGAGGGCGGTGATGGCAATGAGGCCGGGCCTTCCGCCGCTGTGCCTGAAGAGATTGCTGCTCAGGGCTGAGCAAAGCGGCTTTTGTGTCATTGACGGCGGGGCTTCCCCGCCGTTTTCATTTGGTCCCCATCTTGTGCCGATAGGGATATGTTCCCATATCCCAATCAGTTGGGCTTGCCACACCGGACCGTGATATTCTGATCTCATCACGGTTTATGGGAGCCCGTCGCATTAATCGTTGCCGGTGCTGCAAAGCAGGTCGGCAGGGAAATGGAGACACTTATGAACTTTGAAAAATATTCGGAGCGCGTGCGCGGTTTTATTCAGGCTGCACAGACCTTTGCGCTCACCAGCAACCATCAGCAATTCACGCCGGAGCATCTGCTGAAGGTGCTTGTCGATGATGAAGAAGGCCTTGCAGCCTCCCTGATTGAGCGGGCAGGCGGGCGGGCTGAAGATGTGCGCCTTGGCGTCGAAGCGGCGCTGAAAGCCATGCCTCAGGTTGAGGGTGGCAACGGTCAGCTCTATATGGCTCAGCCGCTTGCGAAGGTGTTTTCGACGGCCGAGGAGTTGGCCAAGAAGGCCGGAGACAGCTTTGTCACCGTCGAGCGTCTGCTGACCGCCTTGTCGGTGGAAAAGTCAGCGAAGACCGCTGATATTCTGGCCAGGGCAGGGGTTACCCCGACAGCGCTCAATCAGGCCATCAACGACATTCGCAAGGGACGCACTGCCGATTCTGCCAGTGCCGAACAGGCATATGATGCGCTCAAGAAGTATGCGCGCGATCTGACCGCGGACGCCCGCGCTGGCCGGCTCGACCCGGTGATCGGTCGCGATGACGAGATTCGGCGCACCATTCAGGTTCTCTCCCGCCGCACCAAGAACAACCCGGTGCTGATTGGCGAGCCAGGGGTTGGCAAGACGGCTATCGCCGAAGGGCTCGCCCTGCGCATTGTGAACGGAGACGTGCCTGAATCCCTCAAGGACAAACAGTTGATGGCGCTTGATATGGGCGCTCTCATTGCCGGCGCGAAGTATCGCGGCGAATTCGAGGAACGGCTGAAGGCCGTTCTATCGGAGGTCACGGCTGCCGACGGCAATATCATTCTCTTTATCGACGAAATGCACACGCTCGTCGGGGCCGGCAAGGCTGACGGCGCTATGGACGCCTCGAACCTTCTCAAGCCTGCGCTGGCGCGGGGAGAACTGCATTGCGTCGGTGCAACGACGCTCGACGAGTATCGCAGGCATGTGGAAAAGGACGCCGCGCTCGCACGCCGTTTCCAGCCGGTTTTCGTAAAAGAACCGACCGTTGAGGACACGGTTTCGATCCTGCGCGGCCTGAAGGAGAAGTATGAGCAGCACCACAAGGTGCGGGTCTCCGACTCGGCCCTGGTTGCAGCCGCCACGCTTTCCAACCGCTATATCACCGACCGGTTTCTGCCCGACAAGGCCATCGACCTCGTGGACGAGGCGGCATCGCGACTGCGCATGCAGGTGGATTCCAAACCGGAGGAGCTCGATGAGATCGACCGGCGCATCATGCAGCTCAAGATCGAACGTGAAGCGCTGAAAGCGGAGAAAGACGAGGCATCGCAGGATCGCCTGGCGAAGCTCGAGACCGAGCTCGCCGACCTCGAGGAAGAATCGGCACGCCTGACCAGCAGGTGGGCTGCCGAAAAGGACAAGCTCGGCCTTGCTGCAGATCTCAAGAAGCAACTCGATGAAGCGCGCAATGAACTGGCTATTGCCCAGCGCAAGGGTGAATTCCAGCGCGCCGGTGAACTGGCTTACGGACTGATCCCGGAGCTCGAGAAAAAACTGGCCGAAGCTGAAGCTCAAGGCGAGGAAGAAGGTTCCGGCGGCATGGTCGAAGAGACGGTCAAGCCGGATCACGTCGCGCATATTGTCTCGCGGTGGACCGGGATCCCGGTCGACAAGATGCTTGAAGCTCAGCGCGAAAAACTTCTCCGTATGGAAGATGAGCTGGCCAGGCGCGTCGTGGGGCAGGGAGAGGCCGTACAGGCTGTTTCCAAGGCTGTCCGCCGTGCCCGAGCGGGCCTTCAGGACCCCAACCGGCCGATCGGCTCATTCATGTTCCTCGGTCCGACGGGCGTCGGCAAGACGGAGCTGACAAAGGCGCTTGCCAGTTTCCTCTTCGACGATGAGCAGGCCATGGTGCGTATCGACATGTCGGAGTTCATGGAGAAGCACTCCGTGGCCCGCCTTATCGGCGCTCCCCCCGGCTATGTCGGCTATGAGGAAGGCGGTGTTCTGACGGAGGCCGTCAGACGCCGGCCTTATCAGGTCATTCTTTTCGACGAGATCGAAAAGGCCCATCAGGACGTGTTCAATGTGCTTTTGCAGGTGCTCGATGATGGACGCCTGACGGACGGCCAAGGCCGCACGGTGGACTTCCGAAACACGCTCATTGTGATGACATCCAACCTTGGCGCCGAGTATCTCGTGAATCTTGGTGAGGGCGACGATGTCGACAAGGTTCGCAGTGATGTGATGGGTGTGGTCAAGGCTTCGTTCCGACCGGAGTTCCTGAATCGGATCGATGAGGTAATTCTCTTCCATCGTTTGCGTCGTCAGGACATGGGACAGATCGTTGAAATCCAGTTGCAGCGTTTGGGAAGCCTGCTTGCGGATCGCAAGATCACTCTCGATCTCGATAGCGAGGCAATCGAGTGGCTGGCCAACAAGGGTTACGATCCAGCCTATGGTGCGCGCCCCCTGAAACGCGTGATCCAGAAGGAGCTTCAGGACCCGCTGGCAGAAAAGATCCTGCAGGGAGAGATCTTTGACGGGTCCACAGTGAAGGTCACGTCAGGGTCTGACCGGCTCATTTTCCGGCCTCGCAAGGCTTCTCTTGATGAGCAGGCCGGTCAGGCTGCTTAACCAGAAAGCCGGGGAGGGCGCATGCAGATCGAAAAATACAACGCGGTTTGCGGTGCCCTTCCTCACGCCACCCATGTTGTTCAGTGGGGTGGAGCACATGTGTGGAAGGTGGGCGGAAAAGTGTTTGCCATCGGTAGCCAGGCTGGCGATGGAACGCTTGCCGTCTCCTTCAAATGTTCTGAAATCGCATTTGATGCGCTCAGGGAACAGCCGGGCCTGCGCCCGGCGCCCTATCTGGCTTCCCGTGGCATGAAGTGGATCCAGCGACAATCTGGTGAAACGATGGGCGACGACGCGCTCGCTGAATATCTGGCCGAAAGCCATCGGATCGTGGCGTCGGGCCTGACGCGGAGGCTCAGGCGGGAGTTGGGGCTGGACCCGGTTTGACGGCGCCGCGAAATTGCCACAACCGTCGCCATCTTCACGTCCGGTTCATCTCCTATGGTAAATCATTCGTCAAATGGGCGAATCGCTCGCGAGGCGAACAGCCTATCCGTGTGGGATGAGTCGAGGGGCGATGAACGTGAAACTGAATTTGCTGACCGCTTTTTACCTGGCTATCGGGCCGTCCTCAGCCTGGGCCGTGATGCCGGAAGTCGAGATGCGGCGCGATGGTCAGGCGTTCCACTTGGCCAACGGGCTTGCAAGCAGCCCGGCAATCCTTGATGGCAAGCCGTTGGAAGCCCCGGTCCAGCTCGCTCAAAATTATGATTTCGACGTCTATATAGATCAGTATGGCCGTGAAATCATTGTGGACGCCTTTACCGGCGAGGTGGTGGAGATTCGCCCGCCCGCGCCAGGCAGGAGGCAGTATGAGAGCCGACCGTCGCGACCACGCGAGTTCGATGGTCAGGTTTATGATTTCTCGGATCCTCGTGAGGTCGATCGTTATCGGCGGGATCGCGGCAGAGCGCGCAACGCACCCGATAACCGCTATTCGGATCCCTATGCGAATGCACCACGATATGACGACCGCGATGCCTACCGGGAAAACCCGAATTACGGCCGTGAGCCCATCGAGCGGACTCCGCTCGATGCGCCGGATCCTCGTGATAACATGGCTGCAATCCCCGACGAGCGTACCAGCCTCAGTCCCGGATCGGGTGAGGCTTCCGGTGCGCCGGCCCTGCCAAAAGACAGCGCGGTGGTCATGCCGCGCGGGGTCAGCGAGGACGTGACCCGCTTCCAGGTGCTGCTCGACCGGGTCGGTGCCTCGCCCGGTGTGATCGACGGCCGCACTGGCGACAATGTGAACAAGGCGATCCGGGCCTATCGTGAGATAACGGGGCAGACGCTCAGAACCTACGACAAGGAATGGATCGAGGCAGAACTGGAACGCACGGGCGGACCGGCCTTTAAAGAATACTCCATCACGGCTGAGGACGCCGCGGGGCCTTATATTGCATCCGTTCCCGCAGACTATGCGCACAAGGCCCAGCTTGATGCCCTGTCCTACACATCCGTGGTGGAAATGCTCGCCGAGCGCTTTCATATGGATGAGAAGTATCTGATCGCACTCAATCCCGATGCAAATTTCAATCGGCCAGGCACGATCATCAAAGTGGTCAATGTCGGGAAGCCCATGAAGGCGAACGTCACCCGCATTGTGGCGGACAAGAGCGCGAAGCAATTGCGCGCCTACAATGAGGATGGCCAGCTCGTCGCCGCCTATCCCGCGACAATCGGTTCATCCGATACGCCTTCACCAACGGGAACGCACACGGTAGCCCGGATCGCGCTCAATCCGGAATACACGTACAATCCGAAGATCAACTTCAAGCAGGGCAACAACGACAGGGTGTTGACCATCCCGCCAGGGCCCAATGGTCCGGTGGGGTCCGTCTGGATCGCCTTGTCAAAGCCGACTTACGGTATTCACGGAACGCCGGATCCATCAAAGATCGGTAAGACAGCTTCCCATGGGTGTATCCGATTGACCAACTGGGATGCCGAAGAGCTTGCAAAGCGCGTCAAGCCAGGGGTGAGCGTCACATTCGTTGAATAGCGACGGATCCGATTAAAAGGCTGCGTCGACAGGATTTCGCAAGCGTGGCGGCTGCTGGTCATGTTCCAGGATGCCTGCTTTGCCCGGCCGATATCATTCGTACGCATGACGTGTCAGGTTCGATGAGGCCGGGCGTTGTGACGAGAGCGGTTCACCGTTTCACGGAAACGCTGCTTGGCACTACCTATGAGCTTTTCCGCATTTGTGCGGACGTCAGGTGGCTCCACCTGACTGCAAAATGCTCTAACTGCCGCTCGCTGCCACCGATAGCGGGGCGTCGTCGTTTTCTTTTAACAACTCATCGATGCGACTGCGTTCACGTTCGAAAGCCAGCAGGTCTTCGCCCTTGAGCCCGCGATTGTCGGGCAGGCGCACGCGCATCGGATCGACCTTGGTGCCGTTGACGATCATCTCGTAGTGAAGGTGGTTGCCTGTCACGAGGCCAGTGGCGCCGACATAACCAATGACCTGGCCCTGACGAACGCGCGCGCCCGCCGTCACGCCCTTGGCGATGCCGCTCTGGTGATTGTAGGAGGTTTTAAACCCATTATTGTGTCGGATAATGGTCTGGCGACCGTACCCGCCGGCCCATCCCGCCTTCTCCACCACGCCATCGCCGGCAGCGATGATCGGGGTGCCGCGTGGAGCCGCCCAGTCAACACCCGTATGCATCTTGCTATAGCCAAGCACCGGATGCCGCCGCATTCCGAACCCCGATGTGAAACGACCGTTCGGAACGGGATTTCTAAGCATGAACCGCTTTGCGCTGCGGCCATCCCTGTCGAAGTAATCGACGGTCCCGTCTTCGAACTGAAAGCGGTAGAAGGTTCGCGTGGTCCCACCGAAGCTAGCCTTTACATAAAGCAGTTCGGACTGATCTGTTGCATTCTTGTCCGTGTCGGGAGCAGAGAAGAAGACCTCCAGCTTGTCGGTGGGCGCAAGTCGCGACTGGAAGTCCACATCCGCCGACAGGAGCTTCACCAGGCGCTTGGTCATTTCCGGCGTCAGTCCATAGGCATAGGCTGCGCGGTATATCCCGTCATAGACCCTGGGAAGATCGGCTCGTGGCATGCGCCGCGGCGCGGTCGGATGATCAAGTGCTGCGAGCAGAACCGGGTTCATCTCCGGTTCTTCCGCCGGCACATACTGCTCGCGGTCGTCCAGGGCTATGGTGACGATGTGCTTGCGGCCCTCATAAACGCTTGTGCGCACCACCCGGCTTTTTTCCCCGCGCATTTCGACGCCCACACGCAGCAATGTGCCCGCCTTCAGGTCGGGAGCATTGAGAAGCTTGGTGATCGCCTCGACCATCCCGTCCACATCCTCGCCCTTGTATCCGGACTGG